>NZ_QASN01000002.1 GCF_003052585.1 Pseudomonas mangrovi | reverse complement strand
AAGCGGTCCAGGTGTACTGACGGGTAATCCAGTCAACTTCAGTAACGGCAACAAGTTTCAAGTCGAGCGCGATTATGCCGCCGGTAAGCCGACCTTCGACCGGGCTTACAACGGCATCGATGGGTTGTGGCGGCATGGCTATTCCACGCGCCTTCGTATCACCGCGCCGGCCGTTGCGCTGGTACATGCCGATGGTCGCGAAAGCTTCTTCACCCTCAGTGGCACGACCATCACCCCGAGCCCTACTGAGCGGGGGAGCCTGGCTCGGCAAGAAGGGGGCTGGGTCTATCGCTCTGCCAACAACGAGGTATTTCACTTCGACAGCGAGGGCCGCCTGACTCGTCGCGAAAGCGCCGTCGAGCGAATCGATCTGAGCTACCTGAACGACAAGATTCAGGTGACGGACGAGTTTGGCAATCAGCTGGAGATTTCCGTTCGGCCTGATGGCCAGCCGCTTACGCTGAGCGGTCCGCTGCTGCAGGTGACTTATACGTACGACGAGGAAAATCGCCTGGTCGCGCTGAGTCGTACCCTGGGCGGCCAGAGCGAGAGTCGTCAGTACCACTACGAGGACGCTACGCACCCGCGCCTGCTCACCGGCATCACCGATGAGCGCGGTGTGCGTTACGCCTCCTGGTCCTATGACGCGCAGGGGCGGGCGATTTCCAGTGAGCATGCCGGCGGAGCGGACCGCGTCAGCATCGACTACAACGCGGACGGCTCCTCGACCGTCACCAACGCGCTGGGCAAGCAGACTACCTATCGCTTCCAGAGCATCCATGGCCTCAAGCGCATCATTGCCGTCGAGGGCGAGCCGTCGGCGAATTGCCCGTCGAGCAACTCCACCTTCACCTATGACGCACGCGGTCTGCTGACCAGCAAGATCGACAACAAGGGCAACCGCACCACCTACAGCTATAACGCCCGCGGCCTGGAGATATCACGCACCGAGGCGGCGGGCACGGCTCAGGCGCGCACCATCACTACCGAGTGGCACCCCGAATTTTTCCTGCCGACCTCGGTTATCGAGCCAGGCAGCGTTACTACCTATACCTACGATGCTCAAGGACGACGCTTGAGCAGCCTCGTCACAGCGTACTGAACGGGAGAAACACGATGACATCCAGGATATTTCGCGCCAGTACGCTGGCTGCAGCCATGGTCGCCCTTTTCGCTTCCAGCACGATCAGCGCCCAGAGCCGTAGCTGGAGCTACACCTACAACACCCAGGGGCAGGTGCTTTCCGCCGATGGCCCGCGCACCGATGTGCAGGACGTCACCACCTACACCTACGATGCCCAGGGCAATCTGACCCAGGTGAGCAACGCGCTGGGGCACACCACGCTGTTGTCCGGGCATGACGACAATGGCCGGCCGGGGCAGATCACCGATCCCAACGGAGTGGTCAGCGTCCTGGGTTACACCCCCCAGGGATGGCTGGCCTCGATCAGCGTTGCCGGTGCCGTCACCTCGTTCGAGCACGATGCCATCGGCCAGATCACCCGGATCACCCAGCCCGACGGCAGCGCGCTGCAGTACAGCTGGAGCGATGCGCGGCGGCTGGAGAGCATCACCAACAGCCTGGGTGAGCGCATTGAGTACCAATACGACCTGATGGGCAACCGCACCGCGCAGGACATTCGCAGTGCGTCTGGCGCGCTTGCTCACCAGCAGCGCTGGGTCTACGACGAAATGGGCCGACTGCTGCGCACCCTGGGTGCGGCGGGGCAGGCCAGCCAGGTGCAGTACGACCTGAATGACAACCCGGTGGTCACCACCAATCCCAAGCAGCACAGCCACGTCGCCAGCTATGACGCGCTGGATCGGATCGTCGCCAGTACCGACCCGCTCAGCGGCGTCACTGCCTTCGGCTATGACGCCCAGGACAACCTGACACAGGTCAGCGATCCGCGTGGCGTGACCACGCGCTACGAGTACGACGGGCTGGGCAATCTTACCCGCCTGATCAGCCCCGACAGCGGTACCGCCACCTACACCCACGATGCCGCCGGCAACCTCACCAGCAAGACCGATGCGCGCGGCGTGGTCACCACCTACAGCTACGATGCGCTGAACCGCCTCACTGGCCGTCAGTACCCCGCCACCCCTGCGCTGAACGTGCAGTACCACTACGACATGACCGCCGATGGCAACAAGGGCATCGGGCGCCTGACCGCCATCCAAGATGCCAGCGGCGTCATCGGCTACCACTACGATGCACGCGGCAACCTGGTCGAGCAGATTCGCTCGGTCGAGGTAGGCGGCACTGATCGCTATGACCGCCTCGCGTATATCTACGACAACGCCAGCCGCCTGACCCGCATCGACTATCCGGCTGGCTTCAGCATCCACTACCTGCGCGGCACTGCCGGCCAGGTGGCCGAGGTCAAGCTGCAACTCGGCAGCGGCACGCTGCAGAACGTCGCCAGCCAGATCCACTACCTGCCCTTCGGCCCGTTGAAGAGCCTGAACTGGGCCAACGGCATCAGCCTCAGTCGCAGCTATGACCAGGACTATCGCCTGACCCAGCAGCAGGCCGGCACCTGGCAGACCAGCTACGGCTACGACGCCAACAGCAACATCGAGCAGATGCAGAGCAGCCTGCTCGGCAACCTGAGCTACAGCTACGACGCGCTGGACCGCCTCACGGCCGAAACCCAGGCCAGCCGCATCCTGGGTTACAGCTATGACGCCGTGGGCAACCGCACCGCCAAGGCGGTCACCACCCTGGTCGACGGCCAGGTACACAGCAGCAACACCGTCGAACTGGGCTATGCACCCGACAGCAACCGCCTGGCCAGTATTGCCAGCCAGCCCGTCACCACCGACGCCGCCGGCAACCTCACCCAGGACAGGGCCAACCGTACCTTCGACTACGACGCCCAGGGGCGCCTCGTTCGCGTGCGTATCGGTGGCGCCGCGGTCGCCGAGTTCCGCTACAACGCCCTGGGTCAGCGCACCCACAAGGTCTCCAGTGCCGGCACCACCGTGTTCCTCTACGGACCGGACGGGCAACTCCTGGGCGAAACCCTCTACAACGCCCAGGGGCTGAAAACCGGAAGCCAGTTCTACGTCTGGCTCGACGCAATGCCGCTGGCCGGCATGCGCATGACCTTCGGCAGCGAAGGGCAGGTAACCGGGCGCACACCGTTCTTCCTCCACAGCGACCACCTCAACACCCCGCGCATGGCTACCAATGCCAGCCAGCAACTGCTCTGGCAGTGGACCTCCGATGCCTTCGGCATGGGCCCGGCCAGCGGCAGCCTGGCGATGAACCTGCGCTTCCCGGGGCAGTACTACGATGCGGAGACGGGGCTGCATTACAACTACTTCAGGGATTACGACCCGGAGACGGGGCGGTATGTGGAGAGTGATCCGATTGGATTGGCGGGGGGGATTAATACGTATGGGTATGTGGGGGGGAATCCTCTAACTTATTTTGATCCAAATGGTTTGACTCAACTTTCATGTACAACGCTGCAAGGTGCAGTGCATTGTAATGAGGCTGTTTCGAAGGGCGTAAACCCTGCGAGGATGAGTGTCTGGTGTCTGCTCGCAGGGACTTGTGAAACTAATGAAAGTACAAGCCAAAACGAAAAAAGGCCAAAAAACTGCCCTCCAGGAACGAAGGATATAGATAAAGCAAAGAGTGATTATGGTTGGGATAATGATACTCTCCATGGAATTAAGAATGGTGCACATGGTGGCATGAGTAATGGTAAATCTTGGACTGGTATTGCTCCGGACGGAACGGTAGGGATCAATGAGGATGGCGAATGGGTAGAGCAAGGGCATTGGGAGGATTTGCTATGAGTGGTAGGTCAACTTTTAGGCTTAGCTTTCACGTTTTTCACCCCGTAGTGCCAGCTTCTGAAATTGAGAAGGCTTTTCCGCTGCCTGTAAAATTTTCTCAGTCAGTCGGGGAGCAGAGAAGAGTAAAAACAGGAGGTTTCTTAGATGGAAGATACAAAAATACGAATGTGAGCTTCTGTTTGCATGAGAATCCATTGCGATTTGATGATATTGAAATAGGCGGCTTTATTTTAGAGCAGCTAAAAAATTACGATCATGAATATATTTCTAGGTTGGTGAGGACTGGTGGGTCATGTAACTTCATGCTTGGTGTGTTTTCTGATGAGAATGTTATGTTTGAAATTGGTTGCGAAGCAATTGAGTTGATGTCGTCCGCAATGGTTAGCATAAAATTTGACTTTTATGGCGGGGATTAAAAGAGCTAAGGAAGGTCTGAAATAGTCGCCCGTTTTCATTAAAAGGGTCGGAGTGAATTGTTTCTGTCACTCTGGCCCGCTGGTGGCGTTGGGAGCTGAGCAAATCACTCCGACCAAAATTCTTATGATTTATCTGGAGTGCTCCTTGGGTTTGGTGTGTCATTGGCTCAGTCGCACTATTTCGGGAAATGGTATTTGGAGATTGGCGGATTATGAGCGTGTTGTATATAAGGCATGTTTTCGCGATCGCATTGCTTTGCCTGTTAAATATTAAAGATGCAGTTTCTGCGGAAGTTAAAGGGGTCGGAGTGAATTGTTTCTGTCGCTCTGGCCCGCTGGCGGCGTTGGGAGCTGAGCAAATCACTCCGACCCCGATTCGCTAGGAATCTACGCGCAGCTAAGTGAGCAGTAAAAAAGGGCGGAGTGAATTGTTTTTGATCCGCTAGGCTGTCTTGAGATGAAATTGGCAAAGGAGTTGCCATGCCCAGAAAACAGCGGATGTATCTGCCGGGCGTGCCGGCGCATGTGGTGCAGCGCGGCAATAATCGGGAGGCGTGCTTTTTTCATGAGGACGACTACCGGTTCTATCTTTCGGTCCTGGGCGATGCGCTGAAGCGCTATGACGTGAAACTGCACGCCTATGTGCTGATGACCAACCATGTCCATCTGCTGATGACGCCAGCCGACGAAGTCGGCATATCCCGTGTCATGCAGCACCTGGGGCGAATGTATGTGCTTTATATCAATCGTACCTACCGGCGCTCCGGAACCCTCTGGGAAGGACGGCACAAGGCCAGCCTGGTCAATGCAGAGGAGTATCTGCTGACCTGCTACAGATACATCGAGCTGAATCCGCTGCGTGCCGGGATGGTGGGCGCGCCGGAAGCATATGCCTGGTCAAGTTACCGCTGGCATGGTTGGGGGCGCGGCGACCCGCTGGTTACCGATCATGACCTCTACCTGGCTCTGGGGGAGTGCGCGGGCGACCGGCAGCGAGCTTATCGAGCGCTATTTGTCGGGCATCTGGAGCCAGAGTCGCTTCATGCGATGCGGGAATCCAGTGTGCACAACTACCCGCTGGGCAATGACCGTTTTCGCGAGTCCATTGCGTTGCAGCTAGGTCGCTCGGTGGGGTGCCAGGGGCCAGGCCGCCCACTGGCAAAGAAAAATCACTCCGACCCCGTTAGGCAGACCCCGGTCCCACGCAAGCCGCAATAGCCGCCGGGGTTTTTGTCGAGGTACTGCTGGTGATACTCCTCGGCGTAGTAGAAGGGCGGGGCTTCGGCGATTTCGGTGGTGACCGGGCCGTGACCGGCGGCCTCCAGCGCCTGCTGGAAGCGAATCGCGCTGGCTTCGGCGAGGGTGCGTTGCTGCTCGCCGTGGCAGTAGATCGCCGAGCGGTACTGGGTGCCCATGTCGTTGCCCTGGCGCATGCCCTGGGTCGGGTCGTGGGATTCCCAGAACACCTTTAGCAGCGCCTCGTAGCTGGTCTGTTGCGGATCGAACACCACCAGCACCACTTCGGTGTGGCCGGTGAGCCCGGAGCAGACTTCCTCGTAGGTCGGGTTGGGCGTATGCCCGCCGGCGTAGCCGACCGCGGTGCTCCACACGCCGGGTTGCTGCCAGAAGCGCCGCTCCGCGCCCCAGAAGCAGCCCAGGCCGAACACCGCCTGCTGCAGCCCGGCGGGAAAGGGCG
The DNA here is from genome assembly GCF_003052585.1 of Pseudomonas mangrovi. Classification (GTDB taxonomy): domain Bacteria; phylum Pseudomonadota; class Gammaproteobacteria; order Pseudomonadales; family Pseudomonadaceae; genus Aquipseudomonas; species Aquipseudomonas mangrovi. Next base: position 519,005 of record NZ_QASN01000002.1, on the reverse strand, counting down.
GCACCAGCGAGTTGCCGGTGACCCGGTGCATGCCGCCGACGCGGATTGGCGTGGCGCGCCCCGGCAGGGCTTGCTCGGGCGTGGGCAGCGCCTGACGGTGAACGAGAATTTCTGAGCGCAGGACCATGGGGGGTTCTCCTTGCGGCTGCCGGGTTAAGCGGCGCAGTAGTGCGGACGAAAATACGGCCGGTCTGATCCATCCGACCACGATCCACTGCCGATGGCTCGCGCCTCAGCCGGGTGTTCGTGGCTGATAGCGGCGCAGGCGTTCGATCAGCTCGCGACTGGGAATCGGCTTGTCGAACAGGTAGCCCTGGCCGACGTTGCAACGCTGGTGGCGCAGCACCGCCAACTGCTCGGCGGTCTCGATGCCCTCGGCGACCACGGTGAGCTTGAGCTTGTGCGCCATGGCGATCACCGCCGAGGTGATCTCCATGTCGTCCTGGTTGCCGGGGATGTCCTTGATGAAGCTGCGATCGATCTTGATCACGTCGATGGGGAATTTCTTCAGGTAGCTGAGTGAGGAGTAGCCTGTACCGAAGTCGTCCATCGCCAGGGTCAGCCCCAGGGCCTTGAGCCGACCGAGCTGGTTGCGGGTGTCTTCGCTGGCTTCCAGCAGCAGGCTCTCGGTCAGCTCCAGTTCCAGCAGCTCCGGCGGCAGCTGTTCCTCGTGGAGGATGCCGGCAATGGCGCCGACCAGGTCCGGGTCGCTGAACTGCTTGGGCGACAGGTTGATCGCCACCTGGATCGGCGCGAAGCCCACTGCCAGCAGCTGCTTGCTCATGCGGCAGGCCTGGCGTGCCACCCACTTGCCGATGGGGATGATCATCCCGGTCTCTTCGGCGATGCCGATGAACTGGTCCGGGGCGATCATGCCGCGCTCGGGATGGTGCCAGCGCAGCAGGGCTTCCAGGCCGATCAGGCGGCCGCTGCGCAGGCACAGCTTGGGTTGATAGAAGACTTCCAGCTCGTTCTGGGTCAGCGCACGGCGCAGGTTGTTCTCGACGAACAGCTTGTAGTCGGCCTCGGCATTCAGCGCCTCGGTGAACACCTGCAGCTGGTTCTTGCCGTTGGCCTTGGCCTTGTGCAGCGCAAGGCCGGCGTTCTTCATCAGGGTCGGCGGGTCCTGGCCGTGTTCGGGCGCCAGTGCCAGGCCGATCGAGCCGGTGATGCTGATCAGCTGGTTGTCGACGAACATCGGCTTGTCGAGGGTGCTCAGCAGGCGCTGGGCGACTTCCTGGCAGGCGGACAGCTCGGCGTCCTCGAGCAGCACGGAGAATTCGTTGCTGGCAAAGCGCGCCAGCACGTTGCGCGGACCGAGGGTGTTGCGCAGGCGCCGGGCGAGGCTGGCGAGCAGCTTGTCGCCGGTCTGGTGACCAAGGCTGTCATTGATCCGCTTGAAGTTGTCGATGTCCACCAGCAGCAGGCCGAAGGTCTTGTCTCCCGGCGCGGCGAAACGCTCGCCGAGACTGCGGATGAACGCCAGGCGATTGCCCAGGTTGGTCAGGTTGTCGGTATAGGCCAGGCGTTCGATACGCTGCTGGGTAGCCTTGGTTTCGGTGACGTCCTCGTAGATGCCGATGTAGTGGGTCAGATTGCCCTGCTCGTCGTGCACCTTGGAGATCGACAGGTGGCCCCAGTAGGGTTCGTAGTTCTTGCGCCGGCTGCGGAATTCGCACTGCCAGCTGCTCTGCTTGGCGAGGCCGTTGCGTGCGTCGAACAGCAGTTCGGTGAGGTTTTCCATCGCCGGCAGTTCGGTCAGGCGCTGGCCTTGAATCTCTTCCGCGCCGAACAGGGTGATGGCGGTGAAGCTGGCGTTGACGTACTGCACCACGCCTTCGCGGTCGATCAGCAGGAAGGCGCTGGAGCTTTGCTCGACGGCGCGGCGGAACAGGTAGAGCGCGTCGGTCGCGCGGCGCTTCTGCTGGCTGACCATGACCTGGGCAAAGTGATCGGCCAGCTCGCCAGCGAAAGCGATCTCGTCGGCCTGCCACTCGCGCGTCTCGTGCAGGTGCTCAAGACAGAGCACGCCGACCACTTCGCCGTCGATGCGGATGCTGGCGTCAAGAATGGCGCGAATGCCAAGGGGCGCGAGATAGCCGGGGGCCAGCTCGCTGACGCGCGGATCGAGAAGGGCGTCCTGGGCATCGATGGCGCGGCCGCTCTGCAGCGATTGCAGGTAAAGCGGGAAGTGGTGCACGTCGAGCGAGGTCATCTGCTCGAAGCTGCCGGAGGCGTGATGATGTAGCACGACTGACTCGAGTCGGTTGTCGTTCAGCAGCCAGATGCTCGCGCGTGCCACGCCGTAGATATTGCAGGCGCCCCTGGTGATCAGCTCGGCCGCTTCGCGCTGCGGGTCGTCGGACTGATAGCGGTGGCGGACCAGGTGGATGATCAGATCCTGTTGCGTACGTGAGCGTTGCAGGTGCTGCAGGTGGTCGGTCTGGCCGTGCTGGTGCTGGGCGAGTTCGGCGCGCAGCTGGAGAAGCTGGTCGTGTGCGCGCTCCGGATCGTCGGTGCCGGCGAGGGAAAACTCATCAAGTACCAGCAGATAACCGCGCAGCAGCTGCTGGCCGTGCTGGGAAAAGGCTTCGCCGACCTCCAGCATCGGCAGCGGGCCGCCGGGGCCCTGCAGTTGGTACTGGATCATGTAGCTGGCACCCTGGCTCAGCTGCATCTGTACGGCCTCATGCAGCTGCAGCCGCGTGGCGGCTTTCATCAACTGCGCATAGGGCGATGGATCGAGGCCGCAGAGCTCGACCGCGGGCATGCCGAGCTGGCGCTCGCAGGTGGGGTCAAGATAGAGGATGTCCCAGCTGGGCTGATTCATGCGCTCGAAACGCAGCATTCCCAGCCGAGACGGCACTGGAAACTGCGTCACAACCTCGACCGCCAGGCGACTGGCGCTATCGGGATGGCTTTTCATCGAGCGGCTCACTTCAAGTATGCTGGCAGCCACGCGGGTCTCGACCCGAATTTCATGGCGTTCGGCAAGGGTGCATCATGCAGCTGAGACTGACAAGAAATCTGACGCGGTTGGCATTATCCGTGGTCCTGCTCGGCGCAGGTGGCCTTCACGCGGCCGAACCTTCAGCCGCACCGGAAAGCACGCTGGGTGGGCAGGAACAGGCCCGCTATCTGGAACAGATCAAGAAGCTCTACCTCACCTCGAACGAACGCCAGGCCTTGCTGAACCACGCCAACGCGCTGCTGGAAACCTACGCCCTGCGTGCCGGCTACCAGATCGGCAGTGCCAAACCGAAAGACCTCATCTACCAGCTTGCCGCAGGTGACTCCGGCGAGCTGCTGGTGCGCGAGGAGACCCGCAGCGAAGGGCGCATCGAGGTGCGCAACCGGCCGCTGGCGATCTTCGGTGTCGACCCCTTCATTCGTTATGAATGCCCGGCCGCTGGCATCGTCTGCGAAATCAAGAGCCCCGCCGATGGCTCGACCTGGCTCACCGTGGTCCGCGACCACGACGGCGCCGCCGAACTGGCCAAGGCGCTGAGCTTCCTGATTCGGAATCTGCAGAAGGGCTAGGGCTGCGCGCCACCTTCTCCCTGCGGGAGAAGGTGGCGCGCCGCGCCGGATGATGGATGCTGCGGCGCGCAGGGTGCCGAACCAGAGCCTTTACAGCAGCAGCGTCCGGATATCCCCCAGCAAGTCGCCCAGGCGCCTGGTGAAGCGCGCCGCGGCCGCGCCATTGATGACGCGGTGGTCGTAGGACAGCGACAGCGGCAGCAGCATCCGCGGCTGGAACGCCTTGCCGTCCCAGACCGGCTGCAGCGAGGAACGCGAGACGCCGAGGATCGCCACTTCCGGCGGGTTGATGATCGGGGTGAAACCGGTGCCGCCGATATGCCCCAGGCTGGTGATGGTGAAGCAGGCGCCCTGCATCGCATCGGGTGAAAGCTTCTTGCTGCGCGCCTTCTCGGCCAGTTCGGCGGCCTCGCCAGCCAGCTGCAGCAGGCTCTTGCTATCGACATCGCGAATGACTGGCACCAGCAGGCCGCCGGGGGTGTCCACGGCGAATCCGATGTGCACGTACTTCTTGCGAATCAGCGCCTCACCACTGGGCGCCAGCGAGCTGTTGAAATCCGGCATCTCGCGCAGCAGACGGGCGCAGGCCTTGAGCAGGATCGGCAGCAGCGTCAGCTTGACCCCGGCCTTCTCCGCCGCAGCCTTCTGCGCCTGGCGGAACTCCTCGACATCGCTGATATCGACCGAGTCGAACTGGGTCACATGCGGGATGTTCAGCCAGCTGCGATGCAGATTGGTCGAGGCCAGGCGCATCAAGCGGCCCATCGGGACTTCTTCAGTCTCGCCGAAGCGACTGAAATCCACCGCGGGAATCGCCGGGATGCCGGAGCCACTGGTGGCTGCAGCAGGGGTGTTCAGGCGCTGCTTTACATAGCCCTGCACGTCCTCCTTGAGGATACGCTCCTTGGGTCCGCTGGCGCTGACCTGGCCCAGATCCACACCCAGCTCGCGCGCCAGCATGCGCACCGCCGGGCCGGCGTGGACCTTGCTGCCACCGCGGCTGGGGGCGCCGACCGGTGCAGGGTCTGCGCTGCGTGCGGTGGGCGCCGGCGCGCGGTCGGCTTCGGCGGCGATGGTGGCCTTGGCCGGCTCGCTGGGACTGCGTCGTGAGGAAGGCTGCGGCTTGGCGCTCGCGCTGGAGGTGCGCAGGTGCAGGATCAGATCGCCCTTGCCGACCTCGGCGTCCAGCTGTACGGCGATGCGTTCAACGGTGCCGGCCTTGGGCGAGGGGATCTCCATGCTCGCCTTGTCCGATTCGAGCGTGACCAGCGACTGGTCGGCGTTGATCTGTTCGCCCTCCTTGACCAGTATCTCTATCACTCGCGCCTTGCCGTCGGAGCCGAGGTCGGGCACGCGGATTTCTTCGCTTGCCTCCGCGCTGGCGGGCGCCTGCGCTGCATCTGCGGATGCTGCCCCGCCGTCCTCCGGTTGCGGCAGTTCTTCCTCGGCCTCGTCGACCGGAGGATTGGCCGCTGCGGGCGCGTCCGCCTGCGACTCGCTGTCGAGTTCGAGCAGGGCGTCGCCTTCCTTGAGCTTGTCGCCCAGCTTGACCTTCAGGCTCTTGATCACCCCGGCACGTGGCGCCGGGATCTCCATGCTGGCCTTGTCCGACTCCAGGGTCAGCAGGCTCTGCTCGGCTTCGATGTGGTCGCCTTCCTTGACCAGAATCTCGATGACTTCGCCTTCGCCGCCGATGTCGGGGACTCGAATCAGTTCACTCATGATGGTTCCGCTCCTCGGCGGCTGGGCTGCATGGGGGCAGCGCCGATGCAGGGTGAAGGGTGCCGGCAGTCATCCGTCAGCAGTCCAGCGGATTGGCTTTTTCCGGGTCGATGCCGAAGCGCGCGATGGCTTCGGCCACCACCTTGGGCTCCAGATCGCCGCGGTCGGCGAGTGCTTCCAGTGCCGCCAGTACCACCCAGTAGCGATCCACCTCGAAGAAGTGGCGCAGCTTGCGCCGGCTGTCGCTGCGGCCGAAGCCGTCGGTGCCGAGCACCTTATATTCACGGCTCGGCACCCACTGGCGAACCTGGTCGGCGAACAGCTTGATGTAGTCGGTGGAGGCGACCACCGGGCCGCGGCGGCCGCGCAGGCATTCCTCGATGTAGCTGCTGCGCGGCTTCTGCCCCGGATGCAGGCGGTTCCAGCGCTCCACGGCGAGACCGTCGCGGCGCAGTTCGTTGAAGCTGGTGACGCTCCAGACGTCGGCGCCGATGCCGAACTCCTCGCGCAGGATGATCGCCGCCTCGCGCACTTCGCGCAGGATGGTGCCGCTGCCGAGCAACTGGACGTGGTGGGCTGCGTCGCGCTTGTCCTCCTCGAGCAGGTACATGCCGCGGACGATGCCTTCCTCGACGCCCTCCGGCAGCGGCGGCTGGACGTAGGTCTCGTTCATCACGGTCAGGTAGTAGAAGACATCCTCCTGCTCCTCGAGCATGCGGCGCATGCCGTCGCGCACGATCACCGCCAGCTCGTAGCCGTAGGTGGGGTCGTAGCTGCGGCAGTTGGGCACGGTGGAGGCGAGTATGTGGCTGTGACCGTCCTCGTGCTGCAGGCCCTCGCCGTTGAGGGTGGTGCGCCCGGCAGTGCCGCCGATCAGGAAGCCGCGCGCGCGGCTGTCGCCTGCGGCCCAGGCCAGGTCACCGATGCGCTGGAAGCCGAACATCGAATAGAAGATGTAGAACGGCAGCATCGGCTGGTTGTGCGTGCTGTAGGCGGTGGCGGCGGCGATGAAGGAGCTCATGGCGCCGGCCTCGGTGATGCCTTCCTCGAGAATCTGGCCCTTCTGGTCCTCGCGGTAGTACATCACCTGGTCCTTGTCGACCGGCTCGTAGAGCTGGCCGAGGGAGGAGTAGATGCCAAGCTGGCGGAACATGCCCTCCATGCCGAAGGTGCGTGCCTCGTCGGGGATGATCGGCACTACCCGCGAGCCGATCTGCTTGTCCTTGACCAGTTGCCCGAGGATGCGCACGAAGGCCATGGTGGTGGAGATGGCGCGGTCACCGGAGCCTTCCAGCACCGCCTTGAAGCTGGTCAGCGGCGGCACCGGCAAGGTGCTGCTGCGCGCCCGCCGCTGCGGCACGAAGCCGCCCAGCGCGCTGCGCCGTTCCTGCAGGTAGCGGGCCTCGGCACTGCCTGCTTCGGGACGGTAGAACGGCAGCTGGTCGAGCTGATCGTCGCGAATCGGGATGTCGAAGCGGTCGCGGAATTTCTTCAGGCTCTCGATATCGACCTTCTTGGTGTTGTGCGCGGTGTTCTGCGCCTCACCGGCGCCGGTGCCGTAGCCCTTGATGGTCTTGGCCAGGATCACCGTCGGCTGGCCTTTGTGGTTCACCGCCTGGTGGTAGGCGGCGTAGACCTTGTAGGGGTCGTGGCCGCCACGATTGAGGTTCCACACTTCGCGGTCGGAGAGGTCCTTGACCAGCTCCAGCAGCTCCGGGCGGGTGCCGAAGAAGTGCTCGCGGACGAAGGCTCCGTCCTTGGCCTTGTAGTTCTGGTAGTCGCCGTCGACCACCTCGTCCATCCGTGCCTGCAGCAGGCCGGATTCGTCCTTGGCGAACAGCGGGTCCCACAGCCGTCCCCAGATCACCTTGTTGACGTTCCAGTTGGCGCCGCGGAAGACCCCTTCCAGTTCCTGGATGATCTTGCCGTTGCCGCGCACCGGGCCGTCCAGGCGCTGCAGGTTGCAGTTGACCACGAAGATCAGGTTGTCGAGCTTCTCGCGGCCGGCAAGCGATATCGCGCCGAGCGATTCCGGCTCGTCGGTCTCGCCGTCACCGAGGAAGCACCAGACCTTCTGCTTGCCGGCGGGAATGAAGCCGCGGCTCTCCAGGTACTTCATGAAGCGCGCCTGGTAGATCGCCTGGATCGGCCCCAGGCCCATCGACACGGTGGGGAACTGCCAGAAGTCCGGCATCAGCCAGGGGTGCGGGTAGGAGGACAGACCGTTGCCATCGACCTCCTGGCGGAAGTTGTCCATCTGCGCCTCGTCGATGCGGCCCTCGAGGTAGGCGCGCGCGTAGACGCCGGGGGAGGCGTGACCCTGGAAGTAGATGAGGTCGCCGCCGTGTTCCTCGGTCGGCGCCTGGAAGAAGTAGTTGAAGCCGATGTCGTAGAGCGTCGCGCTGGAAGCGAAGGTGGAAATGTGGCCGCCCAGGTCGGGGTCCTGCAGGTTGGCGCGCATCACCATGGCCAGCGCGTTCCAGCGCACCAGCGAGCGGATCCGCCGCTCCATGAACAGGTCGCCGGGCATGCGTGTTTCGTGGGTCAGCGGGATGCTGTTGCGATAGGGCGTGGTGATCGAGTAGGGCAGCTGGGTGCCGCTGCGGGTGGCCAGCTCGCCCATCCGCGTCATCAGGTAGTGGACGCGGGCCTCGCCCTCCTTCTCCAGCACCGATTCAAGGGAATCGAGCCATTCCTGGGTTTCGACGGGATCGAGGTCTTGCATGACGTACTCCAGGGAAGTTCTGTCCGGCGGCAATGACGACAGTCTGCGCCAGTGCTGCGGAATGCCGGTGGATCGTTCTTGTAGTTTTACTACAAAAATCTGTCGGGCAATTGATCTGGCGCATGCTGCTTTGGTCGGATGGCGCCCGGTCTGGCGCTCTGGGCAAGCGTAGACCATGCCGGCGAGGCTTCGCCGGGCACCAGCGAGCCGCATGAAAAGTTTTGGCTATGCCTGCGGCCCGGCGTTCCAGCGGCTCGTCGGGCCGTTGTGGATGCCTGCGGTTCAATACTGCTGCAGGCGCATGATCATCATGCCGGGCGGGCGTTACAGATGTGCTGCGCCGCCGCAGAGTGGGCGAACGGCTGCAGCCAGCGGGTGCGGCTGGTCGCCGTTAAGCCGCTTCGCTCTTCAATGCCTCGTATTCCTTGAGGTAATCGTCGGCCAGGCCGAGCTTCTGCTTCTCGTCCAGTACCTTGCCCGCCATCTGGAAGAACTTGTGTTCTTCCTCCTCGAGGTGGTGGTGGATCTTGTCGACCAGCTTGCGCGCGCGCGGTAGCCAGGCGGGGCTTGAGGCTTCGGTCTGTTCCAGCTCCTCGACCATCTCGTCCATCTCGTGGTGCTCGGCGATGGCGTGGCGGGAGACGTCGACGCCCAGGTCATCCGGGATCAGCAGCAGATAGAAATGACGTTCTTCGGCGGTCTCGTGCGCCAGCAGCTCCTGCTTGAGCTGCTGGAACAGCTCGTCGCGCTCGGGAGTGTCGCCGCGGGTTTCGAGCAGGCGGGCGCCGAGTTCGCGTTGCAATTCATGGCTCTGGCGCAGGGCTTCGAAGATATTCATTCGGCTGTTCCTCATCAGGTTGTACTGAGGGATGGACAAGCGAAGCGCCGAATCAATTCCCCAACGCCGGCGCTTGGTTGAAATGCACGTCGGGCATGCCTTAGGTTGTGCACTTCCCGTCCCGGCCGGGCGCGGCCCTGTTCATGCGGTCGCGTCGGTCCGTGGCTCTGCCGAGGTCTCCATGCCGCTGCCTGCCCTGCTCGCCGTTCCGCCGTCCCTGCACTTTCATGCCGAGCGCGCCCGCGCCGGGTTGCCCGTCAACGACTGGTCGCAGGAGCGCCTGCAGGCCTTCGAACGCGCCTGCGTCGGCAGCGACTTCGTCAGCGAGCAGGCGCAGCGTGATCCTGACAGCCTGCTCGCGCTGGCTGCGGAAGGGCTGCTGGAGCGCAGCCTGGCGCAGGGCGAATTGCGCGACGAACTGGTCGCGCGGCTTGCCGACTGTGCCGACGAAGAGGCCCTGGCGCGCGCCTTGCGGCGTTTTCGCAATCGTCACCAGTTGCGCATCATCTGGCGCGACCTGAACCGATTTTGCGACCTGCGGGAAACCTGTCGCGACCTGTCGGACATGGCTGACGCCTGCATCGACCTGGCCTATCACTGGCTCTACCCGCAGCTCTGCGCGCAGCACGGTACGCCGATGGGTCGGCGCAGCGGCCTGCCGCAGCACATGGTGATCCTCGGCATGGGCAAGCTCGGCGCGCATGAGCTGAACCTGTCCTCGGACATCGATCTGATCTTCGGTTACCCGGAGGGCGGCGAGACGGAAGGCGTCAAGCGCACCCTGGACAACCAGGAGTTCTTCACCCGCCTGGGGCAGAAGCTGATTCGTGCGCTGGATGCGATCACCGTCGACGGCTTCGTCTTTCGCACCGACATGCGTCTGCGGCCCTACGGCAGCAGCGGCGCGCTGGTGCTCAGCTTCAATGCGCTGGAGCAGTACTACCAGGACCAGGGCCGCGACTGGGAACGCTACGCGATGATCAAGGCGCGGGTGGTGGGTGGTGATCAGCAGGCCGGTCGCGAGCTGCTGGAGATGCTGCGGCCGTTCGTCTATCGGCGCTACCTGGACTTCTCGGCGATCGAGGCGTTGCGTTCGATGAAGCAGCTGATCCAGCAGGAGGTGCGGCGCAAGGGCATGGCGGCGAACATCAAGCTCGGCGCCGGCGGCATTCGCGAGGTGGAGTTCATCGCCCAGGCCTTCCAGCTGATCCACGGCGGACGGGACCTCAGCCTGCAGCAGCGTGCGCTGCTCGGCGTGCTGGAAACCCTCGCCGGACAGGGCTACATGCCGCCGGCGGCGGTCGAGGAGCTGCGCGACGGTTACTGCTTCCTGCGCTATCTGGAGCACGCCCTGCAGGCCATCGGTGATCGGCAGACGCAGATGCTGCCGGACGACGACCACGAGCGTGAGCGGGTCGCGTTCGCCATGGGCTTTGCCGACTGGGCGGCGCTCTGCGAGCGCCTGGAATACTGGCGTGGGCGCATCGACTGGCATTTTCGCCAGGTCATCGCCGACCCGGACGAGGAGGAGGGTGACGACGAGCTGACGCCCGGCAGCGACTGGCTGCCGTTGTGGGAAGAGGCGCTGGGCGACGAGGCGGCCTGTCGCCAGCTGGAGGAAGCCGGCTTTGCCGATCCGGCGGCGGCCTGGAAGCGGCTGCACGACCTGCGTCATGGTCCGCAGGTGCGCGCCATGCAGCGTCTGGGTCGCGAGCGCCTGGATGCCTTCGTGCCACGTCTGCTGGCGCAGGCGGCGGAGCAGGAGAATCCCGACCTGGTGCTTGAGCGGGTGCTGCCGCTGGTCGAGCGGGTGGCGCGGCGTTCGGCCTACCTGGTGCTGCTCAGTGAAAACCCCGGCGCGCTGCAACGGCTGATGCAGTTGTGTGCCGCCAGTCCCTGGATCGCCGAACAGATCGCCCGCTTCCCGCTGTTGCTCGACGAGCTGCTCAACGAGGGGCGCCTGTACAGCCCGCCGCTGGCGCCGGAGCTGGCTGCCGAGCTGCAGGAGCGGCTGATGCGCATTCCCGAGGACGATCTCGAGCAGCAGATGGAGGCGCTGCGCCACTTCAAGCTGGCCCACGGTCTGCGCGTGGCGGCGTCGGAGATCGTCGGCAGCCTGCCGCTGATGAAGGTGTCCGACTACCTCACCTGGCTGGCCGAGGCGATCCTCGCCCAGGTGCTGGCGCTGGCCTGGCGCCAGACCACCGAGAAGTACGGTGCGCCGCGCCGCGCCGATGGCAGCAGCTGCGATCCGGACTTCATCATCGTCGGCTATGGCAAGGTCGGCGGCATCGAGCTGGGCCACGGTTCGGACCTGGACCTGGTGTTCATCCATGACGGTGATCCGAATGCCGAGACCGATGGCACCAAGGCCATCGACGGTGCGCAGTTCTTCACCCGTCTGGGCCAGCGCATCATCCATCTGCTGACCACCCAGACCACCTCGGGCGCGCTCTACGAGGTCGACATGCGCCTGCGCCCGTCCGGTGCGTCGGGGCTGCTGGTCAGCTCGCTGGGTGCCTTCCAGCGTTATCAGGAGAACGAGGCCTGGACCTGGGAGCACCAGGCGCTGGTGCGTGCGCGGGTGCTGGTCGGCTGCCCGCGGGTGGCCGCCGCCTTCGAGCAGGTGCGTGCCGGTGTGCTCGGTCGGCCGCGTGACCTGACCGCGCTACGCCAGGAAGTCAGCGAGATGCGCGCCAAGATGCGCGACAACCTCGGTAGCCGCGAAACCGCCGCCGGCACTGCTGCAAACGCCTTCGAACCCGGCCAGCCGTTCGACCTCAAGCAGGACGCCGGAGGTATCGTGGATATCGAATTTATGGTGCAATACGCGGCCCTTGCCTGGTCCCACCAGCACCCGCAGCTGCTGCGCTACACCGACAACATCCGCATTCTGGACGGCCTCGGCGAAGCCGGGCTGTTGCCGCCACAGGACGTGACCCTGCTGCAGGAGGCCTACAAGGCATTTCGCGCGGTGGCCCACCGCCAGGCGCTGCAGAAGCAGCCCGGCAAGGTCGACGCCGCGCAGCTGCAGGTCGAGCGCCACGAGGTGCTGCGCATCTGGCGCGAGCTGGGGCTGCAATAGAACGATCCACGGGCAAGCAACGAATTTCTTGAGGAGCTGGCAAAGATGTCGATGGCCGACCGCGATGGCGTGATCTGGTATGACGGTGAACTGGTGCAGTGGCGCGACGCGACCACCCACGTACTGACCCACACCCTGCACTACGGCATGGGCGTCTTCGAGGGTGTGCGGGCCTACGACACCCCGGACGGCACCGCGATCTTCCGCCTGCAGGCGCATACCGATCGGCTGTTCGATTCGGCGCACATCATGAACATGAAGATCCCCTTCACCAAGGAGCAGATCAACGAGGCCACCCGCGCCGCGGTGCGCGAGAACAACCTCGCCAGCGCCTACATCCGGCCGATGGCTTTCTATGGTTCCGAAGGCATGGGCATCCGCGCCGACAACCTCAAGGTCCACGTCATCGTCGCCGCCTGGCACTGGGGCGCCTACATGGGCGAGGAAGCGCTGAAGACCGGCATCAAGGTGCGCACCAGCTCCTTCACCCGCCACCACGTCAACATCGCCATGACCCGTGCCAAGGCCAACGGCAACTACATCAACTCGATGCTGGCCCTGCAGGAAGCGGTGTCCGGCGGTGCCGACGAAGCCATGCTGCTGGACCCGGAGGGCTACGTGGCCGAGGGTTCCGGCGAGAACATCTTCCTGGTCAAGAACGGCGTGCTCTACACCCCGGAAGTCACCTCCTGCCTCAACGGCATCACCCGCGCCACCGTGCTGACCCTGGCCGAAGAGCTGGGCGTGCCGGTGGTCGAGAAGCGCATCACCCGCGATGAGGTCTACATTTCCGACGAGGCCTTCTTCACCGGCACCGCCGCGGAGGTCACCCCGATTCGCGAAGTCGACGGCCGGCAGATCGGCATCGGCAGCCGCGGCCCGGTCACCGAAAAGCTGCAGAAGGCCTACTTTGACCTGGTCAGCGGCAAGAGCGCCGGCCACGCCGAGTGGCGGACGCTGGTGAAGTGATCCGTAGGTTGGGTTGAAGCGCCTGGCGCTGAAGCCCAACGAGTGATATCCGACGCGTCGCAGGGCCCCTTGTTGGGCTGCGCTGCGCTCAACCCAACCTACCGAAAGTGCTTTTATGAATATCCTGATCATCGGCCCGAGCTGGGTAGGCGACATGGTGATGGCGCAGACGCTGTTCAGCTGCCTGCGCCAGCGCCACCCCGGTTGTGCGATCGACGTGCTGGCGCCCGAGTGGAGTCGACCGATCCTCGAACGGATGCCCGAGGTGCGCGCGGCCTTGAGCTTCCCGCTGGGCCACGGCGCACTGGAGCTGGCGACTCGCCGGCGCATCGGCAAGTCGCTGGCAGGCCAGTACGACCAGGCGATCCTGCTGCCCAACTCGCTCAAGTCGGCGCTGGTGCCGTTCTTCGCTGGCATTCCCGTGCGCACCGGCTGGAAGGGCGAGATGCGCTACGGCCTGCTCAACGACATCCGCACGCTGGACAAGGCGCGCTATCCGCTGATGATCGAGCGCTTCATGGCGCTGGCCTTCGCGCCGGGTGCCGAACTGCCGCAACCCTATCCGCGCCCGCAGCTGCAGATCGATCCGGCCAGTCGCGCGGCTGCGCTGGCGCGCTTTTCCCTGGCGCTGGATCGGCCGCTGCTGGCGCTCTGTCCCGGCGCCGAGTTCGGCGAGGCCAAGCGCTGGCCGGCCGAGCACTACGCGCGGGTTGCCGAGCAGAAGATCCGTGATGGTTGGCAGGTCTGGCTGTTCGGCTCGAAGAGCGATCATCCGGTGGGCGAGGAAATCCGCGCCGCGCTGATCCCCGGCCTGCGCGAGGAGGTCTGCAATCTGGCTGGCGAAACCTCGCTGGCCGAGGCCATCGACCTGCTCTCCTGCAGCGATGCGGTGGTGTCCAACGACTCCGGTCTGATGCACGTGGCGGCCGCACTGCAGCGGCCGCTGGTGTCGGTCTACGGTTCGACCTCGCCGGGCTTCACCCCGCCGCTGGCCGAGCAGGTCGAGGTGGTTCGCCTGGGCCTGGACTGCAGCCCCTGTTTCGATCGCACCTGCCGTTTCGGTCACTACAACTGCCTGCGCGACCTGTCGCCGGCACTGGTGCTGGAGGCGTTGCAGCGGCTGGTTGGCGATCCGCTGGCCGAACCGGGGAGCCTCTGAGTGCGGGTGCTGCTGATCAAGACGTCCTCGCTGGGCGATGTCATCCATACGCTGCCGGCCCTTACCGACGCGCTGCAGGCGCTGCCGGGCATCCAGTTCGACTGGGTGGTCGAGGAGGGCTTCGCCGAGATTCCGGCCTGGCATCCGGCGGTTGCCCAGGTGATTCCGGTGGCCATCCGGCGCTGGCGCAAGCATCTGTGGAGCACCATTCGCAATGGCGAGTGGCAGCGCTTCAAGCAGCGCCTGCGGGAAACCCATTACGACCTGGTGATCGACGCCCAGGGCCTGCTCAAGAGCGCCTGGCTGACCCGCTACGTCAAGGCGCCGGTGGCCGGCCTGGATCGCGACTCGGCGCGTGAGCCCATCGCCAGTCGCTTCTACGAGCGCCGCTATTCGGTGCCGCGCGAGCAGCATGCGGTCGAGCGGGTGCGCCAGCTGTTTGCCCAGGCACTGGGTTATCCGGTACCGGCCACGACTGGCGACTACGGCCTGGACCGTGCGCGCCTGGCCGACCCGCAGGAGGAGCCCTACCTGATCTTCCTGCACGGCACCACCTGGGCCAGCAAGCACTGGCCGGAAGCCGACTGGCGTGCCCTGGCCGAGCGCATGAGCGCCCAGGGCTGGGCGGTTCGCCTGCCCTGGGGCAATGCCGAGGAAAAGGCGCGCGCCGAACGCATCGTCGGCGGCCTGGAGAATGCCGCCGTGCTGCCGCGACTGAACCTGGCCGGCGTGGCCAAGGTGATCGCTGGCGCGCGTGCCTGCGTCGCAGTCGACACTGGCCTTGGTCATCTGGCCGCGGCGCTGGATGTGCCAAGCATTTCGCTCTACGGCCCGACCCTGCCGGGACGGGTGGGTGCCTATGGGCGTGGCCAGGTGCATCTGTGCGCCAGCGGGCCGGGCGCTGGCAGTGGCGACAGGCACAAACCCTGTTTCGACGGGCTGGATGCGCAGCGGGTGGGGGCTGAGCTCGACACCCTGCTGGCCCGTCCGCCGGCGACAGACGAGGAAGCCCGCTGATGCAGCTGGCGTTCGTGCTCTACAAGTATTTCCCCTTCGGCGGGCTGCAGCGCGACTTCATGCGCATTGCCCTGGAGTGCCAGGCGCGTGGCCACGCCATCCGCGTCTATACGCCGATCTGGGAAGGCGATGTGCCGCCCGGCTTCGACGTGCGCGTGGCGCCGGTGAAGGCGCTGTTCAACCACAGGCGCAACGAGAAGTTCAGTGCCTGGCTTGCCGCTGACCTGGCGCGCGACCCTGTAGATCGCGTGGTCGGTTTCAACAAGATGCCCGGCCTGGACGTCTACTATGCCGCCGACGGCTGCTATGAGGACAAGGCGCAGACCCTGCGCGCGCCCCTCTACAAGCGCTGGGGTCGCTACAAGCATTTCGCCGACTACGAGCGCGCGGTGTTCGGTGTGGAGTCGAAGACCGAGATCCTGATGATTTCCGAGGTGCAGCAGCCGCTGTTCATCAAGCACTACGGCACGCCGGCCGAACGCTTCCATCTGCTGCCGCCGGGCATCGCCTTCGACCGCCGGGCACCGGCGAATGCCGCCGAGATTCGTGCCGAGTTTCGGCGCGAGTTTTCGCTGGGCGAGACCGACCTGCTGCTGGTGCAGATCGGCTCCGGCTTCAAGACCAAGGGCCTGGATCGCAGCCTCAAGGCTCTGGCCGCGTTGCCCCGTGAGCTGAAGGCGCGCACCCGTCTGATCGCCATCGGCCAGGACGATCCGCGCAGCTTCCAGTTGCAGGCCAAGGCGCTCGGGGTGGCGTCGCAGGTGCAGATACTGCGTGGTCGCAGCGACATTCCACGCTTCCTGCTCGGTGCCGATCTGTTGATCCACCCGGCCTACAACGAGAACACCGGTACCGTGCTGCTGGAGGCGCTGGTCGCCGGCCTGCCGGTGCTGGTCACCGATGTCTGTGGCTATGCGCACTACATCGCCGAGGCGGATTGCGGCCGCGTGCTGGGTTCGCCCTTCGCGCAGGATGCGCTGAACAGTGCGCTGGCCGAGATGCTCGCCGACGATGCGCAGCGGCAGGCCTGGAGCCGCAACGGATTGGCCTTTGCCGATACGGCGGATCTGTATTCGATGCCGCAGAGGGCGGCGGATGTGATTCTGGGGGAGGCTCGATGATTGCGCTGCATTCGCTTCGCCCTGCATGCCCTGGTCAGCCAACGGCAGCGGTGCGGTCCGATGCTTCGGGTTGCGCCCCCTCGGGCGCCTCACTTTTCTTGACTCGCTTCGCTCGCCCTGCGGGCCGGCTGGCGCCGTTACTCCACTGCGTTTCGTTTGCTCGTGCAAAGAAAAGTCAGCAAAAGAAACACGCCCCGACATTTGGTCAGATGGCATGGGTTTCGGCCTGCTGGCCGAGTCACTTTCTCTTGCTTGGCCAAGAGAAAGTAACCAAAGAGAAGGCCACCCCGACAGGCGGCCCGGCGCTTCGCGCCGGGTGCGTTCACTCCATCACCACTCCAAGGGTCGGCATACACGGGCCATCCATGGCCCGCTATGCCTCTCGCGGCCGTCCTGGCCGCTCGTCCCTCTGCGTGGTGAATCCGTTCACCCGCCTGAAGGGGGGGGAGGTGTTACCTGACAGTATCGGGATTACCGCAAACGATCAGGCAGCGCGGACATGTGCCCGTCCAGTAGGCCGAGTGCAGGTGTCGCGCAGGCTGATGAGCGCCCTGGATGGGCGCGAAAGGCTTGGAGGGGCAGGGACGCCCCTTCCAAGCCGGTGGCCGGAGCGGCGCCGGAGCGAGGGGAGTCTGTTCGCGCAGCGGACAGACCCGAATGGTCGGGGGCCCTTCTTCTTTGGTTCCTTTCTTCTTGGGCAAGCAAGAAGAAAGGAACTCGGCCGGGGGGCCGAAACCGGCGTCCTCAGACAGCGCGTTGCACGGCAGAACTCGGTGGTCAGAGTCATGAAAGCGGAGCCACGCGCATGCGCCTGATCCTCTCCGATCCCTTCAAATCCCTCTGGGCCGACAAGGACCCCTTCGTCGAAGTCGAGCGCCTCGAAGGCGAGGTCTACCGCGAGCTGGAAGGTCGCCGCACCCTGCGCACCGACGTCGACGGTCGCGGCTATTTCGTCAAGATCCACCGCGGCATCGGCTGGGGCGAGATCGTCAAGAACCTGCTCACCGCCAAGGCCCCGGTACTGGGCGCCGGCCAGGAGTGGACGGCGATCGACCGGCTGCGCCTGGCGGGTGTGCCGAGCATGACCGCAGTGGCCTATGGCGAGCGCGGCAGCAATCCGGCCACTCAGCATTCGTTCATCATCACCGAGGAGCTGGCGCCGACCATCAGTCTCGAAGACTACTGTCTCGACTGGCGCAAAAAGCCACCGCAGCCGGCGCTGAAACGAGCGCTGATCGCCGAGGTGGCGCGGATGACCGGAACCATGCACCGCGCCGGGGTCAACCATCGCGACTGCTACATCTGCCATTTCCTGCTGCACACCGACACCCCGGTGACGCCGCGCAAGCTGCGCCTGTCGCTGATCGACCTGCATCGCGCGCAGACCCGCGACCGCACGCCGCTGCGTTGGCGCAACAAGGACCTGGCGGCGCTGTATTTCTCGGCACTCGACATCGGCCTGACGCGGCGCGACAAGCTGCGCTTCCTGCGCAGCTATTTCCGTACCCCGCTGCGCGCCATCCTGCGCGATGAAGCGCGGCTGCTGGCCTGGCTGGAAGACAAGGCGGCGAAGCTCTATGCACGCAAGGAACGCAAGGGAGATGCGATTCAATGAGCTGGACGCTGAATCCCGACTACCAGGCGCTGGCCGACGATTTCGGCAGCCTGGATGCGGTCTTCGCCCTTGAAGGCGAGCGCATCACCCGCGATCCGCTGTCGGATGTGATCCGCATCGAGCGCGGCGGTGTGCGCTACTACGTCAAGCGCTACCACAGCGCCGGCAAGGGTTTGCGCCGCTACCTGCCGCGTCCGCGGGTGCAGGCCGAGTGGGAGAACCTGCGGCGCTTCGCCGACTGGGGCATCGCCACCGCCGAGATCGTCGGCTGGGGGCTGCAGCGCCGCGCCGGTGCTTTCGTGCGCGGCGCGCTGATCACCCGCGAGCTGGCCAACACCGAGAACCTGTGGATTCTCGATTACCAGCAGGATGCGCGGCTGCGCGACCGCGCCTGGGTCGACGGCGTCAGCCGCCAGCTGGCGTCGGCGACCCGCTGCATGCACGACCATCACTTCGCCCACAACGATCTGAAATGGCGCAACCTGCTGGTCGATGACGGCGGCCGGCTGTTCTTCATCGACTGCCCCACCGGCGGCTTCTGGTATGGGCCGCTGCTGCGCTATCGCATCGTCAAGGACCTGGCGTGCCTGGACAAGGTCGCCAAGCGCGTGCTGTCGCGCAGTCAGCGCCTGCGCTTCTACCTGCAGTACAGCGGTCATGCCCGCCTGGATGCAGGTGACCGCAAGCGCATTCGGCAGATCGTGAAATTCTTCGAGGGGCGCGAATGAACGACTTCATCGCCAGCGATGACAGGGCCCTGCTGGAGCAGCACGGGCTGGCCAGTTTCGATGCGCTCTGGGGGTTGAAGCTCGAGGCGGTCGACGAGCCGAACACCGAGCGCGGTGGCTGGAGCAGCGTCTATCGGCTGGATCTGGGCGAGCGCGCCTACTACCTCAAGCGGCAGAGCAATCATCTGAGTCGCACCTTGCTGCATCCGCTGGGCGAGCCGACCTTCGCCCGCGAGTTCCGCAATATCCAGCGCTACGCGACCCTCGGCGTACCGGCGCTGCAGGCAGCGTTCTTCGCCCAGCGACGGGTGGCCGGCGAGCGGCGCGCGATTCTGCTGACCCATGCGCTGGACGACTGGGAGGATCTCTACAGCCTGTTCCAGCGCTGGCACGACCTCTCTGCGGCGCGCCGCGAGGCGCTGATCCGTGCCTGCGGCGAGCTTGCACGCCGGCTGCACGCGGCCGGCCAGATGCACGGCTGCTTCTATCCAAAACATATTTTTCTGCGCGGTCGCGAGCAATCCTGCGAGGCGTGCCTGATCGATCTGGAGAAGACCCGGCCACTGCTGCTCGGTCGGCGCGACCGGATCAAGGACCTCGAACCGCTGATCCGTCGTGCCGATCCCTGGAGTCGCGCGGACGTGGCGGCCTTTATCGCCGCCTACCTGGACGCACCGCTGGATAGTGCCGCGGTGAGCGACTGGGCTGCGCGAGTCGATGGCCGCAGGCGTGCCAAGGTGAACCGCTGATGCGGCTGTCCGAACTGAGTCGCCAGGGGCGCGAGCCGCTGCTGCCGCTGATCCTGGAGCTGGCTGACGAGCCGCTGCGTGTCGAGGTCTGGCTGCGCGTGCTGCCCGGTCAGCGTTACGTCGGCGTGGCCGACTGGCGCGGGCGCAAGGTGCTTGCCAAGCTTCTGGTCGGCAGCAAGGCGGCGCGCCAGCATGCCCGTGAACTGGAGGGTGCGCGCCTGCTGGCCACGCAGGTGCAGACGCCGGAGCTGCTGGCCGAGGGGATCGAGGCGGGGCAGGGCGGTTGGCTGCTGTTCGATTATCTGGAAGACGCCCAGAGCCTCTGGGACGCCTGGCGCGCGGTGCAGGACCAGCCTGCTGCGAGCGAAGCGCAGCAGGCTGTGCTCGGTGAGGCACTGGCGGCGATTGGCGCGTTGCATGCCGGCGGTCTGTGGCAGGAAGACCTGCACCTGGACAACCTGCTGCGCCACGCCGGCGCCGTGCAGGTCATCGATGGTGGCGGTGTGCGCGCCGAGACGCCGGGGCAGCCCTTGTCGCGCGAGCGTGTGCTGGAAAATCTCGGTGTGTTCTTCGCTCAGCTGCCGGCCAGCCTGGACGCGCATCTCGAAGAACTGCTGATCCACTACCTGCTGGCCAACGGCGAGCACGCACTGCCAATGGAGAAGCTGCAAGCGCAGATCGCTCGGGTGCGGCGCTGGCGCCTGCGCGACTATCTGCGCAAGGTCGCCCGCGACTGCAGCCTATTCGCCGCGCGGATCAACGCCTTCGGCCTGCGTGTGGTGCGGCGTGAGGTGGAGCCTTTGCTGGCGCCGCTGCTGGCTGATCCGGATGCCTACATTGCCGCCGGCACGCTGCTCAAGAGCGGTGGCACGGCTACGGTGGCGCGCGTTCGCCTCGGCGAGCGCACCCTGCTGGTCAAACGCTACAACATCAAGGGCCCGCTGCACTGGCTCAAGCGCTTCTGGCGGCCGAGCCGGGCCTGGCACAGCTGGGTAGAGGGCAATCGCCTGGATTTCCTCGGTATCGCCACGCCACGGCCGCTGGCGGTAATCGAGCGGCGCTGGCTGTGGCTGCGCGGTCAGGCCTGGCTGATTACCGATTATCTGGACGGTGAAGATATAATCGCCCGCTTCGCGCCCTGGCAGCAGACGCAGGCGCCCGAGGCAGAGCTGCTGGCTGTCGATCAGCTGTTCGCCGCGCTGCGCCGCGAACGCATCAGTCATGGCGACCTGAAGGGCTACAACCTGTTCTGGCACACCGGCCGCTGGACCCTGATCGATCTGGATGCGGTCCGCCAACATCGCCGCCAGGGCAGTTTCGAGCGGGCGTACGCGCGGGACCGGGCGCGCTTTCTGCGCAACTGGCCGGCTGAGTCACCGCTGTATCGCTCGCTGGATGAACGTATACCCACGGCTGGCTTGAAGCCCGACGCTTGAAGCTGGAACCAGGCCCTCCGGGGTCCGAACAATGATTGCTGACGCTTCAAGCTTTCGGCTTCAAGCGTCAAGCTGCTCTAGAAGAGGCTTTTATCAGTGGCACTGACCGTACTCGGCCTTTCCGGCGCCCTCAGCCATGATCCGTCCGCGGCTCTCTACATCGACGGCAAGCTGATCGCTGCCGTGGAAGAGGAGCGCTTCGTGCGCGACAAGCATGCGAAGAACCGCATGCCCTACGAGTCGGCCAAGTTCTGCCTGGAGCAGGCCGGGATCAAGCCGTCCGACGTCGACGTGGTGGCGATTCCCTTCGCGCCGATCAGCATCTTCGAGAAGGCCCGCTGGCAGTATGCCAAGCGCTACTGGTACGCCCCGGACCGCGCGCTCGACGCCATCCTGATGGGCAATCGCCGCTACCACCGCTACAAGAAGCGCATCGAGTGGTGCCTGCAGCAGCTCGGCTTCGACCTGAAGAAGATCAAGATCGAGCCGGTCGAGCACCACCTGGCGCATGCCTCCAGCGCCTACCACTGCTCGGGCTTCAAGGAGAAGACCGCGATCCTCGGCATCGACGGCAAGGGCGAGTACGCCACCACCTTCTTCGGTTATGGCGAGAACGGCAAGATCCACAAGATCAAGGAGTTCTACGACCCGGATTCGCTCGGCGGCCTGTATGGCGCGATCACCGAGTACCTGGGCTTCGAGATGCTCGACGGCGAGTTCAAGGTGATGGGCATGGCGCCCTATGGCGACGCGGCCAAGTACGACTTTTCGCGCCTGGCCAGGTTCGAGAACGGCGAGCTGATCATCAACACCGAGTACGCCAACGTCATCGGCTTCCGCCGCTACAAGGAGAAGGGCAAGGGCTACTACTTCTCGCCCAAGCTGATCGAGTGGCTGGGACCCAAGCGCGAAGGTGACATCGCCGACGACCCCTACATCCACTATGCCGCGGCCATGCAGGCGCTGTTCGAGAAGCTGGCGCTGCAGATGATGGAGCACTACCTGGGCGACATCCTCAAGGAAACCGGCAAGATCGCCTTCGCCGGCGGCTGCGCGCTGAACGTCAAGCTGAACCAGAAGATCATCGCCCGCGATGATGTGAAGGAGCTGTTCGTCCAGCCGGCTTCCGGTGACGCCGGCACCGCAGTCGGCGCCGCCGCCTACGTCTCGGTTGCCCGTGGCGTGCCGGTGGAGAAGATGGAGCACGTCTACCTCGGCCCGGCCTACAGCAACGAGGACGTCATCGCCGCCTGCGCGCGCCACCCGAACGCGCCTGTATTCAGGCAGATCGACAATGTCGAACAGCGGATCGCCAAGATCATGGTCGACGGCAACCCGGTGGCCTGGTTCCAGGGCCGCATGGAGTTCGGTCCGCGCGCCCTGGGCGGACGTTCGATCATCGGCTGCCCGAGCATTCCCGGTGTTGCCGACCGGATCAACGAGCAGATCAAGTTCCGCGAGCGCTGGAGGCCCTTCTGCCCGTCGATGCTCGACACCGTGGCGGCGCAGATGCTCAAGGTCGATCACCCGAGCCCGTTCATGACCTTCACCTTCGAGGTCAACGAGGAGTGGAAGACCCGCGTCAGCGAAGTGGTGCACGAGGACGGCACCTCGCGCGCCCAGGTGCTCGAGCGCGAGTACAACCCGCGCTGGTACGACCTGATGCTGGAGCTGGAGAAACTCACCGGCAACGGCGTATCGCTGAACACCTCGCTGAACCGCCGCGGCGAGCCGATGATCTGCTCGCCGACCGATGCGCTGAACATGTTCTACGGCTCCGATCTGCAGTACCTGATCATGCAGGACATCCTCGTCGTCAAGGACGGCAAGGATTGGTATGAGCAACTCTGATACACCGCTGATCAGCGTCGTCATTCCGGCCTACAACTATGGCCACCTGCTGCCGCGCGCGCTGGATTCGGTGCTCGCGCAGTGGGCCGCTGACCTCGAACTGATCGTCGTCGACGACGGCTCGCGTGATGACACGCCGCAGGTGCTCGCCGGTTATGTCGCGCGCCATCCGCAGCTGCGCGCGATCCGCCAGGACAACGCCGGCGCTGCCGCGGCGCGCAACCACGGCATTCGCCAGGCGCGGGGTCGCTACGCACTGCTGCTGGATGCCGACGACGAGTTGCTGCCCGATGCGCTCGCCGCCCTGCGCGAACAGATCGACCTGCATCCGCAGGCCGGCCTGTTTCTCGGTGCGCAGATCTCAGTGCATCCGGACGGCCGCGAGCGTCTGCGTCTGCCCACGCCGGTACCGTCGACGGATGCCTGCAGCCTGGCGCGCCAGTACCTGCTGGAAAAACGCATCTCGATCTCGCACTGCTGTTCGCTGTTCCGTCGCGATCTGCTGCTGAAGCGGCCTTACCCGGAGACGTTGCGCACGGGCGAGGACATCCCGGTGTTCGTGCACCTGCTGGTCAGTGCGCCGGTGGTGACGCTGGACACGCCGCTGGCGAAGATCCACAAGCACGCCGACAGCCAGCGTCATCAGCGCGATGGCGAGGAGCACTTCGCCCGGCTGCTGATCGACGAGGTTTTTGCCAGTCTGCCGGCCCAGTGCGCGCCGCTGCGCCGGCGCTACGAAGCACAGCGTTATCTGTCGTTGTTTCGCGCCGCCTGGCTGGCGGGTGACTGGTCGTTGGCGCGGCGTTTCTATCGGCATGCGCTGAGTCTCAGTCCGCTGCAATCCCTGCGCTGGACCTACGCGCGCAAGGCGTTGCGTCTGCTCGGGAAGTCGTAGCTCGCGACTGTCGTTGATTTATCCAGGACTACATTCATGCAAACGATTTTTTCTCGGCTGGAGCGGGTTTCCCCGGTGTGGCTGGCATTCTTTGGCAGCCTGCTACTGTCGATTATTGCGGTATCGGGAGAAGCGACCATTGGCAAGGACGCTGCTTTCTATATAGACATCGCCCAGCGAGTCGATGCCGAGGGGGCCAAGACCGCCATCCAGTTCTTCAACTGGCCGTGGTTTCCCATCCTCCTGGCTTGGACCCATAGCCTGCTTGGGCTGTCGTATGAGCTTACGGCCTATTTCTGGTGCGGCCTGCTGATGGCGGGCAGCAGTGCCCTTCTGCTGGCTTGCCTGCAGCGCTCGATGCCTGAGCGGCGCTGGTGGCTCTTGTTGCTGGTGCTGGCAGTGCCCGCGATGAATGCCTTCCGCAACGATATTCTGCGCGAGCAGGGATTCTGGTTTTTTTCCGCGCTTGCATTGTGGCTTGCCCTCGCGTGGGATCGGCGGGGTGGCTGGTGGCTTGCTGCCGGCATCCATCTGGCGATCCTGGGTGCGGCACTGTTCCGCCTCGAGGCGCTGATGCTGCTTGGCGCCCTGGCGGTCTGGCGCCTGCCGGATTTGTTCAGTCGCGCGGGGATGCTGCGTCTGCTGCAGCTGGCTCTGTTGCCGTTGGTCGCGCTTCTGTTTGCCGTGCTGGCGCTGGGGGTAGCTGGCGAATTCTCGCAGGGTCGCGTCGAGTACTACCTGCAGATGCTCGATCCAAGCGCTGTGCGGATGGCCTTCCAGGGCAAGGCAGATGCGCTAGCGCAGGGAGTATTCGCCCAGTACATGGATGATGAGGCCGGCCCCCTGTTGCTGGGCGTGATATTGCTGGCCGTGCTGCTGACATTCATCAAGCTGTGCGGGCCGTTGGCGCTGGTGTTCCTGCAGCGCCACGCCTGGGGTGCGCTAGCGCGCTTCTGGCGTGAGTACCGACTGTTTGCCTGGGCTGCGCTGATCTATCTGGCGGTCCTGGTGGTGTTCTTCCTGCAGCAGGGCTTCGTCAACTCGCGCTATGTCAGCTACCTGAACCTGCTGCTGCTGCCGCTATTGGCCTTTGCGATGATCGACTTCGTCGGGCGCTTCCCGCGTCTGGGCAAGGTGCTGGCGGTATTGCTCGTATTGCAGATGTTCGACAACGTCATCTCGCTGAGCGCCAGGAAAACCCATTATGTCGACGCAGGGCAATGGATGTCCCAGTACGTCGCGCCCTCAGCGCGGATCTATTACGACGACCCCCGAATCGGTTATTACGCCGGATTCGGCTATCGGGCGCTTGGTCCGAGCCTGCAGCAGGCGCTTGAGCAGCCGGATGCCTTCGACTACCTGCTGATCGAGGCGGACGGCGACGAGCCCTGGCTGCTGGAATGGCTGGAGCAGCACGACCGGCGCGTGCTGGCGCGCTTTGCCAACCGCAAGGACGATGCGGTGCTGGTGATCGGGCGCTAGCTCGGACCGCGGCGAAGGACGGGCCCTGCGGGGCCCGTTCGCGTTTTCACGGTCATTCCAGGCCGGGCAGGCGGAACTGGCGGCCGCTGGCGGCGCGATAGGTATTGGCGAAGCGGCTGTCGCCGTCGCTGCGCAGCCAGGCGAGGTCGCGCGCATCGCGCAGCATGTGACGGAAGTTGCGCAGGCGCTGGCTACCCAGCAGCGGCCAGCGCTGGATACTCAGGTCGGCAATGTCGATCAGTCCCAGTTTGCCCTGGGGGGTCAGTACCACGTTGCCCAGGTGCAGCGAGCGGAAGTACACGCCGGCCTTATGCAACTCGGCGATGAAGCGCGCCAGTTGCTCGAGCAGATCGGCCGGCGCCTCGCCCTGGCCATCGCGCAGCTGGCGCAGGGTCAGGCCGGGTAGCGGCTTGTAGTACACCAGATCGCGCTGCAGCGCTGCCATGCGGTACACCGCGATGATCCTGGGGCAGGGAACACCGAGCTGCTCCAGGCGCCTGGCGTTGTCGGCGAAGCGCTGTGCGTAGGGCCAGAACAGCGCCGAGGAGATCAGGCGTTTGCGGCGAAACAGCTTGATGTAGTTGCCGTCGGCCAGGCGCAGGACCTTCTCGCCGTGACTGTCGGCCTCTATGACCTGGGCGCCTTCGCGAAGGTGTCGGTAACGGTCCGGGGAAAGCGGCTGCATGGAGCGTCTCGATCGAGCGGGGGCGCCATCTTAGCAGGCCCCACGGAAAACGCCGCGCCCTCGCGCGTCGGCCCTCGCAGCGCGCCGTTGCGGTGCGGGCAGCGTGCTACAATCCGCGCCTTTTTCGAGCCTGGGTTCATCCATGAGCGGTACAGAAAAGAAGCCTGCGTCGAGCGTTGCGGTGTACCTGCGTCTGCTGAGCTACGTGAAGCCCTATGTCGGCCTCTTTGCCATCAGCATCCTGGGGTTTGCGATCTTCTCGTCGACGCAGCCGATGCTTGGCTACATCCTCAAGTTCTTCGTCGATGGTCTGTCCGACCCGAATGCCAGTCTGTTCGGCGAGGCGGCCTGGGTCGTCGAGCATGCCCCCTGGCTGGCCGAGCTGCGCCTGTTGCAGGCGGTGCCGCTGCTGATCGTGGTGATCGCCGTCTGGCAGGGTGTCGGCTCCTTCCTCGGCAACTACTTTCTCGCACGGGTTTCCCTGGGCCTGGTGCACGATCTGCGCGTGGCGCTGTTCAACAACCTGCTGGTTTTGCCCAACGGCTACTTCGACAAGCACAACTCCGGGCATCTGATCTCGCGCATTACCTTCAACGTGACCATGGTCACCGGCGCCGCCACCGATGCGATCAAGGTGGTGATCCGTGAAGGCATGACGGTGATCTTTTTGTTCGCCACCCTGCTGTGGATGAACTGGAAACTGACCCTGGTGATGGTGGCGATCCTGCCCGTGATCGGCCTGATGGTGACCAGCGCGAGCAAGAAATTCCGCAAGCAGAGCAAGAAGATCCAGGTCGCGATGGGCGACGTCACCCACGTAGCCTCGGAAACCATCCAGGGCTATCGAGTGGTGCGCAGCTTCGGCGGCGAGGCCTACGAACAGCAGCGCTTTCTCGAGTCCAGTGCAGGCAACACCGAGAAGCAGCTGCGCATGACCAAGACTGCGGCGGTCTATACGCCGATGCTGCAGATCGTGATCTTCAGCGCCATGGCGGTGCTGATGTTCCTGGTCCTGCTGATGCGCGGCGATGCTTCGGCGGGCGACCTGATCGCCTACATCACCCTGGCCGGCATGCTGCCCAAGCCGATTCGCCAGCTGTCCGAAGTCAGCTCCACCGTGCAGAAGGGTGTCGCCGGTGCCGAGAGCATCTTCGAGCAGCTCGACGAACCGGTGGAGATCGACGGCGGAACCCTCGAGCGCGACAAGGTGGAGGGGCGGCTGGAGGTGCGCAACCTCTCGTTCCGTTACCCGGGGACCGACAAGCAGGTGCTCGACGGCATCGACTTTTCCGTCGAGCCGGGTCAGATGGTCGCTCTGGTCGGCCGTTCCGGCAGCGGCAAGTCGACCCTGGCCGGGCTGATCCCGCGCTTCTACCAGCACAGCGAGGGGCAGATCCTGCTCGATGGCGCGGAGGTGCAGGACTACCGTCTGCGCAACCTGCGTCGGCATATCGCCCTGGTTACCCAGCAGGTCACCCTGTTCAACGACACGGTGGCTGCCAACATCGCCTACGGCGACCTGGCCGGCGCACCGCTGGAAGACATCCGCGCGGCAGCGGAGTCGGCCTATGCCGACGAGTTCATCCAGAAGATGCCAGAGGGTTACCAGACCCTGGTCGGCGAGAACGGCGTGCTGCTTTCCGGCGGCCAGCGCCAGCGCCTGGCGATTGCCCGCGCGTTGCTGAAGAACGCGCCGCTGCTGATCCTCGACGAGGCCACCTCGGCGCTGGACACCGAGTCCGAGCGGCACATCCAGGGCGCGCTGGATCACGTCATGGAGGGGCGTACCACCCTGGTCATCGCCCACCGCCTGAGTACCATCGAGAAGGCCGACCTGATCCTGGTGATGGACCAGGGGCGGATCGTCGAGCGCGGCCGGCACGCCGAGCTGCTGGCACTGAACGGCTACTACTCGCGCCTGCACGCCCACCAGTTCGAGGACGATGCACCCATCGACGAGGTCCAGCCCTGATGCTGGGCTGGCTGCGCAGCTGGCGCGAGCGGGGCTGGACGCAGATCGACGCGGCGACCTATGCCGACGCCTGGCAGCGCTTCGGTGGCAGCGTGGCGACTCATCCGCAGGTCGTCGAGCGCCTCGCCGCGCTGGCGAACATTCCGGTGCGCTACCTGGGCTGGATCGAGCAGGGCGAGCTGCGCGGCGCCATCGCCACCTGGGGGCGCCATCTGGCGCTGGCCAAGGAGGTACTGAAGAGCACCGGCAAGCGCGGACTCTTCGATCTGGGCAACGCCGAGATCATTCTGCCGCTGGCTGCCGACGCGAGGGTTCGTCTGCGCCATCGCGCGCGCTACGTCTCCGGGTTGAACGTTGCGCAGGTGCAAGGCCTGCGGGAGCAGCCGGAGGGGCTGGCACTGGCTCGGGAGCCGGAGCAGTACAGCAAGAAGTTTCGTTACAACCAGCGTCGCGAGCAGCGTCTGCTGGAAGAGGCCGGTGGCGTGATCCGGCCGATGCTGGAGCTCAGCGCCGCCGAACAGGCAGGCATCTATGCCGATCTGTTCCGCCGTCGCTGGGGTTTTGCCGCGGCCGGCGAGGGGCATCTGCAAGAGGTGTTCGAGCGGCTGCGCGAGTTCATGACCGGCTCCTTGATCTATCTTGAAGACAGGCCGGTGGCGATCCAGATTCTCTATCGCGTCGAATCTCCGGGCTGGGTCAGCCTGGAATACATCAATGGCGGGGTAGACCCGCAGAATCGCGAGTTCAGCCCCGGCAGCGTGCTCAGCTTCGTCAATACCCAGCAGGCCTGGGAAGAAGCCAGAGCCAGGAACAAGCCGCTGCGCTATTCATTCGGTCGGGCCGATCGCGAATACAAGGAGCGCTGGTGCAATCGGGTACCGAGCTATCGGGTGTGAACATGCAGGGACGCAAACAGACGCTGCTGCGCAGGCATCGGCGCAATAAACGGATTGCCATGCTCCTCGGCTTATTGCTGATCGGCCTGGCCGGAGTGTTCATCGCCGGGTGGCTGGTTCCTCTGCTGCTGGTGCTGGGCTGGGTGGCTCACGAAGCGTGGTTCGCCGACCACCTGTTCTATTCGCCGAAAGACGACTATCGCTATGCCTTTCCCGCGGGCACCCGTGAGCTCGTGGTGCACTGCGTCGAGGGGCGTCTGCAGGTCCAGGGCGACCTCGGCGAGGCTCAGACCCTGTTGCTGGAATGGCACCTGCAGGCTGACTGGCTGGGTCGCTGGCGCGACCCGCAGGTCTGGATCGGTGGCGACCGCCAGGATTTCGAGCGTGGAGTCGACGGGGTGCGCTGGCTGAACCTTTCCGGTGCCGGGGAAACGCTTGCGCTGGGTGACCTGAGCCTGCGTACGCGTTTCTGCCGTCTGCGTGGCGAGGGACGCCTGGTGGCGTTCACTCATCCCGACTATGCCGAGCAGCGCCTGATGGTGGTCGCGCCGCATGCCGATGACGCCGAACTGGCGGCATTCGGGCTCTACAGCCGCGCCCGCGAGGCCAGCATAGTCACCCTCAGCCAGGGCGAGATAGAGGCGCAGAAATACCGCCGTCTGGGACTGGACGCCGCTGCCGCGGCGCGCCTTAAAGGCCGCTTGCGGGCCTGGGACAGTCTCTCCACCCCGCTCTGGGGCGGCGTGCCGCAGTCGCGCTGCGTGCAACTTGGCTATTACTGCCTGCAACTGCCGGCGATGCGTGACGAACCAGAGCGGGGGATTGCCTCCCGCGAGTCCGGCGAAAGTGACGTTCGCACGGTGCGCCGGCACAACCCGCTACTGTTGCCCGGCGATGTCGATGGGGTGCCGAGCTGGAGCAATCTGGTTGCTGATCTTGCCGCGCTGCTCGACCATTTCCGCCCCGAGGTAGTGGTGACCCCACATCCGCAGCTCGATCCGCATGCCGATCATGTCGCCGGCACCGAGGCGCTGTTGGAGGCCATCGAGCTCAGCAGCTGGCAGCCGCAGACCCTGCTGCTGTATGCCAACCACCTGGCTGACAACGACCGCTGGCCGATGGGGCCGGCGGGCGGTGGAGTGGCCCTGCCGCCGGCGATCGAGCCCTTGCCGGCCGACCAGCTGTGGAGTCCGGTCCTGGATGAGGCCGCGCAGCAGGACAAGGCCATGGCACTGGTGATGCAACACGATCTGCAGGGTCCGCTGCAGACCAAGGCGCGCCTGCGTCGAGTGATCCAGCGGCTGCTCGCCGGGCGCAGTTGGCCGGCGACCGGCGAGGACGAGTTCTTCCGCAAGGCGGTGCGCCGACATGAGCTGTTCTGGGTGCGCCGGTTGTAGCAGGGGAGGCAGCGCGCCGCCTGGTGTCGAGCCTTGCGGCCCAACCTACGGTCAAGTGGATACGTCGACCTACACGCCGGTTGGTGTGTGCGGTGTGGTGTAGGTTGGCGCCGAGCTCCGCAAGGCCCAACAGGCGATCTCTCGGCCGCCATGCCGCGCCCCTCAGAACCTCCGGGGCTGCCACGCCGCGCCTGCGCCGGAGATTGCCGGTCCTTGCCGCCGCCCTACGGCCCGCCATGGTGGCCATGCTATGATCCGCGCCGATTTTGCCCGCCGGAGTGCCCATGAAACTGACCATGCCCCGTTACGACCAAGCCCCCGTTCTGGTGGTGGGCGACGTCATGCTCGACCGTTACTGGCACGGCGGCACCTCGCGCATCTCGCCGGAGGCGCCGGTACCGGTGGTCAAGGTCGAGCAGATCGAGGATCGTCCCGGTGGTGCGGCCAACGTCGCGCTGAACATTGCCGCCCTCGGCGCGCCGGCAATCCTGGTCGGCGTCACCGGTGACGACGAGGCGGCTGAAAGCCTGGCCGACAGCCTGGCTGCCGCCGGGGTCGAGGCGCATTTCCAGCGCATCGAGTCGCAGCCGACCATCGTCAAGCTGCGGGTCATGAGCCGTCATCAGCAACTGCTGCGGATGGATTTCGAGGAGCTCTTCGCCACTGACGCCGCCGCCCTGGCCGCCGAGGTCGACGGGTTGCTTGCCGGTGTGCGCGTGCTGGTGCTGTCGGACTACGGCAAGGGCGCGCTGCAGAACCATCAGGTGCTGATCCAGGCAGCGCGGGCGCGCGGCATTCCGGTGCTGGCCGATCCCAAGGGCAAGGATTTTTCCATCTACCGCGGCGCCAGTCTGATCACCCCCAACCTCAACGAATTCGAGACCATCGTCGGTCGCTGTGCCGACGAGGCCGAGCTGGTTGCCCGCGGTGCGGCGCTGATGCGCGAGCTGGACCTGGGCGCGCTGCTGGTCACCCGTGGCGAGCACGGCATGACCCTGCTGCGCCCGGAACATCCGGCGCTGCACCTGCCGGCGCGCGCGCGCGAAGTGTTCGACGTGACCGGCGCCGGCGACACCGTGATCTCCACCCTGGCCGCCTCGCTGGCTGCCGGCGAGGAGCTGCCGCAAGCGGTGGCGCTGGCCAATCTGGCCGCCGGCATCGTGGTCGGCAAGCTCGGCACTGCCGCCATCAGCGCGCCCGAGCTGCGCCGCGCGGTACAGCGCGAGGAAGGCTCCGAGCGCGGTGTGCTGAGCCTTGAACAACTGCAGCTGGCGATCGAGGACGCCCGCGCCCACGGCGAGAAGATCGTCTTCACCAACGGCTGCTTCGACATCCTGCATGCCGGCCATGTGACCTACCTGGAGCAGGCCCGCGCCCAGGGCGACCGGCTGATCGTCGGGGTCAACGACGATGGCTCGGTCAGTCGGCTCAAGGGCCCGGGGCGACCGATCAACAGCGTCGACCGGCGCATGGCGGTGCTCGCGGGTCTGGGCGCGGTGGACTGGGTGGTGGGCTTTGCCGAAGACACCCCGGAGAACCTGCTGCAGGCGCTCAAGCCCGACGTGTTGGTCAAGGGTGGTGACTACGGTATCGAGGGGGTGGTCGGCGCCGACATCGTCCGCGCCTACGGCGGCGAGGTGCGCGTGCTCGGCCTGGTGGAGAACAGCTCCACCACCGCCATCGTCGAAAAGATTCGCGGTCGGGACTGAGCCATGTTCGAACGAATCCGCCTGGCCCTGCGCGACCTGATCTACAAGAACCGTCGCCGGATCAAGGCCGGCAACCGGGCGGAGATTCCCGTCAGCGCGCAACGCCTGATGAAGAAGGTGACCATCAAGCTGGGCGGACGCAACAATCGCCTGGTTCTCGGTGAAGGTGCCGAGATCAGCCACTGCGAGATCCGCCTCGATGGCGAGGACAATCTGATCGAGATCGGTCCTCGCACCCGTTTCAGCTCCGGCAAGATCTATCTGCGGCATACCCGTGGCCAGCACATTCGCATCGGTGCAGACACCACGGTGGAAGGCGCCTATCTGCTGATCGACGAGGCCGCCAGCATCGACATCGGCGAAGACTGCATGCTCTCCACCGACATTCTGATCCGTACCGGTGACAAGCACTCGATCATCGAGGTGGCCAGCGGTGCGCGAATCAACCCCTCGCGTGACGTGAAGATCGCCGACCGGGTGTGGATCGGCCGTGACGTACAGATCCTCAAGGGCACGGTGCTGCATCCGGAAACCGTGGTGGGCGCCTGTTCGCTGGTGTCCAAGGCCTTCGACGAGGGCTGCTGCGTGGTCGCCGGGGTGCCGGCGAAGATCGTCAAGCGCGGCATCCGTTGGGATCGCAAGCTCATATAGGACGACGTCCTGCGCCGGCTCGGCTTCAGCTGGCCAGATCGAAACGATCGAAGAACGACAAGAATGACGGCGCCTCGAAGCGCCTTTGCTGGGGAGTGACACAAGGTGAGCGGAGCAGCAGGCGCCGACGCGCGCGAATTTCGGCTGGACATCAACGGGCTGCGCGCGTGGGCGGTAATGGCGGTGGTGCTCTACCACTTCGGCGTCGCTGGCATCGGCGGTGGATTTGCCGGGGTGGACGTGTTCTTCGTCATCTCCGGCTACCTGATGTGCGGGATCATCCTC
Organism: Pseudomonas mangrovi; assembly: GCF_003052585.1. GTDB lineage: Bacteria > Pseudomonadota > Gammaproteobacteria > Pseudomonadales > Pseudomonadaceae > Aquipseudomonas > Aquipseudomonas mangrovi. The sequence goes on along the minus strand of NZ_QASN01000002.1, from coordinate 486,478 downwards.
GGCGGCATCGAGCGCGACAGCTTCTCGGTCTGGCGCTTCTACCTGGCGCGGGCCCGGCGTATCTGGCCGGCACTGCTGGTGCTGTGCCTGGTGGCACTGGCCTTCGGCTGGTTCTTCCTGATGCCGGAGGAGTACAAGCAGCTCGGCAAGCACGCTCGCGAGAGCCTGACCTTCAGCTCCAACCTGCGCTATTTCGACGAGTCGGGCTATTTCGACGTCGCCTCGCAGGAGAAATGGCTGCTGCACACCTGGTCGCTCTCGGTCGAATGGCAGTTCTACCTGATCCTGCCGCTGGTGCTGATGCTGGCAGCCAGATTCCTGCCCGGCCGGCGCACTGTCGTCATTCTGCTCGGGGCGCTCTTCGCGGTGTCTCTGGGCCTGTGCCTGTGGCGGACCCAGGTGAACCCGAGCGAAGCGTTCTACATGATCCAGACCCGCGCCTGGGAGATGCTTGCCGGCGCGCTGGTGTTCCTGGTGGGCCGCCGCGGCTGGTCCAGTGGCGTGCGCCAGGTGCTCGAACTGCTCGGCTTCGGCCTGATCATCGGCACGGTGCTGCTGCTCGACAAGCAGAGCCTGTGGCCGGGCTGGCGCGCGATTCTGCCGGTGGCCGGCGCCGCGCTGGTGCTGCTGGCGGCGCGCGAGCGGTCGTTGTGGACCGCCAGCCTGCCAGCACAGTGGCTGGGTACGCGTTCCTATTCGATCTACCTGTGGCACTGGCCGCTGGTAGTGGCGCTGGCCTACCTGGAGCGGCTCGACGATCCGCTGTGGGTTTCGGTCGCGGTGGTCGCCTCGCTACTGCTTGGCCATCTCTCCTACACCCTGGTCGAAGTGCCGGCGCAGCGTGGCCTGGTGAAGCTGCGCGCCTGGCAAGCCGGGCTGGTGCTGGTCATCGTGCTGGCGCTGGTCGCCATCGTTGCCCAGCAGGTCCGCCGCAGCGGCTTTCCCAATCGTCTGCCCGAGGCGGTGGCGCTGATCGAGGCCGAGCGCAACAGCCACAACCCGCGGCTGAAGGAATGTCTCGATCCCGAGGCCTCGTGCATCTACGGCGCAGAGCCGGTGCGCGCGATCATCATCGGCGACAGCCACGCCGACGCGGTGGTCACTGCGCTGCAGGCGGCTCTGCCGGGTGGCGAGGGCGGCATCCTGTTCCGTGGCGGCAGCGGCTGTCCGATCGCCTTCGGCCTGCGTAGCAACGAAGGCAAGGCCTACTGCGAAGAGCTCAACGAAGCGCTGCAGCAGGAGCATGCCGGGCTGCCGGCGGGTGTGCCCATGGTGATGATGGGGCGCACCGCGGAATACCTGAATGGCGGAGAGCCGGGCGAGATGAAGCCGCGCTTCCATTTCGGCGAGCCGCATGCGCAGAACAGCGCGGACTACCTGGCGGAGTTCCGTCAGCACTACATTGCCACCATGTGCAGCCTGGCTGAACACCGGCCGCTGTATCTGGTGCGGCCGACGCCGGAGATGGCCGTGGATGTGCCCACCCGTCTGGGCCGCGCCATGCTGCTGGGGCAGGAGCGCCACTTCAGCCTGCCGCTGGCCGACTACCACCGTCGCCAGGGTTTCGTCTGGGCCATGCAGGACGAGGTGGTCGAGCGTTGCGGCGCGCGCATCCTTGATCCGTTGCCGTACCTGTGCGCGGAAGGCACCTGCCAGAGCACCGAGGGCAACCGGCCGCTGTACCGCGACGGCGATCACTTCAGTGAGTTCGGCAATCGCCGCCTGGTGCTGATGTTCCGCGAGGTGTTCGCACCGGCGCACTGATGGCTCCGGGGCTTATTGCGCTGCCATCGCTTGGCGGGGAGAAGGTTGCGCGCAGGGTGTGGTGGATGGCTGCGGCCATCCACCCGACGGACCCTCGTCGCAGACTCAGCCGCTCAGGACGCCAGACGCGCCTGCTCGGCTGCGCGCAAGCGTGTCTGCCAGTCCTGCCAGCGGATGCGTTCGGCACGGACCAGCCAGCCGTCCTGCTCGGCGAAGCTTTCCGACAGCCAGATGCCGCGGGTCGAGGTCGGCAGCAGCTCGCCGCGGCGCAATTGAAACAGCTGATCGCCGGGAGCACCGCCGTTCAGCGGCAACAGATAGACGTCCGGCCGCTGGCGTTCGAGCGCCGCCACCAGTTGTCCGTCGACCAGACGTTCGTCGACATGGAACAGGCTCAGCTGGCGGACGTCCTGGGGCAGCTGCAGGGTCAGGTCGTAGACCAGTTGCAGGGAGGCGGTGGGCAGGTGGACGTAGGCGCGCGGGCGCTCGATCAGGCCCATCTCGCCGCAACGCACGCTGCGTGCCGAGCCCGACAGCGGTGACAGTTTGAACTCGCAGGTCTGCCGGTAGCGCAGGATGCTCTGGTAGGGCGTCGGCAGCCAGGTATGGCCATAGCGACCGGGCAGCCAGCCTTCCGGGGTTTCCAGCAGGCATTCTTCGGCGACTTCATGGATGGCGGTCAGTAGCGGCAGATTCAGCTCGTGCGCCGGCACGTAGCCTGATATCAGCTTGAGGACCACGTCGCCGCGGTCCTCGCGGCGCTGGCGCACCAGCACCCAGTAGTCGCGGTTCTGCCATTTCAGGGTCAGGCGTACGGAGACGCCCAGGTTGGCCAGCTGCACGCTGAAGCGTTCGCTGTCATCGACCTCGATCGGGCGGCGCCGCTCGAGCATCTGGGTGAAGTTCAACGGCAGGCCCAGGCTGCGATAGCTGAGCATGTCGGCGTTGGCATCGATCTGCAGGGGCAGGGTCTTGAAGCTGCCGGGGTCCTTGCGTGCCAGGATGCGCGTCATTGGCGGTCCTCCTTGTTGTGAGGCGGCCGCGCCGCCAGCACCTGGCGGGGACGGGGACACTGGATCGACTCTTCGACCCGGTGGCGCTGATTCCCTAGGGGCGTTGGCGGAGCACGGCTGCTGCGGTGGCGACGTTGTCTGACAGGTGCTGCGGATTGATGGTTCCGACAATCGCACTGGTGACGCCTGGCTGTGCGAACAGCAGCTCGAAACTGGCGCGTATCGGGTCTTCGCCGGCGAGGCAGGCATGGCCGCTGGCCAGTGCCTTCTTCACCAGGATGCCCTTGGCGTGACAGGCAGCATAGTCGATCACCGGCCGCTCGCCCTGTTCGTTCAGATTGAAGGTCACCATCGCGCAATCGCCGTCTTGCAGTGCCAGCAGGCCGCCTTCGACAGTCTTCCCAGAGAAGCCGAAGGCGCGCAGCTTGCCCTCGCGCTTGAGCTCGGCGAGGGTCTGGTAGACGCCGCTGTCACGCAGGATGGCGACATCGTTGCCATCGGAATGCACCAGCACCAGGTCGATGCAGTCGGTCTGCAACCGGCGCAGGCTGCGCTCCACCGAGAAGCGCGTGTGCGCCGGCGAGAAGTCGAAACGCGACTGGCCGCCCTCGAACTCCTCGCCGACCTTGCTGACGATCACCCACTGCTCGCGCTGACCGCGCAGCAGCGGGCCGAGGCGTTCCTCGCTGACACCGTAGGCCGGCGCGGTGTCGATCAGGTTGATGCCCAGCTCGCGGGCCTGGACCAGCAGGGCGCGGGCGGCGGTGTCATCCGGGATGCGAAAGCCGCTGGGGTACTTCACGCCTTGGTCGCGGCCCAGTTTGACCGTGCCCAGACCCAGCGGCGAGACGTTCAGGCCGGTGCTGCCGAGCGGGCGATGCAGTTCGTGCAGGGTGCTCATGGCAGGTCGTCCCACACCGGCTTGCCCAGCGGCGGGCGAGGAAGCGCCGGCAGCGGCGGGTAGCTGCCTGGCTGGACATCGCCGCGCGCAAGGCTGGCCAGCACGCGGTCGGCCAGGTCGGGGGCGAGGGCAAGCTTGGTCGGCCAGCCCACCAGCAGTCGACCCTGCTCGGCAAGGAAGGCGTTGTCCGGCCGCACCAGACCGGACTGCGCCGGCTCGGCGCGATCCACCCGCAGGGTGGCCCAGTGGGCCGAGGACAGATCGATCCAGGGCAGCAGTTCGCCCAGCTCCTTCTGCGCCGCGCGGATCTGCGCGGCTTCGTCGCGGGCGACGCCATCGGCCTCGGCCAGATCGCCACCCAGGTACCAGACCCACTGGCCGTCGGCCGCCGGGTGGGTGGTGACGGTGACCCGCGGCTTGGGCCCGCCACCCAGACAGTGGGCGTACAGCGGCAGCAGGGTTGGGCCCTTGACCATCACCATATGCAATGGCCGGCGCTGCATCGCAGGTTGCTGGATACCGAGCGCGGCGAGCAGATCGGCGGTGCCGGCGCCGGCGCTGAGAACGATGCGCTGGGCGCGGATCTGGCGGCCATCTACGCACAGTCCGACCAGCTCGTCATTCTCGCGTAGCGGCTCGATGCGCTGGCCGGCGAGCAGGCCGTCAGCGCAGAGTTCGGCCAGGCGTTCGACCAGGCTGGGCACGTCCAGTACCAGTTCGGTGAGGCGGTAGACCTTGCCCTTGAAGCGTGGATTGCGTAGCGCCGGCGGCAGGTCGTCGCCCTTGACCTGGTCGACCCGCGAGCGCACCGCCTTGCTGGCGAAGAAGCTGGTCAGGTTGCCGGCCAGGGTGCCGGGGGACCACAGGTAGTGGGCGTCGGAGAGCAGGCGCACGCCGGAAAGATCCAGCTCGCCGTGGCCGGCCAGCGCCTCGCGCCAGCGTCTGGGCATGTCGGCGATGGCTTCGGAGGCGCCGGTCAGCGCGCCATGCAGGGCGTACTTGGCGCCGCCGTGAATGATCCCCTGGGACTTCATGCTCTGGCCGCCGCCGAGGCTGGCGCTTTCCACCAGCAGGCTGGCGTAGCCGGCCTGGCGCAGGCGGGCGTTGAGCCAGAGGCCGGCCACGCCGCCGCCGACGATGAGGATATCGGTGCTCAGGGACTGCTGGGACATGCGCGCCTCGCTGGCAAAACAAGGCGCGCAGTATATACCGCTCAGTGTCCGGCGCTGGCCGAGAACAACTGGATCACCAGCACGCCGGCGACGATCAGCGCCATGCCGGCGAGCGCCGCCGCGTCGAGCTTCTGCCCGTAGACCAGCCAGCCGGCGAGGCTGATCAGCACGATGCCAAGGCCCGACCAGATCGCGTAGGTGACGCCGACCGGCAGGCTCTTCATCACCAGCGAGAGCATCCAGAAGGCGATGCCGTAGCCGATCACCACCGTCAGCAGCGGCCAGGGACGGCTGAATCCGTCCACTGCTTTCAGTGCCGTAGTGCCTATGACTTCGGCAATGATGGCGATGGCCAGGTAGAGATAGGCTTGCATGGCGTGCTCCGTAGGTCGGCAACGGCGAATTCTCGCACGGGTGGCGGAACTATCCAGGTGTGCGAACACCCGCGGTGCATAGGTGGATGACGTCCGGGCTGATAAGCTGCGCGGCCATGAACAGACACCTCTATTCCCTGCTGCTGCACCTGGCCCTGCCGTTCATCTTCCTGCGCCTGGCCTGGCGCGCCCGACGTGCCTCGGCCTATGGCCGGCGGATCGCCGAGCGCTTCGGTTTCGGCCTGCCGCCGCTGGCGCCGGGCGGCATCTGGGTGCATGCGGTCTCGGTGGGCGAGAGCATCGCGGCGGCGCCGATGATCCGCGCGCTGATGACGCGTCACCCGGAGCTGCCGATGACCGTCACCTGCATGACGCCGACCGGCTCGGAGCGCATCCGCGCGCTGTTCGGCGAGCAGGTCCAGCACTGCTACCTGCCTTACGACCTACCCTGGGCGGCGCGGCGCTTTCTTGCGCGACTGCGTCCGCGCCTGGCGGTGATCGTCGAAACCGAGCTGTGGCCCAATCATATCCACCAGTGCGCTCGCCGCGGCATCCCCGTGGCGTTGGCCAACGGTCGTCTCTCGGCGCGTTCGGCGCGCGGCTATGCGCGCTTTGCCGGGCTGACCGCGCCGATGCTCGGCGAGATGGACTGGCTGGCGATCCAGACTCAGGCCGAGGCCGAGCGCTTCCGCGCGCTGGGCGCGCGTGCGCAGTGCGTCGAGGTGACCGGCTCGATCAAGTTCGATCTCAAGGTCGATCCGACGCTGGCCGCCCAGGCCGCACAACTGCGCGCGGAGTGGGGTGCCCAGGAGCGACCGCTGTGGATCGCCGCGAGCACCCATGCCGGGGAGGATGAGATCATCCTCGCGGCCCACCGCCAGTTGCTGGCCGAGCGCGCGGATGCGTTGCTATTGCTGGTGCCGCGGCATCCGGAGCGCTTTGTTTCGGTGTATGAGCTGTGCCGCCGCGAGGGCTTCGATACCCGTCGCCGCGCCGCCGGCGAAGCCGTGACGGCCAGCACCCAGGTGCTGGTCGGCGACACCATGGGCGAGCTGCTGTTTCTCTACGCCCTGGCCGACATCGCCTTCGTCGGCGGTAGCCTGGTGCCCAATGGCGGGCACAACCTGCTGGAGCCTGCGGCGCTGGGCATGCCGGTACTGAGCGGGCCGCACCTGTTCAATTTTCTGGAAATCTCTGCCCAGCTGCGTGACGCCGGCGCTTTGCTGGAGGTGCAGGATGCCGATGAACTGGCGCGCCAACTGCTCGAGCTCTATAACCAGCCGCGCGCTGCCGAACGCATGGCCGACGCCGGCCTGGCCGTGCTGCGCGCCAACCAGGGCGCGCTGGAGAAGCTGCTTGCCGGGCTGGAACGATTGCTTGCGCGCACGCCGCGAGTCTCCTGAGAATCCATCTGCGTGGAGTCGCCATGTACCACGGTGAACGCTTCAATGCCTGGACCCATCTGGTCGGCACCCTGCTGGCGGCAGTCGGCGCGGTCTGGCTGATCGTCCTGGCGTCCCTTGCGGGCGGTGCGGCGAAGATCGTCGCGGTGTCCCTCTACGGCCTTACGTTGACCCTGCTCTACGCCGTTTCCACGCTCTACCACAGCGTGCGCAAGCCACGGGCCAAGCGGGTGATGCGCAAGCTCGATCATCTGTCGATCTACCTGCTGATTGCCGGCAGCTACACGCCGTTCTGCCTGGTGACGCTGGACGGTGCCTGGGGCTGGACGCTGTTCGGCATCGTCTGGGGGCTGGCAGCGGTCGGCATGCTGCAGGAGATCAAGCCCCGCTCGGAGGCGCGCATCCTGTCGATCGTCATCTACGCGGTGATGGGCTGGATCGTGCTGATCGCGGTGGGCCCGCTGCTGCGCTCGCTGGGCGGCGAGGGGTTCGCCTGGCTGGTCGGCGGCGGCGTGCTCTACACGGTCGGCATCATCTTCTTCGCCTACGACAGCCGCTTCCGCCACTGGCACGGCATCTGGCACCTGTTCGTCATCGGCGGCAGCCTGCTGCACTACGTGGCGATTCTGTTCTACGTGATCTGAGCCTTGCCTAAAGCGGTGGCGGCGCGCCGCTCGCCTGCGGCCCGAGTTAATCGCTGCTTAAGGCTCTTCGCGGATGCTCGCGGAAATCGCCCTGGGACCTTCTGCCCGGGCTTTCCGGAGTGCATGCCATGTCCCAGCAGTCGCCCATCGAACTCGAATTCTCCAGCAAGTACGACAGTGACCACGCTCGCCAGTACCTGCACAAACACCGCGACGGTCTGGCGCGACGCCTCTCTCACTGGCGTGACGAGCAATTGGCCCGATGGGCGCTGGCCGCGGTCGGTGATCCCCAGGTGGTGCTGGATCTGCCCTGTGGTGCGGGCCGCTTCTGGCCGCTGCTGGCCGAGCAGTCAGGCAGGCAACTGCTGGCCGCGGACAACTCGGCCGACATGCTGGCCGTGGCGCGGGCGGCACAGCCGCCTGAGGTAGTGGCCCGGGTGCGCACCTTTCAGACTTCGGCCTTCGCCATCGACCTGCCGGCTGCGGCGGTAGACTGCGTCTTCTGCATGCGCCTGCTGCACCACGTTGCCGAGCCAGCGCATCGCCTGGCCATGCTGCGCGAATTTCACCGCGTGAGCGGCGACAGTCTGATCGTCTCGCTCTGGGTCGACGGCAACTACAAGGCCTGGAAGCGCCGGCGGCTGGAACGGCGGCGCAGCGCGCAGGACAACCGCAACCGCTTCGTCATCCCGCGTGCGCTGATCGAATCCGAGTTCGCCATGGCTGGTTTCCGCGTACAGGGTCACTACGACTTCCTGCCGGGCTACGCCATGTGGCGGGTGTATGTGCTGCGCAAGTGCGGCAGCGGCCAGTGAGCGCGACCAGCGTGACGGCCCTCTTCGATCAGTGGTGGCAGGCGCGCGGCGAATGGGTCGAGGCGCCCAACCAGCGCCGCGCCGGCGAGAGCGGGGTGCAGCGGCTGGAGTGCGCCGGCGAGACGCTGCCGCTGTACTGCAAACGCCAGGTCGGACACCTCTACCGCAGCCTGCGCCATCCCTTTGGCGAGCCGACGGTGCTGCGTGAGCGACGTGCCCTGCTGGCGCTGGCGCGCCTCGGCGTGGGCGTGCCGGAGCTGCTCTATTGCGGCGCGCGCCGGCAGCAGGGTGAGTGGCGGGCGCTGCTGATCACCCGCGCGCTGGACGGCTTCGTCAGTCTCGAACAGTGGTATGCACAGGCTGCTGCGCCAGAAGATCGGGCACGGGTCATGGCTGCGGTCGGCAAGACGCTGGCTCGGTTGCACCGCGCCCGCTGGCAGCATGGCTGCTGCTACCCCAAACACCTGTTCGTGCGCAGCGAGGCCGACGGCCAGGTACGGGTGGCGTTGCTCGACCTGGAGAAAAGCCGCCGCCGGCTCAGTACCGCCGCCGCATCCCGGCACGACCTGCGCCAGCTCTGGCGCCATCGCCAGGCCATTCCCATGAAGGACCTGGCGATACTGCTGTCGGACTACCAGCAGGCACTCAGAGGCTGAACGACGCCTGTGCCTATGGCGCAGGGAACAGCTCCAGCGCTATCTGGGGCGGAAAGGCCAGGCAATCACGCGGGTACAGCCCTTCGGCACTGGGTACCAATTGCCTGCATTGAAAATACAGCTCGTCGCCCTTGTCGTGTGCTGCTGCGGACTCCAGCGTTGAGGCCAGCGCCATGTAGCCCTAGCGGCCGTCGCGCTCTACCCACTCCGAAGGCTGGACGGGAAACAGCACCAAAGTGGCGCGGTTGTGGTTGCCGTCCTCGGATGTTCGCTCAGGTCGCTGAGCGGCGTGCGGAGGAGAAATCCACCGAGTGCATCTGCTCAACCGCACCCACACGGCTTTGTAGCGCTTCCAGATCCACGCCGTTGACCTCGTCCTCGGCGAGTGCGATACGACCCAGGCAGGCGGTGAGCAGCAGGAGGGCGAGCCCGAGTTTCATGAGGACGCCTTGAACGATGGCTTGTCTGTGCGGGCGCCAAAATGAAAAAAGCCGGCTTGTGGCCGGCTTTGTTGGGGTGGTTTCGGCTTACTTCTGATAAGCCGCTACCGCCTTGATGATGGCCTGGCGAGCCGCTTCCGCGTTGCCCCAGCCTTCGACTTTCACCCACTTGCCCTTCTCGAGATCCTTGTAGTTCTCGAAGAAGTGCTTGATCTGCTCGAGCAGCAGCGCAGGCAGGTCGGTGTATTCCTTGATGTCCACGTAGAGCTGGGAAAGCTTGTCGTGCGGGACGGCGATCAGTTTGGCGTCGCCGCCGGCTTCGTCGGTCATGTTCAGCACGCCGACCGGACGGCAGCGGATGACCGAGCCCGGTGCGACCGGGTAGGGGGTGACGACCAGCACGTCGAGGGGGTCGCCGTCATCCGCCAGGGTGTGCGGGATGAAGCCGTAGTTGGCCGGGTAGAACATCGGCGTGGCCATGAAGCGGTCGACGAACAGGCAGTCGGTGTCGTGATCGATCTCGTACTTGATCGGCGCGTGGTTGGCCGGGATCTCGATGGCGACGTAGATGTCGTTCGGCACGTCTTTGCCGGCCGGGACTTTGCTGTAGCTCATGCGGGAGTTCTCCACGAAGGGGCGAATCGAGACGCGGCCGTCCAGGAACTGCATCAGCCCGGCCGAAAAAAGTGGCGGGATTATAGGCAGATAAACCTGCCCTGGCTACGCCGCCGTGCATAGCCTTTGGTCTTGTCGAACGCCTTGGATCAGGCCATCTCGCGATAGTTGGGGTCCTGCTCGCAGAGCCGTTGCAGGCGCGCCAGCGGGTCCTGGCGATAGAACAGCCGCAGTTGCGCGTAGACCTGCGGAAAGGCCTGCTGCAGCAGGTCGGGGGCGCTGAAGAAGTACTCGCTGGTGACCGCGAAGAACTCCGCCGGATGCTCGGCCGCGTAGGGGTCGATCGGCGTTTCCGCCGCGGGGTCGGCGTCCAGCGTGGCGTTCAGGCTGTCGTAGGCCTGCTGCATGGCCTGGGCCCAGTCGCTCACGCGCATGTCGCGGTGCAGCGGCGGCAGGCCATTGGCATCGCCGTCGAGCATGTCCAGCTTGTGCGCCAGCTCGTGGATCACCAGGTTGTAGCCATCCCAGCCGCCGCTGGCCTGCACGCCTGGCCAGGCGAGGATCACCGGGCCCTGCTGCCAGGCCTCGCCGCTGCGCGCGTCGTCATACTCGTGCTCGACACCGGCGGCATCGCGGTGGCGCTGCGGGCTGAGAAAGTCGTCCGGGTAGAGGACGATCTCGTGGAAGCCGCGGTACCAGTCCAGCTCGCCCAGGTGCAGCAGCGGCAACTCGGCCAGTGCCGCCAGGCAGGCGCGCTCGAAAGGCTCAGGCGCCAGACCGTGCAGCGGGCTCAGGTGCTTGCCATGCAGGAACAGCGCGCTGCGCTCGCGCAGCAGGGCGTCCTCTTCCTCGTCCAGGCCGTCGAGGATCGGCAGGGTCTGGCGGACCTGTTGCCAGGTCTGCTCGGGGATCGGATGGCGTTGCAGGATGCGCCGGCGGCGCCAGGCGCGCAGGGACCACATGGTCAAGGGCTCGAAAGGACACGGGGGCCAACCATACGAGGCCGGCCGTGCAGCGGCAAGCCGGCGCGGCACGAAGCCTGCACGGAGCCGGCTGTCGCGGATCGGCGGAGGGCTCGCACATGGCGCATCCCAACCTGGAGGACCTCATCCCCGGCCTCAGCGCAGGCCACGGGCCGGACCTGGACGACCGGGCGGCCCGGGTTCGTGTGCAATGGCTGGCGGGCCGGCAGGGTCGCCCGGCGGTGCTGCTGGCTGCACTGGTCTGGGTGCGCGACTGCCCTGTCGCGGTGCGTCTGGCGCAGCAGATGCTCGATGAGCTGTTCGCCGATTACCCCTGCACGCCGCCCAGCTGGAGCGAGGCACAGGCGGTGCGCCAGGTGCTGGCGCTGTTCAATCAGCGTCTGTTTCACCGGCGTGACAGCGCCGCGGCGGCGACCATCGACATCGGTGTGCTGCTGCTGCAGGGCGATGATCTGCTGTTCTTCCAGGTGGGCGCGGTCGGGCTTTTGCGCTGCCGTGGCGGTGAGCTGCAGGTGTTTCCGGCGGCCAGCGAATCGGAGCTGGGACGCAGCCCGGAGCTGGCGGTGATCCAGCACAGCCTGCATCTGGAGAACTCCGACGCCCTGCTGCTGGCGCCGCAGCCGCTGCTGGCGCTGAGTGATCCGGCGAATCTGCGTCTGGCGCGGCTGAATGCCGATGAGCTGGCGCTGCAGCGTTGGTTTCGCGGGCTGCTGGCCGCACCTGGTGCTGCGTTGCTATTGTGCGGCGCCAGCGAGCGCCAGCCGCCGCTGCTGGCCGCACCGAGCTGGCCGAAGGTCTGCGGCGCGCATCCCGGTCAGCGCCTGGATGGCTGGACGCTGCTGGGCAGATGCGACTACGGCCCGGCGCAGCGGCTGTTCCTCGCCGAGGACGAAGAGGGTCGCAAGGCATTGCTGTGCCTGGCCGAAGAGGATGGTGACGAGGCTTTCTGGCAGCGCGAGTGGGCCATCCGCCGCAGCCCGGTGCCCAGCCTGTTGCCGTTGCTCTCGTCGCGCCGTCCGCGCACCCGCGCCTACTGGCTGTGGGCGCTACCGGGGCCGGGCATGCGCACCCTCGACGAGTGGCTGGCGCAGCGCCAGAAACTCTCCGCCGGCGAGCTTCTGGTCGTGCTCGATCAATTGATCGAGGCGCTGCGCGCGCTGCAGCGCCGCGGCATGCAGGGGCTCTGGCTGGGACCGCGGCAGATCCTGCTGGATGCCGCGGGCAACCTCTGCGTACTTGCCGAAGGCGCGGTGCAGCTACCGGGCGAGCGGCGCGCCGCGGCACCGCACGGCTGGTTGCCGCTGGCTCCCGAGCTGCGTCGGGGCGAGGTCATGGAGAGTCGCGCCGAGCAGTTTCTGCTGGCGGCCTGTGCCTACTGGCTGCTGGCCGGACGCTGGCCCGGCTGCGCCATGCCGGACGGCGAGGCCCAGCATTACCAGCCGTTGGGTGGTCGATTGACCAGTGTTCCTGCTGGCTGGGACGGCGTGTTGGCCAAGGCCCTGGCGCCGCGCCCGGAGGCCCGTTTTGCGGCGCTGTCGGAGCTGCGCCGGGCACTGGAGGATGCCCTGGAGCGCGGCGAGCAGGCGCGCCGCGAAGAAGCGCTGCCGTTGTGGCGCGGCCTGGCGCTGGTGGTGATCGGTCTGCAGCTGTGCCTTGGTCTGTGGTTGGGCTTCGGCGGCTGAGTCAGTCCTCGTCCACCTCTCCCACCTCGCCCAGGGGCAGGATGAAATTGACGAACTGATCGTCCTCATGGAAACCGATCGACTCGTAGAGCCTGTGCGCCGTTTCGTTGCCGTGCAGCGTGGTGGCGCGCATGCGTACTGCCTGGGTATCGCGGGCCATCTTCTTGGCAGTCTGCAGCAGGCGGTCGGCAACCAGCTGACGGCGGGCGTCGCCGGCGACGAAGATGTCGTTGAGGATCCAGACGCGCTTGAGCGCCAGTGAGGAATAGCTCGGGTAGAGCTGGCAGAAGCCGAGCAGACGCTCCTCGTCATCGGCCAGCGCCAGGTAGATCACCGACTCCTTGCGCCGCAGACGCTTCTCGAGAAAGGTGCGCGAGGTTTCCGGGTAGGCCGGCTGACCGTGGAACTCGCGGTAGTCGACGAACATCGGCGTGAGCAGGTCGAGATGCTCGAGGGTAGCTTGGATGATGCGCATGGGGCCTCGCGTACGGCGTCAGAGGATTTTTCGATAAAACCTACGGCGAACGGCGCTGATCCTGCAGCAAAGTCTGTGACCCAGGCAACCGCTGTCCGTTCGGTCTCGAAACTGACCGGTGGGTCCCTGTGGTGGTGTCAGGGCTGTCAGCCGGCGACGCCTTCTTCAGGGCGTGCTGACGGGGCCGATGAGAAAGTTGCCGGCGCCTGCCTGGCCCTGGCCAGGCAGGCTGTTCAGCTCGCTTTCGTCCTTGAGGTCGACGCCGGAGAGGCCGCGGCGCAGCGCCTCGCTGAGCAGGTAGTGCAGGCGATGGGCGGCCAGTGGATAGCTGAGCCCGGCGGCACGGATGTTCGACACGCAGTTGCGCGCCGCATCGGTCAGCCCGACCCGTGGCGCGAAGGTGAGGTAGGCGCCGAGGCTGTCCGGCGAGCTGAGACCGGGGCGTTCGCCAATCAGGATCAGGCTGGCGCGGGCGCCGAGCAGTTCGCCGATCTCGTCGGCCACCGCGACCCGTCCCTGCTGCACCAGGCAGGGCTGCGACAGGCGCAGCCCCTGTGCCGCGCAGCGCTCGGCCAGCTGGCGCAGCAGCGGCGCGGCATGCCGTTGCACCGCCAGTGCCGAGAGCCCGTCGGCGATCACCACCGCCAGGTCGCAGTCTCTGCTGGCGTTGCCCTCTTGCAGCAGCACGGCGCGCGAGGTGTCGTCCAGGCGCCGACCCAGATCCGGGCGCTGCAGGTAGGTCTGACGATCGGTTGCGGCGCTGTGCAGCAACAGGCAGTTGCCGCCGAGCTCGCCCGCCAGTGCCTCGCTGTCGAGGCTCAGATGCACGGCGTCACGCGCCTGGGCATGGGCGAACTGGAAGTCCAGCTGGGCGCGGGTCGGAAGGCTGGTGCCGGCGTGGCCCAGGGCGATGCGCGCCGGAGTCATCCGTCGCAGCTGCTGCCACAGATCGGCTCGAGCGGGATGGATGGGTGGGTTGTCGTTCATGGTTGAACTCCGTTGCGGCAGGCAATCGCTTGCGTATTCATGACCGGGCATTCGCCAGGGCGTTGCGCAGCGGCGCTGGCAGCTCCTCAGCAAGCCGCAGACCGTTGCCGTCCTGGCGCAGGATGTTCATCCGCTCAAGCCACTGCTCGAACTCCGGCGCCGGGCGCAGGCCGAGCACCTGGCGCAGGTAGAGGGCGTCGTGGAAGGAGGTGCTCTGGTAGTTGAGCATCACGTCGTCGGAGCCGGGGATGCCCATGATGAAGTTGACCCCGGCGCTGCCGAGCAGGGTCAGCAGTACGTCCATGTCGTCCTGGTCGGCCTCGGCATGGTTGGTGTAGCAGATGTCGCAGCCCATCGGCACACCGAGCAGCTTGGCGCAGAAGTGGTCTTCCAGACCCGCGCGGATGATCTGCTTGCCGTTGTAGAGGTACTCCGGGCCGATGAAGCCGACCACGCTGTTCACCAGCAGCGGCTTGAACGTGCGCGCCACCCCGTAGGCGCGGGCCTCGCAGGTCTGCTGGTCGACGCCGTGATGGGCGTTGGCCGACAGCGCGCTGCCCTGGCCGGTCTCGAAATACATCAGGTTGTCGCCGAGGGTGCCGCGCTGCTGGGAAAGCCCGGCCTCGTAGCCCTCCTGAAGCAGCGCCAGGCTGACACCGAAGCTGGCGTTGGCGGCTTCGCTGCCGGCGATCGACTGGAACACCAGGTCCAGCGGCGCGCCGCGGTTGATTGCCTCGATCGAGGTGGTGACGTGGGTCAGCACGCAGGACTGGGTAGGGATCTCGTAGCGCTGGATCACCGCATCGAGCATGTGCAGCAGTTCGCAGATGCCATTCAGGCTGTCGGTCGCCGGGTTCAGGCCGATCACCGCGTCGCCGTTGCCGTAGAGCAGTCCGTCGAAGATGCTCGCGGCGACCCCGCCGGCATCGTCGGTCGGGTGGTTCGGCTGCAGGCGGGTGGCCATGCGGCCGCGCAGGCCAAGGGTATTGCGAAATCGGCTGATCACCCGGACCTTGCGCGCGACCAGCACCAGGTCCTGGATGCGCATGAGCTTGCTGACCGCGGCGACCATCTCCGGCGTCAGGCCGGGTGCCAGCGCGGCGAGGGCGGCGCCGTCGGCCTGCTCGGAGAGCAGCCAGTCGCGGAAGTCGCCGACGCTGAGGTGGCTGACGGCGGTGAAGGCTGCGGCATCGTGTTGGTCGATGATCAGCCGGGTCACCTCGTCCGCCTCGTAGGGAATCAGCGCCTCGTCGAGGAAATGTTTGAGCGGCAGCTCGGCCAGTGCCATCTGCGCCGCCACGCGCTGCGCATCGCTGGCGGCGGCCAGCCCGGCCAGATGGTCGCCGGAGCGCGCCGGGCTGGCCTTGGCCATCAGCTCGCGCAGGCTGTCGAACTGCCAGCGGGTGCCGCCGACGCTGTGCTGGAAACGAGGCATGGGTTCTCCGGTCGGGTACGGGCAAAAGGGTCAGTGTCTTCGCGGATTGAGTAAAGCTGACGAGCCGAACACTCGAGCAAGCAAGCGCTGTGCCTTCGACGAGGTGGCGGGCGCACGTGGCTGCCGGGCTGGTCGACGGCCGGCGCGCCGGCGACAGCGCACCTTCAGGACTCGTCACGCACCGCAGCAGGGCATGCGCCGGGCGTCTCGGGCAGGGCGCCTGTGCTAACCTGCGCGGCAGTTTTCGGCCGTGCCCGTCCGGGTCTGCGGCCACCGCTCAGGGCTGCGCAGCAGCGTTTCGCAGGGGTTGTTCATGCACATCCACATTCTTGGCATCTGCGGCACCTTCATGGGTTCGCTGGCGGTGCTGGCCAAGGAGCTCGGCCATCGCGTCACCGGCTCCGATGCCAATGTCTACCCACCGATGAGTACCCAGCTCGAAGCCCAGGGCATCGAGCTGATGCAGGGTTATGACGCGGCGCACCTGCAGCCGGAGCCGGATCTGGTGGTGGTCGGCAACGCACTGTCGCGCGGCAATCCGGCGGTCGAGTACGTGCTCAACAAGGGGCTGCCCTATGTCTCCGGGCCGCAGTGGCTGGCCGACCACGTATTGCAGGGGCGCTGGGTACTGGCCGCCGCCGGCACCCACGGCAAGACCACCACCAGCAGCATGCTCGCCTGGGTGCTGGAACATGCCGGGATGAGCCCGGGCTTTCTGATTGGCGGGGTGCCACAGAACTTCGGTATTTCCGCGCGACTGGGCGATACGCCGTTCTTCGTGGTCGAGGCCGACGAGTACGACAGCGCCTTCTTCGACAAGCGCAGCAAGTTCGTCCACTACCGCCCGCGCACCGCGATCCTCAACAACCTGGAATTCGATCACGCGGACATCTTCCCGGATCTGGCGGCCATCGAGCGGCAGTTCCACCATCTGGTGCGCACCGTTCCCGGTGACGGCCTGATCATTCATCCGCAGACCGAGTCTGCGCTGGTGCGGGTGATCGAGATGGGCTGCTGGACGCCGGTGCAGACTACCGGTGATGGCGGCCAGTGGCAGGCACGGCTGCTCAGCGAGGACGGCTCGCGCTTCGAGGTGCTCTTCAATGGTCAGCCCGAAGGCGTGGTGGACTGGCCGCTGACCGGACTGCACAACGTCGCCAACGCCCTGGCCACCCTGGCCGCGGCGCGGCATGTCGGCGTGCTGCCGAAGCAGGGCACCGAAGCCCTCGGTGAGTTCCGCAGCGTCAAGCGGCGTATGGAGAAGGTCGCCGAGGTGGCTGGCGTGACCCTCTTCGACGACTTCGCCCACCACCCGACCGCCATCGCCACCACCCTCGACGGCCTGCGCAAGCAGGTCGGCGATGCGCCGATCATCGCGATCATCGAACCACGCTCCAACTCGATGAAGCTCGGCGCGCACCGCGATGGCCTGGCCGAGTCCGCCGAGCAGGCCGACGCGGTGTTCTGGTATGCGCCGCCGAACCTGGGCTGGGACCTGGCCGGCACCGTCGCCGGAGCGAAGAACGCCACCCAGGTCTGTGATTCGCTGGAAGCCATCATCGAAGGCGTCAAGGCGCGCGTCAGCCCCGGCACCCAGGTGGTGGTGATGAGCAACGGCGGCTTCGGCGGCCTGCACGGCAAGCTGGCCGCGGCGCTGGCACAGCACTAGCCGAGCCGTAGGGTGGACAACCGCGCAGCGTTGTCCTCCAGGCTGTCCGATGGAACATCCGCAGATGGCGTTCGCCAGCCTGCGCAGCAAGGGGAGATTTGATGAACGGTCCCGAACGCATCACTCTGGCCATGACCGGCGCCTCCGGCGCCCAGTACGGCCTGCGCCTGCTCGACTGCCTGGTGCAGGAGGACCGCGAGGTGCATTTCCTGATTTCCAAGGCGGCGCAGCTGGTGATGGCCACCGAGACGGACGTCACCCTGCCGGCCAAGCCGCAGGCGATGCAGCAGTTCCTCACCGAGTACACCGGTGCGGCCGCCGGGCAGATCCGCGTGTTTGGCAAGGAGGACTGGATGGCTCCGCCGGCCTCCGGCTCGGGCGCGCCCGGTGCCATGGTGGTAGTGCCGTGCAGCACCGGCACGCTGTCGGCCATCGCCAGCGGTGCCTGCAACAACCTGATCGAGCGGGCCGCCGACGTGGCGCTGAAGGAACGTCGCCAGCTGATCCTGGTACCGCGCGAGGCGCCCTATTCGAGCATCCATCTGGAGCACATGCTCAAGCTCTCCAACCTGGGCGTGATCATCCTGCCGGCCTCGCCGGGCTTCTATCACCAGCCGCAGACCCTCG
The DNA here is from genome assembly GCF_003052585.1 of Pseudomonas mangrovi. Lineage (GTDB taxonomy): Bacteria > Pseudomonadota > Gammaproteobacteria > Pseudomonadales > Pseudomonadaceae > Aquipseudomonas > Aquipseudomonas mangrovi. The sequence continues at coordinate 468,823 of NZ_QASN01000002.1, read as the reverse complement.
ACGACCTGATCGACTTCGTCGTCGCGCGCATCCTCAACTGTCTGAACATCCCCCAGGACATGCTGCCGCGCTGGGGAGAACATCATCTGGTCAGCGAGGACTGAGCCATGTCACGGACTCCCGCAACAGCGCTCTGTCTGCTGGCGCTACTGGTCAGTACCCCGGGCATGGCTTCGATGCGCTGCGGCAGCGGGCTGATCAACGAGGGCCAGAGCAGGCAGGAGGTGCTAGCCACCTGCGGCGCGCCCGTCGGTCGGCAGGTTTCCCCGGCGGTACTCGGGCCGAACGGTTACCCGCAGCCGGGTGCAGTGAACGTGGAGCGCTGGGTCTACGGCCCCACCAACGGCATGTTCCGCATTCTGCATTTCATCGACGGCCGCCTGGTTCGGATCGAAAGCCAGCGCGAGCGCGGGCCTTGAGACACCTGCGGCGGGTGCTGCTGGGGGTCCTGCTGAATCTTCCGGGCTGCGCGACCGTCAGCACCCTGGACGCTGCCAAGCCCGGCGCGCCGCTGGTCTACGCCGGCACCCGGCTGGACTGGTACGCGCTGCACGGCGGTTGCTGCGCGCAGGAACGCTTCGGCACCGAGGCGCCCAGGCATCCGCGCCTGGACCTGCCCGCCAGTCTGCTGCTGGATACCCTGCTGCTGCCGCTTTCGCTAGCGGCTGTGCTGGGATTCAATCTGGGTGTCAGCGGCGGCTTGTGACGCTCCTGCTGGCCGGGTGCAAGACGGATGGCTCCCAGACAATCGGCGGATTACGCCGCGCGCGGCTAACCCGCCCTACGGCCACCGTGTAGGGCGCAATAAGCGCAGCGCATTGCGTCGAGGTCGTTGGGCTCCGCACCAGAGTCGACCGTGTGCCACCTCGCGCAGTCGGCCACTTTGGCGGATTACGCCGCCAGCGGCTAATCCGCCCAACGGCCTGGGTAAGGCGCAATAAGCGCCGCCAAGTCTGGCTCAGCGCGCCAGCGCGACCACCTCGCCGGCCAGTGGCTCCACGCCGTAGCGTCCGGCCGGATCGCGCACCAGACGGCCCATGGCCACGCGCGGGTCGTGGGTGAATACCAGTCGGCCGCCGCGCTGCAGCAGGTCAGCCAGCAGGCTTTCCTTTTCCTCGATCAGGCCTTCCGGGAAGCGGTCGTAACCCATGGTGATCGGCAGGTGCACCCAGGGCGCGCCGGGGACCAGGTCGCCGGCGAACAGCACCGGTCCGTCGGCCATCGCCACCTCCGGCAGCAGCTGTCCCGGGGTGTGGCCATCGCTCCAGTGCAGTCGCCAGTCATCGCCGAGGATGGCCGAGCGGTTGCCGTCGTCGATCAGCTCCAGGCGCCCGCTGGCGGCCAGCAGGTTGAGCAGTTCGGGAATGTAGGAGGCGCGGTCGCGGGCGTGCGGGTTGCAGGCACGCTGCCACTGGCGGCGGCCGGTGACGAAGCGCGCGCGGGGGAACAGCAGGCGTGGCGAACGGCCTTCTTCCCAGGCCGCGAGCAAACCGCCGGCATGATCGAAGTGCAGGTGAGTCAGCACCACCACGTCGATATCGGCATCGCTCAGCCCTTGCGCGGCAAGGCTGTCGAGCAGCACGTGACGCTCCTCGACGACGCCGAAGCGCTGCTTCAGGTCCGGGCTGAAGAAGGCGCCGATGCCGGCCTCGACCAGGATGTTGCGGCCGTCCTCGCGCACCAGCAGGGCGCGGCAGCCGAGGTCGATGCGGTTCTGCGCATCGGGCTGCATCCAGCGCTCCCAGAGTGCGCGCGGGGCGTTGCCGAACATGGCGCCGCCGTCGAGTTTCTGGCTGTTGCCGGGCAGGGTGGTCAGGGTACGCATGCTTTCTCCTTGTTGTTGTCGGTGCTTCGGGTGTGCGTCTGTGGTGGGCACCGCGCGCGCGAGTAGGTGGGCCTGGTCTTCGACTCGGCGCCAACCTAGGTACCCGCCGGTTGCCGCCTACGGGGTAGGTTGGCGCCGAGCATCGCGAGGCCCAACAGATCGGGGGCTAGCGTTCGATGGCCAGGGCCACGCCCTGACCGCCGCCGATGCACAGGGTGGCCAGGCCCTTTCTGGCGTCGCGGCGGATCATCTCGTGCAGCAGGCTGACCAGAATGCGGCAGCCGGAGGCGCCGATCGGGTGGCCCAGGGCGATGGCGCCGCCGTTGACGTTGACCCGCTCGGCATCCCAGCCCAGCTCGTGGGCCACCGCCAGCGACTGGGCTGCGAAGGCCTCGTTGGCCTCGACCAGGTCGAGCTGGTCGAGCGTCCAGCCGGCGCGGGTCAGCGCCTGGCGTGTCGCCGGCACCGGGCCGATGCCCATGTAGGCCGGGTCGACGCCGCTGCTGGCGTAGCCGGCGATGCGCGCCAGCACCGGCAGGCCCAGCTCGGCGGCACGCGCCGCGCTCATCAGCAGCACCGCGGCGGCGCCGTCGTTGATGCTCGAGGCGTTGCCGGCGGTGACGCTGCCGTCGCTGCGGAACGCCGGCCGCAGCCTGGCCAGCGACTCGGCGCTGGTGGCCGCGCGCGGCTGTTCGTCCTGCTGGAACAGCACCGCCTCGCCATAGCGCTGGGCGATGCTCACCGGAACGATCTCGGCGGCGAAACGGCCGGCCTCGATGGCGGCGCAGGCGCGCTGCTGCGAGCGCAGGGCGAAGGCGTCCTGGGTCTCGCGGCAGATGCCGTAGCGCTGCGCCAGGTTCTCCGCGGTGATGCCCATGTGGTAGTCGTTGAAAGCATCCCACAGGCCGTCCTGGATCATGCTGTCGAGGGTGCGCGCATGGCCCATGCGCAGGCCGCTGCGGGCGTTGGGCAGCACGTAGGGCGACAGGCTCATGTTCTCCTGGCCGCCGGCGATCAGCGTCTGGGCATCGCCGCAGCGGATCGCCTGGGCGGCCATGATCACCGCCTTGAGCCCCGAGCCACAGACCTTGTTCAGCGTCAGCGCCGGCACCGCATGCGTCAGGCCGGCGCGGATCGCCGCCTGGCGTGCGGGGTTCTGTCCGCTGCCGGCGGTGAGCACCTGGCCGAGCAGCACTTCGTCGACCTGCGTGCCTTCCAGACCGCTGCGTTCGAGCAGGCGGCGGATGACGATGGCACCCAGCTCGGGCGCGGGTACGCTGGACAGCGAGCCCTGGAAGGCACCGATGGCGGTGCGGGCGGCGGCGACGATGACGACCTCGGACATGGCAGGTGAAACTCCCTCGGCAGAACCGGCGCGGCGCCGGTTGCAGGCAATAAAAAGGCGCGGCGCCGAAAGGGGAGTGGCACCGCGCACGCTCAAAAGGGTGAGCCCGTGGCAAGCACGGGCAGGGTTGTCAGGGGACTAGAACAGCTCCGCCGCCAGCTGCATCAGCGGTGCACTGCCGGCGCGGATGCTCGCTTCCAGTGCCAGGCTGCGCGGCAGCAGGCGGCGGAAGAAGAACTCGGCGGTGGCCAGCTTGGCCTGGCAGAAGTCCGGGTCCTCGGCATGGTGCTGGCGTGCGGCGCTGACCATGCGGGCCCACATGTAGGCGTAGGCGACATGGCCGAACAGCTGCAGGTACTCCACCGAGGCGGCGCCGACCGCGCAGGGGTCGGCCTTGGCCTGCTGCAGCAGCCAGCCGGTGAGCGCTTCCAGCCGCTCCAGCGCCTCGATGAGTTCGCTGGCATAGGGATGCTCGCGGCCATGGACGAAGGCGCGGATTTCCGCGGCGAACAGGCGCAGCGCCTCGCCGCCGCTGCCGAGCACCTTGCGTCCGAGCAGGTCGAGGGCCTGGATGCCGTTGGTGCCCTCGTAGATCTGCGCGATGCGCACATCGCGCACCAGTTGCTCCTGGCCCCACTCGCGGATGTAGCCGTGGCCGCCGAACACCTGCTGGCCGTGGACGCAGCTGTCCAGCCCGGTGTCGGTGAAGAAGGCCTTGGCCACCGGGGTGAGCAGCGCCACCAGGGTCTCGGCGCGGGCCTTCTCGGCGGCGTCCTCGGCGTACTTGGCCAGGTCCAGCTGCTGGCCGACGTAGCAGGCGAAGGCACGGCCGCCCTCGGTCATGGCCTTCATCGACAGCAGCATGCGGCGCACGTCGGGGTGCACGATGATCGGGTCGGCGACCTTGTCCTGCGCCTGCGGGCCGCCCGGCGCACGGCTCTGGATGCGCTCGCGGGCATAGGCCACGGCGTTCTGGTAGGACGCCTCGGCACAGCCGATGCCCTGGATGCCGATCGACAGGCGCTCGTAATTCATCATGGTGAACATCGCCGCCAGGCCCTTGTTGGCCTCGCCGATCAGCCAGCCGCGGGCGCCGTCGAAGTTCAGCACGCAGGTGGCCGAGCCCTTGATACCCATCTTGTGTTCGATCGAGCCGCAGTTCACCGCGTTGCGCGCACCCAGGCTGCCGTCGTCGTTGACCAGCACCTTGGGTACCAGGAACAGCGAGATGCCCTTGGGCCCGGCCGGTGCGTCGGGCAGTTTGGCCAGGACCATGTGGATGATGTTCTCGGTCAGGTCCTGCTCGCCGCCGGTGATGAAGATCTTGGTGCCGCTGATCAGGTAGCTGCCATCGGCCTGGGGCTCGGCGCGGGTACGGATGATCCCCAGGTCGGTGCCGGCGTGGGGCTCGGTCAGGCACATGGTGCCGGCCCAGCGCCCGGCGTAGATGTTGCCCAGGTAGGTGTCGCGCAGTGCCGGGGTGGCGTGGGCATCGAGCGCCAGGCAGGCGCCGGCGGACAGCGCCGAGTAGAGCGCAAAGCTCGAATTGGCCGCGTAGAGCATTTCCTCGAACTGCACCGCAAGCATCTTCGGCATGCCCATGCCGCCGTGTTCGGGGTTGCCGGCCAGGCCGACCCAGCCGCCCTCGGCATAGGTCTTCCAGGCGTCCTGAAATCCGCTCGGAGTAACGACCGCGCCGTCGCGCCACTGGGCGCCTTCCTCGTCGCCGCTGCGGTTGAGCGGGGCGATCAGCTCGCCGGTGACCTTGGCCGCTTCCTCGAGGATGGCGTCGGCGGTCTGCGCGTCGATGTGACCGGCCAGCGCTGGCAGGCGCGCCCACAGGCTCGGGCCGTCGAACACCTGGTGCAGGACGAAGCGCAGGTCGCGCAGGGGAGCGTTGTAACTGGGCATGGGTCACCTCGTGGCAGTGCGCCGCGCAGGGCGCGGCGGTTCGTCGATGAAAAGGGCCGCGCGGTGGCGGCCGAAGGGTCAGTCGGCGTCGGGTGCGCTGACCGGGTCTTTCGATGTGGCGAACTTCAGCAGATGGGTGCGCTCCACCAGTATGTACAGCGCAGCCCCGGCCGCCAGGCCCCAGCCGGCGCCGTAGACCGCCAGCACCACGCCCATGGTTCCGGCGATGCCGCGCTCGGTGTTGTTGGTCAGCTGCTCGAAGCCCACCATCAGGCAGATGTAGCCGGTGAGGATCAGCGTCAGCGACAGGGCGATGGGCAGCACCGGCTGGAAGAAACTGACCAGCGGCAGCATGAACAGCGCGATGAAACCGGTAATCCAGAAGGTGCCGGCGCCGCTGTAGATCGAGTCCATCGCCTTGCGGCCGTACTTGTAACGCTCGGCCATGGTTGCCGCGACGGCGGTCCAGAGCGGGCCGGCGAGGCCGGGATAGGGCGCGAAGAAGGCGTGCAGGGCGTTGCGGATGGCGGTGACCAGGTGGACGCGATCGACGTTGTCGTCGATCTTCTCGTCGGTGCGCAGCTCGTCGGCGCGCTGCATCAGCGACTGGCCGACGATGATGTCGCCGAAGGCGATCACATAGGCGATCACCGCGGTGGGTACCGCCAGCAGGAACACGTCCAGGCCGGGGAAGCCGACGTTGAACGGCAGGTAGTTCCACATCTCGCCGAAGGCCGGCGCGGTGATGCCCCATTTGATGTCGGGCATCTTGTACTCGCCTACGCCGATGCCGATGAAGATGGCGATCAGCATGCCCGGCACCATGCCGTAGTTGACGATCTTGCGCGCCAGCGGCAGGCGCTCGGTAAGGCCTTTGAAGGACACCGAGAACATCAGGTACAGGCAGATCAGGCTGCCCAGCGCCAGGGAGATCGGCGTGTTGGCCAGGCGGCCGCCGGCGCTGATCTCGCCCATCAGCGCGGCGATGCCGGCACCGATGATGATCCCGCCCTTCATCGAGTTGGGGAACAGCCGCACCAGGGTGCTGCCCAGGCGGGTGACGCCGAGGATGAGGAAGATCACGAAGACCAGGAACTGCAGGGCGAACAATGCCTGGATCGCCTGCGGGCCGGGCTCGAACTTGCCAAGGAACAGCAGCACCACCGGGATGCCCGGGGTGATCCAGCCGGGCACGAAGGGCACGCCGAGCAGCGCCGGCAGCATGAAGCCGATACCGCAGACCACCACGTAGGCCAGCGCCACGTCATAGGGCAGGCCGAGGTATTTCTCCAGCAGCGGGATCATCGCCAGGCTGACCACGAACATGATCAGGGCCTGGAGCATCTCCGCGGTTTCCCAGCGGTAGTGGACGAACGGCAGGCGCAGCTTGAACGGGCCGGCCTTCCAGTACGGCTGCTCGTCGCCGTCCTTTCGGTGAATCAGTTGCATGTGTGCCTCCATCGGTCAGGCAGGGCGTGACCGCATCTTGTTGTTGTTGAAAGCGCAGGGGCGGCCGCGCCGGGCGGCCTTCCGGGATCAGAGGGCGCGGGCCATGTCGCGCAGCACGTATTTCTGGATCTTGCCGGTGCTGGTCTTGGGCAGCTGGGTGAAGACCACGCTGCGCGGCACCTTGAAGCCGGCCAGGTGCTCGCGGCAGAAGGCGATGATGTCGCTCTCGCGCACATCGGCGTGGTCGGCCTTGAGGGTGATGAAGGCGCAGGGCGTCTCGCCCCACTTCTCGTCCGGTCGCGCCACCACCGCTGCCTCCAGCACGCCGTGGTGGCGATAGAGCACGCCTTCCAGCTCGATGGTGGAGATGTTCTCGCCGCCGGAGATGATGATGTCCTTGAGGCGGTCGCGGATCTCCACGTAGCCGTCGGGGTGGCACACCGCCAGGTCGCCGGTGTGGAACCAGCCGCCCTCGAAGGATTCGGCGGTGGCGGTCGGGTTCTTCAGGTAGCCCTTCATCACGGTGTTGCCGCGCATGAAGATCTCGCCGATGGTCTGGCCGTCGCGCGGTACCGGTTCCAGGGTCTTGGGGTCGCCGACCATGACGCCTTCCAGGGTCGGGTAGCGCACGCCCTGGCGCGCCTTGATCTGTGCGCGCTGATCCAGCGGCAGTTCATCCCACTCGGCGTGCCAGGCGCACAGGGTCACCGGGCCGTAGACCTCGGTCAGGCCGTAGACGTGGGTCACGCGGATGCCCATTTCCTCGACCGCGCCGATGACCTTGGCCGGCGGCGCGGCGCCGGCGACCATGGCGTTGACCGGATGATCGATGGCCGCCTTGGCCTCGGCCGGCATGTTGACCAGCGCATTGAGCACGATGGGCGCGCCGCACAGGTGGCTGACCTGCTCGTCGCGGATCAGGGTGAGGATGCGCGCCGGGTCCACCCGGCGCAGGAACACGTGCACGCCGGCCAGCGCGGTGATCGTCCAGGGGTAGCACCAGCCGTTGCAGTGGAACATCGGCAAGGTCCACAGGTAGACCGGATGGTTGCCCATGTTCCAGGTCATCTGGTTGCCCATGGCGTTGAGGAAAGCGCCGCGGTGGTGGTAGACCACGCCCTTGGGATTGCCGGTGGTGCCGGAGGTGTAGTTGAGGCTGATCGCCTGCCACTCGTCGTCCGGCCACTGCCAGGCGAATTCGGGATCGCCCTCGGCGAGGAAGGCTTCGTAGTCCAGGTCGCTGACTGCCTGGCCTTCGCCATATTCCGGATCGTCGACGTCGATCACCAGCGGCGGATGGTCGAGCATGCCGACGGCGGCGTGGATCACGTCGAAGAACTCGCGGTCGGTGATCAGCACCTTGGCTTCGCCGTGCTGCAGCATGAAGGCGATGGCCTCGGCGTCCAGGCGCACGTTGAGGGTGTTGAGCACCGCGCCGATCATCGGCACGCCGAAGTGCGCTTCGAGCATCTGCGGAATGTTCGGCAGCATCACCGCCACGGTGTCGCCCTTGCCGATGCCGCGCCCGGCCAGCGCCGAGGCCAGGCGCCGGCAACGGGTATAGGTCTGCGCCCAGGTGCGGCGGATCGAGCCGTGCACCACTGCCGGATAGTCCGGGTAGATGGCCGCGGTGCGCTCGATGAAGCTGAGCGGCGAGAGGGCGATGTGGTTGACGGCGGAGCGGGGCAGGCCCTGTTCGTAGATCGACATGCTTATACCTGTGGCGAATTGTTGGCTCTGGGTATTCAGGTATCTTCCGCGCGGAGCGGCCGATTTGCTGATGTGCTTTATAGGTTTATTTGGCTTTTGATGGTAGTTAAACCATAGTTGTATAGGTTAATTACTAGATCTGTATCGGGAGGGTTCATGGCGGGCGATCAGGCGTTGCAGCTGGAGGGCCTGCTGCATGCGGTGCGGGCGCAGCGACCGGCGGCCGAGGCTGCTGCCGCACTGTGCCGGGTGCTGCGCGCCTATCCGCAGGTGCATGGCGTCTGGTACCTGCACTGGCAGGCGGGCAGTGGCACCTATGCCCATCTCGGTCAGACGGCGCAATTGCCGCCGGGCCAGGGTGATCCGCTGCAGGCCAGTGACCTGCCGCTGCGCGCCTGGCTGGCCGAACAGCACTGCCTGACCCTGGCCGAGCTGCGTAATCTGGATTGCTGGCTGGCCGGGCGTCTGCGTCGGGCCGGCCTGGCCCACGGTCTGGCCCAGGCGCTGGAGCTGGCACCTGGCGAGCCGGGGCTGTTGCTGGTGCAGCTGGAGGACGATGCGGACGATGCCTGGCTGCGCGGCTGGCTGCTGCTGTTGCGCCAGACCCTGCCGCTGGCGCTGGGTCTGGCGCGCGCCGCGCCGCTGCTCGCCGACGATCCGCAACCGAGCCTGCTGCTCGACGATGCGGCGCGACCGCTGGAATTCAACGCCGCGCTGCAGCGCCTGCTGGACAGCGAAGGTGGCGTGGTCGAGACACTGCTGCCGGTCAATCACGCGCCGCTGGTGCGTGCCTGCCTGGCCCAGGGCCGCGCCATCGAGCAGGTCGAGGCCCAGGTGGGCGAGCGCAGCCTGATCTGGTGCTTCATTCCCGATACCACCGAAGGCCGGGTGCTGGCGCGCTGCCGCGAGGCCACCGAGGAAATCCGCACCGGTCGCGAGGCGGCCCAGGCCCGCCGGCTGTACCGGCTGATCACCGAGAACACCACCGACCTGATCTCCCGTCACACCCCCGACGGGCGCTACCTGGACGCCTCGCCGGCGAGCTGGACGCTACTTGGCATCTGGCCTGAGGCCCTGCGCGGGCAGCCGGTGGGCGAGCTGATCCATCCGCAGGACGCGCCGCTGCTGCAGCAGGCGCAGGCTGCTCTGGAGCAGGACGGCTACCACACCATGACCTTCCGCATCCGTCATCGTGATGGCCACTACCTGTGGTTCGAGACTGCCAGCCGGGCGATCCGCGAGACTTACACCGGGGCGGTGGTGGAGGTGGTCAGCGTGTCGCGCGACATCACCGCGCGGGTGCGCGCCGAGGAAAATCGTCGGCGCCTGGCCGAGGTGGTTGAAGCCAATACCGATCTGGTGCTGTTCGTCGAGCCCGGCGGCCAGTTGAGCTATCTGAATCCGGCGGCGCGGCGCGCCCTGGCGCTGCAGGATGGGGTCGCTGCACCGCGCCTGGAACAGTTGCTCGGCGCCGATGATCTGCAGCGGCTGCAACGCGATGGCTGGGCCAGCGCCGAGCGCGTCGGCGTCTGGTCCTGCGAGGCACGCCTGCTGCCTTGCGACGGATCGGCGAGCCTGCCGGTGTCGCTGGTGCTGCTGGCGCACAGCTCGGCAGGCGGCGAGCACTACCATTCGCTGGTGGCGCGCGACATGACCGAACGCGAGCTGCGCGAGGCGCAGCAGCGCCGCCACCAGGACGAGCTGGCGCACACCGCGCGGCTGGTCACGCTCGGCGAGCTGGCCTCGGGCATCGCCCACGAGATCAACCAGCCGCTGGCGGCCGTGGTCAACTATGCCGGCGCCAGCCAGCGCTACCTGCAGGCGCTGGGCAGCAACCCGCAGGCGGCCGAGCGCATCGCCCAGGGTCTGGAGCGCATTACCGCCCACGCCAACCACGCCGCCGAGGTGATCAAGCGGCTACGCGGCTTTTTGCGCAAGGGCCAGCGGCGCATGCAGGCGCTGCAGGCGGATGCCGTGGCGCGCGAGGCCGTGCGCCTATGCCAGTGGGAGGCGGGCACCCGTCAGGTGCGTATCATCGAGGACTTCGCGTCGCAGCTGCCGTCGGTGTATGCCGACCGGGTGCTGCTTGAACAGGTGTTGCTCAATCTGTTGCGCAACGCCATGGATGCCAACGGCGAGGCCCATCCGGGGCAGCCTTCGAGTATCGAATTGAGCGCGCTGCAGCAGGACGATGTCCTGTGCATTCGCGTGCGTGACCAGGGGCCGGGCGTCGCCGCCGAAGCCCTGCAGCACATCTTCACCCCTTTCTACACCAGCAAGGCCGAGGGGCTTGGCCTGGGCCTGTCGATGAGCCGCAGCATCATCGAAGGCTTCGGCGGCGCGCTCGAGGCCTTTGCGGCCGAAGGCGGTGGCCTGTGTCTGGAATGCCGGCTGCCGGTCGGGCGCCAGGAATCAGCGGAGGAAACAGACGAATGACGATTCAGCAACAGCGGGTCTACGTGGTCGATGATGACCAGGGCATGCTCGATTCCACCGTCTGGCTGCTCGAATCGGTGGGCCTGAAGGCGCTGCCGTTCACCAGCGGACGGGCTTTTCTCGATGCCTGCGAGCCGGCGGCAGCGGCCTGTGTGCTGCTCGATGTGCGTATGCCCGGCATGGGGGGGCTCAACGTGCAGGAAGAGATGCGCCAGCGTGGCCTCGATCTGCCGGTGATCTTCGTCAGCGGGCATGCCGACGTGCCCATCGTGGTGCGGGCGTTTCGCGCCGGCGCGGTGGACTTCATCGAGAAGCCGTACAACGAGCAACTGCTGCTCGACAGCGTGCAGCAGGCGCTCAGCCGCCAGGTCCAGCGGGCGCCAACCGGCGCCGGACTGGCCGAGGTGCAGGCACGCCTGGACGGCCTGACCCCGCGCGAGCGCGATGTGCTGCTGCCACTGGTGCGCGGCTACAGCAACCGCGAGATTGCCGAGCAACTGGGCATCAGCGTGAAGACCGTCGACCTCTACCGTGGCCGGGTGATGAAGCGCATGCAGGCACAGAGCCTGCCCGAACTGGTCGGCATGGTCATCGCCGCCGGCCTGGTCGATCCGCTGCGGCTGCGCGGGTGAATCCAACGCCCAGCGGTGGATTACGCCGCGCGCGGCTAATCCACCCTACATCAGCGACCGGCGTCCCGTAGGGCGCAATAAGCGCAGCGCATTGCGCCATGAGGCTCGGTTGGTCGCTCAGACCGGCGCCCCGCGCCGACGATGCTCCTCCAGTGCCCAGGCGACATGCTCGCGCACCAGCTCGGACGGATCATCCTGGCGTGCCTTCAGCGCTTCCAGCACCGGCAACGTCGAGGGCGCATTGCCCAGGCCCACGGCCAGGTTGCGCAGCCAGCGCTGGTAGCCGGCACGGCGCAGCGGTGAGCCTTCGGTGCGGCTGAGAAACTCTTCCTCGCTCCAGCGGAACAGCTGTGCCAGCTCGGCATTGTCCAGGCTGTGCCGCGGCTGGAAGTCCCCCTGCTCGGTCGGCCGGGCGAAGCGGTTCCAGGGGCAGACGATCTGGCAGTCGTCGCAGCCGAACACGCGGTTGCCGATCAGGCTGCGCAGCTCGCTGGGAATGGCGCCCTTGAGCTCGATGGTCAGGTAGGAGATGCAGCGCCGTGCATCCAGCAGCCGCTCGCCGACGAAGGCAGCGGTCGGGCAGATGTCCAGGCAGGCCGTGCAGCGACCGCAATGGTCGCTGTCCTGCGGCGCATCCACTGGCAGCGGAATGTCGACGAACAGCTCGCCGAGGAAGAACCAGCTGCCGGCCTGGCGATTGAGCAGCAGGGTGTTCTTGCCGATCCAGCCCAGCCCGGCCTGTTCGGCCAGGGCCTTTTCCAGCACGGGTGCGCTGTCGACGAAGGCGCGGTAGCCAAACGGGCCGACTTCCTGCTGGATGCGCTCGGCCAGCTGTTGCAGGCGCTTGCGGACCAGCTTGTGGTAGTCGCGGCCCAGCGCGTAACGCGACACGTAGGCCTTCTCCGGCTCGGCCAGGCGCTGCGCCATGCGCGTGTCGCCCGGCAGGTAGTCCATGCGCAGCGAAATTACCCGCAACGTGCCGGGCACCAGTTCGTCGGGGTGCGAACGCTTGCTGCCGTGGGCGGCCATGTAGTCCATCTCGCCCTGGTAGCCGGCCTCCAGCCAGCGCTGCAGGTGCGCTTCGTGCTCGCCCAGCTCGACGCCAGCGATGCCCACCTGCTGAAAACCCAGCGCCTGGCCCCAGCTGCGGATGCTGCTGGCGAGCTGGTCGAGGTCGAGTGTGGGTGCGGTCATGCGGGTGCGCCGGCTGCGGAATGCCGGCAATTCTGCCAGAGCTGCCGGCAACAGGCCCGCGCCGCTGCTCGTCGGTCGATGCAGCAGGCTCGATTTCTACGCGCCCCGGCCCGATACTGCGCGGCATTGCCAGGCAACGTAGCGACGAGCGCCTGGTCCAAGCGCCAGACCGCCGCCGTCAAGCGGCATCGACTCGACAGGCCCATCGATATGCTCCAGCCCCGGGATGAGCTTCCTTCCGTGTTGTACAGCGCCGCGCAGGTCCGTGACCTCGATGCGCGCCTGATTGCCGCCGGCACGGCTGGTTTCGAGCTGATGCAGCGCGCCGCCCAGGCCGCGTGGCGGGCGCTGCGCCGCCGCTGGCCGCAGAGCACGCGCGTGGATGTGCTGGCCGGCAGCGGCAACAACGCCGGCGATGGCTATCTGCTGGCGGCGCTGGCGCAGAAGGCCGGCTGGACGGTGCGGGTGCTGGCCGTTGGCGATCCGCAGCGTCTGGCTGGCGATGCGCGTCTGGCCTTCGAGGCGGCGCAGGCGGCGGGGGTTGCCGTCCTGCCGTGGGCCGCCCGGACTTCGCTGCAGGGCGTGCTGGTGGATGCGCTGCTCGGCACCGGGCTCAGTGGCGAGGTACACAGTCCCTATCGTGAAGCGATCGAAGCGATCAATGCCAGCCGGCTGCCGGTCCTGGCGCTGGATGTCCCGTCCGGGCTCTGTGCCGACAGTGGGCGGGTGCTCGGCTGCGCGGTGCGCGCCGAGCTGACGGTGACCTTCATCGGCCTCAAGCTCGGGCTGTTCAGCGGCGATGGTCCGACCCTGGTCGGCGATCTCGTGTTCGACGACCTGCGTGCCGATCCGGCGATTCTCGCCGGTGTTCCCGTGAAGGCGCGACGGTTGACGGCGGCCGGTCTGCAAGCGTTACCACCGCGGCAGCGTGATGCGCACAAGGGCGACTTCGGTCGGCTGCTGGTGATCGGTGGCGACAGCGGGACCGGTGGCGCCGCGCTGCTGGCGGCGCAGAGCGCGCTGCGCTGCGGTGCCGGGCTGGTCAGTGCGGCGACCCGCGAGGTGCATGTGGGCGCCTTTCTGGCGCGTTGCCCGGAGCTGATGGTGCGCGGCCTGGCCTCGGCCAATCAGGTGCTGCCGCTGGTCGAGGCGGCCGACGTGCTGGTGGTCGGGCCGGGGCTCGGGCAGAGCGCCTGGGGCCGCAGCCTGCTCAGTGTCGCCGCCAGCCGCAGTGATAAGCGTCAAGTCTGGGATGCCGATGCGCTCAATCTGCTGGCTGCCGGCGTGGTCCAGGCCCCAGCAGGGCTGGTGCTGACGCCGCATCCGGGCGAGGCCGCGCGTCTGCTCGGATGTAGCGGCGCCCAGGTCCAGGCTGACCGGCCTCAGGCGGCGCTCAGCCTGGCGCAGAAGTTCGCCGCCTGTGTCGTGCTCAAGGGCGCCGGCAGCCTGATCGCTACGCCGGAGGGCGAGCTGGCGCTCTGTGATCACGGTCATCCGGCGATGGCCGGCGCCGGACTGGGCGACGTGCTGGCGGGTATCATCGGCGCCCTGCTGGCCCAGGGCATGAGTGCGCAGGCGGCCGCACACCTGGCGGTCTGGTTGCATGCGCGTGCCGGCGAGCGGCTGGGTAGCCAGGGGCGCGGCATTGCGGCCAGCGATCTGATTGCACCTGTTCGAGAATTGCTTGAGGAACATTCGCCATGCCTGGACTGACTCCGCCCGGACCGGCGGACCCCGAGTCGGCTGTACCTGCACCGGCCGTACCTAAACTGGCCGTACCTAAACCGGTCGTACCCGAACTGACCCTGCAGGCTGCCGATGAGGCGGCGATGCTCGAGCTGGGCGCGCGCATCGCCCGCGCATGCGCCGGGCGTGGCGTGATCTATCTGCATGGCGATCTGGGTGCCGGCAAGACCACGCTGTCACGCGGCATCCTGCGCGGACTCGGCCATGCAGGCGCGGTGAAAAGCCCGACCTTTACCCTGGTCGAGCCCTACGAGGGCGAGGGCTTGCGCGCGTATCACTTCGACCTGTATCGCCTGGTCGACCCGGAAGAGCTGGAGTTCATGGGCATCCGCGACTACTTCGACGGCGACAGTCTGTGCCTGGTGGAGTGGCCGGAACGTGGCGCGGGCGTTTTGCCAAAGGCCGACCTGGACATTACCATTGCCCCCCATGCGGGCGGACGCGTCCTGAGCTTGCGACCGCACAGCCCGGCCGCAGAGGCCTGGTGTGCTCTACTGGCCCGCACATGAATAACAAGACGAGGGTGAGTATGCGCTTGCGCGCGCTGTTGATCGGGCTGTTCGTACTCTTCGGCGCATCGGCTCAGGCCTTTGCCACCTCCGAAGTCCGCAGCGTGCGCCTGTGGCGCGCGCCGGACAATACCCGGCTGGTCTTCGACCTGAGTGGCCCGGTGCAGCACAACGTCTTCACCCTCAGCGCGCCGGACCGCATCGTCATCGATGTCTCCGGCGGCCGTCTGGCAACCAGCTTCGACCAGCTTTCATTGAGCAATACCCCTATTACCAGCGTGCGCTCGGCGCAGCGCTCGGCCAACGAGCTGCGGGTGGTGATCGATCTGTCGCGGGCGGTCTCGCCGAAAAGCTTCAGCCTGGCGCCCAATCAGCAGTACGGCCACCGTCTGGTGCTCGACCTGTTCGATCAGGGCGCGGATGCAGCCCCCGGCCCCAGCGTGGCTGCGCCCACTCCGCCGCGGCCGGTCACCCCGAGTCAGCCGCCGTCCAAACTGCCGGTTCTGCCCAGCGACAAGCGCGACATCATCATTGCCATCGACGCCGGCCACGGCGGCGAGGACCCCGGTGCCATCGGCCCCAAGGGCGTGCGCGAGAAGAACGTGGTGCTGCAGATCTCCCGGGAGTTGCAGCGCCAGATCAACGCCGAGAAGGGCTTTCGCGCCGAGCTGGTGCGTACCGGTGACTACTTCATTCCATTGCGCCGGCGCACCGAGATTGCCCGCAAGCAGGGCGCCGATCTGTTCGTTTCCATTCACGCTGACGCCGCGCCGCGGGCAGCAGCCTTCGGTGCCTCGGTGTTCGCCCTTTCCGACGGCGGCGCCACCTCGGAGACGGCGCGCTGGCTGGCCGACAGCGAGAACCGCTCCGACCTGATCGGCGGCGCCGGCAACGTCACCCTCGATGACAAGGACCGCATGCTCGCCGGCGTGCTGCTCGATCTGTCGATGACCGCCACGCTGTCGTCGAGCCTCAACGTCGGGCAGAAGGTGCTCGGCAACATGGGGCGCATCACGCCGCTGCACAAGCGCCGGGTCGAACAGGCCGGATTCATGGTGTTGAAATCACCTGACATCCCGTCGATCCTGGTCGAGACCGGCTTCATCTCCAATCCCAACGAAGCCAGCAAGCTGCAGACCAAGGCGCATCAACAAGCCCTGGCGCGAGCGGTGCAGAGTGGGGTCAAGCAGTTCTTCGAGCAGAACCCACCGCCCGGAACCTACATCGCCTGGATGCGCGACTCGGGCAAGATCGCCCAGGGTCCGCGCGAGCATCGGGTCACCTCTGGCGAGAGCCTGGCGCTGATCGCCCAGCGCTATCAGGTCAGCCTTGCAGTGCTGCGCTCCGCGAATAACCTGCGTTCGGATGTGATCAAGGTCGGCCAGATCCTCATCGTTCCTGCCACGACGCTGGCGGCACAGCCATGAGCGAAGCCTCGCGCATCCAGCTGCTGAGCCCGCGCCTGGCCAACCAGATTGCCGCCGGCGAGGTGGTCGAGCGGCCTGCCTCGGTGATCAAGGAATTGCTGGAGAACAGTCTGGATTCGGGCGCGCGGCGGATCGACGTCGAAATCGAGCAGGGCGGTATCAAGCTGCTCAAGGTGCGCGACGACGGCAGCGGCATTGCCGCCGACGACCTGCCGCTGGCTCTGGCGCGGCATGCCACCAGCAAGATCCGTGATCTGGAGGATCTGGAGCAGGTCCGCAGTCTGGGCTTTCGCGGTGAGGCGCTGGCCTCGATCAGCTCGGTGGCGCGGCTCACCCTGACCTCGCGCACGGCCGATGCGCCGCAGGCCTGGCAGGTCGAGACCGAAGGTCGCGACATGGCCGCGCGCGTGCAGCCGGCGGCGCACCCGGTCGGTACCTCGGTCGAGGTGCGCGACCTGTTCTTCAATACCCCGGCGCGACGCAAGTTTCTCAAGGCCGAGAAGACCGAGTTCGATCACCTGCAGGAGGTGATCAAGAAGCTGGCGCTGGCGCATTTCAATGTCGCCTTTCATCTGCGCCACAACGGCAAGACCGTGCTCGCGCTGCACGAGGCGGCGGACGAGCTGAGTCGTGCGCGGCGCGTGGCCAGCGTCTGTGGCACGGCCTTTCTCGAGCAGGCATTGCCGATCGAGGTCGAGCGCGGCGGCATGCGCCTATGGGGCTGGGTCGGTCTGCCGACCTATTCGCGCAGCCAGGCCGATCTGCAGTACTTCTACGTCAATGGCCGCATGGTGCGCGACAAGCTGGTGGCCCATGCGGTACGCCAGGCCTATCGCGACGTGCTGTTCAACGGGCGTCACCCGACCTTCGTGCTGTTCCTGGAGATCGATCCAGGCACGGTGGACGTCAACGTGCACCCGACCAAACACGAAGTGCGCTTCCGCGATGGCCGCATGGTCCACGATTTTCTCTACGGTACCCTGCACCGGGCGCTGGGCGAGGTTCGTCCCGAGGACCACCTGGCTACCCCGGCGTCGCTCACGCCGGCCGTGCGGGCGAGCGGCGTCGAGGGTGGTGAGTTCGGCCCGCAGGGCGAAATGAGTCTGGCGGGTAATCTGTTGCAGTCGCCGTCCACGGACAACCTATGGCGTGCCCCAGGCAGCGGTTATCAGGCGACACCGGCTGCGCGTGGCGTGCCTATCGCCGAACAACAGGGCGCCTGGCGCGAGTATTTCTCACCGTTGCCGGAGGCGGGCGCAGCGCCAGCGCTGCCCGAGAGCCATGCGGACATTCCGCCGCTGGGCTACGCGCTGGCACAGCTCAAGGGTGTCTACATCCTCGCCGAGAATGCCCAGGGCCTGGTGCTGGTGGACATGCATGCGGCGCACGAGCGCATCACCTACGAGCGTCTCAAGCAGGCGATGGCCAGCGAGGGGCTCAGTGGCCAGCCGCTGCTGGTGCCGGAATCGATGGCGCTGAGTCAGCGCGAAGCCGATTGCGCCGAAGAGCACGCCGACTGGTTCCGCCGCCTGGGTATCGAGCTGCAGCGCCTCGGTCCGGAAACCCTGGCGATCCGCCAGACCCCGGTACTGCTCAAGCAGGCGCGGGCGGCCGATCTGGTACGCGATGTGCTGGCGGATCTTCTCGAGTACGGCAGCAGCGACCGGATCCAGGCACACCTCAACGAGCTACTGGCGACCATGGCCTGTCACGGTGCGGTGCGTGCCAATCGGCGGCTGACCCTGCCCGAGATGAACGCGCTGCTACGCGATATGGAACACACCGAGCGCAGCGGTCAGTGCAACCATGGTCGACCGACCTGGACCCAGTTGGGCATGGACGATCTGGACAAGCTGTTCCTGCGCGGACGGTGAAGTCGCGCGCACAACTGCGGTGCTTGTTCATGCTGCGCCAAAAGTCTGGTCGGAATGCGCATCTACAGCGGGTAAACTGCGCTCCCGACTGATTCATGCCTTGCCTGAGCCGCTTGCGACGCTCTGAGAACGATTTAAGCGTTATGACCAAGCCCCTGCCTCCCGCCATTTTCCTGATGGGTCCGACCGCCTCGGGCAAGACCGATCTGGCGCTTGAGCTGGCGCGCCTGCTGCCTTGTGAGCTGGTCAGTGTGGATTCGGCGCTGGTCTATCGCGGCATGGACATCGGCACCGCCAAGCCGGAACCCGGGGTGCTGGCCGAGTTTCCGCATCGCTTGATCGATATCCGCGAGCCGGAGCAGAGCTACTCGGCGGCGGAGTTTCGCAGCGATGCGCTGGCGGCGATGGCCGAGATCACTGCCTGTGGACGCATCCCACTGCTGGTTGGCGGCACCATGCTGTACTTTCGCGCGCTGCTCGATGGGCTCGCCGAGATGCCCGCCGCCGACCCGGCGCTGCGCACCGAACTGGAAGCATGGGCGGCTGCCGAGGGGCTCGAGGCGCTGCATCGGGAATTGGCGCGGGTGGATGCCGAGTCGGCTGCGCGTATTCATCCCAATGACCCGCAGCGCCTGGTTCGTGCGCTCGAGGTCTATCGCGCCAGCGGCCTGTCGATGAGCGAGCATCGTCGTCGCCAGGCTGCCGCGGGTGCGTCCGCACTACCCTACACCCTGGTGCAGCTGGCCATTGCGCCGGCGCAGCGGCAGCAGTTGCACGAGCGTATCGCTAGGCGATTCCGGATCATGCTGGAACAGGGGTTCGTCGAAGAGGTCGAAGCCTTGCGACTGCGTCCCGGCCTGCAGCCGGATATGCCGTCGATGCGCTCGGTGGGCTATCGCCAGGTCTGGGAATACCTTGATGGGGTGGTGCCGCGAGAGGAAATGATTGCAAAGGGTGTCGCCGCCACGCGACAGCTGGCCAAGCGCCAATTTACCTGGCTGCGCGGCTGGGACGAGCTGCATTGGCTCGACAGTCTGGCGAGTGACAATCTGCCACGCGCCTTGAAATACCTGGCGGCGGTCTCCATATTGGCCTGAGAATATGGCCGGTGACCGTCTATCCTAGGGGCGGTGGCCTTTTTTTGGCTTCATTTGAAAAAACTATAACTATTGATCCTCCAAGGAGTGCGGCACATGTCGAAAGGGCATTCGCTACAAGACCCTTACCTCAATACCCTGCGTAAGGAACGCGTCCCGGTATCCATCTATCTGGTCAACGGCATCAAGCTGCAGGGCCAGATCGAGTCCTTTGACCAGTTCGTTATTCTGCTGAAGAACACTGTCAGCCAGATGGTCTACAAGCACGCGATCTCCACCGTGGTTCCGAGCCGTCCGGTTCGTCTGCCGAGTGCATCGGAAGACGGTCAGGCTGACGCTGAACCCGGCAACGCCTGACGGGAGTCCGCATTGTTCTTCGAGCGTCATGGGGGTGGGGAGAGAGCCGTACTGGTTCATCTCGAAGGTCAGGACCCGCAGGTGCGCGAAGATGCGCAGGAGTTCCGCGAGCTGGCGCTTTCCGCCGGCGCGGAAATCGTCTGCATGGTCTGCGTGCCGCGGCATCGGCCAACCGCCAAGTTTCTGGTTGGCACCGGCAAGGTCGATGAACTGCGGGACCTGGTCGAGGCCGAGCAGATAGACCTGGTGATCTTCAATCACACGCTCACTCCCAGCCAGGAGCGCAATCTCGAGGCGGCGCTGTCCTGTCGGGTACTGGACCGCACCGGTCTGATTCTGGACATCTTTGCCCAGCGGGCGCGCACCCATGAGGGCAAGCTGCAGGTCGAACTGGCCCAGCTCGAGCACATGAGTACACGTCTGGTGCGAGGCTGGACCCACCTTGAGCGACAGAAGGGGGGTATCGGTCTGCGTGGTCCGGGTGAGACGCAGCTGGAAACCGACCGGCGTCTGCTGCGTGTGCGGCTGCGCCAGATCAAGGCACGCCTGGACAAGGTTCGCAGCCAGCGTGAGCAGGCTCGCCGTGGTCGACGGCGCGCCGATATTCCCTCGGTGTCGTTGGTGGGCTACACCAATGCCGGCAAATCGACGCTGTTCAATGCACTGACCCAGTCGGAGGTCTATGCCGCGGACCAGCTCTTCGCGACCCTTGACCCGACCTTGCGCCGGCTTGAGCTGGCGGATCTGGGGCCGATCGTGCTGGCGGATACCGTGGGTTTCATTCGCCACCTGCCGCACAAGCTGGTCGAGGCATTTCGCGCAACGCTCGAGGAGTCGAGCAACTCGGAGCTGCTGCTGCACGTGATCGACTCCCACGAGCCCGAGCGGGATCAGCAGGTCGAGCAGGTGCTAGCGGTGCTGGCGGAGATCGGCGCCAACGAGCTACCGATTCTAGAGGTCTACAACAAGATTGATCTGCTCGACGGGGTCGAGCCACAGATCCAGCGGCGTGGTGACGGTCGTCCGGAGAGGGTCTGGCTTTCGGCGCAGGCAGGTCGAGGGCTGGAGCTTCTGCATCAGGCGATTGCCGAGCTGTTGGGTGATGATCTGTTCGTCGGCACCCTGTGTCTGCCCCAGTCGCTTGCTCGCTTGCGTGCGCAGTTCTTCGAGGCTGGCGCGGTGCAGAGCGAAGATCATGACGGGGCGGGCGACAGTCTGCTGGCAATTCGCCTGCCGCGAGTGGAGCTGAATCGCCTGGTAACGCGAGAAGGCTGGCAGCCTGCGGAGTTTCTGGCGCAACATACTTTGCAATAAAGCCCAGGCAGGCGATTTTGCCGCCGTAGTCGGGCATTCTGTAGCATTGGTCGGCGCGCCTCTGGCGCGTCTTTGCTTTATTCGTGATGGAGAGCGCTATGGCTTGGAATGAGCCGGGTGGCAACTCGAACAATCAGGATCCCTGGGGTGGTCGCCGCGGTGGCGGCGATCAGAAGGGGCCGCCTGATCTCGACGAAGCCTTCCGCAAGTTGCAGGACAGCCTGAATGGTCTGTTCGGCGGCAAGAAACGGGGTGGAGGCGATAGCAGTAGCGGCGGCAAGGGCGGTGGCTATGGTCTGTTCGCGATCATTCTCGGTCTGCTGTTCGCCGTCTGGCTGTACAACGCGGTCTACATCGTTGACGCCCAGGAACAGGCGGTAATTCTGCGCTTCGGTGAGTACCACAGCACTGTCGGCGATGGCCTCAACCTGTATTTCCCGCCGATCGATCGCAAGTACCAGGAAAACGTCACTGCCGAGCGTACCTACTCGACCACCAGCCAGATGCTCACCGAAGACGAGAACATCGTCGAAGTGCCGCTGACCGTGCAGTACAAGATCAGCAACCTCAAGGACTACGTGCTCAACGTCGACCAGCCCGAGGTCAGTCTCAAGCATGCGACCGACAGCGCCCTGCGCCACGTGGCGGGTTCCACCACCATGGATCAAGTGATCACCCAGGGTCGCGAGCAGATGTCTGAAGAGGTCCGCGAGCGACTGCAAAGCTTCCTGGATACCTATGGCACGGGGATATCCGTGACTCAGGTGAACATCCAGCGGGCTACTGCGCCGGCGGAAGTCAAGGACGCTTTCGACGACGTTATCCGTGCTCGCGAGGACGAGCAGCGCGAGAAGAATCAGGCGGAAACCTATGCCAATGGCGTAGTTCCGGAGGCGCGTGGCCAGGCCCAGCGACTGCTGGAAGATGCCAACGGTTATCGCGAGGAAGTCATCTCCCGTGCTCGCGGCGAGGCGGATCGCTTCAGCAAGCTGGTCGCCGAATATCGGCGCGCCCCGGAAGTGACCCGCGAGCGCCTCTACCTGGAAACCATGCAGGAAGTTCTGTCGAGCACCAGCAAGGTGCTGGTGACCGGAAAGGATGGGCAGAGCAATCTTCTGTATCTGCCGCTCGACAAGATGATCGAGAACCGTTCGGGCTCATCGAGCAACTCGTCCGGTATCACTGCCCCAGCGGCTTCAGATAGTGCCAGTCGCAGCAATTCCGGCGCCGATATCCGTGATCCGCGGACCAGGGAGACTCGCTGATGAACAATAAATCCCTGTCCCTGCTAGTCGTTGCAGTGGTTCTGGCGCTGATCGGCTGGAACAGCTTCTACATCATTTCTCAAACCGAAAAGGCGGTCTTGCTGCAATTCGGTCGAGTCGTGGAAGCAGATGTGCAGCCCGGGCTGCACGTGAAGATTCCGCTGGTGAACACCGTGCGCAAGTTCGATGCGCGCCTGCTGACCCTGGATTCGCCGACGCAGCGTTTCCTGACGCTGGAGAAGAAAGCGGTGATGGTGGATGCATACGCCAAGTGGCGTGTCGCGGACGCCGAGCTGTTTTACACCGCCACCTCTGGGCAGAAGCAGATCGCCGACGACCGCCTGACTCAGCGTCTGGTGGCTGGGCTGTCCAACCAGTTCGGCAAACGGACGCTGCATGAGGTGGTTTCCGGTGAGCGCGATGCCCTGATGGCTGCCATTACCTCTTCACTCAACGGCATGGCGCAGAAAGAGCTGGGTATCGAAGTGCTGGATGTTCGGGTCAAGTCGATCGATCTGCCTAAAGAGGTCTATCGCAGCGTCTTCGATCGCATGGCATCCGAGCGTGAGCGCGAGGCGCGTGAGCATCGGGCCAAGGGCCGAGAGCTGGCGGAGGGTATTCGTGCGGACGCCGATCGTCAGCGCCGCGTGCTGCTGGCAGAGGCTTATCGCGAGGCGGAAGAAATTCGCGGTGATGGCGATGCGCAAGCGGCAGCGATCTATGCCGAGGCCTACGATGCCGATCGCGAGTTCTACGCGTTCCACCGCAGCCTGCAGGCCTATCGTGCCAGCTTCGACAGCAAGGGCGACGTATTGGTCCTTGACCCGTCCAGCGACTTTTTCCGCTACATGGAAAAGTCCGCGCGCTGAGGGTTGACCCGGCCGGCCTCAAGCCGGCCGGGGTGATCCCGCGAGGAAACGTGTTATGATTCGGCAGCCGGGAAAAACCCCGGCTTTTTTGCGTCTATGGGAATCATGTGGCAGGAATTGGGCATCGCCCTGTGTTTGGTGCTGGTGCTCGAAGGCATCCTGCCCTTTCTCTATCCGCGACGTTGGCGCATGGCTGTCGCACATATCGCGCAGTTGCCCGAGCGGCGGCTGCGCATGATGGGGTTGGCCAGCATGCTGCTGGGCACCGCGTTACTTTATCTGCTTCATTGAAGGCTGCCGCCCGGTGAACGAGGGGAATGGCGAAATGGCAACGGTAGACCGCTGGCTGCTGCCAGATGGCATCGAAGAAATTCTGCCGCCGGAAGCGGCGCGCATCGAGGCGACACGTCGACAGGTGCTCGATCAGTTCCATGGCTGGGGCTATGAGCTGGTGATCACGCCGCATGTCGAGTATCTCGAGTCCCTGCTTACAGGTGCCGGTCAGGATCTGGATCTGCGCACTTTCAAGGTGGTCGATCCCAAGTCCGGTCGGCAGATGGGCTTTCGTGCCGACATCACCCCGCAGGTGGCGCGTATCGATGCGCATACCCTGCGTCGCGAGGGACCAAGCCGACTCTGCTATGCAGGCAGCGTGCTGCACGCCTGGCCGCAGGCGCTGTCGATCTCGCGCAGCCCGATTCAGCTGGGTGCCGAACTCTATGGCGACGCCAGCGCTGCCGCGGATCTGGAGGTCATCAGCCTGATGCTGGAGACCCTCGATCTGGCTGGCGTGGCTGATGTGCACATGGACCTGGGACATGTGGGGATCTATCGCGCGCTGGCGGCCTTGGCCGGACTGGACGGTGCGGCCGAGCAGCAGTTGTTTGACGCTCTGCAGCGCAAGGCGACCGAGGAGGTCTTCGCGCTCACTGAGCCGTTGCCATCGCAGGTACGCGAGATGCTGCGCGCGCTGGTTGAACTCTGCGGCGGGCGCGAAGTGCTGGCACTGGCGCGTCAGCGTCTGGCTGCCGCCCCGGCTGCGGTTCGGGATGCGTTGGGCTCTCTGGAATCGATCGCCGCCGGCCTGGCGGCGCGCTTCCCGCAGATACCGCTGTATTTCGATCTGGGCGAATTGCGCGGCTACCACTACCACACCGGTGTGGTCTTCGCTGCGTTCGTGCCGGGCCTGGGTCAGTCCATCGCCCAGGGCGGGCGCTATGACGACATCGGCGCCGACTTCGGTCGTGCACGTCCGGCCACCGGATTTTCCACTGATCTGCGAACTCTGGTTGCGCTGGGCGAAAGCCGCCCTGTGGTCGAGTCCGCAGCGATCTGGGTTCCGTTGTCTGACGACGCCGCGCTCTGGGCGTGCGTGCGCGAGTTGCGTGGCCAAGGGCGTCGGGTGATTCAGGCGTTGCCTGGCCAGGGCCGCGAGTCTGCCCGTGCCTGTGGCTGTGACAGCCTGCTTGAGCTGCGCGATGGCGTCTGGCAGCTCGTTTCGTTGAATTGATTGTGTTTTCAGGCCGGTGCATGCCGGTATACAGCTTGCGCTAAGAGGAATCTGCAATGGGTAAGAATGTCGTGGTCCTGGGCACCCAGTGGGGTGATGAGGGCAAGGGCAAGATCGTCGACCTGCTGACCGAGCAGGTCGCTGCGGTCGTGCGCTATCAGGGTGGCCACAATGCCGGTCATACCCTGGTCATCGACGGTGAGAAGACCGTTCTGCACCTGATTCCGTCCGGCATTCTGCGTGAGAACGTCCAGTGCATGATCGGCAATGGCGTGGTGGTCGCACCCGACGCGCTGATGCGCGAGATTCGCAAGCTTGAGGAAAAGGGCGTGCCGGTGCGCAAGCGCCTGAAGATCAGCCCGTCCTGTCCGCTGATTCTGTCCTACCACGTCGCGCTGGATCAGGCGCGCGAGAAGGCGCGTGGCGATGCCAAGATTGGCACCACCGGACGCGGTATCGGCCCGGCGTATGAGGACAAGGTCGCGCGCCGCGGTCTGCGCGTCGGGGATCTGTTCCATCGCGAGCGTTTCGCCGCCAAGCTTGGCGAGCTGCTGGACTACCATAACTTCGTCCTGCAGAACTATTACAAGGAGCCGGCGGTAGACTTCCAGAGCCTGCTCGAAGAGTGCATGGCCTACGCCGAAGAGCTGCGCCCGATGGTGGCTGATGTCACTGCAGAGCTGCACGAGCTGCGCCGAGCCGAGCGTGACATCATGTTCGAAGGCGCGCAGGGCTCTCTGCTCGACATCGACCACGGCACATACCCCTACGTCACCAGCTCGAATACCACTGCAGGTGGCATAGCTACCGGTTCCGGATTCGGTCCGTTGTACCTGGACTACATCCTCGGCATCACCAAGGCCTACACCACTCGCGTAGGTTCGGGTCCGTTCCCGACCGAGCTGTTCGACGATGTTGGGGCGCGTCTGGCCGAACGTGGTCATGAATTCGGTTCCACCACCGGACGTGCGCGTCGCTGTGGCTGGTTCGATGCGGTCATCCTGCGTCGGGCCATCGAGATCAACAGCATTTCCGGCATCTGCCTGACCAAGCTGGATGTACTCGACGGTCTGGAGACCATCCGCATCTGTGTCGGCTACAAGAACGACAAGGGTGTGGTTATCGATGCGCCAACCGATGCCGATAGCTATCTCGGTCTGCAGCCGGTGTACGAGGATGTGTCAGGTTGGAGCGAGTCCACGCTGGGAGCCAAGAGTCTGGAAGAGTTGCCGGCGAATGCGCGCGCCTACATCCGTCGGGTCGAAGAGCTGGTCGGTGCGCCGATCGACATCATCTCGACCGGCCCGGATCGCAACGAGACCATCGTGTTGCGCCATCCTTTCGCCTGATCGGTGGACTGATGCAAGAAAGGCTGCCGTGAGGCGGCCTTTTTTGTTTCTGCATCGCATCGAGGGGCGCGCTAGTGGTGCGGGGCTTTTTTCAGCACAAACAAAAAACCGAGCCGTGAGGCTCGGTTCTTTGTGGAATATGGTGCCCAGGAGAAGACTCGAACTTCCACGGTGTTGCCACCGCTAGGACCTGAACCTAGTGCGTCTACCAATTCCGCCACCTGGGCGTTGAGTTCGACGATTTCTCGTGTACTTTCAACCACATCGACGTTTGCCGTCGTTGTGGGCGCGAAATATACGGAGCATGTGGGGGGTTGTAAAGCCCTGCTGTGAAAAAAAACTTTATTCGTGCGCCGAGGCAGACCAAGATAGCCTTATGCGCTTAAAGACAAGACGCTGAATCAAAGCATGCGACATATCAAACAGGTGAACACCCTCTAATGGCCGATTGGCAATCCCTCGATCCCGAGGCCGCCCGCGAGGCGGAAAAATACGAAAACCCCATTCCTAGCCGTGAGTTGATTCTTCAGCATCTCTCGGACCGAGGCTCGCCCGCGACGCGCGAGCAACTGGTGGCCGAATTCGGCCTGGTTAGCGAAGAACAGCTCGAAGCCCTGCGGCGTCGCCTGCGGGCGATGGAGCGGGATGCCCAGCTCATCTTCACTCGACGCGGCACCTATGCACCAGTCGACAAGCTCGATCTGATCGCCGGCCGCGTCAGCGGTCATCGTGACGGCTTCGGCTTCCTCATCCCCGACGACGGCAGTGATGACCTGTTTCTCGGCCCAAGCCAGATGCGTCTGGTCTTCGATGGTGACCGCGCGCTGGCGCGGGTCACCGGCCTGGACCGTCGCGGACGTCGTGAAGGTGGGTTGGTCGAGGTGGTGTCGCGCGCCCACGAGACAGTCGTTGGCCGCTACTTCGAGGAAAGCGGCATCGGCTTCGTGGTTCCTGACAACCCGAAGATCCAGCAGGAGGTCCTGGTCACTCCAGGCCGCACCGGCAATGCGAAGGTCGGTCAGTTCGTCGAGATCAGAATCACCCACTGGCCCACTGCGCGCTTCCAGCCGCAGGGCGACATCGTCGAGGTCATCGGCAACTACATGGCGCCGGGCATGGAAATCGACGTTGCCCTGCGCAGTTACGACATTCCCAATGTCTGGCCCGAGGCGGTGGTGAAGGAAGCGGCTCGGCTCAAGCCCGAGGTGCTCGAGAAGGACAAGGAGAAGCGTGTCGATCTGCGCGACCTGGCGTTTGTCACCATCGATGGTGAAGATGCCCGTGACTTCGACGACGCGGTCTATTGCGAGAAGATCGGCGGCTGGAATCCGTTCAAGGGTGGCTGGCGTCTGTACGTGGCGATCGCCGACGTGTCCCATTACGTCAAGATCGACTCTGCGCTGGATGAAGAGGCGCAGAAGCGCGGCAACTCGGTGTATTTCCCCGAGCGGGTGATCCCGATGCTGCCGGAGGAGCTGTCCAACGGCCTCTGCTCGTTGAATCCGCACGTCGATCGTCTGGCGATGGTCTGCGAGATGACCATCTCCAAGGCCGGCAAACTCAGCGATTACCAGTTCTACGAGGCGGTGATCCATTCCCATGCGCGTCTGACCTACAACAAGGTCAGTGCGATGCTCGAGCAGCCCAAGGCGGCCGAAGGCAAGCGCTTGCGTGGCGAATACGCCGAGGTGCTGCCGCATCTCAAGGAATTGCACGCGCTCTATAAGGTGCTGCTGGCGGCGCGCGCCACACGCGGCGCGATCGATTTCGAGACGCAGGAAACGCGCATCGTCTTCGGTGCCAACCGCAAGATCGCCGAGATCCTGCCGACCCAGCGCAACGACGCGCACAAGCTGATCGAGGAATGCATGCTGGCGGCCAACGTCGCCACCGCCGAGTTCATGCAGAAGCACGGCATCCCCTCGCTCTATCGCGTGCATGACGGCCCGCCGCCGGAGCGCCTGGAGAAGCTCAAGGCGTTCCTCAGCGAGCTGGGGCTGTCGCTGCATCGGGGCAAGGAAGGGCCTTCGCCGAAGGACTATCAGCAACTGCTGCAGTCGATCCAGGGGCGTCCGGACTTCCATCTGATCCAGACCGTGATGCTGCGCTCGCTCAGCCAGGCGGTGTACAGCGCCGACAACAACGGCCACTTCGGTCTCAACTACCCGGCCTACACCCACTTCACCTCGCCGATCCGTCGTTATCCGGATCTGCTGGTGCATCGCGCCATTCGCAGCGTCATCCGCTCGAAGATGGACACGCCGCACGTGCGCCGTGCCGGCGCTGCGAGCATGCCCAAGCCGCGGATCTATCCGTATGACGAGGCGGCGCTGGAGCAGCTCGGCGAGCAGTGCTCGCTGACCGAGCGGCGCGCCGACGAGGCAACCCGCGACGTGGTCAGCTGGCTCAAGTGCGAGTTCATGCAGGATCGCGTCGGCGAGAGCTTCGAGGGTGTGATTACCGCGGTCACCGGTTTCGGTCTGTTCGTCGAGCTCAAGGACATCTACGTCGAGGGTCTGGTCCATGTGACCGCGCTGCCGGGCGACTACTACCACTTCGATGCGGTCCATCACCGCCTCAAAGGTGAGCGCAGTGGCAAGAGCTTCCGCTTGGGCGACAGCGTCGAGGTCAAGGTCATGCGTGTCGATCTCGACGAGCGCAAGATCGACTTCGAGATGAGCGAGCGGCAGATGGCAAAGCCGGTGGCCAAGAAAGGGCGCACCAACGAACCGGCCCGCGCTGAAGGCAAGGACAAAGCTGCTGCTGGCGAGAAGAAGAGCTCGGCGCCACGCAAGCGTTCGCGCTCCTCGGCTGCCGAGCCGGCCGGCGCCGACCTGAAGAAGAGTCGTGCGCTCAAGCAGGCTCTGGTCAGTGAGGCGAAGACCGCCGGCAAGACCAAGGATGCGCCGGCCAAGGGGTCAGGGCGCCGCGGTGGTTCGCGCAAGCCCAAGGACAAGGCATGAGCCAGCTGGAGAAGGTCTACGGCCTGCATGCGGTGGAGGCGCTGCTGCGTCACCATCCCAAGCGAGTGAAGAAGGTCTGGCTGGCCGAAGGGCGCAGCGATCCGCGGGTTCAAGCCCTGCTCGCCATCGCCGCGCAGGAGCGCGTCGATGTGGGGCAGTGCGAGCGTCGCGAGATGGACGCCTGGGTCGAGGGTGTGCACCAGGGCGTGGTGGCGGATGTCAGTCCCAGCCAGGTCTGGGGTGAGGCGATGCTCGACGAGTTGCTCGACCGCACCGAAGGCGCGCCGCTGCTGCTGGTGCTCGACGGGGTGACCGATCCGCACAACCTCGGCGCGGTGTTGCGGACCGCCGATGCGGCGGGTGTGCAGGCGGTGATCGTGCCCAAGGACAAGTCCGCCACCCTCAATGCCACGGTGCGCAAGGTGGCCTGCGGCGCTGCCGAGGTGCTGCCGCTGGTGGCTGTGACCAATCTGGCGCGGACGCTGGAGAAGTTGCGCCAGCGCGGCCTGTGGACGGTCGGCACGGCCGGCGAGGCCGAGCAGGAAGTCTATGAGCACGACTTCACAGGGCCGACCATCCTGATCATGGGCGCCGAGGGCAAGGGCATGCGTCGGCTGACCCGTGAACACTGCGACTATCTGGTCAGGCTGCCGATGGCAGGTAGCGTCAGCAGCCTGAATGTCTCGGTAGCGACCGGTGTCTGCCTGTTCGAGGCCGTTCGCCAGCGTCGCGCGCCGCGCAGCTAGCAGCCTTGTCTGGCCGGCCCGGGCGCTGCAATCGAGCGCGCGGCCCAGCCAGGCAGAGCGCCAGCCCTGCGGCTTGTCGAGTTGCGGCGATCTTTGGTGTCGGCGTGCTTGCGGTGTGCCCTCCCGGTCCGTACAATCGCGCCCCTTGCCAATCGGCCGTGCCCTGTGTGCGCCTCGCTTCGGCAAGCCATAACGAATCAATTCACTCCTTGCCTGACCGTACTTTTCCGGCAGGCTGCAACCCGTAAGGAGCATCTATGCGTCATTACGAAATCATCTTTCTGGTCCACCCGGATCAGAGCGAGCAAGTCGGCGGCATGGTCGAGCGTTACACCAAGCTGATCGAAGAAGACGGTGGCAAGATCCATCGTCTGGAAGACTGGGGTCGTCGTCAGCTGGCCTATGCAATCAACAACGTTCACAAGGCTCACTACGTGATGCTGAACGTCGAGTGCAGCGGCAAGGCCCTGGCCGAGCTGGAAGACAACTTCCGTTACAACGATGCCGTGATCCGTAACCTGGTCATTCGTCGCGACGAAGCCGTTACCGAACAGTCCGAGATGCTCAAGGCGGAAGAAAACCGCAGCGAGCGTCGCGAGCGTCGCGATCGCGTTGAAAGCACCGACTCCGCCGATGGCGATGATGGTGACAACAGCGACAGCGACAACGCTGACGAGTAATTTCCGGATCTATTGAGGAGCCAATCTCATGGCACGTTTTTTCCGTCGTCGTAAGTTCTGCCGTTTCACCGCTGAAGAAGTGAAGGAGATCGATTACAAGGATCTCAACACTCTGAAGGCCTATGTATCCGAGACCGGCAAGATCGTTCCCAGCCGTATCACCGGTACCAAGGCTCGTTATCAGCGTCAGCTGGCTACCGCTATCAAGCGCGCCCGCTACCTGGCCCTGCTGCCCTATACCGACAGCCACGGCCGCTGAGACCACGGTCTGAGCTCATCCATGCGCGGCGGCCTGCCGTCGCGCCGGTGAAGGTTAAAAGTTAAGAGGTAAGACTCAAATGGAAGTCATCCTGCTGGAAAAGATCGCCAACCTGGGCAACCTGGGCGACAAAGTGAACGTGAAGTCCGGTTACGGCCGTAACTTCCTCCTGCCGCAAGGCAAGGCTACTGCTGCCACGCCGGCCAACGTCGCTGCTTTCGAAGCGCGTCGTGCCGACCTGGAAAAAGCAGCTGCCGACAAGAAGGCCTCGGCCGAAACTCGCGCTGCGCAACTGGCCGAACTGGAAGTCACCATCACCGCTACCGCGGGCGATGAAGGCAAGCTGTTCGGTTCCATCGGCACCGCCGACATCGCCGACGCCCTGACTGCCTCCGGCGTGGAAGTGGCCAAGAGCGAAGTTCGCCTGCCGAACGGCACCATCCGCCAGGTCGGCGAGTTCGACATTGCCGTGCACCTGCACAGCGACGTCGAAGCCACCGTCAAAGTGGTTGTGGTCGCTGCCTAAGCTGCGACAAAGCGCCTGACACCTTCGGTGTTCGGCGAGTAACATCGGGCACGATTCGCGCAAGCGTCTCGTGCCCTTTGTCTTTCTATGCAGTAGTGAAATTCCGCGAGCCCCATGAACGATATCTCCGTCCCCGAGCAGTACGACCTGCAGACCGCCTCGCTCAAGGTCCCGCCGCATTCGATCGAGGCCGAGCAGGCCGTGCTCGGCGGTCTGATGCTGGACAACAACGCGTGGGAGCGGGTGCTCGATCAGGTTTCCGACGGCGACTTCTATCGTCATGATCATCGACTGATCTTCCGCGCCATTGCCAAGCTGGCCGATCGCAACTCGCCGTTCGACGTGGTCACGCTGTCCGAGCAACTGGACAATGAGGGTCAGCTGAGCCAGGTCGGCGGACTGGCCTACCTGGGCGAACTGGCCAAGAACACGCCTTCGGTAGCCAACATCAAGGCCTACGCGCAGATCATTCGCGAGCGCGCCACCCTGCGCCAGCTGATCGGCATCAGCAGCACCATCGCCGACACCGCCTTCAACCCGGAAGGGCGCACCGCGGCCGAGGTGCTCGACGAAGCCGAGCGGCAGATCTTCCAGATCGCCGAGGCGCGTCCCAAGACCGGCGGCCCGGTCGGGGTCAACGATCTGCTGACCAAGGCCATCGACCGCATCGACACGCTGTTCAATACCGCGGACGCCATCACCGGCCTGTCCACCGGCTACGCCGACCTGGATGACAAGACCAGCGGCCTGCAGCCGTCGGACCTGATCATCGTCGCCGGCCGTCCGTCGATGGGCAAGACCACCTTCGCCATGAACCTGGTGGAGAACGCGGTGCTGCGCAGCGACAAGGCGGTGCTGGTGTATTCGCTGGAAATGCCCGGCGATTCGCTGATCATGCGTATGCTGTCCTCGCTCGGTCGGATCGACCAGACCAAGGTGCGTTCCGGCCAGCTCAGCGACGACGACTGGCCGCGCCTGACCAGTGCGGTGAACCTGCTCAACGATCGCAAGCTGTTCATCGACGACACCGCCGGCATCAGCCCCTCCGAGATGCGCGCGCGCACCCGGCGCCTGGTGCGCGAGCACGGCGACCTGGCGATGATCATGATCGACTACCTGCAGCTGATGCAGATTCCCGGCTCCTCCGGCGACAACCGCACCAACGAGATCTCCGAGATCTCGCGCTCGCTCAAGGCGCTGGCCAAGGAATTCAATTGCCCGGTAGTGGCGCTGTCGCAGCTCAACCGCTCGCTTGAACAGCGCCCGAACAAACGCCCGGTGAACTCCGACCTGCGTGAATCCGGTGCGATCGAGCAGGACGCCGACGTGATCATGTTCGTCTATCGCGATGAGGTCTATCACCCGGAAACCGAACACAAGGGTGTCGCCGAGATCATCATCGGCAAGCAGCGTAACGGGCCGATCGGTACCGTGCGCCTGGCCTTCCTCGGCAAGTACACGCGCTTCGAGAATCTCGCGCCGGGTAGCTACAACTTCGACGACGAGTAGTGCTGAGCCGTGTCGCGGAGGCTGCCCGGTCGGCCTCTGCGGAGTAAGATGGCGGCCTTCGTTCCCGCCCTCGGAAAATCCCCATGCGTCCCCTCGTCGCCACCGTCGATCTGGCAGCCATTCGTCACAACTACGCCCTGGCCAAGCGCTGCGCGCCGGGCCGGCAGGCCTTTGCCGTGGTCAAGGCGAACGCCTACGGACATGGCGCGCGCGAGGTGGTGACGGCCCTGCATGACGAGGCGGACGGCTTCGCGGTGGCCTGTATCGAGGAGGCTGCCGAGGTCCGTGCCCTGCATGCCGAGGCGCGGATCCTGCTGCTGCAAGGCTGCTTCGAGCCGGCCGAGTTTCAGGCCGCAGCGCGCATGCGCCTGGATGTGGTGGTGCAGGGCCCGCAGCAGGCCGAGGCGTTGCTGGCGGCCGAGTTGGCCGTGCCGCTGAATGTCTGGCTCAAGCTCGACAGCGGCATGCACCGGCTCGGCTTCGACAGCGCCGCCCTGCGCAGCTGGCATCCGCAGTTGTGCCGGGCTCGCCAGGTGGCCGAGCTGAACCTGATCAGCCACTTCGCGTGCGCCGACCTGCGTGGCGATTCGCTCAACGAAGTACAGCTGGAGTGCTTTCTCGATCTGCTCGACCTGGATTTCGACCAGCGCTCGCTGGCCAACTCCGCCGCCGTCACCAGCATGCCTGCCGCGCACCTGGACTGGATCCGGCCGGGCATCATGCTCTACGGCGCCACGCCCTTCGCCGACCTGAGCGCCGCCGAACTGGGCCTGCGGCCGGCAATGAGCCTGACCGGCGCGGTGATCGCCCTGCGTGATGTCGCGGCAGGGGAAAGCGTCGGTTATGGCGCCAGCTGGGTAGCCAGCCGTCCCTCGCGGATCGCTACCGTCAGCTGCGGCTACGCCGACGGTTATCCGCGTCATGCGCCCAGCGGCACGCCGGTGCTGGTCGACGGGCAGCGTGCCGGACTGGCCGGGCGTGTGTCGATGGACATGCTGGCAGTGGATGTCACCGACCTGGGCGGTGTGCAGGTCGGCTCGCCGGTCGAGCTATGGGGCGCCGCGCTGCCGGTCGACGAAGTCGCCCAGGCCTGCGGCACCATCGGCTATGAGCTGCTGACCAAGGTCACCGCGCGCGTGCCGCGGCGCTACCAGGCCTGAGCGCGCAACTTTCCCGAGTGCTGCGGCGCAATGCCCTGCGGTTATTGCGTCCAGGGGGCAACAGGCAGCGTGCATTGCGCCTGCAGTTTCCGGCGATAGCGGCGCACTGCGCAGCCGGCGCCGTTAGCCGCTCGAGCGGGCAATGAAATTTGTCCGTCCGCGCTGGCCAGGCATGCAGCTGCCCGAGAGGCCTAGCGCCATAGTCGGAATTGTTCATTTTTTGTGCTATCTTGCGCGCCCGCTTTTTCCCACGAGTCATTGATCCGATCATGCACGCCGCCAAGCCGCTGTTCGACTATCCCAAGTACTGGGCCGAATGCTTCGGGCCCGCGCCCTTCCTGCCGATGAGCAGGGCGGAGATGGATCAGCTCGGCTGGGATTCGTGCGACATCATCATCGTCACCGGCGATGCCTACGTCGATCATCCCTCGTTCGGCATGGCGATCATCGGTCGTCTGCTCGAGGCCCAGGGTTTCCGCGTCGGCATCATCAGCCAGCCGGACTGGCGCTCGAAGGACGACTTCATGAAGCTGGGCGCGCCGAACCTGTTCTTCGGCGTGGCGGCGGGCAACATGGATTCGATGATCAACCGCTACACCGCGGACAAGAAGATCCGCTCGGACGACGCCTATACCGCCGGCGGCCTGGCCGGCAAACGCCCGGACCGCGCCAGCCTGGTCTACAGCCAGCGCTGCAAGGAGGCCTACAGTCAGGTACCGGTGGTGCTTGGCGGCATCGAAGCCTCGCTGCGCCGTATCGCCCACTACGACTACTGGTCGGACAAGGTGCGCCGCTCGATCCTGATGGACGCCACCGCCGATCTGCTGCTCTACGGCAACGCCGAGCGCGCCATCGTCGAAGTGGCCCAGCGCCTGTCGCGTGGCGAGTCGATCCAGGCCATCAGCGACGTGCGCGGCACGGCGTTCATCCGTCGCGATACGCCCGATGGCTGGTTCGAGATCGACTCCACCCGCATCGATCGTCCGGGCCGGGTCGACAAGGTGATCAACCCCTACGTCAACACCCAGGACACCTCGGCCTGTGCCATCGAGCAGGACAAGGGCGCGCAGCCCGATGAGGACCCGCAGGAGGCCAAGGTGGTGCAGCTGCTGCATCATCCGCGCCTGGAGCGCGAGCGCACCGTGATCCGCCTGCCGTCGTTCGAGAAGGTCCGCGGCGATGCGGTGCTCTACGCCCACGCTAACCGCGTGCTGCACCTGGAAACCAACCCTGGCAATGCGCGGGCGCTGGTGCAGCGCCATGGCGATCTGGACATCTGGCTGACACCGCCGCCGATCCCGCTGACCACCGAGGAGATGGATTACGTCTTCGGCCTGCCCTATGCGCGGGTGCCGCATCCGGCCTACGGCCAGGAGAAGATCCCGGCGTACGAGATGATCCGCTTCTCGGTCAACATCATGCGCGGCTGCTTCGGCGGCTGTACCTTCTGCTCGATCACTGAGCACGAAGGGCGCATCATCCAGAGCCGCTCGCACGAATCCATCCTCGCCGAGATCGAGGAAATGAAGAAGGTACCGGGCTTCACTGGCGTGGTCTCCGACCTCGGCGGGCCGACTGCGAACATGTACCGCATCGCCTGCAAGAGCACCGAGATCGAGCGTCACTGCCGCAAGCCCTCCTGCGTGTTCCCGGGTATCTGCGAGAACCTCAATACCGACCACAGCTCGCTGATCGAGCTGTACCGCAAGGCGCGCGCCCTGCCGGGGGTGAAGAAGATCCTGATCGCCTCCGGGTTGCGCTACGACCTGGCGGTGGAGTCGCCCGAGTACGTCAAGGAGCTGGTCACCCACCACGTCGGCGGCTACCTGAAGATCGCCCCGGAGCACACCGAGCGGGGCCCTCTGGACAAGATGATGAAGCCGGGCATCGGCAGCTACGACCGCTTCAAGCAGATGTTCGAGAAGTACTCGAAGGAAGCCGGCAAGGAGCAGTACCTGATCCCCTACTTCATCGCCGCCCACCCCGGCACCAGCGACGAAGACATGATGAACCTGGCGCTCTGGCTCAAGCGCAACGGCTTCCGTGCCGACCAGGTGCAGGCCTTCTATCCGTCACCGATGGCCTCGGCGACGGCGATGTATCACTCGGGCAAGAACCCGCTGCACAAGGTCACCTACAAGAGCGACGGTGTGCAGATCGTCAAGAGCGAGGAGCAGCGTCGTCTGCACAAGGCCTTCCTGCGCTATCACGATCCGAAAGGCTGGCCGATGTTGCGCGAGGCGCTCACCCGCATGGGCCGTGCGGACCTGATCGGCAACGGCAAGCACCAGCTGATTCCGGCGCATCAGCCGCAGGTCGACGAATACAAGAGCGCGCGGCGCAAGAACTCCACCCCGGCCGGCAGCAAGAAGGCCGGTGCCGGCGGCAAGCTGCTGACCCAGCACACCGGTCTGCCGCCGCGCAGCCACGACGGCAACCCCTGGGACAAGCGCGAGCAGGCCAAGGCCGCCGCGGAAGCCAAGCGCAAGGCCGAGATGGGCGCCGGCAAGGCGGGCAAGGGCGGCAGTCGCAAGCCTGCCGCGCGACCTGTGGCGCCGCGCTGATCGGCGCGCTCAGCGAGCCTTGCGCAACTGGCGTAGCTGCCTGAGCACATGCAGCATCTCGCGGTAGCGGCGCGAGGCGAGCAGGCCGAGGCCGGTGACCTGCAGCGCCAGGCTTATTGCATAGTGCAGGTAGTCTTCACTGAACAGGAGGCTCGGCAGCGTCAGCAGCAGGCAGCCACCGAGGATCGCCGCGTTGCCCAGGGCGCCCCAGGCGAAGCCGCGGCTGATGAGGAAGTTCAGGTTGACCAGTAGCAGGCAGACCAGCAGGCCGATCCCCAGCGCCGCCAGGTACTGCTCGTAGCGCGGTGGCGCAAGATAGCTGTAGAGCACCAGGACCAGGGTGCTGGCGAGCGAGAACACACTCAGCAGAATCACCCCGATGAACACCGGAAAGTAGCGCCGCATCGCGGCGCCCCAGTCACGGGGTAGGGTCACTCGATTTCCTCGTAGAGGCCTACCGCGATCGACTTCACATTGCCGGAGTAGGCACTGCCGGCGAAGCCCAGCGTGGCGCCAAGCGAGTCGCGGATCTGATGCAGTGTCGCCTGGCGGATTTCGGTATTGCTGATGCGCTTGGGCAGCTCACCCGCCAGCTGGCGCAGGCGCACCAGTTGCGTCGACAGCGTCGGATGCTGGAGTCGCAGCAGCTCGTCGGTGAGTTTGCGGCGCTCCTGACGACTCAGGCCGCGCAAGACGTCGCGGGTACCCTTGCCGGTCGTTGCGCGGGTCATGTTGATCAGGCGCGCCGTGGTCAGGGCGGAGGCGCCCACGCCGGCCAGGGATACGCCGTCGAGAATGGTCATGGTGGTCTGGTACCACTCTTCGCTGTCGAGGCGGTCATTGAACGAGGGGTCGCGCACTTCCATCACTGTGCGCGTTCCACCGATCAGGCACTGCGCGGTGCTGGCGGTGGCCGCGGAGTAGGCGATCACCGTGACTGCCGCGCTGGCGCCGGCGCTGAACGGTACCGCTACTGTTCCGCTGAGGACCACGAACCAGCCGATGACCGCGCCGGCGCAGGCCAGGGTGGTGCCCACTGCCTCGCCGACCACTCGCGATTCGCGCGGGCTGTTCTTGATCTGCTCGGCATATTGGGCCGGTGCGGTGTAGCGCGGGGCTTCGCGCAGGATCACCTTCTTCGGCACGATGCTGCAGATGGGCTGGAACTCCCGCAGCACGAATACGTTGAAGCGCTCGTCGATGTAGACCACGCCGGCGCCGACGATGCCGGGGTCGGCGTCGATGGCGGCGAAGAGTTTGGGTAGATCGAGCCGGCGTTCGAGTTGTTCACGGGCCATCCGGTGGCTCGGCATGGCTTCGAAGAGGGAAAAACCGCTGTTCACGAAAGATCGTCCTTGCTGGGTGAGGCGGGAGGGCGGCACCTTAGCATCCCGTTCGACAGGCTTCTGCCAAGGGATTCAAAAAGCTGCAGTGCCCACCCGGCCGTTCAGCCGGCGCTGGCTGGACGGCATGTCACTCAGGCTCTGCCACGCGGGCTTGGCCCTTCTCCCGGCATAGTGGTGCCGACCTTCCTTCATCGCTCGTGCATAGGCTGTCAGGTGCGGCCTGTTGCGCCGTCCGCAGTCGGCTCGGCTCTGCGAAAGTGAGGGCCGCGTCCACTTCACGGATGTGCTGGGCGATCTACTCCGGTGCGCGGGCGTTCCATTTGGGTACTACATCCGGCTGCCAGTTCGTCAGCGCTTCGAGCAGCTCGGCCGGGGTTTCGCGCACCTGCAGCATGGAACGATGGGTGCTGCGCACGAAGCGCTCTTCGACAAGGTGATCGAGGAAGCCGATCAGTTTGCCGTAGAAGCCGTTGACCTCGAGCAGGCCCAACGGCTTGCCGTGGTAGCCGAGCTGGCCCCAGGTCCAGACTTCGAACAGTTCTTCCAGCGTCCCCAGTCCCCCTGGCAGGGCGATGAAGGCGTCGGACAACTCGGCCATGCGCGCCTTGCGCGCGTGCATGCCGGAGACC
Organism: Pseudomonas mangrovi; assembly: GCF_003052585.1. Lineage (GTDB taxonomy): Bacteria > Pseudomonadota > Gammaproteobacteria > Pseudomonadales > Pseudomonadaceae > Aquipseudomonas > Aquipseudomonas mangrovi. The sequence continues at coordinate 430,622 of NZ_QASN01000002.1, read as the reverse complement.
ACCTCCAGGCGGGTGAGGCCCTTGTGGCCGATCTCGGAGTCCTGCAGCGACTGGGGGATCACGCCGATCACTTCGCCCCCGGCAGCCATGGCGGCATCGGCGACCACGCCCATCAGGCCGACTTCACCGCCGCCGTAGACCAGGGTCACCCCGGCATTGGCGAGGCTGCGACCGAGTTCGGCCGCGGCTTCGGCATAGATGGGATTGGCGCCAGGGCTGGCACCGCAGAACACGCAGATCGAACGTAGACGCATCGGGATTCCATGCAGATAAAAAGGGCCGACAGGGTAGCCGTTGGCGCCCTGGCAACCAAGCGGCTTCGGTCAGTTGCCGGGGACGCTACCGCAGACGGCGCAGGCGTAACTGGCAAGCAACTGCTGGAGGAGTAGGGCTGGCTGCATGATCGGGCTCCTGGGTGGATCGGTTCAGCGCCATGCTGCGCCTGTCGCGGCGAGAGGGCTGCTGGTCTTTCTCAATCGCTTCGATAGTGCGGGGTGCTGTGGACAAGCTGTGGGCTGGATGGGGACGGATCGCTGCAGGCCACGTGGCGTCTGCTTTGGGCCCCTGCAATGCCACCCGTTCAAGGGCGGCCAGAAGATATCCCCGACGCCTGTGGGTAGTCATGTGGATAACCTTTGTACGGATGTCCCATGGCCCGCCGCGACGGGCTCTGTAGCGCTTTGGTCAATAAATGATCAGTCTTGCGTGGCGTTTCTGGGGTTCTGTGATTATGAAAAAAGTCCATTGTTTTCAATGTTTTGTTTGAGCATTGCGATCCACATGCACACAGTTCAGGTGGAGAAGCCTGTGGATAGATTGGTAGCAGATGATTGCAGCCCAGCGTGGCCGGGGCTTGAGACGGGCTGATCAGAAAATGCACAGCATCATTCCTCGTCGTGTCTCTTCGCTGCCGCGTTGGCGGAGGCGAAGGTGCCGTCGGTCTCGCCGCGAAAGAAGTCGCGGCCGTAGATCAGCAGACAGAGCAGGATGCCGGTGGCGAACGCCCAGGCCGCGCCACGGGTGGCGAGCACCGCGCCGACTACTCCGGCGATGCCCAGGTCGCGCTGGCTGCGGGCCGCGAGGATACCGATGCGCACACTGACATAGCCCTGGATCAGCAGCGTCAGTGCCAGCGCCACACCGAGGATCGGCTGTACCAGGGTAACGATCGGCATCAGCAGCAGGCCGGTGTTGGTGCCCCAGCGAAACGAGCCGGAGCCGCCGAAGACCGAGTCCATCACCCTGCGACCCTCGCGATAGCGCTCGAGGATGACCACGTGCATGGCCGCCCACAGTGGCCCGCACATCGCCACGTCCGGGCCGAACACCGCCATCAGCGCGTTGCGTGCGCCGAAGATCAGGTGGGCGCGGTCGGGCTGGTAGTCGATCTTCTCGTCGGGGCGTGCCTGGTCGGCTTCGTCCAGCAGGGCCTTGCTCTGGATGACGTCACCAAACAGCACCAGATAGGTGGCGAAGACCGTTGGCAGGGCGATCAGGAACAGGCTGGCCGGCGGCCAGCCGAGACCGAATACCGTGTATTCGCGCCAGAGCAGGCCGAAGTCGGGGGCGGACAGGCCCCACTCCAGGTCTGGCCAGCGCGCCTCGCCGAACAGCGGCGCGAGCACGATCGCCAGGGCGATGATCGGAAAGATGCCGAGCTTGCCGAAGGTTGCCCAGAGCGCGTTGCGCTGCTTCAGCGCAGCGAAGTGGCGCGAGAAGATCAGGTAGAAGGCCAGCCCGACGGCAATCGAGATGGTCCAGGGGAAGCTGTCGAAGCGACCGCCTTCCTTGAATACCGTGATCACCGCAGCGAAGCCTGCGCCCATGATGATTCCGGCCTTGATCGCGGCGGGAACGAAGCGCACCACCTTGCCCGCCAGCCCGGTCATGCCGAGAAAGACCGATAGCACGCCGAGCATGATCTGGAACGAGACCAGTGCGTGGACGCGCTCGGGGCCCTCCGGGAAGGTGGCGCAGTAGGCCATCAGCAGCGGGATCGCCGGGGTAATCCAGCCGGGTACCACGGGGTCGCCAAGCAGGTGATGGAGCAGATAGAGCAGGCCGTTGAGGATCACCACTGCCAGCGCCGCCTCGAAGGGCATGCCGAGCAGTTCGGTCATCAGCGGAATCGCCGCCAGGTCCACGGCGCACATCAGCAGGCCCTGGAAGTAGTCCGGCCACTCGAAGCGGTAGTGAAGAAAGGGCAGTCGTAGCTTGAATGGCCCCAAGGGAACGTAGGGTGACTCGTCGCCGTCGGTGCGATCTTTCCAGGTTTTCATCGGCCGCCTGCCATCGTTGTTCTTGTTGCGGAGCGTCTGGCTCTGAGGCGATGGACCGATGGGGCGGGCAGATGGTTCAGGAATTCGGGTTCCTGGTTCTAGCCGCAGGCCGGAGGACCCTGAAGCGCGTGCGATAACGTGGGCGCTGCGCAGGAGCAACTCTCGCCTGGAGCCAAGGGCCAGGGCGATATCTGGCTATCTCTGCGCAGGGTGGACAAGGCTGCGCCGTTGTCCACTCTGCGCGGGAGACGCTCGTAGGGCGGATGGCCGAAGCCATCCACCCGCCCTGTCTCAGCCCGCCAGCAGCCAGGCGCCGCTCAGCGCGGCGCCGGCACCGGCGATGCGGACCAGCGGAGCCGCGGCGCGTGGCAGCCAGTTGACCAGGGCGAAGCCGGTGGCGTGCAGGGCGGCGGTGGCGATGACGAAGCCGAACGCGTAGGCCGCCGGGCTGGCCAGCTCGGGCAGTTCGAGGCCGTGGGCCAGGCCGTGGGCGAGGGCGAAGAGCGCAGTGAGCGCGACCGCCAGCGGTAGCGGCGGGCGCACCGCCAGTGCGACCAGCAGGCCGAGGGCGAGGACCGAGGCGGCGATGCCGGTCTCCATCAGCGGCAGTTGCAGGCCGGCAAACCCGAGCAGGCCGCCCGCCAGCATGCTGGCGACGAAGGTCAGCGGCAGGGCCCAGCGGGTCCGCCCCTGCTGCTGTGCAGCCCACAGGCCTACGGCGAGCATCGCCAGCAGGTGGTCCAGGCCCAGCAGCGGATGACCGAGACCGGCCACCAGCCCGCTGTGTTCATGGCCTGGGTGGGCCAGGGCCAGCCCGGGCAGGCAGGTCAGGGTCAGGATGGCGATCAGGTTGCGCGCGTGCATGGTTCTCTCCTTGCGGTGAAAGGGTGCGGTTCAGGCAGCGCCGAGCATGCCCTGGCGTTCGATGAATTCGATGATGGTGTCGAGGCCGAAGCCGGTCTTCTGGTTGCTGAAGACGAACGGCCGCTCGCCGCGCATCTTGCGTGCGTCGCGGTCCATGACTTCCAGGGAGGCGCCGACCATGGGCGCCAGGTCGATCTTGTTGATCACCAGCAGATCGGACTTGCAGATGCCGGGTCCGCCCTTGCGCGGCAGCTTGTCGCCGGCGGATACGTCGATGACGTAGAGGGTCAGGTCGGACAGCTCCGGGCTGAAGGTCGCCGAGAGGTTGTCACCACCGGATTCGACGATGATCAGCTCCAGGCCGGGGAAGCGCCGGTTGAGCTGGTCGACCGCCTCCAGGTTGATCGAGGCGTCCTCGCGGATGGCGGTATGCGGACAGCCGCCGGTTTCCACGCCGATGATTCGCTCCGGCTCCAGCGCCTGGTTGCGCACCAGAAAGTCGGCATCTTCCTGGGTGTAGATATCGTTGGTGACCACGGCCAGGTTGTAGCGCTCGCGCAGGGCTCGGCACAGGGCCAGGGTCAGGGCGGTCTTGCCGGACCCGACGGGTCCGCCGATGCCCACGCGCAGGGGTTGGCTGTTCATGCTGGATTCTCTCTCCGTTGGATGTTCTATGAGCGGAACAGGCGGCTGTACTGGCGCTCGTGCGCCATGCTGGTCAGCAGCAGGCCGATGGCTGCGCTGCCGAGCTGCTCCGGGGTGGTCATCAGGGCCTGCTGGCGGGCGCGCTCGAGCAGCGGCAGCAGTTCGCTGGTCAGTCGCTGGGCGGCCTGCTGGCCCAGAGGCAGTGCTTTCATCAGCACCGCCAACTGGTTCTCCAGCCAGGCCCAGAGCCACGCGGCCAGGGCGTCTTCGGCGCTGATCTGCCAGGCCCGCGCGGCCAGTGCCCAGCCCAGGGCCTGGCCGGGCGGCTCGCAGGCGGCGAAGCAGGCCCGGCCAGCGTCATCCAGCTCCGGCAGTTGCTCGAGCAGTTGCCGCAGGGAGTAGCCGGTCTGCCGACTTTCCTGCTGCAGCTCGCGGGTCTCGCGGCTGGCGCGATGCTGCTCGTCGAGCATTTGCAGGGTGCTCCAGTCGCCGACGGCAGCGGCCTGGCAGAGGTGCAGCAGCAACGGGGCTTCGAAGCGCGCCAGGTTGAGCAGCAACTGATCGCCGATCCAGCGCGCGGCACTGGGCGAATCCGTGACCAGGCCCTGCTCGATGGCCATTTCCAGTCCCTGCGAATAGCTGTAGCCGCCGATCGGCAGCTGCGGGCTGGCCAGGCGCAACAGTGACCAGGCCGGGTTCACGTGCGTACGCCGAACTGGTGCAGGCGCGGGGCGTAGTTGAAGGCCTCGTCACCGGCATGCGAATGGTGGTGGCCGCCACCGTAGGCGCCGGTTTCAGGCTGGAAGGGCGCCTCGATCGCTTCGACGCGGGCGCCGAGCTGTTCGAGCATCGCGCGCAGGACATAGTCGTCGGGCAGGCGCAGCCAACCGTCGCCGAGCTGCAGGGCGACGTGGCGGTTGCCCAGGTGATAGGCCGCGCGCATCAGTTCGAAGGGGCTGGCGCAGGTGACCTGCATCAGTTGCTCGGGCCGCGCGACCACACGCACCACCCGGCCATCGCGCGCTTGCAGGCATTCACCGTCCTGTAGCGGGCTCTGGCCGCGTTCGAGAAACAGGCCGACTTCCTCGCCACTGGCGCTGAAGCAGCGCAGGCGGGTCTTGCTGCGCGCCTCGAAGTCCAGGTGCAGTTCGGCGTCGTGGGCCGCGGTAGGGATGCGTTGATTGATGACCAGCATGGAGGGGTCCGTCATGGCGATGACGAAGTAGAGCAAGGGTCTTGCCAAGATTGCCCTGTGCCGGTGCAGTCGCGCGCTGGGGCGGGGCGGCGCCTCTGTGGCAGGGCTTCAGGTGCGCTTTATTGGTGCGCTTCTGGAAGTGCTGCGCTGTTCTGGGGCTCGTCGTCGGTCGGACCTTCCCAGTGCTTGCCGCCGATCATGATGAAGCGCAGCTGCTGGGTGATCTTCGCCCGCGGCCGCAGATGCTCTGGAACGCTGTCCGCGGTGGGGTCCATCAGTTCGGGAAGGGTGGCGAACACGGTCTTGACCACCAGGTCGGATACCAGGTCCAGGCCTTCCGGACTCAGCTGCGGCATGCGGTTCATCAGCCGCAGATCGGCCGAGAGGTCGTCGGTGATGCGCTGGCGCAGGCTGGCGATGGCCTGGCGCACGGGTTGCGAGCCGCCGTACTGCTCGCGGGCGAGGAACAGGAACTGGCCGTGATTGGCCTCCACCGCATCGAGGAAGATCCGCGTACTGGCCTCGACCAGCCCGCCCAGGACGAATTCGTTGTGGCGTACCTGACGCAGGGTGACGCGGAAGGTTTCGCCAACTTCCTCGACCAGCGCCAGCCCCAGGGCGTCCATGTCGCTGAAGTGACGATAGAAGCCGGTCGGCACTATCCCCGCGCAGCGCGCCACCTCGCGCAGACTGAGACTGCCGAAACCACGGCCGCTGTCCATCAGTTCGAGCGCGGCGTTCATCAGTGCCTGGCGGGTCTGCAGCTTCTGTTCGGCGCGTGGAGTCATCGGGGGAGTGGTGTCGAGTAGGGTGCCGGGCACTCTAGCAAAAAGGGACCGCCGGATGCATCCGACGGTCCCTCTCTGCCGCATCGCGCCTGGGTCGGTCAGCGAATGCCTTCCTGGCGCAGTGCCGCGGGGGTGAACTCGCTCGAGGGTGCGCTGAAGTTGTATTCGTAGGCCTGCTCCTGATTGCGCAGGCCGTTGACGATGTAGCGGCCGTTGACCAGGTCGTACAGCGACTCGGCGGCGTAGTAGGGCACCTGGGCCGCATAGTGCGGCATCAGATGCGCCTCGCCGACGCGCCAGAGATTGCCGCGGGCATCGTAGTGGTCGATGTTGCCGGCGATCCAGCTGTCCTCGTCGATGAAGAACTCGCGGCGTGGATAGATGTGGCGGAACTCCGGCTTGAGCGTGGCGACCACGTGCCAGACACGGTGCAGTTCGTAGCGTGTCAGGTCCTGGTTGAGATGGCCGGCGCGGATGATGTCGGCGTACTGCAGGTCGGGCGAGTCCAGCTGGAAGTTGTTGTAGGCGATGTAGATTTCCTTCTTGCCCTCCAGCTTCCAGTCATAGCGGTCAATGGCACCGTTGAACATGTCCAGGCCATCGGCGGTGCGCTGGCCGTCGGCTGCGGTGCCCGGGCCGTCGTAGGAGACCTGCGGTGCGCGCCTTACACGACGCTGGCCGGCGTTGTAGACCCAGGCCTGGCGCGGCTCGGTGGCCTGGTTGAGGGTCTCGTGAACCAGCAGCACGTTACCGGCCAGGCGCGACGGCGCGGTGACCTGCTGCTTGAAGTAGGACATCACGCTGGACTTGCCCGGCTCGTAGTCGCGGGTTTTCTCGCGCAGGATGAACTCGTCACGCATGAACACCGGGCTGAAGCTGCCGTTGGTCTGCGGTGCGATCTGCGTCAGGAAGCGCCGCACGCTGTAGCCCCGCCAGCGCTGCAGGTGGTTCCAGACCACTTCTGCGCCGGTCTGCGGAATCGGGAAAGGGTAGGCGGTGTGGAAGTTTTCCACGCCATTGCCGTTGTCGATGGTGGTGGCGTTCAGCGCATTGCGCGTGGCGATCTCGTAGATTTCCTCGGGGGCGGCGGCGCTGCGGCGGCTCGGGTAGACCGGCATCTTGTAGCTGCTCGGGTAGCGCTTGAGCATCGCCTGCTGGCCCGGAGTCAGCTTGTCCTTGTACTGCTCCATGTTCTGCGCGGTGATGGTGAACAGCGGCTTGTCGGCGGCGTAGGGATTTTCCTGGAAGCCGCGGGCGTCGATCTTGCCGGCGTCAACGGCCAGGCCGCCGGTCCACTCGGGAATGCTGCCATCGGCGTTGCCGGCGCGTTCGGCGCCCACCGGGGTCAGGCTCTTGCCCAGTTCGGCGGCCTTGTCGGCGGAAACCGCGGCGAACAGGTTGCCGCTGGCGAGTAGCAGGGACAGGGCGCCAATGCGCGCAAGGGAGGGGGAAAGCGTGGTCATCTGCAGGGAGCCTCTTTTTTCTGGCAATGAGAAAGACAACCCCATGCATCCCTGGCCGGAGTTGGTGAAAGGTCCTTTGGGTATAGCCGATCCAGGCAGGAGCGGGCTTTTTGTTATCGGAAGGATGATGGCATTTTGACGTCATTAATTCGGCATGGCAAGGGCGGCGTCCCTGCCATGCCGCTCAGACGGTGCTGGGCTGTGCGCCGGCGGCGGCCATGGCGACCGCTGCGGCCGCGGTGCGGGTCTCCACGCCGAGCTTCACGTAGACGTGCTCCAGATGCTTGTTCACCGTGCGTGGCGACAGGCCGAGGATGGTGCCGATGTCGCGGTTGGTCTTGCCGCAGGCAACCCACTGCAGGACTTCCAGCTCGCGCACGGTCAGGGCGAAGCGCTGCACCAGTTCCAGTTGCACCTGCTCGTCGTCCAGACTCGGTCGTGGCGCGCGCTGTTGGCTGCGTGCCGATTGCAGGATGCGCGCGGTGCGCAGGTGCGCGGCAACCCGCGCCAGCACTTCTTCGGGGTGGATCGGCTTGGTGACGTAGTCGATGCCGCCGGCGGCGAAGCCTTCGACCACATGCTCGCTTTCGGTCAGTGCGGTCATGAACAGCACCGGGATCTCGGCAATCGCCGGCATCGCCTTCATCCGCCGGCAGGTTTCGAAGCCGTCCAGCCCCGGCATCATCGCATCCAGCAGCACCACGTCCGGACGCATGCGCTGCATGCGTTCCAGGGCGCTGATGCCGTCCATGGCGACCAGCACCTTGTAGCCTGCGCGCTCCAGTGCATCGGAGAGCAGGGCGAGGTTTTCCGGAACGTCGTCGACGATCAGGACGACTCCCGGTTCGCTGTTGTCAGTCATGTTCGACTTCCTCGAGACGGCGGTTGAATTCGTTGAGGGCAAAGCGGCGGATCAGTTGCCGCAGCGCCTCGGTGAAGCCCTGGCTGGCCGGCTCTTCGGCATCCAGCCGATCAAGCCTTTCGAGAATCCCGCGCACGTAGCCCTGCGCGCCCAGCTCGCGCAGCTCGGCCAGACTGGTAGCGCTCGGCAGGGCTTCGGCGGGCGGTTCGGCGATCGTTGCAGGCGCGCGGCGCAGCCAGGTGATGCCCAGATGCTGGCGGATCTTTTCCAGCAGCATCGGCAGATGCACCGGCTTGGCCAGGTAATCGTCGCAATCGGCCGACACGCTGCGCTCGCGGTCATCGGCGAAGGCGTTTGCCGAGACCACGATGATCGGCGCGCGGCTGCCGGCATTGCGGCGGATCAGCGCGGCGGTCTGGTGGCCATCGAGCAGCGGCATCGACAGGTCCATCAGGATCAGGTCGGGACGCTCCAGGGACGCCAGGCGCACGCCGTCCTGGCCGTTGGCCGCCTGCAGCATGCGGAAACCCAGGGGTTCGAGCAGGCCGATCATCACCTTGCGGTGCTCGGCCTGGTCGTCCACCACCAGGATGCTGCGGCGTTCGCCGCTGTAGCCGCTGATGTCGTGGTCGGCGTGTACCACCGCCTGCGGCACGCGCACCTCGGAGAGAAACAGGCGCAGCTGGAAACAGGTGCCTTCGCCGGGCGTGCTGCGCACCGACAGCTCGCCGCCCATCAGCGAGGTGAGCATGCGGGTGATGGTCAGGCCGAGGCCGACGCCGTTGTCCTGACGCAGCGGATCGCCGCGCTCGAACGGCTGGAACAGCCGCTCCAGCTGCTCGGGTTCGATGCCGATACCGGTGTCGATGATCTCGAAGGTGGCGGTCTCGCGCAGGTAGTTGGCGCGCAGGGTGACGCTGCCGCGGTCGGTGTAGCGCACCGCGTTGCCGAGCAGGTTGATCAGGATCTGGCGCACGCGCTTCTCGTCGCCGCGCACCACCGCCGGCAGGCGCCCGCAGGTTTCCAGGATGAAGCGCAGGCCCTTGTCCTCGGCCTGCGGCCCGACCATCAGCTGCAGTTGGCGGATGAACTCGGGGAAGGCGATTTCCGAGGGTTCCAGATTGAGCTTGCCGGCCTCGATGCGGGCTACGTCGAGCAGTCCGTCGATCAGCGACAGCAGGTGCGCGCCGCTGCGGTGGATGGTCGCCAGGGCATCGCGGTGCTGGGCCGGCAGGTCGGCGGCGCGCTGCAGGATCTGCGCATAGCCGAGGATGCTGTTGAGCGGCGTGCGCAGCTCGTGGGACAGGCCGGTGACGTAACGGCTCTTCGCCGCATTGGCGGTTTCCGCCGCTTCCTTGGCTTTCTGCAGCGCTTCGTCGGTCTTGCGGTGCGCCTCGATTTCCTGCATCAGCAGCACGGTCTGGCGATCCGACTCCTTCTGCGCCACGCGGCGGCTTTCGCGCGTCAGCACGATCCACCAGGCGAGCATGGCGACGAACATCGACAGCGCCAGGAAGGCCTTTCCGAACGCCTGGTAGAGCGTTTCCTGGACCTGCGGCGCGTTCTGGATCAGGTCATGGGAGACCTGGGTGTAGATCAGTGCCAGGGCGCCATAGAGCATCAGCACCAGCAGCGCGAGCAGCGCCAGGTAGTGCGCCAGGCGGCTGTGCAGGCGCGGGATGGAGGCGTTCGGCAGCAGCCAGCGGACGAAGTCATCGACCTGGTCCATCAGCCGCGCGCGACTCTTGCAGCTGTCGCCACAGCGCGCATCGAGCGAGCAGCACAACGAACAGATGGCCGCGCCATAGGCGGGGCAGTAGGCGGTGTCCGGCTCCTCGAAGGCATTGCTGCAGAGCACGCACTGCACCTTGTCCGCGACCCGGCTCGGGTAGAGCAGCTCCGGGCTGGACTGACGGGCGATGTAGAAGCGTCCGCGGGTGGCCCAGGCGATCAGCGGGGCGAGCAGAAAGGACGCACCGAGTGCCACCATCGGGGCAAAGGCTGCGGCGATTTCGCCGAACCAGCCGGCATAGGCGAAGAACGCCAGCAACGAGCCGAGCAGCATGGCGCCGACCCCGACCGGGTTGATGTCATACAGGTGCGCGCGTTTGAACTCGATGTGCTTCGGCGACAGGCCCAGCGGCTTGTTCACCACCAGATCGGCGACCAGCGCGCCGATCCAGGCGATGGCCACGTTGGCGTAGAGCCCGAGCACTTCCTCGATGGCGGCGAACACGCCCAGCTCCATCAGCATCAGTGCGATGGCGACGTTGAATACCAGCCAGACCACCCGTCCCGGATGGCTGTGGGTGACCCGGGCGAAGAAGTTCGACCAGGCCAGGGAGCCTGCGTAGGCGTTGGTCAGGTTGATCTTCACCTGGCTGACGATGACGAACAGGACCATCGCACCGAGGGCGAACTCCGGCGAGGCGAACACGTAGCCGAAGGCCACCAGGTACATCTGCGTCGGCTCGGCGGCGCGCTCGATGGGCACCTCGTGCTGCAGGGCGAGGAAGGCGAGGAAGGCACCGGCCAGCATCTTCAACGCGCCGGGGATGATCCAGCCCGGTCCGGCCATGAGTAGTGCGGCCCACCAGCGGCCGCGGTTGGCGCGGGTCTTCTCGGGCAGGAAGCGCAGGTAGTCGACCTGCTCGCCGATCTGCGTCACCAGCGCCAGCGCGACGGTGCAGGCCGCGCCGAACGACAGCAGGTTGAAGCTGCCACCCTCGCCCTCGCGGCCGGCGAAGCTGGTGAAGTCGCTCAGCGCGCTGGGGTTTTTCCACAGCACGAAGGCGTAGGGCAGCAGCAACAGGACGATCCACAGCGGTTGGGTCCAGCTCTGCAGGCGGTTGATCAGGGTGATGCCGAAGGCCACCAGGGGAATGATGATGATCGAGCAGATGACATAGGCCAGGGCGATGGGGATGTCGAAGTACAGCTCCAGTGCCAGGGCCATGATCGCCGCCTCAAGGGCGAAGAACAGGAAGGTGAAACTGGCGTAGATCAGCGAGGTGATGGTCGAGCCGATGTAGCCGAAACCGGCGCCGCGGGTCAGCAGGTCCATGTCGACGCCATAGCGCGCCGCGTAATAGCTGATCGGCAGGCCGGTAAGGAAGATCACCAGGGCCACGGCGAGTACCGCCCAGAGGGTGTTGCCAAAGCCGTAGGAAAGCACCAGCGCGCCGCCGATCGCCTCCAGCGCGAGAAACGAGACTGCGCCAAGGGCGGTGTTGGCGATACGCAGCTCGGACCACTTGCGAAATGCCCGTGGGGTGAAGCGCAGGGCATAGTCTTCCATGGTCTCGTCCGCCACCCAGCGGTTGTAGTCGCGGCGGATGGTGACGATGCGTTGGGTGCCGGTTTCGGACACGGGGGAACTCCGGGGCAGGGGTGCTGACCCTCTGCAACTCCCGTGCCCTGTTTTTGCACCCCGGTGTGGGGTGGGCGCCACTTGATTGGGCGGGGGTGGGATTGGTGGTTGCGGATAGCGGTCTGGACGCTGCCCTGAGCCGGGGACCTTTAGGGCCCCTGACTGATCGCTCCCCATGCTGAACGCGGGCCTGCAGTTGCGCCCTTCTAAGGGCGCGTGGACGTCGTGGGCTAATGCCGTGGGGCATCATCGCCGGAAGGGCAAGTCGGTCGGTGGGGCGACGCGGTGTTCGGTGGTGATGAATGCGCATTGGCGCATCCGTTGCGCTGGTGCTGGAGCTGACGATGCATGGCTCCTTGCCGAGTGGTCTGAAAGTTTCGGTTTCGCCCCGCCGGGCGAGTTCCTTTTGGCATTGCCCCAAAAGGAACCAAAAGCGCTAGCCCCGTCATCCAGCCCTGCGCTGCGCGCAGGGTTCCTTCGCTCCATCGCCGCTCCGAGGGGCCGGCACGAATGGGCCGTCCATGGCCCAATCATGCCTTTCGCCGCATCCTGCGGCTCACCCCTCTGCACGACGACTCCACTCAGCCGGACAAAAGGGGCGATTGGCGCCGTCTGAAGGTTATGCGCCAATCGTACCCGCGCTCTGCGTCGGCACCATCGCAATTCGGGAGCGATTGGTGGATGGCTTCGGCCATCCACCCTACGGTTGTGCCGCGCTCGTAGGGTGGACAACGGCGCAGCCTTGTCCACCAGCGGCAGTGATTCAACGATCTTTCAGACGACTCGGTGCCTAACCCCCTTACAGCAGGCCGAGCGAAGGTGTTGCGCAGGGGGTAAGCGGCCATGGATGGCCGCGCAAGGCATAGTCGGGCCAGGGAGGGCCTGTCTATGCCGGCCCCCGGAGCAGCACCGGAGCGAGGGAAGTCTGGCCGCAAGGCGGCCAGACCCGGATGTCGGGGTGCCCTTCTCTTTGGTTACTTTCTCTTGGGCATACAAGAGAAAGTGACTCGGCCGAGGGGCCGAAACAACGAGTCATCAGCCCGCTCGGAAGCAGGCCAAACACCAGCCGCAACCGCCAACTGCAAAGCCAGGCCCGCGTAGGGTGGACAACGGCGCAGCCTTGTCCACCAGTTCTACATGGTCTCGCGGGCCGGGGACGCTGCAACGGGACGTGAGCCCGCAATCAGCGGCGGGCTTCGGCCATCCACCCACCTGAACGGCTTTGGTGGATAAGAAAAGCGTTATCCACCCTACGACCGACGATACCCAGTGCGATCGCCCGCGGCGATGCCCCGTCGGGACCCTTCTCTGCACCATTCGTGCCCGCGACTGCACCGCCTTGGTGCGCCTACGTCATCTGACGTACCCCGCTACGTCAAGTTGCGTATACCCCGCGCAACACCCCCAACCCCATCCTTGCCTCGAACCCGATGCAGGTGGTTCGCCCCGGCGAGCCCGGCACCGACAACCGAGAAAGGAGCACAACCATGGATTCACAACTGAAGGGCGCGAAACTCCGTTTCCCGCGGCGCCTGGCGCTGGGGGCCGCGGCACTTTCGATGTTGGCGGCGAGTGCCTTTGCGGCACCGCCGACCGCCGAGGTCAACACCACCGGTCTTGCGGTCACCGATACCGAGGTCGTCGTCGGCCAGCTGCATTCGGCCACCGGCACCATGGCCATTTCCGAGACCGGTTCGATCCAGGCCGAGCGCCTGGCCATCGAGCAGATCAACGCCGCCGGCGGCATCCTCGGCCGGCAGATCAAGGTCATCCAGGAAGACGGGGCTTCCGACTGGCCGACCTTCGCCGAGAAGTCGCGCAAGCTGCTGGTCAACGACAAGGTCGCCGCGGTGTTCGGCTGCTGGACCTCGGCCTCGCGCAAGGCAGTGCTGCCGGTATTCGAACGTGAGAACGGTCTGCTCTACTACCCGACCTTCTACGAAGGGCTGGAGCAGTCGAAGAACGTCGTCTACACCGGCCAGGAAGCCACTCAGCAGATCCTCGCCGGCCTCGACTGGGTCGCCAAGGAGAAGGAAGCCAAGACCTATTACCTGCTCGGCTCCGACTACATCTGGCCGCGCACCTCGATGAAGATCGCCCGCAAGCACATCGAAACCGTGCTCGGCGGCAAGGTGGTGGGCGAGGAGTACTACCCGCTCGGTCACACCCAGTTCGGCTCGCTGATCAACAAGGTCAAGCTGAAGAAGCCTGACGTGGTCTTCGCTGCCGTGGTCGGTGGCTCCAACGTCGCCTTCTACAAGCAGCTCAAGGCCGCCGGCGTCACCGCCGAGAAGCAGACCCTGCTGACCCTGTCGGTCACCGAAGACGAGCTGCTCGGCATCGGCGGCGAGAACATGGCCGGCTTCTACGCCTCCATGAAGTACTTCCAGAGCCTGGACAACCCGAACAACGCCGCCTTTGTCGAAGCCTTCAAGGCCAAGTACGGCCAGGACGCAGTGATCGGTGACGTGACCCAGGCCGCCTACCTCGGCCCCTGGCTGTGGAAGGCCGCCGTCGAGAAGGCCGGCAGCTTCGACGTCGACAAGGTGGTCGCCGCGACCCCTGGCATCGAACTGACCACCGCGCCGGAAGGCTACGTGAAAGTGCACGAGAACCAGCACCTGTGGAGCAAGACCCGCATCGGCGAAGTCCTGCCCAACGGCCAGTTCAAGGTGGTCTACGAGTCCGACCTGATCGAGCCGAATCCCTTCCCGAAAGGCTACCAGTAACCCCTACGCGGCAAGCCTCAGGCCGCAGGCGGAGCCTCCTCCGCTTGCGGCCTGCCCGACGGGGCCTACGCGGCTCGGCCTGCCGCACCCCCTCTTTTTCCTGGAGACATCATCATGGAATGGCTATCGGAATTTGGTGCCATCGCCGCCATGCAGGGCTTCAACGGCCTGTCCGTGTTCTGCGTGCTGCTGCTGATGGCCCTGGGACTGGCGATCATCTTCGGACAGATGGGCGTCATCAACATGGCCCATGGCGAGTTCCTCACCATCGGTGCCTACACCACCTTCATCGTCGCGGTGCTCACCGAGCGCTTCGCACCCGCCTTCGGGCCCTATTACTTCTTCCTGGCGATCGTGATGTCGTTCTTCATCGCCGGGGCCATCGGCTGGGTCGTCGAATGGGCGATGATCAGCCGGCTCTACCACCGCCCGCTGGATACCCTGCTGGCGACCTGGGGGCTGTCGCTGATCATGCAGCAGATCTTCCGCTCCGTTTTCGGTGCCCGCGAGGTCAGCGCCAATCTGCCCGAGTGGCTGATGGGCTCGCTGCAGCTCACCGACACCATCGAGATCCCGCGCAACGGCCTGTTCGTAATGGGCCTGACCATCCTGCTCACCGCCACCATCTTCCTGATGATGTACCGCTCGCGCTGGGGTCTGCAGGTGCGTGCCACCGTGCAGAACCGCGCCATGAGCCGGGCCGTGGGGATCAACACCAAGCGCGTCGACCGCATGACCTTCGCCCTCGGTTGCGGCGTGGCCGGTGTCGCCGGTGCCGCCTTCACCACCATCGGCTCGACCGGGCCGACCTCCGGCTCGCTGTACATCGTCGACACCTTCCTGGTGGTGGTCTTCGGCGGCGCGGCCAGCCTGCTCGGCACCATTGCCTCGGCATTCTCGATCGCCCAGGCGCAGTCGATCATGGAGTTCTTCATGAGTGGCTCGATGGCCAAGGTCCTGACCCTGCTCACCGTGGTCGGCATCCTGATGCTGCGCCCGCAGGGGCTGTTCTCGATAAAAGTCCGGAAGTAAGGATGACGGCCATGAACCATCTGCGTACCTCATCCGCCGCCCTGCGCGGCACCCCATCCCTCGACGTGGCGAGCGCCTGCCCGGCCGGCGCCGCCACCTTGCGGAGGAGCAACTGATGAACAGCACTCTCGATCGATTCGTCGGCGGCAAACAGGGCGCCATCGGCCTGGCGATTCTCGCCGCGCTGATCCTGGTGGTCTTCCCGTTGCTGCTCGATGCCTTCCGCCTGAACATGGTCGGCAAGTACCTGACCTACGCCTTCGTCGCTGTCGGCCTGGTCCTGTGCTGGGGCTATGGCGGCATCCTCAGCCTCGGCCAGGGGATCTTCTTCGGCCTCGGCGGCTACTGCATGGCGATGTTCCTCAAGCTCGAGGCCTCCGATCCGGAAAGCACCAAGATCCAGTCGACCCCGGGCATCCCGGACTTCATGGACTGGAACCAGATCACCGAACTGCCGTGGTTCTGGGAACCCTTCAACAGCTTCGGCTTCACCCTGCTGGCGGTGATCGCGGTGCCGGTGATCCTGGCGCTGGTGATCGGCGTGGCGATGTTCAAGCGCCGTGTCGGCGACGTGTACTTCTCCATCGTTACCCAGGCCATCGCGCTGATCCTGACCGTGCTGATCATCGGCCAGCAGGGTCTGACCGGCGGCGTCAACGGCATCACCGATCTGAAGACCCTGATGGGCTGGGACATCCGTAGCGATGAGGCCAAGCTGATCCTCTACTTCGTCAACGCCTTCCTGCTGCTGGGCTGCATCCTGATCGGCAAGTTCATCCTCACCTCCAAGCTCGGCCGCCTGCTGATGGCGATGCGCGACAAGGAGGAGCGGGTGCGCTTCTGCGGCTACGACGTGGCGGCGTTCAAGATCTTCGTGTTCTGCGTCGGCGCGGCCTTCGCCGCCATCGGCGGGGCGATGTTCACCCTGCAGGTCGGCTTCATGTCGCCGAGCTTCGTCGGCATCGTGCCCTCGATCGAGATGGTGATCTTCTGCGCGGTCGGTGGTCGCCTGTCGCTGCTCGGCGCGGTCTATGGCGCGCTGCTGGTCAACTTCGGCAAGACCTACTTCTCCGAAACCCTGCCCGAGCTCTGGCTGTTCCTGATGGGCGGCCTGTTCATCGCGGTGGTCATGTACTTCCCCAACGGCCTCGCCGGTCTGTGGCAGAGCCATGGGCAGAAGTGGCTGGTGCGGCTGCAGACCAAACTGCGCAAGCCGACACCACCCGCGCCGCTGCCGCGTAACGACAAGCGTGATGATGGCGAGAGCAAACCCCTGGCGGCTGCAGAGCCGAGCAAACTGGAGACCAGTGTATGAGCCCGACAGGATTCCAGATGCCCAAACCGGTGCTGGCCATCGAAGGCCTCACCGTGTCCTTCGACGGCTTCAAGGCGGTCGACGACCTCAACCTGTACATCGACCGCAACGAGGTGCGGGTGGTGATCGGCCCCAACGGCGCCGGCAAGACCACGGTGCTCGACCTGATCTGCGGCAAGACCCGCGCCACCTCCGGCAGCATCCAGTTCGAGAGCCGCGAGCTGACCAAGATGCGCGAGTACGACATCGTTCGTGCCGGCGTCGGGCGCAAATTCCAGAACCCGTCGATCTTCGAGGCGCTGAGCGTGTTCGAGAACCTGGAAATGTCCTACCCGGAAGGCCGTGGGGTGTTCGGTGCACTGTTCTTCAAACGCAGCGAGGCGGTCATCCAGCGGGTCAAGGAAGTCGCCGAGGAGATCGGCCTGGCCGAGCAGTTGCACCAGCAGGCCGACCTGCTGTCCCACGGCCAGAAGCAGTGGCTGGAGATCGGCATGCTGCTGATGCAGGACCCGCAGCTGCTGATGCTCGACGAGCCGGTCGCCGGCATGAGCGTCTCCGAACGCGCGGCCACCGCCGAGCTGCTCAAGCGCATCAGCAAGGGCCGCTCGGTGTTGGTCATCGAGCACGACATGGAGTTCGTCAAGAGCATCGCCCACAAGGTCACCGTGCTGCACCAGGGCAAGGTGCTGGCCGAGGGCAGCATGGACGCGGTGCAGAGCAATCCCAAGGTGATCGAGGTGTACCTGGGCCATTGAGCCCGCGGTTGTTCGGTGGAGGACGCGGCGCGCTCATCCACCCTCGGCAACTTCCGTATTACGACCGTAGGGCGGACATCGCCAAAGGCATTTCCACCCGCGCCAGCCGCCTTCGCACACCCGACCTGAATCTGGAGTGACCGAATATGTTCAAGATCAGCCAGCTCGCTTCCGGCTACGGCCAGAGCCAGATCCTCCACGAACTCGACCTGAGCGTGGAAAAGAAGGAAATCGTCGCGGTCATGGGCCGCAACGGCATGGGCAAGAGCACCCTGTTCCGCAGCCTGATGGGCCTGCTGCCGCAGTGGGGCGGCAGCATCGAGGTGGACGGCAAGGATGTGTCGAAACTCGACACCCACCAGCGTGTCGCCAGCGGAATCGCCTACGTGCCGCAGGGGCGGATGATCTTCCCCAGCATGACCGTGCTGGAAAACATCCAGACCGGCCTGCCGGCCTCGGCCAAGGGCGTGGTGCCGGAAGACCTGTATGCGCTCTTCCCGGTTCTGCACGACATGCGCAAACGCAAGGGCGGCAACCTCTCCGGCGGCCAGCAGCAGCAGCTGGCGATCGCCCGCGCGCTGGCGACCAATCCCAAGGTGCTGCTGCTGGACGAGCCGACCGAGGGTATCCAGCCGTCGATCATCAAGGACATCGCCCGCAGCCTGAAGGAGATCCGCAACATGCGTGATCTGACCATCGTGGTGTCGGAGCAGGTGCTGTCCTTCACCATGGAGATCGCCGATCGCTTCCTGGTGATCGAGAAGGGGCGGTTCGTGGTCGAGGAGAAGCGCGAGAATGTCGATGAGGCGACGATCAGTCGGTATTTGTCGGTGTAGCGATTCGGCGTGTGCTCGCTGAGGGGCGGAGTCTTCCGCATTGATCGTTCCCACGCTCCGCGTGGGAACGCAGTTGCAGACGCTCTGCGTCTGAGAGGAGCGGAGCGCCGCTGGATAGGGTGTCCATGCGGAGTCTGGGCGAGATCCTCGGTTTGCTCGGCGGCTGAGCGACGGATGCCGAGCTCGTTGCCCAGAGGGCTGTTGGCTTGAGGTTTCGCCCTCCTGGGCGAGTCACTTTTGTCAGTCGCGACAAAAGTAACCAAAAGCGCTTGCCCCATTGTCCAGCCCGGCTGCGCCGGGTTCCTTCGCTCCATCGCCGCTCCGAGGGGCCGGCGTAGAAGGACCATCCATGGTCCTCTACGCCTTGCGCCGCATCCCTGCGGCTTACCCCTCTCCACGACGACTCCGCTCAGCCGGACAAAGGGGCGATTCGCGTCGCCTGAACCTTATGCGCCGATCGTTCCCACGCTCTGCGTGGGAATGCGGTGGCAGACGCTTGCGTCTGAGGGACGCGGAGCATCCCGGATCGGGTGCCCACAGCAATCCGCAAGTGATTGGTGGATGGCGTCGACCATCCACCCTACGGTTGTCTCGTTTTCGTAGGATGGACAACGGCGCAGCCTTGTCCACCAGAGGCTGACCCAAACATCTTTCAGGCAACTCGGTGCGCATACCCCTTACAGGAGGCCGAGCGCAGGTGTTGCGCAGGAGGTGAGCGGCAATGGATGCCGCGAAAGGCGGAGTCGGGCCAAGGATGGCCCGTCTGCGCCGGCCTCCGGAACGGCACCGGAGCGAGGGAAGTCTGGCCGCGCAGCGGGCAGACCCGGATGTCGGGGCGCGCTTTCTCTTTGGTCACTTTCTCTTTGCGTCGGGCGGCGATCCGCGGACAAAGAGAAAGTGACTCGGCCGGGGGGCCGAAAACCCGGCGCCTCCAACCATTCGGCAATAAGCCCGGCGCCAAGCTCGCTCTGCCAAACCTTGCCGTCCTTGACTCTGCGGGATGCGGACTGGGTGCCGCGCAGGCACCTCGCGGTTACCCATCACGTTGGGCTTTGCAGCCCAACCTACGCCTGTGGCTCTGCGGCACCCGCAGAGCAGCCCACGTCCCCATACGTTATCCAGCGTATTTAACGATCTCCCCGGCGCGACAAGACTAAGCCCAACGGCATTTCGCCAACGCCAACGCCAACCGGCCCAGGAGCATTGTCATGACCGAAACACTGATCAAGGTCGACCTCAAGCAGAGCGCCACCGAGAACGAGCAGATTCACAACCGCTGGCACCCGGACATCCCGATGGCCTGCTGGGTCAATCCGGGTGACGATTTCATCCTCGAGACCTACGACTGGACCGCCGGTGCGATCAAGAACGATGACGACGCCAGCGACGTGCGCGATGTCGACCTGTCCACCGTGCACTATCTGTCCGGCCCGGTCGGGGTGAAGGGGGCCGAGCCGGGTGATCTGCTGGTGGTCGATCTGCTCGACATCGGCGCCAAGCAGGATTCGCTGTGGGGCTTCAACGGCTTCTTCAGCCAGCAGAACGGCGGCGGTTTCCTCACCGAGTACTTCCCCCATGCGCAGAAGTCGATCTGGGACTTCAAGGGCATGTTCACCAGCAGCCGGCACATCCCCGGCGTCAGCTTCGCCGGCCTGATCCACCCGGGTCTGATCGGCTGCCTGCCGGACCACAAGATGCTCGCCGACTGGAACAAGCGCGAACAGGAGCTGATCGACACCAATCCGACCCGCGTGCCGCCCCTGGCCAACCCGCCACTGGCCGCCACCGCGCACATGGGCAAGCTCAAGGGTGAGGCGCGCGACAAGGCCGCCCTCACCGGCGCGCGCACCGTGCCGCCGCGCGAGCATGGCGGCAACTGCGACATCAAGGACCTGTCGCGCGGCTCGAAGATCTTCTTCCCGGTCTACGTCGACGGCGCCGGTCTGTCGGTGGGCGACCTGCACTTCAGCCAGGGCGACGGCGAGATCACTTTCTGCGGCGCCATCGAGATGGCCGGCTGGGTACACATGAAGGTCGAGCTGATCAAGGGCGGCATGGCCAAGTACGGCATCAAGAACCCGATCTTCAAGCCCAGCCCGGTGGTGCCCAACTACAACAACTACCTGATCTTCGAAGGTATCTCGGTAGATGACGCCGGCAAGCAGCACTACCTGGACGTGAACCTGGCCTACAAGCAGGCCTGCATGAACGCCATCAACTACCTGACCAAGTTCGGTTACTCGCCGGCCCAGGGTTACTCGCTGCTCGGTTCCGCGCCGGTGCAAGGGCACATCAGCGGGGTGGTCGACATCCCCAATGCCTGCGCGACCCTGTGGCTGCCGACCGAGATCTTCGAGTTCGACATCAACCCCAGCGCCGCAGGCCCGATCAAGCATCTGGACGGCAGCATCGACCTGCCCATCGCCTACGACAAGAAGTGACGCGCAGATGACGGGCCTGGCGGCGGGCCTAGGTTGGGCTGAGCGAAGCGAAGCCCAACGCAGGTGCCGCCGTCGGCTCCGTAGCCAGGACATGGGGCGGGCCGGGCGAAGTCCGCTGCCGATGATCGCCCGGCGCCACGCCACCGAGGAATAGCACATGCCCATCTATGAATACGACTGCGACGCCTGCGGCGACTTCACTGCACTGCGCTCGATGAGCCTGCGCGGCGAGCCGTGCGACTGCCCGTCCTGCGGCACGCCCAGCCCGCGGGTAATTCGCACCGCGCCGGGGCTGGCGACCATGGCCGGCAGCACCCGCACCGCGCATGAAACCAACGAGCGTGCCAGCCATGCACCGAAGACGGTCGCCGAGTACGCCGCCAGCAAGCGCCATCCGGCCGGCTGCAGCTGCTGCGGTCCGAGCAAGCCGCTGGCGCCGACCAAGGCCAACCCCCATGCACTCAAGGCCAGCCCGTCGAACCGGCCGTGGATGATCAGTCATTGACGGTCGTGAACCGCAGGCCATAGACCCGAGCTTCCAGCCCAGACACCCACGCCTAGCTCCGTAGGGTGGACAACGCTTTTCTTGTCCACCGCTCGCCATGACAGACATAGAGGTAAAGACCATGCGTCACGGTGACATTTCCAGCAGTCCCGATACCGTCGGCGTTGCCGTCGTCAACTACAAGATGCCGCGCCTGCACACCCGCGCCGAGGTGCTCGACAACGCGCGCAAGATCGCCGAGATGATCAAGGGCATGAAGCTCGGCCTGCCGGGCATGGACCTGGTGGTGTTCCCCGAGTACAGCACCATGGGGATCATGTACGACAAGGACGAGATGATGGCCACCGCCGCCACCATCCCCGGCGAGGAGACCGCGATCTTCTCCGCCGCCTGCCGCGAGGCCAGGACCTGGGGCATCTTCTCGCTCACCGGTGAGCGCAACGAGGACCCGGACAAGGCGCCCTACAACACCCTGGTGCTGATCGACGATCAGGGCGAGATCCGCCAGAAGTACCGCAAGTGCATTCCCTGGTGCCCGATCGAGGGCTGGTATCCGGGCGACCGTACCTACGTCTCCGAAGGCCCCAAGGGCATGAAGATCAGCCTGATCATCTGCGACGACGGCAACTACCCGGAGATCTGGCGCGACTGCGCGATGAAGGGTGCCGAGCTGATCGTACGCTGCCAGGGCTACATGTACCCGGCCAAGGAGCAGCAGGTGCTGATGTCCAAGACCATGGCCTGGGCCAACAACTGCTACGTGGCGGTGGCCAATGCCGCGGGCTTCGATGGCGTCTACAGCTACTTCGGCCACTCCGCGATCATCGGCTTCGATGGCCGCACCCTGGGCGAGTGCGGCGAGGAGGAGATGGGCATCCAGTACGCCCAGCTGTCGATCTCGCAGATCCGCGACGCGCGCGCCAACGACCAGTCGCAGAACCACCTGTTCAAGCTGCTGCACCGCGGCTACACCGGCGTCTACAACTCCGGCGACGGCGACAAGGGCGTTGCCGACTGCCCGTTCGAGTTCTACCGCACCTGGGTGATGGACGCGCAGAAGGCCCGGGAGGATGTCGAGAAGCTGACCCGCAGCACCATCGGTGTGGCCGACTGCCCGGTGGGCGAGCTGCCGCATCCCGGTCGGGAAAGAAGCGCAGGCGGATAGCGGTGCGGCGCGGCCCGGAAGGGGACCGGCGGTCAGGCACCCTGCAGGCCGAATCCTCCCTCATCCGGCGCTGCGCGCCACCTTCTCCCGGCGGGAGAAGGACGGCTGTACGGCGCAGCTCGCCAATGCCGGGAGGGGCTCTCGGTGCAGCGCGGCAGCATGACTTTTCCTTTTCCCGCCAGGAGCGGGTGCCGAAGGCGGGTGAGGGAGGGTACGGGCGACTCGCTGCTTCCTCTAACCACTAACCAGGAGCTCCCGATGCCGTTCGTCAACGATCTGCTCGAACACAATCGCGAACGTCTGGCCGAAGCCGCCCAGGCCGCGCCCACTCCGGGACGCCTGCAGTCGCGCTTTGTCTTCGAGCCGGCGCAGGTCATGGCGTTGCTGCGCTCGCGCATCGTCGGCCAGGAGGCCGTGCTGGCGCAGATGGACTCAATGCTCAAGTCGCTCAAGGCCGATCTGGGTGATCCGGCACGGCCGCTGTCGGTTACCCTGTTCCTCGGCCCGACCGGGGTCGGCAAGACCGAGATCGTGCGGCTGATCGCCGAGGCCATCCACGGCAAGCCGGACGCTTTCTGCCGCATCGACATGAACACCCTGTCCCAGGAGCATTACGCCGCGGCACTGACCGGCGCGCCGCCAGGCTATGTCGGCAGCAAGGAGGGCACCACGCTGTTCGACGCCGAAGCCATCGCCGGCAGTTTCAGCCGCCCCGGCATCGTTCTTTTCGACGAGTTGGAGAAGGCCAGCAGCGAGGTGTTGCGCAGCCTGCTCAACGTGCTCGACAGCGGCCGCCTGACGCTGACGGCCGGCAGCCGCACCCTGGACTTTCGCAACTGCCTGATCTTCATGACCAGCAACCTCGGCGCCCGCGAAGCCTGGGACCATCGCGCGCGCTTCGCCCGCGGCTGGCGACGGCTGCTTGGCCTGCGTCCGCGTGGCGAGGCGGAAGTGGTCGAGCAGGCGCTGCATCGGCAGTTCGATGCGGAATTCATCAACCGCATCGACCGCGTGCTGACCTTCGAGCGCATCGATGGCGAGCATCTCGGCGCATTGCTGCAGATCGAGCTGGGCAAGCTCAACCAGCGTCTGGGTCGTCGTGGCATTCAGGTAGAGCTGGATGCGTCCGCACAGCACCTGCTGTGTAGCGGACAGGACCCGCGCTTCGGTGCCCGCGACCTGGTCCGGCGTCTGCGTCGCGAGCTGGAGCCGGTACTGGCCGAGGCGCTTCTGGCGCAGCCACAGGCGACGCGGCTGCGGGTCAGCGCCGTGGCAGGAACACTTGCCGCGCGCCCCATCGCCATGTGAGCCGCCCAGCCGGCCGCGGCGAACCATTGCCTGGCCCCTGCGTCACACCCCCTGAGTGCACTTGAAATGCAGGAGGGGCTCCCATGTCACGTGGCGAGAAAGACAAATACACCGAAACGCAGAAGCGCAAGGCCGAGCACATCGAGCAGAGCTATGCGGCCAAGGGTATTCCCGAGGCCGAAGCCGAAGCGCGTGCCTGGGCCACCGTCAACAAGCAGAGTGGTGGTGGCGAGAAGAAGGGCGGGTCCGGGCAGCGCAAGAGTCCTGCAGCCAAATCGGCCGCGCGCAAGGACTCTGCGCGTCGCGCGGTAGCGACCCGGAAGGGCCACTCGCCCAACCAGGCGCCGGCTCGTTCGAGCGGTAGCCTGGACAGGCTGACCAAGGACGAGCTAATGCAGCGCGCAGCCCGTCAAGGCATCACCGGCCGCTCGCGCATGCGTAAGGCCGAGCTCATCGACGCGTTACGCGTCGCCTGATCCGAACAGGAGAAACACCCATGTTGAAATTTCTCACCGGTACCGTAGGCATCATCTTCCTTATTGGCCTGGTCGTGGTCATAGGCCTGTTTGCCCTGATCTTCTGACCAGCGGTCGACGCCCCGTGAGGACGGGGCGTCGGGAGGTTTTTTGAGTCACATTCGCCAGCGCTCGTCGCCCAGTGGTGGAACCTGACCATGGAGTCAGCGTCCCATGCCCACCTTCTGACGATGAGGAATCGGTCATGCCGAAGATGCTGGGTGGCACCCCTAGCCTGGTGTTTCTGCTCGGACTTGCAGCTGTGCTTTCCATTTTCAAGCTCGTACTCTAGAGCCCTTCCGGAGCCATCGGCTCTTCCTCGAGGAGCCATCGCGTGAGTGCGGAAAAAGCCAGTCCCCGCTATCCCCTGGTCCTGGTTCCAGGCCTGCTCGGTTTCATCAGTCTGCTCGGCTTTCACTACTGGTACGGCATCGTCGAAGCCCTGCGCCGCGGTGGCGCGCGGGTCTTTCCGGTACTGGTGTCGCCAATCAATTCGACCGAAGTGCGTGGCGAACAGCTGCTGGCGCGGATCGAACAGATCCTGCGCGAGACCGGCGCGCAGAAGGTCAATCTGATCGGCCATAGTCACGGCGCCCTGACCGCACGTTACGCTGCATCGCTGCGGCCCGACTGGGTCGCGTCGGTGACCTCGGTGGCGGGCCCCAATCAGGGTTCGGAGCTGGCCGACCATCTGCAGCGCAGCAGGCCGCGCGGGAGTTTTGCCGAGCGGCTGCTGACGTTGTTCATGCGCTGGCTGGGGCTGCTCTGGTCCTGGTTCGAGGTGGGTTATCGCGGCCCGCGCCTACCGATCGATCCACGCGCCTCGCAGGATTCACTGAGCAGCGAAGGGGTGGCCGCCTTCAATCTGCGTCATCCCCAGGGCCTGCCCGAACAGTGGGGCGGCGAAGGTGCGGAGGAGGTCAATGGCGTGCGCTACTACTCCTGGTCCGGCACGCTGCAGGCCGGCATCACCGATAAAGGCGGCAACCGTTTCGACTGGACTTCCTACAGCTGCCGGGTCTATGCACAGCACTTCGTCCGCGAACGCGCGCAGAACGATGGTCTGGTCGGTCGCTTCAGCTCGCACCTGGGCAAGGTGATCCGTTCCGACTACCCGCTGGATCACTTCGATATCGTCAATCAGAGTCGCGGCAAGGTGCCGCCGGGCACCGATCCGGTCGGCCTGTTCACCGAGCATGCGCAGCGTCTGGCTGACGCGGGGCTCTGATGACGACGACGCATGTCGGGACGCAGCCCTGGTCTGCCTGCCAGGGCGCAGGCGCGAAGGTCTGTCCATCCTCGCGCTGCACGGAGAATAGGCAGCTGCACGCCGGACGTCGGTCGGCAGTGTGTGGCGTCCAGGCTTTCGTGAATGCGTGCCGATTCACCCGAATGGGTGACTGCTGGCGTTTCGCCCATCCCCTAGAGTGGCCGTCCATCCTGCTGTTGTGGAACTTGTCCCTGCGATGAAAACCTTCGCCAAGCTGCTCGGTTATCTGCTGCTCCTGCTCGGAGTCCTGTTTGCCACCTTCGTGGCGCTCACCTGGGCGCCGGATGTACCAGTGGAAGAACTCAAGGCGAAGTGGGCACCGGAGCCTTCGCAGTTCATCGAGGTCGAGGGCATGCAGGTGCATGTGCGCGACCAGGGTTTGCGCGACGGCGAGGTGCTGGTGCTGCTGCACGGTACGTCGGCGAGCCTGCACACCTGGGAAGACTGGGTTGCCGGGCTGCAGGATCGCTACCGGGTGATCAGCCTCGACCTGCCGGGCTTCGGGCTGACCGGACCGTTCCCGGATGGCGATTATCGACTGGCGCACTACAGCGCCTTCCTGGCCAAGGTGCTGGATCGTCTCGAGGTGCCGCGGGCAAGCATTGCCGGCAACAGCTTCGGCGGCCAGCTGGCCTGGCAGTTCACCGTCGACCACCCCGAGCGCGTCGAGCGCCTGGTGCTGGTCGATGCGTCCGGCTACCCGCGCGAATCCACCTCGGTGCCGCTGGGCTTCCGTCTGGCCAGTACGCCGGGTCTCGAACCGATCATGGCGCGCATCCTGCCACGCTCGCTGGTCGAATCGAGCGTACGCAACGTCTATGGCGACCCGAGCAAGCCGAGTGAAGCGCTGATCGATCGTTACTACGACCTGGCCCGCCGCGAAGGCAACCGCGCCGCGCTGCGTGCACGTTTCCAGCAGGGGGCGATTGGCGTCGACCCCACCCGCATCCGTGAGATCAAGGCGCCGACGCTGATCATCTGGGGCGGCCGCGACGGCCTGGTTGCGCCGATCAATGCCGAGCGCTTCCACAAGGACATCGAGGGCAGCCGTCTGGTGATGTTCGACGAGCTGGGCCACGTGCCCCACGAGGAAGACCCGCAACGCACCCTGGCGGCGACCCTGGAGTTTCTCGCCGAGTAACGCGGCTTTTCCCCCGCCATCGGAAGAGGGTGCCGAAGGCGGGTGAGGGGCGCTTCAGGCGACTCGCTGCCGCTGCCGAATCAGGTCACGTCGGGCACCCTGCAGGCCGCGCCATCCCTCATCCGGCGCGCTGCGCCACCTTCTCCCGGAGGGAGAAGGGCTACTGCTGCAGGTCTTTCAATCGCTGTTCCAGGCGGGCGATCAGGTCTGTGTCGTCCAGTCGGCTGAGACCGATGCTCAGGCGTTCGGCCAGCGCGCTGCGATTGGCTGGTTCGGTGCCCTGCAGCGGGTCGCAGTCGCTGTCGAGCATCTGCGTCACCAGCGCCTGGATTGCCGGTGAAGCGCTGCGGCCGCTGCGGGTCAGGCTGTCGGCAATGTCCAGCAGTGGCCGTGCGCACTGACTCGCGTATTGCGGCCGTCCCTGCAGGGTTTGCGCCAGTGCCTGCAGATGCTCCTCGCGACCTTCCTCGACCAGTTTCAGCAGTGCGCTTTGGCCGCGTGCGTTGGTCGCCCAGGGATCGGCCCCCTGTTGCAGCAGCGCGGCATAGCGCTCGGCAGGCAGCCAGGTCTGCTGTGCCGCGAACAGCTCCGGGTCGGCGGGGCGGCTGCCCGGTGCGCTGGGCGGGTTGATCGGTACGCCGCGCTTCAGCGCGGCCAGCAGCGCCGCCCAGACCTGCTCCTGCCTCGGCTCCTGGCCCCTGGTCTGGCGCAGTTCGCGGATGGCGCCTTCGCTGATTCGATAATCGAGAGGGCTGTGCGGCGGGCCGAAGTTGTCCAGCAGCTCGATCAGGTCGGCACGGCCGACGAGCACCAGCCTTGCCAGCAGCATGCTCTCGCCCTTGAGGCCGCAACGCTGTCCCTGTCCGAGATCGGCGCCCAGCGCCAGCAGACTGGCGAAGCTCTGCAGGCTGGCGCGACGGTATTC
Source organism: Pseudomonas mangrovi (assembly GCF_003052585.1). Lineage (GTDB taxonomy): Bacteria > Pseudomonadota > Gammaproteobacteria > Pseudomonadales > Pseudomonadaceae > Aquipseudomonas > Aquipseudomonas mangrovi. Next base: position 403,219 of record NZ_QASN01000002.1, on the reverse strand, counting down.
GGCGGTGTCGTAGTGACCTATGTGTAGCGACTGGGCCAGCAACTGCAGCGGGCTATAGCGGGTATCCATGCTTTCGCAGTTCAGGCGGCCGTCATACAGCTGGTTCACCTGGGCGCCGGCGGCGATCAGCATGTCCGCTGCCTGGAAGTTGCCCGCGGAAAGAGCCCTGGCCAGGGCGTTCTCGCCGTCCTTGTCGCGTCGGTCGAGATCCTGCGGGTGGCGCAGCAGTTCGGCAAAGATCGCCAGCTCACGCGGGTTGCCGGCGTACTGCAGGAGCAGGTGCCGGTCGTTCAGCTCCGGCTCCTCGAGCGGTGCGCCGGCCTCGGCCAGGAAGCGCAAACGTGGCGCCAGCTGCAGTTGCGGATCTTCGCCAAGGTCCTGCTGCAGGGCCAGACCGAGCTGTGTCCGCGAACCGTACAGGCCATCGAGCCGCGCGCCGGCGGCGACCAGTCGCTCTGCGATCGGGAAGTTCGGTGTGCGCAACGCCAGCGACAGGGCGGTGAGCCCATCGTCGCCCACGACGTGACCGGGGATGCCTTTGCTCAACAGGCGCTCGACGAGGGCAAGGTCGTCTGCTGCGACTGCGTCGAGCAGCGGCCAATGTGGTCGACAGGCTTCTTCGCTGGCCTGCTCGAGCGCCAGACGCTGCAGCACCCGCTCCGGCACGGCCAGGCCGCGCGCCAGGCGACGACCACAGTAGAGCCGGTAGCGTTCCTGGGCGCGCGCCAGGGAGGCGGCGTGGTTGGGGTAGGCCAGGTGCAGCTTCCAGTCGATATCGGCCAGGTTGAGCTGCACGGCGATGCGTTCGGGCTCCCGTCGCAGCACTTCCTCGAGCAGCGGCCTGGCGGCTTGCGGGTCGTCAGCGGCATCCAGCCAGAAGGCGATGTCGTTGAGCAGGCGCGGCGTGTCCCGTGCGTGCACACCGATCTGCCGGTAGTCGTGCTGGATCAGGAATTCGCGCAGTGGCGCAAGGCTCTGCGCATCGCCCTTGCGCGCGAAGGCCTCGGCATGCAGGCGGCGCAGTTCGCGCAGTTCGGGATCCGCGCTCTGCTCGCTGGCGGCGCTGCTGTCTGCAGCCGGAGCAAGGGTGAAGTGCGTAGGCTGGCTCGGCAGCGAATAGTGGCGTCCGCCATCGGGGGCGTTGAGCCGCGCCAACCAGTCGCGGTCGGTCGTGGCGGGCAGTGCTTGCAGGGGCTGCAGTTCGATGCTGTCGATGCGGGTGGCACGCCCTACCGCCAGCAGCGGCGTACCGGGCATGCGGCCGTCGACCAGTACGAAGCGGTCGTTCTGCCAGGCGCCGGGTTGCTCCGCGCCCGGACAATAGATGCTGTAGCCGAGTAGCAGCAGACCTGGCGCAACGCTGAATTCGCCAGCCCAGCTGGAGACGTCCGGGCTTGAATATTCGCCGCGGCAACGGCGGTATTCCTCAGCGCTGAACAGGGGCAGCGGGCCGAGCTTGTGGCTGCGTTCGCGGTAGTCTGCGTCGCGATAGAGATTCAGGTAGTACAGGCCCTGGTGAGCGCTGAGCAGCGTCTTGTGGGGCAGCGGGTCGCCGTCCTCGACCGCCAGCAACAGGGAGCCGGAACTGGCGCTGTCGGGGACCTCGGGCGCGTCGAGCTGCGCAGTCTTGGTCAGGCGCATCCACTGAATGTCGAAGTCGACGGCCTGGCAGGGCTGGCTGGCCAGGAGCAGGAGGGCGGGAAGCAGCCAGGAGGCACAGCGGGTGACCATGGATTCGTCCTTGAAGAGGATGGGGCACGCATCATAACAACGCCGGCGTGACGCTGGCGGCGACACAAGCGCGCGGGCTGCGCTATGGTGCGGCGGCATTTTTCATGACAGGAAGGCCCCTGTGTTATCGCTGATTGTTCGCCAGCTGGCGCTCGCCGCACTACTCGCCACGGCGCAGATGGGTGGCTTGGGGCTGCTTTACGGGTTGCTCGGTGCGCGGCTGCTGGAGCAGCGTTTCGGCTGGCTGGTGCAGGTCTGCGGGCTGGGGGCACCTGTGCACGAGTGGCTGGCGCTGGGCGGCTTCGCGGCGCTGCTGGCGTTCCTTGCTGCGCTGCCGCTGCGGCGTCTGCGCTGGCTGGCCTTGGCGCATGTCACGACTTTTCTGCTGGGAAGCTGGCTGCTGGTGTCGAGCATCGCCCGTGATTGCCTGGGCAACACCTGGCGTGACGTCGAACTCGTTGCCCTGTTGCTCTGGCAGATGGATCTGGTACTGCTCTGCGCGCTGCTCGGCTGGCTGGCGTACGCGCTGATTCGCCGCCTCAGCGGCCTTCGAGCTGCTCCAGGCGTTGCTGATTCTGGCTGTTGAGCGCATCGAGCTGCTGCTGGATCTGCGCCGCCTGCTGCTGTGCCTGTTCGGCCTGGCGCGCCTGCAGATCGGCCACAGCGGCGGTTTCACCGGCGCCGCAGCCGAGCAGGCAGAGCGCGAGGGTAGCGGGGAACAACGGGCCGAGTTTCATTGCAGCACTCCAGGGGTGGTGGAGGCTGCAGTCTAATGGCCGCTGGGCGAACTGCCCTGACTCCGAGTCAGGCCGTTTCGACCAGCGGGCAAACCAGGTAGCGCGCCGGTATCCGGTAGCTCTGCAGCACGCCGCGCTGGCGTTCATCCAGGGTCGGTTCCTGGGCAAAACCCTGGCGATTCCAGAAACCGGCCGAGTCCTGTACCGAAACCAGCGCCGACCAGGGCAAAGCCTGATCGCGGGCATGGTTGAGGCCGTGCGCCACCAGTTGCGGACCTATGCCGCGACCGGCTGCGCGATTGGCCACCGCCAGGTCGTGCAGGTAGAGGCAGTCGGGCGCGGCGTGGCGCGGGAAATCACCATCCAGCGGAGTGATGCTGCCCAGTTTCGAGGGGTAGGCAAAGAGGTAGGCACAGACGCCCAAGGTGTCTTCGGCGACCCAGCACTGCTGAGGGTTGTTGTGCAGGCGGCGGGCGATCACCGCGGCGCTTTCGAGCAGGCTCGGCGCGTAGCACTGCGCCTGGATCTGCATGACCGCAGGCAGGTCGGCGGCGGTCATGGAGCGAATCTGGGACATGGCAAGGGGGGCGGCAAAAAAGCGCGCATTCTGCCCGGCGGTTGTGACGGCTGGCAAGCGCGTCCTGTCCAGTCGGTCAGGGTTGCGGGCATAATCGCTGCGGCGCGCTGTAGTTCCTGCGCCCAGGCCGGAGTTGCTGTGAACCAATCAAGACCACTGTTGTTCGGCGTGCTGCTGATCATGGCGGCCGGCATTCTGCTGGCGACCCAGGACGGCGGCTCGCGCTACCTGTCCGGCATCTATCCGCTGGTGATGGTGATCTGGGCGCGCTACCTGTCGCAGAGTCTGCTGATGGTGCTGATCTTTGCGCCGCGCATGGGCCTGCGCATCCTGCACACGCGGCGGCCCTGGCTGCAGCTGGCACGCGGGGTCAGCCTGGTGGCGGTGAGCCTGCTGTTCATCGGCGGGCTGCACTACATCCCGCAGGCCGAGGCCACCGCGGTGATCTTCCTGGCGCCGCTGATGCTGACGCTGTATTCGGCGCTGACCGGCGAGCGCATCGGTCGCGGCCAGTGGATTTCGCTGGCCTGCAGCCTGATCGGCGTGCTGGTGATCGTGCGGCCGGGCGGGGCGTTGTTCACCCCGGCGGTCCTGCTGCCGTTCTTCGCGGCGATCTGCTTTGCCGCCTATCAACTGATTACCCGCAGGCTCAGCGGCACCGACCATGCGGTCTCCAGCAACTTCCTCTCCAGCCTGGTCGGTACCCTGCTGCTGGGGCTGCTGCTGCCCTGGTTCTGGGAAACGCCAAGCGCGCCCATGGCCTTGCGCATGCTCGGCCTCGGCGCGCTGGCAATGGTCGCCCATCTGCTGCTGACCCACGCCCTGCGCAACGTCAGTGCCGCGGCGCTGGCACCCTTCACCTACCTCAACATCGTCTTCGCCGGTCTGGTCGGCTGGCTGATGTTCGAGCAGGTGCCGGACCTGCCGGCGATGCTCGGCATGGCGATTATCATCGCCAGTGGCTGCGGCCTGGCGTTGGCCTCTCGACGATAGCGGCTGACCTGGCGCGTGCCGGTGTTGATGGGGGCGGAACCATCGTCATTGGTGGACAAGGCTGCGCCGTTGTCCACCCTACGTGGGGCGGCCATCCGTGGGGCGGCCAATCCGTGGGACGGCCATCCGTGGGGCGGCCTCCCGCGGAGCCGCCTTTCCTAGGGTGGATGGTCGAAGCCAGCCACCAGCCGCTCTCCACTAGTGCACGGATGGACAGGTTCAGCCGCGCTCAGCCGTAACGCCGCTTGGCCTCGATCGCCAGGCCGCTGCCGATGCTGCCGAAGCTGTCGCCGTCGGCCACCCGGGCATTCGGCAGCAGCGCCTGCACGCACTGACGCAGCGCCGGGATGCTGCTCGAACCGCCGGTGAAGAACAGTGTGTCGATGCTTTCCCCCGCCAGCCCGGCCTGCTGCAGCAGGTCCGCGACGCTGGCCTGGATGCGCGTCAGCAGCGGGGCAATGGCGTCGTCGAACAGCTGGCGGCTGAGTTCTGCTGCCAGTCCCGCTTCGATCCGCGACAGATCGATCCGGCGCTGTGCCTCGCTGGTCAGGGCGATCTTGCTGTCTTCCATCTGCATCGCCAGCCAGTGCCCGGCACGTTGCTCGATCAACGCCAGCAGGCGGTCGATGCCGGTCGGGTCGAGAATGTCGTAGCGCATGTTCTTCAGCGCCAGCTGGCTCTTTTGCGCGTAGACCGCGTTGATGGTGTGCCAGGTGGCCAGGTTCAGGTGGTAGCTGGTCGGCATGAAGGCGTCGCTTTTCATCCGGCTGCCGTAGCCGAACAGTGGCATCACCCCGTCCAGGCTCAGTTGCTTGTCGAAGTCGGTACCGCCGATATGCACGCCGCCGGTGGCGAGGATGTCCTCGCCGCGGTCGCTGAGTTCGCGAAGCTGCGGAGCCAGGCGGACGATGGAAAAGTCCGAGGTGCCGCCGCCGATGTCGATGATCAGCACGCGCTCCTCGCGGGTGACGCTGCGCTCATAGTCGAAGGCCGCGGCGATGGGTTCGTACTGGAAGGACACCTCCTTGAAGCCGAGCTTGTGGGCCACCGCCAGCAGCGTGTCGGCGGCCTCGCGGTCGGCCTGTGCGTCGTCATCGACGAAGAATACCGGCCGGCCCAGCACCAGTTGCTCGAAGCTGCGTCCGGCCTGGGCTTCGGCACGTTTCTTCAGCTCGCCGATGAACAGGCCGAGCAGGTCGCGAAACGGCATCGCACTGCCCAGTACGGTGGTCTCGCTCTTCAGCAGCTTGGAGCCGAGCAGGCTTTTCAGCGAGCGCATCAGGCGCCCCTCGTAGCCGTCCAGATACTCGCCTAGCGCCTGGCGCCCGTACGCCGGGCGGCGCTCCTCGGTGTTGAAGAAGATCACCGAGGGTAGCGTGCGCTGATCGTTCTCCAGTATCAGCAGCGGCGCCTGGCCGGGTCGCCACCAGCCGGCGGTCGAGTTGGAGGTGCCGAAGTCGATGCCGAGGGCGTTGGCGGCGGTCTGGTTCATGGCGCGGGCTCGGGAAAAACGGCCGCGCATTGTAGGGAAGTGCGCGTCGGGCCGCTGGAAAAAATTGATCGGCTGCGTGCGTTGCAGCACGTCGGGCACCGTGGCGGCTGTCGCGCCGAGGCTCTTGCGGCAATACTGTCCATCCCCGACCGCCGGACAGTGCCGATGCCCGCTCTGCTCAACAAACCCCTCCCCGTCGGCGTGCGTGCTGAGCTGTTCAATCACCTGGCGGCGATGGAGCAAGCCGGCGTGCCGGCGGAGCGCTCGTTCGCCTCGCTGCAGCTACCGGCGGCGTTCGGGTCCCGCCTTGAGCGGATGCGTCGGCATCTTGATCAGGGTCGCGATCTGGCCAGCGCCGGCGCCCTGGCCGAGCTGTTCACGCCACTGGAAGTGAGCCTGCTGCAGGCGGCGCAGACGGCCGGCAGTCCGGCTCCCGTGTATCGGCGCCTGGCCGAGGGCTATGCCGTTCGCGAACGCGAGCGCAAGCAGGTCCGCGCGCGTCTGCTGATGCCGGCTGCGGTGCTGCTGCTGGCGCTGTTCATCCAGCCGCTGCCGGCGCTGATCGGCGGTTCGCTGGGGATCGCCGGCTACGTCTGGGCGGTACTGGCGCCCCTGTTGCTGGTTGCCGCGCTGGTGGTCGGCGTGCGCTGGTTGCTGGCGCGGCTGGAGCAGCCGGCGCGGGGTGGCGATGGCGCCGGGCGCCTGTTGCGCGCGCTGCCCCTGCTCGGTCCCGCCTATCTGCGGCGCAATGCACGCGACTTCTTTGACAGCCTGGGCTTGCTGCTCGGTGCGGGCGTGCCGATGCTCGACGCCCTGCCCAGGGCCTGCTCGACCCTGAGCAATGCCGAATTGCGCGCGCAGTTCGAGCGCCTAGCGCCGGCCATCGCCGCAGGCCAGTCGCTGGGGCCGGCGCTGCGCGAGCTGGTCGATTTCCCCGGCAAGGCGAAGGCGGTGGCGCTGGTCACCACCGGCGAAGGCAGCGGCACTCTGGCCGACATGCTGCTGACCCACGCCCGTCATGAGAGCCAGGCGCTGGCGGACTTCCAGGAGCAGCTGGCAACCTGGTTGCCGCGCCTGGGTTATCTACTGGTAGTGCTCTGGATCGCCTACGGTCTGCTGACCGGTGGGGGTTTCTCCCCGCAACTTCCGCCTGAGCTGCGCTGAACCGGGTATGGCCGGGTCGCGGCGCTATGCGCTGCGGCGGCTCGGGTAGCGAGTAGGGCGGCTTGATCCGCCGTGGGGCGACTTGGGATAGGGCCGCTACTGTCGTGTGCGGTCACGGCGCAATGCGCGGTGCTTATTGCGCCCTACGGTCGGCGTCTCGCTTGCATGCAGGCGGCGTGCGGAGCGATAACCCCTCTGACGAACCCGAACCCGGAGGTGGATATGGCCGGTGGCTGGAGCACCGATGGCGCGGTGCAGGAGCAGATCGACAGCACCCTGGATGACGCGGTGCAGCGAGCCCGCGCGCAGCTGCCGCGTGGCGAAAGCCTGAATCATTGCCAGGAGTGCGACGCACCCATTCCCGAAGCGCGGCGCCAGGCCTTGCCCGGTGTGCGCCTGTGCGTAGCCTGCCAGAGCGCACATGACCGGGAACAGAAGCAGGCGAGCGGCTATAACCGCCGCGGTAGCAAGGACAGCCAGCTGCGCTGAGGGCGTAGGTTGGCGCCGAGCCTGCGAGGCCCAACGAGCGAGGGTGCAGGCCCGTTGGGCGTCGGAGCGGCGGTGTCAGAACAGAAAGTAGCGCTGCGCCATCGGCAGGACGTCGGCGGGCTCGCACCAGAGCAGCTGGCCATCGGCCTTGACCTGGTAGTTCTGCGGGTCGACTTCGATCGTGGGCAGGTAGCCGTTGTGGATCAGGTCCTTCTTCTGCACCGTGCGGCAGCCCTTGACCACGCCGATGCGCTTCTTCAGGCCGAGCTGCTCGGGTACGCCTGCGTCCAGCGCCGCCTGGCTGATGAAGGTCAGGCTGCTGGCGTGCAGCGAGCCGCCGTAGCTGCCGAACATCGGCCGGTAGTGCACCGGCTGCGGCGTGGGGATGGAGGCGTTGGCATCGCCCATGAGGCTGGCGGCGATCACGCCGCCCTTGAGGATCAGCGTCGGCTTGACGCCGAAGAAGGCCGGGCGCCAGAGCACCAGGTCGGCCCACTTGCCGACCTCCACCGAGCCCACTTCGTGACTGATGCCGTGGGTGATCGCCGGGTTGATGGTGTACTTGGCGATGTAGCGCTTGATGCGGAAGTTGTCGTTGCCTGCACCGTCTCCGGGCAGCGGGCCACGCTGCTTCTTCATCTTGTCGGCGGTCTGCCAGGTGCGGGTGATGACCTCGCCGACCCGGCCCATGGCCTGGCTGTCGGAGCTGATCATGCTGAAGGCGCCGAGGTCGTGAAGGATGTCCTCGGCGGCGATGGTCTCGCGGCGGATGCGGCTCTCGGCGAAGGCGACGTCCTCGGCGATGCTCGGGTCGAGGTGATGGCAGACCATCAGCATGTCCAGGTGTTCGTCGATGGTGTTGCGGGTGAACGGTCGGGTCGGGTTGGTCGAGGACGGCAGCACGTTGGCAAAGCCGCAGGCCTTGATGATGTCCGGTGCATGCCCGCCGCCGGCGCCTTCGGTGTGGTAGGTGTGGATGGTGCGACCCTTGAACGCGCCCAGGGTGGTCTCGACGAAGCCGGACTCGTTGAGGGTGTCGGTGTGGATCGCCACCTGCACGTCATAGGCATCGGCGATGCTCAGGCAGTTGTCGATCGCTGCCGGCGTGGTGCCCCAGTCCTCGTGCAGCTTGAGGCCGATGGCGCCAGCCTCGACCTGCTCGATCAGCGGCTGCGGCAGCGAGACGTTGCCCTTGCCGGTGAAGCCGATGTTCATCGGGAAGGCGTCGGCGGCCTGGAGCATCTTCGCCATGTGCCAGGGACCGGGGGTGACCGTGGTGGCATAGGTGCCGGTGGCCGGGCCGGTGCCGCCGCCGATCATGGTGGTGGTGCCGCTCATCAGCGCCTCTTCGATCTGCTGCGGGCAGATGAAGTGGATATGGCTGTCGATGCCGCCGGCGGTGAGGATCATGCCTTCGCCGGCGATGACCTCCGTGGCGCCACCGATGGCGATGGTCACATCGGGCTGGATGTCCGGGTTGCCGGCCTTGCCGATGGCGAGGATGCGCCCGTCCTTGAGGCCGACGTCGGCCTTGACGATGCCCCAGTGATCGACGATCAGCGCGTTGGTGATCACCGTATCGACCACGCCTGCGGCGCACAGCTGGCTCTGGCCCATGCCGTCGCGGATCACCTTGCCGCCGCCGAACTTCACCTCGTCACCGTAGGTGGTGTAGTCGTGCTCGACCTCGAGCCACAGCTCGGTGTCGGCCAGGCGCACCTTGTCACCGACGGTGGGGCCGAACATGTCGGCATAGGCTTGGCGGGAAATCTTCATGGGTTCCATCTCGCGTAGGGTGGATGGTCGAAGCCATCCACCGATCCTGGTCATGGTGGAAACGCCGGTGGCGTCCTCCACCCTACAAAAGCGTCGGCGTCAGTCCGTAGCGAACATAACGCAAAGCGGGTCCACCGGCTTCGGCGCAGGCCATCCACACAAAGGCCGTTCCTCCGGCACAGACATCGTTCACAGGTCGCCCATCACCCGGCCGGCAAAGCCGAACACGCGGCGCGTGCCGGCCAGGTCGACCAGTTCCACTTCGCGCTGCTGGCCCGGCTCGAAGCGCACGGCGGTGCCGGCGGCGATGTTCAGGCGCATGCCGCGAGCGAGTTCACGCTCGAACAGCAGGGCGTCGTTGGCCTCGAAGAAGTGGTAGTGCGAGCCGACCTGGATCGGCCGGTCGCCGCTGTTGGCAACGCTCAGTGTCAGGGTGCGGCGACCGGCGTTGAGTTCGATATCGCCAGGCTGGATCTGGTATTCGCCGGGGATCATGGTCTGTCCTTGCGTGGGCCTAGGGTGAGCTGCATCAGGGTCAGGTCCAGCCAGCGGTGGAACTTGCGCCCGACCTGGCGCAGTTGGCCGACATGGATGAAACCGAGCTGCTGGTGCAGGTGGATGGAGTCTCGGTTGGCGCTGTCGACGGCACCGATCAGGACATGCATGTCGGCCTGCCGCGCGCGCTCGATCAACTGGGTCAGCAGGGCGCGGCCGATACCGTTGCCGCGCTGGCCATCGCGCACGTAGACCGAGTGTTCGACGGTCTGGCGGAAACCATCCTGGGTGCGCCAGGCACAGAAGCTGGCGTAGCCGAGCACCTGCGCCTCGGCATCGACGGCGACCAGCACGGCATTGCCTGCGGCCTGGTGGCTGGCCAGCCAGGCTCGACGGTTGGCCAGGTCGACGGTCTGCTCGTTCCAGATCGCCGTGCTGTGTTCGACGGCATCGTTGTAGATTTGCAGGATGCCGGCGAGATCGGTTTCGTTCGCATCGCGAATCTGCATGTCGGTAAATCCTCGGGGCAATTGGCGCGGGCTGGCCGCTGCGCTTCGTCTCAGGGGATCGGTTGATGCACGGTCACAAGCTTGGTTCCGTCCGGGAAGGTGGCTTCCACCTGGATCTCCGGGATCATCTCGGGCACGCCCTGCATCACCTGTTCGCGGCTCAGCAGGGTGGTGCCGTAGTGCATCAGTTCGGCCACCGTGCGCCCGTCACGGGCGCCTTCGAGCAGGGCTGCGGAGATGTAGGCAACCGCCTCCGGGTAGTTCAGCGCCAGCCCGCGTGCCAGGCGGCGCTCGGCGACCAGGCCGGCGGTGAAGATCAGCAGCTTGTCCTTTTCTCTTGGCGACAGGTCCATAGGCCTCGTTCTCTACATGGGTGGACAGGCCGCAGCGCTGTCCCTGGGGGTTCAGGTGCTCCAGATCCGCGGCGGCACGGCGGGGCGCCCGAGCATGCTCGGGCGCAGCAGTTGCCAGAGCTGGATCAGCCAGGCGCGTGCGTGCAGCGCCTCATCGGCCAGGCAGCGGGCCACCAGCAGACCAGGAAGTTGTGTCAGATCACCGCGCAACCTGGCGGGACGGGTCAGCTGGCGGCACTCCTCGAGCAGGCTGGCCGGGATGTCGCCGCTTGCCAGCAGCGTTGCCATGACCGGCTGGCCGCCCAGACCGATGGGCGAGTCGAGCAGGCCGTCACCGCCCTGGATGCGTTGGCGCTCGTGCCACAGCAGGCGCCCCTCGCGGTAGATGTCCAGGGCGTTGTGCAGATGACCATCGGCGAAGCGTTCGCCACTGGCCGGACGCCCCAGCGCCAGGATGTCCCAGTAGAACAGCCGGGCGTCTTCGGCCAGCTCGATGCGGGTCTGCAGCGCTGCGCGGGCGCCGCTATAGAAGATGCTTTCCTGCGGCAGCCACTCCAGGGTGGCGCCGGCTTCGACCCGTAGCGCGAGCTGCTGGCCGGCGCTGGCCCCGGCGCGGTACCACTTGGCCGCGCCGGGGCTGGTCAGCTGGGCCCAGCTGCCTGGGCCGGCCTGGGCGCTGATCCGCAGCTGGTCACCGCCGGCGATGCCGCCGGGCGGATGGATGATGATGTGCTGGCAGACCTCGGGGCCTTCGGCATGCAGATGTTTCTGGACCCGCAGCGGCCCGCTGTGGCGGCGCAGGCTCGGCCGCGTGCCGCCACCGCTGTGCACATAGGCCAGTTCCAGCTCGGCATGCCATTGCGGGCGAAAGCAGGCGGCGGTCATCGGGGCGCGCCTTTGCCGTCGGGAATGCGGATGTTCGTGTGCAGCATAGGTTTCCATCGGCGACGCCCGGCGCCGGTGTGGCGCTGGGCTGCTGGGTCCGTCCAGCCGGGCGGCATGACGCTGTTCGGCGCACGACGGAGGGATCCTTCAGGCATTGGCAGGTTTCATGCCAGGCGCCACAGGGCCCTGCTCGCGGCATTGCGTGGCGGTGAGGGAGTGCAGGTGCACTGTTCTTGTGCGCGCGACGCGGGGCGGGTGTTCCCGTTTGGTGCGCTCAGGCGCTGGGTGCTTCACCCAGCTCGCGCAGACGGCGCAGCTCGCGCTCGCCGATCCAGTGTTCGAGCACCTCGCGCAGCTGCGACAACTCGACCGGCTTGGCCATGTGGCCATCCATGCCCACTTCGCGGGCGTGCTCCTTGTGCTCGGAGAGAATATGCGCGGTCAGCGCCACGACCGGGGTGCGCGGCTGCTGTTGCCGGGTTTCCCACTCGCGCAGCTGCGCGGTGGCGGAAAAACCGTCGAGCACCGGCATCTCGCAATCCATCAGCACCAGGTCATAGCGGTTCTGCTTGAGGGCCTGCAGGGCCTCTTCGCCGTTGCTCGCGGTGTCCGGCTTGAGGCCGAGCTTGTTGAGCATGCCGCGGATGACCTTGGTCGAGATGCTGTTGTCCTCGGCGACCAGGATGCGAAAGTCTTCCGGTACCTGCAGCGCAGGGGTGGCGTTGGGCTGGACGGTCGGCTGCGGGCGGTGGCCGCGCTGTGCCAGCTCGTCGGCCAGGGTGGTCTTGAGGGTGTAGCCGGCAACCGGCTTGGCGAGGATGCGTTTGATCCCGGCGTTGCGCGAGATGATCTTGCTCGGCGCGTTGCTGATGCCGGTGAGCATGATGATCAGGATGTCGTGGTTCAGGTTCGGGTCGGCCTTGATCTTCGCAGCCAACTGCATGCCGGTCATGCCGGGCATGTCCTGGTCGAGCAGCACCACGTCGAAGAACTCGCCGATATGCGCCTTGGTTCGCAGCAGCGCCAGAGCCTCCTTGCCCGACGGCACCGCGCTGACGTCCACGCCCCAGGCGCCGCACTGCTGTAGCAGCACCTTGCGGCAGGTCTCGTTGTCATCCACCACCAGCAGGCGGGCACCCTGCAACGGGCCGTCCAGATCGGCAGTCGGTTGTTCCAGGCGGCTGCTTTCCAGCGGCAGGGTCAGCCACAGCGTATTGCCCTGGGGGCCGCCGCTCTGCACGCCGAATTCACCGCCCATCAGGCGCACCAGCTGGCGCGCGATGATCAGCCCCAGGCGGCCGCCGAGCTGGGTCGCGGCGAGGAAGTCGCGGCTGTGCAGTTCGGCGGTGAGCAGTGCCTCGCGCTCCTCGGCGTCCAGCGTGCGGCCGCTGTCCTGCACGGCGATGCGCAGGCGCGGTGTGGCCTCGCTGTTGTCCAGCGCCACCACCAGCAGAATCTCGCCTTCCAGGGTCTGCTTGAACGCATTGTCGAGCAGGCTGAGCAGGGTCTGGCGCAGGCGGGTCGGATCGCCGCTGACCACCCGCGGCACTTGCGGCTGCATGAAGCTGATCAGCTCCACCTGTTGCTGCTCGGCCTTGGCGCGGAAGATGTCGAGACAGTCGTCGATCAGCGCGTTGAGGTCGAACTGCACCTCGTCCAGCTCGATCTGCCCGGACTCCAGTTTGGAAATGTCGAGAATCTCGTTGATCAGGGTAAGCAGCTCGTTGCCGGAGCTGTGGATGGTCTCCACGTAGTCACGCTGCTTGGCCGACAGCTGGGTGCCGAGCAGCAGCTCGGTCATCCCCAGCACGCCATTCATCGGCGTACGGATTTCATGGCTGATCTTGGCCAGGAACTCGGCCTTGGCGCGCAGCTCGGCGGAGCTGGCGGCGGCGCTGGTCTTGCGCGCCTGGGCCTCGCGGTCGAGTTGCTGCTGGCGTTCGGCCGCGGCAACGCTGAGGAACATGCCGGCCAGGGTGGCGATGCTGAACACGCCGATCACCAGCCAGCCGGGGTTGAGCTGGTCGAGGCCGAACAGCACCGGGATGAAGATGGCGAAGCCGGCGTTGAACAGCAGCATGCCGAGGGTGACCAGACGTGCCGGGCGATAGCCCTGGCGCCATTGCCAGCCGGCCAGCAGCGGCACGCTGATGGCGGCCAGCAGCACCAGCAGATAGATCAGCCAGCTGTGCCAGAACTCGCCAGTCAGCGCGATCACCAGCGCCAGCAGCGCCACCAGGCCCATCTCGGCGATCACCACGCCTTTCTGCAGGGTGCTGAAGGCCAGCTCGCGCAGACTGAAGAAGCACAGCGTGTAGGAAAGCACCAGCAGCGCGGTGGCAAGGGCGGACAGGTCGGCGATCAGTGACTGGTTGTAGCTCAGGCTCGGCACCCAGACCGCCAGCAGGCCGAGATTGGCGGCGGCGGAGAGGGCCAGTGAGGCATGCATGCCGCCCAGCCAGAGACTGGGCAGAGCCCTGGTATAGATGAAGGCGATGAGGTTGTAGCCCATCAGCAGCAGCAGGCCGCCGAGCAGCGCGCCGAAGACGTAGGCAGGCTTTTCCTGGCTGACCAGCTCGGCTTCGTCGATGGTCTTGAACCAGATCATCAGCGGGTGGTTGGAGGTCAGGCGGAGGTAGAGCGTGCGCTGCTGATTATCGTTGGGCAGCGAGAACAGATAGGCGCGGGCAGGAAGCGGACGCGAGTTGATCGCGCGCGACTCGCCGGTGTGGACCTGCTCCTCAAGGGTGCCCTGCTGCAGCAGGTAGTAGTCGACGTACTGCACGCGCGGCGCGAACATCCACAGCCAGCGGCGTTGCTCGGTCGGCGGAACCTCGACGCGCAACCAGACGGCATGCGAGGCGGCGGGGAAGGTCAGGGCCTTGCGATCCAGCGGCTGGAAACGATTGCTCTGGGCGCGCACGTCGTCCAGCGCCAGCTGCGCGGACTCGTCGATCAGCACCTGCCAGCTTTCCGCGGCAGGTGCAGCCGGTTCCGGCGCCGCGAGTAGCGGCTGACAGAACAGGATCAGCAGGCAGGCAAACAACCCTTTGGCAGTCCTGAGCCAGCGCACGGCAAGTCCCTTTGATGGGTATAAGTGCCCGATTATAGCCACGCACTCGTCCGGGAAGTAACAGGAAAGAAGGCGGCCGCGATGGCCGCCTGCCGTTGCCCGTTTCGACCCTTCAGGACTCGCCGCGTTCGCGGGCGATCGCTCGGTAGCCGATGTCGTTGCGATAGAAGCAACCGTCCCAACTGATCTGCTCGGCCAGGCGATAGGCCTGTTGCTGGGCTTCGGACACCGTGCGACCGATCGCGGTGGCGCAGAGTACCCGACCGCCGGCGGTGACGACCTGGCCATCCTGGAGTGCGGTGCCGGCGTGGAACACCTTGCCGTCCAGCTTGGCGGCTGCATCCAGCCCTTCGATCAGCTGACCCTTGCTGTAGTCGCCCGGATAGCCGCCGGCCGCCAGGACCACGCCGACGGTCGGTCGCGGGTCCCAGGTGGCCTCGACCTTGTCCAGTGCCCTGGCCAGCGCGGCCTCGACCAGCAGCACCAGGGAGGATTCCAGGCGGCACATGATCGGCTGGGTTTCCGGGTCGCCGAAGCGGCAGTTGAACTCGATCACCTTGGGCTTGCCGGCCTTGTCGATCATCAGTCCGGCGTACAGGAAGCCGGTATAGACGTTGCCTTCGCTGGCCATGCCGCGCACGGTCGGATAGATGACTTCGTCCATCACCCGCTGGTGCACCTCGGCGGTGACCACCGGGGCTGGCGAGTAGGCGCCCATGCCGCCGGTGTTCGGGCCGCTGTCGCCGTCACCGACGCGCTTGTGGTCCTGGCTGGTGGCCATCGGCAGCACGTTCTCACCGTCGACCATGACGATGAAGCTGGCTTCCTCACCGTCGAGGAATTCCTCGATCACCACCCGCGAACCGGCGTCACCGAAGGCATTGCCGGCGAGCATGTCGCGCACCGCGTCCTCGGCCTCGCTCAGGGTCATGGCGACGATCACGCCCTTGCCAGCGGCCAGGCCGTCGGCCTTGACCACGATCGGCGCGCCCTTCTCGCGCAGATAGGCCAGCGCCGGCTCGATCTCGGTGAAGTTCTGGTAATCGGCGGTGGGGATCTTGTGGCGGGCGAGGAAGTCCTTGGTGAAGGCCTTGGAGCCTTCCAGCTGCGCGGCGGCGGCGGTGGGGCCGAAGATCGCCAGTCCGCGGGTGCGGAACAGATCGACCACACCCTTCACCAGCGGCGCTTCCGGGCCGACGATGGTCAGCTGCACGTTCTTCTCGGCGAAGTCGGCGAGCTGCTCGACGGCCAGCACGTCGATGGCGACGTTCTCGCACTTGGCCTCGGTGGCGGTGCCGGCATTGCCCGGCGCGACGAAGACCTTGGCGACGCGTGGGTCCTGCGCCACTTTCCAGGCCAGCGCGTGTTCACGACCGCCGCTGCCGATGATCAGTACGTTCATGTTTCTCTCCCCATGGAGGCGGGCCCGAGGCCCGATTGGTGGATGAACACAGCGTCATCCACCCTACGAAAATCTTGGCAACTCAGTGGTAGGTCGCAATGAAGCCGGTAGATGCAAGGCGCCTCGGGTTTCGGCAAGCGCAGTTGCCTGGTGGCAATGAGCATTGGCGGAACCTGAGGCAACACGGCAGATGCCGGTTTCAGTGCGGCCGAAATCAATGCCTAAAGTGGCGCATGCCGGTAAAGACCATGGCGATATTGGCTTCGTCGGCGGCGGCAATGACTTCCGCATCGCGCATCGAGCCACCCGGCTGAATTACTGCGGTGATGCCATTGGCGGCAGCGTTGTCCAGACCGTCGCGGAACGGGAAGAAGGCGTCCGAGGCCATCACCGAGCCGGCCACCTGTAGGCCAGCGTGCTCTGCCTTGATCGCGGCGATGCGCGCGGAGTTGACCCGGCTCATCTGGCCAGCGCCGACGCCGATGGTCTGGCGGCCCTTGGCGTAGACGATGGCATTGGACTTGACGAACTTGGCGACCTTCCAGGCGAACACCAGGTCGTGGATTTCCTGCTCGGTCGGGGCGCGCTGGGTGACGACCTTGAGGTCGGCGGCGGTGATCATGCCGATGTCGCGGCTCTGTACCAGCAGGCCGCCATTGACGCGCTTGAAGTCCCAGCCGGCGGCGCGTTCGGCCGGCCATTCGCCGCACTCCAGCAGGCGCACATTGGCCTTGGCGGCGACCACGTCGCGGGCGGCCTGGGAGACTTTCGGCGCGATGATCACTTCGACGAACTGACGTTCGACGATCGCCTGGGCGGTCGCGCCGTCCAGTTCGCGGTTGAAGGCGATGATGCCGCCGAAGGCCGACTCGGTATCGGTGGCGTAGGCCAGGTCGTAGGCCTTGCGGATGCCGCCTTCCTCGTCGGTGGCCACGGCCACGCCGCACGGGTTGGCGTGCTTGACGATGACGCAGGCCGGCTTGACGAAGCTCTTCACGCACTCCAGCGCGGCGTCGGTGTCGGCCACGTTGTTGAACGACAGTTCCTTGCCCTGCAGCTGCACGGCGGTGGACACGCTGGCTTCGCCGCGCTGGGCCTCGACGTAGAACGCCGCGCTCTGGTGCGGGTTCTCGCCGTAGCGCATTTCCTGGGCCTTGATGAACTGGCTGTTGAAGGTGCGCGGGAAGGCGCCGCGGTCTTCGGTGGACAGGGTGTCGCGGCTCTGGTCGATGGTGCCCAGGTAGTTGGCGATCATGCCGTCGTAGGCCGCGGTGTGCTCGAAGGCTTTCAGGGCCAGGTCGAAACGCTGGGCATAGCTCAGGCCGCCGGCCTTGAGGCTTTCGACGATGCCTGCATAGTCACTGGCGTTGACCACGATGGCCACGTCTTTGTGGTTCTTGGCGGCGGAGCGGACCATGGTCGGGCCGCCGATGTCGATGTTCTCGATGGCGTCGGCCAGGTCACAGCCGGGCTTGGCCACGGTGGCGGCGAAGGGGTAGAGGTTGACCGCGACCAGGTCGATCGGCTTGATGCCGTGCTGCTCCATCACCGCGCCGTCGAGGGTGCGCCGGCCGAGGATGCCGCCGTGGATCTTCGGGTGCAGGGTCTTCACCCGGCCGTCCATCATTTCCGGGAAGCCGGTGTAGTCGGCCACTTCAACCGCGGCTACGCCATTGTCCCTGAGCAGCTTGTAGGTGCCCCCGGTGGAAAGGATCTCGACGCCCAGAGCGACGAGCTCGCGGGCGAATTCGAGAATGCCGGTCTTGTCGGAGACGCTGATCAGCGCGCGGCGGACGGGAAGGCGAAGGGTCTGGTCGGTCATAGCGATTCCATCAGGGGTTAGCCGCAAGCTACGAGCCGCAAGCTGCAAGAGAAAGACACTTCTGCTTGCGGCTTGCGGCTCGTGGCTTGCCGTTCAGAGCAGGTCGTATTGCTTGAGTTTCTTGCGCAGGGTGCCGCGGTTCAGGCCGAGCAGCTCGGAGGCGCGAGTCTGGTTGCCCTTGACGTAGCTCATCACGGTTTCCAGCAGCGGCGCCTCGACCTCGGACAGGACCAGGTTGTAGACGTCGGAAACCGCCTGACCGTCGAGATGGGCAAAGTAGTTGCGCAGCGCCTGCTCCACGCTTCCGCGCAGCGTCTGGCCCTCGACGCTGGGGGTGGTCAGGTGTTGCTTGAGGCTTGAATTGTCGCTCACGGCTACGGTTTCACTCACAAATTGCTTGGTCATCAACGTCATGCTGCAACTTCCTGTAATTTCCCTGCCTGCAGGGCTTCACAACGTTCGGCGAGAAAGGACTGGATCGCATGGGTCTGTGCCTGCTGGTCATCCAGTGCGTTGAACCTGCTGCGGAATTCGCTGGCGCCCGGAAGCGTCGCCAGGTACCAGCTGACATGCTTGCGGGCGATGCGCACACCCATCACGTCGCCGTAGAACTCGTGCAGGGCTGTCACATGGCGCTGCAGAATCGTTTCGATTTCCGCCAGATCCGGCGCCGGCAGGTACTCGCCGGTGCTCAGGTAGTGGGCGATCTCGCGGAATATCCACGGCCGACCCTGGGCGGCGCGGCCGATCAGCAGGCCGTCGGCAGCGGTATGTTCGAGTACCTGGCGGGCCTTCTGCGGCGAGTCGATGTCGCCATTGGCCAGCACGGGAATCGACAGCGCCTGCTTGATCGCGGCGATGGTGTCGTACTCGGCCTGGCCGGTGTAGAGGTCGGCGCGGGTGCGGCCGTGGACGGCCAGGGCCTGGATGCCGGCGTCCTCGGCGATCCGGGCGATGCCGAGTCCGTTGCGGTTGTCGCGATCCCAGCCGGTGCGAATCTTCAGGGTGACGGGTACGTCCACGGCGCGGACCACGGCGTGAAGAATATCCGCCACCAGCGCCTCGTCCTTCATCAGTGCGGAGCCGGCGGCCTTGTTGCAGACCTTCTTCGCCGGGCAGCCCATGTTGATGTCGATGATCTGCGCACCCAGCTCGACGTTGCGGCGGGCGGCGGCGGCGAGCATCTGCGGGTCGCTGCCGGCGATCTGCACCGAGCGCGGCGCCTGTTCGTCGGCATGCACCAGGCGCAGGCTGGTCTTGCGCGTGTCCCACAGGCGGGTATCGCTGGTGACCATTTCAGAGACCGCCATGCCGGCACCCAGGCTGCGGCAGAGCTCGCGGAACGGCCGATCGGTGACGCCGGCCATGGGAGCCAGGATCAGCTGATTGGGCAATTCGTAGGAGCCGATGCGAAGCGTCGCCATAAAGCGTCCCTAGGGTCTGCCTTGTTATTCGAGGGTGCGAAAAAGGGTGGGCATGATACCCGCTCCCGGTGACCGGAGAAAGACTGTTCTGGATAAAATATGTACAGCCTGATGGCGCGGAGCTAGTACGCGCGGAGCGCGCCCGCAGGCCAGAGCCTTGCCCGGGATGTCGGGTGTCTGGGCGCGGGCTCGACCTATTCGGGTGACTGGAAGCTCAGGCTGTAATTGACCGCGCGTGGGCCCGGGTCGAGGATCTCCAGCGAGATGCGGATCGGCGTCTGCGGTGGCATCTCCGACTGGCCGGCCAGTTCTCCAGCAAGATACTGGCTGGGGCGGAAGCGGCCACTGGCGAGCAGTTGGTCATTGATGTCGGCGAAGCGCATCTCCAGCAGCGGAAAGGGCTGGGCGAAGTCGGCGCGGTTGTAGAGGATGGCGTCCACCACCAGCGCCCGGGGATGCTCTGGATGGGCGCGGACCATCAGGTTGCTGCTGCGGATCTGGCTGATGTCCACCTTGGACGGCAGGCTGCAGCCCAACGTCGGGCAGAGCATCTCGAACCAGGGGCGGTACTGGTCCTGGCGCGCCAGCTCCTCGAAGTTGTAGGTCGCGTACTGGGCCAGCAGGCCGGCGGCGGCGAGCAGGTTGAGCAGGCCCCAGCCGATCCAGCGTCCCCAGGGGCGCTTGCGGGTTTCCCAGGTCAGCCGCAATGGCTCGTTGCTCAGGTGCAGCAGGTGATCGTCGTCCTGCAGCGAGGGTTCGCGGCGTTGCGGGTGATCGGGTTCGGTCAGTTCGTCAGAGATCTGCGGCTCGACGACGCTGCCCGGCAATGCGGCCAAATCGATTTCCTCGACGCCTGGCTCCGCTGCATCAGCAGCGGTGGGCTGCGCGACAGCGGCAGCGGGCTCGTCGGTCAGCGCCGTAGGCGGCGCCTTGGGTTGCGCCGCCTCGCGCAGCAGCGCCTCGGCCCAGTCTTCGTCGTGGGGGTCGGTCGGGCCGTCGCCGATTCGCGCACCAAGCATCCGTTCTGCCGGCTTGGGTGCTGCTCCGAGCGAGAGAAACTCGCTGGAAAGCTGCATCTCCTCGCGCTCGAGCTTGGCCAGTTCCTCGTCCAGATCGAGACCGTCGAGGTCCAGGTCATCGTGAATCCACAGCGTTTCATCGGCTGCTTGCGCGGCATCCGCTGGCGGCGACGCTATCTCTGGAGCTGGAGCTGGAGCTGGAGCTGGAGCTGGAGCTGGAGCTGGAGCTGGAGCTGGAGCTGGAGTCGGGCGAACGAGCTGCGCGGCTGCCGGGGGCGCTTCGGTTGTCGCGCCAGGGGCCGGGCGTGGCGTGCTGGCGACCGGCGCTGGCGGATCGGACGGCGGCTCGCCGAGCATGTGCTGGACCGCATTGAAGACGTGCAGGCAGGCTCCGCAGCGAACCGCGCCCTTGGCTGCCCCGAGCTGCGCCTGGTTGACGCGGAAGCTGGTTCGGCAATGCGGGCACTGGGTGACGAGGCTGCTGGTCATGCGCGGGTCCGGGGCGAAGAGGGCGCTAGTCTGAAAGGAGCTGCGGCAAGCTGCAAGCCACAAGCTTCAAGTAACAGTGAAAGCGGGGCGGGAGGTTCGACGGGCGGCGCAGTGGCCGCCGCCGTTGGCCGAGTGCCGCGGCCCGCGCGCGTCAGTGGCGCACGCCGCTGATCCTGACCCAGCCTTCCTGCTCGGCAGTCGGGTCCAGCTCGAACTGCTCGGCGTAGGCCGCGCGGACTTCGTCCGCCTGTTCGGCGAGGATGCCCGACAGCGCCAGCCGCCCGCCCGCACGGACATGACCGCTGATGACCGGCGCCAGTTGCACCAGCGGGCCGGCGAGGATGTTGGCAACCACCACGTCGAACTCAGCGCCAGGCATCTGCGGTGGCAGGTACAGCGGGAAACGCTCGGGCTCGATGCCATTGCGCAAGGCGTTGTCGCGCGAGGCTTCCAGCGCCTGCGGGTCGATGTCGGTGCCCACCGCGCTGGCGGCGCCGAGCAGCAGGCCGGCAATCGCCAGGATGCCGGAGCCGCAGCCGAAGTCGAGCAGGCGACTGCCGGCCAGACTCTGGCCGTCGAGCCACTGCAGGCACAGCGCTGTGGTCGGATGGGTGCCGGTACCGAAGGCCAGTCCGGGGTCGAGCAGCAGATTGACGGCCTCTGGCTCGGGCGCCTGGTGCCAGCTCGGAACTATCCACAGGCGCCGGCCAAAGCGCATCGGCTGGAAGTTGTCCATCCAGCTGCGTTCCCAGTCCTGATCCTCGATGCGCTCCAGGTTGTGCTCAGGCAGGTCGCCGCCAAGCAGGAACTGCAAATGGGCAAGCAGGTTGCTTTCGTCGGTGTCCGCCTCGAACAGCGCCAGCAGGTGGGTATGCGACCACAGCGGCGTGGTGCCCAGGTCCGGCTCGAAGATTGGCTGGTCCTCGGCGTCCATGAAGGTCACCGACACCGCGCCCACCCCGAGCAGGGCGTCCTCGAAACTCTCTGCCTGTTCCGGCGTGATGGCGATGCGCAGTTGTAGCCAGGGCATGGGTGGGGCTCCCGTTGGGAGCAGCTGCAAGCGTCAAGCTTCCTGCTGCAAGAAAAAGAAAGGAGCGGCCGAAGCCGCTCCCTTGGGGTCGCATATCGTACAGCGCGCCGCCTGCGGTTTGCAGAGGGCTGCCGTGCTTGCTCGCTCTAGTGCTTGTCCATGCCCAGCTTCTTCTCGAGGTAGTGGATGTTCACTCCTCCCTTGCAGAAGCCCTTGTCGCGGACCAGGTCGCGGTGCAGCGGCACATTGGTCTTGATGCCGTCGACGATGATCTCGTCGAGCGCGTTGCGCATCCGCGCCAGTGCCTCGTCACGGCTGGCGCCGTAGGTGATGACCTTGCCGATCAGCGAGTCGTAGTGCGGAGGCACGCTGTAGCCGCTGTAGAGGTGCGAGTCGACGCGCACGCCGTTGCCGCCCGGAGCATGGTAGTGCTTCACCTTGCCGGGGCAGGGCATGAAGTTGTCCGGGTCCTCGGCGTTGATCCGGCATTCCAGCGAGTGTCCGCGGATGACCACGTCTTCCTGCTTGAACGACAGCTTGTTGCCGGCGGCGATGCTGAGCATCTCCTTGACGATGTCGATGCCGGTGACCATCTCGGTGACCGGGTGCTCGACCTGCACGCGGGTGTTCATCTCGATGAAGTAGAAACGGCCATCTTCGTAGAGGAACTCGAAGGTACCGGCGCCGCGATAACCGATCTCGATACAGGCGTCGACGCAGCGCTTGAGCACTTCGGCGCGGGCCTTCTCGTCGATGTAGGGAGCGGGCGCTTCCTCGATGACCTTCTGGTGACGCCGCTGCAGCGAGCAGTCGCGATCACCCAGGTGGATGGCGTTGCCCTGGCCGTCGGACAGTACCTGGACTTCGACGTGGCGCGGGTTGCCGAGGAATTTCTCCAGATAGACCATCGGGTTGCCGAAGGCCGATCCGGCTTCGGTGCGGGTCAGCTTGGCCGCGCGGATCAGGTCTTCTTCCTTGTGTACCACGCGCATGCCGCGACCACCGCCACCACCGGCAGCCTTGATGATCACCGGATAGCCGACCTCGCGGGCGATCGCCAGGGCGGTCTCCTCGTCTTCCGGCAACGGGCCGTCGGAGCCCGGCACTGTTGGCACGCCGGCTTTCTTCATGGCGTCCTTGGCGCAGACCTTGTCGCCCATCAGGCGGATGGTGTCGGCGGTCGGACCGATGAAGGTGAAGCCGGATTTCTCCACCTGTTCGGCGAAGTCGGCGTTCTCGGCGAGGAAACCGTAGCCGGGATGGATCGCGGTGGCGCCGGTCACCTCGGCTGCGGCGATGATCGCCGGGATGTGCAGGTAGGATTTCGCGCCTGGTGCGGGGCCGATGCAGACGGCCTCGTCAGCCAGCGACAGGTGCATGAGTTCACGGTCGGCGGACGAATGCACGGCAACCGTCTTGATGCCCATTTCCTTGCAGGCGCGAAGGATGCGCAGGGCGATCTCGCCACGGTTGGCGATCAGTACTTTTTCCAGCATCGCAGGCTCCCGGGACATCAGACGATGGTGAACAGCGGCTGGTCGTACTCAACCGGGTTGCCGTTCTCGACCAGGATGGACTCGATCACGCCGCTGGCATCCGCCTCGATGTGGTTCATCATTTTCATGGCTTCGACGATGCAGAGGATGTCGCCCTTCTTCACACTCTGGCCGACTTCGACGAAGTTGCCCGAGGTCGGCGAAGCGGCGCGGTAGAAGGTGCCGACCATCGGCGAGCGGGAAACGTGGCCGTTGAGCTTGGCGCTCGGCGCTGCTTCGGCGCTGGGCGCTGCAGCGGCGGCTACCGGTGCAGCAGGTGCTGCGACCGGAGCGGGGGCATACATCTGCGGAGCAGCGAAGGTCTGCTTGCCGTGGCGGCTGATGCGCACGGATTCCTCGCCTTCGCGGATTTCCAGTTCGTCGATCCCGGATTCTTCCAGCAGTTCGATCAGCTTCTTGACTTTACGAATGTCCATCTTTGTTCAACTCCCAAGGAAATTGTCAGGGGCGTAGTTGTTCTATCTGTTCCAGGGCCGCGTCCAGCGCCAGGCGGTAGCCGCTGGCGCCGAGACCGCAGATCACCCCTACGGCGATGTCGGAGAAGTAGGAGTGATGACGGAAAGGTTCACGTTTGTGCACGTTGGAGAGATGCACTTCGATGCATGGGATGCTCACCGCCAGCAGCGCGTCACGTAATGCGACACTTGTATGCGTGAAAGCCGCCGGATTGATGATGATGAAGTCCACGCCTTCGCTGCGCGCGGCGTGAATCCTGTCGATCAGCTCATACTCGGCATTGCTCTGCAGGTACAGCAGATGATGGCCGCGCTCGCGTGCGCGCTGCTCCAGATCCTGATTGATCTGGGCCAGGGTGGTGGCGCCGTAGACGCCGGGCTCGCGGCTGCCGAGCAGGTTCAGGTTGGGCCCGTGAAGTACCAGTAGCGTGGCCATTGCATTGTCCTTGGTCGACACATTTCAATGCGGCAGGACTATGCCGGAAAGCGGGAAAGACTGTCCAGTTGTCAGCACGAAACCTGCACGATAGCCACAAGTTGCCCGAGATATGTGACTGCAGGGCTATTTCTGGTCATTTGCATCACGCAGCCGGGCAAGGAAGCCTTTGGCGTCGATCTCGCCGACCACGCGCTGTTCGTGCTGCTCGACCCCCTGCGCATCGAACAGCATCAACGCAGGGGGACCGAACAGCTGATAGCGATCGAGCAGAGCGCGTTGCTCGGCGGTGCTGGCGGTGATGTCGAAGCGCACCAGCCGATAACCGGCGAGCGCGTCGACGACCTCGGCGTTCTGCAGCACCTCGCGCTCGATGACCTTGCAGCTGATGCACCAGTCGGCATACCAGTCCAGCAGCAGCGGCTGACCGGCAGTGCGCGCGGCCAGCAGCTCGGCGTCTAGGCGTGCAGGAT
Source organism: Pseudomonas mangrovi (assembly GCF_003052585.1). Lineage (GTDB taxonomy): Bacteria > Pseudomonadota > Gammaproteobacteria > Pseudomonadales > Pseudomonadaceae > Aquipseudomonas > Aquipseudomonas mangrovi. The sequence goes on along the minus strand of NZ_QASN01000002.1, from coordinate 378,839 downwards.
TGTCGATGCTCAGCCACTCACCGTGCTGTAGCGGGCCACTCCAGGGCCGCAGGGGGTCGGAGCCGCCTTGCAGTGAACCGTAGGCGGCGGCCAGCGAATAGACGGCCAGCAAGGCGGCGAACAGCAGCGCCAACAGCCGCGCGCTGCCGCTCTGGCGCAGGGCCAGCCGCAACAGCGCAATTGCCACCGCGCCGGCAAGCAGTGCCCAGAGCGCCAGGCTCAGTGGGCCGGGGAGGACGCGTTCGAGCAGCCATACCGAGACCGCCAGCAGCATCACGCCGAAGGCGTTGCGCACCGCGACCATCCAGTTGCCGGCCTTGGGCAGCAGCTTGCCGCCGCCGGTGGCCAGCAGTACCAGCGGGGCGCCCATGCCCAGGCCCAGGGCGAAGAGCTGCAGGCCGCCGCCGAGCGCATCGCCGCTGCTGCTTATATAAAGAAGCGCAGCGGCCAGTGGCGCGGAAACGCAGGGCGAAACCAGCAGGCTGGAGAGTACGCCCAGCAAAGCTGCGCCCCACAACGAGCCGCCGCGGGTGTTGCCGGCGAGACGATCAAGGGGCTCGCTGATGAAGCGTGGCAGGCGCAGTTCGAACAGCCCGAACATGGCCAGGGCAAAAAGCGCGAAGAAGGCGGCGAAGGGCACCAGGATCCAGGGTGACTGCAGCCGTGCCTGCAGATTCAGCTCGGCACCGAAGATGCCCATGAGCGCGCCGAGCAGGGCGAAGCACAGTGCCATCGGCAGCACGTAGGCCAGCGACAGGGTGAAGCCGCGCATGCCGCCGATCTGTCCGCGCAGCACCACACCGGTAAGGATCGGCAGCATCGGCAGTACGCAGGGCGTGAAGGTCAGGCCGAGGCCGGCGAGAAAGAATAGTGCCAGGCTGCCCCAGGCAAGCGAGGTGCTGGCGTCTGTCGGCTTTGCTGCAGGTTCAGGCATGTCGCCCAGTGTCAGTCGGGCGTTTTCCGGTGGATAGCACAGGCCCTTGTCTGCACAGCCCTGGTAACGCACCTGCACCGCCAGTGGCTGGCCCTGGGGATTGTTCAGCGGCAGGCGGATGGTGGTCTCGCCGTAATACACCTCGACCGCACCAAAGTACTCGTCGTGCTTGGGCTCGCCGTCGGGAATCCGCGCATCGCCGGCGGCCAGCTCGGCTGGCTCGATGGAGAAGTCGAAGGCGTGGCGGTACAGGTAGTAACCCGGCGCCGCCTGGAAGCGCACCAGCAGCGAATCGGCGCTTTCCTCGACCAGGCTGACGCGGAAGGCTTCGGCCACCGGCAGGAAGTCGCTGCCGGTGCTGTCGCCGATGCCCGGCAAGGGCGCAGGGCGGCTGTCGAACAGGCTGGCGCTGGCCGGCAGGGTGATCAGGAGCAGCAGAATCGACAGCAGGCGGGACATGGCGGGCTCGCAAGGACAACAAGCCGGCATCATAACCAACTCCCGGCGCCGGCACAGGTGTGCTGCCGTCGCAGGGCGTTTCAGTCCAGCTGCAGGCGCTGCACGCGGCCGTCGAGATGTTCGCCCAGTTGCAGTAGCGCGTCGCCCTGGCTGCGGCTTTCGGCGATCCGCTGCAGGTTGTCTGCACCACGCTGGTGGATGCGCTCGCCATGCTCGCGGATCTCGCTCACCGCCTGGCCCTGCTGGGCGGTCGCCGCCGCGATGCGTTGGGCCATGCCGGCGATCTCGCGAATGCTCGCGACTATCTGGCCGAGCGCGTCGTCGGCCACGCGAGCCTGTTCTGCGGTCTCTTCGGCGTGTGCGACCTGGGCGTGCATGGCCGCCACCGAGCTGCCGGCGGCCTGCTGCAGTCGCTCGATCAGTTGCTGGATCTCGCCGGTGGCGCCCGCGGTGCGCTGCGCCAGCGAGCGGACTTCCTCGGCGACCACCGCGAAACCGCGACCACTTTCACCGGCGCGGGCGGCCTCGATGGCTGCATTCAGCGCCAGCAGGTTGGTCTGCTCGGCGATGCTGCGGATGACGCCGAGGACCTGGCTGATGCCCCTGGTCTCGTCGGCCAGCTGCTCGGTGCTACGGGCGTTGTCGCGGACTTCGTCGACCAGCGCATGCAGACCGGCCAGGCTGCGGTCGATCAGTTGCTGGCCCTGCGCAACCGCCTGGTCCGCCTCGCGGCTGGCGCCCGCCGCCAGGCCGGCGTTTTCGGCGACGGTCTGGATGGTCGACTCCAGCTCGCCGAGGGAGTCGCGAATCATCCGGGTTTCCTCGGCCTGGTGTTCCGCGCCGCCGTGCAGGCCGGCGTTGATTCGTGCCAGGTTGCGTCCGCTGCAGCCGATCTCGCGGGCGTTGTCGCGGATGCTGCCGGCCAGTTCGACGAGAAAGTCGCGCAAGCGGTTCAGCGAGTCGCCGATCTCGCGCAGCTCGCTGATGCGCGAGTCGATCTGCAGCGGCTGGCGGAAATCACCGGCGGCCCAGGCTCCCAGTGCCGGCGCCAGCCTGGCGAGCAGTCCGGCCAGACGCCGCTGGAGTCGATCGATGAGCAACGCGACGAGCAGGATCAGACCGATCATCAGCCCCTGGATCAGGCGCAGTTCGGCCTGGATTCGCGCATGCTCCTCGCGGACCAGCGGCTCCAGCCCCGCCAGCGCCTGCTGCACCTGCGCCACACGGCGGTGAGTTTCGCTGGCGAGCTGACTTCGTTGCTCGACCAGGCTGCGGGTGCGTGCAAGCTCTGCCGGGTAGCGGCGCACCAGGCTATGGAACTCGCGTTTGAGAGCGATACCACGATCCTCGGCGGTGGTCGTCGCGGCGTTGTCGCTGGCGATTCCCAGTAGCGCGGCGAAATCGTTGCTGGCGGCGCTGGCGGCCTGTTCGACGCCGAGCAGGGGCAGTGCGTCAAGCCGGTCGGCGATGGCGGTGAGTGCCTGCAGTTCGCGCTCGACATCCTGGTTCTGGGCGCCCTGGCCGCTGCCGACCAGGCGCGCCCGGGCGTGGGCCAGGCGCTGCAGGTGGCGGGCGGCGTCGAACAGGGGGCGCCGGTATTGCGTTGCCGCCGCCGACTCGGAGGCGTCCGCGTAGCGTGCCAGTTGCGTCAGGCTGTCGCCCATTTCCCGCTCGGCCTGTAGCAGCAGGCCGGCCGGATCGCCGGCAAGCTTGCCGGCGGCCAGCAGTTCGTTGGCGCTGAAGGCGAGCAGTGCCTCCACGCTGGGACGCAGCTCGGTGGCTACACGGGCGGGCAGGGCGTCGCTGCGTTGTTGCAGTGCCGTCAGGCCCTGGCTGGCGGCGCTCTGCTGCAGGGCGTCACCGCTTTCCAGGTAGGCGAGCGTCGGGCGGGCGACTTCCTTCTCGAAGCGCTGGGAGAGCTCGAGGTAGTCGGACATCAGTTGAAAGGGGCGCTGCATGGCGCGTTGCGACCACCACAGGGTGGCGGCTAGGGCCAGGCAGACCCCGATCAGCAGACAGCTGTTGAGATTGGTGAAGGACTTCAGGCGCATGACAGACTCGACCGACTACACAACGGTGAGGCTGTGACCTTATTGCGCGAGGGTTGCAGAAATATGACGGCGTCGCGCGCTCAGTCCGAATAGACCGCAACCTGATTGCGCCCGCCGTTCTTGGCCTGGTACAGCGCGGTATCGGCCTGCTGCGACAGGCTGCTGGCATCGGTTGTGGCATTGAGCTGGGCGATGCCGCAGCTGAAGGTACAGCGCAGGTCCTGTGGCTGGGCCGGGTAGTGGATCTCCGAGAAGCGCTGGCGGATATCGTCGAGCACCCGCGCGGCAGTGGCAGCGTCGGTGTCGGGCAGGATCACGGCAAATTCCTCGCCACCATAGCGGCCGATATGATCGCTCTTGCGCAGGCGCTGCTTGAGAAACAGCGCCAGGCTCTTGATCACCCGGTCGCCCATCGGGTGGCCGTAGCTGTCGTTGACCTTCTTGAAGTGGTCGATGTCGATCATCGCGAAGGTCAGCGGCTCGCCATCGCGGCGCGCGCGCGAGCAGGTGTCTTCGAGCAGCTGCAGGGTGTGGGTGTGGTTGTACAGCCCGGTCAGGCTGTCGCGGACCATGCGCGACTTCAGGTCGCGCGCGCGCGCGGCGCGGTTGCGCACGGTGGAGATCAGGTGACGCGGCTTGATCGGCTTGGTCAGGAAGTCCTCGCCCCCCTCGCTCATGGCGTCGAGCTGCTTCTCCAGATCGTCCTCCGCGGACAGATAGATGATCGGCACGCTGACATAGCGGTCATTGTGGCGAATCACCTTGGCCAGTTCCGGGCCGTTGCACTCGGGCATGTACATGTCGAGGATGATCAGGTCGGGCTGGAAGTCGGCCAGCTCGTCCATGGTCCTGATCGGGTCGATCAGCGTGCGGGTGACCACCCCCGCGCTGTTCAGCACGCGCTCGGTATGGGTCGCCTGGGCGCGCGAGTCGTCGACGATCAGTACCTTGTACGGATCGTAGTGGGCGACCATCGTCAGTTCCTCGACCCGCTCGAGCAGGGTCGAGGCATCCAGGCTGCCGACGAACAGTTCTTCGCCACCGCTGCGCACCACCGCCAGACGGGTTGGCGTGGTCGGTTCCTGTTCGCTGAAGAACAGCAGCGGCAGGCGCTGCTTGAGTCCCTGCTGCAGATCCCGCGCCAGGGCCAGGCCGAGGCCGGGGCCGGCGAAATCGATGTCCATCAGAATCGCCGCCGGATGACGCTCGGCCATCGCCGACTGGAACAGGCCGCTATCCGCCACGACCTGCGCACCGAGGCCGAAGTATTCCAGCTGACGGGCCAGGCGCGAGGCCTTGTCGACGTCCTGCAGGCACAGGTAGACGGGTTTGCGCAGCGGGGGCAGGAAGGTCTGCTCGAGAGTGTCGCTATGCCGCAGACCGGTGCGCGAGAGTCGCTGCATCAACCGGTTCAGTTCGCTGATCAGTGCGCTGGAGAGACGCCCGCGGTTGTCGTCGACGGCGTCCAGGCAGGCGCTGAGGTCGGCGGCCAGCTGAGCATGCTCGGCCTGTTCGAAGCGCTCGGCATAACGCTGCAGGCGCAGCGAGGCGTCGGCCAGCTCGGTCAGGTCGGCGGCTTTCCATTCGCTGTGCTGCAGGCGTTGCCAGACTTCAAGCACCTGGCGCGCCTGATGCGTGACGCGCTGGGCGAAGTGCAGTTTCAAACGGTCGCGGCTGGGGTCTTCTTGTTCTGTCATGGCTCGCGTGTCGAACGGACTTGGACTTTTTCGCGTTGTGCAGAGTCGGTAGACAGTGGCGCAACGCCCTGATCAATAATGATGGCTCTATGCTATCACGCGATCTCGCGTTTCGCGTCGGACCATTGACGTCGATTATGCGTCTTTTATACCTGTTTCTGACATCTTGGGCAGGAACCGGTGCTGGACATGCCGCTGCGCGGCAGCGCGCCTTTCGCCTATAGTGCGAGGGCCGCCCGTCAGACGGGCGCGTGTCTTCATGTATCTCAGCGCAAGGACCTTTTTCTCATGCCGCAATGGAAGAATCTCGCCACCCGCTGGCGCGGGCGCGTCGACAACTCGGTCGAGGACACCCAGAGCTACTTCGCCGGTGGCTGGCTCGGTCGTGGCGTGTTGCTGATCCTGTTGGTCTATCTGCTGATCAGTGCTCTGGTCGGCTGGTACTGGAGTCAGGAGCCGGACATGTTCCCGGTCCAGCAGCAGGCGCAGCAGAGCGCCGAGCAGAAGCAGCGTCAACTGGTGAACGGCTACACCACGGTGGAAACCCTCAAGACCGTCGCCTCCACCCTGCTCGACAAGCCGGGCGGCTACATCTCCAACGACATCGCGCCGCCGGGGATCTGGCTGGACAACATTTCCAACTGGGAATATGGCGTGCTGATCCAGGTCCGCGACATGGCCCGCGCCTTGCGCAAGGACTTTTCCCGTTCGCAGTCGCAGTCCAGCGAAGACCCGGATCTGGCCAAGGCCGAGCCGCTGTTCAACTTCGACAATGACAGCTGGGCGTTTCCGGCCAGCGAGGATGAATACGCCCGTGCCATCCGTGCGCTCGATCGCTATCAGGCACGCCTGTCCGATCCGGGCCAGTCCCAGGCGCAGTTCCACACCCGTGCCGACAACCTGAACAACTGGCTCGGCGATGCCGCGACGCGTCTCGGCTCGCTGTCCCAGCGCCTGTCTGCGAGTGTCGGCCAGGTCCGGCTGAACACCGAAGCCGCCGGCGCTCCTGGGGTCGTGCCGAAGTTCGATGAAGAAATCTACGAAACGCCCTGGCTGGAGATCGATGACGTCTTCTACGAGGCGCGCGGGCAGGCCTGGGCGTTGTCGCATCTGCTGCGCGCGATCGAGGTGGATTTCGCCGACGTGCTGGCGAAGAAGAACGCCACCGTCAGCCTGCGCCAGATCATTCGTGAGCTGGAAGCCTCGCAGGAGCCGCTGTGGAGTCCGATGGTCCTCAATGGCAGCGGTTACGGCATGCTCGCCAACCACTCGCTGGTGATGGCCAACTACCTGTCGCGCGCCAGTGCCGCGCTGATCGATCTGCGCCAGCTGCTGTCGCAGGGGTGAGTGCCGAGGTACGCGAGGCGGCACATCGCGCCGCCTCGGACGCCGAGCTGGTGCTCTGGGTCGATGAGCAGGATCAGCCGCTCGGCGCGCTGCCCCGCGCTGAGCTGCGCGAGCGAGGGCTGATCGGTCGTGGCACCTTCATCTTCCTGTTCAACTCCCAGGGCCTGCTCTGTGTGCACCGGCGCACGCTGAGCAAGGCGCTCTATCCCGGATACTGGGATCTGGCCGCTGGCGGCATGGTCGGGGCGGGGGAAGACTGCCCTGCGGCCGCGGCTCGGGAGCTGGAGGAGGAGCTGGGGATCGCCGGTGTCGAGCTGCAGTCCCACGGCAGCTTGTTCTTCGACAGACCGGACAACCGACTCTGGTGCTATGTCTACTCGGCAGTGAGCGACGCTGCGTTGCGCCTGCAGCCGGAGGAGGTACTGGAGGCGCGCTTCCTCGCGCCGCCGGCCGTGGCGCGACTGGTGCGCGAGCAGCCGGTCTGCCCTGACACGCTGGAAGCCTGGCTGCGCTGCCTGGCGCCTGCGCGCTGACCGCAGGCGGCGATGCTGGTAAATTGCCCGGCCTTCGCCCATGTCCTGCCGACGGAGTTGCCATGGCCAAGAAACTCTCCTCGCTCGCCGCGCTTGGCGGGCTGGTCTATTCCACCGACGGTGGGCGCCACTGCCCGGACTGCTCGCAGCCGGCCGACGCCTGCATCTGTGCCCGGCAATCCGTGCCCAGTGGTGATGGCGTGGCACGTGTTCGCCGCGAAACCAAGGGGCGCGGCGGCAAGACCGTGACCACCATCAGTGGCGTGCCGCTGGCCGAAGCAGCGCTGCGCGAACTGGCGACGGCGCTGAAGAAACGCTGCGGCTGCGGTGGCTCGTTGAAGGATGGTGTCATCGAGATTCAGGGCGAGCACGTCGAGTTGTTGCTTGGCGAATTGCACAAACGCGGTTTCAAGGCCGTCAAATCCGGCGGCTGAAACCGCCAGCACAAGGAGTGCGAATGCACCAGAGCAGTGCCGACACGGCATTCACCGGCGAGCCTCTCCTGCTAGAGGGAGAGTACTGGCAACTGGCATTTCAGCTGACCTGGTCGGCCCGCGATCTGCGCGACCTGTTGCTGTTGCGCGATGTCGGCGATCTGCCGCCCTTGCGTGTGCTGCGTGCGCGTCGTGTCATGGCGGGAGGCGAACCGGGCGAGTCGACTCTCTGGCTGCTGGCCGAGCAGGCGTTGACCGAACCGCAACGGCGCCGCTGCCGCGAACGCGGGGTGGTATGGCTGGACGCACGCGAGCTGCCGGTTGAACTGTCGAGCTACTGTGCCGATCTGCCGATGACCCGGCTGATCGAGCGGCGTGATCAGCGGTCTCCGATGCTCGGCTGGGTCGTCGCGCTGATAGTCCTGGCGGGCGTCGCCACGCTGCTGGTTGCTCACGGACATCGGGAACAGAGGATCGCCGAGCAGAATCAACGGGCGGCGGCGCTGATCATATCGCTGCATTCGCCGCCCGCACCGCGTGCGCCGGTCGAGCAGCTGCATGCGGCACTGGTCGCGCTGGGTGTGCCGGCGCTGGTCGGTGATCGGGTGCTGGTGCGGGTGCCCGAGGGGCTGTCGGCGCCGGCAGAGGCGCGCTTGCTGGACGAAGCGCTGACGCCCGGATTACGCGCGGAAATAGCCGATCTGCAAGCGCTGCAGGCCTATCTCGACCAGCAGGCCCGGCGCGCCGGACAGAAGCGCCTGATCATGGGTACCGAGCACTGCGACTATGCCGGCGAGCGAGTCATTCCGATGCCGGGTCACCGCGCGTTCGTCCTGCGCTTGCAGCAGGTCAGTGCCTGGGATACTCGCTTGCGCTGGGCGGGTGTCGAGCGCGTCGAGCCGCAGCAGTTGCGTGGCTGCCTGGCCCTGTCGGCCGCTAGCTGAATCGCGCTGACGTCTGAACCGCCTGTCTCGGCTATTGTCCGCAACAGCACTCATCGCAATTGCAATCAGGGGAACACGCATGGCTACAAGACGTACGCGCAAGGCAGAAGGCCAGTGGAGCGCAGCGGACAGCCGCAGTGTCTACGGCATCCGCCACTGGGGTGCCGGCTACTTCGCGATCAGCGACGCCGGCCGCCTCGAGGTGCGCCCCAATGCCAGCGCCGATCAGCCGATCGATCTGGCCGAACAGATCCAGGCGCTGCGCCAGTCCGGCCTGACCCTGCCGCTGCTGGTGCGCTTTCCCGACATTCTCCAGGATCGCCTGCGCCGCTTGACCGGCGTCTTCGCCACGCAGATCCAGCGGCTCGACTACCAGGCCGGCTACACCGCGCTCTACCCGATCAAGGTCAACCAGCAGGAAGCGGTGATCGAGAGCCTGATCGCCACACCCGGCGTGCCGGTCGGTCTCGAGGCCGGCTCCAAGCCCGAACTGCTGGCGGTGCTGGCGCTGGCGCCGAAGGGCGGCACCATCGTCTGCAACGGCTACAAGGACCGCGAGTTCATCCGTCTGGCGCTGATCGGACAGAAGCTCGGCCACTCGGTGTTCATCGTCATCGAGAAGGAGTCCGAGGTACCCCTGGTGATCGAGGAGGCCAAGGCCCTCGGGGTGGCGCCGCAGATCGGCCTGCGCGTGCGGCTGTCGTCGCTGGCCTCCTCGAAGTGGGCCGACACCGGCGGCGAGAAGTCCAAGTTCGGGCTTTCCGCCGCGCAACTGCTGGCGGTGATCGAGCACTTCCGCGACGCCGGGCTGGACCAGGGTATCCGCCTGCTGCATTTCCACATGGGCTCGCAGATCGCCAATCTGGCTGATTATCAGCATGGTTTTCGCGAGGCGATCCGCTACTACGCCGAGCTGCGCGGTCTCGGGCTGCCGGTGGATCACGTCGACGTCGGTGGCGGGCTTGGCGTCGACTACGACGGCACCCACTCGCGCAATCCCAGCTCGATCAACTACGACATGGACGACTACGCGGCCACCGTGGTCGGCATGCTCAAGGAATTCTGCGATGCCCAGGAGCTGCCGCATCCGCACATCTTCTCGGAGAGCGGCCGGGCGCTGACCGCGCACCATGCGCTGCTGGTGGTGCAGGTGACCGATGTCGAGCGACACAACGACGAGCTGCCGCAGATCGACGACTACGAGGCCCTGCCGGAAAGCCTGCGCAACCTGGCCGACCTGCTCGGGCCGACCGATCCGGAGCGTGTCACCGAAACCTACTGGCGGGCCTCGCACTACATCGCCGAGGTTGCTGCGCACTACGCCCTGGGCAAGGTCAGCCTGCCGCAGAAGGCACTGGCCGAGCAGTGCTACTACGCGCTCTGCCGTCGTCTGCACGACTCGCTGAAGGCGCACCAGCGCTCGCACCGGCAGATTCTCGACGAACTCAACGACAAGCTCGCCGACAAGTACATCTGCAACTTCTCGGTGTTCCAGAGCCTGCCCGACACCTGGGCCATCGGCCAGATCCTGCCGATCCTGCCGCTCGATCGGCTCGACGAGGAGCCGCTGCGCCGCGCGGTGCTGCAGGACCTCACCTGCGACTCGGACGGCAAGATCCGCCAGTACGTCGACGAGCAGAGCATCGAAACCAGCCTGCCGGTGCATCCGCTGCGCGAGGGCGAGGACTACCTGCTGGGGATCTTCCTGGTCGGCGCCTACCAGGAAATTCTCGGCGACATGCACAACCTGTTCGGCGACACCGACTCGGTGAACATCTACCAGCGCGACGACGGCAGCGTCTATCACGCCGGCATCGAGACCCACGACAGCATCGAGGACATGCTGCGCTACGTGCACCTGTCGCCGGAGGAGCTGATGGCCTTCTACCGTGACAAGGTCGCCAGCGCACCGCTCAGCGCCCGTGAGCGCACCAGCTTCCTCGACGCCCTGCGTCTGGGCCTGACCCGCTCGTCCTACCTGAGCGGCTGAGCCGCCTCAGAACTGGCCGTGGCCGCGCGCCATCAGCGCGGCGGCCGCGACCATCCCCAGCAGGGCGAGCAGCTCCACCACCATGGTCAGGCGCAGTTGCAGCAGCCGGCGGCGGTCCAGTCGTGGCGACTCGCCGGCGCGCAGCGACGCGCGCCAGCCGAGGAAGACGAAGGTCGGCAGGATCGACAGCATCGATACCAGTAGAAACAGTCCCATCTTCAGGTAGAAGAAGCTGTTCATGAGGTAGTAGTCCAGGCCCTTGCCGAACCAGATCAGGCGGATCAGGCCAGTGGTCAGTACCAGTCCGGCGCTGACGCCGTAGGCCAGGTCGGTGAACAGCAGGGCCCAGCCGCGGCGCGGCGAAAGCTGCTGACGCAACTGGGCAAATTCGGCCAGCAGCAGGCCGAGCAGCAGGGCGATGGTGAAGTAGTGAAGGTGGGCGGCGCCGGCGTAGCTCATGCGGCCTCTCCGGAGCGAGCCAGCTCGCAGCGATCACGACCGCTACCTTTGGCTCGATAGAGTGCCTGATCCGCACGCTTTAGCGCCTGTTCGGCCGGCTCATCGGCGCCGATCAGGGTACAGCCCACGCTCATGGTCTGCCGCAGCGGGCCATTCTCGAGTTCCACAGGCTTTCCGGCCAGCGCGAGCCGGACGCGTTCGGCGACGCGCATCAGCTCCTGTTCGTCATGGACCTGAACCAGCAGCATGAATTCTTCCCCGCCGTACCTCGTCAGAATGTCATCGGGGCGCAGTGCCTCCTGCATGCGCCGGGCACTCTGCCACAAGACCTGGTCTCCGGCCGCATGCCCGTAGCTGTCGTTGACCGCTTTGAAGTGATCCAGGTCGCAGAACAGCACGCCCAGCTGGCGTCCCCTGGCGCGGGCCTGATCGAGCTGGACGGGCAGGAAGTGCTGCAGACCGGCGCGGTTCCACAGTTGGGTCAGCGGGTCGAGCAGGCTGCGGCGCTGTTCGCGGTCCAGTTCGTCGCGCAGGTGGCGGGCCTGGCTGGAATGGCCGTGCAGGTGAATGCAGCCTTCTCCCAGCAGCGTCAGGTCGCGCAGGTGCTGTTGCTGGCGCTCGTCGAAGATGCGCGGAAACGGATCGATCAGGCAGAGGGTGCCGAGCGGCTGGCCGTCCTCGGCGTGGATCAGCTCGCCCGCATAGAAGCGGATATAGGGCGGCCCCAGAACCAGCGGATGGTCGGCGAAGCGCGGGTCCTGCAGCGTGTCCTCGACGATCAGCGGCGTGTTGCTGGCCACGGCGTGGGCGCAGAACGACACCGAGCGCGGGGTTTCCGTCAGATCCATGCCCTGGCGACTCTTGAACCACTGCCGATCACGGTCGACCAGCGAGACCAGCACGGTCTGCACCTCGAAAAGGTCGCGTGCCACGCGGGTCAGGGCGTCCAGATTGCGGTCGGTGGGTGTGTCCAGCAGTTGCAGATCATCCAGTGCCTGCTGACGACGGGCTTCCTGCAGAAACAGCTCGGGGTTTTGCATGGGTTGCTTCCTGGCCGGTTGGAAGGGATAGGTCTGCCTGAGACGGACAGCATAGCCACGGACGTACTCGGCCGACATTCGACTGTTCATCCATTTTGCCGAGCGCCGCTCGTCTGCCACGGGGGCTTTTGGCTATAGTGCCGGCTTCCTTCCCCGTCCTCTTTCGAGAGCGTGATCCATGCCGAACAAAGGATTGCTTCTGGCGCTCGCACTGAGCTTGCTCACTGCCTGTGATTCTTCCACCGACACCACCACGGCCGCACCGCCATCGGTTGCTGCAGACGCCTCGGCCAAGCCTGCGCCGGCGCGTGATCTGGCGGCGCTCGCGAGCCGCCACGCCGGGCAGCCGCTGCAGCTGCTGGATACCTCGGAGGTACAGCTGCAGGGCGCCAGCGCACTGTCGCTGACCTTCTCGGTGCCGCTGGACCCGGAGCAGTCGTTCGCCGAGCGCTTGCATCTGGTCGACAGCAAAAGTGGCAAGGTCGACGGTGCCTGGGAGCTCTCCGACAACCTGACGGAGTTGACCCTGCGGCCGCTGGAACCCAAGCGCAAGCTGGTGTTGACGGTGGATGCAGGGTTGCGTTCGGTCAACGGCGAGCGCCTGGCGCAGGAGCAGGTAGTGCGTCTGGAAACCCGCGACCTGCAGCCGAGCGTCGGCTTCGCCAGTCGCGGTTCGCTGTTGCCCACACGTCTGGCCGAAGGCCTGCCGGTGATCGCGCTGAACGTCGACCAGGTCAACGTCGAGTTTTTCCGCATCCGCGCCGAAGCGCTGCCGGCATTCCTTTCCCGCTGGGGCCGCGCGACCAACCTCGACAGCTGGGATGCGCGCCAGCTGCTGCCGATGGCCGAGCTGGTGTATGGCGGCCGCTTCGATCTCAATCCTGCGCGCAACACCCGCGAGACCGTGTTGCTGCCGCTCTCCGGCATCGAGGCGCTGAACCAGCCGGGCGTCTACCTGGCGGTGATGCGCGAGGCCGGCAGTTACCACTACTCGCAACCGGCGACCTTGTTCAGCCGCAGTGACATCGGTCTCTCGGCACACCGCTTCGGCAGCCGCATCGATGTCTTCACCCAGGCCCTGGCCGGCGGCGGTGCGCTATCCGGCGTGGAGCTCGAATTGCTCGACGCTGAGGGTCGCGTGCTCGGCACCGCGAAGACCGACCGCAGTGGCCACGCGGAGCTGGCGCTGGCGCCCAAGGCCGAGGTGCTGCTGGCACGCTCGGGCGAGCAGACCAGCCTGCTGCGCCTGACCAGCCCGGCGCTGGACCTGGCCGAGTTCGATATCGGCGGTGCGCCGGCGCATCCGCAGCAGTTCTTCGTCTTCGGCCCGCGTGATCTCTATCGCCCCGGCGAGACGGTGCTGCTCAACGCCTTGCTGCGCGATGCCGACGGCCGTGTACTCGAGCCGCGCCCGGTGAGCGTCGAGGTCCGTCGCCCGGACGAGCAGACCAGCCGCAAGTTCGTCTGGAATGCCGACGAATCGGGGCTCTACCAGTACCAGCTGCCGCTTGCCGAGGAAGCGCCGACCGGACGCTGGCAGCTGCTCTTCGATCTTGGTGACGGCAAACCGCAGCTGTACGAGGTCATGGTCGAGGACTTCCTCCCCGAACGCATGGCGCTCGAACTCAAGGGCAGCGACGCGCCGGTCGCGCCGGGGCTGGATGCGCGCTTCCAGGTCGAAGGTCGCTATCTGTATGGCGCACCGGCAGCCGGCAACCGCCTGCTCGGCCAGCTCTATGTGCGTCCGGCACGGGAGGCGGTGAAGAGCCTGCCGGGCTATCAGTTCGGCTCGATCAGCGAGGCCGAACTGAGCCAGGACCTGGAGCTGGACGAGCAGACCCTGGACGCCGACGGCAAGGCCGAGGTGGTCATGGAAAGCCGCTGGGCCGAGGCGCGCTCGCCGCTGAATCTGATTCTGCAGGCCAGCCTGCAGGAGTCCGGTGGCCGTGCCGTCACCCGCCGGCTGATCCAGCCGGTGTGGCCGGCCGAACGTCTGCCGGGCCTGCGCGGCCTGTACGATGGCGAGGAGGTGGACGCCGAGAGCCTGGCCGAGTTCGAGATACTGGTCGCCGACGTGGCCGGCAACAAGCTCGCCGCCGACGACCTCAAGGTGCGCCTGGTGCGCGAGCGGCGCGACTATTTCTGGAGCTTCTCGGAGGACAGTGGCTGGAGTCACAACTTCAACGAGAAGCAGCTGAACATGGCCGAGGAGAAGGTCAGCGTCAGCGCTGGTGGCACCGCCAAGGTGTCCTTCCCACTGGAGTGGGGCCCGTATCGGGTCGAGGTCGAAGACCCGGCCACCGGGTTGGTCAGCAGCCTGCGCGTGTGGGCTGGCTGGCGCTGGCAGGACAACGCCGAAGGCGGCGCGGTGCGTCCGGACCAGGTCAAGCTGGCGCTGGACAAGCCGGGCTATGCCGAAGGCGAGACGGCGCGCATCACCGTCACGCCGCCGGCTGCCGGCAAGGGCTACCTGATGCTCGAATCGAGCGAAGGCCCCCTGTGGTGGCAGGAGATCGAGGTGCCGGCCGAAGGCAAGAGCTTCGACCTGCCGATCGACAAGGACTGGGCACGGCATGATCTCTATATCAGCGCCCTGGTGATTCGTCCGGGTGAGCGCAAGACCGGGGTCACGCCCAAGCGTGCTGTCGGCCTGCTGCACCTGCCGCTCGACCGCGCCCCGCGCAAGCTGGCGCTGGAGCTCGAGGGGCCGCAGAAAATGCGTCCCAACCAGCCGCTGAAGGTCCAGGTGCAGGCGCGCAACGCCGATGGCAGCCCGGCGCGTGAGGCGCATGTGCTGGTCGCAGCGGTGGACAGCGGCATCCTCAATATCACCGAGTTCAAGACCCCTGATCCGTTCGCCGGGTTGTTCGGGCGCAAGGCCTACGCGGCCGACCAGTTGGACGTCTACGGCCAGTTGATCGAGGCAGGACAGGGCCGTCTTGCCAGCCTGGCCTTCGGTGGTGACGCGGCACTCGCGGCCGGTGGCAAGAAGCCCGACAGCAGCGTGCTGATCGTCGCCTTGCAGAGCCAGCCGCTGAAGCTCGACGAGCAGGGCCGTGGCGAAGTCAGCCTGGACATTCCCGACTTCAATGGCGAGCTGCGCCTGATGGGCCAGGTCTGGACGGATGAGCGCTACGGCTCGGCCGAGGCCAAGACCGTGGTCGCCGCCCCGGTGGTCGCCGAGCTGGCCGCGCCGCGCTTCCTTGCCGGTGGCGATCAGACCAGCCTGGCGCTGGATGTGAGCAACCTGTCGGGCGCGGCGCAGACGCTCAAGGTTTCCCTGGTCAGCGAAGGTCAGATCGAGCTGACCGGCACGGCCGGCAGCGAGCTGCAGCTGGCCGACGGCGAGCGTCGCACCCTGAGCATTCCGGTGCGCGCGCTGGGTGGCCTCGGCCAGGGCGTGCTGCGCCTTAAGGTCGAGGGGCTGCAACTGCCCGATGAAACCCTCGCACCGCTGGAGCGCGAATGGCGCCTGGGCGTGCGGCCGGCCTGGCCGGCGCAGCTGGTGCATTACCGCACGGTATTGAAGGACCAGCCGTGGGAGCTGCCGGCGGACGCCCTGGCAGCCTTCGAACCGGCCGGCCTGGAAGCGCGCCTGAGCCTGTCGAGCCGTCCGCCGCTGAACCTCGGCGAGCAGATCCGTGCGCTCAAGGCCTACCCCTACGGTTGTCTGGAACAGACCACCAGCGGTCTGTATCCGTCGCTGTATGCCGATGCCGCACTGCTCAAGCGCCTGGGCCTTACGGGCGAGCCGGACGAACAGCGGCGCAAGTCGATCGAGCTGGGCATCGAGCGCCTGCTCGGCATGCAGCGGCACAACGGCAGTTTCGGTCTCTGGGGTGCCGACGGCAGCGAGGAGCACTGGCTCACCGCCTATGTCACCGACTTCCTCCTGCGCGCTCGCGAGCAGGGCTTCGGCGTGCCGGACGAGGCGCTGAAGAAGGCCAGCGAGCGTCTGCTGCGCTACCTGCAGGAGCCGAGTCTGATCGACGTGCCCTACAGCAGTGATCGCGACCACAGCCGCTTCGCCGTCCAGGCCTACGCCGGTTACGTGCTGGCACGCAGCGAACAGGCGCCGCTGGGCTCCCTGCGCAGCCTGTTCGAGCGTCGCGAACAGTCGCTGTCGGGCCTGCCGCTGGTGCATCTGGCGGTAGCGCTGCAGCGCATGGGCGACGCCCCGCGTGCCGATCAGGCGCTGCAGGCCGGCTTGGCCACGGGACGCAAGGAGAACCTCTGGCTCGATGATTACGGCAGTCCGCTGCGTGATCAGGCGCTGATGCTGGCGCTGCTGCAGGAACACGACATGGCTACGGATCGGGTCGAGCGACGCCTGTTCGATCTGGCCGATACCCTGGCCGGTCGTCGCTGGCTGTCGACCCAGGAAAGCAATGCGCTGTTCCTTGCCGGACGCGGCCTGCTGAGCAAGCCCGAGCCGAGCTGGAGCGCCACGCTTGACGTGGCGGGGCAGACCCGTGTGCTCAACCCGCAACAGGCCGAACTGAAGCTCGAAGGCGCCCTGCTGCAGGTGCCGTTGAGCATCAGCAGTCCTGGCGAGGCGGCGCTGTATCAGCGTCTGACCCTGTCCGGCTATCCGGCGAGGGCTCCCGAGGCGGTTGGCGAGAACCTGGAAATCCGCCGCGAGTACCTGGGTATGGATGGCCGGCGCATCGACCTGAACAATCTCGCCAGTGGCGAGCTGGTACTGGTGCACATCGCGCTGAACGCCGACGAGCAGGTGCCCGATGCCCTGGTGGTCGACCTGCTGCCGGCGGGCCTGGAGCTGGAGAACCAGAATCTGGCCAATGGCGCGGCCAGTCTGGAGGACGCCGGCGGTGCGGTGAAGGAGTGGCTGGAGTCGATGGCCGCGGCCGGCATCAAGCACCAGGAGTTCCGTGACGATCGCTACGTGGCGGCGCTGGCGTTGTCGCCCTACGAGACCACGCACCTGCTCTACCTGGCGCGCGCGGTGACACCGGGCAGCTACCGGGTGCCGCCGCCGCAGGTCGAGTCGATGTACCGTCCGCAGTGGCGTGCGCTGGGCACATCGCCTGGGCAACTGGTGGTGCGTCCGCGCGACTGAGTGCAATGGCGGGAGCCGGCTGCGCCGCTCCCGCCAATCTGCTAGTGGATGATCAGGCTGAGCAGCCAGAGACTGATCAACAGCCAGAGGATGCCGGCGACGACGCGCTTGCGGACGAAGGCGCGTACCGACAGCCCCAGCAACAGCAGGCCGAGTACCAGGGCGATCATGCCCAGCAGCGAGGCTTCCATGCCGAGCGCGCGGGACAGCCCGTTGAGAAAGTCGCGTCCGGCACTGCCGAGCATGTCGAAGAAACCGGTGAGCAGATCGACCACGAAACGGATGATGGTGCCGAGCACCTGACCCAGACCCTCGAAGAAGCCTTCCACATGCATATTCTTTTCCTTGCCGCTGTCGTCGCTCCGTCTGGAGCGTGGGTGAGTGGTGAGTATTCGCTGGCCGGCGAGCATACGCGAGTCTGGGCTTCTGTCGTCTCGTCGAGCGCGCTGGTGCATCCGACCGCTGGAGCGCAGCTTTGACTTCCCTTTCGCGCTGGCGACTGCGCCTGCGCCGCCTGGCGCAGCTATTGGCGGCCCTGCTGCTGGCGCTGTGGCTGGGCGACCGGCTGTTTCCGCTGCCGCTGCCCACGGATGATCTGGCGCGCGTGGTGCTGGCCGAGGACGGCACGCCGCTGTGGCGTTTCGCCGACAGCGACGGCGTCTGGCGCTACCCGGTGACGCCGCAGGACGTTTCCCCCTATTACCTTGAGGCGCTGCTGACCTACGAGGACCGCTGGTTCTATCGCCATCCCGGCGTCAACCCGCTGGCCCTGGGGCGGGCCGCCTGGCAGAACGTCACGGGCGGCCAGGTGGTTTCCGGCGGCAGTACCCTGTCGATGCAGGTGGCGCGGCTACTCGACCCGCACTCGCGGACCTACAGCGGCAAGCTGCGCCAGCTGTGGCGCACCCTGCAGCTGGAGTGGCATCTGTCCAAGGAGGAGATACTCACGCTCTATCTGAACCGTGCGCCCTTCGGCGGCACCCTGGAGGGCGTGGCGGCGGCCAGCTGGGCTTATCTGGGCAAGTCGCCGGCGCAGCTGACCCGCTCCGAGGCTGCGCTGCTCGCGGTGCTGCCGCAGGCGCCCAGCCGGCTGCGGCCGGATCGGCATCCAGAGCGGGCCCAGGCTGCAAGGGACAAGGTCCTGCGCCGTCTGGGCGAGTTCGATGTCTGGCCGCAGTCGCTGGTCGAGGAGGCACTGGAAGAACCGGTGTTCCTCGCTCCGCGCCAGGAACCGCGCCTGGCGCCGCTGCTGGCCCGTCGCCTGAACCGCCCCGGGAGCCCGCCGCTGATCCGCACCACCATCGACGTCGGCATGCAGCGACGGCTGGAGGATCTGCTGCTCGGCTGGCGCGCTCGACTGCCCGAGCACACCTCGGCGGCAATTCTGGTGGTCGAGCACGAAAGCATGGCGGTGCGCGCCTACCTTGGCTCGATCGACATGGGCGATAGCAAGCGCTTCGGTCATGTCGACATGGTTGCCGCGCTGCGCTCGCCAGGTTCCACGCTCAAGCCGTTTCTCTATGGCATGGCCATGGACGGCGGGCTGATCCACTCCGAGTCGCTGCTGCAGGACGTGCCGCGTCGCTATGGCGACTACCGGCCGGGCAACTTCGCCGCCGGCTTCAAGGGGCCGGTGTCGGCCAGCGAGGCGCTGGCGACCTCGCTCAACCTGCCGGCCGTGCAACTGATGGAGGCCTATGGGCCGAAACGTTTTGCCGGCGAGATGCGCGCCGCCGGCGTGCCGCTGGTGCTGCCGCACGGTGCCGAGCCAAACCTGGCGCTGATTCTTGGCGGCGGCGGCAGCCGGCTGGAGGACCTTGTTGTCGGCTACAGCGCCTTCGCCCGCGACGGGCGTACGGCGCGGCTGCGTTTTCAGCCGGATCAGTCTCTGCACGAGCGACGTCTGCTCTCGCCCGGCGCGGCCTGGATCGTGCGCCGGGTACTGGCCGGCCAGGCGCGGCCGGATCGCGACCCGCGTGCGCGATTGCTGCAGCGTCCGGTGCTGGCCTGGAAGACCGGCACCAGCTACGGCTTTCGCGATGCCTGGGCGATCGGCGTCGGACCGCGGCATCTGATCGGCGTCTGGATTGGTCGCCCCGACGGCACGCCGGTGCCCGGCCAGTTCGGTCTGGCCTCGGCGGCACCGCTGCTGCTGCAGGTGCACGATGTGCTGGTCAATCGCGACGCCCAGCGCGGGCTGTCCGGCCCGGCGCAGGAGCCTCCGGATTCGGTCGGGGTGGCGGCGATCTGCTGGCCTTTGGGCCAGTCGCTGGCGCGTGATGACCACAATTGTCGCCGTCAGCGATTTGCCTGGATTATCGACGGCACCACGCCACCGACCCTGCAGGCGCAGGATCAGCCGCTGGGTCTGGGTCTGCGCGAGAAGATCTGGCTCAACGCCGAAGGGCTGCGGGTGGATGCCGGCTGCAATGACGCCCGGCCGCACGAACTGCAGTTCTGGCCGGCGCCGCTGGAGTCCTGGTTGCCGCGCCGCGAGCGCCGGGAAGTGCGCATGCCGGCAGTGGATCAGCAGTGCCCGCCCGCGCGGGAGGCACTGGCGCCGCCGTTGTCGATCGTCGGCGTGCGGGATCAGGCGCGCCTGCAGCGCCCGGCCGGTAGTCGCGAGCCGCTGCCGCTGGAGTTCTCGGTGCTCGGCGGCAGCGGCCGCACCTGGTGGTTCCTCGACGGCCGTCCGGTTGGCGAGAGCGCCGCCGGGGAAAGCCTGCGGTATGCCTTCGCCCGCAGCGGCCGCTTCCAGCTCAGCGCCCTCGATGAAAGCGGCCAGACCGCCCAGGTCGAGTTCGAGATCGTTCGTTAACGGTTCGGCGTTGCCGTCCTTTCGGTGCGGGATCGCTCGGCGGATTACGCCGCGTAGCGGCTAATCCGCCCTACCACGCGGTTGCTTCGCCAGACCGCAGCTATGAGCCATTTCGCGGGTGGACAAGGCTGCGCCGTTGTCCACCCTACGCAGGACGGACTTTCGTAGGGTGGATGACGCTTTCCTCATCCACCATTTCGGCTCCCGAGCGCCTTGATGCTCAGGCCACACCGTTTTGCACGGTCCATGCTGGACAAACACGGCGTTGTCCCCCCCCACGGCACTGGCGCTGATGAAGCGGCTGCTAACCCGTAGGGCGCAATAAGCGCAGCGCATTGCGCCGAGGGCCCGTCGGCACATCAACCGCGCTGGATCAGCCAGACCCCGGCGAAGATCAGGCCCAGACCGCCGAGCTTGCTGGCATTGATCGGTGCTTCGCGAAAGCCCGCCCAGCCCTGGTGGTCGAGCAGCAACGCCATGCCCAGTTGGCCGGCCAGCACCAGTGCCATGAACAGCAGGGCACCGATGCGCGGGCCGGCGAAGGCGGCGTTGGCGATGAAGAAGGCCCCGAGCAAGCCGCCGCACCAGTGCCACCAGTTCAGGCTGCGCAGCTCGGTGACACTGGGCAGACCGCGCTGCAGCAACACCACCGCGAGCAGGGCGAGGGTGCCGACCAGGAAGGAAATCAGCGCCGCCGTCATCACGCTCGGCACCTGGCGGGCAAGCTGACCATTGATGCCGGCCTGCAGGGGCATCAGGGCGCCAGCGAACAGGGTCAGGGCGATCAACCAGGCGTTGCCGGACATGCTGAAAATCCTCCAGGGCTGGAAAAGGCGGCGACCTTAGCATGGTCGACATTGGTTGGGCCTGGGTCGGAGCGGGCCCGCTGCCGGGGAGCGGGTGGAAATACGAGACTCGCTTGAGAATGAACGTTCGTTCATCTACTGTTGACGGCGAGCGTCACAACAATAACAACCAGTCCGCGGATGTCCGTGGACGTGCTCGGTACGCGCCCTTGTCGATGCTGGACCTGCCAACCGCCTGATGCGTTGCGCAATCCAGTGCCCGGGTCGTTACCGGCCGCACCGTCGAGCTCGTCGTCCGCCGTGCAGCACACTCAACCTCAGTGCGTGACCTCAGGAGGCTCGATGTCGCTTCGCCGTTCCCCCCGATGCTGCCAGACCCTTGCTGTGGCTCTTCTGCTTGGCGCGCTGCCGGCCATTGCCAGCGCTGCGACCAGCGTTCGCTACGATCTTTCCAGCGTCGATGGCAGTCCCTTCCCCAGCGATCGCTTCACCCGTACCGACTTGCGCCAGGTCACCGGCCGCCGGGTAGACATGCCGCTGCCGGACTGCAGCCTGTACGTCTCCGACTGCGCTGATATCAACGTGCTCAATACCCTTGATGGCTTCAATGTGCAGCCGCGCTTCAGCGTGCCTTTCGATGGCGATATCGACCCGAGTTCGGTCAACAGCCGGAGCATCTTCATCGTTCACCTTGGCGACACCCTGACTGGCCGCGGTCGCGGCGAGCGAGTCGGTATCAACCAGGTCGTCTGGGATCCGGCCAGCCGCACCCTGGCGTTCGAGTCCGACCAGCAGCTCGACCAGCACAGCCGTTACGCGCTGGTGGTGACCACCGCCGTGCGTGATGCCGCCGGCAAGCCGATCGTCAGCGGCCGCTTCGGTCGTTTCCTCGGTGGTCTGGATGACCAGGCGCGCAGTCGCGGGCTGCTGCCGTACCTGCAGGCGTTGCGGCAGTCGCGGGGCTACGCACGACTGCCGGAGCAGAAGATCGCGGCGCTGAGTCTGTTCACTACCCGCAGCATCAGCGGCGACTTGCAGAAAGTGCACAAGCGCATTCAACAGCAGACGCCCGGGCCGGTGGATTTCCAGCTGGCAGAGCGTGCGGGAGCGCCGCTGCGCAGCGTCTTCGCAGTGTCAGCGCTGCAGGCCATCGAGTTGAACCGGCAGACCGGCACGGCGCCGGCCTATACCACCACTGCGGTGCCGAGTGGTGCGCTGCAGGCGGTGCCTGGCGCGGTTGCTCGGGTTGCGTTCGGCCGCTTCAGCTCGCCGAACTACCGCAATG
This sequence comes from Pseudomonas mangrovi, assembly GCF_003052585.1. Classification (GTDB taxonomy): domain Bacteria; phylum Pseudomonadota; class Gammaproteobacteria; order Pseudomonadales; family Pseudomonadaceae; genus Aquipseudomonas; species Aquipseudomonas mangrovi. The sequence goes on along the minus strand of NZ_QASN01000002.1, from coordinate 356,962 downwards.
CCGAGCGTATCATTGCGCCCACGCCGAGCCTGCTCGGCATGCCGCGTCAGCTCGGCAGCCACGAGCTGGTCTTCGTGGTCTTCCTGCCTTCCGGCGAGATGCCGGCCGGCGGCTGGCCGGTAACCCTGTTCGGCCATGGCCTGACCGACAGCATGTATGGCTCGCCCTGGGCGGTGGCGGCCAGCTTCGCCAACCAGGGCATCGCCACGGTGGCGATCAACGCGGTGGGTCATGGTGGCGGCGAGCAGGGCTATCTGCGGGTGCTGCTGAATGATGGCGGCGAGGTACGGCTGCCGGCCGGCGGGCGCAGTTTCGATACCGATGGCGACGGCGTCATCACCATTGCCGAAGGTCTCTCGGCGGCGCGGCCTTACGGCGTGCTCAGCCACCGCGACGGCGTGCGTCAGACCAGCATCGACCTGATGCAGCTGGTGCGGCAGATCGCTCAGGGCATCGATGTCGACGGTGACGGTCGGATCGACCTCGACCCGCAGCGGCTGTACTACGCCAGCCAGTCGTTTGGTGGCGTCTATGGCATGCCGATGGTGGCGGTCGAGCCGCGCATCCGCGCATTGGCCACCAATGTCGCTGGCGGCTCGATGACCGAGGCTGGTCGCCTGGGTCTGGCGCGTGCTTCCACCGGTGCCTATCTGGCGCTGCGTCAGCCGTCGCTGATCAACGTCGCCCATCCCAGTGGCGTGCAGTTCAACGAGAACATCCCGTCGCGCGACGAACCGGTGCGGATCAATGCCGTGCCCGGCGCGATGGCCATCCAGCGTGCGCTGGATCGCAGCGAGTGGGCGCAGCAGTCGGCCAATGCGGCGGCGTATGCGGTGCATCTGCGTGAGCGGCCGCTGCCGGGGCGAGCGGTGCGACCGCTGGTGTTCCAGTTCGCCAAGGGCGATCAGGGCACGCCGAACCCGACCAGCAGTGCCATCCTGCGAGCCGGCGGCCTGGCTGACCGGGCGACCTTCTACCGCCACGATCTGGCCTATGCGCAGAATCCGTCAGTGGGCAAGGATCCGCATACCTTCCTCACCAGCCTGGGCAATCCGGCAATGGCGCCTTTCTCGCTGATGGCGCAGCGGCAGATGGCGGTGTTCCTCGCTAGTGACGGCGCACTGAGCATCGACCCCGACGGCGGCGCGCCCTTCTTCGAGGTGCCGCCAGCGTCGCTGCCGGAGACGCTCAACTTCATTCCCTGACGTGGGCTCAGTGGGGCGGAAAGTACTGCAGCATTTCCGCCACGCTGCGCTGGATGGCAGCACTGCGTCGGGCGGGATGGTCGGCGCCGCTGTCTGGCGCATCCTCGCGGGCGGCGCGCCAGATCAGGCGACCGTCCTTGCCGTCATACAGATCGATCTGCAGGGTGCGCACCTGGTAGTCGATGGTGCGGACTTCCTGGAACACCGGGCCGTACCAGGGATTGCCCCAGTAACCGCCGGAGAGGCTGCGCAGCTCCTGCTGGCGGGTATCTAGCATCACCGACACCTGCACCCGCAGATCGGCCTGAGCGCCGTCGGGGGCCTGGCGCAGACCGCGTTGTTCCAGCTGGCCGGCAATGGCGTCGCGGATGCGCTGTTCGGTCAGATCGCTGCGCAGGCGTGGGTCGTCCGGCCGGTAGGTGAGCGGCGTGTCATGCCATTGCCAGCTGCGGTAGGCGGAATAATCCCGACCCGGATCGTAGTCGCGCAGCAGCGAATTGCTCTGGCAGCCGCCCAGCGTCAGCAACAGTACGTACAACAGCCATCTGTGCATGCTTAGGTCTCCTCGACGCTCGGCGCGCCGCTAATCGAATCGCTGGATGTCAGTTCGGTGGGTAGCTGGCCAGGGCCTTGCGCACGGCTGCGCGCAGGGCCTCCATGCGTTTGCTGCCGTCGCCGCCGGCCAGGCTCTCGGCGCCGCAGCTCCAGAGGCTTTGACCGTCGCGGGCATCGATCAGCTCGATACGCACCACCACGACCTCTTCCTGGTAGCTGCGAGCCATCGGCACCTGGCCGTACATACCGTAGTGACGATCGTAGCGGCCATGGCCGTAGTAGCCGCCATAGTCGTCGTAGACCTGGCGCAGGCGAGTCTCCTGGCTCATGCGTGCGCGTACCAGCAGGTCGGCGGCGCTGCTGGTCGCCGGGCGCAGGCCGCGCTGGTCGAGCTCGGCGGCCACCACTTCGGCGAGTTGCTCGCCGCTGGCCCAGGCGCTGCCGGCGGGCAACTGCTGCCAGTTCCAGCTGCGATAGCGACTGAACTCGCGCGCGGCCGCCGGGTAGGCGGACAGATCCAGGCCCTGCGCCTGTGGCGGCGCGGGGGGCATGGGCAGCGATTCGCTCTGGTAGGGATTGTTCGCCTTGCACGCGCCCAGTAGCAGGCAGCAGGCAAGTATCAGGTAGCGCGTCATGACGAGCCTCCTCGATGCGGGCGGCAGATCCAGTGTAGATAACGCCCCAGGCCGGCGAAGGCCGGGTGGCGGCGGTAGGCGAGCTCCATTTCCAGCAGGTCTTCAAGGCTGGCCTGGGCCTGGAAGGGTGCCGGCATGTAGTCGTGGAAAACCCGCACGCCGCTGCGCGCCTGTATATGCCAGTGATCCTGCATCAGGGTATCGAGTTCGCGCGGGTCGAGTGGCTGCTGCGGGGTCAGGCTCTGCCCTTCGCCGGCGAAGGACTGCTTGCGCAGCTTGCGGAAATGCCCCTTGAGCAGGTTGCGGTAGATCAGCGCATCCCGGTTGTAGAAGGCCAGCGACAACCAGCCCTCGGTGGCGGTGAGCTGCTGCAGGACCGGCAGAATGCTCGCCGGCTCGGCGAGCCATTCCAGCACGGCGTGGCAGAGCACCAGGTCGAACGGCTGCTCGAGCAGTGCCGGCAGCTGCTGGAACGGCGCCTGGATAAAGGTGGCCTGGCAATCGGCGGCGGCAAAGCGTTCGCGGGCCGCTTCGAGCATCGGCGCTGCCGGTTCGGCAAGGGTCAGCTCATGGCCCTGCGCGGCCAGCCACAGACTCATGTGCCCAAGGCCTGCACCAATGTCGAGCACGCGCAGCGGCCGCACGGGCAGCGTTTCGGTGAGGTCCGCCTGCAGCACCGCGAGACGAATCGCACCCTTGGCGCCGCCGTAGATCTTCTCGGCGAAGCGCGTCGCCAACGCGTCGAAATGCCGGTCGGTCATGGCGCGAAGCGCCTTTCATTGTCGGCCAGCTTGGCGCGTACCGCCTGTTCCATGTCGATGCCCAGTTCGCTGCACAGCAGTAGCAGGTACAACAGGATGTCGCCGATCTCCTGGCCGGCGTGTTCGCGCTGGGCGGCATCGAGCTGGCGCGACTGGTCCTCGCTGAGCCACTGGAATATCTCCACCAGCTCGGCCATCTCCACGCTGGCCGCCATGACCAGGTTCTTCGGCGAATGAAAGCGCTGCCACTGGTTGCGATCACGGATCACGTGCAGGCGCTGGGTGAGTTCGGCAAGGTTCATCGGTGCGCTCCGTTGCGGGCGGATAGCTTCGGCCTTTGCCCGGCGAGCTTCAAGCGCGGCCGCGCTGCAGTGCTGTGATTTGCACGGCGCACGGGGCTGCGCGCGGCGGTAGATCAGAGCGCAATGAAAAAGGGCGCATGTGGTTGCATGCGCCCTCGTTTTCATATGGCTGCTGCTGAACGATCAGGGGTAGCCGCTCTCGTTCGGATTCGGTTGCAGCTCCATCACCCGCCATACAGAGGCGTAGACACTTTCCTGGGAGAAGATGATGCGGCCCTTACCCTTGTACAGGGCGACGATGCGCGCGACGTCCTTGCCCTTGAAGTTGAAGGGGATCCAGGCCTTGCCGGTCTGGTGCGAGTAGGTGGCGCTGGGGGTGCCGAGCAGCGCGTTGACTTCATCCATGCTCATGCCGACCCGCACATGCTCGAAGCTGCCGCTGCCCTGGGGGACAGCCGCCGCCTTGCTGGCGGTCGGCGTACCTGCAGCCGGACGGCCCTGGCCCTTGCGGTAGGCGTCCAGGCTGACGCTGCCGGCGCGGTAGCCCGCTGTGCCGGCGGGCAGGTTCTTGGCGGCGCCGCCGCAGTGCTTGTCCAGCTTGCGGTTGCCGGAGGTGGCGACCACCTCGTCGAGGACCGGCTTGTAGCGCCCGTTGCCGGAATTACCCAGTGCCTTGCAGACCCAGGCCATGGCGTCGGCGCTGGTGTTGTCACTGGAGGTACGGTACTTCTGCAGCAGGACTTCGGCGGCGACGTCGAGCACTTCCTGGTCGCGGTAGCCGCTGTGGTAGATGCTCTGCGCCGCCTCACGGATCGACACCGGGCCACCCTGGACCAGTTGGTCCACATAGCGCTTGCCGGAGGGGTCCAGGGCCTGGGCCTGCATGGCGGTGCAGCCGAGGGCCAGGGAAAGTGCGAATGCCGATCCTTTTCTCATGATGTTCTTCTCGCTAGTCCTGTGATGGGGCGGGCAACAGCCGCAGCGGCAACCTTAATCCGCAGGTTGGAAAAGGCCAAGCGCCGGATGCGCGCGCTTGCCGCGTGCGACGGTGGATTGTGCTAGACTTGACCCGGATCAGCGCGGCGCCGATGCTGGCGCGCTTTCATGGCCGTGGCCAATCAGAGGGAGACATCGCAATGCAGGGGCACGCGCAGGTAATCGACTATTTCCGGGAGCTTCTGCGAGGCGAGCTGGCGGCTCGTGACCAGTATTTCCTGCATTCGCGCATGTATCAGGACTGGGGCTTCGCCAAGCTGTTCGAGCGCATCAACCACGAGATGGAAGAAGAGACCCAGCACGCCGACGCGCTGCTGCAACGCATCCTGTTCCTCGGCGGCACGCCGGACATGAGTCCGGAGGGCATCACTCCCGGCCACGATGTGCCCTCGATGCTGCGCAGTGACCTGGCTCTGGAATACAAGGTGCGCGCCGCGCTGGCCAAGGGCATCGCGTTGTGCGAGCAGTTTGGCGACTACCCCAGCCGCGACATCCTCGCGGCGCAACTCAAGGACACCGAGGAAGATCACGCCTACTGGCTGGAGCAGCAGCTGGGTCTGATCGATCGCATCGGCCTGCAGAACTACCTGCAATCCAGGGCCTGATCGTTCGCCGGGACTCTTCGTCGAACGGCGGCTAAGGTCTTTCGGCTGATGCCCGTGGCTGCTGATCCGGTGTATCGCCACAGCAGTCGGTATTGCCCAGGGTGCTGAGGATCGGGCAGTCGGGGCGTTCATCACCGTGGCAACTGTCGACCAGGCCCTGCAAGGTATCGCGCAACTCGCTCAATTCGCGGATGCGCTGCTCCAGTGCCGTGACGTGGCTGGCCGCCAGCGCCTTGACGTCGGCGCTGGCACGCTGGCGGTCATGCCACAGGGCCAGCAGCCGGCCGACTTCCTCCAGCGAAAACCCCAGGTCGCGCGAGCGCTTGATGAAGGCCAGGCGATGGATGTCATCCTCGCTGTAGCGCCGATAGCCGTTCTCACCGCGGCTGGCCGGCGCCAACAGGCCGATACTCTCGTAATAGCGCAGCATCTTCGCTGACAGGCCACTGCGCCGGGATGCCTGGCCGATGTTCATCGTTGGTTCTCCTCGGGCTGCAGGTTCGGCCGCCAGCGCTTGAGCAACAGCGCGTTGCTCACCACGCTGACGCTCGACAGGGCCATGGCGGCGCCAGCGAATACCGGGTTGAGCACGCCGAAGGCCGCCAGCGGAATGCCGACCAGATTGTAGATAAAAGCCCAGAACAGGTTCTGGCGGATCTTCGCGTAGGTGCGCCGGCTGATCTCCAGCGCCGCCGGCACCAGGCGCGGGTCGCCGCGCATCAGCGTGATGCCGGCGGCCTGCATGGCGACATCGGTGCCGCTACCCATGGCGATGCCCACATCCGCGGCGGCCAGCGCCGGGGCATCGTTGACGCCGTCGCCGACCATCGCCACCACCGCGCCGTCGTTGCGCAGTTCACCGACCAGGCGTGCCTTGTCGCCTGGCAGTACCTGGGCGTGCAACTGGCTGATGCCCAGCGCGGCGCCGACGCTGGCGACGCTGCCCTGGTTGTCGCCACTGATCAGATGGCACTCGATGCCGCGCTCGGCAAGCTGGGCGAGGGCCGCGGCGGCGCCCGGCTTGATGCTGTCGCCGAAGGCGAACAGGCCGAGTACCCGGGGGGCAGGCGAAAGCTCCATCAGCCAGGACAGGGTGCGGCCCTCGGCCTCCCACTGTTGCGCCAGGGCCTGCGCCTGCGCCGGGCCGCTGCCCAGCTGCTGCTCATCCAGCAGGCGGCGATTGCCCAGTGCCAGGCGGCGCTCGCCCAGGCGCCCGGCGATGCCGCGGCCGGCCAGTGCCTGGCTGTCGTGGATATCCGGCGGGCGTATGCCGCGCTCGGCGCAATAGCCCAGCAGGGCACTGGCCAATGGATGCTCGCTGCCACGTTGCAGGGCGCCGGCGTCGCGCAGCAGGCCTTGTTCGTCAGTCTCGATGGCGTGCAGGTGGATCAGTTGCGGTCGCCCCGAAGTCAGGGTGCCGGTCTTGTCGAAAGCCACGCGGGTCACGCCGTGGGCGAGCTCCAGGGCTTCGGCATCGCGGATCAGGATGCCGTGGCGGGCGGCGACGCCGGTCCCGGTCATGATCGCCGCCGGTGTCGCCAGACCCAGTGCACAGGGACAGGCGATCACCAGTACGGTCACCGCGTTGATCAATGCGACTTCCGCCGCCGCGCCGGCCAGCAGCCAGCCGGCCAGGGTGGCCAGGGCAATGACCAGCACCACCGGGACGAAGACTGCGCTGACCCGATCCACCAGTTTCTGGATCGGTGCCTTGGCGGCCTGGGCGTCCTCGACCAGGCGGATGATCCGTGACAGTACGGTCTCCGCACCCAGTGCCGTGGTGCGCACCAGCAGGCGGCCGTCGCCGTTGATCGCGCCACCGGTTATGCGCTCGCCTGGGGTCTTGCTGACCGGCAGGCTCTCGCCGGTCAGCAGTGCTTCGTCGGCCTGGCTTTCACCCTCGATGACCTCGCCATCGGCGGGGAAGCGCTCGCCGGGCCGCACCACCAGCACGTCGCCCAGGCGCAGATCGGCGATGCTGACCTGCTCCTCGCCCATCTCCCCCAGGCGCACCGCGCGTTCCGGGCGCAGCGCCTGCAGCGCGCGGATCGCCGAACCGGTCTGGCGCTTGGCGCGGCTTTCCAGATATTTGCCCAGCAGGACCAGAGCGATCACCACCGCCGAGGCCTCGAAGTACAGGTGCGGCATCACCCCCGCCGGGCTCTGCCACCACAGGTACAGGCTCAGTCCGTAGCCGGCGCTGGTGCCGATGGCCACCAGCAGGTCCATGTTGCCGGCGCGGTTGCGCAGCGCCTTCCAGCCGGCGACATAGAAGCGTGCGCCGAGAATGAACTGCACCGGGGTGGCCAGCAGTGCCTGCAGCCAGGCCGGCAGCATCCAGTGCAGACCAAAGGGGCTGGCCAGCATCGGCAACACCAGCGGGGCGGCGAGCAGCAGGGCGAGCAGGACCGCGAGGCGCTCGCGGCGGAGCGCCTGGCCGGCTGCGTCCGGCTTGTCGCCGGCCAGTGCTCGGGCCTGGTAACCGGCGTCGGCCACGGCTTTTTCCAGCGCCGCGTCGGAGGTCCCGGCGAGCACGCGTACCCGGGCCTTCTCGCTGGCCAGGTTGACCGAGACTTCCAGTACGCCGGGAAGCTTGGCCAGCGCCCGCTCGACCCGGCCGCTGCAGCTGGCGCAGGTCATCTTCTCGATGCGCAGCTCGCGCTCTTCGACCGGCACCTGGTAGCCGGCTTCTCGCACGGCCTCTACCAGGCGGGGCAGGGCATCGGCCGGCGCTCGCAGGGTCACGCTGTCGCTGGCCAGATTGACCTGCACGCTGTTCACCCCGGCAAGTCCGACCAAGGCCCGCTCGATGCGGCCGGCACAACTGGCGCAGGTCATACCCTGAATGGGCAACCGAAAGGACTGATCGCTTGTCTGGTTCATGGGGCAGGGCTCCAGGAGGACGGTTTGCTGATCATCAACCTTGACCCGTGGTCAAGGTCAAGCGGCGTCGTCCAGTCATTCGGAACCTGCCCGCTATGCTTGACCTTGCCACGCGGGCAGGGACGAGACTGCGACTTCACTTCGAGGAGACAAGCAGATGATGAAATTCAAGGTGCAGGGCATGAACTGTGGGCATTGCGTGGCGGCGGTGACGCGGGCGCTGCAGACGCTGGACCCGTCGGCGCAGGTACAGGTCGATCTGGCCAATGGCGAGGTGCGCACACAGGGGCTGTTTTCCGAAGAGCAGGCCGCGCAGGCGATCCGCGCCGAGGGCTATGAGGTGGCGGTGGCCTGAGCGTCCACAGCCGGGTTCCAGTCGCGCACCAGGCCGCGGAACAGCGCGTCGATCAGGCTGCTGGTATCGGTCAGCGGATCGAACTGGCTGGGGTCGCGGGTCCAGTCGCTGAACAGGCCGAGGATCAGGCCGTGCAGCGCCTGAGCCGCCTGGTGCGGGGTGACGGCCGGGTGTAGCTGGCCCTGGCGGTGGACGCACTCGAAGAGTTGTTCGCTGAGTTCGATGAAGCTGGCAATGAACGCGTTGTGGCGTTCTTCGGCTTCGCGCAGCTCATCGGTGAATTCGCAGCGGTGCAGCAGGATGGTGAAGATTCGACGTCGCTGTTCGGCGCGGGCCAGGTTCTCGATGGCCTCTATGCACAGATCGCGCAGCGGACGCAGCGGCTGTTCGCGGTCGCAACTGCGCAGCCGTTCGGTGAGCTGCTCGGGTGGCAGGCGGACCTGGCTGATCATGGCGTGGAACAGGTCGGCCTTGTTGCGAAAGTGCCAATAGACTGCGCCGCGGGTGACGCCGGCGTGCCGGGCGATCTGTTCCAGCGTGGTATGCGCCACGCCCTTCTCCAGGAACAGCACCTCGGCGGCGAGCAGGATCGCGGCGCGGGTCTTCTCGGCGTCTTCCTTGGTTCGGCGCATGGCGGATTCCGTGGTCTCTGGATGGGCTCGGGATGACGCAAAAAGGCCATCAAGGGGCGCGTATCTTATTTACAAACGTTCATGAATGTAAGTAGCATCGCCAACTTCGATAGCCTGCTTCACATCCCGCCTGCTGCCTGCGTCCGCCGGAGACCGTTCATGTTGCCCGCTCGTATCGTCATTTCGTTGTTGTTCGCCTCGTTCGGTCTGGCGCCGCTGCTCGTCCAGGCCGCGCCGCCTGGCAACGACCAGCCGGCCGAGGTCACCGTGGAAACGGTAAAGGTGGCCGATTTCCCGTTGGCCCTGGAGTTTCCCGCACGCGCGTCCGGCTACCGTGAGGTCGAGGTGCGCGCGCAGGTCAGCGGCATCCTGCAGGAGCGTACCTACGAGGAAGGCAGCCAGGTGCAGAAGGGCCAGGTGCTGTTCCGCATCGATCCGCGCACTTATCAGGCGGCGCTGAGTCGTGCGCGTGCCGCGCTGGCCCAGGAGCAGGCGCGCTACCGCCAGGCCGAGCGCAACCTCAAGCGCATCCGCGAGCTGCAGGCCAAGGGCTTCGCCAGCGAGAGCGAGCTGGACAACGCCATTTCCAGCTACGAGCAGAGCCGGGCCAACATCCAGGCCGCCGAGGCCGAGCTGCAGTCGCGCCAGATCGACCTGGACTACACCACGGTCAAGGCGCCGATCTCCGGTATCACCAGCAAGGAGACCCGCTCCGAGGGCAGCCTGATGGTGGCCGGCGACCCGAATTCCAGCCTGCTGACCCAGATCACCCAGCTCGACCCGGTGTACGTCAACTTCGCCTACCCCGATCAGGTGCTCGAACGTCTGCGCGCCGATCTGCAGGAAGGGCATCTGCGCATGCCTGAAGACGGCAAACTGACCGTCGAGCTGGAGTTGGGCAATGGCGAGCGTTATCCGCACAAGGGACGGGTCGACTTCACCGACAGCCTGATCACCCGCGGCACCGGCACCGTCAGCGCGCGCGCCGTGGTGGAGAATCCCGAGCAGGTGTTGCTGCCCGGCCAGTTCGTCCGCGCGCAGGTCATCGGCCTGATCTACCCGGCAGCCATCGCGGTGCCGGAGCGGGCGGTGGTGCAGAGTTTGCGCGGCACCGCGGTGATGCTGGTGAACGCGCAGGGCAAGGCCGAGGAACGGCTGGTAAAGACCGGCACCACGGCCAACCAGCGCTGGCTGATCCTGGAAGGGCTCAAGGCCGGTGACCAGGTGATCGTCGAGGGTCTGCCCAAGGTGATGCCGGGTGCGCCGGTCAAGGTGGTCAGCGCCCCGGAGGCTGCCCAGTGATCGCGCGCTACTTCATCGACCGACCGGTATTCGCCGGTGTGCTGTCGATCATCATCGCCATCGCCGGCCTGATCGCCATGCGCGGTCTGCCGATCGCCCAGTACCCGGACATCGTTCCGCCCCAGGTGGTGGTCAGCGCCGCCTATCCGGGCGCCAGCTCGGAGGTGATCGCCAGCACGGTCGCGGCGCCGCTGGAGCAGCAGATCAACGGCGTGCCGAACATGCTTTACCAGAACTCGGTGGCCTCCAGCAGCGGCACGCTGCGGATCACCGTGTCGTTCCAGGTCGGCACCGACCCGGACCAGGCCACCATCGACGTCAACAACCGGGTCTCCGCGGCACTCGCCAAGCTGCCCGAGGAAGTGCGCCGGCAGGGCGTGCAGGTGCAGAAGCGCTCGGCGGCGATCCTGCAGGTGGTCAACATGTATTCCCCGGATGGCTCGCGCGATCCGGTGTTCCTCAGCAACTACGCGCTGGTCAACGTCATCGACGAGATCAAGCGCCTGCCCGGCGTCGGTGATGCCAGCCAGTTCGGCGCCAAGGACTACTCCATGCGCATCTGGCTGCGCCCGGACAAACTGGCCCAGTACGGCATGACGCCGAGCGACGTGGCCCAGGCCATCGGCACCCAGAACTCGCAATTCGCCGCCGGCAGCTTCGGCCAGCAGCCGATGGGCGCGGAGCAGGAGTTCACCTATTCGGTGACCACCCTGGGACGTTTCGCCGATGTCGCCGAGTTCGAGAACATCCTTCTGCGCACCGATGCCAATGGCGCCAGCCTGCGGCTGAAGGATGTCGCCCGGGTCGAGCTCGGCGCCAAGGATTACGCCTTCCAGGCCACGCTGAACGGCAAGCCGGCCGCGGCGTTCGGCATTTTCCTGCAGCCTGGGGCCAATGCCCTGGAGACGGCAGAGAACGTGCGCAAGGCGATGGAGGAGATGTCCGCCCGTTTCCCCGAGGGGGTCGACTACCGCATTCCCTATGACACCACCAAGTTCGTCGAGGCCTCGATCAGCGAGGTCGTGAAGACCTTCTTCGAGGCCATGCTGCTGGTGGTGCTGGTGGTCTTCCTGTTCCTGCAGAACTGGCGCGCGACGCTGATTCCGGTGCTGGCGATCCCGGTGTCGCTGGTCGGCACCTTTGCCGGCATGTACATGATGGGCTTCTCGATCAACCTGCTGACGCTGTTCGGGCTGGTGCTGGCCATCGGCATCGTGGTGGATGACGCCATCGTGGTGATCGAGAACGTCGAGCGGGTGATGCGTACCGAAAAGCTCGGCCCGCGCGAAGCGGCGATCAAGGCGATGGATGAAGTCACCGGGCCGATCATCTCGATCGTGCTGGTGCTCTGCGCGGTGTTCGTCCCGGTGGCGCTGATGGACGGTCTTGCCGGGCAGATGTACCGCCAGTTCGCGATGACCATCGCGATCTCGGTGATCATCTCCGGCATCGTCGCGCTGACCCTGAGCCCGGCGCTTTGCGCGGTCATGCTCAAGCCCGGCGAACATGAGCCGGCAGCGCCGTTCCGCTGGTTCAACCGCCAGTTCGATCGGATCACCGCCGGCTACAGCGTCGGCGTGCGCTTCCTGCTCAAGCGCGTGCTGCTCGGCCTGCTGCTGTTCATCGGCATGATCGGCGTGACCGCCTGGATCTTCACCCGCGTGCCCTCGGCGCTGGTGCCCGAGGAAGACCAGGGCTACGTGATCGCGGCCTACTACCTGCAGCCAGCCGCGTCACTGACACGGACCCAGAAAGTCACCAGCGACGTGACCGAGCAGTTGCTCGAGCATGAAGCGGTAGCCAACGTGGTGACGTTCGCCGGCTTCGACGTGCTTTCGTTCGGCCAGCGCTCCAACGCCGGGGTGTCGTTCATCCCGCTCAAGGACTGGAGCGAGCGCAAGAGCGCCGAGCTGGATGCGCGCAACTTCACCCACGCGGTGGGTGAGATGGGCTCCGAGGAGACCCGGCGCAACGCCATGGTCATGGCCTTCAACCCGCCGCCGATTTCCGGCATGAGTACCACCGGTGGTTTCGAGGCCTATATCCAGGACCGCGCCGCCCAGGGCACCGCGGCGCTGGCCGAGATCAGCCAGAAGTTCGTCGAGGAAGCGGCCAAGCGGCCGGAGCTGGATGGCGTGCGGACGACCTTCGACGCCAGCATTCCGCAGTACTTCGTCGACCTGGACCGTAACAAGGCGCGTGCCCTGGGCGTGCCGGTGAACGATGTTTTCACCGCCATGCAGAGCACTTTCGGCAGCTTCTACGTCAATGACTTCACCCTGTTCGGACGTACCTATCAGGTAAGCATGCAGTCGGAAGCGGAGTTCCGCCGCAAGCCGGAGGACCTGAATCAGGTGTTCGTGCGCTCCAGTACCGGGGAAATGATCCCGCTCAGCTCGCTGGTCAAGGTCAATCGGGTGCTCGGGCCGGATACCTACGAGCGCTTCAACGTCTATCCGGCGGCCAAGGTGATGGGCAGCCCGGCGCCCGGCTACAGCTCCGGCCAGGCGCTGCAGGCCGCGCGCGAGGTCGCCGATCAGGTGCTCGGCAGCGACTATTCGCTGGCCTGGACCGGCTCGGCGTTCCAGGAGGTGGCCACCCAGGGCACCGGCAACACCGCGTTCATCTTCGGCCTGATCATGGTCTTCCTGATTCTCGCCGCGATGTACGAGCGCTGGACCCTGCCGATCGCGGTGATCACCGCGGTGCCCTTCGCGGTGTTCGGCGCGATTCTGGCGATCTGGCTGCGCGGCATCGCCAACGACGTGTATTTCCAGGTCGGTCTGGTGACGCTGATCGGCCTGGGCGCGAAGAACGCGATCCTGCTGGTGGAGTTCGCCGTGCTGCGGCGCAGCGAAGGGCTGGGCATCCGTGAGGCGGCGCTGGACGCGGCGCGGCTGCGTTTCCGTCCGATCGTGATGACGTCGCTGGCGTTCATTCTCGGCGTGGTACCGCTGGCCATCAGTTCAGGGGCCGGTTCGGCCAGCCGCCACTCCATCGGCACCGGGGTGATCGGCGGGATGATCGCCGCGACCGTATTGGCGATGCTGTTCGTGCCGATGTTCTACGAGTTGGTCGAGAAGGGCACGGAGCGCCTGCGTCGTCGTCGCGCCGCACCGTAGGTTGGGCCGCAAGGCCCAACAGCATGCCGCCGATACATACCGGGGCCAGTTCCTCGCGGGATGGATGAAAGCCGCTCCGCAGGGATCTTTGCGCAGTTGTCCGTTGGGCCTCGCGACGCTCGGCGCCAGCCTGCGGAGGTTAGGCCAGGGCGCCTGCGAGGCGCATTCCGATGATCGATGAGCCTTTGCCGAGACCGTTTATGAACCAAAGAACACCGGATCGCCCATGACCCTTCGCCTGCTGCTGATCCTCGGTGCACTGACGGCTTTCGGCCCGCTGGCCATCGACTTCTACCTGCCGGCGTTCCCCGCGCTGGCGCGCGCGTTCGGTACCGATGTCGATCAGGTGCAGTTGTCGCTGTCGGCGTACTTCGTCGGCATTGCCCTGGGTCAGCTGATCTACGGCCCGCTGGCCGACCGCTTCGGCCGGCGGCCGCCGCTGCTGGCGGGCATCACGCTATTTACTCTGGCCTCGCTGGGCTGCGCCCTGGCGCCCAGCCTCGACTGGTTGATCGGCGCGCGCTTCGTCCAGGCCCTCGGCGGTTGCGCCGGCATGGTCATCGCGCGCGCGGTGGTACGTGACCTGTGCGACCCACTGAATACCGCGCGGGTCTTCTCGCAGCTGATGCTGGTGATGGGGGTGGCGCCAATCCTGGCTCCGGCGGCCGGCGGCCTGATGCTCCAGGTGCTCGGCTGGCAATCGATCTTCATCGGTCTGGCGCTGTTTTCCGCCCTGTGTCTACTGGCGGTATGGCTCTGGCTGCCGGAGAGCTTTCCTGCCGGCGAGGTGCCTGCGCCGCTGAGCGGAGCGTTCGCCCACTATCGTCGGCTGCTGGGGGAGGGCGAATTCATGGGGCATGCACTGACCGGTGCCTTTGCCATGGCTGGCATGTTCGCCTACATCACCGCCTCGCCATTCGTCTTCATCGAGCTCTATGGCATCAGCGAATCCAGCTATGGCTGGCTGTTCGGCGCCAACGCGGCGGGATTCATCCTGATGGCCCAGGTCAACGCGCAACTGGTCAGGCGGCACGGCCCGGCCTTTCTGTTGCCGCGCACGGTGGCGGCCTATCTGCTGTTCGCCGCAGTGCTGGTAGCGCTGACCTGGTCGCAGCGGGCGAGCTTCTGGCCACTGCTGCCGCCCCTGTTCATCTGCTTGGCCAGCCTGGGTTGCATCATTCCCAATGCCAGCGCCTGTGCGATGGCCGGGCAGGCCAGTCATGCCGGCAGCGCCTCGGCGCTGCTGGGCTTTCTGCAGTTCGGCATTGCTGCACCGGTGGCTGCGCTGGTGGCGTTCTTCCATGACGGCAGCGCGCTGCCGATGAGCCTGGCCATCGCCTTGTGCGCGGCGGCGTCCTTGCTGGCGGCGTTGCTGACGCTATGGCGGGCGGCCCGGACGGCGACGGTCTGAGACCGGTCAGCCGGCCTGGCGCTCCTGCCAGGGCAGTGGGTGCGGCGCCTGCAGGCGCGCCTGCAAGGTCGCCAGGAAGGCCCGCGCCTCCTCTTCGCTGCGGAAACTGACGCGGTGGCGATCCAGCAGAACCTGCCAGCCATCACCCTGCGAAGCCTTGCGTAGAAGCACTTTCATCGACGTCACCTCCTCGGTGGGAGGTTCTACTCTAGTCCCCTGCCATGAAGGATCCGTGATCCGGATCAATTCAACTGGCCGTTGCGCGGGGTTCAGCTGCGCTGCGGTTTTTCCTGCCTGGCCGGCAGCTCGTTCCAGCAGCCGGGCAGTGCCTCCGGCGGCAGCGCACGACTGAACAGATAGCCCTGGCACTGCTCGCAGCCCAGTTGACGCAGGGTGGCAAGCTGCTCCGGGGTTTCCACGCCTTCGGCGAGTATCTTCAGTTCCAGATTGCGCGCCAGACCGATGATGGTAGAGACGATCTCCAGATTGCCGCGGTCCTCGGGGACGCCGCGCATGAAGCTCTGGTCGATCTTTAGCTTGTCCAGCGGGAAACTGCGCAGGTAGCCGAGCGATGAGTAGCCGGTGCCGAAATCGTCCACTGCCAGCTGCACGCCGAGCTGCTTCAGGGTGGCCAGGGTCGCGCGCGCCTGCTCGACATCGTCGACCAGCGCGCCTTCGGTGATTTCCAGTTCCAGGCAATGTGCCGGCAGGCCACTCATGCGCAGCGCCTCGCGCACCTGGCCGAGCAGATCGGCCTTGCGGAACTGGCGCGGTGACAGGTTCACCGCCAGGGTCTGCAGCGGCAATCCTTCGCGGCGCCAGATCTGTGCCTGGCGACAGGCCTCGCGCAGCACCCAGGCACCGATCGGGATGATCAGCCCGGTTTCCTCCGCCATGGGGATGAAGTCGCTGGGCGAGACGGTACCGTCCTCGCTTTCCCAGCGCAGCAGCGCCTCGACACCGAATGCTTCGCCGCTGGCGACGTCGATCAACGGCTGGTAGTGCAGGCAGAACTCGCCCTGGCGCAGGGCCTTGCGCAGGCGCGCTTCGAGCGTCAGGCGCAGGTTGGCGCGCTCGGTCAGCGCCTGGGTGTAGTAGCGATAGCTGTTGCGCCCTTCGGCCTTGGCCTGGTTGAGCGCCGCGTCGGCGTTACGAATCAGTTCTTCGCCGCCGAAGCCATCGTTGGGGTAGACGCTGATGCCGATGCAGCCGCCCAGATAGGCCTCGCGGCCATCGCTCAGGGACAGCGGGGTCTCGAACAGGTTGAGCAGGGCGCGGGCGATCAGCGCCGCCTCCTCGGGGCTGGGGATGTCTTCGAGGATGACCATGAACTCGTCACCGCCGAAGCGCGCCAGGGTGTCCTCGCAGCGCAGGCGCTCCTGCAGGCGGCGGGATACGCCGATCAGCAGCTCGTCACCGACCGGCAGACCCAGGCCGTCGTTGACCGTTTTGAAGTCATCCAGATCGACCAGCAGCACGGCCAGCTTCTCGTTGCGCCGGCGGGCGTGGTCGAGGGCGTGGGACAGGCGATTCATGGCGAACAGGCGGTTCGGCAGGCCGGTCAGCGGGTCGAAGTTGGCCAGCTGCGCCAGGCGTGCCTGGCTTTCCTTGGTCTGGCTCAGGTCGCTGAAGATCAGCACGTACTGCGGGGTTTCCGGGTCGCCGTCGCGCACCCGGCTGGCGGTCAGCCACAAGGGCAGCAGGGTGCCGTCGTTCTTGCGGGTGGTCAGCTCACCCTGCCAGCGACCTTCCGCCAGCAGGCTGTGCCAGAGCTCGCGATAGCGCGCCCGATCCTCGCTGCCTTGCAGGGTCAGGCTCAGGCGCTGGCCGAAGGTCTGTTGCGGGTCCATCCCGGTGATGTCGCAGAATGCCGGGTTGCTGGTGAGAATGCGCCGTCGGGCATCGACGATGGCGACCGCTTCATGGGTACTGTCGAACACGGTCGCGGCCTGTTGCAGCGCCTGTTCCTGCTCCTTGCGCAGGCTGATGTCTTCGATGACCACCACGAAGTACAGCGGCTTGCGCTGGTCATCGCGGACCAGGGTGACGTTCAGTCGGGCCCAGAGCAGCGCGCCGTGCTCGCGCAGGAAGCGCTTTTCCAGTCGATAGGAGTCGATCTCGCCGACGAGGATGCGTGCCGCCTGGCGCATTTCTTCCGGCAGGTCCTCCTGGCAGGAAAGCTCCTGATAGGTGGATTGCAGCAGCGCTTCGCGCGAGTAGCCGAGCATCTGGCACATGCGCTCGTTGACCCGTAACCAGTGGCCGTCCGGCGACAGCTGGGCGATACCGACCGCGGCCTGCTCGAATGTCGCGCGAAAGCGCTGTTCGCTCTCCAGGCGTGCCTGCTCGCGCTGCTGCTGCTGGATCGCCAGGCCAGCCAGCCGGGTGAACTCGGTGAGCAGCGCGACCGATTCCTCGTCGGGCTCGCCGCGCTTGCGCATGTAGACGGCAAAGGTGCCGAGCAGGGCGTCGGTGTCGTCGCGAAATGGCAGCGACCAGCAGGAGGCAAAGCCGGCGCGGCCGGCCATGCTGGCGACTTCCGGGTCACCGGTCTGCAGGTCACTGATTGCCAGCGGCCCACCGCTACTCAGGGCCTGGGTGCAGAGACCGCGTGGGCCGAGGCGTTCGAAGGCACTGGCGAATCCCTCCGGCATGCTCGGTGCCGCGGCGAGACGCAACTGTCCATCGTCGTCGAGCAGCGCGATGGACACGCGCAGCTCGGGCATCAGCTCCTCGAGGCGCCGGGCGATACCTTCGAGGATGCTGGTCAGCGGCAGCTGACCCAGCACTTCGTCGAGCACCGCATTGCGCGCCTGTTGCAGCTTGCGTGCGTGGTGTCTGGCGTGAATGTCCTGGATGCTGCCGCGCAGGCCGGCATCGGGACCGTCGCCCGCAGCCAATGCCAGCTCCACCCAGCGCGGATTGCCGGCGTGATCGAGCAGACGGCATTCGCCGCGCCACAGCGGCAGGTCGCCCGCGCGGATGGCCGCTGCCTGGCGACTCAGCAGCGCGGCATCCTCCTCGGGCATGAAGCGGGTCAGCGGCTGGCCCAGCGATTGGCGTCGGGACTGCCCGGTGAGGCGTTCCCAGGCCGGATTGATCAGGTTCAGGCGCAGGTCGCGATCGGTCAGGAAGATGACTTCCGCAAGGTGCTCGACCAGGTCGCGATAGCGTTGTTCGCTCTGTTGCAGGTCGAGATGGATGCGCTGCTGTTCGCTGAGGTCGATGTCGACGCAGTAGAGCTCGGATTCGTTGTGCAGATTGCGCAGCAGGATCTGACTCGAATAGACCGGCACCAGGCTGCCGTCGTGTCGCTGCATGCGGGTTTCGCAGGCGCTGCCCGGCGTGCCCTGATCGAACCAGTGGAGGAACTGGCCGCTGATCGAATCGTGGCGCTCCGCTGGCAGTATCAGCTCTTCCATCCGCTGGCCGAGGGCCTGCTCGGCGCTGTAGCCATACAGGCGCACGCTGCCGGGGTTCCAGTAGATCACCCGGCGCTGCCGATCGTAGCCCTGCACGGCGATGTGCGGCGTCTGCTCGAACAGCTGGCGCAGGCGCAGTTCGCTCTCGCGCAACTGCTCCTGCTCCTGCATCTGTTGGCTGATGTCCTGAAGGGTGCCTATCGCGCGTCCCGGACCTTCTGCGTCACCGATCAGCCGCAGCCATACCGGCCTGCCGGCACGTTGCCGCAGCAGGCGGACGTTCACGGCAAAGGGTTCGCCGCGCGCGAGCAGTTGCAGGCACTGCTCCATCGCCGGGCGGTCCGCCGGGTGCAGCCAGTCGAGAAACTCGCCGGAATCGCCACTGTGCGGAGTCTCTTCGGATTGCCCGAGCAGGCGCAGCGCGGCGGCGGACCAGTGAAAGCCCTTGAACCAGCTCCAGTCGGCCAGCGCGGCGTTGCGCTGCGCCTGCAGCAACTGGCGGTTGCTCAGCGCCAGGCTGTCCAGATGTCGCTGGCGGTTGAGTTCGTGGCGTAGCGCGAGGATGAACAGCAGCATGCCGCTGGAGGCGATGAACAGCATGCCCTTGAGGCTCTGCATTTCGCTCAGCGTTGGCGGATCGAGGCCGAGCCAGAGCAACAGCCGGTCGCTGGCAATGATCCAGGCAGCGCCGAACAGCAGATAGAAAAAGCTCAGGCGCAGCGGTTGGGAAAGATCGGGTCGCATCCATACCCCGAGAGTCAGAGAACACAGTGGTCGACCTTCTGCTTTCGGCAGAAGGCTACGAGACTTCAATGACAACCCGAAAGCTGCGCATTCTCGCCAAGCTGTCCAGCACACGACCCCTGCATTCCGGCTCGGAGACGAAGACTTTCCGAGGCCAGGCTGCGACGGCGCTAGAGGCCGGGGCCGCCAGTGAATAACAGGCTGGTCGGCACGTGGGTGCGTGCTGGCTTGACCAGTGAAGCTAGCAGCCTTGTTGAGGCCTTTCAATGAAAAGGATGAAAATAGTTCTAAGTATTAGTTTGACTATAGCGACAGGTTTTAAGTGATAAAGGAGCCGCTCTAGCGCCTTGGTTTGCGCTGGCGGAACCGGCGTTCAGTATTTGGTTGGCGAGCGCCAAGCGCAACGGCTGGACATGCCCGCTCGTCGCGTTGGCGCAGTTGCTCAGAATCCTTGCAGGACGATCTTGCCGCGGGACGTGCCGCTTTCCAGCAGCGCGTGGGCGCGGCGCAGGTTGGCTGCCTCGATTCGTCCGAAGTGGGCGGCCAGGGTGGTCTTCAGCACGCCGGCGTCGATCAGCTCGGCGACCCGGTTGAGCAGATGATGCTGGGCGATCATGTCGGGCGTGCCGAACAGCGAACGGGTGTACATGAACTCCCAGTGCAGCGACAGGCTCTTGCGCTTGAGCTTGAGGATGTCCAGCGCCGCAGGGTCGTCGATCAGCGCCAGGCGGCCTTGCGGCGTGAGGGCCTCAACCAGTTGATCGAAGTGCTGATCGGTGTGTGTCAGGCTGGCGACCCGCTCCACCTGATCTATGCCCAGCGCGCGCAGCTCGGCGTGCAGTGGGCGACGGTGATCGATCACCAGGTGCGCGCCCAGCGTCTGTAGCCACTCCCTGCTCTCGGCCCGGCCGCAGGTGGCGATGATCTGCAGACCGGTCAGTTGACGGGCAAGCTGGACGAGGATCGAACCGACTCCGCCCGCCGCGCCGACGATCAGCAGCGAGCCCGCAGCTGTCGTGCTCTCCGGCGTCACGCCGAGGCGTTCGAACAGCAGTTCCCAGGCGGTGATGGCGGTCAGTGGCAGTGCCGCCGCCTGAGCGAAGTCGAGACTGTGCGGCATACGCCCGACGATGCGTTCGTCGACCAGATGCAGTTCGCTGTTGGCACCGGGCCGGTCGATGGCGCCGGCGTAGTAGACCCGGTCACCGGGGCGGAACAGGCTGACCTCGCTGCCGACCGCTTTCACCACGCCAGCGACATCCCAGCCCAGTACCTTGAGCTCGCCGGCCGGCGGCGCCTGGTTGCGGCGGATCTTGGTGTCCACCGGATTGACCGATATCGCCTGTACCTCCACCAACAGGTCACGCGTGCCCGGTTCGGGCTCGGGCAGCTCGACATCGAGGAGCGCTGCAGGATCGCTGGTGGGCAGGCACTGGCGGTAGGCGACAGCTTTCATCGGTGAGTCTCCGGCGTAGGGGGCGTCGATGATCGCCGAATCAGTACACCGGCGTCAGCCCGCAGCCTTTCAGAATCAGCTGCACCAGGCTGTCGGCGGCGCGCTCGTAGTCCTCGCGGGTGAGACGCCGGCGCCCGCTGAGACGAGCGATCTGGCTGGTGAAATCGGCGTAGTGCTGGGTGCTGCTCCAGAGTAGGAAGATCAGGTGTACCGGGTCGACCGGGTCCATCTTGCCGGCATCGATCCAGGCCTGGAGAACGGCGGCTCGGCCGCGGAACCAGTCCAGATAGTCCTGGTTGAAATGGCTGCTGAGGTGCTCGCCACCGGAGATCATCTCCATGGCGAAGACCCGCGAGGCGAGCGGGCGGCGCCGGGAGAACTCCATCTTGGTACGGATATAGGCAGCCAGTGCGGTGGCCGGATCATCTTCCACGGCAAGTCCGCTGAAACTCTGGTCCCATAGGTCGAGGATGTTGCTCAGCACGGCGATGTAGAGCCCCAGCTTGTTGCTGAAGTAATAGTGCAGATTCGCCTTGGGCAGATTTGCCGCCAGGGCGATGGCGTTCATGCTGGTGCCCTTGTAGCCGTGCCTGGCGAACTCCACCTCGGCGGCAGCGATGATCGCCTGGACGTTCTTCTGGCGGATGCGCCCGGCGGGACGCAGAAGGGTAGCGGCTGGGGTTGCGCAGTTCATGGAACAGTATTTCCTGAGGGCTGGCGAATTGATATTGCAGCGGTGGACGCACGTTCTATTGTCCGGGGCACCGGCATTTGCCACCTTCACCCGTACGGGTGGAAAAGCCGCGTTGCAGAGCGGCGCGTTGGTGGAAAGCCGGTGGCAGAGGTGGGTGTCGAAAAAAGCGAGTGGGACGGCGACGCAAGTCACGTCAATCAGGGCGTGCGCGCTCTATCATCAGCGCCCCGCGCGTTCGAGCGCCATTTCGAGGATTCACGGATGAAGCAGTACCTTCGCCACTGGTTTGGTCTGGCATGCCTGGTGTTGCTTGGCGGTCTCGCCGGCTGCTCATCAAAGGGCGGTTTCGAACCGGGATCCGGGTCGTCCGCGCCTGCGCCCTTGGCTGGCGCGCAGTCGTCACCCTCGGCGGCGAGCGGAAGGATGCTGGTGTGGACCGCAAAGATGGGCATCGAGGTGGAGGATCTGAACGCCGCCGCCGCCCAGCTGGATTCGCAGATGGCGGACCTTGGCGGCTACGTCGAGGAGCGTGGCGACTACGGCAGCCAGCGCCGGCGCTTCGTCTTCCGGGTACCCAGCGCGGCATTCGAGACGGCGCTGAATACCCTGGAGCAGACGGGCGAGGTGCGTTCGCGCGAGGTGAAGGGAGTGGACGTTACCGAGCAGTACGTTGACCTCGAAACACGTCTCGCCAACAACCGCGCTCTGCGTGATCGCCTGCGCGAGCTGCTGGCCAAGGCCCGTGAGGTCAAGGACATCCTGCTGATCGAAACCGAGCTGAACCGCCTGCAGTCGGAGATCGACTCGATGGAAGCGCGCCTGCGCCTGCTCGGCGACCAGGTCCAACTGGCCACCCTGACCGTCGACCTCTATCAGAAGCAGGCGGCCAAGCCGCGGACCATCTACGGGCCGCTCGGTTACCTGTACAAGGGCACCGAGTGGTTCGTCACCAAGCTGTTCGTGATCCGCGAATAGCCCTTGAAGGTGCGGCGGGGGTGAGTTTCAGCGTTCGCCCTTGCCGGCCTTGCGGTTGCGCACGTTGACCTGCTTGCCGCTGCTGCCGCCACTGCCCAGCTCCTGCAATTCGAAGCGTTTCGGCTGTGCCTTCAGCAGGTCGCTGAGTTTCCTGAAGCCATAGAGGCGTGCATCGAAGTCGGGGCGCAGCTTGGTGATGTTCTGGCCCAGGGCGCCCAGGCCGGTCCAGCCATCGTCGTCGGAAATGTCGTCGATGACCTTGGCGATGAACTCCACCGGCACCTTGGGCTTCTTCGCCGCGGCGGGCGCCGCGCTGCCTTCGGCTGCTTTTGCTGCAGCGCTGGAGCGCTCCGCGCTCGCCGGCTCGGCACCCGCTTCGGCCGCATCGGCCCGCAGGATCTCGGTATAGATGAACTTGTCGCAGGCGGAAACGAAGGGCTTGGGCGTCTTCTGCTCGCCAAAACCGTAGACGGTGAGCCCTTCCTCGCGCAGGCGCACGGCGAGACGGGTGAAGTCGCTGTCGCTGGAGACCAGGCAGAAGCCGTCGAAGCGGCCGGTATAGAGCAGATCCATGGCGTCGATGATCAGCGAGCTGTCGGTCGCGTTCTTGCCCTTGGTGTAGGCGAACTGCTGCATCGGTTGGATCGAGTGATCGAGCAGCACCTTCTTCCAGCCGCCCAGGTTGGGCTGGGTCCAGTCGCCATAGATACGCTTGACGCTGGCCACGCCGTAGCGGGCGATTTCCTCGAACAGACCTTCGACGATGGCGGCCGGTGCGTTGTCCGCATCGATCAGAACGGCGAGGTGCTTCTGCAGACGGGGGCTGGGGGAACGAGCGGCCATGCGGCTTCCTTGGTAGTCGGAGATCACTCGACCTTACGTCGATTGCCCGCGCGCCGCCAGCGCCGGCAGGATTGCGCCTGGGTTCAGGGACGCTCCGCCGGCGGCCAGTCCAGCGTGCCCTCATTGCTGAAGCGGCTGCTGCCGAAGGGCCCGCCAGCCAGCTTGCCGTGCAGGCGATAGGGCACGCCGCTGGCAGGCTGGGTGGCGGACAGGCTCCACAGCTGGCGGCTGACCGAAAACGCCGAAACGCTCATCGGGATGTCCAGCAGCACCTCGCCGAAGCGCGGCACCTGTCCGCTCTGATCGCTGACGCCGCGCGCCAGCGGCTTGCCGTTGACGTCCAGTGCCAGCGCTATGCCGCGGTATGAAACCGCGGTGTCGTTGGGGTTGATGACCCGCAGGCGGACCAGAAAGCGCATTTCCAGCTCCTGTCCCGGCAGTGGGCGGATACCCGCCAGATCGATCTGCAACGGATCACGCCCGGACAGGCTGGCGCAGCCGCTGAGCAGGCCGCAAAGCAGCAGTGCAAATGCTAGATGGAATGTTCGCATGGCAGTCTCGCAGGCCTGTGGGTAGATGCGGGTCAGACAGCGCGCAGATGGTATTGCTCGCTCGCTGGCTCTGGGCGGTCGGCGCAGCTGTCTGTCATCCAGCGTGGCTGTGCGGACATTTGCGCCAGTGCTCGGTCGCCTGCGGCATTTTGCGCTTTACTGCAGTACCAGAGTCGCCATCACTCGCGCGGTGCATGATATGGATCATCCTCTGCTGCCGATTGCAGATTCGCGTGCGGGTCGCGTGGCAGGCTTGTGCCTGTCCTTCGGGCTGCTGCTGGCGCTGGGCGGTTGCAGCGGCAAGCTGGACAATCAGTCGATTCTGCAGGAGCGCAGTCAGGCGCATCCGGGCGAGCTGTTCCAGAGTGACGTCGATCGGATGGCGACCCTGGCGATGCGCAACAACCTTGCCAGCCTGTATCGGCTGATGCACAAGCTCTATCTGCGCAATCCGCGTGAGTGGCGCAAGAGTGGCGCGCCCGACCTGGCGACGGCCGAGCGCCGCATCCAGCAGGCGATCGAGCACAGTCAGAACCTTCCGGAGCTGGGCGGGCGTCGCGATATCGCCGCCCTCGGCTACGCCCTGGGGCCGGATTTTCATGGGGATCGCGTCGGCGCCTACATCTATGCTCTGGGTAGCATGCTGGTCACCGCCCACGGTGGTCGTACCGAGTTCTACCTGACCGACAGCTTCAATGCCGAGTTCATCCACAATGCCGCGCGCAATATCGAGAAGGCTGCCTGGATGTTGCGCAACCGCACTGACGCGCTGGGGCGTCCGCTGCTGCTGTCGGACGAAATCAGTGCCCAGGGGCAGAACCTCAGCTATGCGGTGGAGTTCGGCAAGATGACCGCCCGCCTCGATCTGCTCACCCACATGCTCGAAGAACGCTATCGGCGGATCGGGGTGAACTACGCCCAGGGTCTGCTGTTCATGAACCTGCTGCCGGTGCAGTAGAGCGAAGCCGGCTCCGGGGCCGGCTCCGCGGCGTTCACCAGCGGCGATGGTCGTGATTGCGATGCCCGCGATCATGGTAGCGATGCCCATGGTAGTGGCGGTCGGAGTGGTAGCGGTGCGGGCGATAGTGCTGTCCGTCACGGTAGCCGTGTCGCGGAACGACGTAGACCGGGTAAGGCTGATAGTGAACCGGTGGGGGTGTGTAGTAGACCACCCGTGGAGGCGGCGCGGCGCGGTAGTGCCGGTGGTGATCGTAGTGGCGCCGGTCGGACTGGTGGCCGGCGACGACGCTGCCGATCACGGCACCGGCGATCGCTCCGACGACCCAATCGTTGCGATCACCGGCGACGGCCTGGTTGGCCAGTAGCAGGCAGGCTGTAAGCAGAAGCGTACGTGGCAGTTGGCGAAGCATGGCGGTACTCCTGATTGCAACGGGAGTGATCGCTCCCGTCAGGACATGAAACCGGCGTCGGGTCGCGACTGCGACCGGGTTTCGCTGCGGTTTCGCCGTGCCTGGCTATGCGCTCGAACAGGCCGGCCAGGACGCTTCATCAGACCAGTCCTGGCGGGTGTCATTGCAGCGCGCTGAGTAAATTCCGTGTAATCCCGAGGGGGTGCTGGAAGCGAGCAGTTACGGGGCCCAGCGGCCGAAAATAGGCTCCAGCGCGCCACTCTGCTGCAGGCGCAGTAGGGCCGCGGAAAATTGCTCCGCGCGCGCTACGTCGGCTTTGGCGAAGGCGACGTAGCGGGGCATTTGCACCAGCGGCTTTGCCAGCACCCGGACCCGCTCTTCGGCGCGTTGTTCGCGAATGAAGTAGATCAGCTGGTTATGATCGCCAACGATGATGTCGATGCGCCCGGCCAGCAGCATCGAGACCAGCTGGCGCGGGTTCTGCGCGCTGCTGTCGCGCGCCAGGTCGGCATGGTCGAAAGCGTCTTCGTAGGCATAGCCACGGACCTGGCCGATCACGTAGGGGCTGAGGTCTTCGAACTCCTGCCATTCCTTGATCGCCGTGCGGGTGCTGGTGATGAACACCGTCGAGCCGGTGCGGATCGGCCCGACCAGACGGTATTCGGCATGCCGCTCCGGGGTGCCGGCGAACTGGAAGGCCATTTCCGCTTCGCCGCGACCGAGCATGCGCTTGACCCGCTGCCAGGGGTACAGGCGCAGCCGGTAGGAGATGCCCGCTTCATCGAGCACCGCCGCCACCAGTTCGACATCCAACCCACGTGGGGTATCGTCGTCCGCGGCGACGAAGCTGTAGGGCGCGAACTGTTCGTCTCCGACCACCCGCCACTGTTCGGCGGTGGCGGGCAACGTCAGCAGAAGCAGACAGCAGAGTAGAAAGGGACGCATGCTGGCACCCGCCCAGTGGAAGCCGTCGGCGCGACGGCAGCGTTTCGCTGAGGATAGCCGGGCTGGCTGCGCTTGCTGGGGTGTCAGACCTTTTTAACGAACTCCGACTTGAGTTTCATCGCGCCGATGCCGTCGATCTTGCAATCGATGTCGTGGTCGCCATCGCACAGACGGATGTTCTTCACCTTGGTACCGACCTTTACCACCAGCGAGGAGCCCTTGACCTTGAGGTCCTTGATCACGCTGACGCTGTCGCCATCCTGCAGCAGGTTGCCGACCGCATCGCGGATGACGCGCTCCCCTTCAGCGGCAGCCTGCTCGCCATCTGGTGACCATTCGTGGGCACATTCCGGGCAGACCAGCTGGCTGCCGTCCTCGTAGCTGTATTCGGAGCCGCATTTGGGGCAGGGGGGCAGGGTGCTCATGCAAGGGGTCCTGGTTGCGGTGGAAAAGCCGCGGATTGTATAGGGATTTTCCGCGGACCTGCGCCCTTGCGCCACTCGCTCGGGGAAAAGCTGCGGTTTTGTTGATCTGCGCCGGGTGAGCAGGCGCGGAGCGAACCTATAGTCGCGACCATTGCCGATCTTCGCCTTCACCGTCACAGGACCGACTCAGATGCGCATTCTTGCCGTTGTGCTTTCGAGCTGTTTGGCTCTCGCCGCCCAGGCCAGCGAGGAGGCGATGGAGCGCTTTACCCGCCTCAACGCCGACCCTGCCCTGCGTCAGCAGGCCTACACTGCGGCGCAGGAGCGGATCAGCTTCTGCGTGCACTGCCATGGCGAAAACGGCAACAGCAAGCGCCAGCATATTCCCAACCTGGCCGAGCAGAACCCGGTCTACCTGTTCAATTCGTTCGAAAAATTCGCCAGCGGCGAGCGCACCGACTATGTGATGTCGCAGCTGGCGAAGAACCTGACGCTCGAGGATCGGGTCAACGTGGCCATCTACTTCGGCCAGCAGAAGGTGGTAGCGCATGCCGAGCCGGTGGATGAGGCGCTGCGTGCGCAAGGCGAGGCGATGTTCGCGCGCACCTGCGTGGCCTGCCACGGCGCCCAGGCCCAGGGCAAGGAAGACATGCCACGCCTGGCCGGCCAGCCGGCCGCCTATGTGCGCAAGGCGCTGACGCGCTTCCGCGACAAGGACCCGAGCCGTGCCGGCTCGCTGATGATGGCGGTGGCGGAGAACCTCTCCGACCAGGACATCGAGGCCCTGGCCAGCTACGTGCAGACCCTGGCCACGCCCTGATCAGCGTAGCGGCAGGGCGAGTGGTTCGTCCTGCTGCAGCAGCGGAACCAGCAGCACGCCCTTCTCGGCATCCCAGCCAAACGGCTCCTCGCTGTACGGATCGATCAGTTCATGGCCGGCGACGTACTCGGCCATGCCTTCATCCGGAATCTTCTCGGCGACCGCGCTGACCAGCAGCAGGCTGGCGCGGCGGATGGATTCGATGTCGTTGCTGCGAGCTGCGTAGCCCAAGAAATGCTCAAATCCGTTGTGGCGAAAGAACCACCATCCTATCGGGTCGCGCAGTAGCGCCGACGCGTCGATGCTTTCCTGCTTCGAGCGCACCCCGAGACGAAGCTTTTCCGACGCTTCGCGAAGGTCTCGCAGCGGGGTAATCGATGTATCGATAACCCCGCGCAGGTGCGCTGCGTAATCGTTCGCGCTGGTCTGGGGTCGGATCAGGGGCGTGGTGATAAGGCCCGGCACGCGGTAAAAGAGTGCAATTGCGTCGTCTTCCCAAGGGATGCGGTGATCCGCTTTCATCATCGCGACCATGCTTTTGGAAAACAGCCATTCAGCCGCCAGCGCTCGCTCCAATGAACGGTCTTCCGTGGTGAAGGGATTGCTCCAGCTTGCCGGGGTTGCAAGCGGCCCCTCGGGATGCTGAACCAGTACTGCGCGCCCCCAGTTGAAATGTTGCCTGATGGCTGCTGCCGCGATCATCCGCTGAAGGATAGTGTCGGATTCTCGCTGCATCATTCGCCAGAAGGTCAGATCCTGGTTCAGCAGCGCGACCGCGGCGATGGAGTCCCCGGCGTGCATCAGTAGCCAGGACTGTGCCATCAGCAGACGCTGGCCATCAAAAGCGCCGCTGTAGTCGGGCATGGTCATGCGAATGTCCAGCAGGTCCAGCGGCACATGGTTGGAGGTTCGCTGCAATAACGCCAGGTAGCGCTGTAGCAGCAGTTGCTCGCTATCCAGCCAGTCGTGCAGCAGCAGAGAATCGCCAGCCAAGTCCGGCAAGCAGGCCTCTGATGACGGGCAGCTGCCAATCAGTTTCTGTGCAGATGGAATGCGGGTCTCGCGAGGGGGCTGCTGGGTAGGGAGCTCGGGTTCTGGCGGCCAGGGATCGGCATCTTTCCAGCTGCGCTTGACTACTTCGTGGGCCCAGTCCAGTTGTCGGCGCCCCAGCTCCATCGGCGACACCCCGTCCGCGGCCAGAATTCCCAGCAGATAGACATAGGCATTGTCGTCATCCGCCGGCACCGGCCGTTCGGCGAGGATGCGCTGCATCTCCAGCGCTTCGGCCGAGGGCGGTTGGTCGTCCCAGTTGATCAGCAGTAGCGCGACGTAGGCCAGGAGCGGCAGGCCCAGAAGGAGGGCGAAGGTCCATTTCAGCAGGCGGAGCAGGCGGCGCATGTGATCTTCCCTGAACGAGGTGAGCCGGCAGCATAGGGCGCTGGCCGGCGGGCGTCACGGAAGGTTGTCACAGCACCAGGGAAATGCGGGGATTCGGCAGCGGCCCTGGCGAGCCGCTGCCGCAGAGGGATCAGAAGTGCGCCTTGAGCAGCAGGCTTGCGGTGTTCTGGTCGGTCTTGCCGACGAAGTTGCGGCTGACGAAGCCGTCGTCCTTGATCCCGTACTTGTTCTTCCAGTAGTCGTACTCGATGCCGACGTAGAACTGCTTCTCGCCCCAGGCCAGTGCCTTGCCCAGGTCGTACTTGATCTGCGGGTTGAAGTGCAGGTTGGCCTGGTAGCTGCCACGGCGGTTCTCGTCGTTGTCCACCACCCAGTCCATGAAGCCGTCGATCAGCAGGTCCGAGCGGCCGAGCGGGACGGTGTAGCTCCACACCGGGGTGATCTGCCAGACGCCGCTGCCGGGACGCGAGCCATCGGTTTCGCGACGGTAGAAGTTCAGCGAGAAGTAGTCGAAGCCGGGCAGGTCGAGATCGAAACCGGGGCCGATCAGATAGGCCTCGACGTCGTCCTCGCCGAACTCGTAGGTCATCGCCAGCAGCACGTCCTTGATCGGACCCACCTGCAGCGGGGTGTCGAACAACTTGCCGAACGACAGTCGCGGGCTGATCTCGCCGTAGAAGGTGCGTTCGTCAGCGGCCCCGTTGCGCCCGCCGTTGTAGTGGATGGAATCGACGAAGACGAACAGGTCGCCGATGTTCCAGCCGCTGGCATGCTCGAAGGTCAGTGTCTGCTGGATCCCCGGATCGATCTTGTAGTCGTGGCCGTACAGGTAGGTGAGGCTGTTGCTCTGCCAGTGCAGCGGGCCATCCGCCAGGGTCGAGGTGGCAGTGGTGGCGCAGAGGGCGCCGAGCAGCAGGGAGATGATGGGCTTCATGCAGGACCTTTGAGATCTGTCGAATTCGCTGATTGGGGCTCAGGGACGCTTCTGGCGGTCCAGTTCCTGTTTGGCAAGACGGTTGATGGTGGCAAACAGCTTGTCCGGCGAGCGTTCGCCTTCCAGTGTGTCGAGGCCGACCACGTACTTGCCGTTGACGACAAACATCGGTACGCCGCGGATCTGATAGCTGCGCGTCAGCTCATAGGAGCGCATGCGCTGCGCCTCCACCGCCTCCGATGCCAGGCGTTCGTTGAAAGACTCCAGGGTCTTGATGCCGTGTGCCTCGAACAGCGGATAGACGTTGGCGGCATTGAACTCCTTCTTGTCGACGAAGTTCAGGGTGAAGAGTCCGGCATTGATTTCCTCGACCTGCTCGTCGCTGAGCTCACCGTTGGCGCGCATCACCTTGGCCAGGCCGTAGTACGAACTCTGCTCGAACTGGGCGCGGTCCCAGACGACCGGCACGCGCTCGAACTCGATGAAGCCGGGCTTGCTCTCCGCCAGCCAGCGGTCCACGTCCGGTTCCAGGTGGTAGCAGTGGATGCAGCGATGCCAGAGGAACTGCTGCACCACCACCCGGCCGGGAGCGGTCTCGGGGGCTACCGGTTTTTCCAGACGTTCGTAATCCGCAGCGCTGGTCAGGCCAGCGAACGACAGGCCGGCGAGCAGGAACAGGGAGGTAAGCAGGCGCTTCATGGCTTTTCCTATTTAGGGGCGCGCTGGCTAGTCGTAGAGCCAGGTGCGCAGTTGATCGAGATTGGCGACCACCAGCTGTTGGGCCGTGGCGCGGGTCTGCAGTTTGGTCGGGTCGATCTGGTAACGCTGCAACACATATTGCACCAGGGCACCTCGGCTGGGCACCCGCAACTGGCCATCCTGCATGCCGTAGTCGCTTTCGATGATCTGCCTTTGCGCTGGCTTGAGTCGCGAGTCGGGCTCGAAGACTACTTCCACCGCGGTGTTCCAGGCGCTGTCCTGCCCCGCGCCGAGGCTTGACTCATCGATGATGTCCGGCTCGCCGCGGAAGCGACTGAGGACGAAGTCGCGGAAGTCGCGGTGCTTTTCGCAGTAGGCGCGAACGTGCCAGCGCATGCCGGTGTAGACAAGGGTGTGCGGCACCATGACGCGCTGCTCGGCGATCGGCGTGGTGAAGGAAACGTAGTCGGTCTCCAGGCGCAGCTGCTCGCGGCAGGCGCGCAGAATCGGCCGCAGGACCTCCGGGCGAACGCTGCGATCCGGCACCTGCAGTACCTCGGTGTGTGCATAGGCCAGTGCCAGGCCCTCGATGTGCGGGGCGCGTTCGCGGTTCTGATCGAGCATGTGCAGGTAGGCGCTGGCGCTGGCGTCGATGAACAGCGGCTGGAACTGGTGCGAGGGTTTGTAGCCCTTGAGGTGCTTGTCGTAGACCAGATTCTTCGGCGCGTAGTCGTTGATGTAGGTGTTGATGTCCTTGGACGCCTGCTGCCGGCTGATGCCGAAGCTCTGCATCAGATGGCCGGTGGTCAGGCGACCTTCCCACCAGGCGACGGTTTCGATGAGGCGATAGCGCAGGGCCAGATCCCAGCGGATCTGGGTGATGGACTGCTTGCGCTTCATGGAGCTCCCGTGTCGTGACATGCCTATGTGTCGTGCAAAATTACATGTCGCCATGAGTTGAATCAAGCGCGCGGGTGCGTATGGCTCGAGGCTGGTGGATAATGCCGGCCCCTGCCGCGGAGTCGAAGAGAATGAAGAGTCAGTTGAGCGAGCTGATCGCCGGCATCAGCTCCGGGTGCCTGGGTGAGGACGAAATCGAGCGCATCGCTGACGAGGCGGCGCGTGCCTACGCCGATGCGCAAGGTTTCCTGCGCGACAACCCGGATATCAACTACGACGACAGCTTTCCGATTCCGCTCGGCGAGTGGGTGGTGGTCGGCAGCCTGCCGGAGACGGTGCTGTTTCAGGCCGACCGCCTCGACGATCTGCTCGAGCAGATCCAGTCCTCGTTCGGGCCCCAGGTCAGTTTCACCCTCAAGCCCAGGCAACTGGCCAAGGCCGATGTGCTGACCGCCCTGCGCAGGATTCAGGTGCAGCTGTCTGCGCTCTATCCGGAAAAAGGCGGTTATGTGCTGATGGACTTCAGTGTGCCGCTGGATGACGAGTTCCAGGCGGTGCTGGTGTACGCCGAGGATCTGCAGCGGGTTCTGGCATTGTGTGCGGCGGTCGGGATACAGGCAGCGCCCAGCTACGAGTCACGTTGCAGCGAGCGGGCGTGACCGTGGCACCGCCTGTGCAGTGCTGGCGCAGGACTATCCGGACGGGCGGTAGCGGGTGGCTGCAAAGTGCCTTCATCCATTCGTCCGGCGGGCGGCCGTCCTTCCGAATGACAGGAACTAGGTATCCCGCGCACCCCTCGGATTCTGCGAGCCCCGGTGATTTCCATCGAGGTCCCCCAACCAGCATCTGTGGAGGTACCTATGCCCCGTCACAGCAATCCCGGCAACTTCGCCAATGATCGTGAGAAAGCGGCAGAAGCTGGCCGCAAGGGCGGTCACAACAGTGGTGGCAATTTTGCCAATGATCCGCAACGCGCCTCTGAAGCCGGGCGCAAGGGTGGCCAGAACAGCCACGGCGGTGGTCGCAACTAGCGGCCTGGAGCTGGCCGGCTGAATGTCCGGCACCTGGAGCGGCCGGCAGTCATCAGCGGCTTTCATCGGTAAATCCGCTGATGACTGAAATAAAGAAGGGCGACCCCATTCAGAGTCGCCCTTCTTTTGCTGTCAAAGTCGCGGTCAGAGCTTGTCGACGCCCTTCTTGACAGTATTTTTCACTTCGCCCTTGACCTGCTGGCCCTTGCCCTTGATTTCCTGGCCCTGGCCTTCGCCTTTCAGGCGCGGATTATCGGTGGCTTCGCCGACGCCCTGCTTGATCTTGCCGACGGCTTCGTTGGTGTTGCCCTTGATCTTGTCTGCTGTGCTGCCCATGGTGGACCTCATGTGTCAGTGGGTTGCAAGGGGTTGACCCGCGCTGTCGTCGCATCGTTCGCCTCCGCCCGCCGAGAGGTCGATTCAAGTTGCAACCCGTACCAAAACCTTACAGGTGTACTGTCCGCGCGGTGGACCTGGGGCGTCGGGCTACATATCTTGTCGGGGCTAGCCCTGCCGCCTGCAGGCGATGAATCCGGAATCCCTGATGACGCCCTTTATCCTTACTCCTGTCGAACTGGCGCTGGTGCTGCTGCTTTTCGTGGGGCTGATCGCAGTGCTTGCCTGGCAGTACCGGCAGCTGCGCCTGCAGGGTGGCGCGCGAATCCAGCAGCGTCAGGAGCTGGTCGCGTCGCAGCAGCTGTGCCTTGAGCTGCAGGCTGAGATACGGGTCGAGCGCGCCCATGCCGAACAGCGCCTTGCGCACACCCAGGTGCTGGCGGATGAGTTGCGCACTGCGCGCGATGAGGTGCGCCAGCTGAATCTGCAGCTGCGCGACAGTCACAGTCTGGCCGAGGCTTCGCGTGCCCAGGTGAACGAGCTGCGTCTGCAGCAGCAGAGCGCTGCAGAAAGCGCTGCGCTAATGCAGGCGGCGTTGGCAAAGGCGCAACTTGAGCACGCCGAGCTGTCCCGTGAGTACGCCACTCTGCACAGCACCGTGGCGCAGAAGGAACTGCATTTTCTCGAGCAGCAGCAGTTGCTCAAGGACAGCCGCGAACAGTTGAAGATGGAGTTCGAGCAGCTGGCTGGACGAATCTTCGAGGCGCGCGGCCAGGCCTTCACGCTGAGTAGCCAGCAGTCTCTGGATGGCATGCTCAAACCGTTCCGCGAACAGATAGAGGGCTTTCGCGCGCGCGTTGAAGACATCCACCACAAGGACGCCCAGCAGCAGGCGTCGTTGGCGCAGGAGTTGCGCCAGTTGCAGGAGCTGAACCGCCAGATCACCCATGAGGCGCAAGAGCTGACCACGGCGCTCAAGGGGCAGAAGAAGATGCAGGGCAACTGGGGCGAGCTGATCCTGGAGAACGTGCTCGACCGATCCGGGCTGGTGGCCGGGCGCGACTACCATCGCGAAGTCAGTTTCGAGGGTGAGGAGGGGCGTCGGCGCCCGGATGCGATCATCCAGCTGCCGCAGGGCAAACATCTGGTGATCGACGCCAAGGTGTCCCTGAATGCCTACACCCGCTACGTCAATGCCGAGGACGAGGTCGAGCGCAAGCTGGCGCTGGCCGAGCACGTGCGGGCGTTCGCCGAGCGCATCCGCGAACTCGCCGAACGCCACTACTATGCGTTGCCCGGGCTGAATGCCCCGGAGATGGTGTTCATGTTCGTGCCCATCGAATCGGCGTTCGTCGACGCATTGAAGGCCGACGAAGGTCTGTTCCAGAAGGCCATCGAGCAGAACGTGCTGGTGGCGACGCCCACGACCCTGCTTACCAGTCTCAACATCGTTCGCCAGCTCTGGCGCTTCGAGGATCAGAGCAGGCACGCCGCGGAGCTGGCGGACAGGGCAGGGCGGGTCTACGACAAATTGCGTAGCTTTCTGGGCAGCATGGATGGCGTCGGTAAAAGCCTGGAGAAGGCTCAGGACGCGTATCGCAAGGCCTGTGATCAACTGGTGTTGGGTCGTGGCAACCTGGTCAAGCAGGTCAGCGACTTCCGTCAGTTGGGCGTCGCGGTACGCAGCGAGCTCGGCGATGAATGGGTGGAGCGGGCCGAACTGGAGCTGAATCTGGCGGCGC
Organism: Pseudomonas mangrovi; assembly: GCF_003052585.1. Lineage (GTDB taxonomy): Bacteria > Pseudomonadota > Gammaproteobacteria > Pseudomonadales > Pseudomonadaceae > Aquipseudomonas > Aquipseudomonas mangrovi. Next base: position 322,913 of record NZ_QASN01000002.1, on the reverse strand, counting down.
CGTCCGAAACCGGCTGAGCGCTCAGAGGCTCAGCCGCATCGACAGATCGACGGCGCGCACGTGCTTGGTCAGGCCGCCGATGGAGATGTAGTCGACGCCGGTCCTGGCGATCTCCACCAGGCTGCTTTCGTCCACGCCGCCGGATGCTTCGAGCGCCGCGCGTCCGCGGCTACGGGCGACCGCCTCGCGCATGTCGTCGAGGCTCAGTTCGTCGAGCATGATGATGTCGGCGCCAGCGTCGAGCGCCTGATCCAGCTCTTCCAGGCTCTCCACTTCCACTTCGACCGGCTTGCCCGGTGCAATCCGCCGCGCGGCGCTGACCGCTTCGCGGATGCCGCCACAGGCGGCGATATGGTTTTCCTTGATCAGGAAGGCGTCGTACAGGCCGATGCGGTGGTTGTGGCAGCCGCCACAGGTGACTGCGTATTTCTGCGCCAGACGCAGGCCGGGCAGTGTCTTGCGGGTGTCGAGCAGGCGTACCGCGGTGCCTGCGATCAGTTCCGCGTACTGCTGGCAGCGAGTGGCCACCCCGGAAAGGGTCTGCAGGAAGTTCAGTGCGCTGCGCTCGCCGCTGAGCAGTGCCCGCGCAGGCCCCTCGAGGCTGAACAGGGTCTGGTCGGCATGCACCTTGTCGCCGTCGGCGACTCGCCAATGCACCGCGACCCGCGGATCGAGCTGGCGAAACACCTCGTCGACCCAGGCTGTGCCGCAGACGACCGCCGCCTCGCGGGTGATCACCCGCGCCTGCGCCAGCCGTTCGGCGGGAATCAGCTGCGCGGTGATGTCGCCGCTGCCGATATCTTCAGCCAGGGCGCGACGGACGTTTGATTCGATTTCCGCCTTCAGATCGGCGAGGCAAAGATTCGGCATGACGGGCTCCGCGAGAGGGAAGGCGCGATTATAGGGAAATGGGAACTGATCGACGCAGCCGGATTAGGGAAACCCCGGATTTTCTGGTACATAAGTCTGACGTTGGTCATGCGCAAGACACCGTTCGTAGGCTGATGCGGCACTTATGTGATGCAGGTCATGTCTGAAGGAAATGGCGCCTGGGTGATATTGCGCCTCTCTCTATAATGACCATCAAATCCATTGACGCCATCCCTTTGACGTTGTCCCGGAGACACTCAGAGAACGCAGTGCGGTCGCTTCAGAAAGCGCCGCTGGAGGCTCTTCGATGCAGACCGACGCGAATAATGTGGTGCGCCTGACTTCAGCGGCACCCGAGAAACAGAAAACTTCGCCGGTAGGAAGACTGCCCGTGGCCCTTACCCAGGTGCGCGACAAGGCTGCCCAGCAGCTCAAGCTAGCCATGCAGGCGCTGTTCGACAACGCCGACGATTCGCTGTTCCAGATGGCCGACCGGGCGGTAAGCAATGCCGAGCAGAACGCTTTCTTCGAGGCCATGCGTGACCTGCGTCTGAAGCGCAAGAGCATCGAGCGCGGTTTTCTGCAGAAGGTCTTCGAAACCTTCTCCACTCTGACTCAATACGAAATCGGCAAGCCGCAGCTTGATCCCGTTGCGCCTGACAGCCTGTCGCTGGTGCAGAACGAGGAGCTGGAGGAGACGGTTGCGGTCGATGCGATGGTGGGCAAGGTCATGAGTCGTGACGGCGTGCCGCTCGGCCATCTGACTACGCGACTGAACACCCTCATCAGCAAGAAGATCGATGACAAGAGCAACCCGCTTGGTCCGCGGATGCTGTGCGAAGCTTTCGTCGATTCCTGTCGGCGCCTTGGCGTCGAGATCAAGGTCAAGCTGATCATCTTCAAGCTGTTCGAAAAGTACGTCTTGGCCGATCTCGAGCAGCTCTACGCGGAAGCGAACCAGTCGCTGGTGGCGGCGGGTGTGCTACCCGAACTCAAGTCGGCGCCGGTGCGCCGCAATCCTTCGGCGGCGCGCAGCGGCGCCGCCCGCAGCCCGCAGGGTGGCTCTGACGGATCGCTCGATGGCGAGGCCTCCGGCGAGACCATGCAGGAGGTGTTCGGCGCGTTGCAGGAGCTGTTGGTCCAGGTGCGCGGTTCGGTTGCTCCGTCTCGTCAGATTGCCGGGGATTCGCTGCCGATCAGCAGCAATGATCTGCTGCGGCTGCTTTCGCATATGCAGCAACGTGTTCCGGTCAGCGCCGAAAGCGATGATTTCGATCTGCGCAGCCAGCTTGCCGGTCTGCTAGAGCGGGTCAGTGCCAAAAGTGGCAAGGCGCGGGTGGTCGGCGAGGTTGATGAAGACGTCATCAACCTGGTGTCGATGCTGTTCGAGTTCATTCTCGATGACCGCAGTCTGCCCGACTCGCTCAAGGCGCTGATCGCCCGCCTGCAGATTCCCATGCTCAAGGTGGCGGTGGTCGACAAGACTTTCTTCAGTCGTGGCAGCCACCCGGCGCGCCGGCTCCTCAACGAGATTGCTTCTGCCGCGCTCGGCTGGAGCGCTCATGACGATGCCCAGCGCGACAGCCTCTATCAGAAGATCGAGCAGATTGTGCAGCGTCTGCTGAACGATTTCGTCGACGATTCGTCGATCTTCTCGGAACTGCTCGCCGACTTCCTCGCCTTTACCGGTGACGAGCGGCGTCGTAGCGAGTTGCTCGAACAGCGCACCCGTGATGCCGAGGAAGGTAGTGCCAAGGCCGAACTGGCGCGTCGTGAAGTCGAGCACGCGCTGAATGAGCGCCTGCTCGGCAAGGTGCTGCCGGAGGTGGTGGTGCGCTTGCTGCGCGAGGCCTGGAGCAAGGTGATGATGCTCACCTGTCTCAAGCATGGCAACGAGTCGGAAGAGTGGCAGGCCGTGCTGACGACCATGGATGATCTGATCTGGAGCGTCGAGCCGCACGAAGAGCCGGAGGCGCGTCTGCGCCTGCTGGAAATGGTGCCCGGCATGCTCAAGGCGCTGCGTGAGGGGATGTCCAGCGCGGCCTTTGATCCGTTTGCCACGGGGGAATTCTTCAGTCAGCTGGAGGCGCTGCACGTGCAGGCTTTCCAGCGCTTCAAGCGGCAGATGGAGGACGCGGAGCGTGCTGCTCGCCGTCAGCGCGAGCGTGAAGAGCGTGCGCGTCTGCGTGCCGAGCAGGCTGCTCAGGCCGAGCTGGCGGCACGGGAGCGCGCCGAAAGGCTTGCCGAGGCTGAACGGAACAATCAGCCGGTAGAGGAAGAGCTTGCCTTGCCGCTGCTGGAGCTGCCGCCGATCGAGGAGGAGCCTGAAGAGCCGGAAGTGATCGAGCCCGAGCCGATCGATGTTCCCTTGATGGTCGAGGTGGTCGAGGAGATCGTTCTGTTGGCGCCTGGCGAGACTCGCTCAGCGGAGCCGGAGGCTGCGCTGCCCGACGATGACGAGGCGGTACTCAAGGTCGATGAGTTACGTGTCGGGAGCTGGGTCGAGATCCAGGAAGACGAAGAGCACAAGCTGCGCTGCAAGCTGGCGGCGATCATCAAGCCCACCGGCAAGTTCATCTTCGTCAACCGCACCGGCATGAAGGTGATGGAGAAGACGCGCATGGGGTTGGCGGTCGAATTCCGCCGTGGTGCGGTGCGTTTGCTCGACGACGCCCTGCTGTTTGATCGGGCGCTGGAGTCGGTGATCGGCAACCTGCGCCGATTGAAGAACGCCTGATTGATCATGTGCACAACGCCCGGCTTGCCGGGCGTTTTCATTTTCAGACCAGCGCGGATCGACGGCAGGTCGACGAGCTGCCGCAGCGGCACGTCAACGATAGGCTCTGTCTGGCTTCGGACACCTCGCCAGCCGTCTGGCCGGCCTGCTACAGTGACCCGCTCTGGATCGGGAACGGCCTATGCGTCTGCAACGGAACAGTGGCTGGGTCGAAGGCGTGCTGCAGTGCCCGTCACCCAACTACAACGAGCGCCCGCAGGACGAGCAAGTGTCCCTGCTGGTCATCCACAACATAAGTCTGCCGCCCGGCCAGTTCGGGACTGGGCACGTGCAGCTGTTCTTCCAGAATCGTCTTCCGGTCGATGCGCATCCCTATTACCAGGGTATCGCCGAGCTGCGTGTCTCGGCACATTTTCTGATCGAGCGAGATGGTGCGATAACCCAGTTTGTCGATTGCAACAGACGCGCCTGGCATGCCGGAATTTCAAGCTTCGCGGGCCGCGAGGGTTGCAATGACTTTTCCATCGGCATCGAGCTTGAGGGAACCGACGATCTGCCCTACGAGAATGCTCAGTATGAAGCGCTTGCAGAGCTGATCCTGGCGTTGCGGCACGCCTATCCGGCGCTCGTTGCGGAGCGAATCTGCGGTCATTGCGACATTGCTCCCGAACGGAAGACGGACCCTGGGCCGTCCTTCGATTGGGCACGCCTGCATGCGTTGCTGGAAGACCGGCAACAGAGGGAGGAGTCATGAGTTTTCTGGTGCTGTTGCTGGTTCTGCTGCTGGAGAAGTTTTCCGCGGTGCGCGCTCTGGTCCAGCGTGATGCAGGCTGGCTCGAGCTATTGCGGCGCTGCGAGAGCAGTGAGCGTATGGCCGGGTCGGCCTGGTGGCCACTTGTCCTGCTGGTGCTGCTGCCCGCGCTGGTGCTCTGGCTGCTACTGGGAGTTCTCGAATCGGTTGCCTACGGCTGGTTGGCGTTGCCGTTGCATTTGCTGGTGATGCTCTACGGGCTGGGGCGGGGCGATGTTCTGGTCGCACTGGGTCCGTTTCGCGACGCCTGGCGCCGAGAGGATGCGGAGGCTGCCTATCTGGCAGCCCAGCGCGACCTGGGGATAGACGTGGAGGAGGGCAGCGAGCTGTTGCCGGAGGCGCAGGCCTATCTGGTCTGGCAGGCCTATCAGGGGTTTTTCTCGGTGATTTTCTGGTACGCCCTTCTCGGCCCCGTTCCGGTTCTGCTGTATCGCCTGCTGGCGTTGACCTGCGAGCACGCGACCGGCACGGCATTGCGTGAGCAGGCGCTGCAGCTCAGGCACGCTCTGGACTGGCTGCCAGCACGTTGCCTTGCCGCCACGCTGGGGCTGGTTGGGCACTTCGAAGCGGTCAGCCGGGTTTTGCTGGAGCATCTGCTGAACTGGGGAATCGGTGCGCGTGAGCTGCTGGCCTCGGCGTCGCGTGCGGCCGCCGACGTTCCTCTGCTTGCCAGCGCGCAGACCGGTGTCGCCTCGCTGGATTCGCTTTGGCAGCTGTTGGTGCGCGCCGCCATCGCCTGGTACGTGATCTTCGCGGTCTGGACGATACTGATCTAGGGCGCGTGCACGCCTTGTGCTGGTCGTTCCGGGCGTCAGAGCGTACGCACTGGCCGCTTGTGCGCGAAGGTGGCTCTGCTCAGTCCCACAGCCAGGCGGCGCCGCGCACTCCGCTGGAGTCGCCGTGCAGCGCCTTCACCAGTCGGGTGTTGACGATGTCAGAGAACACGTGGCGGACGAGCAGTGCCGGCACACGCTCATAGAGCAGCGGGGTATTCGACATGCCTCCGCCGAGCACTATCACTTCCGGGTCGACGATGTTGATCACACTGGCGAGTGCGCGAGCGAGCTGATCGCAGTAGCGCTCAAGGGCCTGTCGCGCGGGTGGGCTGTTGGATCCGGCCAGCTCCGCAGCGCTCAGGCCAAGACCGGCCCGGGCTGCCCAACCGGTTCCGGACACGAAGGTCTCGATGCAGTCGTCCAGCCCGCAATAGCAGCGACGTATCTCGCCATCATCCGGTCCGCGCCAGGGCAGCGGATTGTGCCCCCATTCGCCGGCGATGCCGTTCGGCCCGCCGACCAGACGACCGTTGATGACCAGGCCTCCGCCGACGCCGGTGCCCAGAATGACCCCGAACACACTGCTCGCGCCGCGACCGGCGCCGTCGCTGGCCTCGGAAAGGGCGAAGCAGTCGGCGTCGTTCGCCAGCCGTACCGGGCGCGCAAGGCGCTTCTGCAGATCTCCCTGCAGGTCCTCGCCGATCAGGCATACCGAGTTGGAATTCTTGATCCGCCCGTGATCGGGCGAGCGCGTTCCAGGGATGCCGACGCCGACGCTGCCATTTTGGCCAAGCTCGCGCTCGGCGACTTCGACTAGACTGCAAATGGCCAGCAACGTGCCGTCATAATCGCCTTTTGGTGTGGGCACGCGTCTGCGTAGGCATTCCTGTCCGTCAAGCAATGCGACTATCTCTATCTTGGTACCGCCCAGATCAATGCCGAGGCGCAGCGAGGAGTTCATGTTTAACCTTAAGTTACAGAGCGAATCGCCGATATCTCCGATACTAGGGCGAAGTCGCATGCCGGGACAGCACCGCTGGCCGGCGCGTAATCGAGTCATCAGGCCAGGAGTGGCTACTGCATCGGGGCGCGGCATCAGGCGCCTTTCTCGAGCTAACCCATTACAAAACAAAATGGTTACAGGAGAGTGCAATTGAAAACCGTGTTGTATCCGGCCATAGCACTTATGAATCGGCTGAGCTTCGGCATGAAATTCAGCCTCATCAGCGTCTTGTTCTTCGTCCCGATGCTGGTCACCAATTTCTTCATCGTCCGCGACTCCTACGTCGAGTTCGTCGCCATCCGGGTCGAGCTGCAAAGCCTCGATCTGTTGCGCTCTGCGCTGGGCGTCAGGCGCGATCTTGAAAGCTATTACGACCAGGTGCAGATCAACGGCATGCTGGGGCAGTCGGGCAAAGCAGGCGATGTCGAGGCGCGGATTCAGAGCCTGGAGCAGGAACTGACGGCGACCATCCAGAATCTGCAGCCTGCGGTCAGCGATGCAGTTGTGGTGGCAGCCTTCGATGCCAAGCGCGGCGAATTGCTCGCCAGCCTGCAGGCGGCGCGCGGCGAAGCCAACCTGCAGACCAAGGTGGGGCTGGCAGAGAAGGTGCTAGGACAGTCCCAGGTATTCCTCAAGTTCGTTACCTCGCAGTCGGGCATCAGTACCGATCTGGACGCCGAGGTTCGTCAGGTGGCGGAGCTGGTCACCTCGATGACGCCGCAGGTCACCGCGACGCTCGGCATCGGGCGTGCGGTCGGTTCCTATTCGCTTGGTCAGGGCTTCCTCAACTCCGGCGACAGCACCAAGATGGATGATCTGCTGCTCAATCTGGAGAAGGTCCAGGGAGAATATGGCCTGCGTATCTCCGAGGCGCTGGACGGGCATCCCGCGGCGACTCGTGCGCTTGGCGATCTGACCACTACCAGCCGTGAGAGTCTCAAGGAGGCGGCGGCGCTATTCGAGGAGCAGGTCATCATCTCCGATTCGCTGGATATGCCCTGGACCGAGTTCTATCAGCAGACGACCCGGATCATGGAGCCTACCTACGCGGTCAACGACGGCGCCCTGGTGTTTCTCGAACAGCGCCTGGCTGAGCGGCTCGACAGCAATCGTACGCAAATGGTGTTGCTGATCGTCGCGCTGCTGGCGGTGTTCCTGCTCATCGTCTACCTCTACAGCGGCTTCTACGTCGCCACGCGGGCCAGCCTTAAGGGCCTGGGGCAGACCATGAACAAGGTCGCCGCCGGTGACATGACCGTGAGCTTCGATGCGCGTAGCAATGACGAGCTGGGCGAACTGGGCCAGGTCTTCAACGATACCGTGGCCAAGATTCGCCACCTGATCGAGCGCGTCGGGCACACCGTGGTCGAGGTGGAGCGTCAGGCCGGTCGCGTCGAGACGGTCTCCGGCGAGAGCAATCAGGCGGTAGCCAGCCAGATGAGCCAGATCGATCAGGTCGCGACCGCGATGAACGAGATGTCGGCAACCGCCCAGGAGGTCGCGCGCAGCGCCGCCGGCGCGGTAGGGAGCGCGCAGAGCGTGAACGATGAAACGCTCAACGGCCGGCAACTGGTGGAGACCCAAGTGGGCAGCATCCAGCGACTGGCTGGCGAAATAGACGCCTCGGTCGCGGTGATCAACCAGCTGGCCAGCGACAGCTCTTCGATCAGTCAGGTGCTCGACGTGATCAAGGGCATCGCCGAGCAGACCAACCTGCTGGCGCTCAACGCGGCCATCGAGGCGGCGCGTGCCGGTGAGCAGGGACGTGGCTTTGCCGTGGTGGCTGACGAGGTACGCAATTTGGCCAAGCGCACCCAGCAGTCCACCGAGGAAATCGAGAAAATGATCGCCAAGCTGCAGGGCGGGGTTGGCGCTGCGGTCAAGGCGATGGGGGGCAGTCACCAGATGGCCGACGCCACCGTCAGCGAGTCGACCAAGGTGCAGCAGGCGCTGGAGAACATCCTTGGCGCGGCGGGCATGATCGTCGATCAGAACCAGCAGATCGCCGCCGCCGCCGAGGAGCAGACCGCGGTTGCCCACGACATCGACCAGAATATCGTCGAGATCAGTCGGGCCGGTGAGCGCACCGCGCAGGGCGCCAGCCAGACCGAGCAGGCCAGCCGCGAGCTGACCCAGCTGGTCGCGCAGCTCAAGCAACTGATCAGCGCGTTTCGCGTCTGAGGCGTCGGTGGTATTGAAAAGGCGAGCTGAGGCTCGCCTTTTTCTTGTCTGCCCGTTCACGGCAGCCACGCGCTAGAGCTGCCTGTGGCGCCGCAGGATAGGTCTCGCCGAATCAGTACCAGCCGAACAGCGCGCAGGCGTTGGCACTGCTGGCAGCGGCCAGGGTGTCGGAGTCAACGCCCATCAGTGTCGCCAGTTCGCCGCAGATCTGTGGCAGGTACTCCGGGCTGTTGCGTTGCTGCGGATGCATTGCCGGCGCCATGTCCGGCGAATCGGTTTCCAGCACCACGGCGTCCAGCGGCAGACCGGCAACCACGCTGCGCAGGCGCTGCGCCTGCGGCCAGGTGGACGCGCCCCCGAGGCCGAGACGAAAGCCCAGCTTCAGGTACTCCCGTGCTTCTTCCGTGCTGCCGGCAAAGGCGTGGACGATGCCTGCGCGCGGCAGGCGAAAGCGCTTGAGCGTGGCGATGGTCGCGGCGTGGGCGCGACGCACGTGTAGCAGGACTGGCTTGTCGAATTCTGCAGCCAGCGCCAGTTGGGCTTCGAACAGCTTCTGTTGGGCATTTCTGTCCAGCGATTCGATGAAGTAGTCCAGGCCGAACTCGCCCACCGCGCAGCAGCTCGGATGACTGCCGAGGCGCTCTAGCCAGTCACGCAATTCCTGCAGATGCTCGGGGCGATGTTCCTCGAGATAGACCGGATGCAGACCGAAGGCTGCGTACAGGCCGTCGCTGCGTTCGACCAGCTCCCAGACGCGCTGCCAATTGGCCTGGTGTACGCCGAGCACGACCATGCGCTCGACCCCCAGCGCGCGACTGCGTTCCAGGACGGCGTCACGATCGGCGTCGAAGTCGGGAAAGTCGAGGTGGGTGTGGGTGTCGATCAGGCGCATGCGCCAAGCTTCACGCCATAAGCCTCAGGCCGCAAGCCGGATCTCCGCGTGCGGCCAGGGGCATGCGTTTAATGGTGCTCGCGGGTGGCACGGAAGCGGATGTCAGGCCAGCGCTCTTCCATCACGCTCAGATTGACCCGGGTCGGCGCCAGGTAGGTGAGGTGGCCGCCGCCGTCCAGGGCCAGGTTCTCGAAGGCCTTCTCCTTGAATTCCTCGAGCTTCTTCTTGTCGTCGCACTCGATCCAGCGCGCCGACCAGACGTTGATCGCTTCGTACGCGCACTCGACCTTGTATTCCTCCTTGAGGCGGCTGGCGACCACGTCGAACTGCAGCACGCCTACTGCGCCGAGGATGATGTCGTTGTTGCGCTCGGGGAAGAACACCTGGGTCGCGCCTTCCTCGGCCAGCTCCTGCAGGCCCTGGCGCAGTTGCTTGGATTTCAGCGGGTCCTTCAACCGCACGCGGCGGAACAGCTCGGGGGCGAAGTGCGGGATGCCGGTGAAGCCCAGCACCTCGCCCTCGCTGAAGGTATCGCCGATCTGGATGGTGCCGTGGTTGTGCAGGCCGATGATGTCGCCGGCATAGGCTTCTTCGAGCATCTCGCGCTCGCTGGAGAAGAAGGTCAGGGCGTCGGCGATCTTCAGATCCTTCTTGATCCGCACGTGACGCATCTTCATGCCCTTCTCGTACTTGCCCGAGCAGATGCGCATGAAGGCGATGCGGTCGCGGTGCTTGGGGTCCATGTTCGCCTGGATCTTGAACACGAAGCCGGAAAACTTCTCCTCGCTCGGCTCCACCGTGCGCTCGTTGGCCACCCGCGCCAGCGGCTTGGGCGCCCAGTCGACCACCGCATCGAGTACGTGGTCGACGCCGAAGTTGCCCAGCGCGGTACCGAAGAACACCGGGGTCAGCTGGCCGGCGAGGAACTCCTCCTGATCGAAGGTGTGGCAGGCGCCCTGGACCAGTTCGAGCTGTTCGAGGAAGCGCTCGTACTCATCACCCAGGTGCGCGCGCGCCTCGTCCGAGTCGAGCTTCTCGATGATCTTCACCTCGGTGCGCTCGTGGCCGTGGCCGGGGGTGTAGACGATGATGTAGTCGTCGGCGAGGTGGTAGACGCCCTTGAAGTCGCGATAGCAGCCGATCGGCCAGGTAATGGGCGCTGCCTTGATCTTGAGTACCGCCTCGATCTCGTCGAGCAGTTCGATCGGGTCGCGGATGTCGCGGTCGAGCTTGTTGATGAAGCTGACGATGGGTGTATCGCGCAGGCGGCAGACGTCCATCAGGGCGATGGTCCGCGGCTCCACGCCCTTGCCGCCGTCGAGCACCATCAGCGCGCTGTCCACCGCGGTCAGGGTGCGGTAGGTGTCTTCCGAGAAGTCTTCGTGGCCGGGGGTATCGAGCAGATTGATCATGTGCTCGCGGTAGGGGAACTGCATCACCGAGGTGGTGATGGAGATGCCGCGCTGCTTCTCCATCTCCATCCAGTCGGAGGTGGCATGCCGGTCGGACTTGCGCGACTTCACCGTGCCGGCGACCGCAATCGCCTTGCCCATCAGCAGCAGCTTCTCGGTGATGGTGGTCTTGCCGGCGTCCGGGTGGGAAATGATGGCGAAGGTACGGCGCTTGGCGACTTCGGCGGCCTGGGTGGTCATGATCGGTGTGCCTGACTGGATGCGTGGAGGGGCGGCGAAACGGCTTCGGCCGCGCGCTCTGGGAAAGCGCGCGATTATAGCGGCAAAGCAGCGGCCGATCAGGACTGTGTCCTCGTTGCAAGGTAGCGCTGGGCAAAGCTCTCGATCTAGGTGAGAATCGTTATCTTTTGGTGCTCCGACACTAGAGGACGACGGCGATGGCCGCTCTGGCTCGCATCCTGATCATCGAGGACGATCGCACCCTGGCTGCGCAGTTGGGCGCGTTGCTGCAGGGGCAGGGCTATGCGACCTCGACCAGCCATCTGGGCGAGGCCGGGCTCGGCATGGCGCTGGCCGAGCCGCCGGACCTGCTGCTGCTCGATGTGTTGCTGCCCGATCTGAATGGCTTCGCGGTGCTGCGCCGCCTGCGTGAGCAGCAGCAGACGCCGGTGATCATGCTGACCGCCTGCGGTGCCGAAGAGGAGCGCATCCGCGGGTTGCGTCACGGTGCCGATGATTACCTGCCCAAGCCCTTCAATATCACCGAGCTGCAGTTGCGCATCGATGCGGTACTGCGACGCAGTCGGCCCCTTGATCCGGCGCGTGACGCTCAGCAATTGCAGGTCGACCGCTTGCGCCTGGACCGACATTCGCAGCAGGCGCTGGTAGCCGATCAGGACCTGGCGCTGACTCCCCTGCAGTTCCGCCTGCTCTGGCTGTTGCTGGCGCATCGTGGCGAGGCGCTGAGTAAACCCTACCTGTACCGCATGGCGCTCGAACGCGAATACAGTCAGTACGATCGCAGTCTCGACATGCATGTCAGCCGGATTCGCCGACGCCTCGCCGATGCCGGGCTGGGTGCTGATCGTCTGCAGACGCTGCACGGCCGCGGCTACGTGTTCGTATGACGCGACGTCTGTTCTGGAAGCTCTGTCTGGTCATCGCCCTTGGCAGCGTGCTGCTGTTCTGGGGCATTGCCCGTCTCGCCTGGCAGACCGAGGAGCGCATGAGTTTCATCGACCCCGAACACCAGCGCACCCTGCGCCATTACGCCGAGCAGGCCGAAGCGCTGCATCTGGCCGGGGATGCGGCCGCTTTCCAGCGCTGGCTGGCCACCCTGCAGCAGCAGGAGCAGACCTGGGCCGCCCTGGTCGAGACCGAGGTCCTGCCACTGTCCGGCAGTGCGCTCTCGCCACGCTTTGTCGAGAGTTTCGGGCTGGGCCGCGACGTCAGCTGGAAGATCCATCTGTACTTCGATGAAAACCCGATCATGGATATCCCGCTCAGCGATGCGCGGATGCGCTTTCTCATCCAGTTGCCGCCACGCATGCGTCCGGGGCTGTACTGGCACTACGCCAAGCTGCTGCTGCAACTGGCGCTGCCGCTGGTCCTGCTGCTGATCGTCTGCCTGCTGCTCTATCGCCATCTGATGCAACCGCTGGCGCGCCTGGAGCAGGCTGCCCGGCAGTTCAGTGACGGTCGTCTGGATGTGCGTGTGCGCGCCCTGCTTGGTTCGCGCAATGACGAGCTGGCCCGTCTGGCGGAAACCTTCGACGCCATGGCCGCGCGTACCGGACGCCTGATTACCGATCAGCGTCAGCGTCTGGCCGACATGTCGCATGAACTGCGCACGCCGCTGACGCGGATCGAGATGGCCGTCAGCCTGGCCGAGCAGGAAGCGGGTGCCAGCGCATTGCTGGCGCGCATCCGCAGTGACTGCGTAGGTATGCGCCGCCTGATCGAGGACGCGTTGACGCTGAGCTGGCTGGAAAACGAGACCCCACAACTGCGTGACGAGGACCTGGACCTGTCCGAACTGCTGGACAGCATCCTCGACGATGCGCGCTTCGAATACCCGGATCGGCGCGTCGTATGCGAACTGCCGGAGCATGCGCCGCTGCGTGACAGCAGCAGCCGCGCGCTGGGTCAGGCGATCGAGAATGTGGTGCGCAATGCACTGGATCACACGCCAGCGGGGGGGCGGATCGAGGTACGCCTGGAACGGCAGCAGGAGCATTGGCGGCTGACGGTGACGGACGAAGGTCCGGGCGTTCCGGAGCACTGGCTGGAACAGATCTTTCAACCCTTCTTCCGCGGCCATTCCGAGCGCGCAGGCTTCGGCCTCGGGCTGGCACTGGCGCGGCGCCAGATCGAGGCCATCGGCGGCAGTATCAGCGCACACAACCATGCACCGGCTGGCCTGCTGATGGAGCTGTGGCTGCCGGGCGCGGCGGTGTAACAGTTGTAAAAGGAGTATCCCTTTGCGGGCCCTATGGTGAGAATTCGCAAATGCGAAACATTCACATCTAAGCCGGGGGATCTTCCATGCCGCACCATCCTTGTCGCCTGAGCCTGCTGGGTGTCATGAGCTTCGCCGCGCTGCTGGGCGCGCACCAGGCGCAGGCTGCCAGAGATGCGCTGGAGCTGGACGCACAGGAGGTAGTGGCGCCTGCCGTCGATCGCAATGAGACGGTCGAGGCGGCGCAGCTGCAGCGCTATCAGGCGAGCGATCTGCAGGAGGTCTTCGAGTCCAATCCGGAGGTTTCCGTGGCCGGCGGCCCTGGCGTGGCGCAGAAACTCTATCTGCGTGGCCTGGAGGATACGCTGCTGAACATCAGCATCGACGGTGCCAGCCAGCCGGGCCAGACCTTTCACCACACCGGCCGCATCGGCATCGAGCCCGAGTTGCTCAAGCGCGTCGAGGTGCAGGCCGGTACCGGCGATGCCACCGCTGGCGCGGGTGCGCTGGGCGGCGCGGTGCGCTTCGTTACCAAGGATCCCGACGATCTGCTGCGCGAGGGTGAGTCTGTGGGGGCATTGCTCAAGAGCAGCTATTTCAGCAACGGCGAAGGCTACAAGAGCAGCGCCAGCGTGTTCGGCCGCTTCAACGAAAACTGGTCGGCGCTGGCCGTGACCAGTTATCAGGACCAGAACGACTACGAAGACGGGCGCAAGGACGATGTGCTCGGCACAGCCGCACGGCAGAGGCTCGGCTTCGCCAAGCTGGTGGGCAAGCTCGATGAAGAGCAGACCCTGCGCCTGTCCTATGAAAGCCGCCGCGACGAGGGCGAGCGTAGCCAGCGCCCGCAGTGGATCCCCAGCAGCTTCAATCGCCTCTACCCGTTGGATACCGAGCGCGAGACCTGGACCGCCAACTACGCCTGGCAGCCGCATGACAGCGAGTTGCTGGACCTGGAAGTCACCGGTTTTCACACCCGCAACGCACTGGAGCAGGATGGCCGCTGGGGGCTGTATTTCGGCGAAACCCGCAGCAGCGGCTTCGATGTGCGCAACACCAGTCGCCTGGGCGCGCACCAGCTGACCTACGGCGTGGACTATCGGGATGACCGCACCACGCTGGGGCCGGAAGGTGATAGCGAGCTGGATCACGAGGATGGTGAAGTCATCGGGCTCTACCTGCAGGATCGCTATCAGATCGACGCGCGGCTGCGTCTGGACGCCGGAGTACGCTACGACCGCTATGAGCTCGATGACCGCGACAAGCAGCGTTTCAGCGAAGAGGGCGTCAGCCCCAACCTGGGCCTGCGCTACCAGTTGACCCCGGAGCTGGCTCTGTTCGTCGGTCACGCCCAGGCGTTGCGTGGCCCCCAGGTGCGCGACGCGTTCAAGCTCGATGTCTCCGGCAACGACCCGCGCCTCAAGGCGGAGCGGGCGCGTACCGAGGAGCTTGGCTTCGACTACCGCAACGGTGGCTGGGAGCTGAACGGCAAGGCCTATGCCACGCGCATCCGCGACGCCATCGCCGATCCGGTGGGCGCGCCCAACCGCTACCAGAACGTCGGTGACCTGAAGAGCCGGGGGCTGCTGCTGGGCAGCGCCTATCACTGGCAGCAGCTCAGTGTCGGGCTGAGCTATCACCGCAACGACGCGCGCCTGGATGGCGAACGCCTCAACGTCTACGAATACAACGGCCTGGGTACCAGCCTCGGCGATACCTGGACGACCTTCGCCAACTACCGCGCCAGTGACGCGCTCACTCTCGGCTGGCAGGGGCGCTTCGTGCGCGGCATCGACAGCCTGGACAGCGGTGTCGGCGAGGTGTCCAAGCCCGGCTATGGCGTCCACGACCTGTATGCCGAATGGCAGGCGGTGCCAGAGCGACTGAGCCTGACCCTGACGCTGAAGAACCTGCTCGACAAGCAGTATCTGGACCACGCCAGCAACGAGGACTTCGAGCACATTCCCGGCTATGAAGGCATTCGTGGTTCCTACGAGCCGGGCCGGGAGCTGCGTCTGGGGGTGGCGCTACGCATCTGAGCGACTGGCGCTCGCATGAATAAACGGGCGCTGCGCGCCACGCACTGCCATCAGGATGAAACAGGCAGGGCCCATCCTCTTTTCCAGCGAGGTGGCAGGCCTGCATTTTTCGCGTGCTCCGTCGCATGTCTGCGCCTGCGTGGGTTGGCGCGGCGCAGCGGCGCAATTTCCGGTTGATCTGCGCGGCGCATGGCCCTAAAGTTCGCGGCCGAACGTCCATGCTGGCAACGATCCATCCGGCTCAAGTACTGACGACGAGAGGTTATCCCGCAAGGCGGTAATTCTCGGCGACATGCCTTGGGAAGTAGGCGAACCAAAGTGGGGAAACTGATCAGACGTTCCGGCCGTAGGCCACCCCCTGCACGCAGTTGAACCTGTAAAGGCTTCCGCTGCCCGAATTACTGAATTCCCGGTTTTGCCATTTGGAGCCCACGCATGTCGATCAAGGTCGAAGACTATTACGCACCCGATACATTCAAGCGCATGAAGGCATTCGCCGATCAGCACGAAACCCCGTTCGTGGTGATCGACAAGAAAACCATCGCTGACGCCTATGACCAGTTGGTCGACTGCTTCCCCTTCGCCAAGATCTTCTACGCGGTCAAGGCCAACCCGGCTACCGAGATCACCGAGCTGCTGCGCGACAAGGGCAGCAACTTCGATATCGCCTCGATCTACGAGCTGGACAAGGTGATGAAGACCGGCGTTTCGCCGGATCGGATCAGCTATGGCAACACCATCAAGAAGGCGCGCGACATCCGCTATTTCTTCGACAAGGGCGTACGCATGTTCGCCACCGACTCGGAAGCCGACCTGCGCAACATCGCCAAGGCCGCACCGGGCTCGAAGATCTACGTGCGTATCCTCACCGAAGGCTCCAACTCGGCCGACTGGCCGCTGAGCCGCAAGTTCGGCTGCAACCCGGACATGGCGCTGGACCTGCTGATCCTGGCCAAGCAGCTGAAACTGGTGCCCTACGGCATCTCCTTCCACGTCGGCAGCCAGCAGCGCGACATCGACGTCTGGGACGCCGCCATCGCCAAGGTCAAGGTGATCTTCGAGCGTCTCAAGGAAGAAGACGGCATCACCCTGCAGATGATCAACATGGGCGGCGGCTTCCCGGCCAACTACATCGCCAAGACCAACGACCTGACCACCTACGCCGAGGAAATCACCCGCTTCCTCAAGGAAGACTTCGGTGACGAGCTGCCGGAGATCATCCTCGAGCCGGGCCGCTCGCTGATCGCCAACGCCGGTATCCTGGTCAGCGAAGTGGTGCTGATCGCACGCAAGTCGCGTACCGCGGTCGAGCGCTGGATCTACACCGACGTGGGCAAGTTCAGCGGCCTGATCGAAACCATGGACGAATCCATCAAGTTCCCGATCTGGACCGAGAAGAAGGGCGAGATGGAAGAAGTCATCATCGCTGGCCCGACCTGCGACAGCGCAGACATCATGTACGAAAACTACAAGTACGGCCTGCCGCTGAACCTCTCCACCGGCGATCGCCTGTACTGGTTCTCCACCGGTGCCTACACCACCAGCTACAGCGCGGTGGAATTCAACGGCTTCCCGCCGCTGAAGGCCTTCTACGTCTGATCGCTGCTGGTAAAGCCGACGCCCCGCCCCGCGGGGCGTCGTGCATTCAGGGGTGGGGAAAACCGATACTGGCGAGCTGCTATACTCGCGGGCCTTTTTCTGTCCCGGCCGACTGGCCGTCGTGAATTCTGAATGCGTCCGTCCGTCGTTCTGCTGCTGTTGCTGATTGCGCTCCCCGCGCAGGCCGCGCGGGTCGCGTTCATCAGTCCCGGGCATGCCGACGAGCAGTACTGGGCGGGCGCGGCCCAGGCGATGCAGCAGGCGGCCGACGATCTGGGGTTGCAGCTGGAGATCTATCACGCCGAGCGCGACCCGCTGCGACAGATCTCCCTGGTCCGCGAGCTGACCGGTCCGCGGCGTCCCGACTACCTGCTGGTGGCAGCCGACAAGGGCACGCTGGTGGAGCAGTTGCGCGCCGCCGACGCTGCCGGCATTCCAACCCTTGCGGTCTACAACAGCGTGCAGCAGTCGGAGCGCGCGGCACTCGGTCGTCCGCGACAGAAGCTGCCGCACTGGCTCGGCTCGCTGATACCGCAGGCCGAGGATGCCGGTTACCTGAGCGCCAGAGCGCTGATCGAGGAAGGGCTGCGCAAGGGACTTGTCGATCCGCAGGGCCGGTTGCAGATGATCGCTCTATACGGCGATCGCTCCACCGACTCCTCGATCCGTCGCAACCAGGGTCTGCAGCAGGCTCTGCAGGAGTATCCGCAGGTGCAGCTGCGCCAGGCGGTGTCCGCCGACTGGCGGCGCGACAAGGCGCAACTGCAGGCGCAGCACCTGCTGCGGCGCTATCCGCAGGCGACGCTGGTGTGGAGCGGTAGTGACCAGCTTGCCTTCGGTGCCATGCAGGCCGCGGTCATCGAGCAGCGAGTGCCCGGTAAAGACCTGCTGTTCTCGGCGATCAACACCTCCGACGAAGCGATGGGCGCGGTGCTGGACGGGCGTCTGAGCGCGCTCGCGGGTGGACACTTCATGGCTGGGGCCTGGGCCCTGGTGATGCTGCATGATTACGACCACGGCAAGGACTTCGCCGCGGACGAGGGCACCGAGCTCGAACGGGCAATGTTCAGCCTGTTCGACCCGGCGCTGGCCCGGCGCTACCTGCGCGAAAGCGGCAGGGACATTGATTTTCGCCGCTTCAGCAAGGTCCACAACCCCACGCTTGCGCAATACAACTTCGGCTTTGCGGCCTTTCTGCGAGGCTCGCCATGATCCGCTCCGAGCGCTTTCGCCCGCTCCGGCGCAGGCTGCTGCGTCGACTGTTCTGGTTGGCCCTTTGCTGTGGCGGCCTGGCCATCTGCGGGCAGACCTGGCTGGTCTACCAGCAGGAAACCGAACGCTTCGAGGCGGGGGTCGAGGAGATCGGTCGTACCCATCTGCCGCTGCTCGCCGTCGGCCTCTGGGATCTCGAGGTGGAGGCCCTGCAGCAGCAGGTGGAGCAGATCGCCGCGCGCAAGGAAGTTGCCAGCGTGGTGTTGCAGTCGTCGACCGGCCTGCTCATAAGCAGCGCGGCGGCCGAGCAGGAGACCGGTGATGTCGACGCGGTGCTGCCAATTCGCAATGCCCGTTCGCCGGACGAACTGCTCGGCGAGTTGCGCATCCACGCCGACGACTCCCAGCTGGATCGCACCATCCTGCTCGCCGCCGGGCAGAAGATCGTCGAGGTCGCCCTCTTCACCGGTCTGATCAGTCTGCTGATCGGCTATTCGCTGCATCGCGAACTGCACGTGCCGCTCAAGCGCATCGCCGCCTATGTCGCGCGGCTGTCGCCGCAGAAGCCGGCCGCACCACCGCAGCTGCGCCGGCGCCGGCGCGACTGGTTTGACGAGATGGACCTGGTCACGCGCGGCTTCGAGACCCTGCACGAAGGCCTGCTGCGGCATGGCGCCGAGCGCGACGCAGCGATGCAGGCGCTGGCTGCCGAGCGCGATCTGCTCGACAGCCGGGTGGCTCAGCGCACCCAGGTGCTGCAGCGCATCTCCGGTTATCAGGCGATCCTGTCACGCACGCTGCTGCGCTGTGTGCATCTGCGTGCGGACGCCTTCGCTCCGGCACTGCAGCAGGCGCTGGAGGAGCTGTGCGAGTTCCTCGGCGCGCGGGCCTGCGCGATGGCCGAGCGTGACGAGAAGCGGCAATGGCGCTGGCGCCTGGTGCGTGGTTCCTTGTGGCGCGCGGGCGAGCCCCTCGAGCTGCCGAACGAGCAGCCGGGCTGGAGCCTGCTCGACTGCGAGGCCGGCCAGGCGCTGGTCTTCGTGCGCTATGACGACGCGGGTGGCGGCCAGCTGTTTGTCCTCGGTGGTGAGCCGCGGGCCGGGGACGCCGACGAGCAGCGTTACCTGCAGATGGTCGCCGAAATGCTCTTCAGCCTGCTCGATCGCTGGCAGTCGGCCGAGGCGCTGGAGCAGACCCAGGCGGAGCTTGAGCGTCTGTCGCTGAGCGATCCTCTGACCGGGCTGGGCAACCGTCGGCATTTCGAACAAGTGCGAGAACAGGAGTGTCGCCGAGCCGTGCGGCACGGCCAGCCTCTTTCTGTTCTGATGCTGGATGTCGATTATTTCAAGGCCTACAACGATCAGTACGGCCATGGCGCGGGTGACGACTGCCTGGTACGTATCGCAGACTGCATCCGGCACCTGTTTCAGCGGGCTGGCGAGCTGCCGGTGCGGCTGGGTGGCGAGGAGTTCGCGGTGATCCTTCCTGCTTATGACTCCGACCTTGCCCAGGCCGCGGCCGAACGGGTGCGCAGCGCGGTGCTGGCGTTGCAATGCCCGCATGCGGGCGCACCACTGGGTCAGCTCAGTGTCAGCCTGGGCGTCGCCGCCTGGACGCCTGCCGATGAGCAGCCCCTGGATTTCGAGGCGCTGCTCGAGCGCGCCGATCGCGCGCTATACCAGGCCAAGGCTGGCGGCCGTAACCGGGTCTGTGTTTCCCCTCTGCGCTGACGCGCGCGTGCGTTTGGAGCGCCTGAAAGACCCGCTTTGAGCGCTGCCGCCTGTTAGCGCCGGTAGTGGCTCGGGCCATTCTCGGACAGTCGGTTCGTGCGTGGTGTCTCCCGTCTTTCTCATCCCCCCCCTCGGTTCCTCAGCGTGCTAGCGGTGCGCAGGCCATCGTCCGCGCCGGCAAGGCAATACGTGGCGTAGGCGCATTAATGTATTGCTTATGTAAATAGGAATGATTAGCATGCGCGTCGCATTGCGTTTACAGGCGTGCACCGGTCTGCGAGCGAACGACGAAAGCGCCGCAGAATCCTTCATAGCGTCAGGGGAAGATACAGTCAGATGGCCATTCGTAGTCGCAAGCATCAGCACCGGGTCCACAGTCTCGCCGCGCTCGTCGCCGCGACTATTCCAGGCATCGGCTATGTCCATGCCGAACAGGCCAAAGACGGCTATGCGCTCCCCGAGATGGTCGTGACCGAGCAGGCCAAGAGCGCCTACAAGGCGGACCGCAGCGCCAACGCCAAGCTTGCCGAGCCACTGCTCGACACGCCCAAGACGGTGCAGGTGATCAAACAGGAGATGCTGCGCGAGCAGGGCGCCAACAACCTGATGGAAGCGCTGCGCAACACGCCCGGGATCACCATGCAGCTGGGTGAGAACGGCAATACTGCTGCCGGCGACACCTTCATGATGCGCGGTTTCTCCACCCAGACCTCTACCTTCGTCGATGGCGTGCGCGACCTGGGCGCCATCAGCCGGGATATCTTCAACCTCGAGCAGGTCGAGGTGGTCAAGGGGGCCACGGGTTCCGACATCGGCCGGGGTGCCTCTTCGGGTTACATCAACCTGATCAGCAAGCTGCCCACGCTGGAGGATGCGATCAGCGGCACGCTCGGCTATGGCACCGCCGACAACGCCAACCTGACCGCCGACCTGAATCAGCAACTGGGCGAGAACTCCGCCCTGCGCCTGAACCTGGTGCGCCGCGAGGGCGGTGTGGACGGGCGTGACTATGTCGAGAACAGCAGCTACGGCGTCGCGCCGTCGATCGCCTTCGGTCTGGATACCCCGACCCGTCTGTATATCTATTCCCAACACGTGCGCCAGGACAACCGGCCCGACGGCGGCATCCCGACCATCGGCATGAGCGGCTTCTACAGCCCGCAGACCGATGCGGTGCAGGCCGCGCGACTGAACCTTGGCGGCAAGGTTGACCGGGAGCATTTCTACGGCAGCAGCAGCGACTACGAGGACGTCGCAGGCGACATGCTGACGGTCAAGCTGGAGCATGATCTGAACGACGTCACGACCCTGCGCAACCTGTCGCGCTACGGGCGCAGCAGCATGGACCGCGTCCTGACAGGACCGGCGGGAGGCGCCACCTCGATGACCGCGCCGAGTATCGATCCGTCCACCTGGGCGGTGGCGCGGACCCGCCAACTGGTCGACCAGGAGAACGAGATTCTGGCCAACCAGACCAGCCTGAGCACTGAGTTCGATCTGGGGGGTATGCGCAATACCCTGGTCAGCGGCCTGGAACTGATGCGCGAAAGCCAGCGCAACGAATCCGGCTCGACCAGCGCGCAGGTGATCGGCGGCGTGGCCTACCCCGCCGTGCCACTGCCGCCC
The DNA here is from genome assembly GCF_003052585.1 of Pseudomonas mangrovi. GTDB lineage: Bacteria > Pseudomonadota > Gammaproteobacteria > Pseudomonadales > Pseudomonadaceae > Aquipseudomonas > Aquipseudomonas mangrovi. The sequence continues at coordinate 301,567 of NZ_QASN01000002.1, read as the reverse complement.
GCGAATCTCTACAACCCCTATGCCGGCGACCTGATGGGCAAGCCCTACAAGACCGGCGCGTACACCGATGGTGAGACGAAGACCGCAGCGATCTACCTGCTCGATACCCTGCACCTCAACGAGCAGTGGGCGATCAACGGCGGCCTGCGCTACGAGCACTACGACACCAAGACCAAAGCGGCGACCGTCACTGCCGGTGCGCTGGTCCCCAGCCGCCTGAGCGAGTCGGACAACCTGATCAGCTGGAACGCCGGGGTCGTCTTCAAGCCGGCGGCGAACGGCAGTCTCTACCTGGCGTTCGCCAACTCGCTGACCCCGCCGGGCAGCGCCAACTTCGCCCTGTCTTCCAGCGAGTCGAACGACAATCGCCCGGGGCTGGATCCGCAGGAAACCCGCCATGTCGAGCTGGGGACCAAGTGGGATCTGCTGGACGAGAGCCTGGCGCTGTCGGCAGCGATCTACCGTACCGAGAACAGCAATCAGGTGTCCTATGACTCGTTGAGCGGCACCTATTCGCAGGACGGCACCATCGTGGTGAAAGGCGCGGAGGTCGCGCTGGTCGGCCAGATCACCAACTTCTGGCAGGTCAGTGCCGGCATCGCCAGCATGGACAGCCGTCAGGTGGACGATTTCAGCCGCAACAATGCCGGCGTGGTCAGCGAGAACACCGGCGTGCGCTGGTCGCCGGACCTGACCGCGACCCTGTGGACGTCCTATACCTTGGGCGACCTCACCCTGGGTGGCGGCGCGCGGTACGTCTCCGAGCAGGACCGGGTGATCAATGGTGCGGATCGCTCCACCAGCAACATGCCCAGTATCCCGTCCTACTGGGTGGCCGATGCGATGGCCGCCTACCGGATCAACGACAACCTCAACCTGCGCCTGAACGTCTACAACCTGTTCGACGAGGAGTACATCGCCACCCTCAACAACAGCGGTGCGCGCATGGCCCTGGGCGCGCCACGTTCCGCGCTGTTGAGCACGGAGTTCTCCTTTTAGCGCTCGCAGCTGTTGACAGGCCCGCGCTCGCGCGGGCTTTTTGCGTTTCGTCCATACGAGGTGTCCGCCTGATGCTGTTGCATATTCCGCAGGTACTCAGCCAAGCCGAGGTTGCCACGTTGCGCGCCGACCTGGCTCGCCATACCTGGACCGACGGTGGCGCCACCGCTGGTGCCCAGGCGCTTTCGATCAAGCGCAACCTGCAGTTTCCGCCCGAGCACGCGGCATTTGCCGGGCTGTCGCAACGGGTTGCCGAGGCCCTGATGCGCCACCCGCTGTTCCTCTCTGCAGTGCTGCCGCGGCAGATGCTGCCACCGATGTTCAATCGCTACGCCGACGGTGGCCACTATGGCGATCACGTCGACAACGCGCTGCAGCGCCAGCGCTTCACCGGCGAGCAGGTGCGTACCGATGTCTCGACCACAGTCTTTCTCAGTGAGCCGGAAGCATACGAAGGCGGTGAGCTGATCATCGACGACACCTACGGCGAGCACGAGGTGAAACTCGCAGCCGGCGATGCCATCGTGTACCCGGCCACCAGCCTGCACCGGGTGGCGCCGGTGTCAGCGGGCGAGCGTCTGGCGGCCTTTCTCTGGACCCAGAGCTGGGTGCGTGACGCCTGGCAACGCAAGATGCTCTTCGATCTGGACATGAATATCCTCAAGCTGCGCGCGCGGCTTGGCGACTGCGAAGAAGTGCTGGCGCTGACCGGCACTTACCACAACCTGCTGCGCCAGTGGAGCGAATGAACATGCGGCCGCCCCTGAGTGCCATCGACGCTGACCTGATCAGCGCCGCTGACTATGAGCGTCGCGCCGAGCAGCATGTCGATGCGCCGGCCTGGGCCTATCTGCAGGGCGGGGCGGGCGATGAGCGCACGCTGGCGGCCAATCGCGAGGTCTGGCGCGAATGGTCGGTGCTGCCGCGGATGCTGCGTGATCTGCGCGGCGGCACTACCCGCTGCGAGCTGCTTGGCATGTCCCTGGCGCATCCGCTGTTGCTGGCGCCGGTGGCCTACCAGCAGTTGTTCCATCCCGATGGCGAAGCCGCCGCGGCGATGGCGGCGGGCGTGATGGGCGGCGCGATGGTGCTCAGCTCGTTCGCCTCGCAGCGCCTGGAAGATGTCGCCGAGGCGGGTTCCGCGCCCCTCTGGTTGCAGCTCTACTGGCAGGGCGCGCGCGAGCAGACCCTGGCGCTGGTGCAGCGTGCCGAAGCCGCCGGCTACCGGGCGCTGGTGCTCACCGTGGATGCACCTGTAGGTGGGGTGCGCAACCGCGAACAGCGCGCCGGCTTCCATCTGCCGGAGCACATCCGTGCAGTCAATCTGCCGCAGCCGCTTGCTACGCCTTCGCTGGCCGAAGGCGCCAGTGCGGTATTCGACGGTCTGCTGGCGTTGGCGCCGACCTGGGACGATGTGGCCTGGCTGTGCCGCAGCAGCTCGCTGCCGGTGCTGCTCAAGGGCATCCTGCATCCGGATGACGCGCGCCAGGCGCAGCAGGCCGGTGCGGCCGGGGTGATCGTTTCCAACCACGGTGGCCGGGTGCTCGACTCGGGCTGGCCGGCACTGCGTTCGTTGCCGGCGATTCGCGCGGCGCTGGGCGGCGAGGCGACCATCCTGGTGGATGGCGGTATCCGCCGCGGCAGCGAGGTGTTCAAGGCATTGGCGCTTGGCGCCTCGGCGGTGCTGGTCGGGCGACCCTACGTGCATGCCCTGGCCACCGCCGGTGCCCTGGGGGTGGCGCATCTGCTGCGCCTGCTGCGTGAGGAACTGGAAATCGAGATGGCCCTCGCCGGCTGCCGGACCCTGGCCGACATCACCCGCGCCTGCGTGTGTCGTGCCGACGGCAGCGACTTTCCCGGCTGAAACGCCGGACGCCTCAATACAGATCGCGGCGGTAGCGCCCGGTACTGCGCAAGGCCAGCACCTGTTCATCACCGAGCAGCCCGTGCAGCAGCGCTTCGATCTCCTGGCCCATGCCGGTCAGGCTGCCGCAAACCAGAATGCTGGCGCCGCGCCCGACCCAGGCGCGCAGCTCGTCGCCGGCGTCGCGCAGCAGGTGCTGGACGTACACCGGTTCGGCCTGGTCGCGGGAGAAGGCCAGGTCCAGGCGGGCGAGGTGACCGCTTTCGCACCAGCCCTGCAGTTCCTCGGCAAAGAACAGGTCATGCGCGGCGTTGCGCTCGCCGAACAGCAGCCAGTGGCCGTGCTGGCCGAGTCGCTCGCGCTCGAGCAGATGAGCGCGCAGGCCGGCGATGCCGGTGCCATTGCCGATCAGGATCAGCGGGCCGGCCTGCGGCGCCAGGCGAAAACCGGGGTTGGCGCGGAGGCGAACGTCGATCTCTTCGCCTGGCGCGGCGTGTCGGCAAAGCCATCCCGAGCCGCTGCCTAGATTGCCATCCGCGTTCGCGCGCAGGCGCACCAGCAGTTCCACCACGCCATCCTCGCCCAGTGAGGCGATGGAGTAGTCGCGGTGCGCCAGGCGCGGCAGTTCCAGCAGATGATCGGGGCGGGGCAGGTCGGTGTCGTCCGCCGGCAGCTGGCGGCGGGCCAGATGCCAGCGCAGCGTTTCGCCGTCCGCCTGGATCTGCCTGCCGTCCAGTTGCAGGTGTTGCAGGCAGGTCTCCACCCGGGCGCCGGCGTTGCACGGGCCGACCTCGAGAATGTCGCCGGCCCGCCAGTGGCTTGCGGTTGGCGCCTGCAGGCGTACCAGGTAGGCCGCCCCGCCGGCGCTGCCAGGATTCAGGCAGTGGCGCTCCAGCAGGGTCGCGCGCTGGTAGCTGGGTGTCTGCCAGTCACTGAAGTGGCTGTCGCCGGCCAACTGGCCGAGGAACTGTTGCCACTGGCGCAAGGCTGCCGGCTCGCCGCGATCCACCTCCAGGCGGTCCTGCAGCGGGCGTGCGCCGAGCTGCTCGAGGCGCTGGTCGAGACGCCGGCCGAAGGCGCAGAACTGCCGATAGTTCCGGTCGCCCAGGGCCAGCACAGCGTATTCCAGCTGCTCGAGGCGCAGCTTGCTGGTGTCTAGCAGCCGCTCGAAGCGCGCCGCCTGGTCGGGTGCCTCGCCCTCGCCGTAGGTACTGGCTACCAGCAGCAGGCGTCGTGCCCTGACCAGGTCGACAGGGCTCAGCTCGGCGAGGTTGCGGGCGACCGCGCTCACCCCGGCGTCGTTCAGCTGCGTGGCGCTGCGTTCGGCGATCTCGCGCGCCTGACCGCCCTGGCTGGCATAGGCCAGCCAGATATCCGCCGGCATCGGTGTGCTGACGCTGTGCGTGGCCCGGTGTTGGCGCCAGGCGGGAACGCAGAGGACCAGCCAGGCACCGGCGGCCAGGGCTGCGCTAAGCGCGCGCGGTGGCTCCAGCCAGATCAGCAGCAGGCTCAGGGCGGCTGCCAGCAGCAGCCAGAGACGGAATGGGCGCTTCATGAATAGGGGGCTGTCGCGTTGGGGACTGTTGCCGCCAGGGCGCGGCGAGGATGACCCGCCGCGTGTGAGGCATCGACGATCAGGGCGCCTGGACTTCCAGGGTGGCGCTGTAGGACGCACGGCGCTCGGTGGCCGGTGCCTTCACGTCCTTGTCGGTCGTGAGTTCGGCTTCCAGCCAGTACATGCCGGCGTTCGGCCAGGTAACGCTGAACTTGCCCTTGGCGTCGGTGCGGGTGTTGATCTCGCCGAGGTCGTCGCGATAGCGATTGCCACCGGGGATCACGCTGACCTCGACGTCTGCCGCCGGCTGGCCGTCGAGCAGCATGACGAAGTCGGCCGCCTCGCCTGCGAACAGGTCGTTGGGGTGGGTCAGCGGCGCCAGCTCAAGGCCCTGGCCGGTTGGCTTGAGCACGGTTTCAGTCGGCGCGCCGGAGGTGACGAAGACCTCCATGCGGCCATTGTGCTGGGTCACCTTGAGTTCGTCGGCCTGGGCCGGGACCTGCTTGGCGAACGCTTCCGGCTCGCCCATCCAGCGGTTGGCCTCGCCGTTCTCCTTCCAACTGGCGAACAGCCCCTGGTTGGCGATGGCCAGCTTGTAGGTGCCCTTCTGCAGCAGGTGCACATCGAAGGTGGTGCGGTAGCGGCCGATGGCGCCGTTCAGCGGCTTGACCTCGCTGCCATCCGGCGCAATGACCTTCAGTACCGCGGGCTGACGGGCGCGCTGGCCGGCCGGTTGGGTGCTGATGTCGCCGATGTCCTTAAGGCGCATGGGGAAGTGTTCGAAATAGAACAGGTCATTGGATATGGCCGCGTCGACGGTGATCCAGGGGTCTTCACCGGAGAGCACGGTGGCGGAGGGCAGCATCCAGGCACGGTGTGCCTGAGCGGACAGGGGCAGGCAGACGGCGAGGGTCAGGGCGGTCCATTTCACGATCGGGTGCATGCGTGGCTTCCTTATGGCTTGAGTTCGAGAGACAGGGCGCCCAGCTCGTGGCTGCCCTTGACGCTGACGGTCTCGGCGGCGCGCGGCGGCCAGTTGAAAGACAGGCGCTGCAGTTCGCGGCCACCGACTTCGCGAGCCGCTTCCACCACTATGCGGTAGTCGCCCGCCGGCAGGTCCTTGAAGGCGGCATCCTTGTCCGAGAAGCTCAGGCTGTGGCTGCCGACCGCACGGGTCGCGCCGCTGATGCCGTCGACCGGCATCTCCAGGCTGCGCCCGCTGCGCCGCCACCACTGGCGCAGATCCTTGAGCCACTTCTCGCCTTCCTTGTCCTTCATCTTCAGGTCGTACCACACCGCCAGGTCGGCGACGTGGCTCTGGTCGGGCTTCTCCAGCCAGATGGCGACATACGGACGGTGGTACTCGGCGACGTCCAGACGCGGGATCTCCACGGTCAGTCTCATCTCGGCCGCCATCAGCGGCGCGCTGAGCAGGGCCAGGGGCAATAGCAGGTGTCTGCGCATCGGCGATTCCTTCAATGGATGAACAAGAGGGCCAGCAGCAACGGGAGCAGCAGGCCGAGGCCGACCAGAGGCCAGGTGGTGGGGCGGCCGCCGGCGTGCCGCGCCAGCAGCAGTAGGCCGGTGAGGCTGAAGAGCACGCAGACGCCCGCGAAGATGTCGATGAACCAGCTCCAGGCGGTGCCGGTGTGGCGCCCCTTGTGCAGGTCGTTGAGATAGGAGACCCAGCCGCGGTCGGTGGACTCGTACTCCAGCGCGCCGGAGGTCAGGTCCAGGCTCAGCCAGGCATCACCGCCGGGGCGCGGCAGGCCGATGTACAGCTCGCCATCGGACCATTCCGCCTCGCGACCCTTGAGCGAAATATCCAGCTCGCCTTCGAGCCAGCCACGCAATGCCGCGGGCAGGCCCTGCTCAGGCGGGGCGGTGAGCAGTCGATCCTGCAGTTCCGCCGGCAGTTGCGCCTGCTTCTGCAATACCCTGGGGCGGGCCTCGATCTGCGCGGCGTGGTTGAGGGTGATGCCAGTGATGGAAAACAGCAGCATGCCCGCCAGGCAGAGGGCGGAACTGATCCAGTGCCATTGGCGCAGGGTGCCGAACCAGAGCTTCATTTGCTTCCCGAAATGCAGGCGATGGCGCCGGTGCGGCGCGCGTTTGAGGAAGCGAATTCTAAGGGGTGCGGGTTATGAATGCTAATAATTTACCAATAACATACATTCTCATACGGGCACGGCGCGTCGGCCGGCCCGACGCGCTCAGCTGAAGGCGTGCGGCGGAGCAGCCAGCGCCAGGCCGATGCAGCCGGGGCCGATGTGGATGGTGCTGGTGATGCCGGCGCGGGTCGCCAGCAGCGTCACCTTGCGCTGCTCGCAGGCGCGGCGCAGGTCGGCAAGACCAGGCAGTTGCTCGAACTCGGCATCGCTCATGCCGTAGGAGATGCACACGTAGGGCGAGAGCAGCCCGGCGAGCACCCGTCGCACGCCGTAGTCGAACATCAGCCGGGTGGCGTCTTCGAAGCTGCGTGCCTTGGCCACCGGCTTGCCTTCGTGGCGGTTGCCCCATACCAGCGGAGTGATCTTCAGTGCCTTGCTGAGGAAGGCTGCCAGCGCCGGTACGCTCTTGTCGCCGCGTTGCCGGCCGCGCTCGCGCACGTAGCTGAGGTCGCGCGGGACCAGGCAGCCATGAATATGGTTGGTAAAGTCGCTGAGCTGATTGCGCAGCTCGGCCTTGCCCACGCCCTTCTCGATCAGGTGCTGGGTATGCGCGGCGAGCAGCCCCTGGCCGGCGAAGAAGGTACCGCTGTCGATCACCCGCATCGAGAACGGCCCCTCGCGCCCTGCCGCAGCGCGCAGCGGGCGGTACTCGGTGAGGATGCGGCTCATCGCCTGCTCGGCGTTGGCGTAGATCTGGCTGCGAGCACGGGTGATGGTCTGCACCAGGGCGAAGTCGTACTGGGTGACGATTTCCTTGAGGAACAGCTCGCGGATCTGCTCGGTGGAGAACGGCTGGGTATCCGCCGAGTGCCCGCGCGCCGCCATGCCGCTGGCGTGAAAGGTACGGGTCTTTTCCGGGCTGTGGTCGTCGACCACGGTCTGGCCATCGATACTGAAGGTGACCGGCAGGATATGGATGCCGTGCTGCTTGATGAAGTCGTGCGGCAGATCGCAGGCCGAATCGACAATCACACCAATGCGCATCGCTTCACCTCTGGTCGGGTACTGGGTCGGGAGTGCCACCCTAGCAGCGCGACGAAGGTGTCGGCACCACCCGTAAGGGTGGCGAAATAATGGCCAGTGCAAAGGGGAGGAGAGAAGCGCGTCCGGGCCAGGTAGCCCGGACGTTTGGGGACGGGATCAGAAGTCGTAGGTGGCAGAGAGCCAGAGGCGACGACGTTCCTGGTTGTTGTTGTACTCGTTGCCATAGGCGAAGGCGGTGCCGGCGGCGTTGCTGGTGTAGCGCTCGTAGCTGACGAAGTCCTTGTCCAGCAGGTTGTAGATGGTTGCGCCGATGCTCAGGTTGTCGGTGGCCTGGTAGCTGCCGCCGAGGTGGAACAGGGTGTAGGCCTTGTAGTCACCGAAGGCGTTATAGGCGTAGTCCACGGTCGGGCCGTTGCGGCGGAAGCGTTCGCTGCGGTATTCGCCCTTGAGCCAGGTGCTGAGGCGGTCGGTGGGCTGCCAGTTGAGGCTGGTGTTGACCTGGTGGCGCGGGGTGTCATTGAGCACCCAGCCCTTGCTCGCGCCGCTCTTCTGCTCGGTTTCGGTGAAGGTGTAGTTGGCGCTCAGGCTCCAGTCCGGGGCGAAGCGGTAGCGGCCGGCCACTTCCACGCCCTGGGTGATGGCTTCGTCGACGTTGACCGGTTGGCCAAAGGTGGTGTTGTTCGGATGGCGGGGCAGCCAGGGACCGCCCGGTACGGTTACGCAACCGGCTACGCTGGGGTCGACCTCGCAGTTGGGCACGCGACGGCTGGAGAGCTTGTCTTCGAATTTGTTGTGAAACACCGTCAGGTTGGCGTTGAAGTCTTCCAGGTTGTCGAAGTACACCCCCAACTCGCTGCTGGTGCTGGTTTCCGGTACCAGGTCGGGGTTGCCCAGCAGTGGAATGCGACCCTGGCCGCCAAAGCCGTTCATGCCGTTGGCCAGGTCTTCCAGATCGGGCGCCTTGAAGCCGCGGCTGACACCGCCCTTGACGGTCCAGCTGTCGTTGGCGTTCCAGACCAAATAGGCGCGCGGGCTGTACTGTTCGCCGAAGGAGCTGTGATCGTCACGGCGCAAGCCGAGCGTCAGTGCCAGGCTGTCGACGATGCGCCACTCGTTCTCGATGAACAGCGCGGTCATCTTGTGCTCGAAAGGCTCGTCGACCAGGCCTTCGACCAGCTCGGCTTTCCACCACTGCCCGCCCAGGGTCAGGTTGTGATTGCCGAAGCTGGTCAGGAACTTGGTGTCGAAGATCTCGTTGGTCGATTCCAGCGTGCGGTCGGTGCCGCCAATGCGGTTTGGCGTGCCCGTGGGAATCAGACGGCCGAGGGTCTCGGTGGTATTGCGGGTCAGGCTGGACTGCAGGGTGCCCAGCTCGAAGCGCCCGGTGTGCGACAGACTGATCTGTTCGCGATTGTAGCGCTGGGTGTCCTTGTAACCGCCTGCCGCGCCCAGGGTGCCGAGGTCGGCGATGCCGTCGCTGTTGTCGTAGGTCTGCTTGGTCTGCTCTGCATCCAGCTCGATATCGTGGGCATCGGTCGGGGTGAAGGACAGACGCCCGCCAATGGTGTGGATGTCCGAGTCCACTGGATTCCAGCCCATCTGCGGGCTGAGGTCGGCGCCGGTGATGTCCTGATACTCGATGCTCGAGTCATCGCGCTGCTGATACTTGCCGCGCAGAGCCAGCCCGAGCTTGTCCTCGACCAACGGGCCGCTCAAATAGACCTGGGTGGAGCGGGTATCGCCGTACTCGCGGTGTTCCTGCAGGGTGGTGTCGACACTGACGGAGCCGCCCCATTCGCTGCCTACCTTCCTGGTGATGATGTTGATCACCCCGCCCATGGCATCGGAACCGTACAGGGTCGACATCGGGCCGCGGATCACTTCGATGCGCTCGATAGCTGCGACCGGCGGCAGGAAGCTGAAGCGGGTCTCGCCGAAGCCGTTGGGTGTGACGTCACCGGCAGCGTTCTGCCGTTTGCCGTCCACCAGCACCAGGGTGTACGCATCGCCCATGCCGCGGATGCTGATGTTAAGCCCGCCGGTCTTGCCAGCATTGCCGGAGACATCGACGCCCTCGACGTCGTTGAGCGCCTCGGCCAGGCTGGAGACGCGTTTCCTCTTCAACTCTTCGGCACTGATCACGGTGATGCTCGCCGGCGCGTCAGTGATCTTCTGCTCGAAGCCGGAAGCGCTGACCACGGTGTCGCTGAGCACCACCGCATCACGGGCTTGCGCGGTGAAGGCGCAGGAGAGCAGGGCGCAGGACAGCGTCGTGCGGGAGAACGGGAGGGACATGCGGAACTCCTCGGATGAATCGGGGGGGGTAATAAAGAGTCGCACATGATAATAATTATCGAATGCGAATAAAATTGATTTGAAGCAAGAGCCTTGTCCCAGTTGTAACTTGCGATTGCGCGGGCAAGCATCCAAGCTCCTGCGCATGAACAGAAAACTGCTTATCAATTGCGACCTTGGCGAGGGCTACGGCCCCTGGCGCATGGGTGACGATGCCCTGGTGATGCCGCTGATCGACCAGGCCAGCCTGGCCTGCGGCTTCCACGCCGGCGATCCGCTGATCATGCGCAGCGGTGTGGCGCTGGCGCTGCAGAACGGCGTGCAGATTGGCGCGCATCCTTCCTATCCGGACCTCCAGGGTTTCGGGCGGCGGCACCTGAGCTGCACGCCGGACGAGGTGGAAGCACTGCTGCTCTATCAACTGGGCGCGCTGGACGCCTTCTGCCGCGCTGCGGGCAGCGCAGTCGCCTACGTCAAGCCGCACGGCGCGCTGTACAACGATCTGGTGCGTGACGACGAACTGCTGCGTGCGGTGCTGCGGGCCTGCGCCGCCTTTCGTCACGGGCTGCCGCTGATGGTCCAGGCGCTGGCGGACAACACCCGCGAGCGCCGACTGGCCGAGGAGTACGCGGTGCCGCTGCTGTTCGAGGCCTTCGCCGACCGCGCCTATCTTGCCGACGGCCGGCTGGCGCCGCGGCGACTGCCTGGCGCTCTGCACACCGATGTCGGCGTGATACTCGAACAGGCCCTGGCCATCGCCCGTGGTGAAGCCTTCGCCGACATCGACGGCAAGCCGCTGCGGCTGGTCGCCGACAGCCTCTGCGTGCATGGCGACAACCCCGAGGCGCTGGCCGTGTTGCGGCGCCTGCGGGCGGCGCTCGACGGCGCATGATTCATCTCGAGCCGGCGGGTGCCGAGGCCCTGCTGCTGGTGCTCGCAGAGAAGCCAGATGCTGCGCTGCCGCCGCGCATCGCCTGGCTGGCCGAGCGGGTGCGACAGGCGCTGGGGGAACGGGTGGTCGACCTGGTTCCCGGCATGACCAGTCTGCTGATCCACTACGATCTGCTGCGCTGCGACCAGCAGAGTCTGGCGACCCGCCTGACCCCGCTACTGGAGGAGTGGATGGCGTTGCAGGCCGTCACTGCCGCGCAGGCTCGTCTGCATGAGTTACCCGTCTGTTACGACGGCGACGATCTGCTCGCGGTGGCGCAGGCCTGTCGGCTCACGGTGGATGAAGTGATTCGCTTGCACGCGGCCGGCGACTACCAGGTCGCTGCCATCGGCTTTGCACCGGGTTTCGCCTACCTGGGCGAGCTGGACCCGCGCCTGGCGTTGCCGCGCCGGGCCACGCCACGGCTGCGCGTACCCGCCGGCAGCCTGGCGATTGCCGAACGCCAGACGGCCATCTATCCGCAGGCCTCTCCGGGTGGCTGGCACCTGCTCGGGCGCTGCCCGTTGCGCCTGTTCGACGCTGCGCAGACTCCGCCCAGCCCTCTGGCGGTGGGTGATCGGGTGCGTTTCCTGGCCATTGACGCGGGTGATTTCGAGCGCCTGGCGGAGTCGTCATGAGCGCGCTGGAAGTGCTTCGTCCCGGTACCCAGAGTCTGTTGCAGGACGCCGGTCGGCGCGGCTGGCAGCACCTGGGACTCTCGCCCGCCGGGCCGCTGGACCTGCATGCCGCGGCCTGGGCCAACCACCTGCTCGGCAATCCCTGGGGCACGCCTCTGCTGGAGGTCTGCATGGGCGATCTGCAGCTGCGTGCCGAGCTCGATACCTGGGTGGCGGTCTGCGGCGCCGACCTGCCGATCGAGCGCGATGGCGAGCCGTTGCGCAACTGGTCGCGTTTCCCGCTGCACGCCGGGCAGACCTTGCGTCTGGGCTTTGCTCGCAGCGGCGTGCGCGCCTATCTGGCGGTGGCGGGTGGCTTTGTCACGCAGCCGGTGCTTGGCAGCGTCGCCTGTCAGCTGCGTGAAGGGCTCGGTGGCCTGGATGGCTGCGGTCAGGCGCTGCGTGCGGGGGATAGGCTGCGCTGCAAGGCGGCAGTGCTGACGGGTACGGCGAGCGTGCCCTGGCCTTATGTGCCTGACTATCGATGCCCGGCATTGTTGCGGGTAATCGTCGGCGGCGATGCGGTGGAGTTCGTCGAAGACGAACTGCAGGGATTCTTCGAGCGTGACTGGCAGGTGGCCGAGGCCGACCGCATGGGTGTTCGCCTGCTGGGTGAGCCCATGCAGGCTCCGCGTCGGCAGTGGTCGCAGGGCGTTGCCGACGGGGCCATTCAGCTACCGCCGGATGGCCAGCCGATCATCCTGATGGCCGACCGTCAGACCATGGGTGGCTATCCGCTGATCGGCTGGCTGCATCCGCTTGACCATGCGCGCCTGGCGCAATGCCCGACGCGCCACCGGCTGCGCTTCACGCCCGTCAGCCTGGGCGATGCCCAGGCCGAGTTGCGCGAGTTCTACCATTTCTTCGGCAAGCCCTGATCAGGGCAGTTGAACTTCGATCACGCCGTTGGCGTTGAGGCTGACCTGGCTGGTGCCGGCTTCGACCTCGGGGGCGGCGTCCTTCATCATCATGCTCGACATGGCTTCGCGCTGGCGCGTCATCATCATCGGCTGGTAGCTACCACCGTCGAGATTCAGGCTGACCAGCTTGTAGCCCTTGCCGCCGAGCGCTTCGCTGGCCAGCTCCGCGCGTGCCTTGAACGCATCCACCGCCTGGCGCATCAGCTCGTCTTCACTCTGGCTGCGGGTCTTCGGCGAGATGCCGAAGCTCATGCCGCCCATGCTGAGGGTGTCGAGCAGCTCGCCGGTGAGCTTGGACAGTACGGCGAAGTCCTGGCTTTCCAGGCGGATTTCACCGCGCTCGCGCCAGCCGGTGATCTTCTCGCCGTCCTTGTCCTGGATCGCGTAGCTGTGGCGGTTGCCGCTGCTGACCTTGACCTTGTCGACTGCCCGGGCGCGCTCGATGGCGGCATTGAGCTTCTCGCTGATCTGCTTCGACAGTTGCGCCGGGTCGCTGTGCTGGGCCTCGCTGAACAGGGTGACCTGCATCAGGTCGTGGGCAACCTCCTGGCTGACCTCGGCGCGCAGTGCGACCTGGTTGTAGTGCAGCGTGTCGGCCTGAGCGGCGACGGCGGCGGCCAGCAGGCCTGCGGCCAGGCCAATGCGACTGGCGGTACGGATGAAAGCGGACATGGGAACTCCTTGTACATCGATGGGGACGCCCGCGCGTGACAGGCGGTGGGCCTTGAGACCCTCTGCGGCCGGGCAGGTTCAGCCGCAGGCCCTGCAGTATGGTCGCAAAACGGTTGCGTTACAGCGGCGCCGCCGCGCCGCGCGTGCTGCGGGTCCGTGCGACGCTTTGCCGCAAGGGTGCGGTCGGGTCGGCAGTGCTGGTTATACTCGCCCGGCGCCTGGTCTACAGCGCCTTGTTCGTGCTGCGCGCGGCTGCTGCAGGCGAAACCGCCGAGCAGGTCGCGCCAGGTCATCGAAGCGGCATGCGCGACAGTCTTCAACGCTTCAATTGCCAATGCAGGCTGATGGTCAGTTCAGCTGCCAGGAATCTGTCGATGCTCGAACCCTTGCAACTGCTTTCCGCCAGCCGCCAGAACCTCTGGCGCCTGGTGCTGTTGCGGCTGCTGGTGCTACTGGCACAGTCCGCCTCGGTCGGTATCGCCTTTCTGCTCGAACTGTTGCCGCTGCCCTGGGTGCCGCTGTGCAGCGTGCTCGGGGTGTCGCTGGCGCTGTGTTTCTTCACGGCCTTGCGCCTGCGCGGCCCCTGGCCGGTCACCGAGCAGGAGTACGCGGCCCAGCTGGCCTGCGACCTGGTGATCCACAGCGTGCTGCTCTATTACTCCGGCGGCTCGACCAACCCCTTCGTTTCCTACTATCTGGTGCCGCTGGCCATCGCCGCGGCCACCTTGCCCTGGCTCTACTCGGTGGTGCTCAGCGGCCTGGCGCTGGCCGGCTACACCCTGCTGCTGAACTGGTACGACCCCATCGAAGTGCCGTTGGAATACCGCGGCAGCCTGCTGATCCACGGCATGCTGCTGAGCTTCGCCCTGGCGGCAGCGCTGATCACCTTCTTCGTCGCGCGCATGGCCAGCGAACTGCGCCGTCAGGAGCGCAGCCAGGCGCAGCGTCGTGAAGCGGGCATGCGCGACCAGCGCCTGCTGGCGGTGGCGACCCAGGCCGCCGGGGCGGCCCATGAGCTGGGCACGCCGCTGGCGACCATGAGCGTGCTGATCAAGGAGTTGCGTCGTGAACACAATGATCCCTTGTTGCAGGAGGATCTTGCGGTGCTGCAGGAGCAGGTCAAGTTATGCAAGGAAACCTTGCAGCAACTGGTCCGCGCCGCCGAAGCCGACCGTCGCCAGGACATCGAGGAACTCAGCGTGATCACCTGGCTGGAGACCGCGCTCAATCGCTGGCACCTGATGCGCCCCGAGGCCAACTACCGCTATCAGATGCTTGGGCAGGGGGTTGCGCCGCGCCTGTCGCCTTCGCCGGACCTGACCCAGGCGCTGCTGAACCTGCTCAACAATGCCGCCGACGCCTGCGCGGAGAACCTCGACATACGCCTCGACTGGGATGCCGAGGAGTTGTGCATCAGCATCCGCGACCACGGCGCCGGCGTGCCGCTGGCGATCGCCGAGCAGCTCGGCAAACCCTTCTTCACCACCAAGGGCAAGGGCTTCGGCCTCGGCCTGTTCCTCAGCCAGGCCAGCGTGACCCGCGCCGGGGGATCGGTGAAGCTCTACAACCACGAGGACGGCGGCACGCTCACCGAGCTGCGCCTGCCCAGGTTCGCACCGGGAGACAACCATGACTGACGCAACGCCGCTCGACGGCGAAGACCTGCCGCACCTGCTGCTGGTCGACGACGACCCCACCTTCACCCGCGTCATGGCGCGCGCCATGGATCGCCGTGGCCTGCGCGTGAGTACCGCAGGCTCCGCCGAGGAAGCCCTGGCGCTGGCCGAGCAGGACATGCCCGACTACGCGGTGCTGGACCTGAAAATGGCCGGCGATTCGGGCCTGGTGCTGCTGCCCAAGCTGCTCGAGCTGGACCCGGAGATGCGCGTGCTGATCCTCACCGGCTATTCCAGCATCGCCACCGCGGTGGAGGCGATCAAGCGCGGTGCCTGCAACTATCTGTGCAAGCCGGCCGATGCCGATGACGTGCTCACCGCATTGCTTTCCGAGCACGCCGATCTCGACAGCCTGGTGCCGGAAAACCCGATGTCGGTGGACCGCCTGCAGTGGGAGCACATCCAGCGCGTGCTGGCCGAGCACGAGGGCAACATCTCCGCCACCGCCCGCGCGCTGGGCATGCACCGCCGCACCCTGCAGCGCAAGCTGCAGAAGCGCCCGGTAAGACGCTAACTATCCCTTCTCGCGTCGGGAGAAGGTGGCGCGCAGCGCCGGATGAGGGAGGCGCCGGCGTGCAGGGTGGTGAGGCGGGGTGGTGGAAGCAGCAAGGTGCCCGGTGTGGCCGGGTCTAGCGCCCGATCAGGCGCTGCGCTTCCTCGACCGAGCTGAAACCGCGCAGCGCCAGTTGCCCGCCGGATATCTCGCTCATTACGGTAGCCGCGATCAGTAGCTCGCCGTCCACCAGGATCGCCATCACCTGACCGATATTCTCGCGGGTCAGGGTCGCGAGACGGGTGCTGGCGTCGTCGCCGAGATGGACCACCACCATGGGCGCATTGTTTTCATCGAGCATCAGCTCGGCGCTGCGAAAGTCCTGGCAGCACAGCTGCGCCTGCTTCTCGACCCACCAGCTGCGGCCCTCGCGGTCCTGCATTTCCTGCAGCGTCGGGGTCGCCTCGCGCTGCGCCAGGTGAAGGGTTATCTCCTGCGCTGGCGGCTGTTCCGCCGCCTGCTGGCAGCCGACCAGGCTCGCCAGCAGGGCGGCGCCCAGCCATCCGCGCCAGCGCTTCATGCCTTCACCAGCATCGCGTTGCCGACTTCTCTGGCGCGGGCCTTGCCGCACAGCGCCTCGACCAGCGCCAGGGCGAAGGCGATGGCGGTGGCCGGCCCCTGGCTGGTGATGCAGTTGCCATCCACCACCACCGGTTCATCGACGAAGGTGCAGCCGGACAGGCGATCGCTGAGCGCCGGGTAGCAGGTCATGCGCCGCTGGCGCAGTACGCCGTAGTTCTGCAGGGCCAGGGCTGGCGCTGCGCAGATGGCGGCGAAGAATCGTCCCGCCGCCGCCTGTGCGCGCACCTTGTCGCCCAGCGGTGCATGCTCGGCCAGGCGCTGGGCCCCGGGCAGGCCGCCGGGCAGGGCGATCAGGTCGAAGTCCTGGGCCAGCACGTCGGCGAACATGGCATCGGCGGTCAGGCGGCTGCCGCGGGCGCAGGTGATCATGCGGCGCTCTTCGATGCTGGCGACCACCACTTCGACCTCGGCACGGCGCAGCACGTCGAGGATGGTGACGGTTTCGATGTCTTCCACGCCGTCGGCGACGGCGAGCAGGGCACGCTGGGTCATGGGCTGGTTCCCGGGTGGATGGATGGGCAGGCAGGATAGCGCGTCGAACGGGCGCGAACTGCTATCATGCGCGCCTTTTTCGAACCCTCCCGGCGTGCCATGGACTGCGCCCGTCCGCCCCTTTTTCCGGAGAGCAGCATGCTGGAACGACTCTTCCAACTCGAAGCCCATGGCACCACGGTCCGCCGCGAACTGCTGGCCGGGCTGACTACCTTCCTGACCATGGCCTACATCCTCATGGTCAACCCGGAGATGCTGGCCAAGACCGGCATGGACCAGGGCGCGGTGTTCGTCGCCACCTGCCTGGCCGCGGCCATCGGCTCGCTGGTGATGGGTCTGTTGGCCAACTACCCGATCGCGCTGGCGCCGGGCATGGGCCTGAACGCCTTCTTCACCTACACCGTGGTGCTGACCATGGGCCACACCTGGCAGGTGGCGCTCGGTGCGGTGTTCCTTTCCGGCGTGGCCTTCACCCTGCTGTCGCTGCTGCGCATCCGCGAATGGATCATCAACAGCATCCCGTTGGCGCTGCGCTCCGGCGTGGCCGCGGGTATCGGTCTGTTCCTGGCGATCATCGCCCTGAAGAACGCCGGCATCGTGGTCGACCATCAGGCCACCCTGGTCGGCCTCGGCGATCTGGGCAAGCCGGCGCCGCTGCTGGCCTGCCTGGGCTTCTTCGTGATAGTTGCGCTGGCCTATCGCAAGGTCACCGGCGCGGTGATGATCGGCATCCTGCTGGTCACCGGGCTGTCCATCGCGCTGGGCCTGAGCAAGCTCGACGGCGTGGTGTCGATGCCGCCGTCGCTGCTGCCGACCCTGCTCGAGCTGGACATCATGGGCGCGCTCGACGTCGGCCTGATCAGCGTGATCTTCGCCTTCCTCTTCGTCGACCTGTTCGATACCTCCGGCACCCTGGTCGGTGTCGCCCAGCGCGCCAAGCTGCTCGATGAGCAGGGCCGCATGCCGCGCCTGGGCCGCGCCCTGCTGGCTGACAGCAGCGCGACCATGGCTGGTGCCGCGCTCGGTACCTCGACCACCACCAGCTACATCGAGTCCACCGCCGGCATCACCGCTGGCGGTCGCACCGGCCTCACCGCCTGCGTGGTCGCCGGGCTGTTCCTGCTCAGCCTGTTCTTCGCCCCGCTGGCGATGGCGGTACCGATGTACGCCACCGCTCCGGCGCTGCTGTTCGTCGCGGTACTGATGACCCAGAGCCTGACCCAGATCGACTGGGATGACCTGACCGTCGCCGCGCCTGTGGTGATTGCCGCGCTGGCCATGCCGTTGACCTTCTCCATCGCCAACGGCATCGCCTTCGGCTTCATCGCCTGGGTGGCGATCAAGCTGCTCGCCGGACGCTGGCGCGAGCTGACCCCGGCGCTGGTGATTCTCGCTGCGCTGTTCGTGGTCAAGCTGGCGCTGTTCACCTGAGTCTGTGCGCGTCCGCCTGGCGGTCGCGCCTCCACCGATTTCCAGCGAGCCCCGCATGAGCCGTCCGCTTCCCGATCCCGCCCAGTACTCCACCCAGCTCGAAGCCAAGCGTCAGCGCCTGGTCGAGCTGCTGGCGCCCTTCGCCGCGCCGGCGCCGGATGTGTTCGATTCGCCGTCCGAGCACTACCGCCTGCGCGCCGAATTCCGCCTCTGGCGTGAGGCCGAGCAGCGCCACTACGCGATGTTCGAGCAGGGCGACAAGCACAGTCCGGTACTGATCGAGGACTTCCCGATTGCCAGCGCGCGCATCAACCAGCTGATGCCGCAGCTGAAGGCTGCCTGGCAGGCGAGTGCGGCTCTGTCCTTCAAGCTGTTTCAGGTCGAGTTCCTCACCACCCTGGCCGGCGATGCGCTGGTCACCCTGTGCTATCACCGGCCGATCGACGGGGCCTGGCAGGCCGAGGCCGAGCAGCTCGCGCGGGCGCTGGGCGTCAGCGTGATCGGACGCTCCCGCGGCAAACGCATCGTCATCGGCCGTGACCATGTGCTCGAGGCGCTGCAGGTCGCCGGCAGAGCCTTCCGCTATCGCCAGCCGGAGGGCGCCTTCACCCAGCCCAACGGCGTGGTCTGCCAGAAGATGCTGCAGTGGGCGTTTGACGCCTTGGGCGAGCGCGACGACGATCTGCTCGAGCTGTACTGCGGCAACGGCAACTTCACCCTGCCGCTGGCGACCCAGGTGCGTCGGGTGCTGGCCACCGAGATCAGCAAGACCTCGGTGAATGCCGCGTTGGCGAATCTTGCCGACAACGGCATCGACAACGTCGAGCTGGTGCGACTGTCGGCCGAGGAGCTGACCCAGGCGCTCAACGGCGTGCGGCCGTTCCGCCGCCTGGCCCACACCGATCTTGCCGGCTACGACTTCGGCACCGTCTTCGTCGACCCGCCGCGCGCCGGTATGGATGCGGACACCTGCGAGCTGGTTCGCCGCTTCGAGCGCATCCTCTACATCTCCTGCAACCCGGAGACCCTGGCGGCCAACATCGCCCAACTGCACGACAGCCATCGCATCGAGCGCTGCGCGCTGTTCGACCAGTTCCCCTGGACCCGCCACATGGAAAGCGGCGTACTGCTGGTGCGTCGCTAGGGGCCCGCTCGGCGTTTTTTCAGAGCAAGAGGCGCGGTAAGGCCTCGTCTGGACTGCTCGATACCCGGCGCGGCGGCGGCTTTTCCCTCGCCCTCCGGGAGAGGGTGCCGAAGACGGGTGAGGGATGCTTCGGGCAACTCGCCACCAGAGCCAGGCCCGCAAGTCCCGGCGCCAAGCCCCTGATCCGCCATGCTTTGGCGCTGGCAGCAGGCAGGGCTATGCTGTCGGCCTTCGCTTACCCGTCAGGAGTCTTCCTCATGCGTCTTTCACTGTTCTTCGCTCTGCTGTTCGCGGGCCTGGTCCAGGCCGCCGAGCCGATCGCCATCGACGTCCATCGCGACGCCAACTGCGGTTGCTGCAAGGACTGGATCAAGCACCTGGAAGACAACGGCTTCACCGTCAACGATCACGTCGAAGCGGACATGACCGCGGTCAAACAGCGCCTGGGTGTGCCGCCGCGCCTGGCCTCCTGCCACACAGGGGTCATCAATGGCCAGTTCGTCGAGGGTCACGTGCCGGCCGCCGATATCCTCAAGTTGCGCCAGCGCCCCGAGCTGCTGGGTGCTGCCGTACCGGGCATGCCGGTCGGCTCGCCGGGCATGGAAATGGGTGATCGCAAGGATGCCTACCAGGTGATCGGTCTCGACAAAAGTGGTGCGGAAACGGTCATCAGCGAGTATCCGGGGCGCTGATCGGCGTCTCCTCACGTAGAACCTGCAGGAGAGACCCATGCGCTGGAAGAAGGCCCGACGCAGTGACAACCTGGTGGACGCCCGCGGCAGGGGCGTTGGCGGCAAGGGGCTGAGCCTGGGCGTGGTGGTGCTGGTGGTGGTCATCGGCCTGCTCAGCGGCCAGGATCCGATGCAGATCCTCGGTGAGCTCGGCGGTCAACTGCAGCAGGAACAGGCCAGCGCACCAGCGCCCGAGCAGAATGCCGAAGCCGACGAGCAGGTCGAGTTCGTCCGCGCCATCCTCGGCGACACCGAAGACACCTGGAACCAGCTGTTCGCCGAGGCCGGCGGCGACTACCGCGAACCGACCCTGGTGGTCTTCAGCGGCGGTGTGCGCTCGGCCTGTGGCTTTGCCTCCTCGGCGGTCGGGCCTTTCTATTGTCCGGGCGACCAGCGGGTCTACATCGACCTGCAGTTCTTCCGTGAGATGGAACAGCGCTTCGCCGCAGCCGGCGACTTCGCCCAGGCCTACGTCATCGCCCACGAAGTCGGCCATCACGTACAGACGCTGCTCGGCGTTTCGGCCAGGGTGAATGCCGCGCGGCAGAGTGGTCAGCGCGTGGAGGGTGACGGCGGCCTGCTGGTGCGCCAGGAGCTGCAGGCAGACTGCCTGGCCGGCGTCTGGGCGCATCACGCACAGAACCGCCATGCCTGGCTGGAGCCCGGTGATCTGGAAGAAGCGCTGAATGCCGCCGCCGCCATCGGTGACGACCGCCTGCAACAGCAGGGCCGCGGCCAGGTCGTCCCCGACGCCTTCACCCACGGCACCTCGGCCCAGCGCGTGCGCTGGTTTCGAACGGGTTTCGACCGCGGTGAGGTGTCGCGTTGCGATACCTTCAAGGCGGCGCGGCTGTAACTGTTCCCTCTCCTCCGGGAGAGGGCGCCGAAGGCGGGTGAGGGATGGTGCAGATAACTCGCTGATGCGCCTGAAATGTACACCAGACTCCCTACACGTCGCGGCCTCCCTCATCCGGCGCTGCGCGCCACCTTCTCCCCTAAGGGACAAGGAGTGCTGTTGAGGTCTGTAGGGTGGATGGCTGCCATCGACCAAATGCGCAGTGTCCGAAAACCCTGTAGGGCGCAACAAGTGCAACGCATTGCGCCGAACTTGGTTGCAGCGGACCTTGCAGAGGGAGGCAGACTGCAGCGGATTACGCCGCGAGGCGGCTAATCCGCCCTATGAAGGTAGGCTGGTCTCGAGGCGTCGAGCCGTTCGCAGCAATCGCGGGCACCACACCGCTCAATTCGTAGGGTGGATGGTCGAGCCATCCACCAGCCACCCAGGACAAGCGCTTGGCAGGGCCGGCAAGTGCTGCACATTGCGCCGCCTGCCGGCGAGGGCTCATCCCGTCACCGGGTTTGCTCAAGGCGTTGCGTCGTAGGCCCTGGGTGTAACGCCGAACCATCCCTTGAAAGCCTTGTAGAACGCACTCGGCTCGCTGAAGCCCAGCTCGCGGCTGAGTTGCTCGACACTGCAACCTGATTGCGCCAGGCGCTGTACGGCATGACGCCGGCGTACATCGGCAAGCAGCCCGGAGTAGCTGCAGCCTTCCGCGCGCAAGTGGCGATGCAGGGTCTGCCGGCTGATACCCAGGCGGTGTGCCGCTGCTTCCACCGATAGCTCGCCAGTTGCCAGGCTGCGCTCTATCTGCTGCAGCACCCGGGCGCGCAGGCTGCGCTGAGCGGGCAACTGCGCCTGCATGTCGCTGACACGCTGCTGCATCAGATTCTTCAGGTAGGCATTGGCGCCCTGCACCGGCAGTAGCAGGTCGCTGCTGAGGAATTCCAGGTAGTTGGATTCCTCGGCGAAACGCGCCGGCACGCCGAACACCTGCCGGTAGACCGCCGCTGCCGCGAGGGCTTCGTGACAGAAGCCCACCGCTTGCGGCACCACGCGGACGGCCGTGAGCTGGCGCGCCCAGCACAACGCCGAGCTCACGCTGTGCTCGCTGGCCACGGCGTGGCCGAGCAGCGGCGGGTTGAACAGGAAATGCACGCGCACCCGGTCGCCGACGGATTCCACGCGCAGGCTCTCGCCCTCGCTCATCACCGGAATGTAGAGACGGAACAACTCCACCGCCTCACTCAGCGTGGCGCTCTGCGCGGCCAGATGGGCAACCGGTCCGCGGGTGTGCAGACCGCGGCGCTGGCCGACCAGCAGCCCGATCTCGGCGGGCGCGCCGCGGCGGATCGCCCGTTGCCAGAGATGCACGGACCACTGCACAGGGACGCGCATCTCCAGATCCTTCAGCTGTTCCAGTTCCACGCCGAGCTCCTGCAGGTCCTGCGGGCCGACCAGGGCGAAGCCCTGCAGCGACAGGTACAGGTCAAGCAGTTGCGAGGCGGTGGCGCTGGGGGCGGCTGCCAGCAACATGACAATTCCTTTCGCCGGAGGACGGGCTGCGATTGTGCACAGCGGCTGAGACGAATTGCCAGTCAGATGGAACCTGCGGCTATCAACAGCGCGGCATCGGCTGAATAGATTGGCGGGCAAACAACATCGAGTGCACCGCACTCTCTGGAGTCCCGCACCATGAGCCATGCCGATCTGATAACCCTTCCGCGCCTGCTGTCCCGTCTGCCACGCCTGCTCGTCGATCTGCCGGGTATCGTCAAGGGCCTGCATATCGGCAACCGCAGCCGTGGCGCCAATCCCGCCAGCCTGGCCAGCTGCGTGGAAAAGGCTGCGCAAGACAATCCGCAGGGCCTGGCACTGATTCAGGGCGACGAACAGCTCAGCTATGCAGAACTTGATCGCTGGTCGAATCAGCTGGCGCACTATCTGCGCGACCGGGGGTTGTGCCAGGGCGACAGCGTGGCGTTGATGTTCGAGAACCGCTTCGAGCTGCTCGCCTGTGTCATCGCTTGCGCCAAGCTCGGCGTGGTCAGCGCGCTGATCAACAGCAGTCAGCGCGGTCGCGTGCTGGCGCACAGCATCGGGCTGGCCGAACCGCGCATGCTGCTGGTTGGCGAAGAGATGTTGGCGGCCTACGAGGAGGTCGCCGTCGACGTGGCGCTGCCTGCCAGCGCCTGTCTCTACTTCGCCGACCGCCCGACCTGGAGAGACCCCGGCGAGGCTCCCGCGGGCTGGATGCATCCGGCAGCCGAACTGCATGCCTACCCTGTCGATGCTCCCTTGCTGGAGCGGGCGGTGCGTGCCGACGACCCGTGCTTCTACATCTACACCTCCGGCACCACGGGACTGCCCAAGGCCGTGGTGTTCAATCACGGGCGTTTCATGAGGGGCTACGGCGCCTTCGGCTTCGCCGCCACGCGCCTGGGCCGCGAAGACCGCATGTACGTCAGCCTGCCGTTCTATCACGCCACCGCGATGGTGGTGTGCTGGGGCTCGGTGCTGGCCGGCCAGGCCGCGCTGGTCATGGTGCGCAGGTTCAGCGCGAGCCGCTTCTGGGACGAGGTGCAGCGCCATCAGGCGACGGCTTTCGGCTACGTCGGCGAGCTCTGTCGCTACCTGCTCGATCAGCCGGCGCGTCCTGGCGATGCGGATAATCCGATCCGCGTCATGCTTGGCAATGGCTTGCGACCGAGCATCTGGAAGGCGTTCAGGCAGCGCTTCGCCATCGAACGGGTCGTCGAGTTGTATGCCTCCAGCGAGGGCAACATCGGCTTCACCAACCTGCTCAACCTGGACAACACCGTGGGCTTTTCTCCATATCCCTACGCGATTGTTCGCTATGACCAGGAGCAGGACGCGCCGCTACGCCAGAACGGTCATTTGCAGCGGGTGGCCAGGGGCGAGGTCGGTCTGTTGCTGGGCAAGATCACCGACAAGTCACCGTTCCACGGCTATACCGATGCGCGTGATACCCAGCGCTGCGTCCTGCGAGACGTGTTCGAGCCGGGCGATGCCTGGTTCAACACTGGCGACCTGATGCGTGACCTGGGCTTCCGCCACGCGCAGTTCGTCGATCGTCTGGGCGACACCTTCCGCTGGAAGGGCGAGAACGTGTCCACCACCCAGGTCGAAGCGGTGCTCGATGCGATTGAGCAGGTCAGCGAGGCAGTGGTCTACGGCGTCGAGGTGCCCAACACCAACGGTCGCGCCGGCATGGCCTGCCTGCGACTCGGTTGCCCGGCCGATGAGTTCGACTTCGGGGTCCTTCTAACCAGGTTGCGCAAGGAGTTGCCTGCCTACGCCGTACCGCTGTTCCTGCGCCTGAGCGCGCAGCTGGAAACCACCGGCACCTTCAAGCACAAGAAAGCGCCATTGAAGGAGCAGGCCTACGATCTGCAGCGGTGCACTGATCCGCTGTATGCCTGGCTGCCCGGCAGCGATCGCTATGTTGCGCTGACGCCCGAGCTGCAGGCGAACATTGCTGCGGGTGTCTATCGCTATTGATGGCACCCGGCGATCGTGCTTGCTCTGAACCATGCCCAGCGCCCAGGTGGACAAGGCTGCGCCGTTGTCCGCCCTACGGAGGTGAGATTCGTAGGGTGGATGGTCGAAGCCATCCACCAGCCAACCCAGCATCAGCAGCGTAGGGCGCAATAGGCGCAGCGCATTGCGCCGAGCTTGGCTGCAGCGGGCCTTGCTGGTCCTGTAGCGGGAGGCAGGGGCGCGGCGGATTACGCCGCGACGCGGCTAATCCGCCCTACGAAGGTACGGAGGTCTCGAGGTGTTCGAGAAGTTCGCTGCAATCGCGGGCGAAGACGTCGGTAAGTTCCGGCCAGAGATTCTCGGGCAGGTTGACCAGCACCGAGCAGGCGCCGGCGGCGCGGGCGCATTCGAGGTCGAAGCGGTAATCGCCGACCATCACCAGTTGCTGCGGCGCGACCTGCCAGCGCTGCGCCAGGTGCAGCAGACCGCCGGGGTGCGGCTTGGGCGGTGCCTCGTCGCGGCCGAGGATGTCTGCGTGGGCGAAGCAGTCGGCCAGCCCGATCACCTGCAGCGTATGCACCGCCAGTTCCTGGGCGTTGCGGGTGAGCAGACCGAGGCGCACGCCGCGCCGCTGCAGCGCGCGCACCAGCGTCACGGCGCCGGGTGCCGCGCGCGAGGCCGCCGCCAGTTCGCGTTCGTGCTCCAGCAGCCAGGCGCGCTTGGGCGCGGCCTGCTCCGGCGGCAGGGCGGCGAGGTGTTCGAGGATGTCGTGCTCGGGCGGGATGTCCAGGGCGCGGCGGATGGCGGCGAAGTCATGCACCGCCAGCGTCAGGGTGCCGTCCATGTCGAACACCCAGTGCCGCGCCTGCTGCCAGCTCACTTCTTGCGTTGCTCGCGATGGCGGATCAGGCCTTCCTGGGCGACCGAGGCCACCAACTGGCCGGCGCGGTTGAAGATGCTGCCGCGAGAGAATCCGCGGGCGTTGCCGGCCCATGGGCTGTCCATCGCATACAGCAGCCAGTCGTCCATGCGCAGGTCGCTGTGGAACCAGATCGCGTGGTCGATGCTGGCGCACTGCATGGTCGGCTGATGCACGCTCACCGCGTGCGGCAGCAGCGAAGTCACCAGCAGATTGAAGTCGGAGGCGTAGGCCAGCAGGTATTTGTGCAGCTCGGGGTTGTCCGGCAGGCTGCCGTTGGCGCGGAACCACAGGTACTTCACCGGCTCGCGCGGCTTGGGATCGAGCGGGTCGATGCGGTCGACATGGCGGATTTCCACCGCGCGTTCGGCCAGGTAGGACTCGCGCATCGACTCCGGCATCAGGTGCACGTACTTGCGCGCCATCTCCTGCTCGGAGACCAGGCCCTCGGGCTCGGGAATGCCCTGGGGCATGCTCGGCTGGTGGTGGAAACCCTCTTCCACGCCATGGAAGGAGACGCTGCAGCTGAAGATCGGCGCGCCCTTCTGGATCGCGGTAACCCGGCGCGAGCTGAAGCTGCCGCCGTCACGCTGGCGTTCGACCTGGTAGACGATCGGCAGGTTGGCGTCGCCGGCACGCAGGAAGTAGCCGTGCACCGAATGCACCGAGCGGCGCGGGTCGACCGTCTGGGTTGCGGCGGAAACGCTCTGGCCCAGGGCCTGGCCGCCGAACAGGCGGTAAAAACCGAGGTCCAGGCTGCGGCCGCGGAACAGGTCTTCTTCGAGCTGTTCCAGGCTCAGCAGGTCGACCAGATCATCCAGTGGCTTGCTCATCGATACTTCCTCACACAGGCAAAGGGCGGAGATTCGAATAGGCGGGCAGCGAGCTGATGCGCTCGTCTGTCAGGGCCCTGCCGATCGTGAAATGGTAAAGGCTTTGCCGGGATTTGTCGGGAATGCCGAGCAATTCAGTTAGGGAATGATCGAAGAAGCAGCCGATCCCGGTTCCTGACAGCCCGGCTGCCTCGGCTTCCAGGTAGAGCAACTGGCCGATCTGTCCGCATTCCCAGTAAAGCCGCGGGTAGCGCCAGGCGCCATCGGCCAGCGCCTCGTCCAGGTGCACCAGCATGGCCAGGGCGAGCACGCCGTCGCTGGCGATGTCCTGCTCGCAGCTGAGAAAGGCGGACAGGCCGCGGGCGTCGCCTTCGAGCAGGCGGAAGAGCGGCAGGCCGGGCTGCGCCGCTTCCCAGACGAAGTCCGCGCGCAGCGACTGCGGGCCACGACCGCTGCGGTCCAGCCAGTACAGCCCGGGTGTCAGTCCCTCGACGCGGTGGATGAACAGCAGCAGATCGACTTCCGTCGGCTCGCCGCTACAGGCGAAGGGCACCGGTGAGTGTTGCGGCAGCAGGCGCTGCAGCCAGGCGGCAAGCAGCTCGACGCGAATACCGGCGCGGCCATCCATGGCCTGGGCGCTGCGCCGCTGATGCAGCAGCGGCCGCAGGGCGAGGCCGGGGTTGTCGGGGGTGATCGCCGCAGCAGGCGCACGCCAGTCGGGCGCGGGCGGCCGGGTCGGCGCGCGACAGGTTTCCAGCACCTGGGACAGCTGCGGCCAGGCGCGATAGCTGGGCGAGAGGCGATTGGGCCGACCGTGCAGCGCGAGCTCGGCGAGGCCATCCAGCAAGGCGGGCGACAGATTGAATTCGCTCGCTTGCGGCGGGCCGATCCAGCACAAGGCGCCAACCGATTCGTGCTCGTGGAAGCCTTCGCGGTCCAGTCCGAAGACCGCATCCAGGGTTGTCTCGGCGACGCCGCGCAACACCCGCAGCTGCCAGCCCAGTGCGCTGGCGGCGATCGCCAGGCAGGCCAGCGCATGGCCGGCGTCGAGCTGGCAGTAGCGATAGGCGCGCTCGCCGTACTTCCAGGCCTCGCGCCAGGGAATGTCGGAAAGCGCCAGCAGCAGGCCGCCGGCGGGGACGTCTTCAGCCAGGCGTCGGGCCAGATCCGTCGGCAGCTCGGCGCGCAGCTCCAGCGCGTGACTGTCCGCCCGGTAGTGGGCCAGACATGCGCCAGACGAGACGGCGCCGGCCGGCAGCAGCAGATAGGCCTCTGTCGGATGCAGGTTGCCGCTCGATGGATTGACCCGCAGTGCCCAGCGATTGCCGCCGGCCTCCTTCCAGGCCGACAGCGCCAGGCTGTCGTAGAGCAGTTGCGAGACGCTGGCCAGGTTCAGCGGTGCCGGCCCGTCCAGAGGGCCGGCGAAGACGGCGTCATAGTCCGGCGATTCTTGCAGCGGCCGGTGCAGCAGCGGCAGTTGCAGCGCGCCCAGGTAGTGGCGAAAGGGTGCCGGCTGGGTCGACCAGTCGAGCATGCCGGGGCCCGGCGCGGCACGCTGCGGCTCGTGGCTGCTGAGCGCGTGGTAGGCGCGCACGGTCTCGATATCAGTCATCTGCCCGCTCCAGCCAGCACTCGCGATCCAGGGTGTAAAGCACGTGCCGGCGCAGTGGATGGTCGGCCGGCAGGTTGGGGTGGTCGAAGTCGTCGGCCGGGTCGCGCTGCATGCCGAGGGCCTGCATCAGGCTCTGTGAAGGCAGGTTGCTCACGGCGGTGAAGGCGATGATCCGCGCCATGCCCAGCTCAGTGAAGCCATGGGCCAGCGCGGCCCGCGCCGCTTCGCTGGCCAGCCCCTGGCCCCAGTGCGCCCGCGCCAGGCGCCAGCCGATCTCGATGGCCGGGGTGAAGTGCGCCTCGAAGCCCATGTGGCCCAGGCCGGTGAAGCCGATGAACTCGCCGCTGTCGCGCCGCTGCAGCGCCCAGAGACCGAAGCCGTGGCGGGCGAAATGGTCGCGGCAGCGCTCGATCAGCGCAGCACACTCGGCGCGATCCAGACAGGCGGGGAAGTAGCGCATCACCTCGGGGTCGGCGCTCATTCGCGCCAGCGGCTCGAGGTCCTCATCGCGCCATTGCCGCAACAGCAGGCGTGGGGTGTACAGCTCGCTCATGGTGATTTCTTCATCTGCTGAATTCCTGCTTCGACCACGTCGCCACCGATCCCGCTGCATTGAACTTCGTCGGTGCCTGGCGCTTCCCAGCTCCACGTGTCACCTATGGCTCAGCGGAGGTTTCCATGCAGGCAGTCACCTATCACGGCTCTCACGACGTACGCGTGGAGTCGGTTCCCGATCCGATCATCCAGGCACCCGACGACGTCATCCTGCGGGTCACGGCCACCGCCATCTGTGGCTCCGATCTGCACCTGTACCGCGGCAAGATTCCCCAGGTCAAAGACGGCGACATCTTCGGCCACGAGTTCATGGGTGTGGTCGAGGAGGTCGGCCCGGCGGTCACCGCGGTGGCCAAGGGCGACCGGGTGATCATCCCCTTCGTGATCGCCTGTGGCGAATGCTTCTTCTGCCAGATGGACCTGACCGCCGCCTGCGAAACCACCAACAGCGGCCGCGGCGCCATCCTCAACAAGAAGC
The DNA here is from genome assembly GCF_003052585.1 of Pseudomonas mangrovi. GTDB lineage: Bacteria > Pseudomonadota > Gammaproteobacteria > Pseudomonadales > Pseudomonadaceae > Aquipseudomonas > Aquipseudomonas mangrovi. The sequence goes on along the minus strand of NZ_QASN01000002.1, from coordinate 273,154 downwards.
AGATTCCGCCGGGTGCGGCGCTGTTCGGCTACAGCCACCTGTACGGCGGCGTGCCGGGTGGGCAGGCCGAATACGTGCGGGTGCCCAAGGGCAACGTCGGTCCGTTCAAGGTGCCGGACACCCTGTCCGACGACAAGGTGCTGTTCCTCACCGATATCCTGCCGACCGCCTGGCAGGCGGTGACCAACGCCGGGGTAGGCAAGGGTTCCAGCGTGGCTGTGTTCGGCGCCGGTCCGGTCGGCCTGCTGAGCCTGGCCTGCGCACGCATGCTCGGCGCCGAGCAGCTGTTCATCATCGACCACCATCCCTACCGCCTGGAGTTCGCCCGTCTGACCTACGGTGCGATCCCGCTCAACTTCGACGAGATCGACGATCCGGCCGAGGCGCTGATCGAGCGCACCGCCGGCCAGCGCGGGGTGGATGCGGTGATCGATGCGGTCGGCTTCGAGGCCAAGGGCAGTATGACCGAGACCATCCTCACCAATCTCAAGCTCGAAGGCTCCAGCGGCAAGGCGCTGCGCCAATGCATCGCCGCCGTGCGCCGCGGTGGCACGGTCAGCGTGCCGGGGGTGTATGCCGGGCCGATCCATGGCTTCCTGTTCGGCGACGCCTTCGACAAGGGCCTGACCTTCAAGATGGGCCAGACCCACGTGCACCGCTTCCTGCCGGAGCTGCTCGGCTACATCGAGCGCGGCGAGCTGCAGCCCGAGGTGATCACCAGCCACCACATGAAGCTGGCCAATGCCGCCGAGGGTTACCGCATCTTCGAGAAGCGCCAGGAAGACTGCCGCAAGGTGATCCTTACGCCCTGATGTGGCGTTCCTTCTCCCGCCGGGAGAAGGTGGCGCGCAGCGCCGGATGAGGGAAGTAGCGGCGTGCAGGGAGCCCGGCTTCGGCGAGCGAGCAGGTCACGCCCGCCCGGCCATCCCGCTCGGTTAGAATGCGCGCCTTTCCCGCTGCGAGCGCTGCGCCATGACCGACTCTTCCAAAGCCCCGCGTGTCGCCGTGATTGGCGGCGGCCCGGCCGGCCTAATGGCCGCCGAGGTGCTGGCAGCCGGCGGCGCCTCGGTCGATCTGTTCGATGCCATGCCCTCGCTCGGGCGCAAGTTTCTGCTGGCCGGTGTGGGCGGGATGAACATCACCCACGCCGAACCCTTTGCCGACTTCGTCACTCGCTACGGCCAGGCCCGCGAGCATGTCCGTCCGCTGCTCGAAGCCTTCGACGCCGATGCCCTGCGCAGCTGGATTCACGGCCTGGGCATCGAGACCTTCGTTGGCACCTCGGGACGCGTCTTCCCCCGTGAAATGAAGGCCGCGCCGCTGCTGCGCGCCTGGCTGCGTCGTCTGCGCGAGGCGGGCGTGCGGCTGCACACCCGCAGTCGCTGGCTGGGCTGGGCGGAGGACGGCGCGCTGCGCCTGGCCACCCCGGACGGCGAACAACTGCAGCGCTTCGATGCGCAGCTACTGGCACTCGGCGGCGGCAGTTGGGCCCGGCTGGGTTCGGACGGCGCCTGGGTGTCGTTGCTGGCGTCGCGCGGCATCGAGATTGCGCCGCTGCAGCCAGCCAACTGCGGCTTCGAGGTGGCCGGCTGGAGCGAGCACCTGACACAGAAATTCGCCGGCGCGCCGGTCAAGCCGGTGGCCGCTGCCCTGGCCGGCGAGGCGCCGCGCCGTGGCGAGTTCGTGGTCACCGCCCAAGGCGTCGAGGGCGGGCTGATCTATGCGCTGTCGGCAGCCATCCGCGAGCGGATCAATACCGCGGCAGAGGCGCTGCTGCATATCGACCTGCTGCCGCAGATGGAGCTGGCGAAGGTCGAAAAGGCGCTGCAAAAACCGCGCGGCAGCCAGTCGCTGGCCAAGCATCTGCAACGCCAGCTGGGCCTGGACGGCGTGCGCGCAGGCCTGCTGCGTGAACTGGCCGATCCCGCCTGTTTCACCGATCCCGTACGCCTGGCCCGGGCGATCAAGCAACTGCCGCTACGCCTGATCCGCCCGCGCCCGCTGGACGAAGCGATCAGCAGCGCCGGCGGCGTGCGCTGGAGTGAGCTGGATTCGAACCTGATGCTGCAACGCCTGCCCGGCGTGTTCTGCGCCGGCGAGATGCTCGACTGGGAAGCCCCCACCGGCGGCTACCTGCTCACCGCCTGCTTCGCCAGCGGGCGGAAGGCGGGGGAGGGGGTGCTGGAGTGGTGGCGGCACAGATAGGACAGGCATTCCGTGGTCGAGGATCGGCCAGGGTCCTGAGCAGATTTTCGCCGCCGGGCGTTCACTCGTCGGAGGCATGGACGTAGCGTTCTGACTCCCCTAATGTCGGAGCCCGCCTCTCCTGCGACTGAAGCACTTGCTGACACGATCTACGGAGTCTCTTCCGTGGGGGGTGCCGGGAAATTGCCTGGTAGAAGAGGAGTTCCCGGCGCTGCGAAAGCGACGTGGCTGTCCCACAAACAAGGAAGAACATCATGTACAAGGCTGTACTGCCGCCGCGAGCGCGCATCGCGAATCATCTGCTGTTTGCCTATCTGATCATCAACGCGCTTGTGATTGCCTTTGTCGCAATCTCCAGTCCAATCTTTATCCTTTTCCTGCTGATACAGGCGGCAATCGCCGCCGGCGTTTTTTTCAAGCTTCCCGCCGCATACCTCGTTCTGATGGGTGTTGCTTTTATAGGCTTGGTCCTGTCACTGCATGGCGCGCGCCTGATAGAGGCAGCGGTCTGTGCGCTGCTGCTGTGGCTGGCTTTTTATATAAGAAGCAACTTGTATGTTCGAGTAAGTGATGGCGCCGGCGAGGGGAAAGACGAGGGGCAGGGGTGACGGGATTTGAAAGATGGGCAATTAAGGATGACTCACGATTACTGATCGACAAATCGTGGTCTGTCCCCATTAGGCAGGAGCCGGGATGAAGCGATGGAGCAGGCTGCAAAGAGAAATTGAAAAGCTGTTTTCCAGCGAGCTGGACCTGCGCATCCAATGTAGGGTTTATCGCATGGCCTCGCAGAGCGGCAGTACCGATCTGCCGCGCTATTGGCTGACATTGGGGCGCGAAGTGATCTGGGATTATCCGAAGGACGCGAACGGGCGTACCGTCAACTATCCCTATGTCACCGATATCAGCGATATCTCTGAGTTCTTGAGAGCCTATATAGACACGCCCGTAGAGTGTTTGCTGGACCTTCCTGCCGACCCTTGGAGCCTAGGTGAAATATTGCTGGCCGCCGACCGGCGTGTGGGCAAGCGGACCTACGACAGACTCCGCCAGCGATTGCAGCACCCAGGGGCACTGGCCGTGTTGAACGCAAGGCTGCAGTCAAAGGCAGCGGAAGAGCGCGCGAGCTCAGAACTGTGAGCTGCTGTTTTAACGTTAGCGGGTGTGCATTATGAACCTTCCAATTGTTCAAGGCGTTCAGGATTCGGGTATGGGCATTTGCCCGGGGTGTGGCGGGCAGGACAGTGTTGCGCCTGGCGCATTTACGGTACTGAGTGCTGGCGCTATGTACCCCGTCGGTAGCGACGTAGCTGTTCCAGCATTTGACTGCCTCGGATTTTTTGACATCGCATCCCACGGGGATGGGCGGACTAGCGGAGGCTCCGTTCGGATCGCGCAAGACGTTCAGGGCGGGCAGTTTTCAATTTACTTTTGCTCTACGAAATGTCTTCGATCGTTTCTTAACAAGTGTGTTGATCAGCTGGAACGATAAGTCGTGGGTTGAAACCTAGCGCTGCGAAGTAATCGCCGAGCGGTGTTTGCCGCCAGGTACACCGTGGGGCCTTTTCTACAGAGGTATATGTCCATGATTCACATGCGCTTGGCGTTGTCGTTTTTCTTTTTCCCTCTGGCTGCATTACTGATCTCCGGCTGCTCGCCGAAGATCGAGGACACTCCGGCCTACCAGCAGGCCTGCGAAGGGTCGCCGTTGCGAACCATTGAGCGGCGGAGCCAGGCGTTGGAGGAGGGTTATGAGATCCACCCTCACTATGACTGCATCTCCAAGGAGTCCTATATCGCGGTCCGCGAGCAGCAAGCGCGCTGGGCCGCGGCCAATACACCGGAGGCCCTCGCGAAGCGCGCTGCGGAGCGCGAGCAGTTGAGGTTCGAGGAACAGCGGCAGGCTTCCCTCGACGCAGAGCGCCTGCAGAGCGACCGCCCCGCGTTCGCGCCCCGGTTCGTTTTGCGGCCGGTGGATGTCAACTCCGCCAGCGTTGCCGAGTTGGCGAGCGTGCCGACGGTAGGCGACGGGGCGGCAGAGCAGATCGTGTCACAGCGCCAGGTAAGACCCTTCGATGATTGGGCTGACCTGGTCGGCAGGGTTGTCGAGATGAGCGCCGCGCAAACTGTTTTCAGTGCCTCCACCTGTGGACTCACCGTCAACGGGCTGAGCATGCCGGGAGCACCCATGGCGCCGCCGGAGGCTGCAAGTCTCTGCGCCCGTTGAGTGGGGCCATTCAAAAATGACGGGGAGAAGATCTATCTTTTCATTGTCGCCCCGTCTGCGGTCCCGATTCTTTAGCGGACCGGGACAATCAGGGACAGGGCAACCAGGGACAGACCACGATCTTCTTCCTGCCGTGGTCAGCAATCGAATCCATGATGCGTGCGGTAGTAGTCCGCCTGTTCGACCGGCATGTCCTTGAACAGTGCGCAGATGGTGAAGCTGCCTACCTGGCGGTCGTTCTTCAGGTAGCCCCAATCGGTGATCTGTTCCTTGGTGAAGCGCAGTTGCTGGCCCCAGGTCACGCTTCTGACGACGCGAGGCTCGTTGGCCACTTCGCCGACAAAACCATGGGCAAGCGGTCGGAAGTTCGTGATCCAGAAGGTTTCGATGCCGTGCGGGTCTTCGACCATGACCTGCACCTTGAACTCGCGAGTACCTTCGGCTGGTGCGGCTGCCAGTTTGAGGAAATCGTCCAGGCCTTCCTGCGCCTGACGCACTGCCGCAGCGATGGCCGGGCTCTGGCGATCGGCAGTGACCACTTCGTTGGTGTCGCGCGCGCTGGCGAGAAAGGGTGTGAGACACAGGGTTAGGAGGCAAGTGGCGTGGCGCATGGTGAGCCCTTTCATGGCGTGAGTTCCTCGTTCGTCTGCGTGCTGCTTGGCGGGCAGCGCGCGCTGTCGTCTGACAATTGTTGTTGTGTCCATTTCTCCAGTTGGGTGTACCAGGCACTGTCGTCCTGGCTCAAGCGCTCCTTGGCCTCTTCACTGCCGCTGGCGGCGGCCAGTTCCAGCCAGAGCTGGCGCTGGAGCTGATCGCTCTGGGTGCCTCGTCCGTTGCCGTAGGCGTCGCTCATGCTCAGCTGCGCGGGCGCATGGTTGCTGCTTGCTGCCTGGCAGATCCAGTGCAGCGCCTTGCTGTCGTCGCTGGCGAAGTGAGCCGCGAGTTCGTCCCCTTCTGCCTGAAACTGCACGCCGGCGTCGTCGCTCCAGTACAGCTCGCCCAACAGATACATGCTCTGTACGTCGCCCTGCAGCGCGGCCCGTTCGAACCACTGCATCGCCTTGATTCGAGCGTCCGGATCATCGGAGCGGCTCAGGTAGACGATGCCCAGCTCGGCCTGGGCCAGTGCTAGCCCTTGCGTTGCGGCGCGGGTCAGCCAGCGCTCCTCCTTGCCATCGGGGTCCGGTAGCAGCTGATCGCGATAGAGGATGGCAATCTCGAATGCCGCCCGGGCCACGCCTTGTTCGGCCGCCTCGGTGTACCAGCGTGCGCTGCGCGCGTAGTCCTGTTGGGTGTACGAGAGATAGCCCAGGTTGAACTGGGCGCAGGCGTCGCCCGCTTCCGCCTGTTGCTGGAGGTCTCGCCGCTGGCCGGCGTCAGCCTGATCCAGTGTCAACGTACAGCTCAGTGGCGCGGCGCTGCTGGGCAGCGGGCTCAGCAGCACGCTGCCCAGCAGTGCGGAGAAAATGACGCGGATGGTCCGGTGCATGAATGGCCTTCTGCTGGCAGGGGGAGAAATAGCGTAGCCGCCATGCGGCGGCTGCGGGTGTGAGCGTGTCCGGGAGGGTGTCATGGCCCGGGCAGCGGCCGACAGCGCTGCAGTTCGTCAGCCGGCTGCCAGCCGCTCATCCGAGCATCGAGGAAGGCGTCGGCGGCGTCCCTGAGCGGCCCGGGTGCGCTATCCGGGGCAAGCAGTTCGGAGTTGCCGGGAAGCGTGCGCAGCAGGGCGTCCGGGCCGTCACCCCAGAGGAAGGAATAGATGTAGACGTAGCCCGCTTCGGTCTGGCTCTGGTGCTGGGCCACGTTGCGCAGGGCGGCGAGCAGGGTGGCGAAGCTGATGAAGTTCTCGTCGTAGAACACCGCGCCCAGGCGCAGCTCGGCGTTTTCCGGATCGTGACACCAGGCCATGCCGGCGCTGTCCTGCGGCGGTGCTTCCCAGCCGCGGAGAAACTCGCCGACGGTGGCGGCGGGCAGGGTGGTGAAGTAGCGCCGCCAGTCTGCCTGCCATTGCGGGTTCATCCGCGCCCAGTCGTGGAAATCCGCCGCCTGCGGCAGCGGCGAGGCGAGCCAGGCGTCGAGCTCGGCACTGCTCAGTGGCACCTGCATGTACACCCCGCTGGGTTCGGAGGCGGCCAGCGGTTGGCTCAGGGCCAGGCAGAGGAGCAGGGCCAGGCGGCGAATCACGGCAGTATCTCCACGTCGAGGATGCGTTGTGCGCTGCGACCGAGGTCATCGCTGACGCTCAATTGATAACGGCCGGCGCGCTCGGGGCGCCAGTCGAGGACCCGGCCGGCCGGCACTTCGCCGAGCAGGCGCTGGTCGGCGAACCAGTACAGGCGGCGGGCATCGCCGCCGGCGCTGGCGTTCAGGGCGATGGTCTCGTCGGGTTGCGACAGGCGCAGGCTGTAGGTCACCCGGCTCAGCGGCGAGCGGATGCGCGGTGCGGCGTCCGCTGCCGGGCTGGCGCTCTGCTCGCAGTGGTCGGCGGGCGGGCTGCGACGCGGCAGGCCGGCCGCGTTGAACAGCGCCTGCAGGTCGGACGGCCAGAACTCGAAGACCTCCTCGCGCACCTTGGTTGCATCGAATGGCGGACAGGCGCGCTGGCCGGTCTGGATGTCGATGGGTACGGGGCGGTGCAGGGTCGAGACGCGGATCGGCGAAACACCGGGGATGAACCAGCTCGACGTGATACGCGGGCACCAGCGATTGGGCAGGTCACCCGAGGCGCTGCAGATATCGACGCGGCTCAGCCCTGGCGGTGGCACGGGTGGCTGCCAGCTGCGGCGGTCGAGCAGGGGCAGGCCGTCGGCGATGCGGAAGAACAGCGGCGCGGCGCTGCGGATGCCGACGAAGGCGGGGTTCGGCCGCGCGTCGAAGTTGCCGACCCAGACTACCAGTACGTAAGGGCCGACCACGCCGGCGCTCCAGGCGTCGTGGAAGCCCCAGGAGGTGCCGGTCTTCCAGGCCACCGGCCAGGGTGCGTTGCGCGGGTCGGCGGGCAGGCCGTCCGGGCGCGGGGTGGCGGCGAGCATGTCGCGCAGCATGAAGGTCGCTTCGGCCGACAGCAGCGCCTCGCCCGGCGCCGACTGCTGCTCCTGCAGGTAGCGCAGCGGGCGCAGGCGGCCGTCACCGGCGAGCATCAGGTACAGCCGGCCGAGCTCCTCGCTGCTGACTTCGGCGGCGCCCAGCGCCAGGCCCAGGCCGTAGAACTCCTCGCCACGCAGGCCGCGTACGCCGCTGCGTTGCAGCAGGGCGTAGAGGTTCGGCGTGCGCAGCTGGCTGGCCAGCCATACCGCCGGCACGTTGCGGCTGCGGATCAGCGCATCGCGCGCGCTCAGTGGACCGACGAAGCTGCCGTCGAAGTTTTCCGGCTGGTAGGGGCCGAAGGCGCTCGGGGTGTCCTTGAGGATGCTCTGCGGATGGATCAGGCCCTGGTCGATGGCCAGGCCGTAGAGGAACGGCTTGAGCGTCGAGCCTGGCGAGCGGCGCGCGGTCACGCCGTTGACCTGGCCGTGGATCGCCGTCGAGAAATAGTCCGCCGAGCCGACCAGCGCCTTCACCGACTGGTCGCGGCTGTCGATCAGCAGCGCGCTGGCGTTCTCGATGCCGCGCGCGCGGTTCTGCGCGACGAATTGCGCGATCTGTCGCTCCAGCTGCTGCTGCAGTGGCGCCGACAGGGTGCTGTGCAGTTCCGCGCCGGAATGGCGGGCGAGCAACAGCTCGGCGAAGTGCGGCGCGCGGAACGGCAACTGGGCGCGGCTGCGGGCGCTGACCGGCAGCTCCAGTGGTGCGCTGTTGCGCGCATCGTGCGGGTAAACCCTGCGCCACTCGGCCAGCAGGGCCAGGCGCGCGCGATCCAGGCTCGGGCCGAAGTGGCCGCGTCGGCCCGGCTGCTGCGGGATCACCGCCAGTGCCAGGGATTCGGCCAGCGACAGCTCGGCGGCCGGCTTGTTGAAGTAGATGCGGCTGGCGGACTCCATGCCCTCGATATTGCCACCCATGGGCGCCAGGTTGAGGTAGGCCTCGAGGATGTCGCGCTTGCTGTAGCGCGCCTCCAGCCAGAGCGCCAGGCCGATCTGCTGCAGCTTGCCGGGGACATTGCGCGAGTCCAGGCCGTAGAGCCTGCGCGCCAGCTGCATGCTCAGCGTCGAGCCGCCCTGGCGCATGCCGCCGCCCCAGGTCTCGCGCGCGGCACGCAGCAGCGCCGCCGGGTTGACGCCGGGGTGGCGGAAGAAGTGGCGGTCTTCCTTGAGCAGCATGGCCTCGATCAGGCTCGGCGCGAAGCGCTCAAGTGGTACCCAGAGACGGTACTGGCCATCGCTGGCCAGCGTCAGGCGCAGCAGCGCACCGTCTTCGGCCAGCACCACCCGGGACAGCGGCGCCGCCTCGCGCAGCGGCGGTTGCGGCCACAGCCGCAGGGCCAGTAACAGCAGCGCGAGCAGCAGGCAGCTCCAGCCCAGGCGGCGCAGGCGGCGACGCCAGGGGCGGGTGACGACGGGCGCCGCCATCAGGGTTCGAGAATCTCCAGCTGGCCGCTGGCGCCACGCGCCTGCAGGCTGCGCTCGTACATGCCCTCGGCGTAGGGCGGCGGTGTGCCGAAGCGGCCGGCGTTGGTCGCGCGGGCGCGGTAGACGAAGGTCGCCGCGCTGCGCGAGACGCTGCCGTAGAGCACGACCCGGTCCTCGCGTACATCCACCGCGTGCGGCTGCCAGTCACTGCCCGGCTGGTTGCCCAGCGGCGAGTGACGGCCTTCCGGCAGCTCACCGTTCTCGTCCGGCAGCGGATTGTTGTAGACCGGCTCGATGCCACCCGGCAGCAGGTCGACCACTGCCAGTTGCTCGACCCGCTCGCGCTCCACCGCGCGCAGACGCAGGCGCACCAGGAACTCGTCGCCGACCTTGAGCGACTGCAGCGGCGTGCCATCCAGGCCAAGGTAGTCGCGGCTGATCTCCAGGCCCTCACGCAGCTCATCGTTCAGCACGCCCTTGTCGTAGCCGGCCTCGCTGAGCAGGTAGAACGCCGGCAGGTCACCCTCGTGGGTCAGTTCGAGCATGCGGGTGCCCAGCGGCACGGCAGCGCGCGGCGGTTTGCCGGCCAGTGTCAGCTGCTGCAGCTGCTCGCCCAGACGCGCAGCGGCAGCCACCTCGACGCGCTGTTCGCCGACCCGGCCGTAACTGTCCAGGCCACGGATCAGCAGGGCGGCGGAAAGCGAGTTGTACTGGTTGCGCGCCAACTGCCTGGCCAGGCCATCGAGCAGTGCGTCGGGCAGCTCGTCGAGCTGTTCCGGGAAGTGCCGGCTCAGCAGCGCGAGGCGCTCGGCATCGTGGACCAGCTCGTCGTAGTAGGGGCTGTCGCGCTCCATGGTCTTGCCCAGGGTGCGCCATGGCACCTTGGCGAAGATTGCCCGGGCCTGCTTGTCCTGCTTGAGCAGGCGATAGCTGGCGGCCAGGTAGGCGGCGCCGATGTCCTGCTCCCAGCGGTCCTTGAAGTAGGTCTGGTAGCGCTCGTGGATGTCCGCCAGGGCGCCGCTGGTGACCACCCCCTGGCGCGTCAGCAGGTAGCTGGCGTAGGCCCGCAGGCGCAGCTCGGCCATGCCCTGGCTTGGCCCTTCGGCGATGCGCGAAAGGTAGCCGTTGGCACTGTTGAGCAGGTCATCCGGCACGGCGTAGCCGCGCTCGCGGGCCTCGATCAGGAAGTCGCTGGCATAGCTGCTGGCAAAGGCGTCCGCCTCGGGGCTGGCGGCCCACAGGCCAAAGCCGCCGCTCTGGTTCTGGCGCTGGCGCAGCATCCGCAGAGCATCATCGAAACTGCTCCGTGCGTCGGGCGCAAGGCCCAGCGCCGGGGTGCTCCAGATCAGCGTCGGCATCGCCTTGGAAAGCATCTGCTCGGTGCAGCTGTAGCTGTAGTCGGCCAGGTAGTCGGACAGGCCCTGGCTCCACACCAGCGGCGAGGCGCCCAGGCCGAGCTCGACCTTGCGCAGTTGCGGGAACAGCTCGCGGGTCGGCGGCAGCTCCAGGCGATCAGAGCTCAGTCGGCCCAGGCTCAGCTGCACGCGATGCTCCACCGCCGGCCGCACCGAGATGCTCTCGCCGATGCCGATGCGCTTGCCATCGGGCAGCTCGGCGATCACCCGCAGATCGCTCGATCCCAGCTGCTCCAGTGCCTTGAGGCGGAAGCGCGCCACCGCTTCGCGGCGTGGCGCGATGCTCAGCGTCTGTGTCTCGCCCAGCAGCTGCAGGCCCTGGTCGGTTTCCAGGCTGACCTTCACCTCGGCGGCTTCGCCCAGGTTGCTGAAGACCCCGGCGGTGACCAGGAACTCATCGCCCGGTGCGACCATCGCCGGCACGTTGGGGCTGATCACCAGCGGCCCGCGGACCTCTGCGGCGCCTTCGTGGACGCCGACCCGGCTGTCGTCGATCGACACCACGAACCAGCGCAGACGGCCGTTGAAGCTCTCCGGCACCTGGTATTCCAGTGTCGTTTCGCCGGCTGGCAGGTCGATCAGTCCGCTCCACCAGGCTACCGGCGCCTGGCGCTTGCGCTTGAACGGGTTGAGGTGCGCGGCCAGCGCGCCTTCGCCGTCACCGCCGGCGGCGGCCTGGGCCAGCAGCAGGCGGAACTCGGGCAGGATCAGGTCGAGGATCTGGCTGGTCTGCACCTGCAGCGCGCGCTTCTGGAAGAAGTGCCCCAGCGGGTCGGGCGTGCGGTAGCGCGCCACCTGCAGGATGCCGGCGTCGACCGCATACACCAGGGCCTGGCCGGGGCGTTCGGCAGTCAGGCTGATCTGGAAGGTCTGGCCGGGTTCGAGCTGCTCGGAGGCGCTGATCGCCAGCGGCTGGCGGCGTGCGTCCAGATCGATGGCGAAGGGCGCCACGGCGTAGGACAGCGGGCTCATGTAGACCTCCGGCGAGCCGGGGTCGCGGACGAACTGCACGCTGACGTAGGCGTTGCCTTCGATACCCTCGGGCAGGCGGATGCGTTGCACGCTGCTGCTGTTGTCGGCCTTGAACCAGTGCTGGGCGTAGATCTTCTCGCGCTCGATGGTGATCAGCCCGGCGCCGGTGTAGGGCGCGCGCAGGCTCAGCTCGATCTCCTCGCCGGGCGCGTAGCTGGCCTTGTTCAGCTTCAGCTGCAGCTCGGCGTTGCGCTCCAGCGAACGCGAGGCGTTGCCGCTGCCGGCGACACTGTAGTCGAGCTGGTTGAGCAGCTCGCCCTCGGCGGTCTTCAGACGCAGGCTGAACTCGCCGGGGGTGGCGGTTTCCAGCTTCTGCCGCAGGCCCTTGGCTTCAAGTGCCAGGGGCGTGCTGCCGAGGCTGATCTCCTTGCGTCGCGATTCGTAGCGGTAGGTGCCGTCGGACTGCTTGATCAGCACGGAGAGATAGCGATGTTCGATCAGCTCGGTCTGCAGACCGTCGACTGCAACGGGCTCAAGATCCGCTCCGATTGCCTGCCAGTCGATCTCGCGCACTGCGCCGCGGCTGACGTAGCGCAGCGAGTCGCGTGCACGCACGCCGACCAGCCAGGGCGCGCTGGAGACCAGCACGCTGCTGTGGGCGGCGACGTTGCGCCCGCCTTCGGCCTCGAACACCCGCGCCAGCAGGTCGATGCGATAGGTGCTGCGGGCAAAGCGCGCCAGACGCAGGTCGATTTCGGCCTGGCCGTCGGCATCGGTGGTCAGGTCTTCGATGGTTTCCTCGAAGCTCTCCTCCAGCAGGTTGTTGAGCTGGAAGCGGTACTCCGGCCAGGCACTGAACGCAGCCTGGCCCGGGGTCAGGCGCAGATCGGCGACCACCCGGCGATCGGATGCCGGCGCGCCGAACAGGTGCTGGGCGTCGACTTTTGCCGTCACCGCGTCAGGCTCGATCCAGCCCTTGACCGGCGCGGCGCTGAGGCTGGCGGCAACTTTCATCCGGTCCGGCTCGAAGTCACGCACCTTGAAACGCGTGTCACCGAGCGGGATGCGGCGCTGCTGTTCGCCGATCAGGTTCAGGCTTGCGATGTACTCGCCGGCCGGTGACACCTCGCTGCTGGTGAAGTCGTCGGTGAGCAGGCCGCTGGCCGGCAGGTCGAGGCGCTTGCGCTGTACCAGCATGCCGCGCGGGTCGAAGATCTGCAGTTCCAGCGGCAGGCCGGCGAGGCTGCCGGCCCAGTCGTCACGTCGTACCAGCATGCCCAGGTGGGCGGTTTCACCGGGACGATAGAGGCCGCGGTCGCTGAACAGGTAGGCGCGCAGACGCTGGCCGTCGGCATCGTCGGTCAGGCCGCCGATGTCGAAGCGCGACAGGTCCAGGCGATGGCTGTAGCGGCCCAGCGGCAGGAAGGACATGTCGTTGCCCAGGCTCGCGACCACCATCAGCGGGGTCTTTTCGCGGCGCAGATCGCCAAGCCCGGCGAAATGCGCGCGGCCCTCGGCATCGGTTTCGCCGCTTTGCACCGGCAGGCCGTTGCGACCGAGGATCTCGACCTTCGCGCCGCTTACCGGCAGGCCGCTTTCGATCGACTGGACGAAGACGTCCTGGCTGCCATCGGCCGAGCGCTTGGCGATGATTCCCAGGTCGGTGACGACGATGAAGCGCAGGTCGCTGTTGTCGCGGTTGTAGTAGTCGAAGGTTGGCCGGTCGGCCGGATTGCTGCCTTGACGTTGCTCGGCGATGCGTACCACGAACACGCCACGGCGACCGCCGGCGTTGGAGAGGTAGGGGTTCAGGTCGACATGGTCGTAGCGCGCCTTGGCCGGGTCGCCCGGCGGCAGGCTGATCGGCAGGTGCTCGCGTTCGACCATGCGATCGAAGTAGTCGTTGCTGAAATAGGGGCGGGCAAAACTGCCGCCGGCCTGGTCGACCAGGTGATGCAGCTGGTTTGGCAGCAGTCGTGCGACTTCCACCTCGACATCGTTCATGCCGCGCACCAGGAAGCCCAGCCGGCGCTCGCCGTTGACGCCGAGCAGCGATCCGTCGCCGAGAAAGCGCAGGGCCCGCGGATAGTCGGGCATGCGCAGCAGGGATTCGGTCGGGTGGCGTGCCAGGTAGCCGCCGACGGCTTCGATCTGCGCCGGCAGGTTCAGGTACAGATAGCGTCCGGGCGGGGCGCGGAACTTGAAGGCGTGCAGGCTGTTGAGCGGCTCGATGCTCGGCACGTGCTCCAGGGCAACCTTCTCCGAGCGTGCCAGGGTGGCCTCGTCGATCTGCTCGCGGCTCCAGTAGGCGGAGTCGTTCGGCGTGCGCTCCGGCAGCAGCCAGGCCGACAGCTTGCCGGCGATGGCCTCGTCGGCCACGGCGCTGGAGCTGTCGAACATGATCACCGGTTCCGGCTCGCTGTCGCTGTTGTCGACGAACTGGATGCGTGCGCCGCTGAAACTCAGTTGATAGCGGCCGGGAACGCTGGCGCGGGCCTGCAGCGGTTCGGCCTGTGCATCACCACCGGCGGCGGCACGTACACCCTTGTCCAACTGCAGGGTGACGGCGACGGTTTCCAGCGGGGTGGCCAGTGGCGCGGAGTGCACGTAGGCGCTCAGGCGCAGCTTGTCGAAGCTGATCTCGGGCGTGCTCGGCTGGTCCTGGTCGCGGTAGGCCAGCCCGCGATCGAGGATGATCGCCACGCGCTTGCGCACGCTGTCCTCATCGACCGGGTGGCTGAAATTGAGGGTCACCACCAGCTTCTTCAGGCTGGCGATGCTTGGATCCTGATACAGGGTGCTGCTGCCGAGGGAGACGCGGAACGGCTGGCTGGAAAACTCCGTCTGGTAGTTGTCGAGCAGTACACCGGGCGCCAACAGCTCGTCCTTGGCCAGTTGCAGGCTGTAGCGTTGGCCTACCGGCCAGTCCGCCGCCGGGGTGAACACCAGCTTGCGGTCGCCGGCCCACTGCCAGCTGCCTTCGATGGCAGGTTTGAGCTGCAGCAACTCGCCGGCGACCGGCTTGCCGATGGCCGCGAGTGGCGCGGCGGGTTCGTCGAAGTCGACCACCAGCGGGGCAATGCGTATCGGCTCCTGGCGGTAGTCGGTGAGTGCCGGTGCCTGCACGCTGTAGCTGACCCGATGTGGTTGCGGCAGGTTGACGTACCAGTGCCAGGCGTAGGCGCCCAGCGCGATCAGCAGCGTAAGCAGCAGACCGCCGCCGAGGCTGCGTCGCGGATTCTGACGCAGGCTGCGGCCGGACGCGGCGCCGAGACGGCCGACGCCACGCAGCCAGCCCGGTGCGCTCCAGCTCAGGCGTCCGAACAGCAGCGCGAACAACCAGCGCAGCAGGCGCAGGAGAAGGCGCGGAATGAACAGCAATACCGCCAGCAGTCGCTGGGCGAGGTTCATGGGCGAACTGGGCATGGGGCGTCCTTGCAGGGGGCTGCGGTTCACGATGGACGGGCACGAGCGTGCCGGTCCGGGCAGAGCGGGCGATTATGCGCCGGCCGTACTGCCCCTTCCATAGTGCTTTGGTAAACCTGCGAGGCCGCTCAACAAAAGCCTCAGCGCACGACGGTTGCGCCGTTGCGCTGCCGCGGGTTTGTCCAGTTCACCGCGGCGAACAGCAGGGTGCTGTTGGGCCTCGCTTCGCTCGGCGCCAACCTACCTCTGCTTGTGCCAGGCGCGTGCGGCAATCACCAGCAGGGTGATGGCGGTCAGCGGGACCACGTAACCGAGCATGGCTTCGCCAAAGGTCTCGGCGAACGGCCGGCCGGTGTTGAACAGCACCAGGTAGCCGGTGTAGGCGGCGTAGTAGGCGACAAACAGCAGCCCTTCCCAGCGGTTGATCCGGTAGCCGGCGAAGAAGATCGGCAGGCAGGCAACGGCCACCGCGATCATCACCGGGAAGTCGAAAGCCAGCGCCGTGGGCGATACCGAGATCGCGGTCGGCGAGACCAGCGATGCCAGCCCGAGCACGCACAGCAGGTTGAAGATGTTGCTGCCGACGATGTTGCCCACGGCGATGTCGCGTTCGCCCTTGTAGGCGGCAATGACCGAGGTGGCCAGCTCTGGCAGCGAGGTGCCGATGGCGATGACGGTCAGGCCGATGACCAGCTCCGACAGACCCAGCGCACGAGCCAGGGTGACGGCGCCTTCGACCAGCAGGTTGGAGCCGCCGACCAGCAGCACCAGGCCAGCGATCAGCAGGCCCAGGTTGATTACCCAGGCGTAGGGCTTGGGCGCTTCATGCAGGCCGAACTCCTTGGCGAACTCGTCGTCCTCTTCGCTCGCCTTGCCGGCACGGCGACTGCTGATGATCAGGAATGCGGTGTAGGCGATCACGCCGGCGAACAGCAGGGCGCCGTCCAGACGGCTCAGCGAGCCGTCCCAGGCCAGGCCGAACACGACGAAGCTGGCGCCGATCATGATCGGTACATCCAGGCGAATCAGTTGGCGCGAGACGATCAATGGGGCGATCAGCGCGGTGATCCCGAGGATCAGCAGGACGTTGGCGATGTTCGAGCCGATCACGTTGCCAATCGCCAGGTCGCCGCTGCCGGCCCAGGCCGCCTGCACGCTGACCGCAGTTTCCGGCGCGCTGGTGCCGAAGGCGACCACGGTCAGGCCGATCACCAGTGGTGGAATGCCGAACTGGGCGGCCAGGCGTGCTGCGCCGCGCACCAGTACCTCGGCGCCAACGACGAGCAGGACCAGGCCGGCGATCAGATAGACGAAGGTCATCGGAGTCATGTTGCGGGCTCTCTGAAAAAAGGTGCCATAGGATAGCGATCTGCCTGGCGGACGCCAGTGCCGGCAGCGAGTTTGCCAGGCGGCCGCCGAGCGGACGGAGGTCGGCGCCTGAGGCTTTGTCCGTATCAGTCGCCGAGACGTTCCACGCGAACCGGCACCACCCCCGCGCGGACCATGTCCAGCGCCTGCGCCGCTGCACGCGAAACATCGATGATGCGGCCGCGGGCATAGGGGCCGCGGTCATTGATGCGCACTACCACGCTGCGGTCGTTGTTCAGATTGGTGACACGCACCCGGCTGCCGAAAGGTAATTCGCGGTGGGCGGCGGTCAGCGCGTTCTGATCGAAGCGCTCGCCGCTGGCGGTGCGCTTGCCATGGTGCTGGGGGCCGTACCAGGAAGCCTTGCCGGTTTCGCTCGAACCGACTCCGCCGATGGTCGAGCAGCCGGCGAGCATGGCGAGCAGGCTGAAGAGAATGAGGCTTCTGAACATGGATGGGGTCGCTCCTGATGTGGATGTGCAGCGGGCGCTTCTGCTTCAGTGGCCGCGCTGCAATGGCCGTGGTGGATGAAAAGAGCGTCATCCACCCTACGCCGGGCCGGCAGCGTTGATTGGCTTGGGGCTGCGTAGGGTGGACGACGCTTCATCCGTCCACCGTTGCGCAATTTGCTTGGTGGATGAAAAGAGCGTCATCCACCCTACGTCGGGCCGGCTCCGCGAGCAGCCGAAACCCCGTAGGGTGGACGACGCTTGATCCGTCCACCGCTGCGCAATTGCCTGGTGGACGAGAAGGGCGTCATCCACCCTGCGTCGGAGTAGACGTCCCTGTCGCGGCGGCGGCTTTATCCTGAAGCCCCGGCCCGGTCATCCATGGCCGGTCGCTCGCCGGGCCAACGCAGGCGTTGGCTCGCCCGGCTCACCCCTCCAGCTTCTTCTTCAGCAGCTCGTTGACCTGGCCGGGGTTGGCCTTGCCTTTCGAGGCCTTCATCGCCTGGCCGACGAAGAAGCCGAACATCTTGCCGCGCTTGGCTTCGTCGCTGGCGCGGTACTGTTCGACCTGTTCGGCGTTGGCCGCCAGCACTTCATCCAGCATGCTTTCGATGGCGCCGGAGTCGGTGACCTGCTTGAGGCCTTTCTTCTCGATCACTTCATCGGCGCTGGCGCCTTCACCGGCGGCCAGGGCCTCGAAGACCATCTTGGCGATCTTGCCACTGATGGTGTTGTCCTTGATGCGCAGGATCATCCCGCCCAGCTGCTCGGCCGACACGGGTGACTGCTCGATATCGAGGTTGTCCTTGTTGAGCAGGCTGGACAGCTCGCCCATTACCCAGTTGGCGGCCAGCTTGGCGTCGCCGCATACGGTGTTGACTGCCTCGAAGTAGTCGGCCAGTTCACGACTGGCGGCCAGCACCGTGGCGTCATAGGCAGACAGACCGAACTGCGCCTCGAAGCGTTCACGCTTCTGCACCGGCAGCTCCGGCAGGCTGGCGCGCACCTCGTCGAGGAAGCTCTGCTCGATCACCACCGGCAGCAGATCCGGGCAGGGGAAGTAGCGGTAGTCGTTGGCCTCTTCCTTGCTGCGCATGGAGCGCGTCTGGTCCTTGTTCGGGTCGTACAGGCGGGTTTCCTGCACCACTTTGCCGCCGTCCTCGATCAGTTCGATCTGCCGCTGTACCTCATGGTTGATCGCCTTCTCGATGAAACGGAACGAGTTGACGTTCTTGATCTCGGCGCGGGTGCCGAACTCGGCCTGGCCTTTCGGCCGTACCGAGACGTTGCAGTCGCAGCGCAGCGAGCCTTCGGCCATGTTGCCGTCGCAGATGCCGAGGTAGCGCACCAGGGCATGGATGGCTTTGACATAGGCCACCGCTTCCTTGGCCGAACGGATGTCCGGCTCGGAAACGATTTCCAGCAGTGGCGTGCCGGCGCGGTTCAGGTCGATGCCACTCATGCCGTGGAAGTCTTCGTGCAGGCTCTTGCCGGCGTCCTCTTCCAGGTGCGCGCGGGTGATGCCGATGCGCTTGGTGGTGCCGTCTTCCAGGGTGATGTCGAGGAAGCCCTTGCCGACGATGGGGTGATCCATCTGGCTGGTCTGATAGCCCTTGGGCAGGTCCGGGTAGAAGTAGTTCTTGCGGGCGAAGACGTTCTGCGGCGCGATATGCGCGTCGATGGCCAGGCCGAACTTGCAGGCCATGCGCACCGCTTCGGCGTTGAGTACCGGCAGGGTGCCGGGCATGCCCAGGTCAACCAGGCTGGCCTGGGTGTTGGGCTCGGCACCGAAGGTGGTGGCGCTGCCGGAGAAGATCTTCGACCGGGTGCTGAGCTGGGCGTGGATTTCCAGCCCGATGACGGTTTCCCATTGCATGTGCTAGTCCTTCCTCAGAAGCCGCTCGGAGCTTGTGTGTGCCAGTCGCTGACCTGCTGATACTGGTGTGCGACGTTGAGCAGACGAGCTTCCTGGAAGTAGTTGCCGAGCAACTGCACACCCACCGGCAGGCCGTCGACGAAGCCGGCCGGCATCGACAGGCCGGGGACTCCGGCGAGGTTGGCGGTGATGGTGTAGATGTCTTCCAGGTACGCCGCAACCGGGTCGTCGTTCTTCTCGCCGAGCTTCCACGCCAGGTTCGGCGTGGTCGGGCCGAGGATCAGGTCGACCTCTTCGAAGGCGCGGACGAAGTCGTTCTTGATCAGCCGGCGGATCTTCTGCGCCTTCAGGTAGTAGGCGTCGTAGTAGCCGGCCGAGAGCGCGTAGGTGCCGACCATGATGCGGCGCTTCACTTCGGCGCCGAAGCCTTCGGCGCGCGAACGCTTGTACAGGTCCTCGAGGTTCTGCGGGTTTTCGCAGCGATAGCCGAAGCGCACGCCGTCGAAGCGCGACAGGTTGCTGCTGGCTTCGGCCGGGGCGATCACGTAGTAGGCCGGAATGGCGTGCTGCATGTTCGGCAGGGAAATCTGTTTGACGGTCGCGCCGAGCTTCTTCAGCTCCTCGACCACCGCCATGACCTTCTCGCCGATGCGCGCATCCAGGCCGGCGCCGAAATATTCCTTCGGCAGGCCGATGCGCAAGCCATTCAGCGGCTGGCCAAGGGTGGCCAGGTAGTCGTCGACTGGCTGATCGACGCAGGTCGAATCCTTGGCATCGAAACCGGCGATGGCCTGCAGTATCAGTGCGCAGTCCTCTGCCGTGCGGGCCAAGGGGCCGCCCTGATCGAGGCTGGAGGCGTAGGCGATCATGCCCCAGCGGGAAACGCGGCCGTAGGTCGGCTTGAGGCCGGTGAGGTTGGTCAGTGCGGCCGGCTGGCGAATCGAGCCACCGGTGTCGGTGCCGGTCGCCGCCGGAATCAGCCGCGCCGCCACCGCAGCGGCCGAGCCACCCGAGGAGCCGCCCGGCACGCGGGTCAGGTCCCAGGGGTTCTTCACCGGGCCGTAGTGGCTGGATTCGTTGGCCGAGCCCATGGCGAATTCGTCCATATTCAGCTTGCCGAGGCTGACGCTACCGGCTGTGGCGAGCTTCTCGACGACCGTGGCGTCATAGGGCGCCTTGAAGCCAGTGAGGATTTTCGAGCCGCAGCTGGTCAGCACGTCTTTCGTGCAGAACAGATCCTTGTGGGCGATGGGCGCGCCGAGCAGGGCGCCGTCCTCGCCCGCGGCGCGGCGTGCGTCGGCGGCACGGGCCTGCGCCAGCGCCTGCTCTTCGGTGACGGTGATGAAGCTGTTGAGCTGGGGGTCGAGCTGCGCGATGCGCGCGAGCAGGGCGGTGGTCAGTTCCACCGAGGAGAAGCGCTTGTCGGCGAGGCCGCGGGCGATCTCGGCCAGGGTCAGCTGGTGCATGGGAAACCCTTTCCTTTTATTCGATGACTTTCGGCACGAGGTAGAGGCCGTTCTCGACGGCGGGGGCGATGGCCTGGTAGGCGTCGCGCTGGTTCTGCTCGCTGACCGCGTCGGCGCGCAGGCGCTGGGTGGTTTCCAGCGGATGGGCGAGCGGCTCGACGCCATCGGTGTCGACCGCCTGCATGGCGTCGATCAGGCCGAGGATGTTGTTGAGGGTCGCGGTGGTGCGTGGCAGGTCGTCTTCGGCCAGGCCGAGGCGGGCCAGGTGAGCGATCTTTTCCACGTCGGAGCGTTCAAGCGCCATCGGGGGTCTCCAGTGGAATGCTTGCGGGCGGTCGCGAGGGCGTTGTCGGGTCGCTGAAGCGCCCGTCGTGCCTGCCCTCGACAGGTCGAAAGCCCGGAAATCTACCACATCGGCCGCCTTGCCCAAAGTCCTTGCGGTTGTTAGAGTTTGCCGCACTTTTTTACCCACGCGTTGCCTAGGGACCCTTTCCCCATGTTCAAGAAACTGCGTGGCATGTTTTCCAGCGATCTTTCCATTGACCTGGGCACTGCCAACACCCTGATTTATGTCCGCGAACGCGGCATCGTGCTGAACGAGCCGTCGGTCGTCGCCATCCGTACCCATGGCAACCAGAAGAGCGTCGTTGCGGTCGGTACCGAAGCCAAGCGCATGCTCGGCCGTACCCCCGGCAACATTGCCGCGATCCGTCCGATGAAGGACGGGGTGATCGCCGATTTCAGCGTCTGCGAGAAGATGCTGCAGTACTTCATCAACAAGGTTCACGAAAACAGCTTCCTGCAGCCCAGCCCGCGTGTGCTGATCTGCGTGCCCTGCAAATCGACCCAGGTCGAGCGCCGGGCGATACGTGAATCGGCGCTGGGCGCCGGCGCGCGTGAGGTGTTCCTGATCGAGGAGCCGATGGCTGCGGCCATCGGTGCCGGCCTGCCGGTGGAAGAGGCGCGTGGTTCGATGGTCGTCGACATCGGCGGCGGTACCACCGAGATCGCGCTGATCTCGCTCAACGGTGTGGTCTATGCCGAGTCCGTGCGGGTCGGCGGTGATCGCTTCGACGAGGCGATCATCACCTACGTTCGCCGCAACTACGGCAGTCTGATCGGTGAATCCACTGCCGAGCGGATCAAACAGGAGATCGGTACGGCGTTCCCCGGTGGCGAGATCCGTGAGGTCGACGTGCGTGGCCGCAACCTGGCCGAAGGGGTGCCGCGCAGCTTCACCCTCAATTCCAACGAAGTGCTCGAGGCACTGCAGGAATCGCTGGCGACCATCGTTCAGGCGGTCAAGAGTGCACTGGAACAGTCGCCGCCGGAACTCGCCTCGGACATCGCCGAGCGCGGTCTGGTGCTGACGGGTGGTGGCGCGTTGTTGCGAGATCTGGACAAGCTGCTGTCGCAGGAAACCGGCCTGCCGGTGATCGTCGCCGAGGAGCCGCTGACCTGCGTCGCCCGTGGCGGCGGTCGTGCGCTGGAGATGATGGATCGCCACAGCATGGACCTGCTGTCCAGCGAGTGATCGGTCGGGTCGCCGGTTTGTGGCGACCTTCGGCATGCGAGCGCCTGCAAGACGCTCGCTGCCAGTGAATTCAGCCTACAAAGGAGCGCGCCATCAACCGCCTGTTTGGCAAAGGCCCTGCATTGGGAGGCCGCCTGCTGGTGCTGGTGGTGCTTTCGGCTGCGCTGATGGTGGTCGACGCGCGGTTCTCCGGACTCAAGCAGTTTCGCGCGGCAATGGGGCTGGTGCTGATGGAGTTCTACTGGGTCACCGACATGCCGGTGCGCGCCTGGAACACCGTTAGTGCCCAGTTCACCAGCCATAGCGAGCTGCTTGCGGAAAACGAGAAGCTCAAGGCCGAGGCGTTGCTGATGCAGCGCCGGCTGCAGCGACTGGCGGCTCTTACCGAGCAGAACGTGCGCCTGCGCGAGTTGCTCAACTCGGCCGCGCTGGTCGATGACGAGGTTCTGGTCAGCGAGCTGATCGGTGTCGACCCGAATCCCTTCTCGCATCGCATCATCATCGACAAAGGGGGGCGCGATGGCGTCTTTCTCGGCCAGCCGGTGCTCGATGCGCGCGGCCTGATGGGCCAGGTGGTCGAAGTCATGCCGTACAGCTCGCGGGTGCTGCTGCTCACCGACAACACCCACAGCATTCCGGTGCAGATCAATCGCAATGGTCTGCGGGTGATTGCCACGGGTACCGGCAACCCGGAGAGCCTGGAGCTGCGCCATGTCGCTGACACCGCTGACGTCAAGGAAGGCGATCTGCTGGTCAGCTCAGGGCTCGGTCAGCGCTTCCCGGCCGGTTATCCGGTGGCCACGGTGAAGGAGGTCATCCACGATTCCGGTCAGCCGTTCGCCATCGTCCGAGCGGTGCCCACTGCGGCATTGAATCGCAGTCGCTATCTGTTGCTGGTGTTCACTGACGGCCGTACTGCCGAGCAGCGTGCTGCAGATGCTGCGCAGGCGCAGGAGGAAGAGGATCGCAAGGCGGCGGGCGAGACGTCCGTGCCGCCGGCGCAGGTGCCGGAAAGCCCTGCGGATGCAGTAGAGGAGGCTCGCTGATGCCGGTACCGACGTCCCGTGACGGCTGGGTGATCTGGCTCAGCATGCTGCTCGGGCTGCTGCTCAGCGTGATGCCGCTACCGGATTTCATGCAGGTCGGCCGGCCGCTCTGGCTGGCGATGCTGCTGGCGTTCTGGAATCTCAATCTGCCGCATCGGGTAGGCATGCTGAGCGCCTGGTGCCTGGGCCTGGCAGCCGATGTGCTCTATGGCGATCTGCTCGGCCAGAATGCCCTGGTGCTTACGCTCAGTCTGTTCATGGTGCAGTCGTTGCAGCGACGGTTGCGGATGTTCCCGCTGTGGCAGCAGAGTCTGGTGCTGCTGGTGGTCTTCGGGCTTGCCCAACTGGTCCAGCTGTGGCTCAACGCACTGACCGGCAATCGCCCGCCGACGCTGTTGTTCCTGCTGCCGGCGCTGACCAGTGCCCTGCTCTGGCCGTGGCTGTACGTGGCGCTGCAATGGCTGCGTCGGCGTTTTGCGGTGTATTGAGGGGAGTTCGGCGAGGGTGTCCGGGGAGCGCTGCGCTTGCCTTGATGCGCAACGGCTTTTCTGAAATCATGCGCCATCCATGGCAGACCGCCAGTAGAAAGCTCCTGAATTCAGGCAGACAAAAGCATAAGAGCACGGGACGACGTAGGTTATGGAAGCTGATGTTTCGATTTGTTCCAAACCGGGCCGCATTCGCGTCCTGTCCCTGATCGCCGTTGGCGGACTCGCCTGGGCCCTGCTTCTGGGCAGCGCTCCAAGCCAGGCGGATGGTGCCCCCCAGGCGCCGCAGTCCTCTCAGACGACAACCTCGGCGAAAAGTTCACCCGCCCCTTCATCCTCTTCCTCCAAACAGACCGCCACATCGGGCACTCCTGCCTCGTCGGCTGCAGCGGTGCAACCGGGTTCCCCGCGTGAAGAGCAACTGGCGGCCAAGATCGCCGAGCTGGATGGCATCCTGCTTGAGCGGCAGAAGCTCGAAGACACCCTGCGGGTGGAAAAGAGTGCCCAGACCGCCGCCAAGATGCAGCTGGCCGACGCCAAGAAACTGATCCGTCTGGAAGTCGAAGATTTTTTTCGCGAAAGCAGCAACAGCGAACGTCTCGATGGTCTTCTGGGCGAGTACAAGCGCGAGTCCGACAACCATGCCGCGGCGCTGGCGCGTGTCGAGTCGATCGAGAAGGACCTGGCCGGCCAACATCTGAAGTTTTCCCAGGCCGAGCGTGATGTCGAACGCCTGCGCGCGCAGCTCGCTGCCGAGGTGCGCGAGCGCAACAGCAAGAAGATTCAGGCCATCGCTCGCAAGCTGGACAAGACCCTGCAGTTCGAAGAGTCGGTGTCCTTCCGCTGCTCGCCGAACAAGAGCCTCGCTGCCTGTCTGGCCGAGCAGCGTGACGATGGGCGGATGTCGCAGTGGGTGCTGGACAACTATCAGCGCGTGCTCGCCGCAGACATCAGCGACCAGGTCGACAGTCTGACCCTGAGCCCGAACTGGTACCGCTATCGGACCAAGGTGGACTTCTCCCAGGCCAGCATGAATCTGGATGGCACCGTCAATGCTCAGCTCAACGTCAAGGCCACGGTCATCGCCAAGAAGATGATGGCCTGTGCGATCCTCGAAGTGCCCTACGATCTGTGCGACAGCAAGACCCACTCGCTGATCGTGCGCAGCAACAAGTACGACGATCAGGTCCTGATCAATGATCAGGACCACGGTTCGACGCCGGTCTCGGTGGTCCTCGACAGCGGTGTCTACCATGTCCAGGTCATCTCTGGTGGCATCACCCAGAAGCGCACTCTGTCGCTGCAGGGTGATCAGGTGGTGCACTTCAAGTTCTGACAGTGCGCAGGGGGGAATGGCCCCCTGCCTGCTTTCCCGAACTCTTGCGAATGTGCGAACCTGCCGCGTGTTTTTTCTCAAGGACCCGGCATGGGCGCTCTGTATCTCGCCTCGACCTCTCCCCGCCGCCGTGAGCTGCTTGCGCAGATCGGCGCTCCCTTTTCCCTGCTGAACGTGGATATCGACGAATCGCTGCTGCCCGGCGAGGCGCCTGAAGTCTATGTTCAGCGCCTCGCGCGGGAGAAGGCGCAGGCCGGTTTTGCCGCGCTGGCTGATTCGAATGCCTGCGTGCTGGGTGCCGATACCAGCGTCGTGCTCGATGATCAGGTGCTCGGCAAGCCGGCCGGTCGTGGTGAGGGGCTGGCGATGCTCGCTGCGTTGTCCGGTCGCGCTCATCGGGTGCTCACTGCCGTTGCCCTGCGCAGTCGCGATGCCTGCGAGGTGCGGCTGGTGGCCAGCGAGGTGCGTTTTCGCCAGATCGGCGATGCGGAAGCGGCGGCTTACTGGGATAGCGGCGAGCCGTGCGACAAGGCCGGCGGTTATGCGATCCAGGGTTGGGGCGCGGTGTTCGTCAGCCAGCTGCACGGCAGCTATTCCGCCGTGGTGGGTCTGCCGTTATGTGAAACGGCGCAGCTTCTCGACGCATTTGGTCTCAAGCGCTGGTGCAGTTCCGCGAGCTAGAGCCTGTGGCTCAGGCGCGCATGCCGCTAGAATCTCCTGCATACCTTCAGCAAAGGCTGGCTGCGGCCACGCCGGCACCCGAGTAGAACCATGAGCGAAGAAATCCTGATCAACATCACGCCGATGGAGTCGCGCGTGGCCGTGGTGGAAAACGGTGTACTGCAGGAAGTGCATGTCGAGCGAACCCAGCGCCGCGGCATCGTCGGCAACATCTACAAGGGCAGGATCGTCCGGGTGCTGCCGGGAATGCAGGCGGCCTTCGTCGATATCGGTCTGGAGCGAGCCGCCTTCATCCATGCTTCGGAAATATCCACCCGCGAAGGCAATGCGGTGGAGAGCATCAGCGCACTGGTGCACGACGGCCAGGCGCTGGTGGTGCAGGTCACCAAGGACCCGATCGGCAGCAAGGGCGCGCGATTGACCACCCATCTGTCGATCCCGTCGCGCTATCTGGTCTATATGCCGCGCACCAGTCATGTCGGCATCTCCCTGCGGATCGAGGATGAGGCCGAGCGTGAAAGGCTCAAGCAGGTGGTGGCCGATTGCGTCGCCGCCGAGGGCATCGAGGAAGCGGGTGGCTTCATCCTGCGCACAGCGGCGGACGGTGCCGGGGCGGAGGAGATTCTGGTCGACATTCGCTATCTGCGCAGGCTCTGGGACCAGATCGCGGCGCAGATGCAGACGGTCGGCGCCCCCTCGCTGATCTACGAGGATCTGTCGCTGGCGCTGCGCACCATGCGCGATCTGGTGACGCCGCGGATCGAGAAGATCCGCATCGACTCGCGGGAAACCTTCCAGAAGGTCACCCAGTTCGTCGCCGAGTTGATGCCGGAAATCTCCGACCGCCTGGAGCACTATCCCGGCGAACGACCGATCTTCGATCTCTACGGGGTCGAGGACGAGATCCAGAAGGCGCTGGAACGCAAGGTGCCGCTCAAGTCCGGCGGTTACCTGATCATTGATCCGGCCGAGGCGATGAGCACCATCGACGTCAATACCGGTGCCTTCGTCGGCCATCGCACGCTCGAAGAAACCATCTTCAAGACCAATCTCGAGGCAGCCACCGCCATCGCCCGACAACTGCGTCTGCGCAATCTGGGCGGTATCGTCATCATCGATTTCATCGACATGGAAGACGAGGAGCACCAGCGACAGGTGCTGCGCACCCTCGAGAAGCAGCTGGAACGTGATCACGCCAAGACCAACATCATCGGCATCACCGAATTGGGGCTGGTGCAGATGACCCGCAAGCGCACCCGCGAAAGTCTGCAGCAGGTGCTCTGCGAGCCCTGCAGCCACTGTCAGGGTCGCGGCACGTTGAAGACCCCGGAAACCGTCTGCTACGAGATCTTCCGCGAGATCCTGCGCGAGGCACGTGCCTATCAGGCCGAGGGCTATCGGGTGCTGGCCAATCAGAAGGTGGTCGATCGCCTGCTCGACGAGGAGTCGGGCAACGTGGCCGATCTGGAGTCCTTCATCGGTCGCACCATCAAGTTCCAGGTCGAAACCATGTACTCCCAGGAGCAATACGATGTCGTGCTGCTCTGATGCCCGCGGCGTGGCGGCGGGGCGCGCATGAAACGGCTGCTCGCAGCGCTGATGCGCCTGAGCTGGCGGCTCGCTGCGCTGTTGCTGATCCTGCTCGCGCTCTATGTGGCGCTGGGTCGCGAGCTGGTGCCGCTGGTAGCTGAGTATCGCCTGGAGCTTGAGGACCGCGCGCGCGCGCAGGGTCTGGCACTGCGTATCGGGCGCCTGGAAGGCAGTTGGAAGGGCCTGGCGCCGGTAGTCGTTGCCCGTGATGTGGCGGTGGGCGAGGGCGCTGACCTGGTTCATCTGGATCAGTTGCGCATCACCCCCAACGTGCTGGCCAGTCTCTGGCACCGCGCGCCGAGAGTCGCCCATCTGGAGCTGGAGGGCCTGCAACTGCAGCTGCGCGAGCAGGCCGACGGTCGCTGGCGCTTGGACGGCTTGCCCGCACGCAATGACCAGGCTGCGCTGGACCCTGCGCAGCTGCTGGAGCGGTTGCGCGTCGTCGAGCGGATCTCGCTCACGGGTAGCAGGCTGGTGATCGAGCCTCTCGATGGCCAGGCGCTGGCGCTTACCTACGTCAATCTCAGTCTTTACAGCCGCGATTCGCGCCAGCATGTCGATGGCCGCCTGGTACTGCCGGACGGCCAGCCGCTGGCTGTGCATCTGTCCGCCGAGGTTGATCGAGCGGCCTGGCGGGAATCCTCCGCTTCCGGGTATCTGAGCCTGCCGCAGAGCGACTGGGCTGCCTGGCTGCCGGAGCGGCTAGTCCCGGATTGGTCGCTCAAGACGCTACGCGTCGGCGGCGAGGTCTGGTTCGACTGGTCCGCGGGTAGCCTGGAGAGTGCAACGGCGCGGCTCAGGGCGCCCTCGCTGCAGGCCGCCAGGAGCGGACAGGCGCCGGTTGCGATAGAGGATTTTTCCGTCGACGCCTTCTATACCCGCCGGGATGAGGGCTTCGAGCTGGTTCTCGATTCGCTGGCGATGAATCTGGGTGAGACGCGCTGGGGCGAAGTGAGTTTCGGTCTGCGCCAGCTTCGCGGCGAGCAGGGCGACGATACCTGGCTGATCCGGGCCGATCGTATTGATCTGGCACCCCTCGCCACCCTGGGCAGGGCAACGCTGCCGCTGCCGGAGAATGTCCTGCCGATCCTCGATGCATTGAATCCGCGCGGCGTG
Organism: Pseudomonas mangrovi; assembly: GCF_003052585.1. Taxonomy (GTDB): domain Bacteria; phylum Pseudomonadota; class Gammaproteobacteria; order Pseudomonadales; family Pseudomonadaceae; genus Aquipseudomonas; species Aquipseudomonas mangrovi. The sequence goes on along the minus strand of NZ_QASN01000002.1, from coordinate 245,451 downwards.
GTGGCGAATCTGCAGGCGCGCGTCCGGCCCTCAGCCGAGCTTGCGCAGCGGCTACATCTGGTGGCCAGTCTGGAGCGCATCGCGGTCGGCGCCTATCTCGGGTCGCCGGCGCTGGAAAACGTCAGCGGGCGAGTCGAGGGCGGTCTGGCGGCTGGCGAGGTGCGCGTGAATAGCGAGGATTTCGCCCTGCATCTGGACAAACTGTTTCCCGAGCCGTGGCGTTATCGGCGGGCCACTGCCACGCTGAACTGGCAGTTCGACGAAGAGGTTTTCAGCCTCTCCAGTCCCTATCTGCAGGTACTCGGCGATGAGGGCCCGATTGCCGGTGACTTCATGATCCGGCTGATCCGCGACCCGACGCAGGAGGATTACATGGACCTGCGCGTCGGCCTCCGCGATGGTGACGCGGCCTTCGCCGGCAAGTACCTGCCCACTCGTGCGCCGGCGATGAGCGCAGCGCTGGCCAAATGGCTGAACACCGCGATTCGGGGCGGGCGCATCGACGAGGGCTGGTTCCAGTACCAGGGCTCTCTGAACAAGGGCGCTAGTGCCGAGTCCCGCAGCATGAGCATGTTCTTCAAGGTGCGCGAGGCGGAGCTGGCGTTTCAGCCGGGCTGGCCGGCCTTGGAAGATGCCAGCGGCGAGGTGTTCATCGAGGACAGCGGCGTACGCGTGCTCGCCCCCGAAGGCCGCCTGCTGAAATCGCAGGTACGCAACGTGCAGGTGGATATTCCGCGGGTACCCGGCAAGCCGCCACGCCTGGCCCTCAGTGGCGAGGTCGGCAGCACGCTGGCGGAGGTACTGCAGTTGCTGCAGCAGACGCCTACGCCGGCGGCGCAGGTCTTTGCCGGCTGGAAGGGCGAGGGTGAGTTGCTGGGCGATCTGCGTCTGGACTTGCCCCTTGGTCGCCAGGGAGCGCCAGCGCGGGTACAGGTCGATTTCGCCACCAGCTCAGCGCGCCTGGAGATTGCCGAGCCACGCCTGGTGCTGGACAAGCTCAGTGGCAAGTTCAACTACGACACCCAGCGTGGGCTGAGCGCTGGGGATATACGCGCGGTGGCCTTCGGTTCGCCCGTGCGTGCCCGCGCAGAGGCGCTGGGGCAAAAGGGCGTGCAGCATACCCGTCTGCACGCGAGCGGCCGCATCGCTTATCCGCGGCTGGCGGCGTGGCTCGGGGTGACTCAGCCACTGCCGCTGGCGGGCAGTCTTCCCTATGAGCTGCAGCTCGATCTCGATGGCGCAGACAGCCAGTTGCGGGTCACCTCGTCACTCGAGGGGCTGGGCATCGAGCTGCCCGAGCCTTTTGCCAAGGCGGCGGACGAGGTGCGACCCAGCTCGTTGCGGATGACCCTGCAGGGTGCCGAGCGGCGCTACTGGATGGAGCATGGCGAGGTCGCCAGTCTGGCGTTCGCCGCGCCAGCGCAGAGCTTTCAGGAAGGTCGGGGCGAGCTGCGCCTGGGCGGCGGCAAGGCCAGCCTGCCGGGCGCCCAGGGATTGCGTCTGCGCGGAGCGGTGGATCGACTGGACTGGGATGCCTGGCGCGCCGTGATCGAGGCGCGCGTCAAGGTCGAAAGCGCAGAGGCGCGCCGGCTGTTCGCCGGTGGCGAGCTGCAGGTCGGCCGCTTCGATGGCTTCGGCAGTCAGGTGGAGAACCTCCAGCTGCAGCTTGCTCGCGCGCCGCAAGGCTGGTCGCTGGGTATCGACAGTGCGATGGTCAAGGGACGGGTTGGACTACCCGACAGCGCCCGCCAGGCCATCGATGTAGACCTGGTTTATCTCCGTCTACCACAGGCCGAGAAGCCTGAGGCGACTGCAGCGAGCGAGCGCGTGGATGTGCTGGCTGACGTCGATCCGCGCAGACTGCCGGCGCTGGATGTGCGCATCGACAAGCTGTGGCTGGGTGAACGGCCGGTCGGCGGCTGGTCGTTCAAGCTGCGCCCGACCAGCGACGGCGCTGAGTTTCAGGATCTGAGTCTGGGGCTGCGCGGCGCATTGCTTACCGGCAGTGGCAGCTGGCAGGTCGGCGAACAGACGCGCACCCGCTACAAGGGCAGCATTGTCGGCGCCAATCTGGCCGACGTGCTGCGCGCCTGGGATTTCGCGCCGACCCTGAGCAGCCGTCGCTTTGACCTGAGTATCGAGGGCGACTGGCCCGGGTCGCCGGCGGCAGCGAGCCTGAAGGGTTTCTCCGGTGCCATGGGTGCCACCATGGAGGAAGGCCAGATTCGCGAGGTTGAGGCGGGAACCTCGGCGTTGAGGGTGCTCGGTCTGCTCAACTTCGACTCGATAGGTCGGCGCCTGCGTCTGGACTTCTCCGACATGTTTGGCAAAGGGCTCACCTACGATCGCTTCAAGGGCGTGCTGATCGCCAGCGATGGCATCTACCGCACCGCCCGACCGATCACCATGCAGGGCCCTTCGAGCAACTTCGAGATGGAAGGCCAGATCGACATGCATGCCGAACATATCGACGCCAAGGTGCTGGTGACGTTGCCGGTATCCAACAACCTGCCGCTGGCGGCGCTGATCGCCGGCGCGCCCGCGGTGGGCGGTGCGCTGTTCATTGCCGACAAGCTGCTCGGCGATGAGGTCGCACGCTTCGCCAGCGTGCGCTACGACGTCAAGGGACCGCTGCTGGATCCCAAGGTCAGCTTCGACAAGCCATTCGAGAAGCCGCGATGAGGCAGAGCGTCGTGTCGGGAAATCTCGCCGTCGTGCAGATGGTCTCCAGTGCACAGGTGGAGCAGAACCTGCAGGTGGCCCGTCGCCTGCTCGAACGGGCGGCAGAAGCGGGGGCGCAGCTGGCGGTGCTGCCGGAGAACTTTGCCGCCATGGGTCATCCGGATCTTGCCGCGCTGGGCCGAGCGGAGGCCACGGGCGTCGGCCCGGTGCTGCCCTGGCTGAAGGCTGCAGCTCGCGAGCTGGGCGTGTGGATAGTGGCGGGTACCCTGCCGCTGCCGCCGGACGGACAGCCGCATGCGCGGGCGCACGCCTGCAGTCTGCTGATCGATGCCCAGGGACAGCGCGTGGCGCGGTACGACAAGCTGCACCTGTTCGACGTCGATGTTGCCGATAGTCGTGGGCGCTACCGCGAGTCTGACGACTACGCCCACGGCGACAACCTGGTGCTCGCGGACACGCCGGTCGGGCGCCTGGGCATGAGCGTCTGCTACGATCTGCGCTTTGCCGAGCTCTATACGGCCCTGCGGGCCGCCGGAGCCGAGCTGATCAGTGCGCCGGCGGCCTTTACCGCGGTAACCGGTGCTGCGCACTGGGAAGTGCTGGTGCGGGCCAGAGCGCTGGAAACCCAGTGCTATCTGCTCGCCGCCGGTCAGGGCGGAATCCATCCCGGCGGCCGTCAGACCCATGGGCAGTCGATGATCGTCGACCCCTGGGGACGGATACTTGCCGAGCAGGCACAGGGCGAGGCGGTACTGCTGGCGCAGCGTGACGCCGAAGAGCAGCAGGCGATCCGTCAGCGCATGCCGCTGGCGTCCCACAGACGAATCTTGCCGACGACCGTGCTCGGTCGTCCGCCCCGGAGTGAACATGAGTGACATGCTTTCCCGCGTCAGCGGACACCTTCTCGGTCCCGGAGGGCTGGCACTGGACAGCCTGCCAGGCGTACTGGACGAGCTACTCGGTCCCGGTGTGGATGCCGCCGACCTGTATTTCCAGGCGCAGATATCCGAGGCCTGGGTACTCGAGGACGGCATCGTCAAGGAAGGCAGCTTCCATCTCGACCAGGGCGTCGGCGTGCGCGCGCTGTCCGGCGAGAAGACCGGCTTTGCCTACAGCAATGCGATCACCGCCGAAGCACTGAGCCACGCAGCGAGGGCGGCGCGTTCGATCGCGCGCTCGGGGCAGCGCGGCAGCGTGCAGACATTTGCAACCACGCCGTTGACGCGCCTGTATGCGGAGGACAATCCGCTCGAGGTGATCAGTCGGGCGGAGAAGGTCGAACTGCTCAAGCGCGTAGATGCCGCCACGCGCGCGCTCGACCCGCGCATCAAGCAGGTCACCGTGAGCCTCGCGGGTGTCTGGGATCAGGTGCTGATCGCTTCTGCGGATGGCGCGCTGGGCGCCGATGTGCGACCGCTGGTGCGCTTCAACGTGAGTGTCATCGTCGAGCAGAATGGCCGCCGCGAGCGCGGTGGGCAGGGTGGCGGCGGACGCAGCGACTACCGCTACTTCCTCGCCGAGGACCGCGCCATGGGGTATGCCCGCGAGGCGCTGCGCCAGGCCCTGGTCAATCTCGAGGCGCGTCCGGCGCCCGCCGGCAGCCTGCCGGTGGTGCTGGGGCCGGGCTGGTCCGGCGTGCTCCTGCACGAAGCGGTCGGTCATGGTCTGGAAGGTGACTTCAACCGCAAGGGCAGCTCCGCCTACAGCGGCCGGGTCGGCGAGAAGGTTGCCTCGAGTCTGTGCACTATCGTCGACGATGGCACCCTCGCCGGGCGTCGTGGCTCGCTGAGCCTGGATGACGAAGGCACCCCGAGCCAGTACACCACGCTGATCGAGAACGGCGTGCTCAAGGGCTACATGCAGGACAAGCTGAACGCCCGGCTGATGGGCGTGGCCCCGACCGGCAACGGTCGCCGTGAGTCCTATGCGCACCTGCCGATGCCGCGCATGACCAATACCTACATGCTGGCTGGCGAGAGTGACCCGGAAGAAATCATCCGTTCGGTGAAGAAGGGCATCTACTGCGCCAACCTGGGCGGTGGTCAGGTTGACATCACCAGCGGCAAGTTCGTCTTTTCCACCAGCGAGGCCTACCTGATCGAGGACGGCCGCATCACCGCGCCGGTCAAGGGCGCCACCCTGATCGGCAATGGTCCCGAGGCCATGGGTCGGGTTTCGATGGTAGGTAACGACCTGGCGCTGGATTCGGGTGTCGGCACCTGTGGCAAGGATGGCCAGTCGGTGCCGGTCGGCGTGGGCCAGCCGACGCTGAAGATAGATTCGATCACTGTGGGTGGGACAGGAGCGTAGCCGCAAGCCGCCAGAGAGCCGCTTTTGCTCGCGGCTTGTGGCTGGAGGCCTTCTGCATCACTTGAGGCCGCGCTGGACCTCGTCCAGCTCGCGGATGTACTTGAAGACCTTGCGAGCGGCGCTTGGCGGTTTGTTGCGCGCGGCTTCGTGCTGGGCCTGGCGGACCAGTCCACGCAGGTGCTGCCGGTCGGCTTCGGGATAGAGTGCGACGAACGCCTCGATGGCCGCGTCGCCCTCTGCCGTGATGCGGTCGCGCCAGCGTTCCAGTGCGTGAAAGCGCTCGTTGTACTGGCGCGTGGAGCTATCGACCTGCTCCAGCAGCGTATGGATTGCGTCCAGGTCCTGATCGCGCAGAAGCTTGCCGATGAACTGGATATGCCTTTTGCGCGCCGCGTGGGCGGTGTGCTTGGGTGCTTCTTCTAGCGCCTTGCGCAGGCCGTCGGTCAGCGGCAGCCGAGCGAGCATGTCGGCCTTGAGGGTAGTCAGGCGTTCGCCGAGCTCCTGCAGTGCGTGCAGCTCGCGTTTGACCTGGGTTTTGCTCTTCTCCTCGGAGAAGTCGTCGTGAGATTCAGCCATGGCGGTGTCCATTCGAAATGGCCGCCATGATAACAGCAGCTCAGGCCTTGCCGCTGCCGTCACAGGTGGCGTTCGGACCTGACCAGGAGAACATCGATGGATTCAGTACAGGCCGTTGGGCCGCAGGCATTGCCGCTGCTCGAGGAGCGCGTCGCACGCATCATCGACGAAGCGCGACAGCAGGGAGCGACCGACTGCGAGGTGTCGGTTTCGCTCGAGCAGGGGCTGTCGACGACGGTGCGTCAGCGCGAGGTGGAGACGGTCGAGTTCAATCGCGATCAGGGTTTTGGCATCACCCTCTATCTGGGTCAGCGCAAGGGTAGTGCGAGCACCTCGGCGGATGGCGACGAGGCCATTCGCGAAACCGTGGCTGCAGCACTGGCCATCGCCAGGCACGCCTCGGAAGATTCCTTCGCCGGGCTTCCGGAGGCGCAGCAACTGGCCGATGCAGACAGTCTTCCGGACCTGGATCTCTGGCATCCGTGGGATATCAGTCCGGAGCAGGCCATCGAGCGGGCGCTGACTTGCGAAGCGGCGGCGTTCGATTTCGATCCGCGTATCCGCAATGCCGATGGCACCTACCTGAGCACCCATCAGGGCTGCCGCATCTATGGCAACAGCCGTGGCTTCATCGGCGGTTACGCCAGCACCCGGCATAGCTTGAGCTGCGTGATGATCGCCGAGGGCGAGGGGCAGATGCAGCGTGACTACTGGTACGACAGCGGTCGCATCGGTGAGCGCCTGGCCGATCCCTTGTCGATCGGTCGCAAGGCCGCCGAGCGAGCGGTGCGGCGCCTCGGTGCCCGACCGGTGCCGACCTGCGAGGTGCCGGTGCTGTTCAGTGCGGAGCTGGCAAGCGGTCTGTTCGGCCACCTGCTTTCGGCGATCGCCGGGGGCAATCTCTACCGCAATGCGTCCTTCCTCGAAGGGGCGCTGGGCGAGCAGCTGTTTCCCCAGTGGCTGAGCCTGGACGAGCGTCCCCATCTGCCGCAGGCATTGGGAAGCGCCTCGTTCGACAGTGATGGCCTGGCTACCTACAGCAAGTTTTTCGTTGCGGATGGCGAGCTGGTCTCCTACGTCCTGGGTACCTACTCCGGGCGCAAGCTGGGCATGCCGAGCACGGCCAATGCCGGCGGTGTGCACAATGTCTTTGTCACTCATGGCGATCAGGATCAGGCCGCGCTGATCCGTCAGATGGGCCGCGGGTTGCTGGTCACCGAGCTGATGGGGCAGGGGCTGAACCTGGTCACCGGCGACTATTCGCGTGGTGCCGGTGGCTACTGGGTGGAGAATGGCGAGATCCAGTTTCCGGTGCAGGAGGTGACCATCGCCGGCAACCTGCGCGACATGTTCCGTCAGGTGCTGGCGGTGGGCAGCGATCTCGAGCGGCGCGGCAACATCTGCACCGGCTCGGTGCTGATCGAGCGGATGACGGTTGCGGGCAGCTGAGCCAGGCTGTCAGGCCAGAGCTGCGGCAGCGCCTGGCTTGCGCCTCACTCGTCTTCGTCGAAGCGGTTGTTGATCAGCTCGATCAGCGCCGCCAGCGCTTCCTCGTGCTGGTCGCCCTCGGTGAGCAGCTGGATCTCGCTGCCCTTGCCGGCGGCGAGCATCATCACCGCCATGATGCTCTTGCCGTCGACCATGCTCTGTGGCTCGCGGCCGACGCGAACCTGGCAAGGGAAGCGGGTGGCTACGCCAACGAACTTGGCCGCGGCACGGGCGTGCAGGCCCAGCTTGTTGATGATGGTGATCTGGCAGGCAGGCATCGCAATTCCTTAAAGGTCGCGGTGGCGAACCTGTACGTTCTTCAGTTGATCCTTGAGCACCTTGCCCAGGCGCTCGGAGAGGTAGACCGAGCGGTGATGGCCGCCGGTGCAGCCGATGGCGATGGTCACGTAGGCGCGGTTGCTCGCGGCAAAGCGCGGCAGCCATTTCTGCAGGTAGGTGCAGATGTCGTGATACATCTCCTGCACGTCGGCCTGCGCATCCAGATATTCGATGACGGGCTGATCCCTGCCCGAATGCTCGCGCAACTCGGGAATCCAGTAGGGATTGGGCAGGCAGCGAACGTCGAAGACCAGATCCGCATCGACCGGCATGCCGCGCTTGAAACCGAATGATTCGACCAGGAAGGCAGTGGTCGGTTCGGGCCGGTTGAGCAGACGGACCTTGAGCATGTCACCCAGCTGATAGAGGTTCAGATGGGTGGTGTCGATCTTCAGGTCGGCCAGGTCGATGATCGGACCGAGCAGCTGCGATTCGTCATGAATCGCTTCGGCCAGGGAGCGGTTCTCGTTGGTCAGCGGATGACGGCGACGGGTTTCCGAGAAGCGCTTGAACAGGGTTTCCGCGTCGGCGTCGAGGTAGAGCACGTCGCACTGGATGTGGCGAGCGCGGACTTCCTCCAGCAGCTCGGGAAAGCGCTTGAGCTGGCTCGGCAGATTGCGTGCGTCAATGGATACTGCAACCAGCGGATGCAGCAGCTCGGTATGCAGCAGCGCGCGTTCGGCCAGCTCCGGCAGCAGTCCTGCGGGAAGGTTGTCGATGCAGTAGAAGCCGTTGTCTTCGAGAACGTCGAGGGCTGTGCTCTTGCCTGAACCGGAGCGGCCGCTGACGATGATCAGGCGCATGGCAGTGACCCTCTGTGCGGCTAGTTACCGTTCTGCGCGTCGACTACCACCTGGTAGAGCGCTTCATTGCTCGGGGCCTGGCGCAGCCGCTCACGTACTTCGCTGCGGTCGAGCATGCTGGCGATCTGGCGCAGCAGCTCCAGATGCGCGTCGGTCGCTGCTTCCGGTACCAGAAGGACGAAGAGCAGATCAACCGGCGCGCCATCGATGGCGTCATAGTCGACGGCCGTCTCCAGGTGCAGTACCGCACTGAGTGGCGCGTCGCAGCCGGGGAGGCGGCAGTGGGGAATGGCGATGCCGTTGCCGAACCCGGTGGAACCGAGTTTCTCGCGGGCGACAAGGCTTTCGAAAAGGGTCTGGGCATCCAGCTCGGGACGGTCGCGGGCGACCAGCTGGGCTACCTGTTCAAGAACGCGTTTCTTGCTGCCGCCCGGCGCGTTCACCAGGGAACGGCCGGGGGTCAGGATGGTTTCGAGTCGGATCATGGGGGAGGGGATCAGCGGGCCGAAGCGCCTTGCAGGCGGTCGAGCTGCTTTTCCTTGTGCTTGATCAGCTGGCGGTCGAGCTTGTCGGTGAGGAGGTCGATGGCTGCGTACATGTCGTCGTGCTCTGCATTGGCAACCACTTCACCGCCAGCAATGTGCAATGTCGCTTCGATCTTCTGCTTGAGCTTCTCGACCTCCATGATGACCTGCACGTTGGTGATCTTGTCGAAGTGTCGCTCCAGTTTGCTGAGCTTCTCGACGATGTAGTCGCGAAGGGCGTCGGTCACATCCAGCTGATGTCCACTGATGTTGACTTGCATACCGCTTTCTCCTTGTTGCCCGGGTAATGTGAGACAGGCTAACGGGCCTGTCTGCGGAACACCTTGGCGTGGGTCAATTAGAGATCACACGAGTCGCTTGCGTTCGCTGGAAGGCGCTATACCAAGGGATTCCCGGTACTTGGCGACGGTGCGACGGGCCACCTGAATGCCCTGTGCTTCCAGTAAACCAGCGATCTTGCTGTCGCTCAACGGCTTTTTCGCATTTTCCGCAGCGACCAGCTTCTTGATGATCGCGCGGATCGCAGTCGACGAGCATTCACCTCCTTCGGAGGTGCTGACGTGACTGGAGAAGAAGTACTTGAGCTCGTAGATGCCGCGCGGGGTGTGCATGAATTTCTGCGTGGTGACGCGCGAGATGGTCGACTCGTGCATGCCGACGGCTTCGGCGATGTCGTGCAGGACCAGTGGTTTCATCGCCTCGTCGCCGTACTCGAGAAAGCCGCGCTGATGCTCGACGATCTGGGTGGCGACCTTCATCAGGGTTTCGTTGCGGCTCTGCAGGCTTTTGATGAACCAGCGCGCCTCCTGCAGCTGATTGCGCATGAAGGTGTTGTCGGCGCTGGAGTCGGCACGCCTGACGAAGCCGGCGTACTGCGGATTGACGCGCAGGCGCGGCATGGCCTCCTGATTCAGTTCGACCAGCCAGCGATCGTTGTGCTTGCGCACGATGACATCGGGGACCACGTACTCGGGTTCGCTCGCCTCGATCTGCGAGCCGGGGCGTGGGTTGAGGCTCTGGATCAGTGCGATCACATCGCGCAGCTCTTCTTCCTTGAGCTTCATGCGGCGCATCAGTTGGCTGTAGTCACGGCTGGCGAGCAGTTCCAGGTAGTCGCCAGCCAGACGCTTGGCCTGCTCGAGCCACTCGGTGTCGGCCGGTAGTTGGCGCAATTGCAGCAGCAGGCACTCGCGCAGGTCGCGGGCCGCGACGCCGGCCGGCTCGAAATGCTGCAGCCGATGCAGGACCGCTTCGACTTCGTCGGCCTCGATATCCAGTTCGGGATCGAAGGAGGCGACGATCTCGTCGATGCTTTCCTCGAGATAGCCCTGATTGTTGATGCAGTCGATCAGGGTCACGGCGATGAGTTTGTCGGTATCCGACATCGGCACCAGATTGAGCTGCCACAGCAGGTGGCTTTGCAGGCTCTCGCCGGTCGACGTGCGGCTGGTGAAGTCCCAGTCGTCGTCATCGTTGCTGGGCAGGCTGCTGGCGCTGGTCTGGTAGACATCTTCCCAGGCGGTGTCGACCGGCAGCTCGTTAGGAATGCTTTCGTTCCACTCGCCCTGTTCCAGGCTTTCCATATTGGTCGCCGGCTCGTCGTAGCTGGTGTCGACGGTCGGGATTTCCTGGGCCGGTGTGCTCGCCAGTTCGACGTTGTCCGCCAGCGGGTCGGCATTGTCGAAGTCTTCGCCTTCCTCCTGGCGCTCGAGCATCGGATTGGAATCGAGCGCTTCCTGGATCTCCTGCTGCAAATCCAGGGTGGAGAGCTGGAGCAGACGGATAGCTTGTTGCAGCTGCGGAGTCATCGTCAGCTGCTGACCCATCTTCAATACGAGCGATGGCTTCATGGCAGGGAGTTCGTACCTTTTGCTGTGCGCTGGAGCGGTAGCGCTGAATGACTACGAGGCGCCAGGGCGCCGCCAATAAGCAAATTATATGCCTGATCCTGGCGGCTTTGCCTAGTACTGAAACGGGTTGGCTGCAGCGGTGCGGATGGGGTCGGCGCGTCCCGTGCGGAACGCGCCTTCAGCGTCAGAGGCGGAACTCGTGACCCAGATAGACTTCCTTGACCAGTTGATTGGCCAGGATGGTTGCGGAATCGCCCTCGGCGATGAGCTGGCCATCGTTGACGATGTAGGCCGTCTCGCAGATATCCAGCGTTTCACGGACGTTGTGGTCGGTGATCAGGACGCCGATGCCCTTGGCCTTGAGGTGATGGATGATCTGCTTGATGTCGCCGACCGAGATCGGGTCGACGCCGGCAAAGGGTTCGTCGAGCAGGATGAACTTGGGCGAGGTGGCCAGTGCCCGGGCGATCTCGACGCGCCGACGTTCGCCGCCGGACAGGCTCATGCCTAGGCTGTCGCGAATGTGGTTGATGTGGAACTCCTGCAGCAGTTCCTCGAGCTTCTTGCGTCGGGCGCTGCGGTCCAGATCCTTGCGCGTCTCGAGGATCGCCATGATGTTCTCGGCGACGCTCAGCTTGCGAAAGATCGATGCTTCCTGCGGCAGATAACCGATGCCGGCGCGGGCGCGACCATGCATCGGCAGATGGGTCACGTCGCTCTGGTCGATCAGTACACGCCCCTGGTCGGCCTTCACCAGTCCCACGATCATGTAGAAGCAGGTGGTCTTGCCGGCGCCGTTGGGACCGAGCAGGCCGACGATCTGACCGCTCTCGATCGACAGACTGACGTCGCGGACGACCTGGCGCCCCTTGTAGCTCTTGGCCAGGTGCTGGGCTTTCAGAATCGCCATTACGGGTCCTGCGGCTGTGCCGGTTTCGGTTTCGGCTGGATGACCATGTCGATGCGCGGACGCGGGCTGGTGAGCGCAGCACCGCTGGCGCGGCCGGCGTTGACGATCTGGCGGCGCGTGTCATAGACGATCTTCTCGCCTTCGAAGGTGTTGCCTTCCTGGATGACCTTGGCCTGATCGATCAGCACGATGCGCTCGTTCGCGGCGAAGTACTGGATGGTCAGGCCGTAGGCCTTGACCAGGTCCTTGTCGGCGGCCGGGCGCTGCTCGTAATAGGCCGGCTTGCCCACCGAGGTGAAGACATCGATATCGCCGTCGGCGGTCTGGGTGATGGTCACCTTGTCGCCGGTGATCTTCATCGAGCCCTGGGTGATGATGACGTTGCCGTGATACACGGCAACGCCCTGGCGATCATCGAGTTCGGCGCTGTCGGCCTGTACACGGATCGGCTGCTCGCGGTCATCGGGCAGTGCCCAGGTGCTTGCGCTTCCAAGCGCGGCACCCAGGCCGAGCAATAGGGGGAGGGTTTTAACGAACCTCATGCTGGCCTCTTACGTTGGACTGCAGGATCATCCTGCCGTCATTCAGATACGCTTTCATTCCCTGTGCCGTGGTCACCCCATTGGCGGCGTCGATTCTAACGGCTTGCCGGGTCTGCGCATATTCCTTGTCCGGAAACAGTGTCATGCGCGAACTGGTGAGGATGGTCGGGCGGCCCTTGGCGTCGGTGCGCTCGATGCGCACGTTGTCGATCAGCTCCACCTCACTGCCCTTGGGTGCCACCTCGCCACGCGCGCTGCGGATGACCCACGGGTGCGGCTGGCCGCGGTGCAGGTGCATCAAGGGGTCGGTGACGAAGGTGATATCGCTGTCCTGGGCATGCTCCAGGCGGCTGGCGGTCATCTCGTAATGCAGGGCGCCGTCCTCCTGGAACTGCAGGGTGCGAGCGCCCTCGACGTAGAAATCGATGGCGTTGTTCGGCTGCTCCGCCACACGCGGGGTCTGCAGAAAACTCTCCGGGCGAATGTTCCAGTAGCCGAGGGCTCCGAACACTCCGACCAGCAGGATGACAAGCAGGGTGAGGCGTAGTTTTCGCACGTTCATCAACTCGCTAGGGCCTACAGGTAGGCCTCTTGGGCGGCGGCCAGGTTGCCCTGGGCGCGCATGATCAGTTCGCAGAATTCGCGCGCGGCGCCTTCTCCGCCGCGGGCCTGGGTGACGCCGTGGGCATGCTTGCGGACGAAACCATCGGCGCTGGCCACTGCCATTCCCAGTCCCACCCTGCGCATCACCGGCAGGTCCGGCAGGTCGTCGCCCAGGTAGGCTACCGCTTCGTAGCCTAGCCCAAGCTCGCCGAGCAGCTCGTCCAGTACTGCCAGTTTGTCTTCGCGACCCTGATACAGGTGCTGGATGCCCAGATTGCGTGCGCGGCGCTCGACTACCGGGGTGGAGCGGCCGCTGATGATCGCGGTGCGTACCCCTGAGGCAATCAACATCTTGATGCCATGGCCGTCCAGCGTATTGAAGGTCTTGAACTCGCTGCCGTCGGTGAGGAAGTACAGGCGGCCGTCAGTCAGTACGCCGTCAACATCGAAGATCGCCAGGCGGATGCCGCGAGCGCGTTGTTGCAGATCGTCGTTCATTACATCACCCCGGCGCGCAACAGGTCATGCATGTTCAGGGCGCCGGTCGGGCGATCCTCGTCGTCGACCACCACCAGTGCGCTGATCTTGTGGTCTTCCATGATCTTCAGTGCTTCGGCGGCAAGCATGTCGGCGCGGGCGGTCTTGCCGTGACGGGTCATCACGCTGTCGATCTCGACATTGCGTACATCGATGCCGCGATCCAGCGCGCGGCGCAGGTCGCCGTCAGTGAATACGCCGGCCAGGGTTCCCTGGTCATCGACCACCGCGGTCATGCCAAGGCCCTTGCGGGTCATCTCCAGCAGCGCATCGCGCAGCAGGGTGCCAAGCACGACGCGTGGCAGTTCTTCGCCGGCGTGCATGACGTTCTCCACCTTCAGCAGCAGGCGGCGGCCAAGCGCGCCACCAGGATGTGAGAAGGCGAAGTCCTCGGCGGTGAAGCCGCGGGCCTCGAGCAGGGCGATGGCCAGGGCGTCGCCCAGCACCAGCGAGGCGGTGGTAGATGAGGTTGGCGCAAGGTTCAGCGGGCAGGCCTCCTGGGCGACGCGGGCATCGAGATTGATCTCGGCAGCCTTCGCCAGCGGCGAGTCGGGGTTGCCGGTCATGCTGATCAGGGTGATGCCGAGGCGCTTGATCAGCGGCAGCAGGGTGAGAATTTCCGCTGTGCTGCCGGAGTTGGACAGGGCCAGGACGACGTCATCGCGCGTGATCATGCCCATATCGCCGTGACTGGCTTCCGCCGGGTGCACGAAGAACGCCGTGGTGCCGGTGCTGGCGAGGGTCGCGGCGATCTTGTTGCCGATATGTCCGGACTTGCCCATGCCGACCACTACTACCCGCCCCTTGCTGGTCAGGATAAGCTCGCAGGCCTTGACGAAACCGGCATTCAGGCGTGGCAGCAGTTGCTGCACGGCTTCGATCTCGAGGCGGATGGTGCGCTGGGCGGAGCTGATGAGTTCGTCGGCTTGGCTCATGGGTCGGCAGGTGTCGAGAATGAAAAGTCGGCGATTATAGCGGTAAATCGCCCTCGGGCTCACCCATAGATCGCCGCTTTGCTGTCGCTCTCGGTAACCTTTCTGTCTTGGGCCGCCTGGGGCTCGGTGCTATAGTTCGCGGCCTCCCGGGCTGTTCAGTGCTTCTGGGTCCACATGGTCGCCGCGCGGCCAGGCAGGGAAGCGATCGTGCAATATGGAGTTCCGATGAGCGCGGACGATACCTACGCTGTCGAGCTGAAGGAGGTGACCTTCACGCGCGGCAGTCGAACCATCTTCGATTCGGTCGATATTCGCATCCCGCGTGGCAAGGTCACCGGGGTCATGGGCCCATCCGGCTGCGGCAAGACCACTCTGCTGCGCCTGATAGCCGCGCAGCTCAAACCTGACAGTGGTCAGGTGTGGGTCAATGGGCGCAATCTTCCCGAGCTTTCCCGTGCCGATCTGTTCGACATGCGCAAGCAGTTCGGCGTGCTGTTCCAAAGCGGTGCGCTCTTCACCGACCTGGATGTGTTCGAGAACGTAGCCTTCCCGCTGCGTGTTCATACCAAGCTGCCCGACGAGATGATCCGCGACATCGTGCTGATGAAGCTCGAGGCGGTTGGTCTGCGTGGTGCGCTCGAGCTCGCGCCCGACGAGCTTTCCGGTGGCATGAAGCGCCGCGTTGCGCTGGCACGAGCGATCGCGCTGGATCCGCAGATTCTTCTCTATGACGAGCCCTTCGTTGGCCAGGACCCGATCGCCATGGGCGTGCTGGTGCGTTTGATTCGTCTGCTCAGCGACACCCTGGGGATTACCAGTATCCTGGTCTCGCACGACCTGGCGGAAACCGCCAGCATCGCCGACTACCTGTACGTGGTGGGGGATTCTCAGGTGCTCGGCCAGGGCACGCCGGCGGAATTGATGAATTCGGAGAATCCGCGGATCCGTCAGTTCATGCAGGGTATTCCCGATGGTCCGGTGCCGTTCCACTACCCGGCGCCTGATTACCGCACCGACCTGCTTGGGGGCGACTGATGCGCAAGGTCCTGCCATTGCTGGAGCGTATTCGCCTACTCGGTCGTTCGGGCCTGGATGTGCTGGAGGCGTTGGGGCGTTCGACGCTGTTTCTGCTGCGCGTGCTGCTTGGTCGTGGCCAGTTCGGCAGCGGCTTCCAGTTGCTGGTACGTCAGCTTTACTCGGTCGGCGTGCTGTCGCTGCCGATCATCGTGGTTTCCGGTGTGTTCATTGGCATGGTGTTGTCGCTGCAGGGCTACAACATCCTTTCCAGCTATGGTTCCGAGCAGGCGGTCGGGCAGATGGTCGCCCTGACCCTGCTGCGTGAACTGGGCCCGGTGGTTACCGCATTGCTGTTCGCCGGTCGCGCCGGTTCTGCGCTGGCGGCCGAGATCGGCAACATGAAGTCTACCGAGCAGCTTTCCAGCCTGGAGATGATTGGCGTCGATCCACTCAAGTACATCATCGCGCCCAGGCTCTGGGCCGGGTTCATTTCCATGCCGCTGCTGGCGATGATCTTCAGCGTGGTCGGGATATGGGGCGGTGCGATGGTCGCCGTTGACTGGCTCGGTGTGTATGACGGGTCGTTCTGGGCCAACATGCAGAACAGCGTTTCTTTCAGCGAAGATGTGCTCAATGGCTTGATCAAGAGCGTCGTCTTCGCTTTCGTCGTGACCTGGATCGCGGTGTTCCAGGGCTACGACTGCGAGCCGACCTCCGAAGGCATCAGTCGTGCGACGACCCGTACCGTGGTCTACGCATCGCTGGCCGTGCTGGGACTGGACTTCATACTGACTGCCCTGATGTTTGGAGATTTTTGATGCAAAACAACCGCGCCCTGGAAATCGGTGTCGGCCTGTTCCTGCTGGCGGGAGTGCTGGCGCTACTGCTGCTGGCCCTGCGCGTCAGTGGTCTGGCGGTCGGTGCCGGCCAGGATACATACAAGGTTTATGCTTATTTCGACAATATTGCCGGCCTCACCGTGCGCGCCAAGGTCACCATGGCCGGCGTGACCATCGGCAAGGTTACCGCCATCGATCTGGATCGCGATCGTTACGCCGGGCGGGTGACCATGGAGCTGATGGAGGAGGTGAACAACCTCCCGGTCGACTCGACTGCCTCCATCCTCACTGCGGGACTGCTCGGCGAGAAGTACATCGGCCTGAGCGTAGGCGGCGAGGCAGAGGTGCTGGAGAACGAGTCGGTGATCCACGACACCCAGTCCTCACTGGTGCTGGAAGATCTGATCGGCAAGTTTCTGCTGAACTCGGTTAACAAGGGCGAGAGTGACTGATGAGAGATTCGATGATCAAGAAGCTGGTTCGCGGCGCGCTGGTGCTGCTGTTGGCGGTTCCGCTGCTGGCTACGGCCGCGCCCTCGGCGCAGGAGGTCGTGCAGCAGACGACCGATCGTCTGTTGGCCGACCTCAAGGACAACAAGGAGGTCTATCGGGAGAATCCGGCGGCCTTCTATGACGCGCTCAACGAGATACTCGGGCCGGTGGTCGATTCCGAAGGCATTTCCCGCAGCATCATGACGGTGCGCTATTCCGGCCGTGCTACGCCGGCGCAGATGCAGCGCTTCGAGGAAAATTTCAAACGCAGCCTGATGCAGTTCTATGGCAACGCTCTGCTCGAGTACAACAACCAGGAAATTCGTGTACTGCCGGCAAGTGGCGCTCAGGATCCGGAGCGCGCCAGCATCAACATGGAAGTGCGTGACGAAAAAGGCACCGTCTATCCGGTTTCCTACACCATGGTCAGTCAGGATGGCCGCTGGATGATGCGTAACGTGGTGATCAACGGCATCAATGTCGGCAAGCTTTTCCGTGATCAGTTCGCCCAGTCGATGCGTGACAACCGCAACGATCTCGACAAGGTCATCGATACCTGGGTGGACGTCATCGCCCGGACCAAGAGCGAGACCGGAAAGAGCTGATGGCCGCATCCATACGCGAAGGTCGACCCGGTGAGCTGCTGCTCGAGGGCGTGCTTGATCATGCCTGCGGCTCCGCTTTGCGGGCTCGAGGGCACGAGCTGATCGCTGGCAGCCAGGCGTCGACGCTGCTGGTCGACTGCTCCGCGGTACAGCGCTCCACCAGCGTCGGGCTCTCTCTGCTGCTGTGCTTCCTGCGTGACGCCAAGGCTGCCGGCAAGTCGTTGCGGGTGCGTGCGCTGTCGGACGAGCTGCGCCAGCTGGCCGGTGTCAGCGGGCTGAGCGAGATACTCGAGCTCGACTGACAGCGGACGCAGGGTTCGCAGCCTGGCGGGCTTTTTTGTATGATGGCGACCTTTTGCGCGATGGCGTCGATCGAGGTTGAGCATGCAGGCCGTTGAAGTTAAGCGTTTCCTTGAGTCCCAACTGCCGGGGGTTCAGGTCGAGGTCGAAGGTGAGGGTTGCAATTTCCAGCTCAACATCATCGCTGACGAGCTGGCGGCCCTGAGCCCGGTCAAGCGACAGCAGCAGATCTATGCACATCTGAATCCGTGGATCGCCGATGGCAGCATCCATGCGGTGACCATGAAATTCTTCAGCCGGGCCGACTGGGCCGCGCGCTCCTGAGCCTGCGGGCGACGAGACCACTATGGACAAACTGATCATTACCGGCGGCGTTCGTCTCGACGGCGAAATCCGCATTTCCGGTGCCAAGAACTCCGCGCTGCCGATCCTGGCCGCCACGCTGCTGGCGGATGGGCCGGTGACGGTGTGCAACCTGCCACACCTGCACGACATCACCACCATGATCGAGCTGTTCGGTCGCATGGGCATCGAGCCGGTGATCGACGAGAAGCTTTCCGTCGAAGTCGATCCGCGCACCATCAAGACCCTGATCGCGCCCTACGAGCTGGTCAAGACCATGCGCGCCTCGATCCTGGTGCTCGGGCCGATGGTCGCGCATTTCGGCTATGCCGAGGTGGCCCTGCCGGGCGGTTGCGCCATCGGCTCGCGTCCGGTCGATCTGCACATCCGTGGCCTGGAAGCTCTGGGTGCGACCATCGAGGTCGAAGGTGGCTACATCAAGGCCAAGGCGCCGGAAGGTGGCTTGCGCGGCGGCACCTTCTTCTTCGATATCGTCAGCGTGACTGGTACCGAGAACATCATGATGGCAGCGGCTCTGGCCAAGGGCCGTACCGTGCTGGAGAACGCTGCGCGCGAGCCGGAGGTGGTCGACCTGGCCAACTGCCTGATCGCCATGGGCGCGAAGATCCAGGGTGCCGGCACCGACACCATCGTCATCGAGGGTGTCGAGCGTCTGGGTGGCACGCGCTACAACGTCATGCCCGACCGCATCGAGACCGGTACCTACCTGGTCGCTGCGGCTATCACCGGTGGCCGGGTCAAGGTCAAGGACGTCGACCCGACAACTCTCGAGGCGGTGCTTTCCAAACTCCAGGAATCCGGCGCCGAGGTCACTACCGGGCGTGACTGGATCGAGCTGAACATGCACGGCAAGCGGCCGCGCGCGGTCAATCTGCGCACTGCGCCCTATCCTGCGTTCCCGACCGACATGCAGGCGCAGTTCATCGCCATGAACACCGTCGCCGAAGGCACCGGCACCGTCATCGAGACGGTGTTCGAGAATCGCTTCATGCACGTCTACGAAATGACCCGCATGGGTGCGCAGATCCAGGTCGAGGGCAACACTGCCATCGTCACCGGTGTGCAGCGCCTGAAGGGGGCTCCGGTGATGGCTACCGACCTGCGTGCCTCGGCCAGTCTGGTGCTGGCGGCGTTGGTCGCTGACGGCGATACGCTGATCGACCGCATCTACCACATCGATCGTGGTTACGAGTGCATCGAAGAGAAGCTCCAGTTGCTCGGCGCCAAGATTCGCCGCGTACCGGGGTAGGTTGGGCTGAGCCTGGCGAAGCCCAACAGCCAGCCCGATTGGGCTGGCCACTGTTTTAAGGAAACCGCTCCATGCTGACCATCGCCTTGTCCAAGGGCCGCATTCTCGATGACACCCTGCCGTTGCTGGCGGAGGCGGGCATAGTGCCGACCGAGAATCCGGAGAAGAGCCGCAAGCTGATCATTCCGACCACCCGCGACGATGTGCGGCTGTTGATCGTGCGCGCCACCGATGTGCCGACCTATGTCGAACAGGGCGCGGCGGATCTGGGCGTGGCCGGCAAGGACGTGCTCATGGAGTACGGTAGCGACGGCCTGTACGAACCGCTGGATCTGAAAATCGCCCGCTGCAAGCTGATGACCGCCGGCGCTGTTGGCGCTGCGGAACCGAAGGGGCGCCTGCGGGTGGCGACCAAGTTCGTCAACGTGGCCAAGGCCTACTATGCCGAGCAGGGCCGTCAGGTCGAAGTGATCAAGCTGTACGGCTCCATGGAGCTGGCGCCACTGGTCGGCCTGGCCGACAAGATCATCGACGTGGTTGATACCGGCAATACGCTCAAGGCAAACGGCCTGGAAGCTCAGGATCTGATCGCCACCATCAGCTCACGTCTGATCGTCAACAAGGCGTCGATGAAGATGAAGCACGCGCCGATCCAGGCGCTGATCGAATCGCTGCGCCAGGCCGTCGAGTCGCGCCAGCACTGACGCGCACGTCATTCGGCTGGCCAGCCCATGGTGAGCCTTGCCTATCCGCGTCATAGCCAGTTTCGTTGGGTGCCCGCGCGGGTCGGCTGTTAATCTTGGCACTCTTCGCAACGGCTGAGCCCGGCCGCTGCAGAAACTGCCCAGGGCTCCTGACCCACCCCATCGCATGAGAACCAGCCATGACTGCAACCACCGCTATCCGCCGACTGAACGCCGCCGATCCGGACTTTGCCCGTCATCTGGACCATCTGCTGAGCTGGGAAAGCGTGTCCGATGATTCGGTCAACCAGCGCGTGCTGGAGATCATCCAGGCCGTGCGCGAGCGCGGCGACGCGGCGCTGGTCGAGCTGACCCAGCGCTTCGACGGGCTGGCAGTCGCCTCCATGGCCGAACTGATCCTGCCGCGTGAACGTCTGGAACTTGCGCTGACGCGGATCAGCGCGGAGCAGCGTGAGGCGCTGGAAAAGGCCGCTGAGCGCGTGCGCAGCTACCACGAGAAGCAGAAGCAGGACTCCTGGCAGTACACCGAGGCCGACGGCAGCGTGCTGGGTCAGAAAGTGACCCCGCTGGACCGCGCCGGCCTCTACGTGCCGGGCGGCAAGGCTTCCTATCCCTCGTCGGTGCTGATGAACGCGATCCCGGCCAAGGTCGCCGGAGTCCGCGAAGTGGTGATGGTGGTGCCGACCCCGCGCGGCGAGATCAACGAGCTGGTGCTGGCGGCCGCCTGCATCGCCGGGGTCGACCACGTCTTCACCATCGGCGGAGCCCAGGCCGTGGCCGCGCTGGCCTACGGCACCGAGAGTGTGCCACCGGTGGACAAGATCGTCGGGCCGGGCAACATCTACGTCGCGACCGCCAAGCGCCACGTGTTCGGCAAGGTCGGCATCGACATGATCGCGGGCCCCTCGGAGATCCTGGTGGTCTGCGATGGCCAGACCGACCCGGACTGGATCGCCATGGACCTGTTCTCCCAGGCCGAGCACGACGAGGATGCCCAGTCGATCCTGGTCAGCCCCGACGCCGCCTTCCTCGACCGGGTGCAGGAAAGCATCGACCGCCTGCTGCCGACCCTGGAGCGCGAGGCCATCGCTCGCACGTCGCTGGAAGGTCGCGGAGCACTGATCCAGGTCGCCGACATGGCTCAGGCCATCGAGGTCGCCAACCGTATCGCGCCGGAGCACCTGGAACTGTCGGTGGCCGAGCCTGAGCAGTACCTGGAGCAGATCCGCCATGCCGGTGCGATCTTCATGGGGCGTTACACAGCCGAAGCGCTGGGCGACTACTGCGCCGGTCCCAACCACGTGTTGCCGACCTCGGGCACCGCGCGTTTCTCATCGCCGCTGGGGGTCTACGACTTCCAGAAGCGCTCGTCGATCATCCATTGCTCGGCGGCCGGCGCTTCGGAGCTGGGCAAGATCGCTTCGGTGCTGGCGCGCGGCGAGTCGCTGACCGCGCATGCGCGCAGCGCCGAGTACCGCATCAAATTCTGATCGCTGTTCTGGAGGGTGGACAACGCTTTGCTTGTCCACCGCTTTGTCGGCTGGGAAACCGCTTCGCGGTTTTCACCCGACGCAAACTGAAGAATTCGAGGAGAGAAGGGCAGATGAGCAAATTCTGGAGCCCCTTCGTCAAAGACCTGGTGCCCTATGTGCCGGGCGAGCAGCCCAAGCTCAGCAAGCTGGTGAAGCTCAATACCAATGAGAACCCCTACGGTCCTTCGCCGAAAGCCATTGCGGCGATGCAGGCAGAGCTGAACGACAGCCTGCGTCTGTACCCTGATCCGAACGGCGAGCGCCTCAAGCAGGCGGTGGCCGACTACTACGGGGTGAGCACCGCCCAGGTGTTCGTCGGTAACGGCTCCGATGAGGTGCTGGCGCACGCGTTCCACGGCCTGTTCCAGCACGGCAAGCCGCTGCTGTTTCCGGACGTGACCTACAGTTTCTACCCGGTCTATTGCGGGCTGTACGGTATCGAGTTCGAGGCGCTTCCGCTGGATGAGCGGTTCCAGATTCGCGTGCAGGACTACGCGCGGCCCAATGGCGGCATCATTTTCCCGAATCCGAACGCGCCCACCGGCTGTCTGTTGGGGCTGGCGGCGATCGAGCAGCTGCTGCAGGCCAATCCCGACAGCGTGGTGCTGGTGGATGAGGCGTATATCGACTTCGGCGGCGAAAGTGCCATTGCCCTGGTTGATCGCTATCCGAATCTGCTGGTCAGCCAGACGCTGTCGAAATCGCGCTCGCTGGCCGGATTGCGGGTGGGTCTGGCAGTGGGTCACCCGGACCTGATCGAGGCGCTGGAGCGGATCAAGAACAGCTTCAACTCCTACCCGCTGGATCGCCTGGCGATTGTCGGTGCTGCGGCGGCCTTCGAGGATCGCGCGTGGTTCGAGCAGACCCGTCAGGCAGTGATCGCCAGTCGCGAGGAAGTGGTCAGCGGTCTGCAGGCGCTGGGCTTCGAGGTCCTGCCTTCGGCGGCGAATTTTGTCTTCGCCCGCCATCCGCAGCGCGATGCAGCCGAGCTGGCGGCCGGTCTGCGTGAGCAGGGGGTGATCGTGCGCCACTTCAAGCAGGCGCGGATCAGCCAGTTCCTGCGCATCACCATCGGTGCGCCAGAGCAGAACCAGGCGCTGCTGGAGGCATTGCACGGGCTTTGATGGCGCGGGGCGGATGCTGTGTTCGCCGTGCATGCATGTGTACATGAAATACCGGGTTCGCCGCTGACGTTCCTGGACGGCTGCACACATTCTGGTGAGGTCGCGCGCAAGCTGCAGTTATCTGCGTGTCAGGGGGCGGGGCTACTCGGCCGCATGCCGACTTCTGCGGTCAGGCTGCGCATTTCGCCGTTGCGCAGCACTTCGATGCTGATCTTGTCACCGGGTCTGCTGCGCGCCACCTGATGCATCGACAGGCGACCGTTGTTGGCCGGCTGCTCATCGATGCTGAGGATCAGGTCGCCCGGCTGCAGGCCTGCTCGGTGGGCCGGGCCGTCGCGGTAGACCGCCGCGACGACGATGCCGGGGCGTCCTTCCAGGCCGAAGGATTCGGCCAACTCCGGCGTCAGCGCCTGGACCTCGATGCCCAGCCAGCCGCGGATTACCCGGCCATGCTCGATGATCGCCTGCATGACCTCCATCGCCAGCTTCGAGGGTATGGAGAAGCCGATGCCCTGGCTGCCACCGGAAAGAATCGCGGTATTGATGCCGATCAGGTTGCCATGGGCGTCGACCAGCGCGCCGCCGGAGTTGCCCATGTTGATCGCCGCGTCGGTCTGGATGAAGTCTTCGTAGGTGTTGAGTCCGAGCTGGTTGCGCCCGGTGGCACTGACGATGCCCATGGTCACCGTCTGGCCGACGCCAAGCGGATTGCCGATTGCCAGGGTCACGTCGCCGATACGCATGGCATCGGAGTCGCCGAGGGTGATGAAGGGCAGGTCGGTGAGGTCGACCTTGAGCACCGCAAGATCCGTTTCCGGATCGCTGCCGACTACGCTGGCGCGGGTCTCGCGGCCGTCCTTGAGGGCGACGGTGATCTGCTCGGCGCCGGCGATGACGTGGTTGTTGGTCAGCAGGTAGCCGTCCGAGGTGATGATCACGGCCGAGCCGAGGCTCGACTCCATGCGCTTCTGCTGGGGTAGATCGCTGCCGAAATAGCGACGGAAGACGGGGTCCTTGACCAGTGGGTTGCCCGGTTTGCTGACCAGTCGGGTGGAATAGAGGTTGGCGACCGCAGGCGCCGCACGATTGACCGCATCGGCGTAGGAGACCGGGCCGCGCTGGGCCTGAGCGTTGCGTGGCGAGTGGCGTACCTGGATGTCATTGGCGGGTAGCCCGACCCACTGCGGAAATGACTGGATCACCAGCAAGGCCAATAGTACGCCGGCCAGCAGAGGCCAGCCCAGGTAGCGGAGGGCAGGGTGCATCCGAGTTTCCTTGGGGTTGCTAGGACGAAGAGGTGCAACTTAAGGTGCGCCATTATACGGAGGCGCTCGTCAGAAACGAGTCGCCCGTCACGGGTTTCCGAGGAGCGTCACATGGCTGTTGCATTGTCCACGCTGGTCGCCGAGGCAGATCGCTTTCTCGATGCTGCACGGATCGCCGATTACTGTCCCAATGGCCTGCAGGTGGAGGGGCGGCCGCAGGTGCGACGAATCGTATCCGGGGTTACCGCCAGCCAGGCGCTGCTGGACGCGGCAGTGGAGGCCGAGGCGGATGTGGTGCTCGTCCACCATGGCTACTTCTGGAAGGGCGAGGATGCGTGCGTGGTCGGCATGAAGCAGCGGCGCCTGAAGACACTGCTGGCCAACGACATCAGCCTGCTCGCCTACCATCTGCCGCTGGATCTGCATCCGGAGGTGGGCAACAACGTGCAGCTTGCCCGCCAGCTGGATATTCAGGTGGAAGGTCCGCTGGTTCCCGGCGATCCCAAGGTTGTGGGGCTGCTCGGTAGCCTGAGCGAACCCATGAAGGCTGGCGATTTCGCCCGCAGAGTGCACGAGGTGCTGGGTCGCGAGCCATTGCTGGTGGATTCGGATGCGCTGATCCGGCGTATCGGCTGGTGCACGGGCGGCGGTCAGGGCTATATCGACCAGGCGGTTGAGGCGGGTGTCGACCTCTATCTCACGGGCGAGGCGTCCGAGCAGACCTTTCACAGCGCGCGGGAAAACGGCGTGTCGTTCATCGCTGCCGGCCACCACGCCACGGAGCGTTACGGTGTGCAGGCGCTGGGCGATTATCTGGCCCGACGTTTCGCCCTCGAGCACCTGTTCATCGATTGCCCCAACCCGATTTGATCCGGAATATCGGCAGATCTTTTTGATCTAAGTAGCGCCCTGATTAGAAGCGAGTGCTGTGCTAGAGTGCGCACCTCGTTCACGGCCCGCCGGCCGTTTCCTGCATTTCGTGAGAAGCCATGCTCGACAAACTGACGCACCTCAAACAGCTTGAGGCGGAAAGCATCCACATCATCCGTGAGGTGGCCGCCGAGTTCGATAATCCGGTGATGCTGTATTCCATCGGCAAGGATTCCGCCGTGATGCTGCACCTGGCGCGCAAGGCGTTCTTCCCCGGCAAGCTTCCTTTCCCCGTGCTGCACGTCGATACGCGCTGGAAGTTTCAGGAGATGTACAGCTTCCGCGAGAAGATGGTCAACGAGTACGGCCTCGACCTGCTCACGCACATCAACCCCGATGGCGTGGCCCAGGACATGAACCCTTTCACCTACGGCAGTGCCAAGCACACCGACGTGATGAAGACCGAAGGCCTCAAGCAGGCGCTGGACAAGTACGGCTTCGACGCCGCCTTTGGCGGCGCGCGCCGCGATGAAGAGAAATCCCGCGCCAAGGAGCGTGTGTACTCCTTCCGCGACAGCAAGCACCGCTGGGACCCGAAGAACCAGCGTCCCGAGCTGTGGAACGTCTACAACGGCAAGGTCAAGAAGGGCGAGTCGATCCGCGTGTTCCCGTTGTCCAACTGGACCGAGCTGGACATCTGGCAGTACATCTACCTGGAACAGATCCCGATCGTGCCGCTGTACTTCGCCGCCGAGCGTGAGGTCATCGAGAAGAACGGCACGCTGATCATGATCGACGACGAGCGCATCCTCGAGCACCTGTCCGACGAAGAAAAAGCCCGCATTACCAAGAAGATGGTGCGTTTCCGTACCCTCGGCTGCTACCCGCTGACCGGTGCGGTGGAATCCACCGCCACCACCTTGCCGGAAATCATCCAGGAAATGCTCCTGACCCGTACTTCCGAGCGCCAGGGCCGGGTGATCGACCACGATCAGGCCGGTTCGATGGAAGAAAAGAAACGTCAGGGCTACTTCTAAGGATTACGCATCATGTCTCACCAGTCTGATCTGATCAGCGAGGACATCCTCGCGTACCTGGCCCAGCACGAGCGCAAGGAACTGCTGCGCTTCCTGACCTGCGGCAATGTCGATGACGGCAAGAGCACCCTGATCGGGCGCCTGCTGCATGATTCCAAGATGATCTACGAAGATCACTTGGAAGCCATCACCAAGGATTCCAAGAAGGTCGGCACCACCGGCGAAGATGTTGATCTTGCGCTACTGGTCGACGGCCTGCAGGCCGAGCGTGAGCAGGGCATCACCATCGATGTCGCCTACCGCTACTTCAGCACCGCCAAGCGCAAGTTCATCATCGCCGACACCCCCGGCCATGAGCAGTACACCCGCAACATGGCCACCGGCGCCTCCACCTGCGATCTGGCGATCATCCTGATCGATGCCCGCTACGGCGTGCAGACCCAGACCAAGCGCCACAGCTTCATCGCATCCTTGCTGGGCATCAAGCACATCGTCGTCGCGGTCAACAAGATGGATCTCAAGGGCTTCGATCAGGCGGTATTCGAGCAGATCAAGGCCGACTATCTGAAGTTCGCCGAAGGTATCGCGCTCAAGCCCACGTCACTGTACTTCGTGCCGATGTCCGCGCTGAAGGGTGACAACGTGGTCAACCGTTCCGAACGCTCGCCTTGGTACGACGGCCAGTCGCTGATGGAGATCCTCGAGACCGTCGAGGTCGCGGGTGATCGTAACTTCAATGACATGCGCTTCCCGGTGCAGTACGTCAATCGTCCGAACCTGAACTTCCGCGGTTTCGCCGGCACCCTGGCCAGCGGCATCGTGCGCAAGGGCGATGAGGTTGTCGCATTGCCGTCGGGCAAGGGCAGCAGGATCAAGTCGATCGTCACCTACGAAGGTGAGCTGGAACAGGCCGGGCCAGGGCAGGCGATCACCCTGACCCTGGAAGATGAGATCGACGTTTCCCGCGGCGACATGCTGGTGCACGTCGACAACCGCCCGCAGGTCACCGACAGCTTCGACGCCATGCTGGTATGGATGGCCGAGGAGCCGATGCTGCCGGGCAAGAAGTACGACATCAAGCGCGCCACCAGCTACGTGCCCGGCTCGATTCCCAGCATCGTTCACCGCATCGACGTGAACACCCTGGAAGAAGGGCCGGCCAGCAGCCTGCAGCTCAACGAGATCGGTCGGGTGAAGGTCGCTCTGGATGCGCCCATCGCCCTGGACGGTTATGAGCACAACCGCACCACCGGCTCCTTTATCGTGGTCGACCGCCTGACCAACGGCACCGTCGGTGCCGGCATGATCATCGCCGAGCCCGTCGGCGGGCAGGGCGGCGGCCACCACGGCAAGCTGGCGCATGTCTCCACCGAGGAGCGTGCCGCACGTTTCGGCCAGCAGCCAGCCACTGTGCTGTTCAGCGGTCTGTCTGGCGCTGGCAAGAGCACGCTGGCCTATGCGGTCGAGCGCAAGCTGTTCGACATGGGCCGTGCGGTCTACGTGCTCGATGGCCAGAACCTGCGTCATGATCTGAACAAGGGTCTGGCACAGGATCGCGCCGGCCGTACGGAGAACTGGCGTCGTGCTGCCCAAGTGGCGAAGCAGTTCAACGAGGCAGGTCTGTTGAGCCTGGCGGCGTTCGTCGCACCGGACGCCGAGGGGCGCGAGCAGGCGCGTGCGATCATCGGTGCCGAGCGGCTGCTGACGGTCTATGTGCAGGCATCGCCGCAGGTCTGCCGTCAGCGTGATCCGCAGGGGCTGTACGCCGCGGCGGGCGACAACATACCAGGCGAATCCTTCCCCTACGACATCCCGCTGGATGCCGATCTGGTGATCGATACCCAGGCGCTGCCGGTCGAGGAATGCGTCAAGCAGGTGCTCGCGCTGCTGCGCGAACGCGGCGCCATCTGATTCGAATGGCTGAGCTTCGCCCGCGCGAAGCTCAGCCGCCGATCAGTAACCGCAGAAACGAAAAGGCCCCGCATGCGGGGCCTTTTTCTTGGCGCCTGGCTGCGATTACTTGCGCAGGCCGAAGGTCGCGTCCAGGGTGCCGGGTGTATCCGTGGTCTTGGGTGCGTAGTCCTTGGGTGCCTCGTTACTTGCCGGTGGAGTGATCTTTTCGCGTTGGCTCGGAGCGCTGTCTTCCAGCGCCGCAAGCAGACGCTGCCGACTGTTTTCGTCGAGGGCCAGGCGGTTGGCACCGTCTGAAAGATGTTCCTGAACGTCCTGATAGCTCTGGGTGAGCTTGCGTACCAGGCTGGCGGTGGTGTTGAAGTGGCTGACCACCTCGCTCTGATAGCTGTCGAAGCGCTCCTGGATTTCATCCAGTTGGCGCTGAGTGCGATTAGGTGCTGCACCTGGCACCAGGCGCGCCACCAGGAAGCCGATGGCGACGCCAGCGAGCAGGGTGACTGCGGGTATCAGCCAGGCGGTGAGTGTCTGTTCCACGAGTCCTTCCTCTATAAACGGCTTTGCATTACGTTAGCGGCTCGAGCCCGAGCTGTATACCGCCGTGAGGCCTGCTGCGGGCAGTGTGCTAGACGAGTCGACCCCCGGCCGGGTCACGGAGTGCGGTCTTGAGTCAACGCGAAAATCCCCTTCTGATCGACGGGCCGGCAGGCCCGCTGGAGGCGCTGCATCTGATACAGCCCGACGCGTGTGGTGCGGCGCTGATCTGTCATCCGCATCCGTTGTACGGGGGCAGCATGCAGAACAAGGTGGTTGCCACGCTGCAGCGGGTCGCACGCGATCACGGGCTGTCGACCCTGCGCTTCAATTTTCGTGGTGTCGGCCACAGCGCAGGTAGCCATGATCAGGGTCGTGGCGAGATCGACGATGCCGAAGCGGCGGCGCGCTGGCTGATGGACAAGCATCCGGGCGTGCCATTGACCATCATGGGGTTTTCCTTCGGCTCCTGCGTGGCGGCCTGTCTGGCCGGCAGGCTGGAGAGCGAAGGCCTGGAGCTGGGTGCACTGTTCATGGTGGCACCGCCGGTCGAACGTTTCCCGCTGGATGGGCGCCTGCCGGAGAACTGCCGGATGACGGTGATCCAGCCGGAGGATGACGAAGTCATCACGCCGGCGCGGGTATATCAGTGGTCGCAGGCCCTGCAACGTCCCCACGAGCTGTTGAAAGTGGCAGAATGCGGCCACTTTTTTCATGGTCGGCTTACCGAGCTCAAGGACCTGGTCCAGTCCCGTCTGTGACGCCTGGGTCCTTGGCGTCTCGGCAGGCTCGTCCACCCCCATAGAACTCGACCTTCTTGCCCATCGTGCCGCTTGAGCGGCGCATGGGCCTAGCCGCGATGGTCGCTCAGCAAGGCGATAGCAGAACAATGACCACCCGAATCCTCACCGGCATCACCACCACCGGCACCCCCCACCTGGGCAACTATGCCGGTGCCATTCGCCCTGCAATCGTTGCCAGTCGTGACAGCGACGCGGACTCCTTCTACTTTCTCGCCGACTACCATGCGCTTATCAAGTGTGATGATCCGCTGCGCATCCAGCGTTCGCGCCTGGAGATCGCCGCCACCTGGCTCGCCTGCGGCCTGGATATCGAGCGGGTCACCTTCTATCGGCAGTCCGACATTCCCGAGATTCCGGAGCTGACCTGGCTGCTCACCTGCGTCGCCGGCAAGGGCCTGCTCAATCGTGCGCATGCCTACAAGGCCTCGGTGGACAAGAATCTGGCCGAGGGCGAGGACGCCGATGCTGGTGTGACCATGGGGCTGTTCAGCTATCCGGTGCTGATGGCAGCGGACATCCTGATGTTCAATGCGAACAAGGTGCCGGTTGGTCGCGACCAGATCCAGCACGTGGAAATGGCCCGCGACATCGGTCAGCGTTTCAATCATCTGTTTGGTGCCGGGCGCGAGTACTTCGTTGCCCCCGAGGCGCTGATCGAAGAAAGCGTCGCTACTCTGCCGGGCCTGGATGGTCGCAAGATGTCGAAGAGCTACGACAACACCATCCCGCTGTTCGGCAGCGCCAAGCAGTTGCGCGATGCGGTCAATCGCATCGTCACCGACTCACGGGCGCCGGGTGAGC
This sequence comes from Pseudomonas mangrovi, assembly GCF_003052585.1. Classification (GTDB taxonomy): domain Bacteria; phylum Pseudomonadota; class Gammaproteobacteria; order Pseudomonadales; family Pseudomonadaceae; genus Aquipseudomonas; species Aquipseudomonas mangrovi. The sequence continues at coordinate 215,886 of NZ_QASN01000002.1, read as the reverse complement.
CCAAGGATGCCGACTCGGCGCATCTGTTCACGCTCTTCCAGGCCTTTGCCAGCGCCGAGCAGGCCGCTGCTTTTCGGGCCGATCTGGCTGGCGGCCTGGCCTGGGGCGAAGCCAAACAGCGACTGTTCGAGCTGCTCGATGGCGAACTGGCGCAGGCGCGTGAGCACTACAACGCGCTGATGCAGAAGCCCGGCGAGATCGAGGACATGCTGCAGGCAGGTGCCTTGAAGGCACGGCGCATCGCCACGCCGTTCCTCGGCGAGCTGCGTGAGGCGGTCGGCCTGCGCTCGTTTCGCGAGCAGGTGCAGGTTGCCGGGGCTGGCAAGAAAAAAGCAGTCAAGGCGGCGCGTTTCGTCAGCTTTCGCGAGCAGGACGGCAGCTTCCGCTTTCGTTTTCTCAGTGCAGAAGGCGAGGAGCTGCTGTTGTCGCGACCCTTTGCCGATCCCAAGGCGGTCGGTGTGGTGACCGCGCGCCTGCTCGCCCAGGGGGCTGATGCGTTGGAGTTGCGTGCCGACGAGGGCGCGCAGTTCACGCTCTGGCTGGATGGCGAATGCGTCGCCGACAGCCCGGCCCACGCCACCCCGGAAGCGCTGGAGGCCGCGATGCTGCGCCTGCGTGCGGCGGTTGCTGCCCTGGCCGAGTGATCCTCCATCGGCTGGCGGGCGCCGGACCGGCGGCCAATTGCCAAGCTGCAGGGGCGTCGCTAAAGTGTCGCCCCGCTTTTCATTACCCGGCTAACGAACCATGACTCCCCTCGAGCGCTATCAGGCCGATCTCAAACGTGCCGATTTCTTTCATGACGCCGCCCAGGAAACTGCGGTGCGTCATCTGCAGCGTCTGTACGACGACCTGATTGCCGCCGATCCCGAGTCGCGTGGGCTGTTCGGCAAGTTCTTCGCGCGCAAGGAGCGCGCGCCGGTCAAGGGCTTGTATTTCTGGGGTGGCGTGGGGCGCGGCAAGACCTACCTGGTCGACACCTTCTTCGAAGCGCTGCCGTTCAAGCAGAAGATGCGCACTCACTTCCATCGCTTCATGAAGCGGGTCCACGAAGAGATGAGGACGCTCAAGGGCGAGAAGAACCCCCTGACCATCATCGGCAAGCGCTTCGCCGAGGAGGCGCGGGTGATCTGCTTCGATGAGTTCTTCGTCTCCGACATCACCGATGCAATGATCCTTGCGACCCTGCTTGAAGAGTTGTTCAAGAACGGCGTCTCACTGGTAGCGACCTCGAACATCGTGCCGGATGGCCTGTACAAGGACGGCCTGCAGCGTGCGCGCTTCCTGCCGGCGATCGCGTTGCTCAAGGAGCACACCGAGATCGTCAACGTCGACAGTGGCGTGGACTACCGTCTGCGTGCACTGGAGCAGGCCGAACTGTTCCACTGGCCGCTGGATGCCGAGGCCGAAATCAGTCTGGAGAAGAGCTTCCGCAGCCTGCTGCCGGAGCATTGCCAGGTCGAGGAGAACAAGGCGCTGATGATCGAGAACCGCGCGATCATCGCGCGCAAGGAGGGTGACGACGTCGCCTGGTTCGATTTTCGCGAGCTCTGCGATGGACCGCGCAGCCAGAACGACTACATCGAGCTGGGCAAGATCTACCACGCGGTGATCCTCGCCAACGTCGAGCAGATGAGCGTGGCCAAGGACGACATGGCGCGCCGCTTCATCAATCTGGTGGACGAGTTCTACGACCGTAACGTCAAGCTGATCATCTCGGCCGAGGTCGAGCTCAAGGATCTCTACACCGGCGGCCGACTGAACTTCGAGTTCCAGCGCACCCTGAGCCGCCTGCTGGAAATGCAGTCTCACGAGTTTCTCGCGCGCCCGCACAAGCCCTAGCGTCTTTCGCGCAAGCGCTCGCCTTTGCGCGATGTATGCGTCTGCGGACTGCGTGATCGCGCTCTGGTAGCAGGTGTCTCAGGCGCCTTCCTTGCGATGGAACTGGCGGCGGTACTGGTTCGGTGAGAGTTCGGTGTGCTGGCGGAACAGCCGGGCGAAGAAGCTCGCATCGTCGTAACCGACTTCATAACTGATGGTCTTGATGCTCTTGCGGGTCGCGCTGAGCAGCCCCTTGGCGGTTTCTATCCGCAGACGCTGCAGGTAGTGCAGTGGCTTGTCGCCGGTAGCGGCGTGGAAGCGGCGCATGAAGTTGCGAATGCTCATGCCGTGCTCGCGGGCAACGTCCTCGAAGCGGAATTTCTCCGCAAAGTGATCCTCCAGCCACTGCTGGATCTGCAGGATGTTCAGGTCCTGGTGCAGCTTCTGGCCGCCGAAGCCGAGACGGCCTGGCGTGTAGCTGCGCTGGATCTCGTAGAACACGTCGCGCGAGACGCCCTGCGCTACGGCAGTGCCGCAGATGCGCTCGATCAGGTGGATGTAGAGGTCGCTGGCTGAGGTAACGCCGCTGGCGCAGTACAGCTTGTCGGCATCGGACTGATGCTTGTCGCGATTGAGCAGTACCCGCGGGAAGCGCTCGGCGAATTCCTGATGAAAGCGCCAATAGGTCGTTGCCTCCTTTCCATCCAGAAGACCTGCAGCAGCCATCCAGAACACGCCGGTGGCTTCGCCGCACAGGGTAGCGCCGCCGGCATGCCGCTCGCGCAGCCAGTCGAGGATATGGGGATGGCGGCTGCGCAGGCGATCGAAGTCGCCCCAGAAGGCGGGCAGCACCACCAGCTCGGCATCATCCAGACCGCCATCGACCGGAATTCGAACGCCGCTGAAGCTCAGTGCTGGCTGTCCGTCTGGGCTGACCAGGCGCACGTCCAGGGCTGGGTTCAGCCCCAACCCCAGCTGTTTGCCGTGGCGCAGGCTGGCCATGTGGAAGAAGTCCTTGGCCTGCATCAGGGTCGAGGCGAACACGCCTTCAACGGCGAGGATGCTGATGCGTTTGGGTGAGGCAGACTGCATGGGCTTTCCAGGGTAGAGCGGCCAGATGATGGCCGGATCGTCTTATTGTTCTACAAGGCTGTCCAGCACTATCTTCGTGCTCATGGCGCTGGATTGGGTTGCTGGCGGTGGATCTCGTCGATTGCCTTGAGCAGCTCGCTGTCCGCCTGCAGTGCGAGGCTGTCCAGGTTGCACTGCAACTGTTCCAGGTTGGTGGCGCCGATGATGTTGCTGGTGACGAAGGGCTGGGCGTTGACGAACGCCAGCGCCATCTGTGCCGGGTCGAGTCCGCGCTCGCGTGCCAAGCCGACATAGGCGGAGCAGGCCGCCTGGGCTTGGGGGTTGGTGTAGCGGGTGAAGCGGCTGAACTCGGTGATGCGCGCGCCGGCGGGACGAGCGCCGTCTTCATATTTGCCGCTGAGCATGCCGAAGGCCAGGGGCGAGTAGGCAAGCAGGCCACACTGCTCGCGCGCGGCAATTTCGGCCAGGCCGACCTCGAAGGTGCGGTTGAGCAGATTGTAGGGATTCTGGATCGATACCATGCGTGGCCAGCTGCGGCTTTCAGCCAGATGGAGGAAACGCATGGTGCCCCAGGGTGTTTCATTGGACAGGCCGACCTGGCGGATCTTGCCGGCGCGTACCAGCTCATCCAGAGACTCCAGTACCTCTTCCAGTGGGGTGAATTCCTGCTCCTGATGGCGGTAGCCCAGTTGACCGAAGTAGTTGGTGCGTCGCTCCGGCCAGTGCAGCTGGTAGAGGTCCAGATAGTCGGTCTGCAGGCGCTTGAGGCTGGCGTCGACTGCTGCGTTCAGGTGCGCACGATTGTGCTTGAGCTGGCCGTCGCGGATGTAGTCGATGCCGTTGCCTGGGCCGGCGATCTTGCTGGCCAGTATCCACTCGGCGCGGTTGCCGCGCGCCCTGAAGTAGCGGCCGATGATGCTCTCGGTGCTGCCATAGGTTTGCGCGCGGGGCGGGACGGGGTACATCTCTGCGGTATCGAGGAAGTTGACGCCCTTTGCCTTGGCCAGGTCGAGCTGGGCGAAGGCTTCCGCCTCGGTGTTCTGCTGGCCCCAGGTCATGCTGCCAAGGCAGATCTGGCTGACGTGGATGTCGCTGGTGCCGAGTCGTCGCAATTGCATCGGTATCGCCTGTACTGGTATGGGTGGGCCATGCAGCTTAGCCAATAACCCGGTCTGCAGGCTGTTTGCGGACTTTCGGTTGCTATTTCTCGCTCGATCTGCATAATGCCGCAACTTTCCTGGCGGGGATGCCTAGCTCGTCCGGGAAAAGGCAGGGGATGCCTAGCCTGCCGAAACCCGCCGTAGCGGATGCGATGACCCGAGCCCCCGATAGCGTCTGTTTCCGGCTGCCTTCTTGTAAAGGCGAGCACTATTCTAGTAAGATCCGCCGTCTTATTTTCAGGGCGGCCCCTGAGGCTATATAGAATGAAAACGTTTACTGCTAAACCGGAAACCGTCAAGCGCGACTGGTACGTTGTCGACGCTGCTGGTCAGACTCTGGGTCGTCTGGCTACCGAGATTGCTACTCGTCTGCGTGGCAAGCACAAGCCCGAATACACTCCGCACGTCGATACCGGCGACTACATCGTCGTGATCAATGCCGAGCAGATTCGTGTTACCGGTGCCAAGACCACCGATAAAATGTACTACTCCCACTCCGGTTTCCCCGGTGGCATCAAGGAGATCAACTTCGAGAAGCTGATCGCCAAAGCCCCCGAGCGTGTCATCGAGACTGCGGTCAAGGGCATGCTGCCGAAGAATCCGCTGGGTCGCGACATGTACCGCAAGCTGAAGGTGTACAAGGGTGCAGCTCACCCGCACACTGCCCAGCAGCCCCAAGAACTGAAGATTTGACGGAATAGTTCACTATGTCGGCGACTCAAAATTACGGCACTGGCCGTCGCAAGACCGCAACCGCACGCGTTTTCCTGCGTCCGGGTACTGGCAATATCTCCATCAACAACCGCAGCCTCGAGCAGTTCTTCGGTCGTGAGACCGCTCGCATGGTCGTGCGTCAGCCGCTTGAGCTGACCGAGACCGTCGAGAAGTTCGACATCTACGTCACCGTTCTCGGTGGTGGTGTCAGCGGCCAGGCTGGTGCAATCCGTCATGGCATTACCCGTGCCCTGATGGATTATGACGAGACCCTGCGTCCTGCTCTGCGCAAGGCCGGTTACGTGACTCGCGATGCTCGCGAAGTTGAGCGTAAGAAGGTCGGTCTGCGTAAAGCACGTAAGCGTCCGCAGTACTCCAAGCGCTGATTTCGATCAGACTCGAAAACGCCCAGTCTCCTTTTGGAGCTGGGCGTTTTTTATGCGCGCAATTAACTGCGCGACATCATGCCGCAGTGCCATACCCCGCGTGTTGCAAGGCTTGCAGGCATGCTGCAGATGTCTATTCCCTTGTCAGTAAAGGGGGTTTTCTTTAACATCTGGCAAATTTTGTGCGGCCCGAATTTTATTTAGTACAGGCCTGGTTCACAGGCCGTAAAGCTGATGGGAGACGACTGAATGAGCAATGACGGCGTGAATGCAGGCCGGCGTCGCTTCCTCGTGGCGGCCACCTCTGTGGTGGGCGCTGCAGGGGCGGTGGGTGCTGCGGTCCCGTTCGTGGGGGCATGGTTCCCCAGTGCGAGGGCCAAGGCTGCGGGTGCACCTGTAAAGGTGAACATAAGCAAGATCCAGCCGGGCGAACAGATGGTCGCCGAGTGGCGGGGCAAGCCAGTGTTCATTCTGCGGCGTACCGAGGAGACTCTCGCCGCGCTCGAGAAGCTCGATGGCGTCGTCGCTGACCCGGAATCCCAGAGTTCGGTACAGCCCGCCTACGTCGACAAGAAGACCCGGGCGATCAAGCCAGAGCTTCTTATCGTCGAAGGCCTCTGCACCCACCTGGGCTGCTCGCCAACCTTCCGCCCCGAAGTGGCTCCAGCCGATCTCGGTCCCGAGTGGATGGGCGGCTATTTCTGTGCCTGCCACGGCTCCAAGTACGATCTTGCCGGGCGTGTCCTCAAGGCCCAGCCCGCGCCCTTGAACCTGCCGGTTCCACCGCATTTCTATGAATCCGATGACGTGGTAATCGTCGGTGTGGACCAGGAGAACGCCTGATGAGCAAATTGATGGCATGGATCGATGCGCGCTTTCCCGCGACCAAGATGTGGGAAGACCATCTGAGCAAGTACTACGCGCCGAAGAACTTCAATTTCTTCTACTTCTTCGGCTCCCTGGCGCTGCTGGTGCTGGTCAACCAGATCCTCACCGGTGTCTGGCTGACCATGAGCTATGAGCCCTCTGCCGACGGTGCGTTTGCTTCGGTCGAGTACATCATGCGCGACGTCGAGTACGGCGCGATCATCCGCTACCTGCACTCCACCGGCGCTTCGGCGTTCTTCGTGGTGGTCTACCTGCACATGTTCCGCGGTCTGCTCTACGGCTCGTACCAGAAGCCGCGGGAGCTGGTGTGGATCTTCGGCATGCTGATCTACCTCGCCCTGATGGCGGAAGCCTTCATGGGTTATCTGCTGCCCTGGGGACAGATGTCGTACTGGGGGGCCCAGGTGATCATCTCGCTGTTCGGTGCCATTCCGGTGATCGGCGATGGTCTGACCGAGTGGATCCGTGGTGACTATCTGATCTCCGGTATTACCCTGAACCGCTTCTTCGCCTTGCATGTCGTCGCCCTGCCGATCGTCATTCTGGGGCTGGTGGTGATGCATATCCTGGCTTTGCACGAAGTCGGTTCGAACAACCCGGACGGCGTCGAGATCAAGAAGCTCAAGGACGAGAACGGCGTACCGCTGGACGGCATCCCCTTCCATCCGTACTACACCGTGAAGGACATCGTCGGTGTCGTGGTCTTCCTGTTCGTGTTCTGCACAGTGGTGTTCTTCTTCCCGGAAATGGGTGGCTACTTCCTCGAGAAGCCCAACTTCGAAGAGGCCAATGCGCTGAAGACGCCGGCGCACATCGCTCCGGTGTGGTACTTCACCCCCTTCTACGCAATCCTGCGTGCGGTACCGGACAAGCTGCTTGGCGTCATTGCCATGGGTGCCGCTATTGCCGTGCTCTTCGTATTGCCCTGGCTGGATCGTAGTCCGGTCAAGTCGATGCGCTACAAGGGCTGGCTGAGCAAGGTATGGCTGCTGGTGTTCTGCATTTCCTTCGTGATTCTCGGTGTCCTGGGCGTTCTTCAGCCGACCGAAGGTCGCACGCTGCTTGCGCGGATCTGCACTGTTCTGTACTTCGCCTACTTCCTCCTGATGCCGTTCTACACCAGGATGGAGAAGACCAAACCGGTTCCGGAAAGGGTGACTGGCTGATGAAAAAGCATTTCGCTGCACTGATTCTCGCGCTTGTGCCGAGCCTGGCCTTTGCCGCCGCAACTGACTACCCGCTGGAAAAGGTCGAGATCGATCTGCGTGACGAGGCTGCACTGCAGGATGGCGCGCGTACTTTCGCCAACTACTGCATGGGCTGCCATAGCGCCAAGTTCCAGCGCTACGAACGGGTCGCCGACGACATCGGCATTCCCCACGAGCTGATGCTGGACAACCTGGTGTTCACCGGCGCCAAGATCGGCGAGCACATGCAGATTGGCATGCGCCCGGCCGACGCCAAGGTCTGGTTCGGCGCTGCGCCGCCGGATCTGACGCTGGTGGCCCGCGTGCGTGGCAACGACTGGCTGTACAACTACCTGAAGACGTTCTATGAGGACGACAGCCGTCCGCTGGGCGCCAACAACAAGGTCTTCGCGAACGTCGGCATGCCCAACGTGCTGGCGGATCTGCAGGGTCGCCAGGTGCTCGGTTGCAAGCAGGTTCAGGTGGTGAAGGACGGCAAGAAGGCGTTCGATCCGCTGACCGGCTCGCCGATCACCCACGAGGCCTGCGATCAGTTGGTGATAGTGCCGGATACCGGTACTCAGAGCCCTGAAGAGTTCGATCGCACGGTCAAGAACCTGGTGACCTTCCTCGCCTATTCGGCGAACCCGAGCAAGCTGGAGATGCAGCGCATCGGCACCTACGTACTGCTGTTCCTGGCGTTCTTCTTCGTCTTCGCCTATCTGCTCAAGCGCGAATACTGGAAAGACGTTCACTGATAGTGCTGGCTTAGCTGTACCCGCGCGCGCCCTCAGGGGCGCGCGTTTCATTCTGCTGTCGAAAATATTAGCGAGGAGGGCACCATGGGCGTGACCAACCGGTTGGCCTGTTACTCCGACCCCGCAGATCATTACTGCCATCGTGTGCGGCTGGTAATGGCGCTGAAAAGCGTGCAGGCCGAGATTCAGGACATCGATCCGGCGCGCTGTCCTGCGCGGCTGGCCGAGATCAATCCCTATTGCAGCGTGCCCACCCTGGTCGAGCGTGATCTGGTCCTCTATGAGGCTTCGGTGATCATGGAGTACCTGGAGGAACGCTACCCGCATCCGCCGCTGCTGCCGGTTTATCCTGTAGCGCGAGCCAACAGCCGCCTGCTGATGCACCGCATCCAGCGCGACTGGTGCCGCCTGGTCGACCTGATTCTGGCGCGCGGTACCGCTGAAAGTGCCCGTGTTCAGGCGCGCAAGGAGCTGCGGGAAAGTCTGACCGGGATATCGCCGCTGTTCGCCGAGAAAGCGTTTTTTCTCAGTGACGAGATGAGCCTGGTCGACTGCTGCCTGCTGCCGATTCTCTGGCGATTGCCGCTGCTGGGGATCGAGCTGCCGAAGCCTGCGAAGCCGTTGCTGGATTACATGGAGCGGGAGTTTTCCCGTCCGGCTTTCCAGGCCAGTCTTTCCACCGTCGAGCGCGATATGCGCAATGCGAGGGCCAGCGCATGAAATCCAGTCGTCCCTATCTGATCCGTGCGCTCTACGAGTGGATTCTCGACAATGACTGCACGCCGCATCTGCTGGTCAGTGTCGATTATCCGGAAGTGCGCGTGCCGGAAGGTTTTGCCAGCGATGGCCAGATCGTTCTCAACGTATCACCCAGCGCCGTGCGCAACATGCATATGGACAACGACTCGGTCGACTTCGAGGGGCGCTTCGGTGGTGTTGCCCACAGCCTGCATGTTCCCTGTCAGGCGGTGATGGCGATTTATGCCAGGGAGAATGGTCAGGGCATGGTGTTCGAGATCGAGCTGCCCGAGGGTGATCCGGACGGCACGCCGGCGCCTGAGCCGTCGGGAGAGGGCAGCGATGCGCCCAAGCCGAGCGGTCGTCCGAGTCTCAAGGTGGTCAAGTAGCGCAAACCAAAAGGGAGCCCGGAGGGCTCCCTTTTTTTCGCCTCGACGGGCGTTCAATCAGTGTACTGGAACAATTTGACGATCTTCTGCACGCCATTGACTCCCTGGGTCAGATTGGTTGCGCGGATGCCTTCCTGGCGGGTGATCAGCCCCATCAGGTAAACCACGCCATTCTCCGTCACTACCTTGATGCGGGTGCCCGGTACCGTGGTGTCGGCGAGCATCTGGGTCTTGATCTTGGTCGTCATCAGGGTGTCGTTGCTGCGTGCCAGAGCCGAGTTCGGCAGGGCGATCTGCAGCTCGTTGTGTACCCGCTTGACGCCTTGCACCGAGCTTGCGGCCTTGCCTGCACGTTCCTTGAGGTCTTCGCGAGGGGTCTGTCCGGCCAGCAGGATCACGCCGTTGTAGGCGGTGACCACAATGTGCGAGGTGGTCGAGTTTAGGTCGGGGTGGGCCAGCCGTACCTTCTCGGCCACGGCTGGCTCGAGGAACTGGTCATCGATCTTGTTGCCGATGCTGCGGCTGCCGCAGCCGGCGAGCACGGCCATCAGCAGCGCGGCGATGAGGAGTGGATGGCGTTTCATTCTTCGCTCCCGAACAGTTGGCTATCGATCAGATCGCACAGGCAGTGGATAGCCAGCAGGTGGACCTCCTGGATGCGTGCGGTGACCTTGGATGGAACACGGATCTCGACGTCTTCCGGCAGGAGCAGCGAGGCCATGCCGCCGCCGTCGCGCCCGGTCAGGGCGACCACGATCATCTCGCGGTCGTGGGCCGCCTGGATGGCCTGAATCACGTTGGCCGAGTTGCCGCTGGTCGAGATCGCCAGCAGCACGTCGCCAGGCTGGCCCAGGGCGCGAATCTGCTTGGAGAAGACCTCGTTGTAGCTGTAGTCGTTGGCGATCGAGGTGATGGTCGAGCTGTCCGTGGTCAGGGCGATCGCCGGCAGGCTGGGGCGCTCTCGTTCGAAGCGGTTGAGCAGCTCGGAGGAGAAGTGCTGTGCATCACCGGCTGAGCCGCCGTTGCCGCAGGTGAGGATCTTGCCCTCGTTGAGCAGTGCATTGACCATCACCAGGCTGGCCTGCTCGATGTGCTCCGGTAGCACCGCTTCAGCCTGCTGCTTGGTTTCGATGCTTGCCTGGAACAGCTGGCGAATTCTGGATTGCATGTCCATCAGGGGGTGTGACCTTCAATGGGGGCCGTTGGGCGGGTCAGGTGTCGAAAGCGTTCTTGATCCAGTTGAATGCTGCGGTCGTTTCTCCCGGGCTCATCGCCACCACATCGAAGCGGCAGGGATGGCGGCTCCAGCGTGAATGTTCCTGGAGAAACTGCTCGGCAGCGGCGGCGAGTCGGCTGCGTTTGCGTGCGTCAACGCTTTCCAAAGCGCCGCCCCAGGCCGCATGGCGCCTGAAACGAACTTCGACGAATACTACTGTATCGCCGTCGAGCATGACCAGATCGAGCTCCCCGCGCCGGCAGCTCCAGTTCCTTGCAAGAAGCTTCAAGCCGCTGCGTTGCAGCTCGCCCAATGCCTTGCCTTCGGCATCCTGGCCGGCGCTCCGGGTGCTCGGGCGCTCGCTCAAATCAAAAGGTTTCCGGCAGGCGCACGACCTGGCCATTGCGGAATTCAGCCCAAGGCAGCCGCCGTTCGATGCGCTGCGCAGGGGTCAGAGCCAGCTCGCCGCTGAGTCCGTCAATGCGGGTGCTGGGCACGGCTTGCAGCTGCTGCAGGCGAGTAGCCAGACTGTAGGCATCGGCGCCCATCGCATACAGGCGGCCCAGACTGCCGTTGGCCTGCGGCCAGGCCTGTCCCGCTTGCTGGCGCAGGGCGGACTGTTCGCCAAGCAGCCAGGGCGTCTCGCAGAAGCGGATGCCGTCGAGGTCGAGCATCTGCGCCTGGTTGGCATTGCCGGCATACAGATGCGAGGTCGCATAGACCGGGACGTCGCCGGCGTACTGGAATGCCAGGGTCGGCTTGATCTGCTGCGCCTGCTGCGGGGTGGCGGCGAGGAAGATGAAGTCCACGTCCTGGCGCCGAGTCGGCTGGCTTGCCACGGCAGTGCCGAGGGTGGAGCGCAGACGGCTGGCGCGCGCCTCGCTCTGGCGCAACTGGAACAGGTCGCCGATCTGCTGTGCCAGCTTGACTGGCTGGTCGACATGTTCGGCGGCGATCAGGGTGCCGCCCTGGGCTTGCCAGCTCTGGCGGAACGCATCCAGGACGCGGTCGCCCCATTCGCCGCGCGGCACCAGCGCGACGGCGCTGCGCATGCCGTCATCCCAGGCGCGGCGTGCGGCTTCGCGGGCTTCATCCTCGGCGGCCAGGCCGAACTGGAACAGTTGGCCTGGCGCTTCCTGGCCGGGGTCACTGTAGTTCAGCGCCAGGGTGACGATGGGCAGTTGCTCGCGGTCGCTGAGCTGCTTGACCAGCGGCTTCTCCAGCGGGCCGACCACCAGCTGGATGCCGTCCGCTTCCGCCTGACGGTAGAAGTCGTCCATCGAGCGCAGTTGCGAGCTGTCGTAGAAGGAAATACTCGGCTGATCCAGTCCGGCTGCCTGCGCTTCGTAGTGGGCAGCAAGGAAACCGTCGCGCAGCGCGCGGGCAACCGAACTCAGTTGGCCTTGCTGCGGTAGCAGCAGGGCAATGCGCTCGAACGGCTGGCTGGCCAGTTCATTGAGGCGGGTGAGGGCTTCAGGCAGGCGCAGGGCCGCGGGATGCTGTGGATTATTCTGGCGCCAGGCCGCAAGGCTCGCCTGCTGCTGCTGGATTCCGCCGCTCCTGATGATCTGCGCCAGCTCCAGCCAGCCATCGAGATCGGCATCGCCGGTGGCGTGCAATTGCTCGCCCGGCAGGCGCGTGACCATTGCCCAGATGGCTTCGTTGTTACCAGGCTGCGCCTGTTCGCTCAACAGCGGTGCCACGTAGAGGCGTTCGCGGGTGGCCGCCAATAGCTGCTCATCGCCTTGCAGGGCATTGGCTCTGGCGAGGTGAGTGCGCACCTGCTGTGAGGTGGGTAACTCGCCGAGGAACTCCAGGCTGGGATGTTCGAGCGCACGCAATGCAGCTTTCGGGTTGTCGCGCTGCAGCGCCAGTTCTGCCTGCAGGGTGCTGGCGAAGATCTGCTGCGCCGGTTTCAGCGAGTCGACCTGGATCAGTTGCAGGATACGTCGCGCACGCACCGGGTCGTTCTGTTTCAGAGCCTGGTCCGCCGCGGACAGGCGCAGTAGATTGGCTTCCTCGGGCTCGGCCTGGTCGGCCTGCTGCAGCTGTTGTTCGATACTGGCCTTTGGCGTACGAGGCAGCTCGCCGAGCGTCGATGTGGCGGTATGGGTACAGGCGACCATCAGGCCGGCGAGGCAGAGTGCGAAAAGCGTTCGCAGGCAGGCATTCATCTCGTTGCATCCCATGCTCATCAGTGAGCCGCGGATTGTACCCAAGCCTCCCGGTCGGCGCGAACCTCCCGGCCGGAATGTGGCTACAATGCGCGTTTTCGAGCATCCGGGAGCGCGTTCGTGACGGAAAATGCAGTGACGCCCAAGGCTTTCGGCACTCTCTATGTGGTGGCCACGCCGATCGGCAATCTGGAAGACATCAGTCAGCGCGCTCGTCGCGTGCTGGGGGAGGTCGCGTTGATTGCGGCAGAGGACACCCGTCACTCCGCGCGGCTGATGCAGCACCTGGGCATCGATACGCCGCTGCAGGCCTGCCATGAGCATAACGAACGGGATCAGGGGGATCGTTTCGTCGCGCGGCTGCTCGCCGGCGACGATGTCGCGCTGATTTCCGATGCCGGCACGCCGCTGATCTCGGACCCGGGTTTTCATCTCGTGCGCCGCGCCCGTTCGGCCGGGGTCAGGGTGGTGCCCGTACCAGGCTCCTGTGCGCTGGTCGCCGGACTCTCCGCGGCGGGACTGCCTTCCGACCGTTTCATCTTCGAGGGATTTCTGCCGGCCAAGGCGGCGGCACGCCGGGCGCGGCTGAGCGCGTTGCGCGAGGAGCCGCGGACGCTGATCTTCTATGAGGCGCCGCATCGAGTGCTCGAGTGTGTGGCTGACATGGCCGAGGTGTTCGGGGCGGAGCGCCCTGCAGTACTGGCGCGGGAGCTGACCAAGACTTTCGAAACCATCCGCGATCTGCCGCTGGCCGAGTTGCGTGACTGGATCGCTGCCGATCCGAATCAGCAGCGCGGCGAGTGCGTACTCTTGGTCGGCGGCTGGCCGGAGCCGGTCGGGGAAGATGCGCTGAGTGCCGAGGCGTTGCGTGTGCTTGATCTGCTGCTCGCGGAGCTGCCATTGAAGCGCGCTGCGGCCCTGGCCGCGGAAATCACCGGTGTGCGCAAGAACCTGCTCTACCAGGTCGCGCTGGAGAAGAAGAGCTAGCCGTCGCGCGGGACTGGGCGCCGGAGGCCTGATGCAGTGGTGCCCCTGCTGAATGCTGTTTGGCTTGCAGCTTGCAGCTTGTGGCTTCGACCGATACCCTTGCCGGCGGAGAGTCGATCGGGCAGTCGCTGCCTTCGCAAGAAGGGGGAGGAAAGTCCGGGCTCCATAGGGCGGAGTGCCAGGTAACCCCTGGGAGGCGCGAGCCTACGGAAAGTGCCACAGAAAATAACCGCCTAAGCGCGCAAGCGCCGGTAAGGGTGAAAAGGTGCGGTAAGAGCGCACCGCACGGCTGGCAACAGTCCGTGGCTAGGTAAACCCCACTCGGAGCAAGACCAAATAGGGTTCCATTGGCGTGGCCCGCGCTGGAACCGGGTAGGTTGCTAGAGGCGTCCAGTGATGGCCGTCGTAGAGGAATGACTGTCCTCGACAAAACCCGGCTTACAGATCGACTCTCCACCTCCTTTCTTTTTGCTTTTTCCCGCCCGTTTCAAATACCCAAAAATTCTTACTCTTAACAAACCACTTTAAGTTTGGTTTTCAAGCTTCGGGTTGCGTTTGCTTTCCCGCTTTTCTCTTCTCTCAATCTCTCCGCCAGTTCCTCCCTTAGCGCGCTAAATCGCCGTCCTGTAAGGATTTTTCCCTGTTTTCGTTGCTTGACGGTGGGGTGGGCGCGTTCCTATAGTGTGCGCGAGTGGTAGAAAGTGGCATGAAGTGGGTAGTAATGGGATCAAATAACTAATTCGGTGGGGAAACAAAGCCTTGTTTCGCGGAGCTAACGCCATATCACTGGACGCCAAGGGGCGGCTCGCGATGCCTAGTCGGTATCGGGATGAGCTCGTTTCGCGTTCGGCTGGCCAGCTCATCATCACCATCGACGCAGTTGATCCCTGCCTGTGCGTCTACCCGCTGCCCGAGTGGGAGCTGATCGAAGCGAAACTGCGCGAGCTGCCGTCGTTGCGTGAAGAGAACCGTCGCCTGCAGCGCCTGCTGATCGGCAACGCGGTGGATCTGGAGCTCGATGGCAGCGGCCGTTTTCTGGTGCCGCCGCGTCTGCGTGAATACGCCGGGCTCGACAAACGGGCGATGCTGGTCGGCCAGCTGAACAAGTTTCAACTGTGGGACGAAGACGCCTGGAACGCGCTTGCGGATGCGGATCTGGCGGCCATCAAACAACCCGGCGCGCTGCCGGACCAACTGCAAGACCTCATCCTTTGAGCCAGTCCAGCCCGTTCCGTCATGTCACCGTCCTGCTCGACGAAGCCGTCGAGGGGCTGGCTGTGCGCGCCGATGGCTGCTACCTGGACGGCACCTTCGGCAGGGGTGGGCATAGCCGGCTGATCCTCTCGCGACTCGGCTCAGGAGGCAGGCTGCTGGGGTTCGACAAAGATCCCCTGGCGATTGCCACGGGGAACGAGCTGGCGGCCGAAGACGGCCGCTTTGTCGTTGTGCAGCGCAGCTTTGCGGAACTTCATGACGAGCTGGCGGTCCGCGGCCTAGTTGGCCAGGTGGCGGGCATCCTGCTCGATTTGGGCGTGTCCTCGCCGCAACTTGATGACGCCGAGCGTGGTTTCAGCTTCCTCAACGACGGTCCGCTGGACATGCGCATGGACCCCTCCCGTGGCGTCAGTGCGGCGCAGTGGATCGCCAGCGCCAGCGCCGAGGAAATCGCCCGGGTATTCAAGGAATATGGCGAAGAACGCTTTGCCAAGCGCATGGCCAATGCCGTGGTACAGCGTCGCGCCGTCAAGCCTTTCGAACGCACCGCCGACCTGGCGGCCGTGCTGACCGAGGCCAACCCGGCCTGGGAGAAGGGCAAGAATCCGGCCACCCGCGCCTTCCAGGGGCTGAGAATTCATATCAACAACGAGCTGGGCGATCTCGAGCGCGGCCTGGATGCCGCCCTTGAGGCGCTGGAAGTCGGTGGGCGCCTGGTCGTGATCAGCTTCCACTCGCTGGAAGATCGCATCGTCAAGCAGTTCATGCGCCGTCACGCCAAGGGCGAGATGGACAAGCTGCCGCGCGATCTGCCGATCATTCCCAAGGCTTTCGAGCCGCGCCTGAAGCTGATCGGCAAGC
This sequence comes from Pseudomonas mangrovi, assembly GCF_003052585.1. Classification (GTDB taxonomy): domain Bacteria; phylum Pseudomonadota; class Gammaproteobacteria; order Pseudomonadales; family Pseudomonadaceae; genus Aquipseudomonas; species Aquipseudomonas mangrovi. Next base: position 200,303 of record NZ_QASN01000002.1, on the reverse strand, counting down.
CGCAGTACGCCTCCGAGATGGAGCTCAAGGCCAATCCGCGCTCGCGCAGCGCGGTCATGCGTATCGCGGAGAAGCTGCGATGAGCCGCCCCGGTGCCTCGCGTATGCCCGCCGGCAGCCTGATGCTGCTGATGCTGTTCGTCGCCGTGCTGGCCTCGGCCCTTGCCGTGTCCTACAGCGCGCACTGGAGCCGGCAACTGCTCAATGGCTTGTATTCCGAGCTGCATGAGCGCGACCGCGCACAGGCGGAGTGGGGCCGGCTGATTCTCGAGCAGAGCACTTGGACGGCGCACAATCGCATCGAGCTGATCGCCAGCGAGCGGCTGAAAATGCGCATTCCCGACGCGGCTGAAGTCCGCCTGGTGGCGCCATGATGCGGCTTGAAGGGGCGCTTTTCCCCTGGCGCTTTCGCCTGGTACTGGTTCTGCTCGTCGGCATGGCCGGCGCGCTGGCGTGGCGCATCGTCGATCTGCACGTATTCGACCACGACTTCCTCAAGGAGCAGGGCGACGCGCGCAGCGTTCGGCATATTCCGATTCCGGCCCATCGTGGCCTGATCACCGATCGCAACGGTGAGCCGCTGGCGGTCAGTACGCCGGTCACCACTTTGTGGGGCAACGGCAAGGAGCTGCAGGCTGCACGTGATCGCTGGAGCGAACTGGCGGCTGCGCTGGGTCAAGAGCCGAAGGGTTTTGCTGCGCGGCTGGAGCAGAACGCCGGTCGCGAGTTCATGTATCTGGTCCGTGGCCTGACGCCGGAGCAGGGCCAGGTCGTCCTTGATCTGAAGGTGCCCGGTGTCTACGCCATCGAGGAGTTCCGCCGCTTTTATCCTGCCGGCGAAGTGGCTGCCCATTTGGTTGGCTTCACCGATGTCGATGATCGCGGCCGCGAGGGCATCGAACTGGCGTTCGACGAGTGGCTGGCCGGCGTTCCGGGCAAGCGCCAGGTACTCAAGGATCGCCGTGGCCAGCTGATCAAGGATGTCCAGGTCAGCCAGAACGCCAAGGCCGGCAAGACCCTGGCGCTGTCGATCGATCTGCGCATGCAGTACCTGGCGCATCGCGAGCTGCGCAACGCGCTGGTCGAATTCGGTGCCAAGGCCGGCAGCCTGGTGATGGTCGACGTGCACACCGGCGAGATTCTCGCCATGGTCAACCAGCCCACCTACAACCCCAACAATCGGCGCAACCTGCAGCCGGCGGCGATGCGTAACCGGGCGATGATCGACGTGTTCGAGCCCGGCTCGCCGGTCAAGCCGTTCGTCGTGGCCATGGGCCTGAACTCCGGCAAGTATCGGCCCGATACCGTGATGGACACCCGGCCCGGCTACATGCAGGTAGGTCGCAAGACCGTGCGCGACGTGCACAACTACGGCGTGCTCGACGTGACCGGGGTGATCAAGAAGTCCAGCAACATCGGTGTGGTGCGTATCGCCCTGGACCTGGGCGGCGAGAATCTCTATTCGATGCTGCAGCAGGTCGGTCTGGGCCAGGATACCGGCCTGGGCTTCCCCGGGGAGCGGATCGGCAACCTGCCCAACTTCCGCGTCTGGAAGCCGATTGAAACGGCGGTCATGTCTTACGGCTACGGGCTGTCGGTGACCGCCGTGCAACTCACTCATGCCTACGCCGTGCTGGGCAACGACGGCGCCAGCGTGCCGCTGTCGCTGATGCGTCTGGATCAGGTGCCGCAGTCGGTCCAGGTGCTCGATCCGCAGGTCTCCGCGCAGGTGCTGCAGATGCTCCGCGCGGTGGTCGACGAGCAGGGTGGCACGGGTTCACGGGCACGGGTGCCCGGTTATCAGGTCGGCGGCAAGACCGGCACCGTGCACAAGGTTCAGGAGGGTGGCGGCTACGCCACCGATCGCTATCGCTCGGTGTTCGCCGGCGTCGCGCCCATTTCCAATCCGCGGATCGCTGCGGTGGTGGTCATCGACGAGCCCAGCAAGGGCCAGTACTACGGTGGCCTGGTCGCTGCACCGGTGTTCGGCAAGGTGATGGCGGGCGCATTGCGGCTGATGAACGTCGCGCCGGATGACCTGCCGCCGGTACAGACCGTCGCCACCCCCGCCATACAGGGAGGACGTGGCTGATGCCCATGCCGCTCAACCAACTGCTGCCGCAGGCTGCCAGCTCGGTGCTGGTGCGCGAACTCACCCTGGACAGCCGCAAGGTTCGTCCCGGTGATCTGTTTCTTGCCGTACCGGGTCGGGCCCAGGACGGTCGCGCGCATATCGCCGACGCCATCGCCCGTGGCGCCGCCGCCGTTGCCTACGAGGCGGACGGCGCAGCCGTTCCCGTGGTGCAGGGTACCGAACTGGTGCCGCTGAAGGGTCTGGCCGCGCAGCTGTCGGCGATCGCCGGGCGCTTCTACGGCGAGCCCAGTCGTGGTGTGCACCTGGTTGGCGTCACCGGCACCAACGGCAAGACCAGCGTGACCCAGCTGCTGGCCCAGGCGCTGGATCGTCTCGGCAAGCCATGCGGTCTGATCGGCACGCTCGGAACCGGCTTCCACGGCAATCTGGCGATGGGCATGCACACCACGCCGGACCCGGTCGGCGTGCAGGCCACGCTGGCTCTGCTGAAGAAGGAGGGCGCGCAGGCGGTGGCAATGGAGGTGTCGTCGCACGGCCTGGATCAGGGGCGCGTCGCCGCACTGGATTTCGACGTGGCGGTGTTCACCAACCTGTCGCGTGACCACCTCGACTACCACGGCAACATGCAGGCCTATGGCTCGGCCAAGGCGCGCCTGTTCAGCCATCCCGGCCTGCGCTGCCGGGTGATCAACCTCGACGATGCCTTTGGTCGCGAGCTGGCGGCGCTGCCGAGCGAGGCGCGACTGATCGGCTACAGCCTGGACGACCGCTCTGCCTGGCTGCATTGCCGCGAAGTGCAGTTTGACGATCAGGGCGTGCGTGCGCGCCTGGTCACCCCGGGCGGCGAAGCCAGCCTGCGCAGCAGCCTGCTCGGCCGCTTCAATCTGAGCAACCTGCTGGCGGTGGTCGGTGCGCTGCTCGGCATGGATTATCCGCTGGACGAAATCCTCAAGGTGGTTCCGGAGCTGCGTGCGCCGGCTGGCCGCATGCAGCGTCTCGGCGGCGGCGGGCTGCCGCTGGTGGTGGTCGATTACGCACATACCCCGGATGCGCTGGAGCAAGCCCTGGCGGCACTGCGTCCGCACGTACAGGGTCGTCTGCTGTGCCTGTTCGGCTGCGGCGGAGAGCGTGACGCCGGCAAGCGACCGCTGATGGGCGAGGTCGCCGAGCGCCTGGCTGACCAGTTGCTGATCACCGATGACAACCCGCGCGGGGAAAACCCCGCGAGCATTCGCGAGGCGATCCTGGCTGGCCTCAAGGCGCCGCAGCAGGCGCTGTGCATGGCTGGCCGCGGTGAGGCCATCGCTGCACTGGTGGCGCAGGCGTCGGCCGATGACGTCATCCTGCTGGCCGGCAAGGGTCACGAGGACTACCAGGAAATCTGCGGCGAGCGACTGCCATTCTCCGATCTGCACGAGGCCGAGTCGGCGCTCAAGGCGTGGGAGGTGGCGCATGCTTGAAGCCATGTCCCTGTCCGCACTGGCGCCGCGCCTGGGCGGGCGTCTGATCGGGGCTGATGCAGGCTTTGCCGCCGTCTCCACCGACAGCCGGGCAATCGCTGCTGGTCAGCTGTTCATCGCCCTGGTCGGCCCGCGCTTCGACGGTCACGGCTATCTTGCCGAGGTCGCGGCCAAGGGTGCGGTGGCCGCACTGGTACAGCGCGAGGTGCCTGACGCGCCGCTGCCGCAGCTGCTGGTGGCCGATACCCGCCTGGCGCTCGGCCAGCTAGGCGCGCTGAATCGCGCTGCCTTCGCCAAACCGCTGGCCGCGGTCACCGGTTCCAGCGGCAAGACCACGGTCAAGGAAATGCTCGCGGCGATTCTCGCGAAGGGCCTCGAAGGTCCGGTGCTGGCGACCCGTGGCAATCTGAACAACGATCTCGGCGCGCCGCTGACCCTGCTCGAACTCGCACCGCAGCACGTGGGCGCGGTGATCGAACTGGGTGCCAACCATGTCGGCGAGATCGCCTACACCGTCGGCCTGACCCGGCCGCAGGTGGCGATCATCACCAATGCCGGCAATGCCCATGTCGGCGAATTCGGTGGTCCGGAGAAGATCGTCGAGGCCAAGGGCGAGATTCTTATTGGACTTCCGGAGCACGGTATAGCGATATTGAATCGTGACGACGCTGCATTCGACACCTGGCGCGCGCGTGCTGCCGGCCGCCGGGTGCTGAGCTTCGCGCTACGCAGCGCTGAAGCCGATGTGCGTGCGAGCAATATCCAGCGTGACGCCCGCGGCTGTGACGGTTTCGACCTGCAGGGCGTGGCGGGCGACGCGCACATCCAGCTCAACCTGCTCGGCGAGCACAACGTTGCCAACGCGCTGGCCGCTGCGGCCGCTGCGCACGCACTGGGTGTCGATTGCGCAGCCATCGTCGCCGGCCTGCAGCAGCTGCAGCCGATCAAGGGGCGCTGCGTGGCCCAGCTGGCGCCCAACGGCGTGCGCGTGATCGATGACAGCTATAACGCCAATCCGGTGTCGATGAAGGCCGCGGTGGACATCCTCGCCGGCTTTTCCGGTCGTCGTCTGCTGGTACTGGGCGACATGGGCGAGCTGGGCGAATGGGCCGAAGAAGGCCACCGCGAAGTAGGCGCCTACGCCCGCGACAAGGTCGACGCGCTCTATGCCGTCGGCCCGCTGATGCAGCACGCGGTGCGGGCCTTCGGCGCCGGCGCCCGGCATTTTTCCGATCAAGCCAGCCTGCTCGAGGCGCTGTGCGCCGAGACGGGTGACATAACGATACTAATCAAAGGCTCGCGCAGCGCGGCGATGGACAAGGTCGCCGCGGCATTCTGCGCAATTGGGGAGGTTCACTGACATGCTGCTGCTGCTCGCCGAGTATCTGCAACAGTTCCACAAGGGCTTCGCGGTCTTCCAGTACCTGACCCTGCGCGGCATTCTCGGCGTGCTCACCGCGCTGTCGCTGTCGCTGTGGCTGGGGCCGTGGATGATCCGCACCCTGCAGATCCGTCAGATCGGCCAGGCCGTGCGCAACGACGGCCCGCAGTCGCACCTGTCGAAGAAGGGCACGCCGACCATGGGCGGCGCGCTGATCCTCACCGCCATCGCCATCAGCACGCTGCTCTGGGCCGACCTCTCCAATCGGTACGTCTGGGTAGTGCTGGCGGTGACCCTGGCGTTCGGCGCCATCGGCTGGGTCGATGACTATCGCAAGGTGATCGAAAAGAACTCGCGTGGCCTGCCGAGCCGCTGGAAGTATTTCTGGCAGTCGGTGTTCGGCATAGGCGCGGCGGTCTTCCTTTATATGACTGCGGAAAACCCGGTCGAGACCACCCTGATCCTGCCGCTGCTCAAGGATGTCAGCATCCCGCTGGGCCTGGGTTTCATCGTGCTGACCTACTTCGTCATCGTCGGCTCGAGCAATGCGGTCAACCTCACCGATGGCCTCGACGGTCTGGCGATCATGCCCACCGTGCTGGTCGGCGGTGCGCTGGGGATCTTCTGCTACCTGTCCGGCAACGCCAACTTCGCCAGCTACCTGCTGATTCCATTCGTACCCGGCTCGGGTGAGCTGATCGTGTTCTGCGCCGCCATCGTCGGCGCCGGGCTGGGTTTCCTGTGGTTCAACACCTACCCGGCGCAGGTCTTCATGGGCGACGTCGGCGCGCTGGCGCTGGGGGCCGCGCTGGGCACCATTGCGGTGATCGTGCGCCAGGAAGTCGTGCTGTTCATCATGGGCGGCGTCTTCGTCATGGAGACCCTCTCGGTGATCATCCAGGTCGCCAGCTTCAAGCTGACCGGCAAGCGCGTGTTCCGCATGGCGCCGATCCATCACCACTTCGAACTCAAAGGCTGGCCCGAGCCCCGGGTGATCGTGCGCTTCTGGATCATCACGGTGATTCTGGTGCTGATCGGCCTCGCCACCCTGAAGCTGAGGTAAGCAGACGTGTCCCTGATCGCTTCCGACCAGTTCCGCATCGTTGTCGGCCTCGGCAAGAGCGGCATGTCCGTGGTGCGCTTTCTTGCGCGCCAGGGCGTGCGCTTCGCCGTGGTCGATACCCGTGCGAACCCGCCGGAGCTGGAAAGCCTGCGTCGCGACCACCCCGAGGTGGAGGTGCGCTGTGGCGATCTGGATGTCGACTTTCTCTGCCGCGCCAGTGAGCTCTACGTGAGCCCCGGTCTGGCCGTGGCGACGCCGGCCTTGCAGGAAGCGGCCGCCCGCGGCGTCAAGCTGTCCGGCGACATCGATCTGTTCGTCCGCCATGCCCGTGCCCCCATCGTTGCGATCACCGGCTCCAACGCCAAGAGCACGGTGACCACCCTGCTCGGCGAAATGGCTGCCGAAGCCGGGCGCAATGTCGCCGTCGGCGGCAACCTGGGCACGCCGGCGCTCGAGCTGCTCGCCGATGATGTCGAGCTATACGTACTGGAGCTGTCCAGCTTCCAGCTGGAAACCACCGAGCGCCTGGGCGCGGAAGTGGCGGTCTGTCTGAACCTCAGCGAAGACCACATGGATCGCTACAGCGGCATGCCGGCCTACCACCTGGCCAAGCACCGGATCTTCCGCGGCGCGCGTCAGGTGGTGGTCAACCGTGACGACCCGCTGTCGCGGCCGATGATCGCCGATCAGGTGCCGTGCTGGACCTTCGGTCTGGGCCGGCCGGACTTCCGCCGCTTCGGCCTGATCGAGGAAGACGGCGAGAAGTATCTGGGGCTGGCCTTCGACAAGCTGCTGAACGTGCGCGAGCTGAAGATCCGTGGTGCCCACAACCAGTCCAACGCCTTGGCCGCGCTGGCCCTTGGGCAGGCGCTGGATCTGCCGCTGGAGGCGATGCTTGCGGTTCTGCGTCGCTTCACCGGCCTGGCCCATCGTTGTCAGTGGGTGCGCGAGCTCAGGGGTGTCGGCTACTACGACGACTCCAAGGCAACCAATGTCGGCGCGGCGCTGGCGGCTATCGACGGGCTGGGCGCGGACATCGCCGGCAAGCTGGTGCTGATCGCCGGTGGGGACGGCAAGGGCGCGGATTTCGCTCCCCTGCGTGCGCCCATCCTGCGCTTCTGTCGCGCGGTCGTGCTGCTCGGTCGCGACGCCGATGCGATAGCCGCGGTGCTGGCCGATGGCGTGCCGCAGGTACGGGTCGCCAGCATCGAGGAGGCCGTGGCCTGCGCTGCCGAGCTGTCGCAGCCGGGTGATGCGGTGCTGCTGTCGCCGGCCTGCGCCAGCCTCGACATGTTCAGGAACTTCGAAGAGCGCGGTCGTCTCTTCGCCCGGGCTGCGGAGGGTCTGAGCTGATGCTGACCTTCCTCAAGCTCAGTCCCTCGCCGCTGGTGAGCCAGCGTGGCATCGACCTCGATTTCCCGCTGTTGGCCGGTTGCCTGGCGCTGCTCGGCCTGGGCCTGGTGATGATCACCTCGGCTTCCTCCGAAGTGGCCGCTGCGCAGTCCGGCAGCCCGCTCTTTCACATGCTGCGGCACCTGGTTTACCTGGTGATCGGTATCAGCGCCGCGCTGGTGACCCTGCTGGTGCCCATGGCTACCTGGCAGCGACTGGGCGGCCTGTTGCTGCTGGTCGCCTTCGCCATCCTGGTGCTGGTGCTGATTCCCGGCATCGGCCGCGAGGTCAACGGCTCCAGCCGCTGGATCGGTTTCGGCATGTTCAACGTGCAGCCTTCGGAGATCGCCAAGGTCTTCGTGGTGATCTACCTCGCCGGCTACCTGGTGCGTCGTCAGGAAGAGGTGCGGGAAAGCTGGATGGGCTTCCTCAAGCCGATTTTCGTGCTGATCCCGATGGCCGGCCTGCTGTTGGCCGAGCCCGACTTCGGCGCCACCGTGGTGATGCTCGGTGCCGCGGCGGCGATGCTGTTCCTCGGCGGCGTAGGCCTGCTGCGCTTCAGCATGCTCGCCGCTGCTGCCATCGCGGCGGTGGTGGTGCTGGTGCAGACCCAGGAGTACCGCCTGCAGCGACTGATCACCTTTACCGATCCCTGGGCCGACCAGTTCGGTTCCGGCTACCAGCTGACCCAGGCGCTGATCGCCTTCGGCCGTGGCGAATGGCTGGGCGTCGGCCTGGGCAACAGCATCCAGAAACAGTTCTATCTGCCCGAAGCGCACACCGACTTCGTCTTTGCCGTGCTGGCCGAAGAGCTGGGCATGGTCGGCGCACTGGCGACCCTGGGGCTGTTCCTGTTCGTCGGCCTTCGCGCGCTCTACATCGGCCTGTGGGCCGAGAAGGCGCGGCAGTTCTTCTCCGCCTACGTGGCTTTCGGCCTGGCATTCCTGTGGATCGGCCAGTTCCTGATCAACATCGGCGTGAACGTCGGCCTGCTGCCCACCAAGGGGCTGACCCTGCCGTTCCTCAGCTACGGTGGCAGCTCGCTGGTGATCTGCTGCGTCAGCCTGGCCTTGCTGCTGCGCATCGAGTGGGAGCGGCGCGCCGAACTGGGCAGCGAGGAAGCCACTTTCGAGGAGGCGGACTTCCCCGAGGAAGGCACCGCCGCGGAGGTGCAGCATGCGCGGTAAGGTGTTGATCATGGCCGGCGGCACTGGCGGTCACGTGTTCCCTGCGCTGGCCTGCGCCGAGGAGTTCAAGGCGCGTGGCTACGACGTCGAGTGGCTGGGTACGCCGCGTGGCATCGAGAACGAGCTGGTGCCCCAGGCGGCCCTGCCGCTGAACCTGATCCAGGTCAGCGGGCTGCGTGGCAAGGGCGTCCTTGGTCTGCTCAAGGCGCCGTTCCAGCTGCTGCGCGCGCTGTTCCAGGCGCGCCGCATCGTGCGCCGGCTGCAGCCGGTCTGCGTGCTCGGCATGGGCGGCTACGTCACAGGTCCCGGCGGGCTGGCCGCGCGTCTGTGCCGAGTGCCGCTGGTGATCCACGAGCAGAATGCGGTGGCCGGTACCGCCAACCGCAGTCTTGCGCCCTTCGCCGCGCGCATCTGCGAAGCCTTTCCGGATACTTTCCGCGCCTCGGCCAAGCGCCGCACCACCGGCAATCCGGTGCGTGGCGAGCTGTTCCTGGAAACCCCGCGCGATGCGCTGATCAATCGTCCGGCGCGCCTGCTGGTGCTTGGCGGCAGCCTCGGCGCCGAGCCACTCAACAAGCTGCTGCCCCAGGCCTTGGCGCTGCTGCCAGAGGCGCTGCGCCCGCAGGTGTTCCACCAGGCTGGCAAGCAGCATGCCGAGGTGACCGAACAGCGTTACCTGGAGCTGGGTCTGGAGGCGACCGTGTCGCCCTTCGTCAAGGACATGGCCCGTGCCTACGGCTGGGCCGATCTGGTGCTCTGCCGCGCCGGTGCGCTGACCGTCAGCGAGCTGGCCGCGGCCGGATTGCCTGCGCTGCTGATTCCGCTGCCGCATGCGATCGACGATCACCAGACGCGCAATGCGCACTATCTGAGCAGCGAGGGCGCCGCCTTCCTGCTGCCCCAAGCGACCACCGACGCCGCCGCACTGGCTGCGCGTCTGCAAGAGGTTCTGATGCACCCCGATCAGTTGAAGACGATGGCGGCCACTGCGCGCCGTCTGGCCAAGCCCGACGCCACCCGCAGCGTGGTCGATGTCTGCCAGGAGGTGGCCCTTGGTTAAGTCCCGTGGCGCGGTTCAGGCCGAAGTCCGGCGCATGCGCAGCATCCGCCGCATCCATTTCGTCGGCATCGGCGGCGCCGGCATGTCCGGTATCGCCGAAGTGCTGTTGAACCTGGGTTACGAAGTGACCGGCTCCGATCTCAAGGCCTCGGCGGTGACCGAGCGGCTGGAAAGCTTCGGGGCAACCGTGTTCATCGGGCACCAGGCCGAGAACATCGAACAGGCCGACGTGCTGGTGGTTTCCAGCGCGGTGAACACCTCCAATCCGGAAGTCGCCAGTGCGCTGGAACGGCGTATCCCGGTGGTGCCGCGTGCCGAGATGCTCGCCGAGCTGATGCGCTACCGCCACGGCATCGCGGTGGCCGGCACCCATGGCAAGACCACCACCACCAGCCTGCTGGCGTCGGTATTCGCCGCCGGCGGACTCGACCCGACCTTCGTCATCGGTGGCCGGCTGAATGCGGCCGGCACCAATGCCCAGCTCGGCAGCAGCCGCTATCTGATCGCCGAGGCCGACGAGAGCGACGCCAGTTTCCTGCATCTGCAGCCGATGGTCTCGGTGGTCACCAACATCGACGCCGACCATATGAGCACCTATGGCGGCGACTTCAACGTACTGAAGAAGACCTTCGTCGAATTCCTCCACAACCTGCCGTTCTACGGCCTGGCGGTGGTCTGCATCGACGACCCGGTGGTGCGCGAGCTGCTGCCGCAGATCGGTCGCCCGACAGTCACCTACGGGCTCAGCGAAGACGCCGACGTGCGCGCCATCGATGTGCTCCAGCAGGGCATGCAGACCCACTTCACCGTCCTGCGCGCCGGCCGCGAGCCGCTGCGGGTGTCGGTCAACATGCCCGGCCTGCACAACGTGCTCAATGCCCTGGCGACCATTGCCATTGCCTGTGACGAAGGCATCGAGGATGAGGCCATCGTCCGCGGCCTGTCCGGGTTCCAGGGCGTCGGCCGGCGCTTCCAGGTGTACGGCGAGCTGCCGGTCGAAGGCGGCAGCGTGATGCTGGTCGACGACTACGGCCACCATCCGCGCGAAGTCGCCGCGGTGATCAAGGCGGTGCGCGGCGGCTGGCCGGAGCGGCGTCTGGTGATGGTCTATCAGCCGCACCGCTACAGCCGCACCCGCGACCTCTACGAGGATTTCGTCCAGGTGCTCGGCGAATCCAGCGTGCTGCTGCTGATGGAAGTCTACCCGGCCGGCGAGGAGCCGATTCCGGGGGCGGACAGCCGCAACCTGTGCCACAGCATTCGTCAGCGCGGTCAGCTGGACCCGATCTACATCGAGCGCGGTGTCGAGCTGGCACCGCTGGTCAAGCCGCTGCTGCGTGCCGGCGACATCCTGCTCTGCCAGGGGGCCGGCGATATCGGCGGGCTGGCCCCGCAACTGGTCAAGCATCCGCTGTTCGCCGCCCAGGGGGAGTCGAAATGAGTCTGGCATCCACTGTCGATCCCCGCGCATTCGGTCGCGTTGCCGTGCTCTTCGGCGGCCGCAGTGCCGAGCGCGAGGTTTCGCTGAAATCCGGCGCGGCGGTGCTTGACGCGTTGCTGGCGGCCGGCGTGGACGCATTCGGCATCGACGTCGGCGACGATTTTCTGCAGCGCCTGAACGCCGAGCGTATCGATCGCGCCTTCATCGTCCTGCATGGCCGCGGCGGCGAGGACGGCTCCATGCAGGGCCTACTCGAGTGCGCCGGCATTCCCTACACCGGCAGCGGCATCCTGGCTTCGGCCCTGGCGATGGACAAGCTGCGCACCAAGCAGGTCTGGCAGAGCCTCGGTCTGCCGACGCCGCGGCATGCCGCGCTGGCCAGTCAGGACGACTGCCGGGCTGCCGCTGCGGAACTGGGCTTCCCTTTGATCGTCAAACCGGCCCATGAAGGTTCCAGCATCGGTATGGCCAAGGTGAACGACCTCGACGCACTGGTCGCCGCCTGGCAGGACGCCAGCCGTTACGACGCCCAGGTACTGGTCGAGCAGTGGGTGCAGGGGCCGGAGTACACCATCGCGGTGCTGCGCGGCGAAGTGCTGCCGCCGATCGGGCTGGGCACCCCGCACAGCTTCTACGACTACGACGCCAAATATCTCGCCTCCGATACCCAGTACCGGATTCCCTGCGGCCTGGATGCGCGCAAGGAAGAGGAACTCAAGAGTCTTACTGCGCGGGCCTGCGAGGCGGTGGGTACCCAGGGTTGGGCGCGAGTGGACGTGATGCAGGACCAGCAGGGTGCGTTCTGGCTGCTGGAAGTGAATACCGTGCCCGGCATGACCGACCACAGTCTGGTGCCGATGGCAGCACGCGCAGCGGGGCTGGATTTCCAGCAACTGGTTCTGGCGATTCTCGCCGACAGCGTCGAGGCGAGGGGCTGAGATGAGCATCGCCGTTCGGCATCCGCAACCGGGCCTCGGCCGCGCGACCTCGCGCAAGCCGACGCCGCGCGGCGCCAGCCGCATGGTTGCGCGCGAGCCGATCAGCGTCCGTCTGCCACGGCCGAGTCTGGCCGGGGTCAAGCGCATGCTCTGGCCGCTGATGCTGCTCGGCCTGGGATTCGCCAGCTACGAGCTGGGTCAGCGTCTGTTGCCGCATGTCGATCGGCCGATTTCGCAGATCGGCGTGCGGGGCGATCTGAGCTATGTCAGCCGCGAGTCGGTGCAGCGCCGGATCGAGCCCTTCGTCGCGGCGAGCTTCTTCAATGTCGATCTCGACGGCATGCGTCGCGAGCTGGAAAGCATGCCCTGGATCGCCCGCGCGGAAGTCCGCCGGGTGTGGCCGGATCAGGTGTTGATTCGCCTCGACGAACAACTGCCCATCGCCCGCTGGGGCGACGAGGCGCTGCTGAACAATCAGGGCCTGGCGTTTGCTCCGACCGAGCTGATGCATTACCAGCACCTGCCCAAGCTTTACGGACCTGCGCGTTCGCGCCAGCAGGTCATGCAGCAGTACCAAATGCTCAGCCAGATGCTGCGTCCGCTGGGCTTTTCCATCGCCAGCCTGGAGCTGCGCGAGCGTGGCAGCTGGTTCGTCCGCACTGCGCCGGACGCTGAAGGGAACAGCGTGGAGCTGCTGCTCGGCCGCGATCACCAGATGGAAAAGATCCGGCGCTTCACCACGGTCTACGAGAAGTCGCTCAAGGACCAGATTGCAAATATTGCGCGCATCGATCTGCGCTATGCCAACGGCCTTGCCGTGGCCTGGCGTGATCCGGTCGCAGCGGCAGCCACGGCGAATGACGCCGTGCGCCAGAATTGAGGAGTAGGCAAGGCTCATGGCAAACGTGCAGAGCAGCAAGATGATCGTCGGTCTGGACATCGGCACCTCCAAGGTCGTGGCCCTGGTGGGGGAGCTGTCCGCGGACGGCCGTCTGGAAATCGTCGGTATCGGCACCCATCCCTCGCGCGGCCTGAAGAAGGGCGTGGTGGTGAACATCGAGTCCACGGTGCAGTCGATCCAGCGTGCCGTGGAAGAAGCCCAGATGATGGCCGGCTGTCACATCCATTCGGCCTTCGTCGGCCTGGCCGGCAACCATATCCGCAGCCTGAACTCTCATGGCATCGTCGCCATTCGCGATCGTGAAGTCAGCCTGGCCGACCTCGAACGCGTGCTGGACGCCGCCCAGGCCGTGGCGATTCCGGCCGACCAGCGTGTGCTGCACACCCTGCCGCAGGACTACGTGATCGACAATCAGGAAGGTGTGCGCGAGCCGCTGGGCATGTCCGGGGTGCGTCTGGAGGCCAAGGTCCACGTGGTGACCTGCGCGGTGAACGCGGCGCAGAACATCGAGAAGTGCGTGCGCCGCTGCGGCCTGGAAGTCGACGACATCATCCTCGAGCAACTGGCCTCGGCCTATGCGGTGCTCACCGATGACGAGAAGGAGCTGGGTGTGTGCATGGTCGACATCGGTGGCGGCACCACCGACATCGCGATCTTCACCGAAGGCGCCATCCGTCACACCGCGGTTATCCCGATCGCCGGTGATCAGGTGACCAACGACATTGCGATGGCCCTGCGCACGCCCACACAATATGCCGAGGAGATCAAGATTCGTTACGCCTGTGCGCTGGCCAAGCTGGCCGGTGCGGGTGAAACCATCAAGGTCCCCAGCGTCGGTGATCGTCCGCCGCGCGAGCTTTCCCGCCAGGCGCTGGCGGAAGTCGTCGAGCCGCGTTACGACGAGCTGTTCACGCTGATCCAGGCCGAGCTGCGTCGCAGCGGCTACGAGGATCTGATCCCCGCAGGCATCGTTCTCACCGGCGGCACCTCCAAGATGGAAGGCGCGGTGGAACTTGCGGAGGAAATCTTCCACATGCCGGTGCGCCTGGGCGTACCGCATACGGTCAAGGGACTGGCGGATGTGGTGCGCAACCCCATCTATTCGACTGGTGTCGGACTGCTCATGTACGGGCTGCAGAAGCAGACCGAAGGCGTGTCCGTATCCTTTGCAGGCAGTCACCAGGAAGAAAACCAGATACCGGTACTGGAGCGGCTGAAACGCTGGATCCAGGGCAATTTCTGATGTTTCACGGCGTTATTGCAGTAGGCGTTACAACTAGATAATGAGAAATAAAGGAGAGGGGACCATGTTTGAACTCGTAGACAACATCCCGCAAAGCGCAGTCATCAAGGTGATCGGCGTCGGCGGAGGCGGTGGCAACGCCGTCAATCACATGGCGAAGAACAACATCGAGGGCGTCGAGTTCATCTGCGCCAACACCGATGCCCAGGCACTGAAGAACATCGCCGCGCGCACCGTTCTGCAGCTGGGTACCGGCGTGACCAAGGGTCTCGGCGCTGGCGCCAATCCGGAGGTCGGTCGTCAGGCCGCACTGGAAGATCGCGAGCGTATCGCTGAAGTGCTGCAAGGCACCGACATGGTGTTCATAACCACCGGCATGGGTGGCGGCACCGGCACCGGTGCGGCGCCGATCATTGCCGAGGTTGCCCGCGAGATGGGCATCCTGACCGTCGCGGTGGTCACTCGTCCGTTCCCGTTCGAAGGCCGCAAGCGCATGCTGATCGCTGATGAGGGCATCCGCGCGCTGTCGGAAAGCGTCGACTCGCTGATCACCATTCCCAACGAGAAGCTGCTGACCATCCTCGGCAAGGACGCAAGCCTCTTGTCCGCCTTCGCCAAGGCAGATGACGTGCTGGCCGGTGCGGTCCGCGGCATCTCCGACATCATCAAGCGTCCGGGCATGATCAACGTCGACTTCGCCGACGTTAAGACCGTCATGAGCGAGATGGGCATGGCGATGATGGGTACCGGCTGTGCCAGCGGTCCGAACCGTGCGCGCGAGGCGACCGAAGCGGCGATCCGCAATCCGCTGCTGGAAGACGTCAACCTGCAGGGCGCCCGCGGCATCCTGGTCAACATCACCGCCGGTCCCGACCTGTCGCTGGGCGAGTACTCCGACGTCGGCAACATCATCGAACAGTTCGCTTCCGAGCACGCGACCGTGAAGGTCGGTACCGTGATCGATCCGGACATGCGCGACGAGCTGCACGTCACCGTGGTCGCCACCGGTCTGGGTGCACGCATCGAGAAGCCGGTCAAGGTCGTTGACAACACCGTGCAGCCGGTCGCCGTCGCTACGCCTGCGGCTACCCCGTCGCGCCAGGAGCAGCCTGCCGTCAACTACCGCGATCTGGATCGTCCGACCGTGATGCGCAATCAGGCGCACGGAAATGCGGCCGCCGCGGCAAAAATGAACCCCCAGGAAGATCTCGATTACCTGGACATTCCGGCCTTCCTGCGTCGCCAGGCCGATTGAGGGAGTCAATCAGGGATATGGTTTCGATTGGTGTTCAGCAAAGAGCGGTTCTGCTATTATCGCCGCCCATTGTTGAAAACAATTCGCAACTAGTTCTAGCGGTCGAACCATGATCAAACAACGCACCTTGAAGAACACCATCCGCGCCACCGGCGTCGGTCTGCATTCCGGGGAGAAGGTCTACCTCACCCTGAAGCCGGCCCCGGTGGACACCGGTATCGTGTTCCGTCGAACCGATCTCGATCCCGTCGTGGATATCCGCGCGCGTGCCGAGAATGTCGGTGAGACCACCATGTCGACGACCCTGGTCAATGGCGACGCCAAGGTGGACACGGTAGAGCACCTGCTTTCGGCCATGGCTGGCCTGGGCATCGATAACGCCTACGTCGAGCTCTCCGCATCCGAAGTGCCGATCATGGACGGCAGTGCCGGTCCCTTTGTATTCCTTATTCAGTCTGCCGGGCTGCAGGAGCAGGAAGCACCGAAGAAGTTCATCCGCATCACTCGCGAAGTCACTGTGGAGGAGGGCGACAAGCGCGCTACCTTCGTGCCTTTCGACGGATTCAAGGTGACCTTCGAGATCGATTTCGATCATCCGGTGTTCCGCAATCGCACCCAGAGCGCCAGTGTGGATTTCTCGAGCACTTCCTTCGTCAAGGAAGTCAGCCGTGCGCGAACCTTCGGCTTCATGCGCGACATCGAGTTCCTGCGCTCGCACAACCTGGCGCTGGGCGGCAGTGTGGAAAATGCCATCGTGGTCGATGAGGACCAGGTGCTCAACGAAGACGGCCTCCGTTACGAGGACGAGTTCGTCAAGCACAAGATTCTTGATGCCATTGGCGATCTCTACCTGCTGGGCAATAGCCTGATTGGCGAGTTCCGCGGCTTCAAGTCCGGACATGCGTTGAACAACAGACTGCTGCGCGCCCTGATCGAGCAGACCGATGCCTGGGAAATGGTCACCTTCGACGACGCCCGTACGGCGCCCATTTCCTACATGCGTCCGGCTGCTGCAAGCTGAGCAACATCTCTCTCCTTGTATATTTCGGGCCACCCTCAGGTGGCCTTTTTTATTATTGCTGTCCGCCGCATCGCCGATGCGGAGGTTGCTAGCCGCGTCGGATCGAAGTCAGACGGTTCGATGTGGTGGGTGCGAAGGGCTCCGAGGAGCGACGATTCTGGCTAGCCTGTGCTGCGCCATTTGGTCGCGTGCGAATGATTCAGTCGGCAGGAGCGCGCGGCTTGTCGGCGTGCGCTGCGAGACGCTCCAGAGCGCCGCGCAGTCCGGGGTCGCTGATGTGCTCGGCACTGGCGCGAATGCCTTCGGCCGCTTCGCTGGAAAGAGTCAGAGTGCGACCCGTACCACGCCTTTGGACACTGGGCGGTTGCACCTTGAATAGGATTTTCGTTAAGTTCGCGAACTCTTCGAAGGACAGCAGCTGTCGCTGCAGGCGTTTTTGCTGATAGCGCAAACGTGTTGCCCAGTGCCCGTCGGTGATGATCAGCACCAGGCAGCCTTGCTGCCAGGAGGCGACCTTGCAGTGCTCGCGCGCCGCGGCTTCGAGCTGAGTCTCGAGCAGCGCCTGCAGCCGGGTGAGGCGCGCAGCTTCTGAGAAAAGCGCTTTCAATGGCTTGGCTTCACGCAGCAGAACTGCGGGGGCGCGGGCTGGCAGGGGACGAAAGGACATTGGGGCAGGGAGCCTGCAATCGCAAAGCGGCAATGGTAGCAGAAGGGTGCTGCACTGCCGTTTCGCTCAGGGGGCGGTATGCACATTATCTATGTAGGACGACGCGGCGGTGCGCTGCGCTCCGTACATCTGAATCTGCGCTGGTTCATGGCGCTTGGCCTGTTCCTGCTTGCTCTGGCGGTGGCCGCCGGGGCGGGGCTGGCGACGGCATTCGACCGCTATTCGCAGGTACACCTCGATCCGGTGCTGGCGCTTGAGCTCGATGCCCAGCGCGAGGAGTTGGGCCAGGTTCGCAATGACGCGCAGCGCCAGCTGCAGGCCTTTTCTGCCCACATCGCAGCACTGCAGGCACGGCTTACCCGCCTCGATGCTCTGGGCGAGCGCCTAACCGAACTGGCCGAACTGGATGCCAGCGAGTTCGATTTTTCGTTGAACGTGGGGCTCGGAGGGCCGGAGCATCTGCTCGAAGGTGATGCCTACAGTCCGCCGCCCTTCATGCAGGTGCTGGACGAGCTGACCTGGCGACTGGACAGCCGCGAGGCGCAGCTCGACGTGCTCGAGCAGGTGCTGGCCGAGCGCCGCCTGGATGCAGCCACCGAGCTCTCCGGGCGTCCGGTGCTGCGTGGCTATCTGTCCTCGCCCTTCGGTCGCCGGGTCGATCCGCTTACCGGGCGGCAGTCGGTGCACAAGGGCGTCGACTTCGCCGCCAAGGCCGGCAGCGATGTGGTGGCGGTGGCTGCTGGCGTGGTCACCTGGTCCGGGCGCAAGGCCGGCTACGGCAATACCGTCGAGATCAGCCACGCCGACGGTTACGTCACGCTGTACGCACACAACCAGGACAACCTGGTGAAGGTCGGCGATCTGGTGCAGCGCGGTCAGACCATTGCGACTGTAGGGCGGACCGGTCGTTCGACCGGCTATCACGTGCATTTCGAAGTCACCAAGGACGGTCGCCAGATGAATCCCACCAGCTTCATCGCCCGTGCGGGCGAGGTCCGTTAACGCGGCTTTCCTCATTTCCGATTCCGAGTAGAATGCCCGCTTCGCACGCAGCCAAGGAGGCTGCAGGAGCGCCTGTCCGCTCTTCAATCCAACGCGTGGAAACCCTGTCGATATGTTTGCGCCTTTACTGAGAAAACTCTTCGGAAGCAAGAACGAGCGTGAAGTCAAACGCATGCTCAAGACGGTCCAGACCGTCAATGCATTCGAAGAGCAGCTGCTGGCCTTGGACGACGAGCAGCTGCGAGCCAAGACGATCCAGTTCCGGGAGCGTCTGGACAAGGGCGCCACTCTCGACCAGCTGTTGCCGGAAGCCTTCGCTGTCTGCCGCGAGGCGGGCAAGCGGGTGATGGGCATGCGTCACTTCGACGTGCAGCTGGTCGGCGGCATGACCCTGCATGAAGGCAAGATCGCCGAGATGCGCACCGGTGAGGGCAAGACCCTGGTCGCGACGCTGGCGGTATATCTCAACGCGCTGGCCGGCAAAGGCGTGCACGTGGTCACGGTCAACGACTACCTGGCCCGCCGTGACGCCAACTGGATGCGTCCGCTGTATGAGTTTCTCGGCCTGAGCGTCGGCGTGGTCACACCGTTCCAGCCGCCGGAAGAGAAGCGCGCCGCCTACGCCGCCGACATCACCTACGGCACCAACAACGAGTTCGGCTTCGACTACCTGCGCGACAACATGGCCTTCAGCCTGGAAGACAAGTTCCAGCGCGAGCTGAACTTTGCCGTGATCGACGAGGTCGACTCGATCCTCATCGACGAGGCGCGTACCCCGCTGATCATCTCCGGCCAGGCCGAGGACAGCTCCAAGCTCTACACCGAGATCAATCGCCTGATTCCCAAGCTCAAGCAGCATATCGAGGAAGAGGAAGGCGTCGTCACCCAGGAAGGCCACTACAAGGTCGACGAGAAGACTCGCCAGGTCGAGCTCAACGAGGCCGGGCACCAGTACGTCGAGGAGCTGCTCACCGAAGCCGGTCTGCTCGCAGAAGGCGAGAGCCTGTACTCGGCGCACAACCTGGGCCTGCTGACCCACGTTTACTCCGGGCTGCGTGCGCACAAGCTGTTCAATCGCAACGTCGAATACATCGTGCAGAACAATCAGGTCATCCTGATCGACGAGCACACCGGTCGCACCATGCAGGGTCGGCGACTCTCCGAGGGGCTGCACCAGGCCATCGAGGCCAAGGAAGGAGTGACCATCCAGGCCGAGAGCCAGACGCTCGCCTCGACCACCTTCCAGAATTACTTCCGCCTCTACAGCAAGCTGTCCGGGATGACCGGCACCGCCGACACCGAGGCGTTCGAGTTCCGCCAGATCTACGGTCTGGACGTGATGGTGATTCCGACCAACAAGCAGGTACTGCGCAAGGACTTCAACGACCTGGTCTACCTGACCCAGGAAGAGAAGTACGCTGCCGTCATCACCGACATCAAGGAATGCAAGGCCAGTGGCCGTCCGGTGCTGGTCGGTACCGCCTCGATCGAGACTTCCGAGTACGTTGCCAAACTGCTGGAGAAGGAGGGCATCGAGCACAAGGTGCTCAACGCCAAGTTCCACGATCGCGAAGCAGAGATCATCGCCCAGGCCGGACGTCCTGGCGCGGTGACCATCGCCACCAACATGGCCGGCCGCGGCACCGACATCCTGCTTGGCGGCAACTGGGAAGTGGAAGTCGCCGCGCTGGAGAACCCCACCGAAGAGCAGATCGCGCAGATCAAGGCCGACTGGCAGAAGCGTCATCAGCAGGTCATCGAGTCGGGTGGTCTGCACGTGATTGCCTCCGAGCGTCACGAGTCGCGCCGCATCGACAACCAGTTGCGTGGTCGTGCCGGCCGCCAGGGCGATCCGGGTTCGAGCCGCTTCTATCTGTCGCTGGAAGACAGCCTGATGCGCATCTTCGCCTCCGACCGGGTGAAGAACTTCATGAAGGCGCTCGGCATGCAGCCTGGCGAGGCGATCGAGCATCGCATGGTCACCAATGCCATCGAGAAGGCGCAACGCAAGGTCGAAGGCCGCAACTTCGACATGCGCAAGCAACTGCTTGAATACGATGACGTGGCCAACGAGCAGCGCAAGGTGATCTACCACATGCGCAACGAGTTGCTGTCTGCCGAGCATGTGGGTGAGACCATCGCCGAGTTCCGTCGGGAAGTCCTTACCGCCACCATCAACGAGCACATTCCGCCGCAGTCGCTGCCCGAGCAGTGGGATGTTGCCGGTCTGGAGCGCGCCATCAACAGCGAGTTTGCCCTGGCCCTGCCGATCCAGCAGTGGCTTGATGAGGACGACAAGCTCTACGAGGAAACCCTGCGCGAGCGCATCCTGGCGACTCTGCTCGAGGCCTACCGCGAGAAGGAAGAGATGGCCAGCCCGGAGGCGCTACGGACCTTCGAGAAGCAGATCCTGCTGCGCGTGCTGGACGATCTGTGGAAGGACCACCTGTCGACCATGGACCACCTGCGCCACGGTATCCACCTGCGTGGCTATGCGCAGAAGAATCCCAAGCAGGAGTACAAGCGCGAGTCCTTCAACCTGTTCCAGGAGTTGATGGAGTCGATCAAGCGCGACAGCGTACGTCTGCTGTCCCACGTTCAGGTCCGTCGCGAAGATCCGGCCGAGGAAGAGGCGCGTCTGCGTCGCGAGGCCGAGGCGCTGGCCCAGCGTATGCAGTTCCAGCATGCCGAGGCGCCGGCCATGGGCATGCCGGAGCCGAGCGCGCTGGACGATGAGTCGGCGCCGGCCGGAATGCCGGTGCGTGTCGAGCAGAAGGTCGGCCGCAACGAACCTTGCCCGTGCGGCTCGGGCAAGAAGTACAAGCACTGTCACGGACAGATCGGCTGATCCGGATCTTTCCGATCGACTGAGCGTCCGTTCGACATGTCTGCGCCGCGACCGGCCTTGCCGCTCGCGGCGTTTTTGATAGTGTTCCCCCTTTAAATTCTCGCGCTGGCGCGCATCAAGGAGCTTCCCATGGCTGTCGGTCTCGGTCCTCTGCCTGTACTGCACCCGGTTCCCGGTTTCGAGCTGGGCATCGCCTCTGCCGGGATCAAGCGCCCGGGCCGCAAGGACATCGTGTTGATGCGTTGTGCTGAAGGCTCCACGGTGACCGGTGTGTTCACCCTGAACGCCTTTTGCGCCGCGCCGGTGATCCTGGCCAAGAAGCGCGTACTCGGCAGCCCGCGCTACCTGCTGACCAACACCGGCAATGCCAACGCAGGCACCGGCGAGCCAGGCCTTGCCGCCGCGGAGCGCACCTGCGCACGGCTTGCCGAACTGGCGGGCGTCGAGCAGGTCCAGGTGCTGCCCTTCTCCACCGGAGTGATTGGCGAGCCACTGCCGGTCGAGAAGATCGAGGCGGCACTGCCGGCGGCGCTGGCCGACCTGAACGAGAACAACTGGGCGGCGGCGGCCAGCGGCATCATGACCACCGACACCCTGCCCAAGGGTGCCAGCCGGCAGTTCCAGCACGAGGGTGTGACCGTCACCGTCACCGGCATCAGCAAGGGCGCCGGGATGATCAAGCCGAACATGGCGACCATGCTCGGCTACATCGCCACCGACGCCAAGGTCAGTCAGGGCGTGCTGCAGGACTTGCTGCGCGATGCAGCGAACAAGTCCTTCAATCGCATCACCATCGATGGCGATACCTCGACCAACGACTGCTGCATGCTGATCGCCACCGGCCAGAGTTCGCTGCCTGAGATCACCCAGGCCAGCGGCACACTCTTTACCGCTCTGAAGCAGGCGGTGATGGAGGTCTCCATGGAGCTGGCCCAGGCCATCGTGCGTGACGGCGAGGGGGCGACCAAGTTCGTCACCGTGCAGGTCAATGGTGGGGCGACGCATCAGGAGTGTCTGGACGTCGGTTACGCGGTGGCCCACTCGCCGCTGATCAAGACCGCGCTGTTCGCCTCCGATCCGAACTGGGGAAGAATCCTGGCGGCGGTCGGTCGCGCCGGGGTGTCCCAGCTGGATGTCAGCCTGATCGATGTCTATCTGGGCGACGTCTGTATCGCCAGCCGCGGCGGCCGTTCGCCGAGCTATACCGAGGAGCAGGGCTCCGCGGTGATGGCGCAGGCGGAGATCCAGATTCGCATCGAGCTGGGTCGTGGCACGGCCAGCGAGACCATCTGGACCACCGACCTGTCACACGAGTACGTGAAGATCAATGCGGAATACCGCACCTGAGGCACTTGGAGCTTCAGGCCGTATCCGGGGCAGGCGGGAGCTGTGATGATTCGGGACATCGGCAACGTGAAAGGATGTCGGGCATGAGTCGCGTACATGTCGCCGCCGCGGTCATTCGCGGCGCCGATGGCCGAGTGCTGATTGCCCGGCGCCCACTCGACCGCCATCAGGGTGGTCTGTGGGAGTTTCCCGGGGGCAAGGTCGAAGCGGGCGAGACGGTACGCGATGCGCTGTCCCGTGAGCTGGAGGAAGAACTCGGTATCACTGTCATCGAGGCGCAGCCGCTGATCCAGATTCGCCATGATTATCCGAACAAGCAGGTGCTGCTGGATGTCTGGGAGGTCGGCGCCTTCACCGGCGAACCGCACGGTGCAGAAGGTCAGCCGCTGGCCTGGGTGTTGCCGCGGCGCCTGTCCGAGTACGAGTTCCCTGCGGCAAACCGACCGATCCTGGCGGCGGCGTGCCTGCCGGCAGAGTATCTGATCACGCCCGCCGACCTGGAGCCGCAGGCGCTGCTGGCCGGGGTTCGCGCCGCGCTGGATGCGGGTATGCGGCTCATCCAGCTGCGTGCGCCAGGCATGTTCGATGCGACCTATCGGGATCTGGCAGTGGATGTCCAGGGCCTGTGCGCCGGGCGTGCCCAGCTGATGCTCAAGGGCCCGCTGGAGTGGCTGGGCGATTTCCCCGCGGCCGGCTGGCATCTGAGCGCCGAGCAGTTGCGCCGCTATGCTTCGGGCGGTCGCCCCTTTCCTGCGCAGCGCTGGCTGGCGGCTTCCTGCCACAGCGCCGATGAGCTGGCCCTGGCGCGGGAAATGGGGGTAGATTTCGTCACGTTGTCACCTGTTCAGCCGACCCTGAGCCACCCCGAAGCCACGCCTCTGGGCTGGGAGCAGGCGACCCGCCTGATCGAGGATTGTCCCTATCCGGTCTATCTGCTGGGTGGCTTGCTGCCAGAGCAGTTGGAACGTGCCCGGGATGCCGGTGCCCAAGGCCTGGCCGGCATTCGTGGTTTCTGGCCGGCCATAGGCTGATTCAATGAAGTCGATTCCCTCAATCAATTTAGATATTGATTGAGTTGCGGGTAAGGTAGCCACATCGAATTTCAACCACCTGAAGGAGTTCAGCGTAATGACCCTCATCAACACCCAAGTCCAGCCGTTCAAGGCCAATGCCTTCCACAATGGCAAGTTCATCGAAGTTACCGATCAGTCGCTCAAAGGCAAGTGGTCGGTGCTGATCTTCATGCCGGCAGCCTTCACCTTCAACTGCCCGACCGAGATTGAAGATGCCGCCAATAACTATGCCGAGTTCCAGAAGGCCGGTACCGAGGTGTACATCGTCACCACCGATACCCACTTCTCGCACAAGGTCTGGCACGAAACCTCGCCGGCTGTCGGCAAGGCCCAGTTCCCGCTGATCGGTGATCCGACCCACGCCCTGACCCGTGCTTTCGGCGTGCACATCGAGGAAGAAGGCCTGGCTCTGCGCGGTACTTTCCTGATCAACCCGGAAGGCGTGATCAAGACCGTGGAAATCCACTCCAACGAGATCGCTCGCGACGTTTCCGAGACTCTGCGCAAGCTGAAGGCTGCCCAGTACACCGCCGCTCACCCGGGTGAAGTCTGCCCGGCCAAGTGGAAGGAAGGCGAGAAGACCCTGGCTCCTTCGCTGGACCTGGTCGGCAAGATCTAAAAATGGGCTCATAGCTGCTGCGCTAGGCATTGCAGCGTTGAGATCGGGATCGGACTGCTCATTTACATTTAGTAAATTCCGCATCCTCGCCCAATCTCGCCTTGCACTGCCGTCGCTCGCGACGCTATGCATCCCATTTTGATTAAATGCTGTATCGCTGCTGAGGCTGTGACCCAGCCTCTATAGCCCGACGCCTGGGCGCGATCCGCCCGGGCGTTTTATTACCTGAATTTTGTCCTCGGAGTACCCGCATCATGTTGGACGCCACTCTTAAAACCCAGTTGCAGGCCTACCTTGCGAAGGTCACCCAGCCGTTCGAGATAGTCGCCTCCCTTGATGAGGGCGCCAAGTCCGAGGAAATGCTCGGCCTGCTGCAGGACATCGTCAGCCTGACCGACAAGATCAGCCTACGCACCGACGGTGATGACGCACGCAGACCGTCGTTCTCGCTCAATCGCCCGGGCGGGAACATCAGCCTGCGCTTTGCCGGCATCCCGATGGGGCATGAATTCACCTCGCTGGTTCTCGCCCTGCTGCAGGTCGGCGGTCATCCGCCGAAGCTCGAGGCTGACGTGATCGACCAGGTCAAGTCGCTGGACGGCGAGTTCAATTTCGAAACCTACTTCTCGCTGTCCTGCCAGAACTGCCCGGACGTCGTTCAGGCGTTGAACCTGATGGCGGTGCTGAACCCGAACTTCCGTCACGTGGCCATCGACGGCGCGCTGTTCCAGGACGAGGTCAACGAGCGCCAGATCATGTCGGTGCCGAGCATCTACCTCAATGGCGAGCTGTTCAGCCAGGGCCGCATGGGCGTGGAAGAGATTCTCGCCAAGCTGGATACCGGCGCAGCCAGCCGCGACGCGGAGAAGATGAGCGCCAAGGAAGCCTTCGACGTGCTGGTGGTCGGCGGTGGCCCGGCCGGTGCAGCAGCGGCAATCTACGCCGCGCGCAAGGGCATCCGTACCGGCGTCGCTGCGGAGCGCTTCGGTGGTCAGGTGCTCGATACCATGGCGATCGAGAACTTCATCTCGGTGCAGGAAACCGAAGGCCCGAAGCTGGCCCGCGCGCTGGAAGAGCACGTGCGCCAGTACGAGGTCGACATCATGAACCTGCAGCGCGCCAGCGCACTGATTCCGGCGAGCAGCGAGGGTGGCCTGCATGAGGTGCGCTTCGAGAGCGGCGCCAGCCTCAAGGCGAAGACCGTGATCCTCTCCACCGGCGCCCGCTGGCGTGAGATGAACGTTCCGGGCGAGCAGGAGTATCGCGGCCGTGGCGTCGCCTACTGCCCGCACTGCGACGGCCCGCTGTTCAAGGGCAAGCGCGTGGCTGTGATCGGCGGTGGCAACTCGGGCGTCGAGGCGGCGATTGACCTGGCCGGTGTGGTGGCGCACGTCACCCTGATCGAGTTCGACAGCCAGCTGCGCGCCGATGCGGTGCTGCAACGCAAGCTGCACAGCCTGCCGAACGTCCAGGTGATCACCAGCGCGCTGACCAGTGAGGTCAAGGGCGACGGGCAGAAGGTCGTCGGGTTGGTCTACAAGGACCGCAATTCGGACGAGTTCCACTCCCTCGAACTGGAAGGCATCTTCGTGCAGATCGGTCTGCTGCCGAACAGTGACTGGCTCAAGGGTACGGTGGAGCTGTCCTCGCGCGGCGAGATCATCGTCGACGCCAAGGGCCAGACCAGCCTGCCGGGTGTGTTCGCTGCGGGAGACGTGACCACGGTGCCGTACAAGCAGATCGTGATTGCCATCGGCGAGGGTGCCAAGGCGTCGTTGAGCGCCTTCGACCACCTGATCCGGACGTCGGCGCCGGCCTGACCGGCCGCGTGACAGTAACAAGCCCCGCTATAGGCGGGGCTTTTTTTGGGCGGGAGTCTGCAAGCCTGATTCTTGACCGGCACCGCGAGGGTCCGATCGGCGGACGTGGAAAGCGACGTCCACCCTACGGCTGCAGGCGCTGACGATTGCAGTCGTGGGGTGGATCACGCTGTACCGATCCACCACCAACAGCCGCCAGGCCCAAGAGACCTCCCGAAGGGGGCTTGGCTTCGAGTGTCTGAACGTTGTTGATCGTTTCTCCGCTCTGCGCGGGGGGCGCCTGCCCGGCGAACTCATGTACGCGTCGGGCGTCGCCGCCGTGGCGTGCGCAGGCGGCGGGGGCTCAGTCCTGCGGCGCAGGCGCAGCCTGCCAGAGGATTTCGCCGCAGCCCTGACGGCGGGCAATCAGGCGGGCTGCAACGAACAGCAGGTCCGACATCCGGTTGACGTAGGCCAGGCCCACCGGCCGCAGCGGCTCCACCGCATTGAGCTGCTGGCAGCGGCGCTCGGCCGTACGTGCCAGGCTGCGGCAGACATGCGCCTGGGCGATCAGTCGGGAGCCACCGGGGAGGATGAAGTTCTCCAGCGGGCCGACTTCCTCGTTCCAGCGGTCGATCAGGCCTTCCAGGCGCGTGACCTCGTCTTCACGCAGCGCCTGATAGTCGGGCATCGCCAGCTCACCGCCGAAGTCGAACAGACGATGCTGGCAAGGTTCGAGCGCCTGGATGATTTCCTCAAGGGCGGGATGGGCGCTGCGTTCGTGCGTCAGCTCGGCCAGCAACAGGCCGAGCTGGCTGTTGAGAGTGTCCAGCTCTCCCATCGCCTCGACGCGTGGGTGGTCCTTGGCCACCCGGCGGCCGTCTGCCAGGCCGGTCTCGCCGGCGTCACCAGTGCGGGTGTAGATCTTCGACAGTCGATAACCCATGGGTCTAAAGCTCCGAGGTCTCGTCGTCTGCCGTCTGAGTCAGCGGCAGGCGCAGGCTGAAGAGGGTGCCCTGGCCGAGCCTGGACTGCACCTCCATCTGGCCCTTGTGGTTGTTGGTGATGATGAAATAGGAAACCGACAGGCCCAGCCCTGTGCCTTGACCGACTTCCTTGGTGGTGAAGAAGGGCTCGAAGATGCGTTTGCGCACGGATTCGGGAATGCCGGCGCCGTTGTCCTCGACCTGGATCTCTGCCCAGGGCGGATTGAGACGGGTGCGCAAGATGATGCGCCCCGGCTCGCCCTTGTCGTCGCGCTGCTGGATGGCCTGGGCGGCGTTCTTCAGCAGATTGAGCAGCACCTGCTCCAGCTCGTTGGCGATGCAGGGCACGGCGCCGAGCCGCTCGTCGAAGTCGCGCTCGATATGCAACTGGGCGAAGTCCATGCCGTCGGCCAGGCCGAAGTCGCTGCCGGCGATCTCGAGAGTCTGCTCGATGATGCCGGCAAGGCTGCACGGCGTCATCTGGCGATTGCTCAGGCGGCTGAAGCTGAGCATGTGACTGACGATCTTGGCGGCCCGGGTTCCCGCCTGATGAATGCCGTCCAGCAGCCGCGGGATCTCCCGCTCCCGCAGGTAGGCGGCGATGTCATCCAGGCTCAGGCCGAGCGCTTCGGCGACTTCGGCATTTTTCGGTAGTTCGTGGGAGAAGCGCCGACGGATGTTCTGCACGTTGTGCAGGATGGCGCCCAGGGGGTTGTTGATCTCGTGGGCCATCCCGGCGGCCAGTCCGCCCACCGAGAGCATTTTCTCCGACTGCACCATAAGCTCTTCCATCGCCAGGCGTTGGGTGATGTCGTCGATACGGATGACCACGCCGCGGCCGCTGCCGCCCATCAGCGGGTAGAAGGTCAGCGCGTAGTGGCGCGGCTCCTCGCTCTTCATCCAGGTGACCCGCTCGATCTTCTGCACCTGATGCTGCTGTGCGGCGCGGCGCAGCTGGGCGAGGAATGGCTTGAGTGGGGGGAAGGCGAGAAACACCGGCTGGTTGAGAGCCTGGTCCAGGCGGGTGCCGGAGAGTGCGCTGGCTTCCTGGTTCCACTGGGTCACGTAGAGCTCGTCGTCCAGCGCGATCAGCGCCGACGGCATCGAATCGATGATGCTGTTGAGGTAGTTCTGAAAGCCGGTGAGCTTCTTCTCGATCTTGCTGCGTACCTGGACTTCCATCTCCAGCTTGCGATTGGAATGGCGGGTCTGCTCGGCCAGGCTGCGCGCCTGATCGAATGACTGCTGGGCGTCGTCACGGGCGCGTTTGAGCAACTGTTCGCGCGCCTCCATGCGCGAGAGCATGGTGTTGAAGGCCTCCGCCAGGCTGCCGATCTCGTCGTTGTGCCCGCGCATCGCCCGCAGCGAGTAGTTCTCTTCACGGGTGACCTGGCGTGACAGTTCCTCCAGCTCACGGATCGGTCGGGTGATCAGGCGGCGTATCTGCCGCGCGACCAGCAACCAGAGCAGCAGGCTGAGCGAGAGAATCACCAGGCTGGCGGTCAGTGTCCCGGTATAGAAGGCTCCTGGCAGCTCGCTGGAGGCGACCAGCAGCAGGTGGCCGGGTGGCCCGTTGGCCTGCGGCAGCTCGACCAGTTGGTTGGCGCGAAACTCGCTGAGCCGCCAGTTATCCAGCAGATCGATATGCAAGGGTACGTTCAGCGCCGAGCCGCGCTGGTGCTGGGCCAGCAGAATTCCGTGGCTGTCGTAGATCACCGCGGCGCGTAGCGGGGTGTAACCGTCCAGCAGATTCAGCACGCGCTCGGCCGACTCGCGCGAGCTCAGTGCGCGCTGGCCCAGTTCGGGGCTGGCAATCAGGCGGCCGAGGGTATGCAGCGCCTGTGGCGCCATGGACTGCTGGGTGATCCAGTAGGCGGCGCTGACGAAGGCGAGGTTGGCGACCAGCAGCACCGCAGCGAGCAGGACCAGCAGCGCGGCAAGCAGCTTCCGGCCGACCGGAAGGTTATCGAGACGCTGACGCAGGGACATGGCGGCCAGGCATTGCGAGAAGAAGGCCGCAGGGTAGCGCGGCAGTCAGGCGCAGGGCAATCCGCGTGCCCGCAGGTGCTCCAGTAGCCTCAGATGCAGCTGCTGCAGTCTGGGGGCCGGCACCTGCAGTCGTGCCGCACAGGTGCTGGCGTAGCCGAGCAGGTAGTCGATCTCGGTGCGCCGTCCTGCACGTACGTCCTGCTGCATCGATGACAGATTGGCAGCGGTGGCCTGAAGCACCTGAATCACCTGCTCGTATAGCGCGACAGCGGCATCGGCCTGGCCGGCGTGATTCAGCAGCTCGACCAGCTCGGCGCATAGCGGCTGGATCTCGTCGAGGTGCTCGAGCAGCGCGCCATTGCGGCAGTCGTGCAGCACCGTCAGCGGGTTGATGGCGCAGTTCAGTGCGAACTTGCGCCAGAGTCGGGTCGGCATCTGCCCGGTCCACTGATACGGAATGCCGGCCAGGGCCAGCTCCTTCAGCCACTCGGGCGGCGCCTGCGCATCACCCAGCCAGTTCTGCCCCTGGCCGGCGAAGACGATGCGGAAGTCGTCCTGACGAAATGCACCTTCAGTACTGGATAACGCGATGCAGCGGGCCTGGGGTACGCGCGTGGCAACCTGCTCCTGGCTGCCGAGGCCGTTCTGCAGCAGCAGCACCTGGGCACCGGGGCGCAGTCGGGTTTCGATCGAGCTGATTGCCGCCAGCGCGTCATAGGCTTTGCACGCCAGCAGCAGACGCTCGATCGGCTGGCTGTCGGTGGCCAGTTGCCCGGGAACCGGATGGGTCTGGGCAGCATCCTGCTCGACCAGCGTCAGTCCGCCCGCAGCGCGGTAAGCGGCAAGGCGTTGGGGATTGCGCAGGATGAGCTGGACCGGCAGCCCGGCGCGGCCAAGTCGCGCGGCCCACAGAGCGCCGAGACTACCGCCGCCGAGGACGTGCCAGGTCATGCCTGCTGAGCGTTGCTCAAGGGCAGGCGCAGGGGTGCGACACGGCCGCTGACATAGGCGCTGGGCAGCTGGCGGGCGGCATGTTCCATGATTTCGTCACAGCTGATCGGTAGCGCCTTGGCATCCAGTCCGACCAGGCTGATGCCGGCTTTCAGGGTGGTGAAGCCATCGCTGGTCTTGAACGCCTTCAGATTCAGGCCTTCGTGCAACCGGCGGAAGCTCGCCGGCGAGCATTCCTGCAGGTCATCCATGATGGTCAGCAGGGCAAAATGGCTGTCGTCCAGGCGCGCCAGCACGTCCAGCGGGCGCACCAGCTGCTGCAGCCGACGGGCGACCCCGCGCAACAGCTCCGAATAGCTTTCCTGGCCCAACTGACGACGCAGGGTGCTGGCTTCCTGGAGGCCGATCAGCAGATAGCAGAGCGCGCCGCCGCGCGATTCCACCTGGCGCAGGCTGTCGAGCATCTTCTGTTTCAGGTAGCGCAGGTTGCCCAGGCCGCTGAGCGAGTCGACCAGATTGCGCTCTTCCAGATTGGCGATGTTGCCGGTGAGCAGGCGGTTTTCCTGCAGCAGGCGCTGCAGCGTGTTGCACAGGCGGTCGGCGGCGTAGACGCGCGGCACCAGTTGCTCGTTCATCGAGGCCTTGCTGATGAAGTCGTCGACACCACGGTCGAAGGCTTCGATGAGCACGTTCTCACCCTCCTTGCCGGTCAGCAGGATGATGTAGGTGTAGTGGTCGGAGCTTTCGTCGAGTTG
This sequence comes from Pseudomonas mangrovi, assembly GCF_003052585.1. Lineage (GTDB taxonomy): Bacteria > Pseudomonadota > Gammaproteobacteria > Pseudomonadales > Pseudomonadaceae > Aquipseudomonas > Aquipseudomonas mangrovi. The sequence goes on along the minus strand of NZ_QASN01000002.1, from coordinate 169,831 downwards.
GCGAACCCGGCCGGTCAGTTCCAGTCCGTCCATTTCCGGCATCAGCCAGTCGGCCAGCAGCACGCTTGCGGGTCGGTCTTCGAGCTGGCGCAGGGCTTCGGCCGCACTGCTGGCAAAGCGCACATCCTGGTAGCCGGCGTTGGCCAGCGCACGGCCGATGATGGCGCTGGAGAACTTGGCATCGTCCACCACCAGAATACTGAGTTGGGGATTGGGCATTGGCAGCTCGCAGTTGGGGTCTGCGCCGGTCGGCCCGGCTTGGAATGGGTATGAACGGGTATAATGACCGCGCATTTTCAACCGTCAAGCCAGGCGCGTTCCGTCCGTGAGGCCGTACACGCCGTCTATCTATCTGGAGGATTTTCATGCCGTCTTTCGATGTCGTGTCCGAACTGGACAAGCACGAGCTGACCAACGCAGTCGACAATGCCATGAAGGAACTGGATCGCCGTTTCGACCTGCGCGGCAAGTGCAGCATGGAGTTCAAGGACAAGACGGTCACCCTTACCGCCGAAGCCGACTTCATGCTCGAGCAGATGCTCGACATCCTTCGCGGCAGCCTGATCAAGCGCAAGATCGACTGCCAGTGCATGGAGGTGAAGGATGCCTATGCCTCGGGCAAGGTGGTCAAGCAGGAAGCGAGCTTCCGCGAGGGCATCGACAAGGAGCTGGCGAAGAAGATCGTCGCGCACATCAAGGACGCCAAGCTCAAGGTCCAGGCGGCGATCCAGGGCGAGCAGGTGCGGGTGACCGGCAAGAAGCGCGACGACCTGCAGGAGTGCATCGCCTCCTTGCGCGGCAAGGAGTTCGACATGCCGCTGCAGTACAACAACTTCCGCGACTGATCGACCTGCGACTACTCCGGGCGCCCGCAAAGGGCGTCCGGCCGTCAGGGCTGGCGGGGTGGTTCGACCGCCAGCTCCACTTCCGGCGGTGTGAGCTGCTGTAGCCGCCATTGCCAGATGATCAGGATCAGCGTGGGTATGCCGAGCAGTGCAGTGACCAGGAAGAAATTGGCGTAGCCGATTTTCTCTGCCGGGAACTGGATGAAGGAGAAGCCTTCCAGCGAGGCGAGCAGGGCGTTGCTGGCGGTGAGGTTTTCCACCATCACGCCCGAGTAGCCGCCAAGCAGCCTGGGCAGCAGCAGCATGATCGAGCTCAGTAGCGCGTACTGGGTGGCGGAGAACTTCAGGTTGGTCAGGCTCGACAGGTAGGCGACGAACGCTGTCGAGGCGAGACCTGCGCTGAAGTTGTCGCAGGAGATGGTCACCGTCAGCATCGCCGTGCTCGGTCCCATCCCGGCGAGCAGAAGGAACATCAGGTTGGTTGCGGCCGAGGCGGCGCCGCCGATGAACAGGATCGGCAGGATGCCGAAGCGCACGATCAGCAGGCCTCCGGCGCCCGCACCGAGCAGGGTCATGCACAGGCCGAAGATCTTGCTGATGCTGGCGATCTGCTCCTTGGTAAAGCCCATGTCGATGTAGAAGACGTTGGCCATCACCCCCATCACGGTGTCGGACATCCGGTAGGTGGCGATCAGGCTGAGCAGCAGCAGCGCCTGCCAGCGGTAGCGGATGATGAAGTCGGTGATCGGCGTCAGCACCGGCGCCATCAGGATCCGGCCGGCGCCCGACAGACAGCCGATACAGATCAGCAGGTACATGGTTCCACGCGGCCAGTAGCCGCCGTAGTAGGACTGGAATCCACCGGTCATCGCCACCAGCAGGATCACCAGCACTATCACCGACACCGCCTGGTTGACGAACTCGTAGCGGTTGGTCTTCTCGTGGCGCCAGGCCTGGCGCAACAGCGCGCCCACGGGCAGCATCAGATTGCGTCCAGCCGGTGACAGGCAGCCGGTGATGAACAGGGCATAGAGCGCTGCGCGCGGCCAGGCCTGGGCGATCAGCGCATTGATCATCGCCGGCACCGAAATCAGCATCACCAGCAGCAATCCGATGGCTGCCAACTGATGGTTGAAGGTGAAGGCCGAGGGCAGGCGCGGGATCGGTGCGGCAGCTTTGGGTTCGCTGATCAGCAGGCTGGTCACCAGACCGGGAACGATCAGCAGGGCGAAGATCACGTAGGTGAAGCCCCAGGCCGCATGGCTGTACTCGAGTTTGCTGGAGCCGAACAGGCCGGCGAGGAACAGCGCACCGGCACTGGCCAGCAGCATGGCGACGCGATATCCGGTCATGTAGGTCGCGGCCAGCGCGGCCTGGTGGCTGTCCTCGGCGATTTCCAACCGATAGGCGTCGATGGCGATGTCCTGGGTCGCCGAGGCAAAGGCCACCGTCACTGCCAGGGCGATCATCAGGGTGAGGTGTTCCTGCGGATTGCACAGCGCCATGCCGACCAGGCCGAGGGCGATCAGTACTTGGGAAAGCACCAGCCAGGAGCGGCGCTTGCCGAGAAAGCCGATCCAGGGCAGCCGCCACTGATCGAGCATCGGCGACCAGACCCACTTGAACGCGTAAGCCAGGCTGATCCAGCTGGCGAAGCCGATGGTTTCCCTGGATACGCCGGCCTCGCGCAGCCAGACCGACAGCGTCGAGAACACCAGCACTGCCGGCAGCCCGGCGACGAAGCCCAGCACCAGTAGCGCCAGGGAGGCAGGTGTGGTGTAGGCGGAGAGGGCTTCGCGCCAGGAATTACGGGCCATGGAAGCTCACGGAGTATGCAAAGCGCGCACTCTACCCTTTGCCGACCTCGGGATGCCAGCCGTGGCGGCGCATGTCGACCCGACGGTTGTCGAGGCTGATCCCCTCTTCGCGCAGGCGGGCAAGCTGTTCGAGGCCAGCCGGGCTGTCTGCCGGCAAACCCGGGCGGCCGTCCGCGCGCAGGACCCGGTGCCAGGGCAGGGTGCTGCCTTCCGGCAACTGGGCCAGCGTCCGTCCAACCCAGCGGGCCGCGCGACCCAGTCCGGCGAGTTCGGCGAGCTGTCCGTAGGCAACGACCTTGCCCGCCGGGATGCCGGCCAGGGTGGCAAAAAGTGCCGCGCGGCGGAGGTCTTTTTCGGGGCCGGAGCAGTCCTGCACAGGGGCGTTGTTCATCGTGTCTTCCTGGGCTGGATTGAACTTGGTCGGATGTCGCCGGTCATTGCTTGCCAGCAGGTCGGGTATACGGATAATGCCCGCTTTTCCACCTCGACCCGAGCATCTTCATGCGTTGCAGACTAGTTTTAATGGCCGCCCTGGCGACTTTACCCGTGACTGCCCTGGCCGATACCGTCTGGCTCAAGAACGGGGATCGCCTGAGCGGCGAGATTATCGTTTTTGATGGCAGCAAGCTGATGCTGAAAACCTCCTATGGCGGCTCCATCGCCATTGATTGGAAGCAGGTGGAAACCCTGGAAAGCGACAAGGAGCTGCTGGTCAAGCAGGACGACGTCGTCGGGGAGCGGGCCAAGTCGCTGAGCGCGAGCGAGCAGCCCGGTAGCGTAGTGCTGGCCAACGGTGATCAGCCGCGCTCCGTCGAACTCGCCAGCATTTCCCAGATGCTGCCGCCCAAGCCGCTGGTCGAGGACCTGCTGTGGAGCGGCAATCTGGATTTCGGCCTGGATTTCAAACAGGGCGAGCGTGACACCGAGGACTACGAAGTCGATCTGCGCGCCAAGGCACGCCATGGCAGATGGCGGCATATCGGCGAGGCGGAATACAACCGCGAGTTCCAGGACGACCTCAAGACCACCGATAACTGGAGCGCCGAGTATTCGCTTGACCGCTTCTTCGACGAGCACTGGTTCTGGCAGGGGCGGCTCAACTACAAGCGCGATCACATCGAAGAGATTCGCGAGCAGCGCACCATCGGTACCGGTCCGGGTTACCAGTTCTGGGACAACGAACTGGGCGCCTTCTCCCTGGGTTCGCTGGTCAACCGTACCGATTACAAGTTCGATACCGGCGACCGTGATCGCTTCTACTCGCTGAGCGTGAAGTGGGACTACAACCGCTATCTGCGCGGCAAGAGCCTGGAACTGTTCTCCAATGGCGAGGTTGGCAAGCCGCTGAGCGGGGTCGCGGAGTTTGCTCTGGATGCCGAGTTGGGTCTTCGCTACAAGGTTACGGATTGGGCGTCGCTGAACCTCAAGGCGCAGAAGGACCTGGTCAGCGGTGCGGAGGGCGATCTGGACGAGACTCGCTACACCATCGGTTTCGGGGTGGGCTGGTAAGCAAGGGCGGCGCAGTGCGTGATGGCTCCGCGAGGTAACGTCGCCGCGGACGTTCTGCGTGCGCAGGGTTCAGATGGAACCCGGCATGCAGGCTTGGCTCGCTGTAGTCCGACCGTTGCGCCCTGAGAACAGAAAAGCCCCGCAGCTGCGGGGCTTTTCGTTTTCGGCGGTGCGCGGTTACAGACGCAGGCCGCCGTCCAGCTCCAGCACGCGGCCGGTGTAGTAGTCGTTCTCGAAGATGTAGGCCACCGAGTGGGCGATCTCGGCCGGTTTGCCCAGGCGCTGCAGCGGGATACCTGCGGTCATCTTGGCCAGGGCCTCGGGCTTCATGCTGGCGACCATCTCGGTCTCGATGAAGCCGGGTGCCACGCCGGCGACGCGGATGCCGTAGCGTGCCAGTTCCTTGGCCCAGACCACGGTATCGGCAGCCACGCCGGCCTTGGCTGCGGAATAGTTGGCCTGGCCCATGTTGCCGGCACGCGAGATCGAGGAGATGTTGATGATCGCGCCCTGATTCTTCAGCTCGATCATCTTGGCTGCGACTTCGCGGGTGCAAAGGAACACGCCGGTGAGGTTGACGTCGATCACCGACTGCCACTGCGCCAGGCTCATCTTCGACAGCTCGCCGTCCTTGACCTTGATGGTCAGGCCATCGCGCAGGATGCCGGCATTGTTGACCAGGCCGTTGATGGCGCCGAAGTCGTCGGCGACCTGGCTGACCAGCTGTACGACCTGCTCCTCATTGGCAACGTTGCAGATATAGCTGCGTGCGTCGCCGCCGGCGGCCTTGCAGGCGGCCACGGCTTCGTCGAGGCGCTCCTGGTTGAGATCGACCAGCGCCAGGCGCGCGCCCTTGCCGGCGAGGTATTCGCCCATGGCGCGGCCCAGACCCTGGCCGCCGCCGGTGATGATGATGACCTTGTCTTTGAGTTGCATCTGCTGTCCCCTAAGGTAAAAGCACAGTGGCCCCGCTGGCGCGCTTGATCGTCAAGTCGGGCGCCCGTCCGTTTTCGACGGATTCTCTACGAGGAGTCATTTGGTGAGCGTGAAGGCCGCAAAGAATGCCCGAGAATTGCTGCTCAAGGAATACCGCGGCGTACTCTCGACCCACTCCCAGGCGGTGCCGGGATTTCCCTTCGGCTCGGCAGTGCCCTACTGCCTGGATGGCGACGGGTTGCCGCTGCTGCTGATCAGCCGGATCGCCCAGCACACCCGCAACCTGCTGGCCGATCCGCGCTGCTCGCTACTGGTTGGCGAGCGTGCTGCGGAGGACGTCCAGGCCACCGGGCGTCTGACCCTGCTGGCGCAGGCGCGGCGTCTCGACGAGGCCGAGGTGGCGCAGGCGGCGCAGCGCTATTACCGCTGTTTACCCGAGTCGGCGGATTACCACCTGGTCCACGATTTCGACTTCTGGCGCCTGCAGCCGGTGCGCTGGCGCTTCATCGGTGGCTTCGGCGCGATCCACTGGCTGGACCAGGTGGCCCTGGCCAACCCCTTCGACAGCGCCAGCGAGGCGGACATGCTCGAGCACATGAATGCCGACCATGCGCAGGCCATCGCCCACTATGTCGCGCTAGCAGGACTGCCGGCCAAGGAAGCGGCGCAGATGGTCGGTATCGATGCCGAAGGCTTTCGCCTGCGCATCGGCGGGAGCCTGCACTGGCTGCCTTTCTCCCGTCCCTGCACCAGTGCGCAGGCGGTACGTGAGGCGTTGGTGCAGCTGGCGCGTGCATCCAGTTGGCCGGCCGCGGAGGCGCCGGGCGAGGGCTGAGGTACCAGGGCGCTCGCGCCCCGCCCGGGCGGGGCGTGACGGATTGTTGCAGGCGCCTTGAATTTCCGGTCTCGCGTCGCCACTTAGCAGTCTCGAGCCCCGCTCATTCCCTGCTCGCGCCTTGGCGCACTCATCGGAACCCTGTCCATGCGTCTGCTGCTATTGCTGATATTGCTGTTCCCGCTGATCGAACTGGGTGTACTGATCAAGCTCGGCAGTGCCATCGGTGTTCTGCCGGTGCTGTTCCTGGTCATTGGCAGTGCGCTGTTCGGGGCTTTCTGCCTGCGCGTCGCCGGGGTGGCCACCGCCTGGCGCGCGCGCGAGCGTCTGTCACGCGGCGAATTGCCCGAGCAGGAGATGCTCGAGGGGCTGCTGATCGCCTTCGGTGGCGGTCTGCTGCTGTTCCCCGGGGTGATCAGTGATGTCTTTGGTCTGCTGTTGCTGTTTCCGCCAACCCGACGCCTGCTGGTGGGCCGGCTGCGCCGCCGCATCGAGGCTCAGGCACAGCGCCAGCGGGCCTTCGCCGACGAGCTGGCGGCGCGTTCGGGACGCTCGCCCGGGGAGCGCGGCGGCGAGCGTGACGCCAACCTCATCGAGGGTGAATACGAGCGTCATGATCGTTGAGGCATTTTCGCGATTTTTTGCTCCTGGCCCTTGAAATGCACCGCGCTGCCCACATGTAGCGGTCACCGCAAGGTCCCTGTCATGCGACAGGCTGTCTTTCGCGGCTCGCGCAAGCGGGCTGCACCCGGCACTGCCGGCTTTCGTCAACCAGACCGGTACAGATGCCGGTCGATGGAACAACTCAATTGGGAGAGATCGACAATGAAGCTTCGTCCTCTGCATGACCGCGTCGTGATTCGTCGCAGCGAAGAAGAGACCAAGACCGCTGGCGGCATCGTGCTGCCGGGCTCCGCTGCCGAGAAGCCGAACCGTGGCGAAGTCGTCGCCGTCGGCACCGGTCGCGTGCTGGACAACGGCGAAGTCCGTGCCCTGGCCGTCAAGGTTGGTGACAAGGTGGTGTTTGGCCCCTACTCGGGCAGCAACACCGTCAAGGTCGATGGCGAAGACCTGCTGGTGATGAGCGAGAACGAAATTCTCGCCGTCGTCGAAGGCTGATTCCCCGCGCATCTTCGTTTAACTCCACAGAATTGAGGAACTAGCAAACATGGCTGCCAAAGAAGTCAAATTCGGCGATTCCGCCCGCAAGAAAATGCTCGTCGGCGTAAACGTGCTGGCTGACGCAGTAAAAGCGACCCTCGGCCCGAAGGGCCGCAACGTGGTCCTGGAAAAGAGCTTCGGTGCTCCGACCATCACCAAGGACGGCGTGTCCGTTGCCAAGGAAATCGAGCTGAAAGATCGCTTCGAGAACATGGGCGCGCAGCTGGTCAAGGACGTTGCGTCCAAGGCCAACGACGCGGCCGGTGACGGCACCACCACCGCCACCGTGCTGGCCCAGGCCATCGTCAACGAAGGCCTGAAGGCCGTCGCTGCCGGCATGAACCCGATGGACCTGAAGCGCGGCATCGACAAGGCAACCATCGCCATCGTCGCCGAGATCAAGAAGCTGGCCAAGCCGTGCGCCGATTCCAAGGCGATCGCCCAGGTCGGCACCATCTCCGCCAACTCCGATGACTCCATCGGCAACATCATTGCCGAAGCCATGGAAAAAGTCGGCAAGGAAGGCGTGATCACCGTCGAGGAAGGTTCGGGTCTGGAGAACGAGCTGTCGGTGGTTGAAGGCATGCAGTTCGACCGTGGCTACCTGTCGCCGTACTTCATCAACAAGCCGGACACCATGGTGGCCGAGCTCGACAGCCCGCTGCTGCTGCTGGTCGACAAGAAGATCTCCAACATCCGCGAAATGCTGCCGGTGCTGGAAGCTGTCGCCAAGGCCGGTCGCCCGCTGCTGATCGTTGCCGAGGACGTCGAGGGCGAAGCCCTGGCTACCCTAGTGGTCAACAACATGCGTGGCATCGTCAAGGTTGCTGCGGTCAAGGCGCCGGGCTTCGGTGATCGCCGCAAGGCCATGCTGCAGGACATCGCCATCCTCACCGGCGGTACCGTCATCTCCGAAGAAGTCGGCCTGAGCCTGGAAAGCGCCACCCTGGAGCACCTGGGTAACGCCAAGCGCGTCGTGCTGAACAAGGAAAACACCACCATCATCGACGGTGCCGGCCAGCAGGGCGACATCGAAGCGCGCGTGGCGCAGATCCGCAAGCAGGTCGAAGACACCACCTCCGACTACGACAAGGAGAAGCTGCAGGAGCGCCTGGCCAAGCTGGCTGGCGGTGTTGCGGTGATCAAGGTCGGCGCCGGTACCGAAGTCGAGATGAAAGAGAAGAAGGCCCGCGTCGAAGACGCCCTGCACGCTACCCGCGCTGCAGTGGAAGAGGGCGTGGTTCCCGGCGGTGGCGTTGCCCTGGTGCGCGCGCTGCAGGCGATCTCCGAGCTCAAGGGTGACAACGAAGACCAGAACGTCGGTATCGCGCTGCTGCGTCGCGCCGTCGAAGCTCCGCTGCGCCAGATCGTCGCCAACGCCGGTGGCGAGCCGAGCGTGGTGGTCGACAAGGTCAAGCAGGGCGACGGCAACTACGGCTTCAACGCCGCCACCGACACCTATGGCGACATGATCGAGATGGGCATCCTCGATCCGGCCAAGGTCACCCGTACTGCGCTGCAGGCGGCGACCTCGATCGGCTCGCTGATGATCACTACCGAAGCCATGATTGCCGACATTCCGGAAGACAAGCCCGCTGCGGGCATGCCGGACATGGGCGGCATGGGCGGCATGGGCGGCATGATGTAAGCCGACCAGCCCCTTTAGGCTGTAAAGAAGAGCCCCGCCCTGTGCGGGGCTTTTTTATGCTTCTTCGGTTTCTGGCGGCTTTGGCGACGGAATAGAAGGGTCTGCTTGCCACGCTCCCGCTAGGGAGCCGATCCCTGGAGCGCTCTACGTGGAAAGAGCGGACGCGGAGCGCCTGCAGCTTCCACTCAGGGTGAGGGACCGCATGGAAATGCGCTGCCTCATCGGGGCCTTGCGCCGCTCGGCGCCAAGCTGTGAATGGTTGGCGTTGGCGGCGTGTTGTTCGACGCGTGACGAGGTCGCCGATGAAAGGCCCTGCGGGTTGGGTACGCTAATTGCTAAGGTAATGCCCTTCGTAGCCCGGTCCCGGCGCCTCGACACAGCCGGAGCCACGGCTGACGCAGCATCGGCGGGAAGGGCCAGGCAGTCGCAGGGGATAGCCCCCGCGCTTGCTCGGGTCGTCCGGTAGCGCCGGGCGGGCTGATTGGAAACAACGACGGATTTCTAAGGTGGTGCGGGTGGTATCGGGGTTCGCTGATTCCTGCGGTAGTACAGATTTCGATGCGTGGTGGTTACGCTCGGGAGATTGGGTCGAGCCGCCGAACCAGCGACGCGGTGGCGAGAGCGGTGTGCAGCGGGTACAGGACGACTCTACGCTCTGTTACGTCAAGCGCCAGGTTGGCCACATCTATCGATCGTTGCTGCATCCGTTGGGGCGGCCGACGATCCTGCGTGAGGCCGCTGCCCTGCATGCCTGGCAGAAGTTGGGCGTGCGGGTGCCACAGGTGCGCTATGTTGGTGCGCGCAGCAGCGAGGGTGCGTGGCAAGCGCTGCTGGTGACCGAGGCGCTGGATGGCTTCGAGGATATCGAACAGTGGTATGCCGGCGGTGGGCGCGAACGCTGCGGAGAGGCGCTGCATGTCATCGTCCTGCAACGTCTGGGTGCCACCCTTGCGCGCCTGCATGAAGGGCGCTGGCAGCACGGCTGCCTGTATCCGAAACACATCTTCGTGGCGCTTCGTGGGGATGGTGAGGTCGAGGTGGCCCTGCTCGATCTTGAGAAGAGTCGGCGGCGACTGGTGAAAAACCGCGCCGCGCGTCACGATTTTCGCCAGTTGCGTCGCCATTCGTCCTGGAACGACGCAGACTGGGCGCAACTGCTCTACGGTTACCGCTCCGAGCAAGAGCGTCTGAAGAAGAGGAAGACTGCATGAAACTGGCGATTACCCGGGGACTCTTCCTCGTTGCCGCGCTCGGTGTCGCATCATTCGCCGCTGCTGCCTGGCAGGAGCCTGCCACTCAGGTGATGGTCGCAGCGCCTGGCGAAGGGCAGTGCCTGAAACCCGCCAGCGGTGATCGCGGTCTGCAGGTGCGTCCCGACCAGGATCTGCTGCTGTTCATCTTCGGCCTGTCCCAGAGCATGGGCTCCAACAGCTGAAACGAGGCGTTCTCGCTGACAGAAAAATCCCCTGCATGCAGGGGATTTTTCATTTCCGGGTTCAGACCCTGTGTCCGCCAGTCTCCGGTTCCGGGCTTGCCGGCTCGAAGCGGTCGGCCTTGGCCACCAGGGTGTAGATGCACGGCAGCACGAACAGGGTGAACAGGGTGCCCACGCTCATGCCGCTGGCGATCACCAGGCCGATGTCGAAGCGGCTGACCGCACCGGCGCCGGTGGCCAGGATCAGCGGGATCATCGCGAAGACCATCGCTGCGGTGGTCATCAGTACCGGGCGCAGACGAATAGCCGCCGCCTCCTCGATGGCCGCTCGGACGCTCAGGCCTTGCTCGCGACGCAGCTGGTTGGCGAACTCGACGATCAGGATGCCGTGCTTGGTAATCAGCCCGATCAGCGTCACCAGGCCCACCTGGGTATAGATGTTCATGCTCGAGAAACCGAGGAACAGTGGGATCAGCGCGCCGCAGATCGACAGCGGTACCGTCATCAGGATCACCAGTGGATCGCGGAAGCTCTCGAACTGCGCCGCCAGCACCAGGAAGATGATCGCCAGCGCCAGGCCGAAGGTAATGAACAGCGCACTGCCTTCCTGCACGTACTGGCGAGAGGCGCCAGCGAAGTCATAGCTGAAGCCCGCTGGCGCTTCCTCCTCTGCGATCTGCCGCACCGTCTCCACCGCGTCACCCATGCTCACCGTCGGGAAGCCCTGGATGATCGCCGAGTTGAGCTGCTGGAACTGGTTCAGCTGGGTCGGTCGCGCGCGGTCGCGGACCTTGATCAGCGTGGCCAGGGGCAGCATCTCGCCACTCTCGGCGCGCACGTAATAGCTGTCGAGCCAGCCTGGATTGTCGCGGTAGGCGCGCTCGACCTGGGCGATGACCTTGTAGCTGCGGCCTTCGATGGTGAAGCGATTGATCTCGCTTTCGCCGAGCAGGGTCGCCAGGGTGCCACCCAGGCTGTCCATCGAGACGCCCATCTGTGCGGCTTTCTGCCGGTCGATCTCGACCACCACTTCCGGCTTGTCGAAGGCCAGGTCGACGTCGATGAAGGCGAACTTGCCGGACTCCTCGGCGCGCACGCGAATGCGCTCGGCGACCTGCAGCAGCGACTCGTAGTCGTTCGGCGTGGTGACCACGAACTGGAACGGCAGACCTTCGCCAGTGCCGGGCAGGGCAGGGAGGTTGAAACCGAAGATCTGCAGGCCGGGAATCCGATCGAGCTTGGCCTGCACTTCCGGCAATACCTCCATCTGCGTCCGCTCGCGTTCGTCCCACGGCTTGAGCAGGAAGCCGCCAATGCCCGACTGCACGCCGTCGAAGCCGTTGATCTGGAACGAGGAGTAGTACTCGGGGAAGTCGCGGAAGATCTCGATGAACTGATCGGTATAGGCGTTCAGGTATTCCAGGTTGGCGGTCTGCGGCGCCTTGGCCATCATGAAGATGATGCCCTGGTCCTCGTCCGGCGCCAGTTCGTTCTTGGTCATCTTGACCATCAGTGGAATCAGGCAGAGCACGATGATGGTGAACACCACCACCACCGGCCGCGTGTCCAGGGTGCCACTCAGCGCGCGTTGGTAGCGCTGCTTGAGCCCGTCGAAGATCAGATCCAGGCGGTGTGCCAGGCCCGAGGGGTTTTCCTCGTGGCGCAGCAGCTTGGCGCACATCATCGGCGACAGGGTCAGCGCGACGATGCCCGAGATGATCACCGAGCCGGCCAGGGTCAGGGCGAACTCCTTGAACAGCGCGCCGGTGAGTCCCTCGAGAAAGCCGATGGGGGCGTACACCGCGGCCAGGGTGATGGTCATCGAAACCACCGGTACGGCAATCTCGCGGGCCCCTTCGATAGCCGCCTGGAACGGCGACTTGCCCTCCTCGATGTGGCGGTGGATGTTCTCCACCACGACGATGGCGTCATCCACCACCAGACCGATGGCCAGGACCATCGCCAGCAGCGTCAGCAGGTTGATCGAGTAGCCCATCAGCTGCATGAAGAACAGCACGCCGATCATCGACAGCGGGATGGTGATCACCGGGATCAGCACCGAGCGGAACGAGCCGAGGAACAGGAACACCACCACCACCACGATCAGTACCGCCTCGAACAGCGTCTTGACCACTTCGTCGATGGACGCCTGGATGAAGCGGGTGCCGTCGTAGGCGACCGAGACCTTGAGGTTCGGCGGCAGCTGCGACTCCAGCTCCGGCAGTGCCTTGCGCACCTCGGCGATGACATCCAGCGGGTTGGCGCTGGGGGTGCCCTTGATGCCGATGTAGACCGCGCGCTGGCCGTCGAAGGAGCTGATCGCGTTGTAGCTTTCCGCACCCATCTCGACCCGCGCCACGTCGCCGAGCAGAACCCGGCTGTCGCCGGCGATCTTCACCGGAATGGCGGCGAAGGCCTCGGGGGTTTTCAGATCGGTCTCGGCGTTGATGCTGGTGACCACGTACTCGCCCTTCACCTCGCCGGCGGCGGAGAGGAAGTTGTAACGCCGTACCGCGTCGTTCACCTCGCCGGCAGTGACGCCATAGGCGGCCAGCTTGACCGGGTCCAGCCACAGGCGCATGGCGAACACCTGGTTGCCGAGAATCTCCGCTTCGGCCATCCCCGGCAGGGTCGCCAGCTTGGGCTGGATGACGCGCGAGAGGTAGTCGGTGATCTGCGGGTTGGACAACTCGTCGCTGAAGAAGCTGATGTACATCAGCGCCATCGAGTCGGCGGCCTGGCGTGACAGCACCGGGTCTTCGGCGCTTTGCGGCAGCTGGTTCTTGACCGCGTTGGCCTTGGCCAGCAGGTCGGTGAACAGACGGTCGCTGTCGGTGCCGATGCGCGCGTAGATCGAGATCACCGAGTAGTTCTGCCGGCTCACCGAGGTCATGTAGTCGATGCCTTCGGCACTGGCCAGGCTCTGCTGCAGCGGTTGGGTGATGTAGCCCTGGATGGTCTCGGCGTTGGCCCCGGGGTAGGCGGTGGTGACGATGATCAGCGCGCTTTCCATCTGCGGATACTGACGGATTACCAGCTTGCTGAAGGCCTGTGCGCCGAGCAGGATGATCAGCAGGCTGACCACCATTGCCAGCACCGGGCGGCGGATGAAGGGATCGGTAAAGGCCATGTGGGGATTCCTTGCTGCCTGCGGGCGATCAGTTGGCTTGCTGTTCGCGGTTGCGTCTGGCCTGTTCGATGGGATCGTCCTCGATGCGCACGTGGCTGCCGTTGTCGATCTTCAGCTGGCCGGCGGTCACCACCTGCTCGCCTGCTTCGAGGCCGCGCAGCACGACAACGCGGGCGCCGCGGCGCTCGCCGGTCTCGACGAAACGGCGCTCGACTACCAGGCGCGGTTCATCTGCCGAGGCAGCGTCCGATTCGGTTTGCGGGTCCTGCTTGTCGGCGGGCTGTTCGCTGATCACGTACACCGAGTTGCCGTAGAGGGTGAAGGTGATCGCGGTTTCCGGTACCACGACACGCTCCTGCGGATTGGGCAGCAGCACCTCGAGGTTGGCGAACATGCCGGGCAGCAGCTTGCCCTCGGGGTTGGCCAGGCGAGCACGGACCAGCAGGTTGCGGGTGGTGGTCTCGACCTTGGGGTTGATGGCGACTATCTCGGCGACGAACTGCTCATCCGGGTAGGCCGCCACGCTCAGCTCGACCGACTGACCCAGGGCGAGCAGCGGTGCGTCCTGCTCGGGCAGGAAGAAGTCGACGAACAGTGTCGAGAGATCCTGCAGCGTGGCGATGGGGCTGCCGGGCGAGACGTAGGTACCGACGTCGACCTGGCGAATCCCGACGGTACCGGCAAAGGGCGCGACTATGCGCTTCTTCGCCAGGGTCGCGCGCAACTGGGCGACGCTGGCGTTGGCCTTTTCCAGCTCGGCACTGAGGCGGTCGAACTCGCTCTTGGAGATCGCCTGGCGGGCGACCAGGTTGCGGCCACGCTCGAACTCCACCCGCGCCAGGCCCAGGCTGGCCTCGGCGGTGGCCAGGCTGGCCTGCTCGACGGCGCTGTCCATCTCGATGATCGGCTGGCCGGCAGTGACCTTCTCGCCGGAATCGAACTGCACCGCCTTCACCGTGCCGCCCACTTCGGCGGTCAGCTCGACACCCTGGAACGCCTTGAGCGTGCCGATCGCCGGCAGCCGGCTCTGCCACTGCACGGCCTCGGCATGGGCTGCGGCGATGCTGATCGGCGGCTTCGGCTGACTGAAGCCCTGGATCATGCTGTAGATGGAATATCCCTTGTAGGCGCCGAGGGCTACCACTACCAGAACGACGACACCAATCATGATCAGCATGCGGCGGAGCAACATGTTCTTTTTCCTTGAGTCTGTTACTGCCTGGGAGCACGGCAAGGCGGGAACCTTAGACCCCTGTCCGAGCCAAGTCAAAAGGCTTGTGACGACGAAAAATGTACTGATCCGGGAGTGCAACTCAGTGTAGCTGCAAATGCATCAAAGCCCCGTCGTACGGGCGTTCCGCTCGGTTGGCGCGGAACGCCCGCAGGCCTTAGCGGCCGAGGCGTCGGGTCAGTTCGGCAAGGCCGGAAGAGAGTTCATGCAGGCTCTGGCTGGCGCGTTCGGTGTGTTGCACGCTTTCCTGGTTGCTGGCGGCGATTCCTGCCAGTTCGATCAGGTTTCTCGAGATGTCGTCGGCGACCTGGGTCTGCTCTTCGGCGGCAGTGGCGATCTGCCGGGTCATGTCACGGATGGTTTCCACCGAGCGGGTGACCCCGCCGAGGATTTCGCCGGCCAGGGTGACCTGTTCGACGCCGCTCTGGCTGCTGTGCTGGCCGCTTTCAACGGCCTTGACCGCTTCCTGGGTGCCGCGTTGCACGGCTTCGATGATCTGGTTGATCTCGGCGGTGGACTGCGCGGTGCGCTGGGCGAGGTTGCGCACCTCGTCGGCGACCACGGCGAAGCCACGGCCCTGTTCGCCAGCCCGCGCCGCCTCGATTGCCGCGTTGAGCGCGAGCAGGTTGGTCTGCTCGGCGATGCCATGGATCACCGCGAGCACCTCGCCGATCCGGCCGCTGTCGACCGACAGGCGCTGCAGCACTTCGGCCATGCCGGTGATGTCGTTGCGCAACGTGCCGATGCTGGCGATGGTCTGGCGCATGGCCTGCTCGCCCTGGCGGGTGGCGGCTTCGGCGGCGTCGGCAGCCTGGGCCGCCTCGCCGGTGTGGCGCGCGACCTCCTGGGCGGTGGCGGACATTTCCTCCATCGCGGTGGCCACGTGGTCGGTACGCTCGCCCTGGTCGCGGACACCCTGGCTCATGCTGGTCGCCACCGAATTCAGCTCGCCGCTGGCGTGATCGAGCTGGTTGCTGCTGTTCTTCAGGCGCTCGAAGGTGTCGGCGAGGAAGCTGCGCAGGGTTTCCGTGGCCTTGGCCAGGCGGCCCAGCTCGTCCTCTCGCGACGGGTAGCGATGCGCGGTGAAGTCGCCCTGGGCGAGCTGGCCGACATGGCCGATCAACAGGGCGATCGGGCGGATCAGCACGCGGTTGAGCAGCCAGAGTGCGAACAGCCCGACCAGTACGGCCGAGGCGAGCATCAGCAGGCTGCCCCAGAGGATGGTGCTCTGTGCCCGCTGGTTGATGATTTCCGCCTGGCTGTCGCTGATGCCGTGCAGCTCGTCGACCAGCGCTGACAGCTGCTCGGTGGTCGCCCGGTCGATGCCCTTGACGGCGGCATCCCCCGCCTGCGGGTCGGCGCCGGCGGCGAGGAAGGCATCGCGCCCCTTGCGATAGGCGCTGCCGAGACTCTGGTGTTCACTGCGCAGGCGCTCTACCTGCTGGCGCAGCGCAGCGTCGGTGCCGTCTGCGTTGGCCAGGCGGGCGAGCAGCTCCTGGATCTTGCGCTCCTGGGTCTCGAACTGCCCCCAGTACCTGTCCAGGTTGGCGCGGTCCTGGCCTCGTAACAGCACGTTCTTCCATTCCTGGACCTGGATCTTGAACTCGAGGTTGATCTCGTCGGCCAACTGGCTGGCCTGTATCGGGCCGTCGAGCAGCCCGCGGTAGGCCTGCATGCCGGCGGAGAGAAAAGCGAAACAGGCCAGGGCGATGGCCAGAATCAGCACCAGGCTGCCGGTTTGCAGGGCGAGCAGCTGTGCTCGCAACGAGGATTTCAGTGACATGTCGATGCTCTCGGAGGGGCTTATTGCCAAGGGTGTGGTGGTGCATCCGAAGGCGTTCCGCCCGGGCGCTGCAGGGCGCCTCGGCGGTGTTCGGTCCATGCCTGGCGAGCGTGAGCTCGGTCCGTTTCGACGCGTGTCTGCGTGCAGGGGGCTGGGGTGGCAGTGAGCAGTCCGTTGCCGGTAGCAGGGTATCGGCAGCTGCTGCCTCTGCTTGAGCAGCATAGGCGAGCTGTGCCGAGTTGTAGTGGCGCTTTGCCGGGCACGCCTGGAGCGGGCTTCAGGCCAGGCGCAGGTGGTTGTCCCAGAGCCCTGCCGGCAACTCCAGCGGGCGCATGCGAATGCTCGGCGAGCGGCAGTCGTAGTGCCGGCAGCGGCCCTGCCCGGAACTGACGACGAAACCTTCGGCAGTGGCGGCGACGCCGGCGCAGTCGGCCAGGGGGACATCCAGCAGCAGCGTTTCGCTGTCCAGGTTCCAGATGAAGAAGCGATTGCCGCGCGGGGCGGTCAGCGCCAGCAGGCGCAACTCGTCGTGGATGGCCACGCTGGCGGTGTACTGGTTCATCGCCTGGCGCTGCGCCTCGCCCAGGGCGAAGGGGCGAAACGCCTGGCCGGGTCGCTTGATCGCCAGCAGTGCTGCCTGCTCGTGACCATCGCCCATGTACTGCTGGCCGCTGACCACCGTGCCGTCGCGAGCCACGGCCAGATGGCGCACGCTGTTCTGCTGTTCGGCCAGTCGTTCCCGGCTGAGCAGACGGCCATCACGGGAGAGCAGCACCAGGCTTGCGTCCATTGCGTCGAGGTTCATCTCCACCCGGCTGTCCGCTTCGGTGCGGATCCCGCCGTTGGCGATCACCAGGGTGTCGCCGTCCGGCATCCACAGCAGCTGATGCGGTCCAACACCGTGGCTGCTCAGTTCGCCGCTGTGCTGCAGCAGATTCTGCTCCAGGCGATAGACGCCGATCACGCCGCGGCCCGGTTCGCGGGTGTCGTTCTCGGTGCTGTAGAGGTATTCGCCGTCACGGTGAAATACCGCATGGCCCTGGAAATGGCGATCCTGACGGCTGTGCAGGGTCTGCAGCAGGCGACCGTCGCGGGTGTCGAGCAGATAGCTCTCGCGGCTCGGGCGTCGCCCGACGAACAACGCCAGCGGCAGGAACGGGTGCGGCACCACGTCGTGGCAGCGCTCGGTCACCCGGCAGCTGAAGACCCGCTGGCCGTCCAGCCGGTAGCCGACGGCGTGATGACCGCCCTGGGCATCGTCGCGGGCGGACAGCAGCAACGGGCCGCCGTCGCCGCGACCGAGTGTCCAGCCGGCCAGGGCGCTGCCGGCGAGCAGGGCGCCGCCCAGGGAGAGAAAGGTTCTGCGTTGCACCAGGGAGCCTCCGCTACTGGGTCTCAGTCACCGTCGTGGGCGTTGAAGCCCAGGGGGATCTCCAGCGCCCGCGACAGCTCGCTCTCGTGCAGGCGGTGCAGCCGATCGAGGCTGTCATAGAGCGCGTCCAGTTCCTCGCGTGCGGCCGGGTCGGCCAGCGCTTCGCCCAGGGGGCGCTGCTGGGCCGCGAGACGCTTGCGGGTATCACTGAACGCCTCGTCGATCCTCTTCACCAGGTTCTGATGCTGTGCCCCCGGCAGGCTGCGCACGCCGTTGTCGTCATTGCCGCGCCAGACCTGTTCCGCGCTCGCCAGCGCCGCCGCTAGGTTGGCCAGGGAGGCCTTGCTGCGCCAGGCTTCGGCCTGGAATGGTTGGGCCACGCCCTTGCTCTGCCGGCCCAGCGGGGTGCCGAGCTTCTTCTTCAGCCCATCCAGCGCGCTGACCTGGGTGCGCAGCAGCTCGCCGAGCGCTTCGCGGCCGTCCGGGTAGCGGGTGTTGGGGGTGCTGCGCAACATCGCGGCCATGCCCTGCTCACCTTCCCAGAGATTCAGGACCTCGTCTGCCAGGCCGCGCTGATGGCTGGCGATGGCCTGCAGCATCGGGCAGTAGCGGGCCTTCTGCGAGTCGTCGGCAAGATCCAGTGCCGGATCGAAGAGCAGGTATTCGTAGGCGCTCAGGCCCTGCACCACGACACTGGCCTTGCCCAGCGCCGCAGCGTCCAGCTGCGGATTGCTCTGTACCAGGCGTTCGACCTGGCGCCCGACCAGGTTCTTCTTGTCCGGCCAGAACTGCACCTGCCAGGCGCGATTACCCTCGCTCAGCGGACCGACCGCCAGCGGTTGCAGCGCCGCCCAGGCACTCTGCGCAGCGCTGAAATGCTGGCGTGCCTGGGTCAGATCCTGCTCGCCGGCACAGAAGGCGCGGGCGCTCTGTTCGAGCGTGCGATTGGCTTCGCTCCAGCCATGATAGGCCGGCAGCAGCACATTGCTGGCCAGGGCTGCACTCACCTTCTGGTGCGGGTCCTGCGGGGCACAGGCAGCGAGCGCGAGGGTCAGCGCCAGGCTGCCGAGCAGACGGAAAGAGGTTTGCATGGACGCTCCTAGAGTGAGTCGAGAAAGGCCAGCAACGCGGCGCGCTGCTCGGCGTCGAAGCTGAGGACCTGCTGGCGCGCGGCGTGTGCCTCGCCGCCATGCCAGAGCACGGCTTCCAGCAGGGTTCTGGCGCGACCGTCGTGGAGGAAGGTCGCCTGCGGATTGACCACCTGGGCCAGGCCGATGCCCCACAGCGGCGCGGTGCGCCATTCGCTGCCACTGGCAAGAAACTCGGGGCGGCCGTCGGCCAGGCCTTCGCCCATGTCATGCAGCAACAGATCGGTATAGGGGCGGATGAGCTGGTTGGCCAGCTCCGGCTCCGCGGCATCCGCCGAGGTGATCAGGCTCGGAACGTGGCACTTGTGACAGCCGGCCTGCTGGAACAGTTGCCTGCCGGCGAGCACCTGCGCGTCGTCGACTCGCCGGCGCGCTGGCACGGCGAGATTGCGCGTGTAGAACAGCACGCTGTTGCGTATCGCCTCGCTGACCTCCTGCGCACCCTCTGTGTCAGCGCCATGGGGCAGCTGGCGACAGGCCGTTTGCGCCGGGGTGCAGTCGTCATGGGGCAGCAGCGGGCTGGTCAGACCCATGTCGTTGGCGAAGGCGTGGGCGTTCTGCTGATCGACGCTCGGCTGGCCGGCCTTCCAGCCGAACCGGCCGAGCACCTCGCGTTGCGCCGCGTCGTCCCAGACCCGGTTGGGCCGCCCGGAGATGCCGTCGCCGTCGCGATCGTCGGGATCGGCCAGGGCGATGATGGTCTGCTCGTCGACGGCTTCGAGCAGGCCCAGACCGATCATGGCCGGGGCGATGCGTGCCGAGGTCATTACCTGCGGATGCATCGGCCCGTAGCCCAGCTCGCTGATCAGCAGCCGGGGCTTGCGCAGCTCGATCTGGCTGCCGTCGGCTAACGGCACGGCAAAGTGCTCGTAGCCGACACGCACGCGCCCCTCGGGGGCTGCGCCGGGTACCGCCATGTCCTGCAGCTGGCCGCCGTAGACCGGCTCCGGGACCACGCCCAGGCGCCGCAGCGTTTGCTCGTCGCCGGCGCGGGCGGGAATCGACAGGCGGACCAGCATGCTCACCGCATGCGCGGCGTCGGCCGCCGGCGGATGGCCGCGGCCATCCTTGATATGGCAGTTCTGACAGGCGTTGGTATTGAACAGCGGGCCGAGACCGTCGCGTGCGGTGGTGCTGGCCGGCGCGATGACCCAGGGGTTGCGGAAGAAGCTGTTGCCGACGCTGAAGTCCAGCCGGCGCGACGGCGAGAGGTTGGCAGACGGCATCGAGTAGGCATTGGCATCCTGCTTGAACACGCTGGTCGCGCCGCCGGACAGCGCCTCGCCGGGTTCGGCGGACGGCGGGGTTTCGGCCGAGCAGGCGCTCAGCAGGGCGGCGAAGAGCGACACGAACAACGGACGCAACATGACGATGGCAGCTCGAGGCGGATGAATCGGGGTCAGTATCTTAGCAGGCTAACTAGATCTGAATAAGAGCGGTTTGCGTTTGCGGGTGCGACAAAAAGCCCCTCCGCGCTTGCGCGCGAGAGGGGCCGAGTGCGGCGCCGACTCAGAATTCGTGGTCGGCGGTTTCCGGATTGAGGTCGCTCAGGCCCAGTGCCGCGGCAGCCTTCTCGATCGAACCGGTCTGCTGCACCAGGGCGGCAATGGCGTCGCGCACCAGCTGCTGGCCCTGCTCGTTGTCGGCAGCGATGAGTTGATCGAAATGCTGGCCGGCAGCGGCACTGTCGACCAGCGCCTGGAGCCGGGCTTCGCTCTGCTCAAGATCGCTCCTGAGCGTCTGGTCGGCCTTGGCGTCGGCCTTGGTGACCAGGTCGGCGAGGCTCGGCCCCTTGACCAGGCTGCCGTCGCGCCGCAGGTACTCGCCCAGGTAGACGTTACGGATGCCCTTGCCGTTGTAGAAGTGCGAGTTGTGGGTGTTGTCACTGAAGCAGTCGTGCTCGTCCTCGGTGGAGTTGGCCTCCAGCGCGACCTTCATACGCTCGCCGGCCAGCTCGCCGAGCGACAGGCTGCCCATGCCGAAGAACATCTTGCGCAGACCGTTTTCGGCTGGCTCGGCAAGCAGGCTGGCGCGGTAGTTTTCCTGCTCCGGCTGCCATTGCGCGACCATTTCCTCGAGATCGCTGACCAGCAGACGGGTAGCCGCCTCGAGGAAGGCGCGGCGGCGTTCGCAGTTGCCGCCGGTGCAGCCCTCGCCGACGCTGAAGTCGCTGGCCGGGCGTGCGCCTGCGCCCGCCTCGGTGCCGTTGAGGTCCTGACCCCAGAGGAGAAATTCGATGGCGTGGTAACCGCTGGCGACGTTGGCCTCCGAGCCGCCCAGCTCGTTCAGGCTGGCAAGCAGCTCCGGGGTGATCTGACTGGCGTCGATCAGGTCCTCGCCGACGCGGATTTCGCTGTTGGCGATGATGTTGGCGGTGGCGCCCGGGTTGCCGAGCGCATGCTGATAGTCGCCTTCGACGTAGTCGATCAGGCCTTCGTCCAGCGGCCAGGCGTTGACCTGTCCTTCCCACTCGTCGACCACCGGGTTGCCAAAGCGGAACACCTCGCTCTGCATATAGGGGACGCGTGCCTTGATCCAGGCTTCGCGCGCGGCGGCCAGGGTCTGCTCGGTGGGTTCGGCGAGCAGTGCCTCGATGGCCTTCTGCAGCTCCAGAGCGCCGCCGTGGGCATCGCTGAATACCGCCAGGGCCATGTCTGCGTAATGCGCCACCACCGCCTTGGTTGCGCTCTCGTCGGCGACTGCCGGCTGCGCGGGCGTCGTGCTGGCAGCAGCTGGCTGTGCTGCAGTCTGGGTCGGCTCGGTCGGGCGATCATCACCGCAACCGGCGAGGGAGATGGCAATGGCTAGCAGGCTGGCACTGGCCAGGGGCATGCGTTTCATGACGAAGTCCTTGGTTTGTTCTGAATGCGGCGGGCTGCCGCAAGCGAACAACATAATGCGAAAGATTTTCATTTTTGAAAAGCCAATGCACTGCCTGCGACCGGGCAGGGCGTGGGCCTGGGCGTGATTCGCCGGGTCAGTAGGGCAGCAGGCGATCCGCCTCGCTCTGGCGCGCCTGCTTGAGGTACTGCACCAGTTCGCGGGCGGGCAGTGGCCGACTGTAGAAGTAGCCCTGACCCTCGTCGCATTTCTGCTCGATGATGTAGGTCTCCTGCTCGGCCGTCTCCACGCCCTCGGCGATGACCAGCATGCCCAGGCTGTGACCGAGCTGGATGATGGTGCGCACGATGGTGGCGTCATCCTCGTCTTCCAGCAGGTCCTGGACGAAGCTCTTGTCGATCTTGATCTTGTCCAGCGGCAGGCTCTTCAGATAGCTGAGCGAGGAATAGCCTGTGCCGAAATCGTCGATTGCGATCAGGGCGCCGGCGTGGCGCAGGCTGAGCAGGTGCTTGGCGGCGGTATTGATGTCTTCCATCAGGCCGGTCTCTGTCACTTCCAGCTCCAGGCTGCCGGCAGGCAGGCGATAGACCTGCAGCAGGTTGCTCACCAGGCGCGGCAGCTCGGTGTGGTGCAGTTGCACGGTGGAGAGATTGACCGCCATGCGCAGCTGGGTAAAACCCTGGTCGTGCAGTTCGCGCAACTGCCTGCAGGACTGGTCGAGCACCCATTCGCCAATCCCGATGATGCTGCCGTTCTGCTCCGCCAGCGGGATGAACAGGTCTGGCGGAATCATGCCCTCCTCGGGATGCTTCCAGCGCAGCAGTGCCTCCACACCCACCACCCGATGGTGACGGAAATCGATCTGCGGCTGGTACACCAGCGACAGTTCGTTGCGTTCCAGCGCCATGCGCAGGTCTTTCTCCAGCTCGCGGCGACGGCGCATCTCGCTGTCGACGCTGGCGATGTAGAACTGGTAGCGATTGCGCGAGCGGCTCTTGGCCAGCGTCATGGTCTGTTCGGCTTTCTGCAGCAGCTTCTCGGTGGCGTCGCCGTCCTCGGGAAACAGGGTGATGCCGATGGTGGCGCGCAGGCGGATTTCCTGGTCATTGATCATGAACGGCTGTTCGAGGTCATCGAGCACGTTCTGCGCCAGCTCCGCCGCTTCGTAGGGCTCATCGAGATCGGTCTGCACCAGCGCGAACTGATCGCCGCCCAGGCGCGCAAGGGCACACAGCCGGGCGCTGTGACCGCGCAGGCGGTCAGAGAGGGCGAGCAGCAACTGGTCGCCGGTTTCATAGCTGAACTGCTCGTTGATGCCTTTGAAATCGTCCAGGCCGAGGCAGAGTACCGCGACCCGCCGTTGCAGGCGGGTCGCATCGTCGAGCACGTTGTCGAGCTGCTGCTGCAGCAGCAGGCGATTCGGCAGGCCGGTAAGGAAATCGTACTGGGCCATGCGCTGCAGACTGCTTTCGGCCTCCTGGCGCAGCCGCGAATTGCGCTCGATGGAGGACAGCAGATCGTTGGCAGTGCGTATCCACAGGCCGAGTTCGTTGCGCTCGTGGCCGCGTGGCATCGGTAGCGCGTGCTCGCCTGGGTGGTCGGGGTTGATGTCGCTCAGGTGATCGATGATTCGCGACAGCGGCTTGGTCAGCATCCAGTGGTAGATCAGGTAGAGCACCATCGCCAGCGCCAGTGCGCGCAGGACGCCGGAGACGAAGATGATCACCGAGTTGAGCAACCAGTCTTCACCGTAAGGGGCGGTATCCAGGGTCAGGTGCAGGTCGCCGTAATGCTCGCTGTAGGGCCCGCGACCGACCAGGGGTATGGAAAAGCTGGCCTCGGTGCCGAGAATCGGGTCGGTCAGCCAGCGGCTGTCGATCTGCAGCGGCGGCCGGGAGTTCTCTGCCAGTACCGGATCGTCCGGATGGCCGATGGAGGCGTGACGCACGGCTTCGTGTTGCAGCAAACCTTCGATCACCTGCATGCCCATCTCGCGATCCAGGCTGTAGATCGCCTGGGTCGAAGGGTCGCGAAACATGGCCAGAACGCGCTGGGCATCGTGGGAAATGCTCTGCTTGGTCTTGTGGGCGTCGTAGATGATCTGCGCAACGCTCAGCAGCACGCCGACCAGCAGCGCACAGAGCAAAACCACGCGCAGCAGTTTGAGCGAGAGACTGTGCTTGAATTCCAGCTTCACGAGCGCGGATCCTTGTTCAGAGCCAAGTGTCGTTCTTGTACCGCGAGTATCGACGCCGATTGCCGTCGGGTCAAAGTGCCATCATCGAAGATGCGCGCAAAAGTGATCGGAGCCCGTCCGATCTGCTCATTCTAGTGGCCCGGCTTCATATCGCCAGTACGTCGAACGGCGCAAACGAAGAGCCCGGCGTGATGCCGGGCTCTTCGGGTGTCGCAGGGGCTGGATCAGGCAGCGAAGTTCTTCGCCACGAATTCCCAGTTCACCAGGTTCCAGAACGCCTCGACATACTTCGGCCGCAGGTTGCGGTAATCGATGTAGTAGGCGTGTTCCCAGACGTCGCAGGTCAGCAGCGGGGTGTCGCCGCTGGTCAGCGGGCAGCCGGCACCGATGGTGCTGGCCAGGGCCAGGGAGCCGTCGGCCTTCTTCACCAGCCAGCCCCAGCCGGAGCCGAAGGTGCCGATGGAGACCTTGCTGAACTCTTCCTTGAACTTGTCGAAGGAACCGAAGGCTGCGTTGATCGCGTCAGCCAGGGCGCCGGTCGGCTGGCCGCCGCCATTGGGGCTCAGGCAGTTCCAGTAGAAGGTGTGGTTCCAGACCTGCGCGGCGTTGTTGAAGATGCCGCCGGAAGAGGTCTTGACGATTTCTTCCAGGCTCTTGCCTTCGAACTCGGTGCCCGGCACCAGGTTGTTCAGGTTCACCACGTAGGTGTTGTGGTGCTTGTCGTGGTGGTATTCCAAGGTTTCCTTGGAAATGTGCGGCTGCAGTGCGTCATGTGCATACGGCAGTGGCGGCAATTCGAAAGCCATGGGTATCTCCTTCTCAGTCAGGACGGGTGCGACGAGCGCGGGGCGCGGTGGCCGATCACGGAGGGTTGCTCACGGAGGGCCGATTTCGGATGGCCGACTACAGGTGGCCTGAAACAGGGCGACGAGGGTTTCCACCCGCTTGCGCCACAGGGCCGGGATCATAACACCCGACCTGTGACATAACCACGCAGCTTCTGTAGGGGAAAGGCCTTAGCGCGAGCCTTGCGGGCAGATCCTCGCGACCTGCGCAGGTATGTCGGCGTTGCAATGGACCTCTATGCACTCAGGGGGTTGCAGTTGGCGTCAGGATCAACTGGCTGGCGATGGCCAGCAGCATCAGTGCCACCAGCAGATCGATTGCGCGCCAGATCCGCGGTTGTGCCAGCCAGGGGGCGAGCCGCGCTGCGCCCAGCGCCAGACAGAGAAACCACAACAGCGATGCGCTCATGGCGCCACCGGCGAAGGCGGCCGGGAGGGTCTGCGCCGAGCCCAGCGAACCGAGCAGTACGACGGTGTCCAGGTAGACGTGCGGATTGAGCAGGGTCACCGCCAGGGTCGTCAGCAGCACCGTGCGGCGTGAGCGCAGGGCCTTGCCGTCGGTCTGCTCCAGGCTGCCGGGACGCCATGCCCGGTATAGCGCGCGTGCGGCATAGCCGATGAGAAACAGTGCGCCGCCCCAGCGCGCCAGTTCCAGCAGCAGGGGTTCGCTGGCCAGCAGGCGGGCCAGACCGAAGACCCCGGCGCAGATCAGCAGACAGTCGCAGACCACGCAGACCAGTGCGGCGGTGAGCGGGTGTTCGCGGCGCAGGCCCTGGGTGAGGACGAAGAGGTTCTGCGCACCTATCGCCATGATCAGGCCGGCGCCCAATCCCAATCCGTTGATATAGCTCTGCCACATGTCTGCTGCCTCGAAGGGGCCGCGACGGG
Organism: Pseudomonas mangrovi; assembly: GCF_003052585.1. Taxonomy (GTDB): domain Bacteria; phylum Pseudomonadota; class Gammaproteobacteria; order Pseudomonadales; family Pseudomonadaceae; genus Aquipseudomonas; species Aquipseudomonas mangrovi. Next base: position 144,210 of record NZ_QASN01000002.1, on the reverse strand, counting down.
AGGCGGCCTGAAGAGCTGACAGGGTGGCGGAGCTGCCTGTATAAGAAAAACAGAAGTTGCTAATGATTCATAAGGAAAGATGATGATCGACTACAAGCTATTGCTCGCCCTGCTGGCGGTGACCGAGGAGCGCGGCTTCGAGCGCGGCGCGCAACTGCTGGGGTTGTCGCAGTCGGCCATCTCGCAGCGAATCAAGCTGCTGGAAGCGCGCGCCGGCGGCCCGGTACTCAGTCGCAGCACGCCGCCACAGCCCACCGAACTGGGGCGGCGGCTGCTCAACCATGCGCAACAGGTGCGGCTACTGGAGCGTGATCTCAAGGCGCAGATACCGGGGCTGGACGAAGAAGGCCTGCCTGAGCGGCTGCGCATCGCGCTGAATGCCGACAGCCTGGCGACCTGGTGGGGAGCGGTGGTGGGTGAATTCTGCGTGCAGCGCGGGTTGCTGCTGGACTTGCAGGTGGAGGATCAGGACATCGGCGTGCGGCGGATGCGCGAGGGTGATGTGGCCGCCTGTCTCTGTTCCGCTGAGCGCCCGCTGGCCGGAGCGCGCAGTCTCTACCTGGGCAACATGCGCTATCTGGCGGTGGCCAGCCCGCAGTTCCTGCAACGGCATTTCGCCGCAGGCCTGGAGCCTTCCCGGCTGGCCCAGGTCCCGGCGGTGGTGTTCGGTCGGGATGATCGTCTGCAGCACCGCTACCTCGCCGCGCTGGGCGTGGAAGGGCGTTTCCTACACCATCTTTGCCCCTCGTCCGAAGGCTTCGTCCAGTTGCTGCTGGCCGGCATGGGTTGGGGCATGGTCCCGGCGCCGCAGGTCGAGGCGGCGCTGGCCAGCGGACGCCTGCAGGTACTGCCGGGCGGCGAGGTGCTCGATGTGCCGCTGTACTGGCACCACTGGCGCAATGGCGGTGAGTTGCTGGCGCAGCTGACCAGCCATCTGGCGCGTGAGGCGCCGCGGCATCTTCAGGCGTAGATGCGCTGGCCGCGGTAGATACGTACCGACTGGCCGGCGTGGACGGCGGGTGGCGAACTTGCGGCGACAGGGCGTGCGCTGGCGACCGGCTGAGGATGCTCGTCGCTCAACTCGGCCAGTTGCGCGCCAAGCTTGCGGATTTCATCGGATTGCGAACACAGGCAGGCACTGAGCATGGCGCTCACTGCATCCTGCTGACTGAGGCGAATATCCAGGGCCATTTCCTGCTTCAGCTTGCGGCGTACCGCCTGCATGCAATCGAGCACTGCCTTGTTCAGTTCCATGGTGTCCCCCTCGCAGAAAAAGTGCCGCGGGTCCTCCTTCCCGGATTTCCCGCGGCGACATCCCCGGCGCGTTCGGCTCCTGCCAGCCTTGCGCGCCTCGGCCTCCCTGCCTGTGGTGCCCCCAAGACACCGCTGGGACCAATGCAAGGGGTGGGCCAGTTTTTCAAGTGGCTGCCAGACGCGCTGAATCTGCCCTGACGAGTTCGGGTGATGCGCTTCGGTGATGCGCCTGCATCTCTCGTAAGTCGCTGATTCTGCTGGCAACGGGCGTGCCCTGCAGAGCTGGTGCGAGCGTGTTTGCACGGCCTGCGGGCGGTTGGCTGGCCGTCGCCGCGAAGTGCCTCGACGCGTCCGTTCTGCGCTTCGTCGGTGCAGTGCGCACCTGGCTGGCGCGGCGCTGTGGCGGAGAAGGTGAACCGGTATACTGCCGGCCTTTTCGCCAGCCCGGCGATGGACTTCTGCGAGCGGTAGGTCAGACATGCGCAACGATACTCACGACGAACTGGAAGTGTTTAGCGGTCTTCGGGCCGAGGTGGATGACGACCGCGCTGTCGAGCGCTTTGACGAGCCTGCTCGTGAGTCGCTGGGGCGCCCGGTCGCCTCGCCGCCCGTTGCCAGGAGCGCGAGCGGCACCGGCCTGCTCTGGGCACTGGTGGTTGCACTGCTGATCTCGCTGGGCGGGCTGGGCTGGTGGAGCCATAGCCAGATAAGCCTGATGAGTGCGCAACTGGTGGCGACCCAGGAAAGTTTTGCCCGCATCAGCGAAGAAGCGGCGGGGCGCATTCAGGACATCACCGGCAAGGTGGTGGCGACCGAGTCCAGCGTCACCAGCGAAAGCGAATCGCTCAAGCTGCGCATCAAGCAGCTGGAAACCCGTCAGGCCGAGCTGCTCAAGCAGCAGCAGGCGCTGACCCAGGGGCAGGCCGGCCAGGACAAGCAACTGCAACAACTGGTGGCTGAGTTGAAGGGGCAGCGGGGCGGCCAGGCGCAGACCGAGGCGCAATTGAAGAAGCTGGCGACCGAGCAGGCCAGCCTGAAGACCGAGCAGGCCTCGCTGAAGGCGGCCCAGGGCGGCACCGGCAAAATCGAAAGCCAGCTTGCCGGGCTGAGCAGCGAAGTGGCGGCCCTGAAGAAGGCCGACGTCAGCCAGTCCGTGCGCCGACTCGAGCAGGATCTGCTGGTGCTGCGCAGCGAGCTGGACAACCGTCCCGCCGCCGCCCAAGGCCCGGCGACTGCCGAGTTCGACGCCTTCCGTGCGCAGATGACGCGCAACATCAATGCCCTGCAGAGTCAGGTGCAGAACCTGCAGCAGCAGCTCGACGCGCGCTGAATCGATGAACTACCTGGCGCACCTGCATCTGGGCGGCGAACGTCCGGAGCAGTTGCTCGGCAGTCTCTATGGCGACTTCGTCAAGGGACCGCTGGCCGGGCAGTGGCCGGCACCGATCGAGGCATCGATCCGCCTGCACCGGCGTATTGATGTGTTCACCGATGCCCATCCGGTGATCGTCGCCGCACGCGCGCGCTTCCCCGCTGCGCGCCGGCGTTATGCCGGTATCCTGATCGACCTGTTCTTCGACCATTGCCTGGCGCTGCACTGGCAGCACTTCGCTGAGCAGTCGCTGGACGAGTTCACCGGACAGGTCTATCGCGTGCTGGCGGCGGAGCCTGCCTTGCCGCCGCGTCTGGCGCTGATCGCGCCACGCATGGCCGCGCAGGACTGGCTCGGCAGCTACCGCGATTTCGCGGTGCTGGAACAGGTGCTGCGTGGCATGCAGCGGCGGCTGTCGAGACCCGAGGGGCTGGATGGGGCGCTGGCTGAGCTGGATGCGCTGTACCAACCGTTGAGCGAGGACTTTCTCGCCTTCTATCCGCAGTTGCAGGCGGCCGTCGAGCGCTTGCGCGAGGTTTAGCACTGGCGCTGTAGGCGTCCTGGACGCAGCTTCTATCCTGCGCTATGGCCTGATTCGGCCGCTGTTCCGGTTCCAGCGTAAGCACCATCAATTGGTGGATGGCTTCGACCATCCACCCTACGAGGATCGGCCGCGTCGTCCGCAGGCTGCGAAAATGGTTTCTGACTCGGGTCCGGATCGGATCAGCCAAGTAGGGTGGACAACGGAGCAGCCTTGTCCACCGACGGGCCTGGGCCGTCCGTAGGTTGGGCCGCAAGGCCCTACAATGTGCCTTCACCGCCGGACCGGTTGGCCGAATCAGGCCGCCTGTTCGATCTGTTCGTCCGTCCCGTTCAGCGCGGTCTCGATGGCCGCACGGGCCTGGCGTGCGAGCGCCGAGCGCTCGCCGTCCCGGGTCTCGATCGGCGGCAGCAACTGGATATGCACCTCGCCGACGTCCGCCTCAAGCAGGCGCAGCAGATGCTCGGTCAGCTCGTCGTCGCCGACGAAGGGGGCCAGCGGATCGAGCTCGCCGTTGCGCCGGTAGCGCACCGCTACCGGCTGCAGTGCCACGCCCGCTTCGATGGCGCCGCCGAGCAGACGTCCGTGAAAGGCGCGCACGCTTTCGCCCGTGGTGCTGGTGCCTTCGGGAAACACCAGCAGCGGGCAGCCGTCCTGCAGGCGCTCGGCGATCTGCCGGTTCAGCAGCAGGCCGTCGCCAGCGCCGCGGCGGATGAACAGGGTGCCGGCGCGCTCGGCCAGCCAGCCGGCCAGCGGCCAGTTGCGCACCTCGGCCTTGGACAGGAAGGACAGTGGCAGCAGTTGGCCCAGCAGCGGGATGTCGGTCCATGACACGTGGTTGGCGACCCACAGCATCGGCTGCTGCGGTTTCTCGCCGCTGAGCCTTACGCGAAACGGTAGCGCCGCGCTCAGCCAGCCCATGAAGCGCCGGCTCAGACGCTGGCGCAGCGCCAGTTTCTGGGTCCGGCCAACCTTCTCCAGCAGGCTGACGCTTGCGGCCAGCGCGGCGCCAGCAGCCAGCACCAGCAGCAGCCGTGTCAGGCGTGCGTACAGGCGCAACCTGCGCATCAGACTGCAGCCTTGAAGTGCCGGGCGTAGCGCGGACAGAGCTGGTCGCGCTTGAGCAGGATGAACACGTCGGCGACCTGGAAATCCTGATCCCAGCAGGGCTCGCCGCAGATCTTCGCCCCCAGGCGCATGTAGGCCTTGAGCAGCGGCGGCATCTCGGCGCTGAGGTTGTCCGGCACCTGCAGCCGCGGCAGCGGGGTGCGCGGTTCGGCGCGCAGGTGCTCGTTGCACAGGTAGCGGCCGCGCAGGCGCTGCATGATCGCCTCGGCCTGGATGCCGCCATCCTTCATCGGGATGCTGGCGCAGCCCATCAGGTAGCTGTAGCCACCTTCGTTGAGTACCTCCGCCAGCTCCGCCCAGAGCACGGCGATGGTGCCGCCGTTGCGGTATTCCGGGGCGACGCAGGTGCGGCCGATCTCCAGTACCGGGCCTTCCAGACGGGCCAGGCCATGCAGGCTGAATTCCTCTTCGCTGTAGAAGCCGCCGAGGCGCTGCGCGGCCTGGTGGTCGAGCAGACGGGTGGTGGCGACCAGCCTGCCGCTGTTCAGGTCGCGCACGCCGATGTGCGCGCAGTGGGCATCGAAGTCATCCATGTCCAGGCCAAGTTCGGCGCCCTTGAGGCGTGCCTCGAACTCGCTGGAAAAGACTGCGTAGCGCAGGGCCTGAGCCTCGCGCAGGGCGACGGCGCCCTCCAGTCGTTCTGCCTGCAGTCGACGTGCGCCTTGCGTGTCGATCTTGTTCATCTATCAGCCTCCAGGGACCGGTTGCGGCCGGTCGAGCGTGTTGTGCAGGCTCAGGCTAGGTAGCGGGCGTGGCACCTCTGTGAAATTTCGGTGATGCTTGCGTGACAGCCCCCCAAAGGAGATTTCGATGCCCTGGCAACGCCTGCTGACGCCCATTCCCGCGCCCGACGTACCCGCCTGCCTGCGCGACTGGTTCGCCGGTCTATGCCTTGATGCGGGTGCCGAGCCGTTCCTGCTGGCCTGTCTGGGCGGCCACCGGGCGGCCACACCGGGACTGGCCTTTCTCGCCGGCTACCAGGCGGCGCTGCGTGCGCTCTGGCCGGCCGCGCCGGCTGGGCTGGGCGCGCTCTGCGCCACCGAAGGTCGCAGCCTGCGACCGGCGGAACTGCAGACTCGTTTTGCCGATGGCTTGGTGAGTGGGCGCAAGGGCTTCGTCACCGCGGCCGAGGCGGCGGACTGGCTGCTGGTGGCGGCGCGCGAGGAGCACGAGGGCGAGGCACCACGGCTGGCGATGCTGCATCTGTCGAGTAACGGCGTCGGCGTCCGGCTCGAGCAGGGGCCGGCCCTGGCCCTGATGCCCGAAGTGCCGCATGCGCGCCTGCTGTTGCAGGACGCGCCGGCCGAGCGCCTGCCGGGCGATGGCTGGGACGCCTACGTCAAGCCGTTCCGCAGCCTGGAGGATCTCTATGTACACAGCGCGCTGATCGCCTGGTTGCTGGCCACAGCGCAGCGCAGCGACTGGCCGCGTCCGCTGCAGTTGCGCCTGCTGGCGCTGCTGGCCAGCGCTGCCGAAGTGGCTCGCCAGGCACCCGGCGCGGCATCCACCCATCTGTTGCTGGCTGGCCTGTTCGAACAGTTCGACGCGCTCAAGCCCGAACTGGAGGCCGCCCTGGCGGCGGGCCCGGCGCAGATCGATCAGCTCTGGCTGCGTGATCGCGGCATTCTCGAGCTGGCGCGCGCGGCGCGCGCGACGCGGCTGGACAAGGCCTGGCAGGCGCTGGCCGGCCAGGCCTGACGCGGATCAGAGGCGCAGCGCCTGCTGCAACTGATCCGCGCGCGGGTCGCCGGCGTGGCTGACCAGCGCGTAGTTGTAGCCGCCGCGCGACCAGAAGTGCGTCTGCAACTCGCCCTGCGCACGATTGCCGACCAGCATGGTGCCGTAGAGCTGTCCAGGCGCGCGCAGATAGAGGCTGATCCGCTCGCCTGATGCATCTTCGAACAGCAGCAGCGCCGCGGCGCCCTGCTCGTTGACCAGCAGACGGCTACCGACCGGGGTCAGGCCGCGCTCGACCATGGCGTCGAGGTGGGCGACGTGGCCGAAGTTGTCGCGCAGCCATCGCTCCATCACCGCTATGTCGACGCTGCGCACGTCCACTGCGGGCGTCTGCTGCAGAGCAAACAAACGGTGTGCCTCGAGCGCATCCTGCATCGGCGGAATGCTCGCCTGCAGCGCGCGATCGCGTAGCTGCCAGCCGCCGCCCAGGCCCAGCACAACCGCCAGCAGCAGGCTGGCGGCGATACCCAGCTGGCGCTGCCGACGCTGGCGCCGGTGTTGGCGGATGTACACGGGGTCGAGTCGGGGATTGCTGCTCAGCAGCGTCGGGTCGGCCAGCGCCGCACGCAGGCGGCGGATATCCTCCTGCCAGCCCTGCAACTCGGTGGCCAGCGCCGGATGCTCGGCCAGGTAGCGTTCCAGGGCCTGGCGGCGTTCGCCGCTCAGGCGGCCGTCGACGTAGGCGTGCAGCTCCTGCTCGCTGGGCGGATGCGGGAAGCTCATTTCTGCCTCCGCAGGCGCGGGCCGGGCGTGTCGCCTTCTTCCAGCGCGCGCAGGGCCTTGCGCGCGCGCGACAGTCGCGACATCACGGTGCCGATCGGCATGTCCAGGGTGCAGGCGGCTTCGGCGTAGCTCAGGCCCTCGACGCCGACCAGGATCAGCAGTGCGCGCTGTTCGGCCGGCAACTGCTCGAAGGCGGCCAGGGTCGCGTGTGCCTGCAGACCCTGCTCCGGCGGCGGCGAATCCTGTTCCGGCTGGCGGCCGAGCAGTGCCAGCAGCGCGGCCTGGCGCCGCTGGCGACGCTGGCCGTCGAGAAACTGCCGGTAGAGGATGCTGAACAGCCAGGCGCGCAGCTCGCCCCCGGCGCGCTTGCCGGCCCAGCGACTGAGCGCCTTTTCCAGGCTGGCCTGGACCAGGTCGTCGGCGCTGGCCGGGTCGCGGATCAGCCACAGGGCGAAGCGGCGCAGGCGCGGCAGCAGTTCGCGCAGGGCGTCGTCATCGAGCATCGCGGGTTTCCTCGCAGGATGGGTCTGCGCAGTGTGACGCAGGCGGCGCAGTTTTATTCCGCGCGTTCGGGAATAAATCCGCGGCTGCGGCGTCTTGCTGTCTTCTGCGTGCAACCATGGAATCCAACAGATGAAGCATTCCCCCCTGCCAGCCAGCAGCCAGCTGCTCCGGTTTGGCGTCATCGGCGTGGTGGTCACCGGACTGGCCGCAGGCTTCGCCTGGACCGCCGGCTGGGTCGGACCACAGCGGCTGAGCGCCCAGGCCTTCGTCGATCGCTTCGAGGAAAACGGCGGCGTGCACCCCGGCTATCGCCGCGCGCATGCCAAGGGTCTGTGCGTCAGCGGCTGGTTCGAAAGCAGCGGGGCGGCGGCCGGGTTGTCGACCGCCGAGGTGTTCCAGCCCGGCCGGCTGCCGGTACTGGCGCGGTTGTCGATCGGCAGCGGCAGTCCGCACACGCCGGACATCGCCTCGCCGGTGCGCAGCCTGGCGCTGCTGATCGAACAGAGCAATGGCGAGCAGTGGCGCACGGCGATGAACACCCCGCCAGTGCTGCCGGTAGGCACCCCCGAGGCGTTCTTCGAGCAGGTCGGGGCGATGCGTCCGGATCCTGCTACCGGCAAGCCCGATCCGGCGACCATGCAGGCCTTCTTCGCCAAGCACCCGGAGAGCGCGAGCTTCCTGCGCTGGGCCGCGAGCAATCAGCCGAGCAGCAGTTTTGCCACCACCCGCTACCACGGCATTCATGCCTTCAATCTGATCGCCGCCGACGGCAGCATCCAGCCGGTGCGCTGGGCGTTGCAACCGCTTGCCGAGGCCGAACCGCTGCAGCCCGATGGCGATCCGAACCAGCTGCAGCAGGAGTTCTCCGCTCGCCTGGCGCAGCAGCCGGCGCGCTGGCAACTGCTGCTGACGCTGGCCGAGCCCGATGACCCGGTGGCCGATTCGAGCCAGGCCTGGCCAGCCGAGCGGGCTCAGCTCGAGGCCGGTGTCGTGGTCATCGAACGCGCCGAGGCGCAGCTGGGGGGCGCCTGCCAGGACGTCAACTTCGATCCGCTGGTGCTGCCGAGCGGCATCCAGGCCTCGGCCGACCCGATCCTGCGTGCACGCTCCTCGGCCTATGCCGAGTCCTTCCGCCGCCGCACCCGCGAAGGCGCTCCGCAAGCCGCCGCGCAACCCGAGCAAGGAGCCAAGCCATGAGTCGTCCGCAGATCTTTCCCTGGCCGCTGCGCCTGCTGCACTGGCTGATGGCCGTCGCCCTGCTGGGCATGCTGTTCGTTGGCGTCGGCATGGTCGCCAGCGTGGAGGGCAGCCAGCCGACGCTGGTCGCCTGGCACAAGAGTCTTGGGGTAGTGCTGCTGGCGCTGGTCTGTCTGCGCCTGGTCCTGCGCCTGCTGTTGCCGACGCCGCCGTTGCCCGCCGACATGCCCGGCGTGCAGAAGCTGGCGGCGCACGCCTCGCACTGGTTGCTGTATGCGCTGATGTTCGCCCAGCCATTGGTGGGCTGGGCGATGCAGTCGGCCGCCGGGTACCCGCTGGTGCTGTTTGGCCAGTGGCCGCTGCCGGCACTGCTGGCAGAAAACGCCGGGCACTACAGCCTGCTGCGCGAGGCGCATGCCTGGCTCGCCTACACGCTGTTCGCGACCATCCTGCTGCACCTGGCTGCCGGCCTGTATCACGGCCTGATCCGCCGTGACGGCGTGCTCGAGGCGATGCTCGGCAAACAGCGCCCGCTCTGAGCCAGCCCCCGGCGGCCCGTTGATCCAGGTCAGTGGGTTTGCCGGGGCGGATCGTTAGCATGCGTGGCATTTTCCTGTCGAGGTTGCCATGCGTCGCGAGCCGAGAGTCCTGTTCGATAACGGTAAACACCAGTGCCTGCTGTTCGACGATCTCGTCAGCGGCGATGGCGTGCAGTCCAACCAGTTCCTGATCACCGATCACGACCAGCACCTGCTGCTCGATCCGGGCGGTGATCTGACCTACACGCCGCTGTCGCTGGAACTGTCCAAGCGCATTCCGCTGCAGGACCTGACCTTCATCTTCGCCTCGCACCAGGACCCGGACATCATCGCCTCGCTGGACAAGTGGCTGCTGCACACCCGCGCCAAGGTGATCTGCTCCAAGCTCTGGGCGCGCTTCCTGCCCCATCTCACCGCCAGCTACCTGGCGATGAGCCATGGTATCTCCACCTACGAGCGAATCATCGCCCTGCCGGATATCGGCGCGCGCATCCCGCTGGGCAAGAGCCAGCTGATCGCGGTGCCGGCGCACTTCCTGCACTCGGTGGGCAACTTCCAGCTGTACGACCCGCTGAGCAAGATCCTGTTTTCCGGCGACATGGGCGCCTCGATGGTCGAGGACGCGAGCCCCGTGGAAGACTTTGCCGCCCACGTGCCACACATGGAGGCCTTCCACCGCCGCTACATGGCCAGCCGCAAGGTCACCGCGCTCTGGGCGCAGATGGTGCGCAAGATGGACGTGGAGATGCTGGTGCCGCAGCACGGCAGGCCCTTCGTCGGCAAGGCGGCGATCGGCGCCTTCCTCGACTGGATCGAGAACCTGGAGTGCGGCATCGACCTGCTCGGGCCGGAGCACTACCAACTGGTGCGCTGACGCGAGGCGGTCATCTTCGGCGTGCTAGCTTTCCGGCGATCCATGCTGGAGGGAGCCGTCGATGCCGCGCCTGTCGTGCCTGTTTTTACTGCTGTGCAGCAGCCTTGCGCTGGGTGCCGAACGCTGGCCGTCGCCGCAGTGGCCGGTGCAGCTGGCGGACAGTACCGCGGCCCAGGCGCTGCAGGCCTACGCATTCCCTGCGCGGGATGACAGGACGCGCACCGGCATTCGCAGCGATGCGCTGCTGGTGGTGCGCGACGGGGTCATCGTGCACGAGGCCTACGCCGGCGCCACCGAGGCGAGTACGCCGCACCTGATCTGGTCGGCCAGCAAGAGCCTGTTCGCCTGCGTGCTGGCGCGGGCGGCCGACCAGGGATTGCTGCGGCTGGATGATCCGCTGGCACGGCACTACGCACCGATGCAGAAACATCCGCAGGTGCGCATCCGCGATGTCCTCAACTGGGCGTCCGGGCTCGACTGGCAGGAGGAATACGAATTCGCCCCGCTGCGCTCCTCGGTCGTGGCGATGCTCTACACCCGCGGCCGGGCCGACATGGGTGCCTTTGCCGCAGACCATCCCCAGTTACATGCCCCCGGCACGCATTTCCGTTATTCCAGTGGCGACAGCAACCTGCTCGCCGCGATGCTGCGCGAGCGCCTCGGCGAGCGGCATGCCGACTACCCCTGGCAGGCACTGTTCGAACCATTGGGGATTCGCAGCGCAACCTGGGAGCGCGATGCCAGCGGCAGTTTCATCGCTTCTTCCTACGTCTATCTGACGGCCCGCGATCTGGCCCGTATCGGCCTGCTGATGCAGCGCGACGGGCGCTGGGGCGAGGCGCAACTGCTGCCGGCCGACTGGGTGCGCTTCATGCGCACGCCCTTCGTCGGTGAAGGAGTGAGTCCTGGGGGCGGCGTGCCGGGCGGGCACTGGTGGCTGAATCGCACGCCAGCGGCGCAACCGCGGCCCTGGCCGGATGCGCCTGAGGATACCTTCGCCGCGCTCGGTCACTGGGGCCAGGGGCTCTATGTAATGCCGTCGGAAGGGCTGGTGGTGGTGCGCTACGCCGATGACCGTGAGCCGGGCTTCGATGCCAATCGCCTGCTGGCGCTGGCGCGCGCCGCCTATGGCAGGCAGGCTCAGCCATGAAAAGACTGTTCAAGTGGCTGATGCTGCTGACGGTGTTGATGCTGGCGGTCCTGGTCTGGCGCGAGCGCGTTCATCTGGCAGCCTTTCCGGGAATCATCGGCAGCTTCACGGCCAAGGAGTACTGTTCCTGCCGCTACGTCGCGCGAATGCCCGAGGACTACTGTCGCGGCTATGTGAAACAGTGGCTGCCGGCAACACTGGCCGACGATCCTCTGGCGCGTCGGGTCAGCGCCACGGGCCTGGGCGTTACCCGCAGCGCCGTCTGGCTCGGCGAGCGCGAGGGCTGCCGTCTGCTGACGCAAGAGGATAGGCTAGCCTCCGACCGATGAAACGGAGCCTGTCCTGTCCATGAACCGCTTCACTCACCTTCGCCTGTCGGTGCGCCCGTGACCCGGCGAGTCTTTCCCTGGCGTCGCGGCAATGCCTTCGAGCTGCTGATCGACGGTCCGTGTTTTTTCCCGCGCATGCAGGCGGCACTCAGCGCCGCGCAGCGTCGCATCGATTTCGAGCTGTACCTGCTGGAGGCGGGCGACTGTGCCGAGGCAGTGCTGCCACTGCTGGAGGACGCGGCGCGCCGTGGCGTGCAGGTGCGCTGTCTGTTCGACGAGTACGGCAGCCGCGGTGTGGGCGGCGCCCGCCTGGAGGCGCTGCGGGAGGCCGGCGTCGAGTTGCGTCTGTACAACCCGGTGCGCTGGCGGCAGTGGCTGCTCAATCTCTATCGTGACCATCGCAAGTTGCTGCTGGTGGACGGCGAGCAGGGCTTTGTCGGCGGTACCGGGCTGACCGACGAGTTCTGGCGGCCGCAGGCCGAGCAGAGCGACTGGCATGAGGTGATGGTGGCCATGCGCGGCCCGGTACTGGGCGACTGGCAGCAGTTGTTCGATCGCCAATGGCAGGCCTGTGCGCAGCGCGGACCCTGGCGCGCATCGCAGCAACCGTTGCCCGCCGCGCTACTGCCGCCCAGCCCGAGCTGTGGTGAAGGCTGGGGGCGGGTTGCCTACGCCGACGCCGACCAGCATCGCGATATCCTGCTCTCGCTGGCGCGCGCCCTGCACGGTGGCAAGCGCCGCGTGTGGCTGGCCACGCCGTATTTCCTGCCGACCTGGCGCATCCGCCGCGCCTTGCGCCGCGCGGCCGCCCGTGGCCTGGACGTACGCCTGCTGACCACCGGGCGGATGACCGACAACCCGCCGGTGCGTCTCGCAGGCCAGCGCTATTACCCGCGACTCTTGCGCGCCGGCATCCGCATCTACGAATACCAGCCGCGCTTCCTGCACCTGAAGATGGTGCTGGTCGACGACTGGGTCAGCGTCGGTTCGTGCAACTTCGATCACTGGAACCTGCGCTTCAACCTGGATGCCAATCTGGAAGCGCTCGACCCGGCGCTCGCTCACGCGGTCGAGGCGAGCTTCATGACTGATTTCGCCGACAGTCGCGAGATCACGCTCGCCGGCTGGAAGCGCCGACCGCTGTGGATACGCGCCCAGCAACGCCTGTGGGGCTGGCTCGATCGTCTGGTGATCAACGTCTTCAAGCGCGGCGGGTAACCCCGCTCGGGCGGGGCAGGCCGCGGCTGTCTAGCTGTCGGCAATCAGGTTGAAACGGTCATCCTCCGCACCTGCGGCCACCAGCATCTCCGCGTCGGGCTCGCTGATCGGCGTCAGTTGGCCGCGCAGCTCGATCACCGAGGTGCGCTTCTCTCGGTCGGTGGTGACCCGCATCTGGTCCAGCGGGACCACCTCGCGCTGCTGGTCGATTTCCAGGATGCAGGTGCCGGCTTGCTCGTCGATCTGGATGTTCATGGCAGGTTCTCCGATTCAGGGGATCGTGGTTGTGACCGCACGACGACGCGATCTGCTGCGCCGTAATAGCCGGCTGTTACCCGCAACTGCCCGGCGGGCGGCAAGCTGCAGGCATCTTTCATCGATCGAGGAACATCTCATGAGCGCGAAGAACATCCTGATGCTGGTCGGCGATTACGTCGAAGACTACGAAACCATGGTGCCCTTCCAGGCCCTGCAGATGGTCGGCCACAAGGTGATTGCCGTCTGCCCCGGCAAGCAGGCGGGAGAGAGCGTGCGCACCGCCATTCACGACTTCGAGGGCGAGCAGACCTACAGTGAGAAGCCGGGGCACCACTTCGCCCTCAACGGCGATTTCGCTACCGTCTGTGCCGAGGACTTCGATGCGCTGGTCATCCCCGGTGGCCGCGCCCCGGAGTACCTGCGCCTGGACGAGCAGGTGCTGGCGCTGGTGCGTGCCTTCGATGCCGCTGCCAAGCCGATCGCCGCGGTCTGCCATGGCGCCCAGCTGCTGGCTGCCGCCGGGGTGCTCAAGGGGCGCCAGTGCAGCGCCTACCCGGCCTGCGCGCCGGAAGTACGCCTGGCCGGCGGCGAGTACGTCGACATCCCGGCCGACCAGGCCATGGTGCAGGGCAATCTGGTCAGCGCGCCGGCCTGGCCGGCCCATCCGCAGTGGCTGGCGCTGTTTCTGCAACTGCTGGGCACCCGAATCCAGCTGTGAGCCTGGCGCGCCGCCCTTGCCGAGAGGCGCGGCGGCGCGCAGCCTATGTTCTTTTGTCGGAGGAAGCGCCCGTGTGCGAGCTCTACGTCAAGGCTGATCCGATTCTCTATGAGTCCCGCTCGCGCTCGCTGCGCATTCGCGGGGTGGTCACCACCCTGCGCCTGGAGAACCAGTTCTGGGACATCCTGCGCGAGATCGCCGAGGTCGACGGCATGACCACCAACCAACTGATCAGCAAGCTCTACGAAGAGGTGATGGACTACCGCGGCGAGGTGGTCAACTTCGCCTCCTTCCTGCGCGTCAGCTGCACCCGCTTCCTGGCGCAGAAGGCCGGCCGGGTAGTGCCGTTCAAGCTGGCCGGCGCGGCAGGCTGAGGCGTACCTGGAGCCCCCCCAACGGGCTGTCGAGCAACTCGACACGGCTGCCGTGCAGTTCGGCGATGCGCGCCGCTATCGCTAGCCCGAGCCCGGCTCCCGAGCTGTCGCCCTGGCGGAAGAAGCGCTGGAACAGGCGCTCGCGCTGTGCCGCCGGCACGCCCGGTCCGCTGTCGGACACCGCCAGTTGCAGGTGGCTGACGTCTGCTTCCAGGCTGACCTGGATGCGTCCGCTCAGCGGTGTGTACTGGATGGCGTTGGCGATCAGATTCTGCAACAGGATGCTCAGCGCCGGGCCATCGCCGAGCAGCCGGTAGTCATCCGCCTCGGCAGCTTCCAGGGTCAGTTCCTGATCGCGCTCCAGCGCCAGCGGAGCCAGTTCGGCGAGCTCCTGGCGCACCAGCGGCAACAGGTCGATGCTACTCGGGGGTGTCTCGCTGGCTCCTGGCTCCAGGCGCGCCAGCGTCAGCAACTGGCCGACCACCCGGCCAGCACGCTCGACCGCGGCGCTGATCTGCTGCAGGGCGGCATCTCGCTCGGCAGGCTCGGTCGCCGCCAGGGCGTTCTGCGCGTGAATGCGCAGCACCGCCAACGGCGTGCGCAGCTCGTGGGCGGCGTCGGCGAGGAAGCGTTTCTCCCGGCCGAGCAGCTCGGTGACTTGTGCCAGCAGCCGGTCGAGGGCATCGCGGATCGGCAGCAGCTCGTCCGGAAGCGGTTGTCTGGGCAGCTCGGCGAGGCTGTCCGGCGCACGCTGGCGCAGCGATCGGGCCATCTGCGCCAACGGCCGCAGCCCCCAGCCTACCGCCAGCCAGACCAGCAGGCCGAGCAGGGGCAGACCAATCAGGTCGGGTTGCAGGCTGCGCCGGGCGATCTTCTGTGCCAGCTCGCCGCGCACGTCCGCGCGCTCGCTCACCAGTATCCACAATGCGTCGGGCGCATCCCGCAGCAGGAACAGGCGCCAGCGCTGGCCATCCCTTTCGCGTGACAGAAAGCCACCCTGCAGGTCACCGTCGCCGTTCGAGCCGAGCAGGGTCTCGAGTCGTCCGGGCGGTGCACTGGCCGAACCTAGCAGTGGCGCGCCGTCACTGTCGTAGACGGCGAACGCCAGCTTGTTCTCGTATTCGTGGCCGAGCGGGCCGCGGGCCTGCACCAGCGCCGCGTCGAGCGCATCCTGCAGCAGAGCGCGGCGCGAATCCGGCAGATCCGCGTCGATCAGTCCGGCGAGCAGGCGCGCGCTCTGCGCCAGGCGTGCGTCGAACAGCTCCTCGACCTCGTGCTGGGCATCGCGGTAGCTGCGGTAGGAAATCAGGCTCAGCGACAGGCTGAGTACACCCAGTACCAGCAGCAGGGTGCGGTTGCGGATGGACTTCATCAGGCCTTGTCCGCGAGGTAACCGACGCCGCGCACGGTGCGGATCAGTTCGGGAAACAGCTTGCGCCGCAGGTGATGCACATGGACCTCCAGGGCGTTGCTCTCGATCTCCTCGTCCCAGCCATAGAGCACCTGCTGCAGGCGGTCGCGGGTCAGCACTCGGCCTGGCTGGGCCAGCAGTTCGTGCAGCAGCAGGTATTCCTTGCGCTGCAGCGATACTGGCTGACCGAGGTAGGTCACCTGCTGGCCCAGCGGATCCAGGCTTACGCCGCGATGCTCCAGCACCGGCTGCGATCGGCTGAAGCTGCGTCGCAACAGCGCGCGCAGACGCGCCTTGAGTTCGGCCACGTCGAACGGCTTGACCAGGTAGTCGTCGGCACCGGCGTCGAGCCCGGCGATACGGTCGCTGGTAGCGTCGCGGGCGGTCAGGATCAATACCGGCAGCGGATTGCCAGCCGCACGCAGGCGGCGCAGCAGCTGCAAGCCGTCGAGGCGCGGCAGACCGAGATCGAGGATCGCCAGGTCGAAGCTCTCCTCGGTAAGGGCATGCAGGGCGGCGGCGCCGTCCTGCAACCAGTCGACCGTGTAGCCCTCGGGCTTGAGAGCGGTGCGGATGCCCTCGCCAAGGGCGCTGTCGTCTTCGACCAGCAGGATGCGCATGCTGCCTCCGTTTTCTTCATATTCAGCCTGTCCGTGGCGGGCTAGTCCAGCTCGGCGCGGACCTTTTCCAGCAGCACCGCGATCTCGCCGCGACGTCCCTGGTCGGCCAGCTCGCGGCCGGGACGCGGCGCAGCCTTCAATGCCTGCTGCAGGGCGGCCAGGGCCTCCTCGGGGCGGTCGTTGCGCAGCAGGTAGTCGGCGTAGAAGTAGTTGGCGTCGATGCCCTGCGGGTTGATCGCCAGGGCCTTGCGCAACAGCACCTCGGCCTGCTCGTCATCGCCGAAGCCCACCGGCCAGCCCGGCACCTGATAGTAGAGTGTACCCAGACTGGTGTAGGCAGAGCCGTCGAGCGCGCGCGGGTTCGCGGCGATGGCCTGTTCGAAGCTGCTGCGCGCGCGCTTGGCGATGCCCAGCGCGCCCAGGCCGCCCTTGGCGCCGGCGTAGGTGCTGAGGATGATGCCCTGCCAGGTGAGCAGCTCGGCGGATTGTGGCGCGGCCTTGACGCTGGCGGCAGCTTCCTCGCTGAGGCGGGCGAAGGCGGCTTCCTGCTGTGCCTCTGGCAACTGGTAGCGGATCTCGGCCCAGCGGGTTTGCAGGTGTCGCAGCGGCTCCGGGTTGTCGGCGGCCAGCAGCAGGCCGGGGAGGGCGCAGAGCAACAGGGTGAGCAGGGAGACTAGGCGCATGGTGGCGTTTCCTTTCAGCGATGGCGCGCATGGCGCAGGATGGTGGCGAGCTTCTGGCGCAGGGCGCGGTCGACCAGGCCGGGGAACAGGGCGTTGAGGCGGACGAAGAGTTTTTCCGGCCAGCCCAGCCAGGTTTCCCGTCGCTCCTGCTCGATGGCGCGAAGCAGTTGCCCGGCGACCTGCTCGGGGGTGTCGGTGGCATTGCCCAGCGCTTCGTTGAGGGCTTGCGCCGGTGCGCTGTTCATCGAGGTGCGAGTAGCGCGCGGCGCGAAATGCAGCACCCGCACCGGGCCGTCGGCCAGCTCCCGGCGCAGCGCCTGGGAGAAGCCGTGCAGGGCGAATTTGCTGGCGCAGTAGGCGGCGAAGCCGGGGTGGCCGATGCTGCCGAAGATCGAGCCGACGTTGACCAGCAAGGCCTGTGGCTGGCGCTGCAGCTGAGGCAGCAGCAGGCGGGTCAGCTGCAGGGTAGCGGTGACATTGAGTTGCATGAGTGCAGCGATGTCAGCCTCGTCAAGCTGCTCGAAGGCACCGAAGTGGCCGATCCCGGCGGCGTTGATCAGCACCTCGATGCCGCCCAGGCGCTCGGCTTCGGCCGCTATTGCCGCACGTCCGGCCGGATCGGTCAGGTCTGCGCGTAGAAGGGTGATGCGCCCGGGAAAGCGTTCTGCCAGCGGCCGCAACGCCTCGCAGCGGCGCGCCACCAGCAGCAGCCGTGCGCCGGCCTCGGCAAGTCGCCAGGCCGCTGCCAGGCCGATGCCGCCGCTGGCGCCGGTCAGCAGGACCCTGCGCTCGTTCAGGTGCACGCCACACCTCCGGCGCCTGGCAAGCCGCGGAAGATCTCTGCGTAGAGGCGGTAGACGCGGCGGGCGGTATGCACCACGGCGGCCTGGTCGGAGGCATCGTCCAGGCGCTCCATCAGGCCCTTGAACAGCTCGATGTGCTCAAGGTCCAGGCTGCCGTGGGAAGTCAGGTAGCTGAACGCTTTAGCCGGCAGCTGCAGGCGCTGCTGGAGGACGCCGGCCGCCTGGGTGGCCAGGGCGATGCTGGTGCCCTCGAGCACCTGGACCATGCCGAAGAAACTCACCGGGTTGTGTCGGGCGATGCGGTCGTAGACATAGGCGACCATCAGTTCGGTGGCCATCGCCGGCTGGCCGTTGCGCACCGCTTCGGCATCACCGCCGCAGGCGCGGATATCGTTGAGGATCCATTCCTGGTGGCCGTACTCCTCTTCTATGTACTCGGCAATCGCCGCGCGCAGCCACTCCAGCCGCTCCGGCAGGCGTGCGCCGCAGGCCATCAGCAGCGGCACCGTATGCTTGACGTGGTGGTAGGCCTGCGTAAGGAAGGCGATGTAGCTGTCGCGGCTGACTTCCCCGGCCAGCGCCTGGCCGATGATCGGGCTGTCCAGCAGGTAGTCGCGTTCGGCGGCGGTTTCCGCCAGCAGGGTCTGGTAGAAGCTCATGGCATTTCTCCGTTGCAGATAGGTGGGGGCGGCAGTTCGTCGAGGGCGTCGCGGTAGTGGGCCAGCAGCGCGTCGCGCCTTAACCGGCCGTTGCTGGTGGCAAGGTTGTTGTCCTGGCTGAAGGGCGCTGCTGCGCGTAGCCAGCGGTGGACGCGGGCGTAGTCGGGCAGGCTGCGGTTGACCGCCGCCACTGCCTCGGCCAGTTGCTCGTCGCTGCAGGCGGGTTGGCGCGGCACCAGCACCGCGACGTTCTGCGCCAGCGCCTCGCCATGCAGCCAGGCCTGGGCGATGGGCAGCTGCTGGAGCAGCTCGGCTTCCACCCATTCGGGATTGACGTTGCGTCCGTAGGCGGTGATGAACTGGTTCTTCTTGCGTCCGTGCAGGACCAGAAAGCCGTCCTCGAAGTGGCCCAGGTCACCAGTGGCCAGCCAGTCGCCGGCGAGCGGTGGCTCGCCGAGATAGCCGAGCATGTGCACGCCGGCGACCAGTACCTCGCCATCCTCGGCCAGGCGCACGCGGGCATGCGGCAGCGGTTGGCCGGTACTGCCGATGCGCCGTACGCCGGGCCGGTTCAGGCACACCACCGAGGCGCACTCGGACAGGCCGTAGCCCTCGAACACCGGCAGACCCAGGGCGTCGGCGCGTTGCAGCAACTGTGCCGAGACACGCCCGCCACCCACCGCGACGAAGCGCAGCGAATCCGGCAGGCCGGCGCCCTGTTCGGCGGCCGCGACCAGCGCCAGCAGCAGCTGCGGCAGCAGGATCAGGCTGTTCGGCTGTGCCTCTGTCAGGCTCTGCAGCAGGCGCGCCAGGTCCAGACCGCTGGCACCGAGCAGACCGACCCGTGCCAGCGGCATCAGCTCGACCGCTGCGCCAGCAAGCAGTGGTGCGTAGAGGCCAGCGATGTTTTCCAGCAGCGTGGCCAGCGGCAGCACGCACAGGTGGCGCTGGATGGCGCAGCCCTCGCTCGCCAGGCTGAGGCTCTGCGCCACCTGCAACTGAGCGGCGGCATCCAGGCAGACACCCTTCGGCTGGCCGGTGGTACCGGAGGTGTAGGTGATCTTGCAGGTTCCAGGCGCCAGTGCCGTGACTGTCGCCACCGGCAGACGCAGCAGACCCGGTACGAGCAGCTCAAGCTCACCGACGAGGCGCCCATCAAGGACACTGGCGGCCGTCTCGCCGATCAGCAGATCGACCCCGGCGCTGGTAAGCACATGCTGTTGCTGAGCGGCTGAGAAGAACGCCGGCAGCGGCACGCAGACCAGCCCGGCGTGGAGGATTGCCAGATCCCACAGCGCCCACTCGATGCCGTTGTCCAGCGCCAGTGCCACGCGACGGGCGCCGAGCTGCGCCAGGCGTTGGCTGCGCGCCTGTACCTCGCTCAGCACCTCGGCGGCAGTGAGGCGGCGCTCGCCCTCGATGAGCGCGAGGGCGTTCGCTTGCTCGGCGAGCCGGGTGAAAAGAGTTTCAGCAGCAGGCCACATCGGGCAGTCCTCCGGCATACAGGGGCTGGTGACCGAGCCGCGGGTAGAGCCCCAGCTGCAGCAAACGCTGGTGCCCGGCGAGTATCTGGCCAGCCATCACGGTGGGCGCATGCTGGTAGTAGCTGCCCCAGGCGGCGCCTTCTGCGCCCAGTCGCGCAGGGTCTGCGGCGGCCAGTTGCCGGGGTTGCAGGCCCAGGCGCTGGAAACTGTTGTGCAGCTCGCGGGTGGCGGTGAACACCACCCACTCGAAGCCGAGGCTGGCCAGCAGGTCGGTGAGCGCGACTATCAGCAGTCGCGCGGCCCCGGGGCTGTCTGCTGCCAGGTTGCCGACCTCGACGATGCGTGTGCGATCCAGCGGGGTGGCATCGATGCACTGTTCCACCGGGCGGTCCAGGTAGGCTTCCAGAAACAGCGGGGTGTCACCGGCCGGGCGCAGCCCCACGGCACCGATCAGGCTGCCGTCGTCCTGTTCCAGGCCCAGCAGGCAGGGTAGGAAGTGACTGATCCGGGCACCGTGCTGACGAGCGAAGCGTTCGCCGATGAAATCCTCCAGCGCCGCCCGGCGTGGTTGCCCGGTCCGCGCCAGATAGAGCGCAGCCGGTTGCTCGCGGCCGATCCGGGCCAGCGGCGGGGAGGGATGCAGTGGGTGAAGGGTCATTGGAGGCGACTCGGGCTGGATGTTGAGCGCGAGTCTCGGCAAGCAGTCTTAACCCAGGATTAAGTGGCGTGAGCGGATCACACACGCGGGTGTCGCTGTCCCAGTTGCACCCCCATTGCATCGAGGAGCGTGCCGATGAATCCCTACCTTCGCTTTGCCGCGATGATCTTCACCTCCACCGTGGTCATGTTCGGCCTGATGTATCTCAACCTTTACGTCCTGGATCACATGTTCTTCAGCGAGACCCGGCTGTACATGGCCTTGATCATGGGCGCGAGCATGGCGCTAGTCATGCTTGGGTTCATGCGCGGGATGTATGCGAGTCGCGCATTGAATGCCTTGATCGGCGTGTTGGCGGTGGCAGTCTTCGCCGGCTCGCTGTGGCTGGTGCGCAGTCAGGCCAGTGTGGATCAGGTGTCCTGGCTGAAGGCGATGATTCCGCATCACTCGATCGCCATCCTCACCAGCGAACGCGCCCATATCGAAGACCCGCGGGTGCGCCAGCTGGCGGACGAGATCATTGCCGCGCAGCGGCGAGAGATCGACGAGATGAAGGCGCTGATCAGCGAGCTGGAGTCGCGCTAGCGTCTGCACGGGAGGCTGGCGCCTGTTCGCGGTGTTGCTCACACTGTCGGTCTGGCTGCCCGGCCGCCCCCTCTGATGGAGTATCGATAGCGTGGATCCCTTGCATGGCGTCACCCTCGAAGCGCTGCTGACCGAACTGGTTGCACGCCATGGCTGGGACGGTCTGGCCCAGCGCGTCGACGTTCGCTGCTTCAAGAACGATCCGAGCATCAAGTCGAGCCTGGCATTTCTACGCAAGACGCCCTGGGCCCGGCAGAAGGTCGAGGAGCTCTATCTACGCAGTCGTGCGGGTTGAAGCGGTGCTTCAGCAATGGCGGCAGTTCGCGGTTTTCACCCCTTGGAGTGAGTAAAGTGGCGCACCCGCCAGCCTCTGCTGCCGATGGCCATTGCTGCCGCCGCGCGCCTGGCGGGCCCGTCGTATCTTCAAGGAGTTCCACATGCGCAAGAATGCCCTATCTCTGCTTACTGCCTCGCTGCTTGGCCTGAGCCTGCTCAGCGCGACCGTCCAGGCCGCACCCTCGCTGGCCGAACGTCGCGCCATCGCGACCTATCAGAGCGACATCTACGCCGGTCAACTGGAAGCCATCCGGGCGGCTGCGGGTTTTGCCGTTCCGGTTGAGGTGCAGTGGGACAGCCTGGTCATCCCAGGCCAGTCCGCCAATTTCGGCCTGGACTCGTTCTGGACCAATGTCTATTTCACTCCGTTGGCGCAGGCGCTGAAGGCCGTTGCTGTCGACGACATGGGCAAACAGGCTTTGGCGGCGGAGCTGAAGAACATCGTGGTGCGCTTTGACGAGGAAACCGCGCCGGCCAGCGCCTACGCCGATGGCGTGCAGTTCGAAGCGGGCGTGCTGTCGATCAACTTCCGCCCCTTCACCAATCCCGACGATGTCGACGCCCGTGCCAAGGCGATCCAGCAGGCGCTGGAAGCCAAGCTCTGACGCCAGGCTGACGGCTGTCCTGTGGGCCAGTCCGCTAGCCCTGCGTCAGCGGTACATCCAGAAGTTCGGGTGATCCTCGTTGTCGGCGGTGCTGGCGGACGGCGAGGTGCTGACCATGGCCTGACGGATCTTGCTGGCGATTGCTTTCATCGGGGGGAGCTCCTTGGCTGTTTCGACGGTGGGGCGATGATCCGCCCTCGCAGCAGGGAGCTGAACTCGATTCTCTCTATCGCGACGATTGTGTCTGGCCATGAATCAGGCTTGCGCCGTTCAAGAGCGTAGGGCGCAATAATCGCAGCGCATGGCGCCGGTTCCTGCGCTGTCAGGCTGGCTGGGACTTGCGTCTATTCGCCGCGTTTTCCGAGGCGCGGTCTGTGGTGGATTACGCCGCAGGCGGCTAAACCGCCCTACGGATGATGCAGCTGTCGCAGCGGCGCTTTGAAACGAAAAGGCCCGGCATGCGCCGGGCCTTTCTGGTTGCGGTAGACGGTTACTTGATCTCGACAGCCAGGCTGTCGTGGATCTTCTGCTGCCAGATCGCAGGGCCGGTGATGTGCACCGACTCGCCATTGGTGTCGACCGCAACGGTCACCGGCATGTCCTTCACTTCGAACTCGTAGATGGCTTCCATACCGAGTTCTTCGAAGGCCAGTACCCTGGACTTCTTGATCGCCTGGGCGACCAGGTAGGCGGCGCCACCGACGGCCATCAGATACACGGCCTTGTTGTCCTTGATTGCCTCGATGGCGATGGGGCCGCGCTCGGACTTGCCGATCATGCCGAGCAGGCCGGTCTGCTCGAGGATCTGCCGGGTGAACTTGTCCATGCGCGTGGCGGTGGTCGGGCCGGCCGGGCCGACCACTTCATCACCGACCGGATCGACCGGGCCGACGTAGTAGATGAAGCGGCCCTTGAGGTCCACCGGCAGCGGCTCGCCCTTGTTCAGCATGTCGACCATGCGCTTGTGCGCAGCGTCGCGGCCGGTGAGCATCTTGCCGTTGAGCAGCACGGTCTCGCCCGGTTTCCAGCTCTGCACTTCTTCCGCGGTGATGCTGTCCAGGTTTACGCGGCGTGCGCTCGGGCCGGCTTCCCAGACGATTTCCGGGTAGGCGGAAAGATCCGGCGCTTCCAGCTCGGCCGGGCCGGAGCCGTCGAGCACGAAGTGGGCGTGACGGGTGGCGGCGCAGTTGGGGATCATGCACACCGGCAGGGAGGCGGCGTGGGTCGGGTAGTCCATGATCTTGACGTCGAGCACGGTGGTCAGGCCACCGAGGCCCTGGGCGCCGATGCCCAGCTGGTTGACCTTCTCGAACAGCTCCAGGCGCAACTCCTCGATGCGGTTCTGCGGGCCGCGAGCCTGCAGCTCGTGGATGTCGATGTGCTCCATCAGCACTTCCTTGGCCATCACCGCGGCTTTCTCGGCGGTGCCGCCGATGCCGATGCCGAGCATGCCCGGCGGGCACCAGCCGGCACCCATGGTCGGCACGGTCTTCAGCACCCAGTCGACGATCGAGTCGGACGGGTTGAGCATGGCCATCTTCGACTTGTTCTCGGAGCCGCCGCCCTTGGCCGCGACGTCCACTTCCACCTTGTCGCCAGGGACGATGGAGTAGTGGATCACCGCCGGGGTGTTGTCCTTGGTGTTCTTGCGGGCACCGGCCGGGTCGGCCAGGATCGAGGCGCGCAGGACGTTTTCCGGCAGGTTGTAGGCGCGACGCACGCCCTCGTTGATCATGTCGTCGACGCTCATGGTGGCGCCGTCCCAGCGCACGTCCATGCCGACCTTGATGAATACGGTGACGATGCCGGTGTCCTGGCAGATGGGACGGTGACCGGTGGCGCACATGCGCGAGTTGATCAGGATCTGCGCCATGGAGTCGCGCGCGGCGGGCGATTCTTCCTTCAGGTAGGCCTCATGCATGGCCTGGATGAAGTCGACGGGATGGTAGTAGGAGATGAACTGCAGGGCATCGGCGACGCTCTGAATCAGGTCGTCTTGCTTGATCACGGTCACGGGCGCGCTCCTCTGGAAAGCGGGAACTTCGAAGGCGCCGGAGAATTGCCGACGCAACAGGGCGGTAAAAAAGGCGCGGCAGTATAGCCTGGGCAGGGCGCTGTCGGACAGTTTCTGCAACAAGACGTTGGTCGTCTGGCGGCCGCGCGGCACTAGGCATGTGCGGATACCGGGCGTACAGTGGCGGCTAGTTGCCAGTATGGGATGGAGCCCATTGTGCAGATGAGTCAGAACGAACCGAGCTCCGCATTGCAGTACCTGAGGCTCAAGCGTTTCGCGATGGCTCTGGGTACCTACGCGCTGTTGCTGACGATCACCTGGTTGACCGTGCTGGGTGACTTCTACCTGGGCTCGCGGGGCTACGCGCTGCTGGTCAGCCTGCTGGTGATCGCCAGCCAGCTGCTGTTTCTGATCTGCTTCCTCAGCGGCTTCAACCTGCGTTTTCGCGACCCCAGCCTGACGCTCGCCCAGGTACTGGTGGCGCTGCTCTGGCACACCCTGTTCCTGGCTAATCTGGATGAGGCTCGGGGTGCGCTGCTGGTCATCTACGTGATCATTCTGCTATTCGGCGTCTCGCAGCTGACCCCGCGGGTGTTCGCCCGCTGCGCCGCGTTCGCGTTCTTCTGCTTTGCCGCACTCAATCTCTATGAAGCCTATTGGCAGCCGTTGCCTGGGGATCGCCAGGGCCAGGTATTGCTGCAGTTGTGCGTGCTGTTGCTGGTGCTGATCTGGCTGAGCCTGTTTGCCGGCTACGTGCAGGCGATGCGAACGCGCATGCGCCAGCGCAGCGTGGCATTGCAGGCGCATCAGGACACCCTGCGCGGGATGATGCGCCAGCTCGAGGATCTGGTCGCCACCGATGAGCTGACCGGGCTGTTCAATCGCCGGCATTTCCTGCGCCTGGCCAAGCGCGAGCTGGCCAGCCTGCGGCCGGGTCGCGAGCATGGCCTGGCGCTGATCGATCTGGACTACTTCAAACGGATCAACGACCGCTTCGGGCATGCGACCGGTGATCGCGTGCTGCAGCTCTTCGCCAAGGTGGCCAAGACCTGCCTGCGCGACGGCGACATCCTGGCCCGTTACGGCGGTGAGGAGTTCGTGCTGCTGTTGCCCAATACCGATACCCTGCAGTTCAGTGCCTGCTGCGAGCGGCTGCGCGAGGCCTACGCGGCCACCCGTATCGAAGGGCTGGAGAGCGAGCGGATCAGCCTCTCGGTCGGTATGACCATGTTGCAGATGAAGGACGACCTGGACGACGCGCTGCAGCGTGCCGATCAGGCGTTGTACCGCGCCAAGCATGCCGGGCGCGATCGTTGCGAGGCGTCCTGGGGAGGAGGCGATGCCTGAATTGCGCCTGGGCGACAGGTCGCTGGTTGCCGAATCCGGCAGTAACCTGCTCGATACGCTGCTGGCGGCTGGGGTCGCGCTGCCCTACAGCTGCCGGGCAGGTAGCTGCCATGCCTGCATGGTGCGCTGCCAGGGGGCGCTTGAGGATGCCCAGCCCGATGCACTCAGCCCGGCGCAGCGCGAGCAGGGTTGGCGCCTGGCCTGCCAGTGCCGGTTGCAGGGCGATCTTGCAGTGGAGCTGTTCGACCCCGGTCGCGACGGCCTGCCGGCACGGGTGCAGTCCGTCGACTGGCTCAGTGAGCGGGTACTGCGCCTGCGGCTGCTGCCGGAGCGGCCGCTGCGCTATGCCGCCGGTCAGCATCTGTTGCTGTGGAATGCACAAGGCCTGGCGCGGCCCTATTCGCTGGCCAGTCTGCCGGGTGAAGATACCTGGCTGGAATTCCACCTCGACTGTCTGCCTGGTGGGGCCTTCAGTGAATCGGCGCGCTGTCTGCAGCCGGGTGACCCGCTGCGCCTGGGTGAACTGCGCGGTGGCGCATTGCACTATGACCCGACGTGGAGCGAGCGTCCGCTCTGGCTGCTGGCCGCCGGTACCGGGCTGGCGCCGCTGTGGGGCATTCTTCGCGAGGCACTGCGCCAGCATCACCAGGGCCCGATCAAGGTCATTCACCTGGCCGATGATCCGGTCGGTCACTATCTGGCGCAGCCCCTGCTGGCGCTGGCTGCAGCGCATTCCCAACTGAACGTGCAGCTACCGACGGCGGCCGATCAGGCTTCGGTTTTGGCCGGACTGCGGCTTGTCTCGCGGCAGACCCTCTCCCTACTCTGCGGTTCGCCCGCCAGCGTGGATGCCTTCGCCCGCCGTCTGTTTCTGATCGGTGTGCCGCGCAACCAGGTGCTGGCGGATGTCTTTCTGCCGCGTGCCTGAAGTCGGCGGTACAGGATTTTCCCGGAGCTTCGATGAGCGAACACGTACTGGTAGAACGCGAGGGCGGTCTGCTGACCCTGCGCCTGAACCGCCTGGACAAGATGAATGCCCTGACCCGCGCCATGTACGCGAGCTTGGCCGATGCACTGGAAGCGGCCGAGCAGGATCGCGGGGTGCGCGCCGTGCTGATCACCGGTGGCCCTGAGTGCTTCACCGGCGGCAATGACGTCAACGATTTCCTCCAGGCACCACCGAGCAGCACCGACAGCCCGGTGTTCCGTTTCATGCACGCGCTGCTCGATTGCAGCAAGCCGGTACTGGCTGCCGTGGCCGGACCGGCAGTCGGCATCGGCACCACGCTGTTGCTGCACTGCGATCTGGTCTATGTCAGTCGCGATGCCCGGCTGAGCACGCCTTTCGTCAATCTCGGGCTGTGTCCGGAGTTCGGCTCCAGCCTGATCCTGCCGCGCCTGCTGGGTCCGATGCGGGCGTCAAGGATGCTCCTGCTGGGCGAGCGCCTCAGCGGCGCTCAGGCGGTCGAGTGGGGGCTGGCCAGCGAGGTACTGGACGATGGCGCCGCGACCGAAGCCAGGGCGCGCGAAACCGCGCTGCGCTTTGTCGATCTGGCGCCGGCGGCGGTAGCCGACAGCAAGCGCCTGATGCGTGCGCCGCAGCGTGAGGAGTTGCTGCGGGTGATCGAGGTGGAGGGCGAGCTGTTCAATCAGCGGCTGCGCTCTCCGGAGGCGATCGAGGCGCTGTCGGCGTTCACCCAGCGGCGCACGCCGGACTTCTCGCGCTTTGCCTGAAGCCGTTTTGCGGCAGTTGCATCACTCGTAGGGCGGATTAGCCGCCCGCGGCGTAATCCGCCACGGAAAGAGCACCAGGCAATACTGTGGGGGCAAACCGAGGCTCCATCTCAGGCCACTTGGCAACGTGGGAATCGGCGCAATGCGCTGCGCTTATTGCGCCCTACGAATGCGGTCCGCCGAATCGGCTGTTGTAGGGTGGACGACGCTTCATCCGTCCACCGTTATGCAATCGCGACGCTGGATGAAAAGAGCGTCATCCACCCTACGTCGGGCTGGCGCGGCCGATCAGCCTGAAGCTCCAAGGGTGGATTAGCCGCAGGTGTAATCCACCATCGATCGGCAGAAATGCGTCGATCCGGCAGGCGCTGCGGGGTGCCGACGACCCTTGCGGCGCAATGCGCTGCGCTTGTTGCACCCTACGCCCTGAATCCGTTTTGTGAGGGCAAGAAAAAAGCCGCTCTCGAGCGGCCTTTTCATTTTCACGTCGCGACTCAGAGCAGGTGCGCGCCGACCTGGAGGATCTTCAGCGTATTGGTGCCGCCGGTGCCGTGATAGCTGTCGCCCTTGCTCAGGATCACCCAGTCGCCCGGCTCCACCACGCCGCGCTGGAGCAGTTCATCCACTGCCGCCTGGCTGACCTTGTCCGCTGGCAGCGCCGCCGGATCGAAGGGAATGGTGAACACGCCGCGGAACATCGCCACCCGCGCCTGGGTTTCGCGATGTGGCGAGAAGGCGAAGATCGGCACCGTGGAACGGATCCGCGACATGATCAACGGGGTGTAGCCGCTCTCGGTCAGGCAGATGATGGCCTTGACCCCGGCCATCTGGTTGGCGACGTACATGGCCGCCAGCGCGACGCTTTCGTCGCAGCGCTGGAACGCCTCGCCGAGACGGTGGCGCGAGCGGGTGTTGGTCGGATGCTTTTCCGCGCCCAGGCAGATCCGCGCCATCGCCTTGACCGCCTCGACCGGGTATTCGCCGGCGGCGCTCTCGGCGGAGAGCATGACCGCGTCGGTATGGTCGATCACCGCGTTGGCCACGTCGGAGACCTCGGCGCGGGTCGGCATCGGGCTGTGGATCATCGACTCCATCATCTGGGTCGCGGTGATCACCGCCTTGTTCAGCCCGCGCGAGTGCTGAATGATCTTCTTCTGGATGCCGACCAGCTCGGCATCGCCGATCTCCACGCCCAGATCGCCGCGGGCGACCATGACCGCGTCGCTGGCGCGGATCAGCGCGTCCAGGCTGGCGTCATCCGCCACCGCCTCGGCACGCTCGATCTTCGCCACCAGCCAGGCCTTGCAGCCAGCTTCCTCGCAGAGCCGGCGGGCCAGCTCCATGTCTGCCGCATCGCGCGGGAACGACACGGCCAGGTAATCGACCTCCATCTCCGCGGCCAGGGCGATGTCGGCCTTGTCCTTGCTGGTCAGGGCCGGTGCACTGAGTCCGCCGCCACGGCGGTTGATGCCCTTGTGGTCGGACAGCGGGCCGCCGATCAGCACCCGGCAACCGAGCTCGTCGGCGCTGCTCGTTTCGACCCGCAGCACCACGCGACCGTCGTCCAGCAGCAGTTCGTCGCCGACCCCGCAGTCCTTGATCAGATCCGGGTAGTCGATGCCGACCACCTGCTGGTTGCCGGCGTCGCGCGGGTGGGTCACCGAGAGGCGGAAGTAGTCGCCTTCGGCCAGGGAGATACGCTTGTCGCTGAAACGGGCGATGCGGATCTTCGGCCCCTGCAGGTCGCCGAGCAGGGCGACGAAGCGCCCGTGGCGCGCGGCGATCTCGCGGATCAGTCGGGCGCGAGAACGGTGCTCGTCGGCGCTGCCGTGGGAGAAATTCAGGCGGGCGACGTCCATTCCAGCGAGGATCAGCTTCTCGATCATCTGTTCCGAACTGCTCGCCGGGCCGAGGGTGGCGACTATCTTGGTGCGGCGCGAGATCATGCGGGGCTCCGGTGCTTCAGGGGGTGGTGGCGGGTTTGACGACCAGCAGGTCGCATTCGACCTCGTCGAGGACTCGTTCAGCAGTATTGCCGATGATGGCAGCGTCCAGCTGGCCGCGCGAGATCGCACCCATCAGCAGCAGGTCTATACCCTGCTCGCGGACGAAGGCGGGAATGCGCTGCTCGGCATACCCCTCCAGCAGGTGGCTGGAGGTCGGCGGGATGGTGTGCTGGGCCAGCAGCTGCTCGAAGGCTTCACGATGCTGGCTGGCGCACTTGGAGCTGTACTGCTCGTAGGACATCACCATCTCCAGATCGAAGACCAGGCTGCGCGGCAGAGGCGCGAAGCTGTGCAGGTAGTGAGGTTCGAGCCCGAGCTGGGTGGCGAGTTCGCCGGCGATATCGATCAGTCGATGATCGAGCGCGGCCGGTTTGTCGGCGCTGTGCAGCGGATCGAGGGCCGCGCACAGTTTACGTGCCTGCCACTCGCCATGATGGACCAGCCAGAGTGGGGCAGGGCAGTGGCGCAGCAGTTCCCAGTCGCTGTTGCTGAGCAGCAGGCGCTTGAGCAGGCCGTGGTGGTGGGCGGACTTGAACACCAGGTCCGGTTGCAGCGCACTGATGGCGTCGAGGCTGGCGCGCTGGCGCTGCTTGCTCCAGATGACCCGGGTGTGAACCTTGCCGCCGTTGCTGCGCAGCGGTGCGGCGAGCGTATCGAGCCAGTTGCGGCGCTCCTCCAGAAAGGCGTCGCGGGCCTGCTCCAGGCGCGGACCTTCGAGGAACAGGTTGTGATCGAGGCTGCTGCTGAAGGCGCAGAGCAGCAGGTGCAGTTCGGCGCCGGTGCGTTCGGCCAGCCAGGCGGCGCGTTGCAGGGCGGGTTGGTCCTTGCGCTCGGCGTCGATCAGCACCAGCAGGCGTTCGAATTTCACAGGCGTTCTCCTTGATAGCGGACGGGGCGTTTCCCGGATTGCAGCCTGCATGCCGTTGCGGGCGCTTGATCTGGGTCAGCATAGCGGTGCGGACATGATCTCGAGGTTACAACCACTCGCCCGGTTGCAGAACTGCGAACAGTTGCCGATACAGCCTGCACTCACCGAGGAGTCCGTGCCATGCGTCATCTGTCCACCTTCATCTGCCTTCTGCTGCTCGCCGGCTGTACCCGCATCCCGCTCGATCATCGGCTGGACAACGCCTACCAGGCCTACCATCTCGGCGACTGCGAGAAGGCCATGCTGGAATTGTCCCGGGCGGAGCGGCTGAGCCGCTCGCGCAGCTACCTGCAACCGGAAATCTCCTTGTTGCGCGGACACTGCCTGGAACGCCAGAGCCTGTTCGTCGATGCCCGGCAGACCTATCGCTTCATCATCCAGCGCTACCCGTCCAGCGAGTACGCCTACCGCGCCCAGGCGCGCCTGGACACGCTGGCCGCGCTGGGCCATGGAGATGGCGACGCGGTGCGCAAATGATCGATGGCGTACTGGGACAAGCGCGCATCTGGCGGTACCCTCGCGCCTTTGACTGACCTGGAGGCACCATGCGTAGCCTGCTGATCCTGCTTGTTCTGGTTGCGACCCCGACCCTGGCGGAAATCTATCGCTGGACCGACGCCGAAGGCCGCGTCCATTTCGGTCAGCGCCCACCCGCGCAGGCCGAGCGCATAGAAGTGCGCCCGCAGGTGATCGAGCGCGACCAGCAGACGCGCGAGCGCGAGGCGCGTAGCGAGCGCTTCTTCCAGGCGCGTCGCGACGAGCAAGCGCAGCAACAGCAACGCAGCGCCGAGCAGGATGCCGAGCGGCAGCAGCACTGTGCTGCACTGAAAGCGCGAATGGCCCGGCTGGCCAGCGGTGGAACCTTCTTCAGCGCCGACGAGAGTGGCGGCCGCCGCTATTACAGCGACGCCGAGGTGGACGCCGCTCGTCGTGAACTGCGGACGCAGGTCGAACAACACTGCGACTGAAACTGGAGAAGCTGGCGCATTGCGGCCATACTCAGGGTCCATTCGTAGCCAATTGCCATCATGCGAAATCTACGCAGGATCGACCGCCACCAACTGCCCTCCTACCTCAAGGTGTTCAATCGGATCACCGACCGGCCGATGGGCTACATAGGCAACGTCTCGCTGGAGGGGTTGCTGCTGATCAGCGAGCTGCCGATGCTGGTCGGCGGCTGCTTCGACATGCGCATCAAGATCCCCGGCTGCGAGGGCCATCAGCAGTACATCGACTTTTCCGCGACCTGCAAGTGGTCTCGCGAGGATGTCACGCCAGGCGGCTATGACTCGGGCTTCTGCCTGGTCAGCGCGCCGGCGGAGTACACCGAGATGGTCGAGGCGCTGCGTCACTACTTCAGCTTCAATCCGGTGGTCAGTTCGGTCTGAGTCGGAGCGCTATGCGGGCGGGGTAGGGTGCACACATACCCTTTTGCTTTGTCACACCACCCTGCATGAAGCACCACTACACAGGCCGACCTCCGTTGCCATCAGCGAACTTCGCCTGGTGGATGGTTTCGGCCATCCACCCTACAGGTTGGCGCAGAGCGGACAGCACAGTCATGTCCAGAGGCCTGGCGTAGAGTGGACAACGGTGCAGCCTTGTCCACCGGCCAAAAGCGCATATCGATGGGTGTTCCGAGTGGCAGAGCGGATGCTCAGAGCACGCCACCCTTCTTCCACGCCAGATAGCGGCTGACCAGCTCGGGGCCCAGTTCGCTCGGTCGCGCATCCAGTACCGGCATGCCGTGGCTGGCCAGGCGCTCGTGCAGCCCGTCGCGGGCATTCAGGTAGTCCAGGGTGCCGCAGTAGGCGAGTGCCTGGTCGTAGGTTTCCACCTCGGTATGGCGCAGGCGGTCGAGCACTTCCTCGCGCAGGCTGGTGATCAGCACCCGATGACGCTTGCCCAGGCGCTTGACCGCGCCGAGCAGCTCCTCGTCGTCCTCGTCGCGCAGGTTGCTCACCAGCACCACCAGTGCTCGCCGATGCTGGCGCGCGAGCAACTGGTCAATGGCGCCGGCGTAGTCCGCCGGGCGCTGGGTGCTCTGCAGGTCGTACACCGCGTTGAGCAGCACGCTGAGCTGGGCAGGCCCTTTGACCGGCGCAACGAAGCGCTGCTCGCCGGCGAAGGTCGCCAGGCCCACCGCGTCGCCCTGGCGCAAGGCCACGTAGCTGAGCAGCAGGCAGGCGTTGAGGGCATGGTCGAAGTGCGAGAGGTCGCCATCCTGGCTGCGCATGCGTCGGCCGCAGTCGATCAGGAAGACGATCTGCTGATCACGCTCGTCCTGGTACTCGCGGGCGATTGGCGTGCGTTTGCGTGCTGTCGCCTTCCAGTCGATCTGGCGCAGGGTGTCGCCATCGCGGAAGTCGCGCAGCTGATGGAACTCCAGGCCCAGGCCGCGCCGCGGCCGCTGGCGCACGCCGAGCTGATTCAGCCAGTCGTCGACCGCCATCAGCTGGGCGCCGTAGAGCCGGGCGAAATCCGGATAGACGCGGGTGCTGGCAGTGCATTCAAGCAGGCGGCGGCCCTGCCAGAAACGCAGCGGACTGTTCAGCAACAGCTCGCAGCGGGGAAACTCGAAGCGGCCGCGCTTGAGCGGGCGCACCCGGTAGCCGAACTGGGTCACCTCCCCCGGATGCAGCTCGACCCGCTGCGGCAGGTACTCGAAATCCATGTCCTGGGGGAGATGGTCGAAAACCTCGACGCTCTGGCGCTGCCGGTAGGCGTGGTGCAGCAGCATGCGCACCTCGGTCCAGCGTCCCAGCGGCAGGTTGCCCGGCAGCTCGCGTTCGAGGGTGGGGGAGGGCAGGCGTCGCAGCCAGATGGCGTCGGTCAATGCCAGCAGCGCGGTGGCCAGCAGGGCGCCCCACCAGATCGGCGTCAGGCTGGCGGGCAGGGCGATCCCCAGCGCCGGCAGGGCACCGAGCAGAATGGCGGCTGCGAGCAGCACGCCGATCAGCCACAGAAGCAGGCGCGAGGGTTTCATAGGCGCGGCGCAGGCACCTGATCGAGCAGCTGCTGCAACACCTGGTCGACCGAGAGTCCCTCGATATCCAGCTCGGGGGACAGCCGCACGCGGTGACGCAGCACCGCCAGCGCGCAGCTCTTGACGTCATCCGGCAGGACGAAGTCGCCGCCACGCAGCAGGGCACGGGCGCGTCCGCCGCGGACCAGGGAGATGCTGGCGCGCGGGCCGGCACCCAGTGCCAGGCCGGGCCAGGTGCGGGTGGCGCGGGCCAGGCGCACTGCGTAGTCGAGGACCTGATCGTCCACCGGCAGCTCGCTGGCGATCTTCTGCAAGGCGAGGATGTCCTTGGCCTGCAGCAGGGTGCGCAGCGGCGTCACGTCGAGCATGTCGGCCCGCGAGGAGCGGGTGACCTGGCGCACCAGCGTCATCTCCTCGGCGGCTTCGGGGTAGTCGATGCGCAGCTTGAGCATGAAACGGTCGAGTTCGGCTTCCGGCAGCGGATAGGTACCTTCCTGCTCGATCGGGTTCTGCGTCGCCATCACCAGGAACGGCTGGGGTACCGGCAGCGCGCGTCCTTCCAGGGTCACCTGGCGCTCCTGCATCACCTCGAGCAGCGCCGCCTGGGTCTTCGCCGGCGCGCGGTTGATCTCGTCCGCCAGCAGCAGATTGGTGAACACCGGGCCCTTGCGCAGCTTGAACTGCTCGGATTGCATGTCGTACACCGCGTGGCCGGTGACGTCACTGGGCATCAGGTCCGGGGTGAACTGGATGCGCGAGAACTCGCCGCCGAAGCAGCGTGCCAGGGCCCGGATCAGCAGGGTCTTGCCCAGTCCGGGCACGCCTTCGACCAGGACATGGCCGCCGGCGATCAGCGCGGTGAGAACATCCTCGATCACCGCGCTCTGGCCGATCAGCGCCTTCTGCAGCTCCTGGCGCAGGGCGGCGGCCAACTGGCTGGCGCGCTGGCGCTGGAGGTTCGGGTTGGCGGGGGCCGGGGCCGGCTCGCTGCGGGGAGTCTCTGGCGTCTGTTCGCTCATAGGGCATTCCTAAGGTTTTGCAGGTAGGCGACCTGGCGGGTGAATTGGGCGGCGCTGACGCGGTCCTTGCCGGCCGGACGCATCGCTTGACCGATGTTGCTGGGAGACTGACGGGAGAGGCGGCCGAGGATCTGCCACTGCTCGGCCACCGGCAGCCGCTCGAAGCCGGGATGGCGCCGACGGGCGCGGCGCTGGATGTCGGCCTGCAGGGCCTGGATCAGGCGCTGCTGGCTGGTGCGGCGCAGAAGGAAGTCGGCACTGCCGCGCAGATGCTCCTCAAGCTGTCGGCGAGCCGGCCTGGCCGGCAGCAGCAACGGTCCCTGGCGACTGCCGCGGCGCCAGAGCAGCAGGGCGATCAGCAGCAGCGCGGCGACCAGCGCCTGCGGGAAGTGCTTGAGCAGCAGCGAGAAGAGGTCGTCGCGCTCGGCGTGATGCAGCAGGGTGACATCGGAATCCTGGGTCAGGTACCAGAGCAGCCAGGCGTTGTCGTGCTTGCCGATATGGCGGTTCTGCCACAGCCAGTGATCCGTCACCACGGTGATGACGCCCTTGCCGTGGTACAGCTGCAGCATATGCGTGGCCTGGGCGCTGTTGGCCCAGGCGTGGGCGCGGTTCTGCGCATCGTAGAGGTGATAGTCGGTGTCGAAGCCGAAATAGGCCGGCTCGTCCTCGTTCTCCAGATACAGCTTGGTCAGCTCAGGATGACGGTCGCCGCTGGCGACCGTGGGTGCGCGTTGCGCTGTGCCTTGCGGCGCCGGTTTGCGCCAGCGCTGGGTGCGCTCCTCTGGAGCGCTGCGCTCTTCTTCTTCGAGAGTCTCGAGATCGTTAGCGTCGTACTGGCGGATGTCCAGCAGGTCGAGCAGCAGATCGCCGCTCTTGCCATCATCCTCGTCCCAGAATGCTTCGGCGACGAACAGCAGGTGTCCGCCCTGTTCTGCCCAGGCCAGCACGCGCTCGGCCTGGCGCGGCGTCATGCGGTCGCGATCGGCCAGCAGCAACAAGGTCTGGCCCTTGCTCGGCAGGGTGTCCAGAACCTCCAGACCGCTGGCTCGGCTGACCTTGCGCTGTTGGCCCTCGAGGAAGCGTTCGGCGGCGAGGAAACGGTTGGCGCGCGCCTCGGGCGATGGGCCGTGCTTGACCTCTTCCTCGTAAGGCTCGGCGATGCTCAGCAGGTAGCTGCCGAACAGGACCAGCAGTGCGACCAGCAGTCCGATGACGAGGGCTAGCGTGCGCCGCTTCATGTCGGCTCCTGCCCGGAGAACTGCTGGCGCCAGCCGTTACACAGCTGGTCACGGACCGTGGCGTCCGGCAGACGATGCCCGTAGGCGAGGTTCTGCCAGTGACCGGTGAGCAGGGCGCTGAACTGGCTGAGACCCGATTGCTGCAGGCGGTCGACCAGGCGCAGAACCTCGCCTTCGGTGTGCGCGCTCTTGAGCGGTAGCCGGTGCTCGTGCAGCAGGCGGCTGAGCAAGGCTCGGTAGAGCAGGCCGAGTGCTTCGCGCGGGTTCTCCAGCCAGAGCCGCTCGGCGGTTCCGGCGACGTCGTCGGGAATGCTCTCCGGGGTGATCTCCAGGCCGAACAGCATCGCCGGTGCCTCGCGCTTGGCGCGTTGTGGCAGGCCCAGGCGCGAGGCAAAGGCCCGCAGCCATTCGCGGTAGCGCCAGATCAGCAGTGCCAGCAGGCTGATCAGCAGTGCCCAGAGCACCACTTTGAAGATCAGGCTGATCATCTCGATAGCGCCAAAACCCTCGCCGAGCTTGAACAGCTTTTCGAAGAACTCCGCGACCTTGTCCGGATCGTCTTCCTCGGGTTCTTCTTCCGGCTTTTCCTCGCCGAAACGCCAGCGGGTCACCATCTGGTTGTTCTGGAAGGGTGCTGCGGCGAGCAGATCCTTGATCGCCTGCTTTGCCTGGCTGCTGGTCAGCGCCTGATTGGTCAGGCGCGCCTTGTCGTCCGGCTCGCGGTCGGTATAGGGATTGAAGTCGCCTGCCGGCGGTGGGCAGCTGTTGGCTGCCAGGGCGTGCTCGGCGGGCATGGCGAACACCAGCACGAGGCCGAGCACGAGGGCGTAGGCGCTGCCGGTCAGGCGCTGGCGCAGGCGGCGGAAGGCCAGTTCGATGTCCCAGGCCTCGAGGGCTGTACGCCGATTCAGATAGAGGCTGAAGCCGCAGGCTACGTAGATCGGCTCCCAGACCATCAGTACCAGCGCATAGCTCCAGTTGCGCAGGTGGTCGAGCCAGAGCCACTCGCCACCGGATTCCTGCAGCAGTTTCTGCCAGCCAAGGTCGTCCATCAGCTGCTGTGGCAACAGCATGTAGCACAGGGCGATCAGACCGAAATACAGACAGGCCTCCAGTACCAGTCCGGAAAATGTCAGCCAGGCCGCCGCGCCGCTGTCACGCTGGCCGAGCACTGTCAGGCGCTGGCTACGGACGCTGCCGGACAATCCTTCCAGCTGCAGTACCGGCAGGTCGAAGCTGCGCGAAGGGCTGAAGCGTCGCCAGGTCAGGCTGGCGAAGAGTTGGGGGCGCAGCAGTCGCGGGAAGGCTTTCAGGCTTTCGCGCAGCGTCGGCATCTCGCGGAACAGCGCGCGGGAAAGAATGAACAGCGGCAGGCGCTCATAGGCCGGCTTGAGCCACCAGAAGATCAGCAGCGCCCAGAGCGGGTATTTCCACAGTACCGCGGTGAGGACTGCCAGCAGCGGCAGGGTGATCAACGCCCAGCTGGCCATCAGCACGCCGCACTGACGGCGGGCCATCAGCGTGCCGAGGTCCAGTGCTTCCCAGGCAGTCCGCGGGCGGATCGCGACGCTGGCGTCAGTCAGGCGCATGGCGGCGTCCGGCAAAGATGAAGTACAGGGCAACCAGCAGCCAGAGACCTGCGCCCACCACGTACTTGATCGTCGAGGTGGCAAAGGTCATCGACGACCAGTAGGCCTCGATGAACGCAGCGATCAGCAGGAAGAACACGACGCCGGCGACCAGCTTGACCGCTTCTGCCGCCGCCAAACGCAGCGCTTCGATGCGCGTGTGCCGCCCCGGCACCAGCAGCGCCCAGCCCAGCTTGAGCCCGGCAGCGCCGGCAAAGGTGATGGCGGTCAGCTCGAAGGCGCCGTGGCCGATGACGAACGACCAGAAGGTATCGCTGTAGCCGATGCGGGTCAGATGCCCGGCAACCGCGCCGATATAGAGGCCGTTGAAGAGCAGGAAGAACAGCGTGCCGAGGCCGAACAGCAGGCCGCTGGCAAAGGTCTGAAAGCCGATGCCGATGTTGTTCATGATGTAGAAGCCGAACATCATCCAGTCATCGCCGGCATCGCGTTCGCCGAAGCGACCTAGGCGGCGGTTCTCCGGGTCGTACATTGTTTCCATGCTGGTGACCTGGGCGGGATCCATCAGGCTGTAGACCAGCTCCGGGTAGAGGTAGACCAGCACGCCCATGCCGATCAGGCTGCCGTAGAACACCAGGCTGGCGATCAGCACGCTGCGCCATTCCCGGCGAATCAGTCGCGGGAAACCCGCCAGCACGAAGCCGATGATCTGTGCGCCCAGGTGGCTGCGATGGCGGTAGAACTGCTGGTGTCCACGCATCGCCAGCAGCTGCAGCTGATCGATCAGATGGGTGCTGTAGGTACGCTCCTGGGCCAGCGCCAGCTGCTGGCAGATGCGCCGGTATTGCGCGGCGAACGCCTGGCTCTCGTCTTCCTTGGTCTTGCCTTGCTCCAGAGACAGCAGCAGCGCCTGGAAGGCGTCCCACTCGGCCTGGTGGCGGCGTTCGAAAAGACTCTGCTTCATGCCTGCCCCAATAGTCCGCGGGCGATGCCGTTGAGCTCGGCTTCGGCGAGGTCGGCATGCACTTCCAGCGCGGGCGCGAGTATTCCGGCGATCTCCGCCCGGCGCCCACTGGACAGACCGGCCTGGCGCTCGGCGAAACCGAGTATCGCGCGCTGTTCGTCCTGGCTGAGCGCGAAGGGCGCGCGTAGCGGGCTGACCTCGGGAATCTGTGGGCGCGTCGGCGGCTCGTCGCGATAGACCACCAAAGTGCCTGCGGCCAGATCGCCGAGGCGCTTGAAGCCCGGGTGGAGCAGGCTGCTGAGGATGCCCAGCGCGTAGCCGACCGGCAGCATGTCGACAAAGCGCAGCAGGTTGCGGATCAGCGAGGCGCCCCAGCCCACGGGTGTGCCATCGTCATGCACGACGCGCAGGCCAAGGGCCTGCTTGCCGGGCGAACGGCCCTGATTGAACACCTCGAAGAGGACCATGTACCACCAGTTCAACAGGAAGAACAGGATCAGCAGCAGCCCCTGGCCGAAGTCGCCGAGCAACGCCAGGACGATGCCTGCTACAAGCATGACGCCGCCGCGAATCAGCAGGTCGATGATGAAGGCCATTGCTCGGGGAACCACGCCGGCGGGACGCAGCTGCAGATCGATACCCTCCGGCGTCTCGACCTTGTAGCGGCTATCGAGTACGGCCAGGGCGTCTTGCGTGACTGTGTGGTTGGCGGGGGACACGGACATCTGTGTGGCACTGCGGAAAAGGCGGTTCGGGGAGCACGCACGGAGCCTTGCGGCTCCGCCGGCACGCGACTCAGTTGCTCTGCGGCAGGACGCCGAAGATGGTGCGGTAGAGGATTCCTAGCGAGATGACCCAGAGCGGGATCGACCAGACCAGGCCGACACCCAGCGGGATGAGGCTGACGATCTGGATCAGGGCAAGCAGCAGGAGCAGGGCGAAGATCTTGAACCACTGCTGGGTGACTGCCTTGCGCGACACCTCCATGGCTTCCCAGGGCGACAGGCCGCGTTCGACGATCAGCGGAATCGCCAGCATGTAGGCGACCGACAGATAGATGCCGGGAATTACCAGCAGGAAGAAACCGAGATAGGTCATCAGCGTGATCAGTAGCGCTGCGCCGATAAGCGCGCCGGCTCGGCTGAAGTGGCTGAACAGTTCGTTGGCATTGATGGGCTGGCCAGCAGCACGGCGGATGCCAACCATGGTCACACCGGCGAGGAATGGGTAGGCCAGCGCTGTCGCGATGGCGCCGACGACCGTTTGGCTCACCATCATGGTGACAAATTCGGTACCGGAGAGCCCCAGCATGCTGACGATCAGGGTGGCGATGAAGCTGAGCACCCACATTACGGCGTAGAAGACGATGAAGCCGGCAACGATGACGCCCTTGGAGCCCTTGACCAGACGCCATGCTTCTTCGATCAGTGCGCCGATCTGGAAGTCATAGCCGCGGCTCAGGGCTTCCTCGATGGTCGGTACGGGGGTCAGATCGTGGCGGACTTCCTGGAGATTGCTGGCGGGAGCCGCGTAGGGATTCTGCGAAATACTGTCAGTCATGCGAGCGTTCCTTGCGTGGAGACCTGAACCGGGATCGCGGCATCTTAGCGGCAGCGGGCGCAGGCCCACAACCAGCGGACCGGGCGGCTGTGCGAGCGGTCATGTTTCCCCGGGTTTTTCCCTCGGCGGGTTTTCGTGGCTAACTAGCGGTCATGCGGCGGGTCCGCAGCCGGTCACGCCTAGCAGGCTGTTGAAAAACTACCTGCGTGGCCATCGCGGCGTTAAAAATCGGCTCAAGATGCTCATTTACAACGCGTAAACTGCGCTTTTTCACCGGTTTTTGCCTTGCGCTGGCTGCCTCGCCAACGTTTTTCAACAGCCTGCTAGCGCGACGTCTCGCCCGGCATTCATCGCGCCCTATGGAACAGCCGTGACTTCGAGCATCTTCTGGTACGACTACGAAACAACCGGCGTCGATCCTCGCCGCGACCGGCCTCTGCAGGTGGCCGGTCTGCGCACCGACGAGCAACTGAATCTGATCGGTGAGCCGCTGGACCTCTATTGCCGGCTCAGCGAAGACATCCTGCCGCATCCGGCGGCCTGCCTGATTACCGGGATCACGCCACAGCGCCTGGCGGAAAGCGGGTTGGGCGAGGCCGAGTTCATGGCGCGGTTGCATGCTGAACTGGCTCAGCCGGGCACCTGTGGTGCTGGCTACAACAGCCTGCGCTTCGACGACGAGGTGACGCGCTACAGCCTCTATCGCAATTTCCATGATCC
Organism: Pseudomonas mangrovi; assembly: GCF_003052585.1. Lineage (GTDB taxonomy): Bacteria > Pseudomonadota > Gammaproteobacteria > Pseudomonadales > Pseudomonadaceae > Aquipseudomonas > Aquipseudomonas mangrovi. The sequence continues at coordinate 104,342 of NZ_QASN01000002.1, read as the reverse complement.
CTATGCGCGGGAATGGCAGGGCGGCAACAGCCGCTGGGATCTCATCGATGTGGTACGTACCGCCTTTGCACTGCGTCCGCAAGGCATCGAATGGCCGATGGTCGACGGGCGGCCCTCGCTGCGCCTGGAGCTTCTTTCCGCGGCCAACGGGCTGGAGCATGGACAGGCGCACAACGCGCTGTCCGATGTCCACGCGACCATCGCCTTGGCGCGCCTGATTCGTGATCGCCAGCCCAGGCTGTACGCCTATCTGTACGGCCTGCGCAGCAAGGCCCGGGTGCTGGAGCAGATCCAGCTGTTGCGTCCGATGCTGCATGTATCCGGACGCTTTTCTGCCGAGCGCGGTTATCTGGGCGTTGTTCTGCCGCTGGCCTGGCATCCGCGCAATCGCAATGCGCTGATTGTTTGTGATCTGCAGGCAGACATTGCGCCCTTGCTGGAGGAGTCGGCAGAGGTACTGCGCAGACGGCTGTATACCCGGCGCGATGCGCTGCTGGAAGGCGAGTTGCCGGTCCCGTTGAAACTGGTACATGTCAATCGCAGTCCGGTGCTGTTGCCGCTGGCAGTACTTCGCGAAGAGGATCAACAGCGTCTGCACGTGGATCTTGCGTCCTGCCTGGCATGCGCCGAAGTTCTGCGAGAGTCGGGCGCGGTCTGGCAAGACAAGTTGCCGCTGATCTACCAGGACGAGGACTTTGCGGGCAGTGATGACCCGGAGCAGCAGTTGTATTCCGGTTTCATTGGTGACCGCGACCGTCGTCTGTGCGAGAGAGTACGCAATGCCTCGGGCAGGGCGCTGGCCGAGGAAAACTGGCCGTTCGATGACATGCGTCTGCCGGAATTGCTATTTCGTTATCGGGCAAGAAACTTTCCGCAGACACTTTCCGCTGACGAACTCGAGCGTTGGCGGACCTTCTGCCAAAACCGTCTGCAGGATGCACAGTGGGGGGCGCCCAATACGCTGGCGGCGTTCGATGCGGCGTTGCTGGAGCGTCGAGGGGATGCGACGGCTGCACAGGCGCAGATTCTCGATAGCTGGGCGGCATATGCCGAACAGTTGCGCCTGCGCCACGCTTTGTCGGGGTAATAAAAAACGCCAGCAGCGCTGGCGTTTTAGTTGTTCGAGGCGTATCAGCCGAGCAGTGTGGCCCAGCCTTCGACGACGTCCGAACCCCACTTGGCTTTCCACTCTTTGAGAGTCTTGTGGTTGCCGCCCTTGGTTTCGATCACTTCACCGCTGTTCGGGTTCTTGTACTGCTTGACCTTGCGAGCACGCTTGCTCGGTGCGGCCTTGGCGGTGCGGCCAGCCTTGCTGTTACGAGACTCCGGGTCGAGCAGGGAGATGACGTCACGCAGGGATTTCTGATATTCGGCCATCAGGCTGCGCAGTTTGCCTTCGAATTCCAGTTCTTTCTTCAGTTTGTCGTCCTGCGACAGGTTCTTCAGGCGCTCCTGCAGTTCCTTGATGGCTTCTTCAGTGGCGCGATATTCGTTGATCAGTGACATGTTTTTTACCCTGAATGGATGTTGGGAGCGGTGTTGCAAGTGGCGGTTATCTTAGTCAGGCAAGTAGCCTAAGTAAACCTTGGCGTTTGCCTGTTTTTGTAATTGAACTTTTTCTCCATAAAACTTGCCGATCACGCCCTTGTTCTTGTGCAAGTTTCAGGCTTTCAACTTGCCGCGATCGGTTTGGACTATTGGGTGGCCTCGGTAAGAGTTGGCGACCCGATCTGGATAATCGACTGCAGGCCGAAGCGTTTTGAACAGGGCGCTGGAATGACCGCATAGAAGTCTGCCTGTTCAGGCAAAACCGGATCGCAGGTTTAGCTTCTGCCAAGTTGGCACTGCTGGCTGTGTGCAGGCCACGGAAAATAAGCCTTACGGTATCCGACTCGTTGCTGCAGTTTTTCTGTGGCTGCGGCTAGAATGCCTGCCTTCGCGATATCTGGAGTTTGCTCATGCGCACTTATCGGCTGCTGGCCGCCTGTCCCGACCGTGTGGGAATCGTTGCCAAGGTCAGCAACTTTCTGGCGACCTATAACGGCTGGATCAGCGAGGCGAGTCATCACTCCGACAACCAGAGTGGCTGGTTCTTCATGCGTTACGAAATCCGCGCCGACTCCCTGCCATTCGATCTCGAATCCTTCCGCCAGGCGTTCGCGCCCATCGGTCGAGAGTTCGGCATGCAATGGCAGATTGGCGACTCGGCGCAGAAGAAGCGTGTGGTGCTGATGGCCAGTCGCGAGTCGCACTGCCTGGCGGATCTGCTGCACCGCTGGCACAGCGACGAACTGGACTGCGAGATCTCCTGTGTCATTGCCAACCATGACGTGCTGCGCAGCATGGTCGAATGGCACGGCATCCCCTTTCATCATGTGCCGGTCGATCCGGCGGACAAGGCGCCGGCTTTTGCCGAGGTTTCCCGCCTGGTCGCCGAGCACCAGGCAGATGTCATCGTGCTTGCTCGCTACATGCAGATACTGCCGCCGCAATTGTGTCGGGAGTTTGCGCACCGGGTGATCAATATCCACCACAGCTTTCTGCCGTCCTTCATCGGCGCCAAGCCCTATCACCAGGCTTCCTTGCGCGGGGTCAAGCTGATCGGTGCGACTTCGCATTATGTTACCGAGGAGCTCGACGCCGGCCCGATTATCGAGCAGGACGTGGTGCGCGTGTCGCACCGCGACAGCATCGAGGAGATGGTCCGCCTCGGTCGCGACGTGGAAAAGATGGTGCTGGCGCGTGGTCTGCGCTATCACTTGGAAGACCGTGTGCTGGTGCATGACAACAAGACGGTGGTTTTTGACTGACAGCCGAGCGCCTGTTGCCAGGGGTCGCGCCGTCACCGCTGATTGCCAACAGGGAGAAACCGATGCTCAAGTCGATCAAGGTCCGCGACTACATGACCCGTCATCTGGTCACGTTCAAGGCCGATACCGATCTGTTCACCGCCATCAACCGACTGCTCGAGCATCGTATCTCGGGCGCTCCGGTGGTCGACGGGCATGGCCACATGGTCGGCATGATCTCCGAGGGTGACTGCCTGCGCAGCATCCTTTCGGGTGCCTACTACGACTCCATCGGCGGTACCGTGGCCGACTACATGACCACCAAGGTCGAGTCGATCTCGCCGGAAACCGACATCATCGAGGTCTCGCAGATATTCCTGCAGGGGCGCCGGGGGCGCATGCCGGTGGTCGAGGACGGGCGACTGGTAGGGCAGATCAGCCGTCACGACGTGCTGCGGGCGGTGAAGGAGTTCGCCCAGCATGATCCTGGGCGTCGGGCCGACGCATGAGCGACGAGGTCGATCCGCTTGCCCAGGGGGCCGCGCGGCCGCTGCCGACGCGGGGCGAGGGTTGCCTGCAACGCTACGATCCGGATGAGCTGAGCGAGCAGCATGGCACGGACTTTCCCGGCGCCAGCGAGCTCTGGCGCCAGGTCGAACGGGACCAGGCCGGCCCGGACAAGGCGCCCGACTGATTCACGCATGGCCGAGTGGCCGCGCATCACGTGGTTTTTTTCAAGGACGGGGGCAGGCGATGGCAGATTCACAGGCGTGGGTGTTGGGTGCGGGTGCCGACGGGCAGCCGGTGACGCAGTCATTTCGAGTCGCCAACCGCCACGGCCTGATTGCCGGTGCCACCGGCACCGGCAAGACGGTCACGCTGCAGCGCCTGATCGAATCGTTCAGCGATGCCGGGGTGGCGGTGTTCGCCGCCGACATCAAGGGTGATCTCTGTGGTCTTGGGGCTGCCGGGGCGCCCGCGGGACGGGTCGCCGAACGTATCGCCAGCATGCCCTGGCTTGCTCACGCTCCGCGCGCCTATCCGCTCACCCTGTGGGATGTCGACGGCCGCAGCGGGCATCCGTTGCGCACGACGCTCAGCGAAATGGGTCCGCTACTGCTGGCCAATCTGCTGCAACTGACCGATAGCCAGCAGGCTGCGCTCTACGCGATCTTCCAGGTCGCCGACCGCGAGGGTCTGCTGCTGCTCGACATCAAGGATCTCAAGGCGCTGGTCAGCTACCTGCTGGAACAACCGCAGGCTCTCGGCGACGACGCGGCGCTGTTCACCCGGCCATCGGCGCAGGCGCTGCTGCGCAAGCTGGCGACCCTCGAGCAGCAGGGCGCAGAGGCCCTGTTCGGTGAGCCGGCCTTGCAGTTGGAGGACATCCTGCAGCCCGCCCCGGATGGGCGTGGGCGCATTCATCTGCTCGATGCCAGTCGTCTGGTGCACGAAGCGCCCAAGGTCTACGCGACTTTCCTGCTCTGGCTGCTGGCCGAGCTGTTCGAGCAGTTGCCTGAGCGCGGCGATGCCGACCGGCCGCTGCTGGCGCTGTTCTTCGACGAGGCCCACCTGCTCTTCGCCGACACGCCCAAGGCGCTGCAGGAACGTCTGGAACAGGTGGTGCGGCTGGTGCGTTCGAAGGGGGTCGGGGTCTACTTCGTGACCCAGTCGCCAGGCGACCTGCCGGATTCGGTGCTGGCCCAGCTCGGCTTGCGTATTCAGCATGGCTTGCGCGCCTTCACTGCGCGCGAGCAGAAGGCCCTGCGCGCGGTAGCCGATGGCTTTCGGCCCAACCCGCAGCTGGACAGCCTCAAGGTGCTGACCGAACTGGGGATCGGCGAGGCGCTGGTCGGTACGCTGGACGAGAAGGGTATTCCGCAGATGGTGCAGCGGGTGGCGATCGCGCCGCCGCAGTCGCGCATAGGCCCGCTGGAAATGGCCGAGCGTGGCGAGATCATCCGCCTGTCGCCACTGGCCGGCCGCTACGACCGCCCGCTGGATCGGGACTCGGCCTACGAGATGCTGATGCGCCGGGCCGAGGCGGCAGCTAAAGCCAGGCCACAGGATTCGCCTGCCGTGCAGCCGAAAGCCGGGAGGACAGCGAGCAAGACGCCGAGCAGGAAAAGCTCTTCAAGCGCCGGCAGTGTGCTCGATAGTCTCGCCAGTCAGACCGTCAAGTCTGTGGTGCGCAACGTCGCCAACCGCATCGGTCGGGAGCTGGTGCGTGGCCTGATGGGCTCGCTGCTCGGTGGCAAGAAGCGCTGAGGCGCACCTCACCGACCTACCCATGAGGCAGAGTGTGGATCGCGGGCCATCGGACAGTGATCGGCCGAGCCTGCTTCAGCTCTGCTCTTTTTCCAGCTTTGCCTGGCGTTCCTTCTCGATTCGTTCCAGTTCCTTGTCGAAGGCCTGGTCAAGAAGGCTGGCTCTCTTTCGCCAGGGTTTGCGCTCGGGGTCCGGTTGAGCGGCATAGGTGAGGATCTCACCGCCGTAAACATCCTTGTAACGCAACGCCTGGCGCTCCAATTCAGCGCGCAGTTCGTCTTTCGTCACGGGTGGTTCCAGATGGTTGCTGCAGATTCCTGAGACAACGCAAATCGCGAAAATCTCTGCTTGAAGGAATGCAGCCAATGAATGCCAGAAACGGGTGCAGAGCTGACGCGGTTCCTGGTTGCTCGATCAGCCAATTCAGGTCCAGCGACATGGGCGCAGATTGTGCTGTCGAATGCTGGGTCAGTCAATCGCGAGACCGGGCGCATGCAAGCGAATCTGGCGGCCTCAGTTGCTCGTCTGCTGACACGACGAATCGGCGGACGGAACCGCCGGTTGTGCGCGTTTGACGCGTCGCGAACGCTTCGCCAGGTGCATTGCCAGCAGCGCGAATCCGGCGCCCAGGGAAAGCACGCCCAGATCGAATCCGGCCATCACCCAGTCGCGCGCCGCCAGCGATTGTCCGAGGTGGCGAGAGGTGGTCAGCGCGTTGACCGCCGGCAGCAGGGCGAAGAGCAGCGCGGCAGCCCAGCTCTGCTCGCGCCAGACGGCGGAGGGTGGTCGCAGGCTGGCGTGAATGAAGGCCAGCAGCCAGACGAGAAACAGGCAGTGCACCTCCCATTCGGCGCGCTGGTTTATCGCCAGCGGCAACAGTCGATTGGCCCAGAAATAGCCGGCAATCGCCAGCGGCAGCCCGATGAGGGTCGCCACGTTCAATCGTTCGACCAGGCGCAGGCCGAAGTGGTCGTCGCGTTGTCGGCGCTTGACCGTCCACAGCACCAGCCCGGTGGCGATCATGGCCGCGCCGAGCAGGCCCAGGAATACGTAGAACGAGCGCAGCAGCGGATCGGCGAACAGTCCTTCGTGCAGCCCAAGCATCAGGTCACGGAATGCTTTTGCCTGCGACGTCTGCGCGGGCTGTTCGGCGAGCAGCTCACCCGTAACGCCGTCGAACACCAGCATATCCGCGGCGCGCAAGGGGCCGGCAGCGAAGTCGCCGCGCACCACGATGCGGGCGTTGGCATCCCCGGGGTTGTGAATCTCCAGCGAGGCGAGGGGGTTGTCGATCCAGCGCTGCTGAGTTGCGCCGATCACCGGGCCCAGGTCGGTCAACGGCGCCGGGCGGCCGCTGGCGCCGACCAGCGCCGGCGCGCTGAAGAGCTCGTCGAAGAATACCTGGCGGTTCTCCTCGCTCGGCCCGTACCAGGCGGAAATGATCAGCGGCAGGTAGACGAACATCATGAAGATCAGCCCGGAGTAGGTGATCATCAGCTGGAAGGGCAGCGAAATCACGCTGACCAGATTGTGTGCGTCGAGCCAGGAGCGCTGGCCCTTGTTGGGCCTGAAGGTGAAGAAGTCGGCGAAGATCTTCTTGTGCACGATCACGCCGGTCACCAGCGCCACCAGCATGAACAGGGTGGCGATGCCGACCGCCCAGTCGGCCACCGCCTCAGGCAGATAATGCAGCTTCCAGTGCATGCGGTAGAGCGTCTGGCCGCCGGCGGTATCGCGACCGCTGAGCACCTCGCCACTGCCTGCATCCAGCCACCGATCACCGCTGGGCTGAACGCCTTCCCCTTGCGCGCCACTCCAGAACACCCGCGGGTAGGGATCGTTGCGACTCAGCGGAAGGCTGATGAACCAGCGCTCGGCGCCAGGTGCATGGATCTCGAGATGGCCCAGCGCGTGCTGGATCAGTTGGGCAGCGGGAAGCGAGCGCTGGCTCGCCGGCAGCTCGGGGTTCATCCAGCGGTCGATCTCCGTGTCCAGATAGCCAGCGCTGCCGGTGATGAACATGAAGTAGAGCAGCCAGCCGAGCAACAGGCCGACCCAGGTGTGCAGCCAGGCCATTGACTGACGGAACAGCCCGCTCATATCGGCAGCCGCCCGTGGATGGCCCACCCGCCGAGCAACAGGGATGCCGCGGCGGGAAGCAGTAGCCCCAGCCAGGCATGCCAGGCGCTGCGAGCGGCAAATGCCCAGAGGATGGCGCCAAGATAGACCAGGAAGCTCAGCTGGATGGCGCTGAGGGCGGCGTCTGCGGCGGACATGGGCAGCATGGCCAGCAGCGCGACGGGCAAGCTGTTTGCCAGCGCGTAGCCACCGAGGGCTGCCGCCAGCGTTCGCGAGGCGACGCTCCAGCGGCTGGCCCGCACTCGTCCGGCTTTCGGGGCGGCGCTGCGTTCCGGGCGCACGACGGTCATTGCCGGGAAGCCCCGGGCTTGCGGCGCGGACAAGTGCTCCCTTGCTGCATCAGAAGTCCACGCTGTAGGTCATCGTGTAGGCGCGCCCGGCGCGGGGAGCGAATGTCGAGATGTAGCCGTCGTAGATCTTCTCGTCGGTGAGGTTGCTGCCGCTGAACTGGACGCGCCACTGGTCATTGTCATAGATCAGGCCGGCATCGATTTTCGTATAGGCGGGCAGTCGGACATCGCCGGCGGTGAGTGCGCCTGGCGGGTCGTTGGGCAAGCCCGACTCGCGCTCGCCCGCATAGCTGATGCCGGAGGTGAAGCTCCAGCGTGGCAGCCCCACGCGGTCCAGTGACAGCTTGCTGAACAGGCCGGCGGAGTGGGTGGGGACGCCGACCAGCTGGTCGCCCACCGGGAGCCGATTGTCCTGGGTGACTTCGGCATCCAGATAGCTGTAGCTGGCGATCACCTCCCAGCCCGGCAGTACCTCGCCCAGGGCCTCGAGTTCCAGGCCGCGGGTGCGTTGTTCGCCCACCGCTATACGGAAGTTGATGTCGGATGGGTCGGTGGTGAGCACGTTCTGCCGGGTGTAGTGGAACAGGGCCGCCGTCACGGCCAGGCGCTCGTTCGGGTCGACCTTCACGCCCACTTCCAGCTGTTCGCCCTCCTGCGGATCGAAGGTGCCGCCGTTGCGGTCGCGGCCGGAGTTGGGCTGGAACGACTTGCTCCAGCTGCCGTAGAACGACAGCTCTTCGCGCGGCTGCCAGATCAGGCCGACGCGGGGCGAAAAGGCGCGATCGCTCTGCTGGGTCCGCGGCTGGCTCGGGTCACGGGACTGGGCATAGCTCTCCAGGTCGTCGAATCGGCCGCCGAGCAGCACCTTGAAGCCATTGTCGAAGTCGATCAGATCCTGCGCATAGAGTGCCCGGGTGTCGCTGCCCGAATCGTCGCCGGGGAACGGCTCGACCAGTGGGCCCTGGACGCTGCCCGGGTAGGTGGGGTTGAAGATGTTCAGCGGTGTGTAGGGCGCAACCATGAAACCGTAGCCGGTGGTGATGCGACCAAACTCGACGCCGACCAGCCAGTTGTGCGTAAGGCCTGCCAGGCTGCTCAGGCCGGACAGCTCGGTCTGCGAGAAGCGCGAGCGGTCGTAGGACTCCACCTGGCGCACCCGCCGGCTCAGCTCCTGGGTGGCCGGATTGTAGGCCGTCCCCTGGATGGTGCTGTCATCGCTGTGGACGTTGTTGGCGTAGAGGCCCTGGCGAAACTTCCAGCCGTTGTCCAGCACATGGGTGAAGTCGATGCGGGCCAGCCGGCGTTCGATCTTGCCGCCCGAGCCCAGCGGATGGTCGGGGTCGCCCAGTTGGGTGTCGACCGGAATGCTGAAGAAGTCGGGATGGCGGAGGAAATAGGCTTCGCGTCCCGGTCGGTCGATGTCCTGGGCGAGCAGTTCGATTTCCAGCTCGGTGCCGGGAGCCAGCTCCCAGCTCAGTACCGGGCTGATGAAGGTGCTCTGCTGCCTGGCATCCGGCAGGAAGTTGCCGTCCTTGTCGATGGCCGCTGTCAGGCGGTAGCGCAGCTTGCCCTCCTCATCCAGCGGGCCGGTGCTGTCGAGGCTGCCGGCCAGGCGGTCGAAGCTGCCGCCGGTGATCTCCACCCGCCCCGACCGTTCGGCTTCGGGCCGCTTGGTGACGATGTTCACCAGGCCGGATAGCGAACCGGCGCCGCCATAGAGCACCGACGCCGGGCCTTTGAGAAATTCGATGCGCTCGATGTTGACCGCCGATTGCGGCGTCTCGAAGCCGCTCTCACGAAAACCGTTGTAGGAGCTGGCGCCGCCGGCGGTGTTGAAACCGCGCAGGTAGAAGCTGAGCGAATAGGGGTTGCCCTGCACCGCTTCGCGGTTGACGCCGGCGATGTAGTCGCTCATCTCGTCGAGTGCGCGTGGCGCGATATCGCGGATCGCATCCTGCGTGATGACCGTGACCGAGGCCGGGGTGTCGCGCAGGGCGATGTCGGAGCGCGTTGCGGTGGCGCTGCGCCGCGCGGCGTAGCCCTGCACGCGGCTGGTGGCGGTTTCCTGCTGCGGCTGGGCCGTCACGGTCATGGTCGGTAATTCAGCGGCATCGCCGCTGCCGGCGCCCGCGGCCCGAGGCATCAGTCGATAGCTGCCGTCCTCCTGCCGCTGGGCATCCAGCCCGGTTCCTTCGAGCAGTGCCGCGAAGCCTGCCGGCACGCTGTGGGTGCCTCTCAGTCCCGGGCTGCTCTTGCCCTGTGCGAGACTGGCGTCGCCGGCAAACAGGATGCCGTTCTGCGCGCTGAAGCGGGCGAGGACGGCGTCAAGAGGACCGGGTGCTATGTCGTAGGCGCGTGCCGTGGTTTGGGTGGCGCTGGCCTGGGTGCCGACATCCGCGTAGCCCACCGCCGGTGCGAGCACACAGCCGAGCAGGGCGAGGTGCAGGGCCAGAGCGATCGAGGTGCGACCATGGCCTGCGGGTCGAGCGGCCGCGACAAGCGGGTGGGCGTCGGAGAAGGTCTGAGGGGTCATTCCGGATTCATCCTTGGCGATACGTGAATGGCGGGTTGCACCCTGCGCGAATCGACAGCGGCCGACTCGCTTCGGGTGATTGGTAACCTGCTTATTCGAACGAGATGGGCAAAAGCGGAACCGCGGGTCGCAAATCGACGTCTTGTGGGATCGTTCGTCGCGCGAGGCGGCGCTTCTTCTCTGGGCGCGCGCGAACTCAAGGGGCCGGCGGCGGGGCCTCGATCACCAGCCACCACGGCAAGGGCCGGCGCACCCGGATCGGCATGACGGTCTCCAGCATCGCCAGGGTTCGATCCGCATCCGTGATCGGATAGCTGCCGAACACCGGCAGCTGGGCAATCTCGGTAGCCACGCTGATATGCCCCCGCCGATAGCGATTCAGCTCCGCCGCCACCTCGCCAAGGGGCGTGTCCCGGGTAATCAGAATGCCCCTGGACCAAGCCTCGCGCGCAGGGTCTGCGGCGGCTGGCGTCTCCGTGACGCGATCGGTGAAGCGGCTCTGCTGGCCGGCTTGCAGTACCGTGGTCTCGCCGCGACTGGCGGTTGTCACTTCCACCGCGCCCTCATAGACGGCGACCGAGGTGCCTGTATCGCTCAGGCGCACCGCGAAGCGCGTACCCAGGGCGCGCAGCCGGCCCTGCGGGGTGTCGACGACAAACTCGCGCTCATCGCTGGCCGTACTGACCAGGATCTCGCCGGCCACCAGTTGCAAACGCCGCAGACCCGGCTGGTAGTCCTGATCGAAGGCGCTGGCGCTGGCAAGCCAGACCTGGGTGCCGTCCGCCAGCGCCACCTGGCGAATCTCCCCGGTACCGCTGCGGTGGCTGGCCAGCCAGGTGAGAGTCAGGCCCGGCAGTGCCGAGTGTTTCCAGGTGCCCCAGCCGAGCAAGCCGCCACCGGCGAGGCCGGCCAGGCCCAGGAGCAGGCGTCGCCGCTGGAGCACGCGGGTGCGGGCGACGGTGAAGGCATCCACCGCCAGATGGCGATCCGGGCTGGAGGTGATGGGTTCAAGTCGGCTGCTCAGATGCTCGACCCGGCTCCAGACCGCCTGGTTCTCCGACGAGGCCGCCAGCCAGGCGCGCCAGCGGGACCGGTCCGCCTCGCTGGCCTCGCCGGAGCGCAACAGGGCGAACCATTCGGCCGCTTCCTGCAGCGCCCGGTCGCTGGCGTTCATCGGACGAGCGGCGCTGAGACTGCGTCTGGCGACGCGGGCTGGGTGAAGGTTTCGGCATCGTCGAGGGCACTACGGGCATCGAGTTGCAGGCAGTGCAGCATTGCCCTGGCAACATACTTGCGCACCATTCGCGTGGAAACGCCGAGTTTCTCCGCGACTTCCCTGTCGCTCATCTCGCAACCGACGGCCATGACGAAAGCACTGGCAACTCGGGTGGGCAGGTTGCCCAGCATGCTGTCGAGTTCCTGCAGGGCCTGCAGCACGATTGCCTGGTGCTCGACGCAGGGCGACTCGACCTCGGGCAGGGCCGCCAGGGTCTGCAGCCAGGCCTGCTCCACCTCCCGGCGCCGCCAGAGGTCGATACACAGGCCATTGGCCATGGTGCGCAGATAGACACGCGCCTGGGGCAGCGTGTCGAATCGCTTGGGCGTGGCAAGCAGGCGAACGAACGCGTCCTGAGCAAGATCAGCGGCATCGCAGGCATTGCCCAGGCGCCGACGCAACCAGCTTTGCAGCCAATTGTGATGATCGGTGTAAAGGCGTTCCAGCGAGGGCGGAGAGGCGTACTCGGGTCTGTTCACGGCTGCGCGAGCCTGAAAATAAGAAAAGAATGCGAATCAATCCCAATTATCCACGACAGGCGGGCCGAAGGCAATGCTGCAGAACATGCCTGAAACTGAGGGGCAATCTACCGAGCGCATGGGTAAGCGCATGCCCGCTCTGGTGCGCCCGGGCGTTCTGCCCGGCTGCCTGCTGGCGGTCGAAGTGTTCGAATAGTCGCAGCGCGGGCTGGCTCGATTCGCATGCCCAGGGGATGAGGTGAGGGTGCAGCTAGGGGCGTAGCGAGAGCGGGGAGGTTCGAGGGGCAGCAACGAGCAGGGAAGTGGAGCGGGCGAAGGGAATCGAACCCTCGTCATGAGCTTGGGAAGCTCAGGTAATGCCATTATACGACGCCCGCTTTTGCGGCAGCCTTTGTACCAGATGCGTGCGGCCGGGTGAAGCGCGAAGTGCTGTGCAGTGCTCAGATCAACCCGATTTCCGTCGCACTCAACGCCCGGTATGCGCCGGGCGCCAACTGTGGGTCGAGCCGGTAGGGGCCCATGCTCTCACGGTGCAGCGCCAGCACCTTGTTGCCGAACTGGCCGAACATGCGCTTGATCTGGTGGTAGCGGCCTTCATGGATGCTCAGTCGGGCGCTGTGGCTGGTAAGAATCTCCAGCTGCGCGGGACGGGTGACCAGGTCCTCGAAGCGAAAGTACAAGCCTTGTGCAAAGCGCAGGCGCATCTGCTCGGTGATCGGCTGTTCGGTCTGAACCAGATAGGTCTTGCTGATTTCGCTGGCTGGCTGGGTCAGCCTGCGCGACCAGAGGCCGTCGTTGCTCAGCAGGATCAGGCCGGTGCTGTTGAAGTCCAGTCGGCCGGCGATATGCAGCTCTTCGCGGTCGGCCTCGTCGAGCAGATCGAGCACCGTGCGATGGCGCGGGTCGCGCGTGGCACTGACGCAGCCCTGTGGCTTGTTCAGCATGTAGTAGCGTGCTGCGCGGCCTGCCTGCAGCAGCTGTTCGCCCAGCTCGATGCGGTCGAACGCACGCACCTCTGTCAGTGGCTCGCGGACCACCTCATCGTTCACCCGCACCTGACCCTGACTCAGGCGCAGCCGTGCCTGCTGGCGGTTGAGGGTCGGCAGGTTGCTCAGGAATCGGTCGAGTCGCACGCCGCTTTCCGGGTAGCGCAGGCGCGGCACAGGCACTGGCGATTGCGCTGCGCTTGAGGAATTTCGTCGAGGACTGCCGGGTCGATCCGCACGTCCTGGCACCAGCACGGCTGTTGCCCTTGGAGCAGGCCGCAGGCATTGGACTCGCCGCACAGCGGGCAGCGATCTTCCTGGCAACTGCTCATTGGTGCTCGCCGCCGAGCGGCGCCGGTGGCTGTTCGATGCAGACGCGATTGCGCCCGGACTGCTTGGCCCGATAGAGGGCGCGGTCGGCGCGCGCCAGCAGCGGATCCAGGTGGTCGTCCAATTGCAGTGCGGTGAGGCCGATGCTGACGGTGAAGGGCAGCGTCTGCTCGCCCTGCAGCGGCTTCAGTTCGGCGGCCTGGGCGCGGATCTTCTCGGCGATCTGCCGGGCCTGCTCCAGACGGGTGTCCTTGAGCAGCAGAATGAACTCCTCGCCCCCCCAGCGACAGACGATGTCGGACTGGCGCAGGCTCCCACGCAACTGGTCGGAAAAGGCACGCAGGACCTGATCACCGGCCAGGTGGCCGTGGCTGTCGTTGAGCGCCTTGAAATGGTCCAGGTCGAGCAGCATCGCACTGAGCGGGCTGTGATTGCGCCGCGCGTCCTGGAGCGCCTGGCCGGCCAGCAGGTCAAAGCCGCGGCGGTTCGGCAAGCCGGTCAACTGGTCCGTGGTCGCCAGGGCACTGATGCGCAGCTGGTAGCGACGCAGCACCAGGCTGACCAGCACCAGAACCAGCAGCGTCACCAGAATCCAGATGAACAGGTTGAAGTACAGCGACTTGCGGACCTCGGCCAGTGCCGCCTGCTCCTGCTTGTCGACGAACAGATACCAGTCCAGTTCGGGGATGAAGCGTACGTTCAGGTAGTGGCCGCGGCCATGCTCCTGGTATTCGAAGTTGCCGCTTTGTGGGCGTGGCAACTTGTCCATGAGGTCGGCCAGGCCTTCGATATCGGCCAACGCCTGGCCAACCGTCGCGCCCATCGGACCGCCCCCGGAGCCGGTCAGGGCGATGCGCCCCTCGGTGTCGACGAAATAGACGTTGCGCTCGTAGCGTTGCTGGTATTCGTCGATCAGCCGGACCACGGCATCCACGGGCAGGCCGACGCCGGTGGCGCCGATGAAACCCTGCTCGTAGTCGAAGACCTTGTAATTGATGAAGACCGTGAGGCGGTCCTTGTTGGCCATGTCGACGTCAACGTTGATCTCGTAGGGTTCGGCCATGTCGCGCACGCGGAAATACCAGGTATCGCGCGGTTCGCCTTCGCGCACCTGCTTGAGCACGCCGCGGGACTGGTAGTAGGTGTGGGTCTTGTCCGAGACGAAGAAGCTGGTCACCGTGCCGTAGTGCTCCTGGACTTCGCGCAGGTAGCGGCTCATCTGCTCGGGCGCCTGCTCGCCGCTCATGACCCAGTCGCGCACGAAGGTGTCGCGGGCCATCATCGAGGAGATCAGGATCGGCCGAACCAGGTCCTTCTGGATCTCCGAATAGACATTGTCCGAGGTCAGCGGCAGTTCGGTGTCGATGATGTGGCTGCGGATCGACTGCGACGCGCTGTGATAGCTGACCAGCGAGGTGGCAACGAAACCGATGGCCAGCAGACCCAGCAGAAGCAGGACCAGCGAGCCGCGGCGCAGACGGGCAGTAAGCGAGAGCATGGCGTATTGGAATCGGGCAAAGCGCGGATGCTAGCGCTGTGCGGCGCTGGCGTCATCTTTATCGGTTGCTCGAGATCCGACAGATATCCAGTTGATCCAGGGTTCGAAGCGCTGGCCGACGTAAACCTCCACCGCGTAGTGGACCGGGTCGGTGCCGTCCTGCCAGAAGTGGCGCCATGCGTAGGGCACCTGCAGGTAGCGCTGGTAATCCCGCGCGGTGCCGCCAACCTCAGGTGGCCGGTTGCCGTCGCGGCGCCGGACCCAGGGCGCCACCGCGCCGCGCACCAGCCAGTAACGCTGGCGATCGGGGTAGCGCTGGCGCAGCTGCGCCGCATCCGGTCCGGCGTCAATCAGGAACAGCCGGCTGGCTTCGTCGAGTTCCTGCCGCAGCTCCTTGCGGGCCGCTTGCAGGGCCTGCTGACGCGTTTCATCGGTGGGGAAGCGGGCCAGTTCCGCCTCGGCTTTGCTCAACCGCTCGCGGCGTGCGGCGACACTCGCCTGGTAGGCCGCTCCATCCATTTCGAGCACCAGCAGGGCCGGGCGCGACTGCGCGCGCTCGAAGCGCGCCAGCGCCTTGTCGTCATCTTCGGCGGGCAGCTCGAAGCCGAGCTGGCGCATGCTCTGCGCCGACAGCGGTGGGCTGGTCCACTTGATGGCATTCGGGCGCTCTTCAGTGCGCACCTGCGGCCACAGCGCCACGCCACTGTTGTCGCGTCTCTCCCACTCGCGCATGGGCCGCAACTCGCGCTCGGACAGCAGCAGCACGCTCTGCGGCTCACCACTGCGGTTGTAGGCCACGCTGCCCAGTACCCAGGCGTTGCTGAGGACGATCAGGGTCAGGCCGGCCAGCAGCCAGCCCTTGTGCTTGAAGCGGCTCATTGCGCTTGCCCTCCGGCTTGACGCAGGCGCCGCAGGACCAGCAGCACCAGCACCGCGATCAGCCCGACGATCAGGAAAAACAGGTACTTGGGCATGACCTCCCACCACCAGTCGTAGAGCTTGCTGTAGAGAAAGATCAGCAGGAAGGTCAGGCCGGTGTTGAGCGTGTCGTTCCAGTCGCGGCGCACGCCGAGCCAGATCGCCAGCGCGGCGCAGA
Source organism: Pseudomonas mangrovi (assembly GCF_003052585.1). Taxonomy (GTDB): domain Bacteria; phylum Pseudomonadota; class Gammaproteobacteria; order Pseudomonadales; family Pseudomonadaceae; genus Aquipseudomonas; species Aquipseudomonas mangrovi. Next base: position 88,658 of record NZ_QASN01000002.1, on the reverse strand, counting down.
GCATGCCCAGCACCTGGTAGCTTCCCTCGATCAGTTCCGGCGGCCAGAACAGGTGGCTGCCGCGCCCCCAGTGCGCCAGGATCAGCATCGGCAGCAGCAGCGTGAGCAGGCCGACCACCCGATAGGAGGCGGCGAAGCCGGCCGGCTGGCGCGGCAGCAACAGGGGAACGGCGAAGATCAGCAGCGCGGCGGGGAAGAAGTTCTCCGGACGTTCGCCGGCGCTCAGCCAGTACAGGCCGCCCCAGCTGCCCACGCGCATGCCGACGTAGGCCACCAGGCAGGCGAGGCCTGCGAGCAGCAGCAGGCGCGCGTGACAGCCGTAGGCCAGCAACAGCGCCAGGGCTGCCCAGGGCAGTAGCGCTGCTTCGCTGGGGGTGATGTTGAAGATCTGCCCGAGCATGCTCAGGTTGAGCACGAGGCAGGCGAAGCTGAGCAGCGCCGCGATCTTGCTGAAATAGCCGCTGGCATCGCGCTGTTGCACCAGGAAGGTCAGACCGAGCAGCGCCAGTGGCGCGCCGACCAGAACGCCGACCTGGACGGATTCGGGGAGCAGCCCCCAGAACTGGTAGAACAGGAACAGCAGGCTCGCCGCCAGTGCCAGAGCGCCGGCCAGTGAGGCCACGCGCATGCCCAGCGACAGACGCCGGGCCTGCTCGTCGTGGTCGATATCGAAGCGCTGGCGGTAGTCGTCCAGCAGTCGCTGCTGGTGCCGCTCCAGCGCGCTGCGCTGGGTCTGCTCCAGCTGCAGAACCTGCTCCTGCTCCAGGCGCGCCAGCTCGCGGCGGAAGCGTTGGATGTCGTCGGCGCGCTGCTGGGCCTGTTCGCGGTTGAGTGTCATGGGCGTTCCCTGCACGGTGCACTCGAAGGAAGGCCGCACTCTAGCGCCATCGACAGGGTGTTGCCGAGCAGCCGTTCGCAGAGCGCGGTTGCCGGCGGGATGGAAAGCAGCAGCTGTCGCCAGGCGCGGAACGCCGGCTGCGTGCCTGTGGGCGATGCAGATCGCTCAAGGCACGCGCCGAGTCTCAGGCCTCTTCGAGCACCACCACCCGCTGCCCGGCGCGCACCGCGGAGCCGGGCTGCACGCGTACCTCGCGCACCACCCCGTCGCGCGGTGCGAGCACGGGGATCTCCATCTTCATCGACTCCAGGATCACCAGCACGTCGCCGGCCCTGACCGTGCTGCCGGGCTCGACCTGTACCTGCCAGAGGTTGCCGGCGATATGGCTGTCGATGCTGTGCAGGCCGGCGCCCAGCGGCGCGTCCTCGCCCAGGTCCGGGCCGACTTCCTCGACCTCGAAGTGCGCCTGGCCGGATGCAATCCAGCGCTGGCGCTCGGCATCGAAGGCCGCGCGCTGCTGGCCGCGGAAGGCGGCGATACCCTCGGCCTGGTCGGCGAGAAATGCCTGGTAGTCGGCCAGCTTCAGCTCGCTGTGCTCGATGCGCAGCTCATGCCGGCCGAGCGGGAAGTCGCGGCGGATGCGCAGAAGCTCGTCGGCGGCGACCGGGTAGAAGCGGATCTGGTCGAAGAAGCGCAGCAGCCAGGGCTTGCCGTCGAAGGCCTCGACCGCGCGGTAGCGGTTCCACATCTGCAGGGTGCGGCCGACGAACTGGTAGCCGCCGGGGCCTTCCATGCCGTACACGCACATATAGGCGCCGCCGATGCCCACCGAGTTCTCCGCGGTCCAGGTACGTGCCGGGTTGTACTTGGTTGTGACCAGGCGATGCCGCGGGTCGAGCGGCGTGGCCACCGGCGCGCCGAGGTAGACGTCACCCAGGCCCATCACCAGGTAGCTGGCGTCGAATACCGTGCGGTAGACCTCGTCGAGATTCGGCAGGTCGTTGATCCGGCGGATGAACTCCAGGTTGCTCGGGCACCAGGGTGCGTCCTTGCGCACCGTGGTCATGTATTTCTCAATCGCCAACTGGCAGGCCGGGTCATCCCAGGACAGCGGCAGATGGACGATGCGCGACGGCACCTTGAGATCCTGCGCCTTGCACACCGCATCCCACTCGCCGATGACGATGGCCAGCAGGTTGGCCAGGGACAGGGTTTCCGGCTGGTAATGCACCTGCAGTGAACGGATGCCGGGCGTCAGGTCGATCACTCCTCTGGCGAAACGCTCGCTGCCGATGGCGCTGGCGTCTTGCTCAACGAGACCGAACTTCGCTTCCAGCGCCTGCATCAGCGCATGGCCGCGGAAACGCAGCACCAGGTCCAGCTCGGGCTGGCCGATTTCCAGCAGCAGGTGGGTGTCACCGGAGAGCCGTGCGACCAGGCGCTTGTCCTGGCTGCCGATGTCGAGGATCACCGGCGGCTCCAGCGGGATCGGCTGCCAGTCCACCGCCACCGGGGCCAGCGTTTCCACTTCGGCCAGGCGGGCGCGGGCCAGTTGCCGGGCGCTGTCGATGTTCACCGGAACGAAGCGCACCCGGTCGCCGGCCTTGAGCTGGCCGAGCTGCCAGAGGTCGGCCTCGATGATGGTCACCGGGCAGACGAAGCCGCCCAGGCTCGGGCCATCCGGGCCGAGGATCACCGGCATGTCGCCGGTGAAGTCCACCGCGCCGATGGCGTAGGGGTTGTCGTGGATGTTCGAGGGGTGCAGGCCGGCCTCGCCGCCGCTTTCGCGCACCCATTCCGGCTTGGGTCCGATCAGGCGCACGCCGGTGCGGCTGGAGTTGAAGTGCACTTCCCAGTCGGTGGCGAGGAAGGTGTCGATATAGCCCGGAGTGAAGTACTCAGGCGCGCCGTGCGGGCCGTAGATCACCCGCAGCTCGCGTACCGCCGGCAGCGGCTGGAGCAGAGTGTCCGGCAGCTGCGCGCCGGCACTCGAATCGCTCAGCGCAAGCAGGTGCAGCACATCGCCGGCGCGCAGTGCGCGGCCGCCGTGGCCGCCGAACTGGCCGAGGGTGAAGGTGCTCTTGCTGCCCAGGTAGTCCGGCACCTGGATGCCGCCGCGCAGGCACAGGTAGCTGCGCGCGCCGCTGCCGGCGATGCTGCCGAGCGCCAGGGTGCTGCCGGCCCTGACCAGCAGCGCGCGGTTGTTCGGCTGGTCGACGCCGTCCAGGCTGACCGGGATTTCGGCACCGGTCACCGCCACCACCGCATCGGTGTTGAAACGCAGTGTCGGGCCGCTCATGGTGATTTCCAGGCCGGCGGCGCTGGCGTCGTTGCCGAGCAGGCGATTGCCCAGGCGCAGCGCGCGGTCGTCCATCGGCCCTGACGGCGGCACACCGACCGCCCAGTAGCCGAGGCGGCCGGGCACGTCCTGCACCGTGGTCTGGGTGCCGGCGCCGAGTACCTCGAAGGTGCTGGCGCGGTAGACCAGGTCTTCCAGGCAGCGCGTCCACGGATTGCCGCTGGCGAAGGGGGCGTCAGCAAGGATCTGCCGCAGGTAGTCGCGGTTGGTCTCCACGCCATAGAGCAGGGTGTCGGCCAGCGCCTGCCGCAACGCTGCGCTGGCTTGCTCGCGGGTCGCTTGCCAGGTGATGACCTTGGCGATCATCGGGTCGAAGTAGGGCGGGATCTCGCAGCCGGCCTCGACCCAGGTATCGATGCGCAGGCCCTGGCCGTCGGCAGCGGGGAACTGCACGGCGGTCAGCAGGCCGGGGCTGGGCTGGAAGTCGCGGCCCGGATCTTCTGCGTACAGGCGCGCCTGGATGGCATGGCCGTTGGGCCTGAGGTCCCTCGCCAGCTCGGCCAGGGGCGGCAGGTCGCCGGCGGCCAGTTCGATCATCCAGCGCACCAGATCGACGCCCCAGACCTGTTCGGTGACGCCGTGCTCGACCTGCAGGCGGGTGTTCACCTCGAGGAAGTAGAAGCGCTGCGCCTCGGCGTCGTAGACGAACTCGACGGTACCGGCGCTGCGATAGCTGACCGCTTTCGCCAGCTTGATTGCCGCCGCGCAGAGTGCCTCGGCCATGCCGGCCGGCAGGTTCGGCGCCGGGGTCTCTTCCAGTACTTTCTGGTTGCGCCGTTGCACCGAGCAGTCGCGCACGCCGAGGGCGATGACCTCGCCACGACCGTCACCGAACACCTGCACCTCCAGATGGCGGGCGCGCTGGATGTACTTCTCGATGAACACGCCGGAGTCGCTGAAGTTGTTCTGACCCAGGCGCTTGACCGCCTCGAAGGCATCGCTCAGCTCGGCGGCGCTGTGGCACACGCGCATGCCGATGCCGCCACCGCCGGCGGTGCTTTTCAGCATCACCGGGTAACCGACGGCTTCACCTGCCAGCAGCGCGGCGTCGAGGTTTTCCAGCAGTTCGGTGCCTTCGAGCATGGGCACGCCATGCTGCTTGGCCAGCGCGCGGGCGGTGTGCTTGAGGCCGAACACCCGCAGCTGTTCCGGCGTCGGGCCGACGAAGGCGATGCCGGCGGCCTCGCAGGCTTCGGCGAAGGCGGCGTTCTCGGAGAGAAAGCCGTAGCCGGGATGGATGGCTTTCGCGCCGCTGCGCTGGGCGATCTGCAGAATCTTCTCGACCACCAGATAGGTCTGCGCGGCCGGGCCTTCGCCGAGGCTGTGGGCTTCGTCGGCCTGCTGCAGGTGCAGGCTGGCGACGTCGGCCTCGGAATACACCGCGACGCCCTTGACGTTGAGTTCGCGCAAGGTGCGCAGGATGCGGCAGGCGATGGCGCCACGGTTGGCGATCAGGAGTTTGTCGAACATTCGAGGTGTCCTCGAAAAAGGCGGGCCGTCCCGCCGGTCATTCGGTCTGCGCCACGGTCGTCCGTGGCTGAAATTCTGTGACCCGGACCATGCCCAAGTGATGGTCTGTAGGTTGGGTTGAGCTTGCGAAGCCCAACACGGCGGTGCCGGGCTGTCTGCGTTGGGCTTCGCAGCGCTCAACCCAACCTACGATGGCGCTTGCGCCCTCAATCCCACACCAGCACCTCGGCCGGGGTAGGGTTCCAGCCGTTGCACGGGTTGTTCAGCTGCGGGCAGTTGGAGATCAGCACGATCACGTCCATGTGCGCCTTGAGCTCCACATACTTGCCGGGGGCGGAGATGCCGTCGGCGAAGGTCAGGCCGCCTTCGGGCGTCACCGGCACGTTCATGAAGAAATTGATGTTGGCGCCGATGTCGCGCTTCTCCAGGCGGCCGTCGGTGAGGCTGGCGCGCAGGAAGTTGTCACGGCAGCTGTGCATGTAGCGCTTGTCCAGCGCATAGCGGACCACGTTGCTCTCCTGGGCGCAGGCGCCGCCGAGGGTGTCGTGACGGCCGCAGGTGTCGGCGACGATGGTCAAAAGGGGGTTGCCCAGGTTGGACCAGAGCACCGTGCCGGCGGTTAGGTAGACGCTGTTCTGCTTGCGCAGGGTGCGCTGCGGGTCGTAGCGCTCGCGCGGGTTGCGGGCGCTGAAGAACAGGGTGTCGACCGCCTGGTTGCCTTCCAGGTCGAGCAGGCGCACGGTCTGGCCTGCCCTGACTTCGCAGAGGAAGGGTTCGCCGGCGGGGATTTCATGGCGGAACACCGCCGCTTCGGGCTGCAGGCTGCTTTCGATCAGGTTCATGGCGCTGCTCCTACAGGTAAAGCCGTTCGGTGTTGTGGAAACCGCGCGCGTTTTCCGGGCGCGAGCTGCGGCAGAGCACGCTGATGCCGTCGCTTGCGACCTGGTGCCAGGACAGCTGCACCGGCTTGGGCGCGTACTGCGGATTGGGGTCGAGCGGATGCTGCAGGGCGGTGAGCACCACCAGGGCGTCCATCGGCGCGTACAGCTCGATGTAGTCGCCGGCGCTGGAGTTGCCCGGCTCGAAGTGGAAGCGGCCGTCGTCATCCACCGTCACCTTGCTGAACAGATTCAGCGTCATCAGCAGGTCCTGGACGTTCAGGTTCCACTTGCCGATCTCCACCAGCAGGTTGTCCGTGCCGTTGCGGTAGAAACCGTTGCGCAGTTCCTGGTAGCGGCCCTGGCCGTACTTCTCGGCGACTTCGGCGGCATTGAGTACGCCGCCGAAGCTGTCATGCCAGCCGCAGGTGTCGGCGCTGATGGCGGCGAGAATCCGGCCCATATCCGAGTACAGGCAGTGGCCGGCGGTGAGCTTGGCGGTGTGCTGGCACTTCAGGGTGTCCGGCAGGTTCAGGCGCTCGCTCTTCTCCATGGCGTTGAGCAGCAGCAGGCTGACGTTGGCGCCGCCTTCGAGGTCGGTGATGCGCAGCAGCTGGCCGCGCTTGAGGACGAAGGAGGTGTGCCCACCACCGGGCACGAATTCCTCGTAGAGGGTAGGGCGCAGGCTGAGGGATGCAGTCATTGGGGGTGCTCCTTACAGGGCCGATTGCAGGTCGCCGGTGATGTGCGCCGGCAGGGCCGCGACGGCGGCGCGCTGGGCGCGGCGGTCGCTGTTCAGGGGGATGTCGTAGGTGATGCGCGCGCCGAAGGCACCCGGCGCATGCGGATCGATGCGGGTCTTGTCGAACACCAGCAGGCGGGTGCCGAGGCTGAAACCTTCGGACAGGTCGTGGGTGACCATGAACACGGTCACCCCGGTCTCCTGCCATAGCTCCAGCAGCAGGCCGTGCATGTCCTTGCGGATGCCCGGGTCGAGCGCGCCGAAGGGCTCGTCGAGCAGCAGCACGCGCGGCTTCATGATCAGCGCCTGGGCGATCGCCAGACGTTGCTGCATGCCACCGGAGAGCTGGCTGGGGTACTTGTCCAGCGCATGCCCCAGACCGACCTTGTGCAGGATGGCCGCCGCCTGCTCGCGCGCCTCGCGCTTGGCGCGGCCGAACAGCCGACCGAGCAGCCTGGCCCGTGGCAGCTCCAGGCCGATGGCGACGTTGTCCAGTACCGACAGGTGCGGGAACACCGAGTAGCGCTGGAAGACCACGCCGCGGCTGCTGTCCGGCTCGGCGGCCAGGGGCTGGCCATCCAGCAGGATCTCGCCGCGGCTGGCGCGCTCCTGGCCCAGCAGCAGGCGCAGGAAGGTCGACTTGCCGCAGCCGGAAGCGCCGACCAGGGTGCAGAACTCGCCCTGGTTGACGGTCAGGTTGAGGCGCTCCAGAACCACCTGGTCACCGTACTCCTGCCAGACATTCTTCACGTCGATGAAGGTGCGGGCTGGCTGCGTCAGAGTGCTGCGCTCCGGGCTTCTTGTCAGCGACTCGCTCGCGACGGGCCTGTTTTCTATCGGCTTCATGCCTTGGCTCCTTCGTACCAGGGGAAGCACAGCCGGGTCAGCTGGCGCAGGCCCAGGTCCATCAGCCAGGCGAGCAGGGTGATCCAGACCACGTAGGGCAGGATCACATCCATCGCCATGTAGCGGCGCACCAGGAAGATCCGGTAGCCCAGGCCGTCGGTGCTGGCGATGGCTTCGGCAGCGATCAGGAACAGCCAAGCCGAGCCCAGCACCAGCCGCAGGGCGATCAGCAGGCGTGGCAGCAGTTGTGGCAGCACCACCCGCAGGATCAGCGTCCAGGTGCTGGCGCCGAGGGTCTGCGCCTTGATCAGGATTTCCTGGGGGATCTCGCGGGCACGCTGCTCCAGATCGCGCGCCAGCACCGGGGTGATGCCGATGACGATCAGCATCACCTTGGCCAGCTCGCCGAGGCCGAAGACGATGAACAGGATCGGCAGGATCGCCAGCGGTGGCACCATCGACAGCACCGTCAGCAGCGGCGACAGCGGCGCGCGAAACAGCGGCAGGATGCCGGCGGCGATGCCCAGGCAGAGGCCGAGCAGGGCGGCGATGCCGATGCCGAGCCCTAAGCGCGACAGGCTGGCGCCGGTGTCCTGCCAGAACAGGTAGTTGCCGCTGCGCTTGTCCTCGGTGAAGGCCAGGCGATCGATGGCGGCGGCCATCTGCGTGGCGCTGGGCAGCAGCTTGTCGCCGGGGTTGTCCGCCAGCCGACTCGCCGAGGCGCTGAAATAGAGGAACAGCAGCAGGGCGAACGGCAGCAGGACCAGAACCAGGCGGCCGGCACGGTCAGGGTGTCGGTTGATCAAGCGCATGGCTGTCTCTTTGTGTGTTGGGTGAGTTACCCATCAAAGGGCGCGAAGGTGGATGGATGAAGCGTCATCCACCCTGCGAGGGCAGGTTTGCCCGCCCGATCAGAGCTTGCCGTCGGCCGCCATCTGCATGTAGCTGGGGTCGAAGCGCAGCTTGATGTTGTCTGCGTTACCGGTCTGCACATCAGCGGCGAAGGCCATGCCGATGGCGCCGGCGTCCGGTGCGCCGTCGCCGAGCAGGCCGTGGTCGAAGCTGAACTCGGCGACCTTGGTCATGGTTTCCGGCAGTTGCGAACTGGTGGCGAAGGCCACGGCGTCCTTGGCCGAATAGAACATCCGGGTGGCTGCCAGCTGTGCCTCGTAGCCGGCAAGATCGGTGCCGGACGCCTGCGCCATGTGCTCGCGGGCAGCGCGGCCAGCCTCGTCATCGGCGCTCATGGTGGCCATCACCTCGTACCAGGCGCCGGTCAGGGCCTTGCCGAAGGCGGGGTTGTCCGCCAGGGTCTGGGTGTTGACCACCATCAGGTCGATGATTTCACCGGGGATCTGGCTGGAGTCGAAAACCTTGCTCACCGAAGGCATCGCCTCGACCTCGGCCAGCAGCGGGTTCCAGGTGGCGACGGCATTCACCGACGGCGTGGCGAAGGCGGCCACCAGGTCGGCATCGGAAGTGTTCACCACCTTCAGGTCGCGCTCGCTGAGGCCGGCGCTTTCCAGGCCGCGGGCGAGCAGGTAGTGGGAAACCGACAGCTCGACCAGGTTGACGTCCATGCCCTTGAGGTCGCTCAGCGACTTGCCTTCGCCCTTGAGCACGATGCCGTCGTTGCCGTTGGAGAAGTCGCCGATGATCAGCGCGGTGGAATCGATGCCAGCCGCGGCGGGAATGGTCAGGGCGTCCATGTTGGTCATGCTGCAGCCATCGAACTGGCCGGCGCTGTACTGGTTGATCGACTCGACGTAGTCGTTGACCTGCACCACGTCGATCTCGATGTCGTACTTCTCCGCCCACTTGTCGACGATGCCCTCGGCCTGGGCGTATTCCCACGGCATCCAGCCGGCGTAGATGGTCCAGCAGACGCTGAAGTGGTCTTTCTGTTCGGCGTGGGCGGGCAGGCTCAGGGCGGCGGTGAGGCCGGCGGCGACCAGCGAGGAGACGAGGGACTTGCGCATGATGGAACCTCCAGTTCGATTATCGGCGTGCAGGAGTGGCGCGGCCTTGCTGGCGCGTTCTCCCGGGCTTTTGTCCCGCCGTGTAACCTCGAAGGAGGTCGTCGACTCTCGGACCAGTCACCCGTCACTTCCGCGACGGGCCGGAACCCTAGTCGGCCATTGCAAGTTGTAGTGCCGCACTCCCGATAAGGTTCGATCAGCTCGAAGACTCATCGGGATCGCTTCTGCATGCAGGCTTGTTAGCGAACATCGTGCCAGCTCGCCGGAACTGCGCCTTGCGGGGCCTGGGCCCGGCAATCACGGCGCGGTTCAGGCTATATCTGCACCGTGCTGGTGCGTACTCGCCTGCTGCTGGTGCGTCAGAGCGCGCCTTCGGCGGCCTGGCGCATGTAGGTGTTGTCGAAGCGCAGCATCACTCGCGTCGAGTCGCCCAGTACGCTGCCGTCATCGAAGCGGATACCCAGGTGATCGAGACCTTCGCCGGCGTCGCCGAGCAGCTTGTGCGCGTCGGCGAAGTCGACCACCTGCTGCATCAGGTCCGGCAGCTTGGCGGCGCTGGCGAAGCGCAGTGCGTACCGCGGCGCATAGAAGGAGCGCAGGGTCTTGAGCTGCAGATCGAAGTCCTCCGCAGTAGTCCCGGCGGCGGCCGCCATGCGTGCCCGCGCGGCGTCGCCGGTGGGGTTGCGCAGACCCATCAGGCGCTGGGTCTCGAACCAGGCGCCGGTCAGCGCCTTGCCCAGCTCCGGGTTCTCGGCCAGCACCTGGCTGTTGATCACGGTGAGGTCGATGATCTCGCCAGGGATGTGCCGCGAACTGAACACCTGGCTGACCTCGGCTTGCTGGCGAATGCTCGAGAGCAACGGGTTCCAGGTGATCACCGCATCGCCTTCACCGGCGAGGAAGCGCTGCACGATGTCCTTGTCGGAGGCGCCCAGGATGGTCACGTCGCTTTCTTTGAGCAGCGCCCAGTCCAGCGCGCGGCTGAGCAGGTAGTGCGACACCGAGTTCTCCACCAGCAGCACCGTCTTGCCCTTGAGGTCGCGCAACTTCAGGTCCTTGCCGCGCAGCAGCAGCCCGTCCGCGCCGTCGGAAAAGTCGCCGATGATCAGCGCCGTGGAGTCGACGCCAGCGGCGGCCGGGATGGTCAGCGCATCCATGTTGGTCATGCTGCAGGCGGCGAACTCCCCCGCTGCGTAGCGCTCGATCGAATTGACATAGTCGGGTACTTCCTCGACCTGGATCTGGATGCCGTACTTGTCGGCCCACTTCTTCACGATGCCCTGATCGGCCGCATAGCCCCAGGGCATCCAGCCGGCGAAGATCGACCAGCAGACGCGGAAGCTCTTGGGTTCGGCGTGGGCGGGAAGGCTGCTGAGCAGGGTGAACAGGGCGACGGCGAGAAGACGGGCGAGGGAGGGAAAACGCATGGATACCTCAGGCAGGTGGGCGGGTGCAGTGCAGGGTCGCGGGAAGGACCTGCGGCTGGCGTAAGCGAGCGGCGTGCCAGTTTGACCATCGGTCGGGATTGGCCGGCCTTGAGCGGCGCATCAGGTGCTCGCACTGCACCCTGGCGAGGCGTGATGGAGAGCAGTCGCTCCGATGTGGAGCGCCGTGCGAACCGAAAATGGGGCACACTGTCAAAACGCCAGCCCGGCAAGACTGCCGGTGCCGTGCAAGCACGGCTTTGCGGCTGCTCGATGAGGTAATGAAGATGAAAGCGTTCGTATCACTGTTGCTAGTGGCTGTATTGGGCGTGGGCCTGACGGGTTGCAGCGTGCGCGCCCCCGGCGTCGATGTCCGCGTCGGTGACCCGGGCGGCGGCCCGCCGCACTGCCCGCCGGGCCAGGCCAAGAAGGGGCGCTGCTGAGGGCCTGCTGGCCTAAGCGTCCTCGGCCAGGCGGCGAGTTGCCTGGAGCATCCCTCACCCGCCTTCGGCACCCTCTCCCGGTGGGAGAGGGAAAAGCCGTACAGGCTCTGCAGCTCTGTAGAACCACACCGCGCCATCGCCCCGCAGCTGTCCTTCTCCCTCCGGGAGAAGGTGGCGCGCAGCGCCGGATGAGGGAAGCGCCGGCGCTGCAGGGAGTTCTGGCAGCCGCCTTACATGAGCCGCGCTTCAACGATCTCCGGTGCGCCACCCAAACGGGTGAGGCTGCTCTTTTCCTATCTCGATGTGCTGAACTGGCGGGGTGACCGTCCGGTCACAGTTCGGCGTCGCTATCGACGCAGATGGCAGTAGCTGCAGGAGGCCGTGTAGTCGGCAGTTCGGCTCCAGCACGCTCATATCGAACAAAAACAATAGATATGGAGTGGTGCTCTGATGATTCGAGAATCCCTTGGCCGGCTTTCGCGAGCCGCGCTGATGTTGCTTTCCCTGGCGCTCTGGCCGCTGCTGGCGGCAGCCGATTCGGCGCCGGTGCCGATCGTCTTCGTGCACGGTTCGTCCGGCTCGGCGGCGCAGTTCGAAACCCATGCCATGCGCTTCACCAGCAATGGCTTTCCACAGAAGCGCCTGTATGCCTTCGAGTACGACACCAGCGTCATCGACAACGGCGCGCTGGTGCTCGCCCAGCTGGATGCCTTTCTGGATCGGGTGCGTGCCGAGAACGGCGTGGACAAGGTCCATGTGGCGGCCCACTCCCGCGGCACCGCGGTGATGACCGCCTACCTGAACAGCTATCCGGGCGGCAGCGCCAAGGTCGCGCGCTACGTGAATATCGACGGGCGCTTCCAGCCGACATTGCCCGGCGGTGTGCCGACCATCGGCATCTGGGGCGAGTGGAACTCCGGCGGCGCTTACGCGCGTCTGCCAGGCCTGACCCAGATCGGCCCGAACCCGCAGGACAACTTCCACTTCCCCGAGAAGGGCCATACCGAGGTCGCGACCTCGGCAGAAGCCTTTGCCCTGATGTATCGCTTCTTCCTTGGCGAGGAGCCGCGGGTGACCTTCGTCGTGCCGCAGCAGCCGAACAAGGTGCGGGTCTCCGGGCGGGCAGTGATCTTCCCGCAGAACGTCGGCTATGCCGGTGCCACCCTGGAAGTCTGGCGAGTGGCGGCCGACAGCGGCCAGCGCATCGGCAAGGCGCCGCTGCTGACCAAGCGCCTGGATGCCACCGGGGCGTTCGGTCCGTTGGCGGTGGATGGTCGCTACCACTACGAGTTCGCCCTGGTGCGCACCGATGGCAGCGTGCATCACTTCTATCAGGAGCGTTTCTCCCGCTCGAATCACTTCGTGCGCCTGAACAGCAGCATTCCCGGCACCGGCCTGGACCTGCTGATCCCCAAGAGCGAGCGTCATGCGGTGCTCAATATCAGTCGTCAGCGCGAGTTCTGGGGTGATCAGGGCGAGCGTACCGACCGCCTGCGCATCAACGGCACCGATATGCTGACCGCGCAGATCGCGCCGCGCAGCCAGGTGATTCTCGCCAGCTACGCGATGGATGCCGGCCTCGATGGCCAGACCGATCTGGGCAAGGGCATGCTGCCGCCGTTCGAGACCATCCCCTTCATTTCCGCTGCCGACGTGTTCGTGCCGGCCAGCAGAGCTGCCGATGGCGTGGTGCGGGTAGTGCTGCGCAGCCGTGATGCCAGTCGGGTGGTGCAGCTCAATGTGCCCAACTGGGCCTCGGCCACCGACCGCATCAGTGTGCAGTTCCGCGATGACGCGCTGCCGTTCGGTGACTATGCCGGCTATCTGCGCCATCAGGCGCGCTGCAAGATCAAGCCGCGTCTGGGCATGGAACCGGGCGCCTACTGCCGCTGAGCCTGGCCGCCAGGCCGCTCAGGGAGCGGCCTGGCGAAAGGCTTCATCTTCTTCGCGCAGGGCGCCCAGCAACGCCTGGGCGGCCGGCGACAGGCTGTGGCCGGCGCGGCTGACCACGCCGTAGGCCGAATGCTGGCGCGGCACATTGCCGGCGACCGGCAGCACGGCCAGTCGACCGTTGGCAACGTCTTCGGCAATCACGTCCCAGGGCGCCAGGCTGATCACGTCGCTCTGCGCCACCAGTGCCTTGAGCACCATGAAATTGTCACAGCGGATGCTCAGCGGCCGATCGCGGCCGCTGAACTCGCGTACCGACGCCTCCACCGTTTCCGGTAGCTGGGTGCCGGCAAAGGCCAGCGTCGCCAGTTCGCGCCCGTCCAGTGGGGCCTTGCATAGCATCGGATGTTCCGGGCGGCAGAACAGCACGCCGGCATGTTGCTGCAGTGGCTCCACGGCCAGCAGCGGGTCGTCCTGCAGCTCGCGGATGTCGGCGACGAAGACCTCCAGATGCTCGTCCAGCAGACGCATGCGCAGGCTGCGCCAGTCATCGATGCTCAGCTCGATGCGGATGCGCGGATGGGCCTGCGCCAGGCGGCCGATCGCCTGCGGCACCAGCCGCGCGGCAGGGAAGGGGCCGGCACCCAGGCGCAGCTCGCCCATCTGCAGGTTGCCTAGCTGGGCCACTGCGTTCTGTAGCGAGCGGCTGCCGGCGAGCAGTCGTTGGGCATGCTCCAGAACCAGTTGGCCGTGGGCGGTGAGGCTGATGCCGCGACTGTGGCGATCGACCAGGCGACACTCCAGGCTGGCTTCCAGCGCCTGGATGCTGCGGCTCAGGGCCGGCTGGCTGAGATGCACGGCTTCGGCGGCGCGAGCGAAGTGGCCGTGTTCGGCAAGGGCGACGAAATGGCGGAGCTGACGAAGATCGTTCATGCGCTCTCTGCATTGAATTGTTGAAAAAGTTGCATTGGAATTATTGGTCGGTTGCGGCGCAGAGTGCAATCCATCGTCGGCGGGCTGCTCCGCGGACGAGTTCAGGGAGATATTCATGCTGCGTCCGTCACTCCTGCTGCTTGCACTGTTCACCAGCGTCCAGGTTCAGGCCGCGAGCCTCGCCAGGGATGCCGAGCCGGCTACCCGCGCGGCCCAGGCCGCGGTGCTCGAGCGCCTGCCGTTCGCCGATCGCGGCGCGTTCGCCGATGCCCGCCGCGGTTTCATCGCCGCCTTGCCGGATGCGCTGGTGCCTGGCAGCGACGGCCAGCCGGCCTGGAGCATGGCGCCCTATGCCTTCCTCGCCGCGGACAAGGCCCCGGCCACGGTCAACCCGAGCCTCTGGCGCCAGGCGCAGCTGAATGCCATTCACGGTCTGTTCGAGGTCGCCGAGGGCATCTACCAGGTCCGCGGCATGGACCTGGCGAACATGACCATCGTCGAGGGCGAGCAGGGCCTGATCGTCATCGACCCGCTGTTCACCCCGGCCACCGCGCGGGCGGCCCTCGATCTGTATCTGGCCCACCGCCCGGCGAAACCGGTGGCGGCGGTGATCTACACCCATAGCCACATCGACCACTTCGGTGGCGTCAAGGGCGTGGTCGACGAGGCGCAGGTGGCCGCCGGTGCGGTGCGCATCTATGCCCCCGAAGGTTTCATGGCCCATGCGGTGAGCGAGAACGTGATCGCCGGCAATGCCATGAGCCGTCGTGCCACCTACATGTACGGCACGCGCCTGGCGCCGGGCGAGCGTGGTCACGTCGATACCGGATTGGGCAAGACACTGTCGAGCGGCGAGCAGACGCTGATTCCACCGACCGACAGCATCGGCGAGAACGGCGTGCAGACCATCGCCGGTGTCGAGATCGAGTTCCACATGGCCAACGGCAGCGAGGCGCCGGCCGAGCTGATGCTGTACTTCCCGGCCCAGCGCGTGCTGAACACGGCCGAAGTCACCTCCCAGCACATGCACAACATCTACACCCTGCGCGGCGCCGAGGTGCGCGACGCCAGCCGCTGGTCGCGCTACATCGACGAGGTGCGCGAGCATTTCGGTGGGCGCACCGATGTGCTCATCGCCCAGCACCACTGGCCGGTCTGGGGCGGCGAGCGCAGCCGGCAGTTCCTCGCCGTGCAGCGCGACATGTACAAGTACGTCCACGACCAGAGCGTGCGCCTGATGAACCACGGCTATCGTCCCGGGGAGATCGCCGAGAGCCTGCAACTACCGGCGAGCCTGGAGCAGCAGTGGGCGGCACGTGGCTACTACGGCACCCTCAAGCACAACGCGCGGGCCATCTACCAGAAGTACCTCGGTTGGTACGACGCCAACCCGGCCAATCTCGATCCGCTGCCGCCGGTTGAGTCGGCGCGCAAGAGCATCCAGTACATGGGCGGCATCGATGCGGTGATCGCTAGGGCACGCGAGGACTTCGCCCGCGGCGAGTACCGCTGGGTGGCCTCGGTGATGAGCCAGGCGGTCTATGCCGAACCGGACAACCGCGCCGCGCGCGAGCTCGCCGCCGATGCCCTGGAGCAGCTTGGCTACCAGGCTGAGTCGGGGCCCTGGCGCGGCGTCTACCTGAGCGGCGCGCTGGAGCTGCGCGAAGGCGGCCCGGACCGCGCGGCGGCCAAGGGGCTGGGGACCGACCTGCTCAAGGCCCTCGACACCGGGATGTTCTTCGATCTGCTGGGGATTCGCCTCAACGGGCCGAAGGCTGCGGGCAAGCACATCGTGCTGAACTGGCGCTTCAGCGACAGTGGCGAGGACTTCCGCGTCAATCTGCAGAACTCGACCCTGACCTGGTTGCCCGGTCGCCTGGCGGAGGATCCCGACGCGACCGTCCACCTGACCCGCGCCACCCTCGATCGCATCCTGCTCAAGCAGACCAGCTTCCCCAAGGCGGTGCTGCTGGGCGACATCAAGGTCGACGGCAATCCGCTCAAGCTCTTCGAGCTGCTGCGGCTGATGGACGACTTCGAGCCCAACTTCGCCCTGATCGAGCCGAACCGGGAGCGCTGAAGATGAATCGTCGCGACCTGATCAAGCTCGCCGGCACGCTCTCCGCGGGCAGTCTGGCGGCACCGCTGCTGGCCGGCGAGACGCCGGCGGTGCATCCGCGCACACGTGGCCGGCCGAACATCCTGCTGATCGTCACCGACCAGGAACGCAGCTTCCGCGATCTGCCGGACGCACTCACGCTGCCTGCCCATGAAGCGCTGCTCGCCAGGGGCGTGAGCCTGGGCAACTACCACGCCAACACCACGCCCTGTTCGCCGTCGCGCTCGGTGATGTTCACCGGGCAGCACACCCAGAAGACGCAGATAGTCGCCAACCACGGATTGCCGCCGTTCAATGACCTCTCGCCGACGCTGCCGACGCTGGGTCACATGCTGCGCGAGCAGGGTTACACCACCGCCTACAAGGGCAAGTGGCACCTGAGCCATATGCCTGGCGGCGACAACCTCACCTATGGCGTGGTCGAGACCAGTGAAACGGCACTGCAACCCTACGGCTTTGCCGACTACAACCTCGGCGGAGATCCGCACGGCACGCACCTGACCGGCTTCCTCTACGACCGCCTCACCGCCAGCGACGCGGCGCGCTGGATGCAGGCACACAGGGACGACGAAGCGCCCTGGCTGCTGGCGGTCAACTTCGTCAATCCGCACGACATCATGTTCTACAGCTCGGGGCCGGCCCAGGAGCGTTCGCGCCTGCGGCAGAACTTCCTCGGGCCGATCTCTGCAGGTCCCGGCATCGGGGTCTACGACAAGCACTGGGACATCCCGCTGCCGGCCAGCTTCCACGCCGACGACCTGAGCAGCAAACCCTGGGTACAGCGCGCCGATGTCGAGCTGTGCAACGCCTTCTACGGGCATATCGATCCCGCTGACGAGGCGGCCTGGGTCGGCCTGCAGAGCTACTACTTCAACTGCATCCGCGATGTCGACGAGTCGATCGGCCAGGTCCTCGGTGCCTTGCGCGCCAGTGGCCAGGACGACAACACCATCGTGGTACTGACCGCCGACCACGGCGAGATGGCCGGCGCCCACCGGCTGCGGCAGAAGGGGCCGCACATGTACCGGGAGAACACCCGGGTGAATTTCATCGTGCGTCATCCCGACCTGTCGGGCGGCGTGCAGAGCGACGCCCTCGGCTCCAGCGTCGACCTGGTGCCGACCCTGCTGGAACTGGCAGGCGTTGCCCCGGCGTTGCAGCGCGAACGCTATCCGCAATTGGCGGGCGTAAGCCTGTGCGAGAGCCTGGGTGGGGCGAGCGGGCGTTCGCAGCGGGACGAGCTGGGACACCTGTTCAACTACGGGGTGGCGATGTACATCGACCCCGAGTTCACCCAGCAGGTGATCCGCAATCAGGACCTGGTGACGCCCTGGAGCATCCTGCGCGAGTCGCTGAAGAATCTGCAGTTGGGCCCGTCGCGCGAGCATCGCGCACTGTTTCGCGGTATTCACGACGGCCGCTACAAGTTCGCCCGTTACTTCGCACCGAAGGACCACCACCTGCCGAACGATTTCCAGACGCTGTGTGCGCGCAACGATCTCGAGCTTTACGACACCCTGGAAGATCCCGACGAAGTGAACAACCTGGCGGCCGATCCGTTGTCTCATCAGGCGCTGTTGACGCGCCTCAATGCACGGACCAACGCATTGATCGAACGTGAGGTCGGCCGGGATGACGGCAGTGAGCACATCGGGCCGGCTTTTCTGTACAGCCAGGGCTGATTCGTTTCGATCAATCGGATGGGTGCCCGCCGGATGCACCCGTTGCCGCAAGAGCTGCCGGCGCAAAAGGAGAGTGTTGGATGTTCTGGACTATCGCGAAGGTGTTCATGCTGGCCTTCTGGGCATTGGCGCTGGCCAACCTGCT
This sequence comes from Pseudomonas mangrovi, assembly GCF_003052585.1. Classification (GTDB taxonomy): domain Bacteria; phylum Pseudomonadota; class Gammaproteobacteria; order Pseudomonadales; family Pseudomonadaceae; genus Aquipseudomonas; species Aquipseudomonas mangrovi. Next base: position 70,910 of record NZ_QASN01000002.1, on the reverse strand, counting down.
GGCACCGTTCGGCTCGCCCTGGGAAGTACCGCTGAACGCCATCGCCGGCGTGACCCTGGTGCTGCATCTGGTCGAGATGCTGCTGTTCAACAAGTACCTGCAGCAGCAACCTGCGCCCGGTCTGCACCGGCTGCAGGTGCTGCTGTTCGGGGTGCTGCATCTGCAGCGGCTGCACTGACGTCAGTTGCCAGGGTGGACGGCCGCTGCCATCCACCGCCTGGCACCTGCTCGCGCGTGTTTTTCAGCTGGTTGACGGGTTTGCCTGCAACGGCTCTCTCACACCGCTAGGCCTGTCCGTAGGGTGGATGGCCGAAGCCATCCACCAACCGGTACCTACCCCCAAGGCTGCGCCGGCTCCTGTGTGCTTCCTATGGCGGCTTTCTGTGTAACCGCTAGATGAGATCGGCGAGCGGGTGCGGCCCCTCCCAGGTCGGCTCGAAATGCGCGGCGACGACTTTCTCGGGAATTTCCTCGACCTGCTTCCAGTGCCAGACGGGCGTCTGATCCTTGTCGATCAGGCGGGCGCGCACGCCTTCGCTGAAGTCGGGGTAACGACAGCAGTTGAGGCTGACCGCGTACTCCATGCGCAGGGTCTCGGCGAGCGACAGGTGGCGGCTGCGCTGCAGCTGTTCCCAGACCAGCCAGGCGGTGAGCGGGCAGCCTTTGGCCAGCGCGGTGCCGGCGGCGGCCAGCAGCGGCTGCTGATCCTCCTGCAGTCCGGCCAGCGCGTGCCAGGCGCCGGGCAGGTCTGCCACGTCGAGCAGCGCGGCGATACGTCCGAGCAGCGGTTGCCATTGGGCCTGCGGCAGATGTCCCGCTGCACTGGCTGCCAGCGCCTGCAGCAGACTGTGCAACTGGCGCTGCGGCTGAATCGACCAGTTCAGCTGCAGCAATCCTTCGAGCAGATCCTCCTGCTGGCTGTGTTGCAGGAAGCGGTCGGCAAGACCCAGGGCGAGGGCGTCGGCCGCGTTGATCTGGCTGGCGGTCAGGCCGAAAAACAGCCCCAGGGGTCTGGCCATGCGGCCGAGAAACCAGCTGCCGCCGGCGTCCGGGTACAGGCCGATATGAATTTCCGGCATCGACAGCCGGCTCGACTCGGTGACGATGCGCACGCCGGCGCCCTGCATCAGGCCCATGCCGCCGCCCATCACGTGGCCATTGGCCCAGCAGATCAGCGGCTTTTCATAGGTGTGCACAAGGTGGTCCAGACGGTATTCGGCAGCGAAGAACTGTCGCGCCTGCTCATGGATCTCGCCTGGCTGCTGCCGCTGCAGCTCGATCAGCCGGCGCACGTCGCCACCGGCGCAGAAGCCCTTGTCGCCGCTGCCACGCAACAGTACGCAGGCGATCTGCGGGTCGGCCTGCCAGCTGCGTAGGCGGGCGTCGAGCGCCTCGATCATCGGCAGCGACAGGGCGTTGAGGTTCTTTGGCGAATCAAGGGTGGCAATGCCGACGCGGTAGCCGTGCATGCCGGGCAGTTCTTCGAAAATCACGTTCATCGGGCAACCTTGTAGTGGGCGGCAGCGCTCAGCGATTGCGCCACTGCGGAGCACGTTTTTCCAGGAAGGCGTTGACGCCTTCGCGGGTGTCTTCGGCATCGAACAGCTCGACGAAGCGTTCGCGTTCGGCGCTCAGCCAGCTGTTCGGGGCGCGCTCGCGGGCGCCCTGGATCAGTGGCTTGATCGCCCGGACGGCAACCGGGCTCTGGCTGGCCACCCGCGCCGCCAGCAGCAGCGCGTGGCCGCGGGCTTCACCGCTGTCGACCAGTTGTTCGATCAGGCCTATGCGCAATGCGGTTTCGCCATCGATGCGTTCGCCGCAGAGAATGATGCGCTTGGCCCAGCCCTCGCCGACCAGCCAGGCCAGCGCCTGGGTGCCGCCTGCGCAGGGTAGCAGTCCGACTCCCGCTTCGGGCAGCGCCATCTGTGCGTGGCGCTCGGCGATGCGCAGGTCGCAGGCCAGGGCGCATTCCAGTCCGCCACCCATGGCATAGCCATTGATCGCGGCGATGGACACGCCGCGGAAATCGCGCAGTGCTTCGAAGGCCTGGCCGAACAGCAGCGCCAGCTCGTGGGCGCGCGCCTTGTCGCCATCGGCGAACAGCGCAAGGTCGGCGCCGGCGCTGAAGAAGCGTTCGCCCTGGCCGGTGATCACCAGCGCGTAGATGTCGTCGTCGTGATTCAGATGCTCCAGCACCTGGCGCAGGCCGATCAGCGAGTCGCGGTCCCAGGTATTGGCCGGTGGCTGGTTGATGGTCAGCAGCGCGGTGTGGCCGTGCTTTTCGACGGTGAGCTTGTGGGTCAGGTCGAAAAGCCCGGAGCGGTAGGTCTCGATGGCGTGGCTCATGGCGGCGAACTCCTGCATGGAACTTGCGACTCCAGCAAGCGTATCGCATCCGGCTGCGCCTGCTGCTGCACCTGCAGCGCGTGCAGAAGCTATTGCAGAGTCAGCGGTTTTCCGGCGGCGCGGCGTTCGGCCTGCCACTCCTCGGGCGTCTGCGCCGCCTGGGCGCCGTCGAGTTTGCCGATGATCTCGAAATAGTCCTGCTTGAGTGCGTCCTTCATCACTTCCGCGCGCGGCTTGATTCTGACCGCATAGACCGTCTGGACGTTCTGGTGATCGAGCGCGCGCCATTGTTGCGGGCCTTTCAACAGGCTGTAGCTGTGGCCTTCCAGGGCCCTGGCCACGGCGGCGCTGTCGAAGCTGCGCGCGCGCCCCACGGCGTCGGCCCACTGGTAGACGATGCTGTAGGCCGACGCCGCCGAACTTGACGGGTAGACCTGATAGCGCTCGCTGAAGTTGCGCACGAAAGCCTGGCCTGCGTTCGAGCCTTCCAGCGCCGGCACGCGCCAGGTCCAGGGCTCGGTGCCGACCACGCCTTCCATCAGCGCAGGGCCTGCCTGCTCGACGATGCTCTGGGTCAGGTTGGGCGCGACTATCTGCATGCGCTTGTTCAGTCCCAGGTTGTCGGCGATGCGCATGGCGCGCACTAGGTCCTCGCCAAACAGCGCCAGGACCAGCACCTTGGCCTCGCTGGCCTGCACCTGGGTCAGGGCGTCCTGATACTCCGCCAGCTGCGCGCCGGGGAAGCGCACCTTGATCGATGGGTGTTCGCCGGCCGACTGGGTGCTGGTGTGCCGGCGCAACGACTCCTCGGTGCTGTTGCCCCAGGTGTAGTCGGAGGTGACGTAGAAGAACTTCTGCCCGGCGTGTTGCTGGTTGAGGTACTCGGCGAGCACCTTGGCGCTCATCCAGGCGTTGTTGCACTCGCGGAACATGAAACGCTGACCATCCGTGCCGGTGGTGTCGTTGGAGTAGGTCAGGGTGCCGAAGTAGAGCAGGCCCTTTTCCCGTGCGCGATTGCCGGAGGCGATCGCCACTGCGCTGGAGGCGCCGCCGAAGAGCATCGCCGCGCCTTCGCCGGCAAGCTTGTCGACATTGCGCACGGCTTTTTCCGGGCGTGATGCGGTGTCGGCGCTGGACAGTCGCAGTGGGCGTCCGAGTACGCCGCCGCGTGCATTGATCTCGTCGATCGCCAGCAGTGCTGCGCGCATCTGCGCCAGACCTTCTTCCTTGTAGCTGCCGGTGCGCGGGTAGTTGAGACCGATGGTCACCGGCTCGTTGGCCTGGGCATTCAGGCTCAGGCAGAGAAAAAGTGCGAGGCAGGCGGTGATCGTTTTCATTGGCTGAGCATTCCGTGTCGTGTGTACCCTGGCCTGTGCTTTTACGCTGCCGCCGTCGCGACTGGCATTCGATCTTCGTCTAGTACCCACGTGTCACGGGCGCCGCGTCGCCGTGGCGGCCCTCAAGGTGTGCGCTCGATCAAGTTTTGCGGGGTACGAACGTACCAGCCGACGGCTCCGCAAGGCTGAGCAAAAGCCTTCGCCGGGCATCTGTGGTATGACTGCCGCTCGCGCGGCGAGCGGACTCGCCCAACCCTTTTGCACGGAGAACACCATGTCCCGACCGAACGTCATCGCCGGGCTCGACCAGTACCGGCTGGATGCCATCGAGCGGCTCATCGACAACGACTACCTAAAGCCCGGCAAGTTGCCTGGCAGCGTCACCCTGGTCGCCCGGCGCGGCGAGGTGGCCTGGGTCAAGGCCCAGGGCCTGATGGATGTGGAGCGGGGCAAGCCGATGCAGCGCGACACCCTGTTCCGCATCTATTCGATGACCAAGCCGATCACCTCGCTGGCGATGATGCAGCTTTACGAGCAGGGCCGTTTCCTGCTCGACGATCCGGTGCACAAGTACATCCCGGCGTGGAAGGATCTGCGCGTCTACAAGGCCGGGGTCTATCCGGCGTTTCTCACCAGCGCCGCCGCGAGGCCGATGACCATTCGCGACCTGATGACCCACATGTCCGGGTTGACCTACGGCTTCATGCAGCGCAGCAACGTCGATGCGGCCTACCGCGAACTGGGCCTGGACGGCAGCCGGGGCCTGACCCTGGAGAAACTGGTCGAAGAGCTTGCCCGACTGCCGCTGGAGTTTTCTCCGGGCAGCGCCTGGAGTTACTCGGTCGCCACCGATGTGCTCGGCTACCTGGTCCAGCTGCTTTCCGGCAAACCGCTGGATGTGTATTTCCAGGAACATATCTTCCAGCGCCTGGGCATGGCCGACACCGGCTTCCATGTGCCGGCGGAAAAGCTCGAGCGTTTCGCCGCCTGCTACCAGGCCAGCCCGGATGGCTTCAGCCTGCAGGACGACCCGCAGAACTCGCCGTTCAGTCGTCAACCAAGCTTTCTCTCGGGCGGTGGCGGGCTGGTATCGAGCATCGATGACTACTTCCGTTTCGCCCAGGCGCTGTGCAACGGCGGCGAGCTGAACGGACGGCGGATCATCGGTCGCAAGACGCTGGAGTTCATGCGCAGCAATCACCTGCCGGGCAATTGTGACCTGCCGAGCATCGCGGTCGGCTCCTTCAGCGAAACGCCCTACGAGGGCCAGGGCTTCGGCCTCGGTGTGTCGGTGAAGACCGACGTGGCCAAGTCGATGGTCAATGGTTCGGTGGGCGAGTACGGCTGGGGTGGGCTGGCCAGCACCACCTTCCTGGTCGATCCGCTGGAGGAAATGGTGATGGTCTTCATGACCCAACTGATGCCCTCGTCGACCTATCCGATTCGCCAGCAACTGCGGGCGATCACCTACGGTGCGCTGGTCGACTGACAAGCCGCCGCGGCGCCTTGACTTGCCGGTGGGGCTTATTTAGCGTGCCGGCTTTTGCGGCGAGGGCACGGTGATGGCGGACGACCACAGGGTCAGGCTCGAGGCGGGCTGGAAAGAGGCGCTGCACGAGGAGTTTGCCAAGCCCTACATGCGTGCGCTGGGAGACTTTCTGCGCGCCGAGAAGGCCGCTGGCAAACTGATCTACCCGCCCGGCGCGCTGATCTTCAATGCGCTGAACTCGACGCCGCTGGCGCAGACGAAGGTGGTCATCCTCGGCCAGGATCCCTATCACGGTCCGGGGCAGGCGCATGGGCTGTGCTTCTCGGTACAGCCCGGCGTGGCGATACCGCCATCGCTGCAGAACATCTTCAAGGAGCTCAAGCGGGATCTGAACATCGATCCGCCCGGCCACGGTTGCCTGCAGCACTGGGCGGAGCAGGGCGTGTTGCTGCTCAATACGACGCTTACTGTCGAGGCCGGGCAGGCCGGTTCGCACGCCAAGGCCGGCTGGCAGACCTTTACCGATCAGGTGATCCAGGCCGTCAACCGGCATCAGCCCAATCTGGTGTTCATGCTCTGGGGGGCGCATGCGCAGAGCAAGCAGCCGCTGATCGATCGTACCCGGCACCTGGTGCTCTGCTCGCCGCATCCGTCGCCGCTGTCGGCCCACCGCGGTTTTATCGGCAACGGTCATTTCAGTCACTGCAATCGTTTTCTCGCGCAGCACGACATCGAGCCGATCGACTGGCGTCTGCCGGCTGTAGGTCAGGGCGCCTCAGCGGCCGAGTGACAGCGGGCGCTGTGCCTCCAGCAGGTACTGCGATACCTTGCCGCTTTCCCGCAGCCGGGCCAGCCCTGCGTTGAAACGAAGCATGTAGTCGGCGTTCTGCGGAATCCGCCGCGAGAGCAGCAGGTGCAGGCTATCGCTGCGAAGGGGGCGGGGATGGAAGCTCAGCCGCGCGCGCTCGGCGCTGCTGAATTGTTCGTGCAGCAGGTCGAAGCCGACCACCTTGTCCATCGGGAACGCATCAAGACGCCCGGCCAGCAGCTGACGAAAGCCCAGCAGGTCGCTGCCCAGGCGACGGATCTGCAAGCTCTGCTGTGCTTCTGCGCGCTGGAAGGGCTCGCCGTAGTCGTAGCCGGTGGTGGCACCAAGTCGCAATCCGGCGAGGTCCTCGATGCTCTCCCAGTGCAGCGGGCGATCCTTGCGATGGAACAGGTAGTAGGTACTGTCGAGAATCGGGTCGCTGACGAAGAAGGTTTCCTTGCGGTGCGGACTGCTCAGCCAGACCGCGCTGCCATGCCGGTCGCCACGTTCGGCGAGCAGCAGCGAGCGGGCCCAGGGATGGAACTCCCAGCGTACCTCTATCCCTTCCAGGGCAAAGGCCTCGGCAACGATGCGCGAGGCTATGCCGTGGTGCGGCAGCTGCGCGCCCAGGTACGGCGCCCATTCGCCGTTGGTCAGGCGCAACTCTTCTGCCGCCTGGGTCGACGGTAGCGCGAACAGCAGAAGCCAGAAGAGCAGGCGGCGCATAACGGTTCTTCCTGTAACCGGTGCGAGGGTCTAGCCGTTTTGCCTGCGGCTAGGGCAGTCAGCCCTGGAGCATGCCCATCGCTGCTTCCATCGCAGCAGAAAGGTCTTCGTCCTCGTGCAGGCTCTGGTTCGGGTCCAGGCCCAGCTTGGCGAAGGCCGGTACCTGGCTCCAGTCGACCTGCGCGTAGGGATGCTGCGTGCCATGGTAGCTCTGCAGAGTGGCGACCTGGACGATATCGACATAGTCGACTTTCTCCGAATTGCGGGTGAAATCCAGGTACTGGCCGGGGATCTGTGCAATCAGGTCGGGAAATTCCCAGGCGCGCAGAATCTTCTCGCCGATGATCGGATGGATCTTCTCGATCACGTGGTTGAGGCTGATCGAGTCGGTCATCAGCTCGTTGTGTTCTTCCGCGTAGGTCAGGATCGGCAGGATGCCGATCTGGTGCACCAGCCCGGCAAGGGTCGCCTGGTCGGGCATCAGGCGGGTGTAATGGCGGCAAAGGACATGGCAGATGCCGGCGATCTCGGTGCTCTTGTTCCAGACTTCGCGCATCTTGCGATCGATGACGTCGGAGGTGGCCTGGAACATCTGCTCCATTGCCAGGCCGGTGGCCAGGTTGCAGGTGTAGTTGATGCCCAGACGACTGATTGCCATCTGCAGATCGGTGATCTCGCGGTTGGTGCGCAGCAGAGGGCTGTTCACCACCTTGATGATGCGTGCGGTGAGGGCGGCGTCGTTGCCGATCACCTTGGCCAGATTGGGAATGCTGATGTCGGGGTTTTCGGCAGCCTCGCGTACCTTGAGTGCCACTTCCGGCAGCGTCGGCAGGACCAGCTCGTCATTCTCGATGGCCTGGATCAATTCCTGTTGGACTTTCTCGGCAAGCTTGCTCATTCATTCTTCTCTATAGGTATTGGCAGCCAGATGTAGTTCTTGTTCAGCGCTGGATCTCGCGATCGCGATCCAGTTGGTAGGGCAGTTCAAGCAGTCTCAGGCACGAGTCCTCGGACTTGTCGAGGCTGAGTCGGCCATCCGCGAGGGCGTCCTCCTGAACCACGGCGAGCAACTCGCAGCCGTTCTCGGTGGGCGCCGCCAGAACGACTTCGCCAACGCTGCTGGCGTGCACGGGCGAGAACAGCTCGGCGCCGACCGCCGGCGTTGCCCCATCCAGCGCCAGGCGGTACATCCGTCGTTTGAGCTTGCCCAGGTACTGCATGCGCGCAACGATTTCCTGGCCAGCGTAGCAGCCCTTGCGAAAGCTCACGCCGCCGAGTGCCTGCAGGTTGATCATCTGCGGGATGAACAGCTCGCGGGTAGCACCGAAGACCTGGCCGACGCCGGCACGAATCTGTTGCAGCAACCACGTTTCCAGAGGCCGCTCCGCGAGCGCTGCACGCAGTTGCTCATGTGCTCCCGCAGCCTGCGCCTGCGGCACCCAGAGTTCGATACGGTTTTCATCCAGGCGTACCGCGAGCATCCCGTCGGCAGTCCGCAGAGCGCCTGGTTCCGCTGGCGCGCTCAGCGCAGAAGCCAGCGGCAGTTCGGCTACGCCCTGAATGCCGTAACGCACCCAGTCCGTACTCGCGTCCTGCAGTTGTACCTTGAAGAACACCGCGTACTTCTTCAGGTCGGCCAGTTGCGCTTCGATCAGGTCGCTGGCCATGGCCAGCAGATAGCCCTGGGCATGCGGGACGATGCGAAAGCTCGAGAGCATCCTTCCCTTGGGCGTGCAGCGCGCGCCGAGGCCGCTGTGGCTGTCATCGAGATAGTCGAGGTTGCAGGTGAGCTGACCCTGCAGGAATTTGGCCGCGTCGGGTCCCTGGACGCTGAGGACGCCCTCGTGGGGCAACAGGCAGAAGAAGGCGGAAGTGGGCATGACTGACACTGAAGAATGACTCGTCGTCGACTCGAGGCCCATCATAGAGCGCCAGCGACAGGCATGCCAGCGGGTGCGGGAGCTCGGCGCAGCCGGCTATACTGCCGGCCTCATTTTCAGGAGCCGCCCGATGGTCGACGCAACCGAACTCAATCGCCTCTTCTGGCACAGTCGTCGTGGCATGCTCGAACTGGACGTGCTGTTGGTTCCCTTCGTGCGAGAAGTCTATGCACTGCTCGATGCCGAGGATCAGGCGCGTTATCGCAAGCTGCTCGAGTGTGAGGATCAGGACATGTTTGGCTGGTTCATGCAGCGTGAGGAGCCTCAGGACCCTGACCTGCAGCGCATGGTGCGGATGATCCTGGATCGTGTCCAACCCAAGTGAGAGCTTCGAATGCAGCTGGTGCGGCTCTCGCGCCCTGCTGCTGATCTATCTTGCGCTGCAGACGCTGGCGCTGGGTAGTGCGCTGATGCTTGAGCTGCCTTGGTGGGGTGTTGCGTCGGCAATTGCTGTATGCACTGCTCACGCGCTCTGGGTGTTGCCGCGACAGATACTGCTGACGCATCCGTCAGCCTGCTGCGCGTTGCGTCGTGATGCGTCGGGGTGGGCGCTGTGGAGCGCGGCGCACGGCTGGCGCTCTATTCAGCTGCAGCCTGACAGTCTCGCATTGCCGGCGCTGGTGGTGCTGCGTTGGCGCTTTGCTGGCGAGCGTAGAGTTCGCGGCCTGTGCATTGCGCAGGGCGCGATGAGTGCGGATGCCCATCGTCGCCTGCGCTTGCGCCTGAAGTTCAGTCGCAAAAGGTGGGCGGCAGCAGAATAGTGTCCTGCGCCTGCGGCAGCATCTCCGGGTAGTCGAGCGTGTAGTGCAGTCCGCGGCTCTCGCGGCGCAGCATTGCCGAGCGGATCATCAGATCGGCTACCAGCGCCAGATTGCGCAACTCGATGAGGTCGCGGCTGACCTTGTAGTTGCTATAGAACTCGTCAATTTCCGCCAGCAACAGGGTGACCCGGTGCTGGGCGCGCATCAGCCGCTTGTTGGTACGAACGATGCCGACGTAGTCCCACATGAAACGCCGCAGCTCGTCCCAGTTGTGGGCGATGATCACGTCCTCGTCCGAGTCGGTCACCTGGCTGGCGTCCCACTGCGGCAGCGTAGGCGGCGACCCGACGCTGTCGAGCTGAGTGAGGATGTCGGCGACGGCGGCCCGGGCATAGACGAAACACTCCAGCAAGGAGTTGCTGGCCAGGCGATTGGCCCCGTGCAGGCCGGTGAAGCTGGTTTCTCCAATGGCATAGAGGCCGGGGACGTCGGTGCGTCCATGCGAATCGATGACTACCCCGCCGCAGGTGTAGTGAGCGGCAGGCACCACCGGGATCGCCTGGCGAGTTATGTCGATGCCGAAACTAAGGCAGCGTTCGTAGACGGTGGGAAAGTGTTCGCGGATGAACTCTGCCGGCTTGTGGCTGATGTCCAGGTAGACACAGTCTATGCCCAGGCGCTTCATTTCATGGTCGATGGCCCTGGCGACTATGTCGCGTGGGGCGAGTTCGGCGCGCTCATCGAAGCGTGGCATGAACCGTTCGCCGCTTGGCAGCTTGAGCAGGGCGCCTTCGCCGCGCAGCGCCTCGGTGATGAGGAAGTTCTTCGCCTGCGGATGATAGAGGCAGGTCGGGTGGAACTGGTTGAACTCAAGATTTCCGACTCGGCAGCCGGCGCGCCATGCCATCGCTATGCCATCGCCGCAGGCACCATCGGAATTGCTGGTGTAGAGGTATACCTTGGCCGCGCCACCGGTTGCCAGAATCACGAAGCGCGCGGCGAAGGTGTCGACTTCGCCACTGCTACGATTGAGGACGTAGGCGCCCAGGCAGCGGTCGCCCTCCAGGCCCAGGCGACGCTCGGTAATCAGATCGACCGCGACATGCTGTTCGAGCAGATGGATGTTGCTGCGCTGGCGTGAGCGCGCCAGCAGCGTGTTGAAAATTGCCGCCCCAGTTGCATCGGCGGCGTGAATGATCCGCCGATGGGTATGTCCGCCTTCACGGGTCAGATGAAACTCGAACCCCCCGTCCTCGTGAAAACCCTTCTCGTCTCGGGTGAAAGGCACGCCCTGGTCGATCAGCCACTGGATCGACTCGCGACTGTGCTCCACGGTAAAGCGCACCGCTTCCTCGCGACAAAGGCCACCACCAGCATTAAGGGTGTCCTGAACGTGGGATTCCACTGTATCCATGTTGTCGAGAACGGCGGCAACTCCACCCTGGGCCCAAAAGGTCGAGCCGTTGGCCAGATCGCCTTTGCTCAATACAGCGATGCTCAGGTGTTCCGGCAGCGTCAGAGCAAGCGTGAGGCCGGCGGCACCGCTACCGATGACCAGGACGTCGTGAAGGTGGTGTTGGCTCATTAAAGGGTCCGCGGTCAGTAGGGCGCTCGCTAGTATATAGGCAGGTGTCCCTGCACAATAGGCGCGCCCAGTTTCCCGGCTGGCTGCCCAAGATCTGCCGGCGTTCGCCGGCACTGGCGCAGGGTTTTCGAAACAAGGGAACCATTTTTGCGTCGCTACGTTCTAACATCGGATTCCTTGCGCCGGACGCATTCACGCGCGGTGCGCAGATGCTGCATGCAGGTATCGGCAAGGCTGGTTGCGAGGGGCCGGTTTGGGACTGATCCGATCAGCTGGGAGCGTATTTTGGGGGAGAGAACTTTTGCGCGAGGCTCTAGTCTATCTAGGCAGATTGATAAGGGTTTCGGCGCGCATCTCCTCCGAGCTTGACGAGGAGAGTACATGCTGACTCAGGAAGAAGATCAAAAGCTGGTCGAACGCGTGCAGAAGGGAGATAGGCGAGCCTTTGATCTGCTGGTGATGAAGTACCAGCACAAGATTCTCGGGCTGATCGTGCGTTTTGTGCACGACTCCCACGAGGCTCAGGATGTAGCCCAAGAGGCGTTCATCAAGGCTTATCGGGCTTTGGGTAATTTTCGCGGTGACAGTGCGTTCTATACCTGGCTGTACCGCATCGCCATCAATACGGCGAAGAACCATCTGGTGTCGCGGGGGCGTCGCCCGCCGGACAATGATGTGAGCTCCGAGGATGCTGAGTTCTATGACGGTGATCATGGACTCAAAGACCTTGAATCTCCGGAACGGCTGATGCTGCGGGACGAAATCGAAGGCACGGTCCATCGAACTATCCAGCAACTGCCGGAAGACTTGCGCACGGCGCTGACCTTGCGCGAGTTCGATGGATTGAGTTACGAGGACATCGCTTCAGTCATGGCGTGTCCTGTAGGTACCGTACGCTCGCGCATATTTCGTGCGCGAGAAGCAATCGACAAGGCTCTGCAACCCCTTTTGCAAGAGTCCTGAGACAGCGGCGTCAGCCAAGAGAGGAACGCTATGAACCGTGAAGCCCTGCACGAATCGCTGTCCGCAGTGATGGATAACGAAGCGGACGAGCTTGAACTGCGCCGAGTGCTCGCCGCCAGCGAGGATGCTGAGATGCGTGCGACTTGGTCGCGTTATCAAGTGGCACGCGCCGCCATGCATAAGGAGTTGCTCGAGCCGCGTCTCGACGTTGCCGGGGCGGTCTTTGCTGCTCTGGACAAGGAGCCCGTTCCTGCTCGTCGTCTGGGTGCCTGGCCGGCGCTGGGGCGTGTGGCGGTGGCGGCGTCTGTTACCCTTGCGGTTCTTGTGGGGGTGCGTTTCTATAACGAAGCGGATGCCACTGGTGCGCAGTTGGCCGAGCGTGGCGCTATTCCTGCGTCGGTGATGCCGCAGGTGCAGGAACCTGCCGTGCTGGCCGGATATTCGCTGGGCGAGGTGGAGCAGCCTCAGGCAGGCCGCTCTGCTCAGGGGGCGTCGGAGTGGCATCAGCAGCGTCTGCCCTCTTACCTGCGTCAACATGCTCAAGAGGCTGGGCTCAGTGAAGGGCCGCTTCCCTATGCTCGCGCGGCGAGCCTGGAAAACCGCTAAGGAGAAGTATGCGCGCGCTTTCAATTGCCCTCTTGCTGTCGGCTGCGCTGGTCCCGCCAGCGTTTGCCGAGGAGGCAGGTGACTGGTTGGCGAGGCTGGCGAAGGCTGACCAGCAGCAGCGATTTCACGGCACATTTGTCTATGAGCGTAATGGCAGCTTCTCGACTCATCGTGTCTGGCGGCAGCTCGGTGCCGACGGCAAGATGAGTGAAAGGCTGCTTCAGCTTGATGGGGCTGAGCAGGAAATCCTCAAGGTTGACGGTCGGGTGCAGTGCATCGCCGGCGGTATGGCCGATCAGGTGGAAGGAGCTGCGTTCTGGCCTTCTCGAACCTTAGACCCTGCGCGTCTGCAGTCATTCTACGAGCTCAAGATGGCGGGGCATTCGCGAATCGCAGGGCGTCAGGCGGTTGTTCTGCTGCTATCTCCGCGTGACCAGCATCGCTATGGTTTCGAGCTGCATCTTGATCAGGAAACGGCGCTGCCGCTCAAGTCCCTCTTATTGAATGAAAAGGGCCTGCTTCTCGAGCGTTTCCAATTTGCCGAGTTCGATCCTTTCGCTGAGTTCGACTCCTCTAGCTTGCTTCCGGGTGATGCCTGTCGACCGGTTCGGGCGCGTGCTGAGCCGGTTTCAGTCAAGGCTGGCTGGCATGCCCAGTGGCTACCGCCTGGCTTCGAGCTGTCCGGAGTGGTCGAGCGCAAGGGCGCGGATGATGCGCCCGTGGTATTCATGACCTATGCCGACGGCTTGGCCAGGTTTTCGATTTTCGTCGAATCGCTCAATGGTTCGCCGGTAGAGGACGCCCGTCATCAACTGGGGCCGACCGTTGTGGTTTCTCGCAGGGTGACCGCTCCGGAGGGTGATTACATGATTACTGTCGTCGGCGAGATCCCCTTCGGGACCGCCGAGCGGGTGGCGGTTTCACTCAGTGCCGACGAAGGGGTTGTCGCCAGCCCATGATCGAGGAGCAGGGTCGCGTTGTCGCGGTGGAGCAGGGTGCCGTCTGGGTTGAGACCCGACGTCGCAGCACCTGTTCGAGCTGCTCGGCGCAGGCGGGCTGCGGGCAGGGCCTGATGGACCGATTGGGAGTTGATGCACAGCGCGGATTCGTCCGCGCGCTATCTGATCTCCAACTGGCGGTTGGAGATGCCGTCGTTATCGGCATTCGCGAGGACCTCCTGCTGCGAGGTGCTCTGCTCGTCTATCTGGTCCCCTTGCTGGGGCTTTTTTGTGCAGCGCTGATCGCTACGGCGATGGGTCTTCCCGAACCGCTGGTGATCGCCGCAGCCATAGCCGGGTTTGCCCTGGCGTGGCTGTTGGTGCGCATCCGCAGCAGGCGCACCAGCGACTCTCCGAGTTCTCAGCCAGTTGTATTGCGCGCCGTTCTGGCAACACACTCCTGATTCAGATATCGATTGTTCGTTGGGGAGCAAGTAGTCCATGTTCAACCTGAAACGCAGTCTATCCGCCTTGGTGGCGCTCATTCTCGTCAGTCCGTGGCTCCATGCGGCCCAGTTGCCCGAATTTACCGAGCTGGTCGAGCAGGCTTCGCCCGCAGTGGTGAACATCAGTACTCGGCAGAAGTTGCCCGAGCGCTCCGCTAGCGATCCGCTGATGGCGCCTGATCTGGAGGGAATTCCTCCGATCTTTCGTGAGTTCTTCGAGCGTGGCGTGCCACAGATGCCCCGCTCGCCCAATGGGCAGCAGCGTCAGGCGCAGTCGCTGGGCTCGGGTTTCATCATTTCCGCAGACGGCTATGTGCTGACCAACAACCACGTCGTTGCCGGGGCAGACGAGATCATTGTTCGCCTTCCGGATCGCAGCGAGCTGGAGGCGCGTCTGGTGGGTGCTGATCCGCGAACGGACGTTGCCTTGCTCAAGGTCGAAGGCGAGGACCTGCCGACCGTCAAACTGGGCGATTCGGAAAATCTCAAGGTGGGGGCTTGGGTCCTGGCGATCGGTTCTCCATTCGGCTTTGATCACTCGGTGACCGCTGGCATCGTCAGTGCGAAGGGGCGGAGTCTGCCGAACGAGAGCTATGTACCGTTCATTCAGACGGATGTGGCGATAAATCCCGGCAACTCGGGCGGGCCGTTGTTCAACCTGGACGGCGAAGTGGTTGGTATCAACTCGCAGATATTCACTCGCTCTGGCGGTTTCATGGGGCTGTCTTTTGCGATCCCCATCGGTGTCGCCATGGATGTTGCCAACCAGTTGAAGTCGAACGGACGCGTCAGTCGCGGTTGGTTGGGCGTGGTGATTCAGGAGGTCAACAGAGATCTTGCGGAGTCCTTTGGTCTGGACAAGCCCGCCGGCGCGCTGGTTGCGCAGGTGCTTGATGGCGGGCCTGCAGCCAAGGGTGGTTTGCAGGTGGGCGACGTGATTCTCAGCTTGAATGGCCGCCCCATCATCATGTCGGCCGATCTGCCGCATCTCGTTGGTGGCCTGAAGCCCGGAAGCAAGGCGACGCTGCAAGTGGTGCGTGAAGGCGTGCGTAAGGACTTGTCGCTTACCATTGGCATGCTTCCCGAGGAGGGTGAAAGCCTCGCTTCAGCCGGGGCGTCCGGCAAGGAGCAAAGCAGCAATCGCCTTGGTGTCACGGTCGCGGAACTGAGCGAGGAGCAGCGCAAAGGCCTGGATCTGCGCGGCGGCGTGGTCATTCGCGAGGTACAGGACGGTCCGGCTGCCTTGATCGGCCTGCGCCCGGGTGATGTGATCACTCACCTGAATAATCAGGCGATTGATTCCGCGCAGACCTTTACCAAGGTTGCAGAGGCATTGCCGCGCAATCGTTCCGTGTCCATGCGGGTATTGCGTCAGGGGCGCGCCAGCTTCATCACCTTCAAGTTGTCCAGCTAAGTTGCTTGCAGCGCTCGATTCTCGCTGAAGAAGGGCCGGCCGTAATGGCCGGCTCTTTCATTTCATCGCAGACCGATTGCCAGCCCGACGCCTGTGCGTGACTCGATCTGGCGCAATCGGGTAGACTTGCCGGCTATTTTTCGTGCCTCGTTTGTGGCCTTCAGAGTGTCGATCCGTGAGTGATCTGAGTCATATCCGCAATTTTTCCATCATCGCCCATATCGATCATGGCAAGTCCACCCTCGCCGACCGCTTCATCCAGATGTGTGGCGGACTCAGTGAGCGCGAGATGGAAGCTCAGGTGCTCGACTCCATGGACCTGGAGCGCGAGCGCGGCATCACCATCAAGGCACACAGCGTCACGCTCTATTACAAGGCGCGCGACGGCAAGGTCTATCAGTTGAACTTCATCGACACGCCGGGGCACGTCGACTTCACCTACGAAGTCAGCCGTTCCCTGGCTGCGTGCGAGGGCGCGCTGCTGGTGGTCGATGCCGGGCAGGGCGTCGAGGCGCAGTCGGTGGCGAACTGCTACACCGCCATCGAGCAGGGCCTGGAAGTGATGCCGGTGCTGAACAAGATGGACCTGCCGCAGGCTGATCCGGACAAGGTCAAGGACGAGATCGAGCACATTATCGGTATCGACGCCACAGACGCCGTCGCCTGCAGCGCCAAGAGCGGCATGGGCGTGGACGAAGTGCTTGAGCGTCTGGTGCAGGTGATTCCGCCACCCACCGGAGATGTCGAGGCGCCGTTGCAGGCGCTGATCATCGACTCTTGGTTCGACAACTATCTGGGTGTGGTGTCTCTGGTGCGAGTGCGCCATGGCCGAATCAAGAAGGGCGACAAGGTTCTGGTCAAGTCCACCGGCAAGATCCACCAGGTCGACAGCGTCGGTGTCTTCACTCCGAAACACACCGCCACTGAGGATCTCAAGGCCGGCGAGGTGGGCTTCATCATCGCGGGAATCAAGGACATCCATGGCGCGCCGGTGGGCGATACGCTGACACTGGCGGCGACGCCTGATGTGGACATGCTGCCCGGTTTCAAGCGGGTCAAGCCGCAGGTATATGCGGGGCTGTTCCCGGTCAGCTCCGATGACTTCGAGGATTTCCGCGAGGCACTGCAGAAGCTGACCCTGAACGATGCGGCGCTGCAGTACGAGCCGGAAAGCTCGGACGCGCTGGGTTTCGGCTTTCGCATCGGCTTTCTCGGCATGCTGCACATGGAGATCATCCAGGAGCGCCTGGAGCGCGAGTACGACCTAGATCTGATCACTACCGCGCCCACCGTGGTCTTCGAAGTGGAAATGAAAAACGGCGACGTGATCTATGTCGACAACCCCTCGAAGTTGCCGGATCCGGCCGGCATGCTGGACATGCGCGAGCCCATCGTGCGGGCCAATATTCTGGTTCCGCAGGAGCATCTGGGTAACGTCATAACCCTGTGCATCGAGAAGCGCGGCGTGCAGCGCGACATGCAGTTCCTCAGCAGCCAGGTCCAGGTCAGCTACGACCTGCCTATGAACGAGGTGGTGCTGGACTTCTTCGATCGGCTCAAGTCGGTCAGTCGTGGCTACGCTTCGCTGGACTACAGTTTCGATCGCTTCCAGTCGGCCAATCTGGTGCGCCTGGACGTGCTGATCAATGGCGACAAGGTCGATGCTCTGGCGCTGATCGTGCATCGCGACAGGGCCCATCACAAGGGTCGGGTGTTGACCGAGAAGATGAAAGAACTGATCCCGCGGCAGATGTTCGACGTGGCGATCCAGGCCGCCGTGGGTGGGCAGATCATTGCTCGCACCACCGTCAAGGCGCTGAGGAAGAACGTTCTGGCCAAGTGCTACGGCGGCGACGTCAGCCGCAAGCGCAAACTGCTCGAGAAGCAGAAGGCCGGCAAGAAAAGGATGAAGCAGGTCGGCAACGTGGAAATTCCACAGGAAGCCTTCCTCGCCGTGCTAAGGGTGGATAGCTAAGTCATGTCGATCAATTTTCCGTTGCTGCTGGTTCTGGCCGTCGCAATCTGTGGGTTTCTCGCGTTGCTCGATTTGCTCTGGCTGGCTCCGCGCCGCCGCCGCGCGATCGAAGCCTATCGCCGGCAGGTAGCGCAGACCGATGAAGCGGCTCTCGAGCGTCTGGCCAAGGAGCCGGTTGCGGTCGAATACGGTAAGTCGTTCTTTCCGGTGCTGGCGATAGTGCTGGTACTGCGATCCTTCCTCGTCGAACCATTCCAGATTCCTTCCGGTTCGATGCGCCCGACGCTGTTCGAGGGTGATTTCATCCTGGTCAACAAGTTCGCCTATGGCATCCGCCTGCCGGTGCTCGACCTCAAGGTGATCGAGATCGGCGATCCGCAGCGTGGCGATGTGATGGTATTCCGCTACCCGAGCGCACCGGAGATCAACTACATCAAGCGAGTGGTCGGTGTGCCGGGCGACCTGATCCAGTACAGCAGCGAGAAGCGCCTGTACGTCAACGGCCAGCTGGTGGCGGAAGATTTTCTCGAGGATGAGGCCGGCTCGGTCGGCACGGCGCGGCTGTACAACGAGCGCCTGGGTGAAGTCGAGCACATGATTCGCAAGGAAATCGGCAGCAACCGCAGGCCTGACAGCCAGTGGACGGTGCCCGAGGGCCACTATTTCATGATGGGCGACAATCGCGACAACTCGAAGGACAGTCGCGTCTGGGAAGATCCGCCAGGCACCCCGCCGGCCTACAGCGGCATGGTTCCTGATCGCAATATCGTCGGCAAGGCGTTCGCCGTGTGGATGAGCTGGCCAGATCCGAAAATGAGCAATCTGCCGCACTTTTCTCGCGTCGGCCTGATTCGCTGAGCAGGGTGGGCGCTGGCCAGCTGTTTCCAGCGAGCCCACCCGCTATATAGTTCGTCAGGGCGTGCGCCGATCGCCGCCGCCAATAACAAAGAAGAATAACTGGAGCCAACCGATGACGTTTGCACACAAGCAGAAAGGCATGTCGATGCTGAGCTGGATGGTGGTCCTGGTGTTGGTGGCATTCTTTGCCAGCGCCGGCTTCAAGCTGATTCCTCATTACATGGACAATCGGGCGCTGGATCGCATGATCACCGCTGTCGAAAGTGACCCGACCACCAAGATTCGCAGCGTCCCTGAGTTCTACACCTACCTTTTCAAAGGTATACAGGTCAATGCGATTGACCTGAAGCCTGAGGAGGTTTTCGACATCAAGCTGGAAAACAATGTCTACCTAGTAAAACTGAAATACGAACAGCGCGAGCCGCTGATCAAGAACATCGATCTGGTAGTCAGTTTCGACAAAGAATACCGCGTGCGCATGCAGTGACCGTTTCGCTGAGTCGGCTCGAGCGACAGCTCGGGCACAGTTTCAAGGATCAGGAGCTGCTGCTGCTGGCCCTTACCCATCGCAGTTATGCCGGGCGCAACAACGAGCGTCTGGAGTTTCTGGGTGACTCCATTCTCAACTTCATTGCCGCAGAGGCGCTGTTCGAGCGCTTCCCGCAAGCGCGTGAAGGTCAGCTTTCCAGGCTGCGCTCGCGTCTGGTGAAGGGCGAGACCCTTGCCGTGCTGGCCCGAGGCTTCGTGCTGGGCGACTACCTGCGACTAGGTTCCGGTGAGCTGAAGAGTGGCGGTTTTCGCCGTGAGTCGATTCTTGCCGACACCCTGGAAGCGCTGATCGGCGCCATTTATCTGGACGCCGGCATGGAGACCGCCCGCCAACGCGTGCTGGCCTGGCTGGAGACCGAGCTGAACGGGCTGACGCTGGTCGATACCAACAAGGATCCGAAAACACGTCTGCAGGAATTTCTGCAGTCCAGGGGCCAGGATCTGCCTCGCTACGAGGTGGTGGGCGCTGAAGGCGAGCCGCATTGCCGGACGTTCACCGTCGAGTGCCAGGTGGCCCAGTTGAGTGAGAAAACCCACGGGCAGGGCGGCAGTCGCCGGATAGCCGAGCAGGTGGCCGCCGCCGCCGCACTCATCGCCCTTGGCGTGGAGAATGGTCATGAATGATTCCAGCAGTACCCGTTGCGGCTATGTCGCCATCGTTGGCCGGCCGAACGTAGGCAAGTCGACTTTGCTCAACCACATCCTTGGCCAGAAGCTGGCGATCACCTCGCGCAAGCCGCAGACCACCCGCCACAACATGCTCGGGATCAAGACCGACGGCGCCGTGCAGGCGATTTATGTCGATACGCCGGGACTGCACAAGCACAACGACAAGGCGCTCAACCGCTACATGAATCGCAGCGCATCTTCCGCGCTGAAGGATGTCGATGTGGTGGTCTTCGTCGTCGACCGCACCCGCTGGACCGACGAGGATCAGATGGTTCTGGAGAAGGTCCAGTACGTGCGCTGTCCGGTTCTGCTGGCGGTGAACAAGGCGGATCGGATGGAAGACAAGGCTGATCTGCTGCCGCACCTGGAGTGGCTGGCTCAGCAGTTGCCGCAAGCCGAGGTAGTGCCCATCTCGGCACTGCTCGGACAGAACCTCGATACCCTCGAACGGCTGGTCGGCGAGAAGCTGCCGGAAAGCGAGCATTTCTTTCCCGAAGACCAGATCACCGACCGCTCCAGCCGCTTTCTCGCCGCTGAACTTGTGCGCGAGAAGATCATGCGCCAGCTGGGTGCCGAGCTGCCCTACCAGATCACCGTCGAGGTCGAGGAGTTCAAGCAGGAAGGACGCATCCTGCATATCCATGCGCTGATTCTGGTGGAGCGCGACGGCCAGAAGAAGATCATCATCGGCGACAAGGGCGAGCGCATCAAACGCATCGGCCAGGACGCTCGCCGTGACATGGAAACCCTGTTCGACTCCAAGGTCATGCTCAACCTCTGGGTCAAGGTGAAGAGCGGCTGGTCCGACGATGAGCGCGCTTTGCGTTCCCTGGGCTATCTGGATCTCTGAGCCGGCCTGAATCAGCGTTTTTCCTCCTGGGCGGTCAGCCATCATGTTCGCCTATGTTCTGCACAGTCGGCCCTACAAGGAGACCAGCGCGCTGGTCGACTTTTTCACGCCTGACGGTCGTCTGCGGGCGGTGCTGCGGGGCGCGCGCGGCCGCAACGGAGGTCTTGCTCGGCCGTTCACGCCGCTTGAACTGGAGCTGCGCGGGCGCGGCGAACTGAAGAGTGTCCAGCGTCTGGAGAGCGCGGGCATTGCCCTGCTGCTCGGGGGGCAGGCGCTGTACAGCGGTCTCTATCTGAATGAGCTGCTGATGCGCCTGTTGCCCGCTGAAGATCCCCATCCGGCGTTGCATCAGGACTATTCCCTGAGCCTTGCTGCGCTGGCGGCGGGCAGACCTCTGGAGCCGATCCTGCGTGCCTTCGAGTGGCGACTGCTGGATGAGCTGGGCTATGGTTTCGCCCTCGACCGCGATGCCTGCGGTGAGCCCATGCATGCCGAGGTGCTCTATCGCCTGGTACCGGACGCCGGCTTCGAACGCATTCAACAGTTGCAGCCTGGCTGTTTCCACGGCCGCGACTTGCTGGCGCTGGCCGAGGCCGACTGGAGTCAGCCCGGAGCGCTGATGGCGGCCAAGCGGCTGATGCGCCAGGCGCTGGCCCCCCACCTGGGTGAGCGGCCGCTGGTCAGCCGTGAACTGTTCATGAATATCAAGGAGTCGTCCCGTGACTGAAGCCAATCGTGTCCTTCTCGGCGTCAACATCGACCACGTTGCCACGTTGCGCCAGGCACGCGGCACCCGTTATCCCGATCCGCTGAAGGCTGCGCTGGATGCCGAGGAAGCCGGCGCCGACGGCATCACCTTGCACCTGCGCGAGGATCGCCGGCACATTCAGGATCGTGACGTGCTGATCTTCAAGGATGCTCTGCAGACGCGAATGAACTTCGAGATGGGCGTGACCGAGGCGATGCTCGCCTTCGCCGAGAAGCTGCGCGCAGAGCACATCTGTCTGGTCCCGGAGACCCGCCAGGAGTTGACCACCGAAGGTGGCCTGGACGTTGCCGGCCAGGAGGCGCGCATCCGCGCGGCGGTGGAGCGGATGGCTGCCTGTGGCAGCGAGGTTTCGCTGTTCATCGATGCCGATCCGCGGCAGATCGAGGCGGCGGCCCGCGTTGGTGCGCCGGCCATCGAACTGCACACCGGCCGCTACGCCGACGCTCACACGCCTGCCGAGCGAGCCGTCGAACTGGCGCGCATCCGTGATGGTGTGGAGGCCGGTCTTGCCCATGGCCTGATCGTCAATGCCGGCCACGGTCTGCATTATCACAACGTCGAGGCGGTGGCGGCGATTCGCGGGATCAACGAGTTGAACATCGGCCACGCCATAGTCGCGCATGCCCTGTTCGTTGGTTTCAAGGCCGCGGTGGCGGAGATGAAGGCGCTGATTCTGGCCGCAGCCAACCGCCACTGAGGACGGATCAGGGTTCGCGCAGAGGTGCCGGCGGCGTGTCACCGAGCCAGCGCTGGTGGATCTGGGCGAAGCTGCCGTCCCGCTTCATTGTGTCCAGCTCCACTTGCCAGCGCTGTACGCGTGCATCCGGGGTGTCGCGCCAGAAGGCGATGTAGCCGTACGAGGTGCGGTGGTTGTAGATCGCCTCGACATCTTCGCTGGCGAGGAAGTCGACCTGTTGCGCCTGCGAGCCGTGGGAAAGAAAGCTCAGGTTGTCCGCCACTATCACCTTGACTCGACCATGCTTGAGCATGCGGAACACCTGTTCCGGCTCGTTCACCGGCAGCAGGTTGGGCAAGCCTGTTTCGCGCAGCTCCTGGTAGGTCGACCAGGCCCGCGGCACGGCGATCGGGCCCAGTGCGTGCAGCTGCTCGGGGTGGCTGACCTGCAGGCCCGAGCCGCGCAGGGCGTAGAAGTTGTCCTCGCTCACCACCAGTGGACCGACCCACTTGAACTGCCGTTCTCGCTGCGGATTGCGGATGGTGGTGTAGAGCGCGGTGTTCGGGGTGCGCAGGACGATCTGCAGGCTGCGTGCCCAGGGGAGCGACTGGATGCTGGCCGGTTCGCCGAGGCGACGCAGCAATTCGCGTACTACTTCGGTGGCCATGCCGTCGACTTCACCATTCTCGCTGAAGCTCACCGGCGGATACTCCTCGGTGTACAGCTGCAGCGGTTCGGCGGCCGTCTGGGTCGCGATCATCAGGCTCAGCACGGCGGCGGCAAGGACGCGGGGCGGGTGCATTGCGTGCATTCTCCGAAGACTGCCAGGTAAGGCAGGCATGCGGTGGATGCTGCGACAACCGACGCCCGACGTCCAGCGCCGGATCGAGTGGTTCAGGGCTTCTTAGCGATCAGCACCGCACGGCGGGGCGCCGGCAGGCCTTCGACGGTACGGTTCGGGTCGCTCGGGTCGAGGAAGTCCGGTAGCGACTGGAAACGCATCCACTCGGTGCTGCGCTGTTCTTCGACGCTGGTGACGCTGACATCCACGCAGCGCACATCGACGAACCCGGCGCGGCGCAACCAGCGTTCCAGCGCCGGTACTGAGGGCAGGAACCAGACATTGCGCATCTGCGCGTAGCGATCCTCGGGCACCAGCACCTGTTGCTCATCGCCTTCCACCACCAGGGTTTCCAGCACCAGCTCTCCACCTCTGAGCAGGCAGTCCTTGAGCTCCAGCAGATGATCGATGGGTGAGCGGCGATGATAGAGCACGCCCATGGAGAAGACCGTGTCGAAGCCCTGGAGCTTCGCCGGCAGCTCTTCCAGCGCCAGCGGAAGGTGCCAGGCCGGCAGCTGCGAAAGGTAGTGACGCATGGCGAGGAACTGACAGAAGAACAGCCAGTTGGGATCGATACCGATCACCTCGCGGGCGCCTGCGCCGAGCATCCGCCACAGGTAGTAGCCATTGCCACAGCCGACATCCAGCACGCGCTTGCCCTGCAGGTCGAGGTGCGCGGCGACGCGCTGCCATTTCCAGTCCGAACGCCACTCGGTGTCGATCTGCACGCCGAACAGCTCAAAGGGGCCCTTGCGCCAGGGCGACAGGCCGAGCAGGGCCTGGCGCAGGGCATTGCGCGCCGGCTCGCTGCAGGCGCCGTCGAGGGCGAAGCGCTGCTGCAGCTCGACCTGGCTGGCGTTCAGTGCCGGCAGTGCCTCGAGGGCGGTACGCCAGCGCGGCAGGTCGCCATGCCCGACCGCCAGCTTGGCGTCGAGCTGTGCCTGCAGGCTATCGGCCCAGCTCCCCAGCGGCGAGCCTTTCAGTCGTTGGGCAAGGGGAGTGAGGTCGATCATGGCAGGGCGATCAGCGAGGCGAAGTTCAGGCACTGGAACCACGGCAGCACCTGGCTGAATCCGGCGTCCAGCAGACGCTGGCGGTGGGTCTGCAGGCTGTCGGGCAGCATGACCTTCTCGATCGCGCTGCGCTTCTGTGCAATCTCCAGTTCGCTGTAGCCGTTGGCGCGTTTGAAATCCAGATGCAGGGCGGTGAGCAGCTCATCCTCGATGGCGTCCTCGAAGCGCAGTTTCTCCGAGAGGATCAGCGCGCCGCCCGGCAGCAGGGCCTGGCGAATGCGAGCGAGCAGTTCCGGGCGGCGTTCGATCGCGATGAACTGCAAGGTAAAGTTGAGCGCCACCAGCGAGGTCGGCTGAAACGCGAGTGCAAGGATGTCCGCCTCGATCACCTCGACCGGCAGCAGCTCCTGAAACATGGAGTCCTGTGAGTGCAGGTATTCGCTGCAGCGCTCGACCATCGCTGCCGAGTTGTCGACGGCAATCACCCGGCAGCCGTCGGCACGCACATGGCGGCGCAGCGCCTGGGTCACTGCGCCGAGCGAGCAGCCCAGGTCATACAGGGTGGTATGCGGCTGGGCGAAGCGCGCCGCGAGCACGCTGATATTTTCGACGATGGTCGGGTAACCGGGCACCGAGCGCTTGATCATGTCCGGAAACACGCGGGCGACATCCTCGTTGAAGACGAAGTCGGCTACCTGCGCCAGCGGCTGGGCGAAGAGACGGTCGGGTTCCTGGCTCACGGTGGGTGCCTGCTCTGATCGAAGGGCGGCATTCTAGCCAAGTGTTCGCCTCAGCCAAACTCCCGCGTCGGCTGGGCGAAGCGTGCCGCGGCGGCAATGCCCCACTGACCGAGCCAGTAGCTGGCGAGGATCGGGTAGTCGGCGTCGGGGATAGGTAGCAGGAAACGGTCGAAACCGATCAGGCTGTCCGAGATGACGAACAGCAGCGCACCCAGTGCGCCCAGCCAGACGCTGCGCCGAGCCAGACCGCCTTCAGCAGGACGCGCCAGCGCGCGCCAGAGCATGGCGGCAATTGCCAGGCTGTAGACCAGTACCGGCAATTCCAGATCGCCGAGGCCGCCGAGAAACAGCAGCCCGTACATACCCCCCGCCAGCGCCCCGGCAATGCCCAGCGCAATCCACGCCGGGCGGCGGCAATCGCGGGTGAAACCATGCAGGTAGATCAGGTGGGCAAAGAAGAAGGCGCACAGACCGGCCAGGAACAGGTCGCCCGGCCAGGCTAGCAGGATGTCTCCGGCCAGCGACACCGCCAGCCCCAGCTGGATGGGTCGGCGCAGCAGCGTATCCGCCGAGAACTGCAGCCAGCCGATCAGGGCCAGTACTGGCAGCGGCTTGGCCAGCAGGCATAGCAACGGCAGCTGCAGGTAGACACCGGCAAAGAACAGCCCGGCGCCGCACAGGCCCAGGCCCAGCCACAGACGCGGGTTCATCGGACCTCCAGGCGGCATTCGAAGTGCTCGATCGGCTCCGGTTCCCAGGGCCGCTGGTAGGCCAGGCGCAGGCTGCCCTTGCCGGCTGCGGTCGCCTGGAAGCGCCAGGTCGAGTGCCCGGCGGCACCGACCATGTCGACCTTGTCGGGCGAGCTATAGACCTCCGGCCCCAGGCTACGCAGGGCATCTGGCGTATTGAGCAGTTCCCAGCGATAGCCGGTTGAAGGATTGCTCGGCAGGCGCAGGATCAGCATCTGTCCCTGGGCAAGCTGCTGCGGACAGCGCGCCTGGTTCTCCAGCAGCACGCTGCTGGGCGGGGCGCTGCTGCAGGCGGCGAACAACGGCAGGGCAAGGAGGGGGAAGGCGCGATGGATGCGAATCATGACGGGTCTCGGCAGCGTCGAATGGTCGCCAGCATAGCGGGGTTTGCGCAGGCTTCGCATGCCTTGCAGGCAGCGAAGGCGCGCGGGCGGCGAGGCATTCCGATTGCCTGGGAGTCCGCGCGTTGGGCTTCGCAGCCCAACCTACGACCCCTTGGGCCGTCGGGCTCATCGATGAACCCGCGCGGCAATCGGTAGGTTGGGCCGCAAGGCCCAACGATGCGTCAGGCAAGCCGCAGGGTAACGCTCAGCCAAACAGCACCTTGGCCACATCGACAAAGCGCCGGGCGAAATGCACCGTCATGCCCTCGCGCAGATAGGCCGGTAGCTCCTCGTAGTCGCCGCGGTTGGCCTCCGGCAGGATCAGTTCGCTGATCTTCTGCCGGCGCGCGGCGATGACTTTCTCGCGCACCCCGCCGATGGCCAGCACCTGGCCGGTCAGGGTCAGTTCGCCAGTCATGGCCACGCCCTTCTTCGGCGCCTGGTTGCGCGCCAGCGACAACAGCGCGCTGGCCATGCTGATGCCGGCGCTGGGGCCGTCCTTGGGCGTGGCGCCCTCGGGCACGTGCAGGTGGACGAAGGCCTGGTCGAAGAAGCCCGGATCACCGCGGTACTGCGCCAGATTGGCAGCAACGTAGCTGTAGGCGATCTCCGCCGACTCCTTCATCACCTCGCCGAGCTGGCCGGTGAGCTTGAAACCGCGGTTGAGGCTGTGGATGCGCGTCGCCTCGATCGGCAGGGTGGCGCCGCCCATGCTGGTCCAGGCCAGGCCGGTGATGATGCCGACCCCGGCCATGACCTGCTCGGCGCGAAAGTGCGGCATGCCCAGGTAGCCTTCCAGATCCTTCGGGCCGATCTTCACCCTGGTGTCTGGCTCGTCCAGCAGACGCACCACCACCTTGCGCAGCAGCTTGCCGAGCTGCTTGTCCAGCTGGCGCACGCCGGCCTCGCGGGCGTAGCCCTCGATCAGTGCCCTGAGCGCGGCATCGCTGAGGCTGATGCGGCTCTTGTCCACGCCTGCCTTCTCCAGCTGGCGCGGCCACAGGTGGCGCTTGGCAATGGCGAGCTTTTCCTCGGCGATGTAGCCGGACAGGCGAATCACCTCCATGCGGTCGAGCAGCGGACCAGGGATGGAATCCAGCGTGTTGGCGGTGCAGACGAACAGTACCTTGGACAGATCCAGGCGCAGGTCCAGGTAGTGGTCGAGAAACTCGACGTTCTGTTCCGGATCCAGGGTTTCCAATAGAGCCGAGGCCGGGTCGCCCTGGTAGCTGGTGCCCATCTTGTCGATCTCGTCGAGCATGATCACCGGGTTCATCACCTCGACATCCTTGAGCGCCTGCACCAGCTTGCCGGGCAGGGCGCCGATGTAGGTGCGTCTGTGGCCCTTGATCTCAGCCTCGTCGCGCATGCCGCCGACACTGAAGCGATAGAACGGCCGCCCCAGGCTCTCGGCGATGGACTTGCCGATGCTGGTCTTGCCCACGCCCGGTGGGCCGACCAGCAGCACGATCGAGCCGCTGATCTCGCCTTTGTAGGCACCCACGGCAAGGAATTCGGTGATTCGTGCCTTGATGTCGTCCATCCCGGCGTGGTGCCGATCGAGCACCTTGCGCGCGCGGGCGAGGTCCAGCTTGTCCTTGCCGTACACGCCCCAGGGCACGCTGGTCGCCCAGTCCAGATAATTGCGCGTCACCGCGTATTCGGGGGAGCCGGTCTCCAGGATCGACAGCTTGTTCAGTTCCTCGTCGATGCGCTTCTGCGCCGCCGCGGGAAGACTCTTGCCGTCCAGACGGGCGCGAAACTCGTCAGCATCGGCGCTGCGGTCGTCCTTGGTGATGCCCAGCTGCTGCTGGATGATCTTCAGCTGCTCCTTGAGGAAGAATTCGCGCTGGCGCTCGCCGACCTTGCGCTCGACCTCGGCAGACAGCTCCTTCTGCAGCTTCGCCACCTCCACTTCCTTGCGCAGCAGGGGCAGCACCTTCTCCATGCGTTTGAGGATAGGTACGCAGTCGAGTACTTCCTGCAGCTCGCGACCGGGGGCGGTGGTCAGCGCTGCGGCAAAGTCGGTCAGCGGCGAGGGCTCGTTGGGGCTGAAGCGATTCAGGTAGTTCTTCAGCTCCTCGCTGTACAGGGGGTTGAGCGGCAGCAGTTCCTTGATCGCGTTGATCAGTGCCATGCCGTAGGCCTTGACCTCGTCGCGCGGATCTTCCGCCGCCTGAGGGTATTCGACCTCGACCAGGTACGGCGGCTTGCGGCTCAGCCAGCCACGCACGCGCACCCGGCTCAGGCCCTGGGCGACGAACTGCAGCTTGCCGCCTTCCTTGCTGGCGTGATGGATGCGCACCAGGGTGCCGTGCTCGGGCAGCTGTGCCGGATCGAACTGGTCGGGCGACTCGCCGGGGTTGTCGAGGAAGAACAGCGCCAGGCAGTGGTGGCTGGTGTTGGCCACGCGCTTGAGGGTCTCGTCCCAGGGCTCTTCATTGACCACGATTGGCAGCACCTGGGCGGGGAAGAACGGGCGGTTGTGCACCGGTATCACATACAGCCTTTCGGGACGCTCCTGTCCGGGGATGGCCAGGCTGCTGCCGGCCTCGATGATCTCTGCGTGCTGCTCCTGATCGCTCATCAAGCACTCCGTTGGACGGCGGGCGCGGGGCCCTGCGGATTCTGATCGCCGGACGTCGCTATCCGGCTCGGTGTGCAGAGGTAGATGGGTGGCAGGTGCGGGGATTTCAAGGCAGGCATTCGAGGGGTTAATTGTTACGATATAACATGATAGGATGCGCGCCCTTCGTCTGGCGCCCCGTGGCGCCTGGTGCTCACGCCTTCCAAGGAGATCCTTCGCATGCAGCTTGCCCGTCACCCGCTGGCACTCGCCATCGCCCTGACTTTTGCCCCTGGTGCCTGGGCCGCCCAGCCGGTCGAGCTGCAGTCGACCGTGATCAGCGCCAGCGCCCTGGCCAGCCAGCGCCACGAGATGACTGCTCCGGCTGAAGTGTTGGAGGGTGACGCGCTGGTGCTGCGTCGCGAGTCGACCATCGGCGAGACCCTCGACAGTCTGCCGGGTGTGCGCTCCAGCAGTTTTGGCGCCGGCGTGTCGCGACCGGTGATCCGTGGCCTGGATGGCGCGCGGGTCAAGGTACTCAGTGATGGTGTGGACGTGCTGGACGCCTCGACCATCAGCCCCGATCACGCGGTCGGCATCGAGCCGCTGCTGAGCGAGCGCATCGAGGTGCTCAAGGGCCCGGCAACCCTGCTCTATGGTGGTGGTGCGATTGGCGGGGTGGTCAACGTGATCGACCGCAAGATCCCCACCTACGTCCCGGCCGACGGCTACGAAGGCGAGCTGGAGCTGCGCGCCAACAGCGTCGCCAACCAGGGCGAGGGCGTGTTCGGCCTGACCGCCGGCAGCGGCCCGTTCGCCGTACGCGTGGAAGGCGTCAAGCGCCAGGCCGACCCCTACGAGATCCCCGGTTCGCCGGATAAGCAGGACGGCTCCTACAACGACAATGACAGCTACACCCTGGGCGGCAGCTTCATCGGCGAGCGCGGCTATATCGGCCTCGCCTTCGGTGAGCAGAACCGTCGCTATGGCCTGCTCGGCCATGAGCATGCCGATTGCCACGAACACGATCCGGGTGACTGGGATTGCGACGACCATGGCGGTGGCCATGATGAGGAGGAAGAGGGCACGCCCTATATCGACATGCACCAGAAGCGCTGGGACCTGCGCGGCGAGCTGAGCGACCCGTTGCCGGGCTTCGAGCGCGCGCGTCTGCGGGTGGGCCACAGCGACTACCAGCACCGCGAGATCGAGGGCGGCGAAGTGGGCACCCGCTTCGAGAACAAGGCCACCGACGCGCGTCTGGAGCTGACCCACCAGCCTCTGGCCGGCTGGCGTGGCGTGGTCGGTGCGCAGACCCTGCACCGCGATTTCGCCGCCCTGGGCGAGGAGGCCTACGTGCCGCCGACCCTGACCCGCAACCATGGCGTGTTCCTGCTCGAGGAATACCGCGCGGACGACTGGCGCTACGAGATCGGCCTGCGCCGCGAGTGGCAGGACATCTCCGCCGAAGGCGCACGCGACACCCGCCACAGCGGCACCTCGGTCTCCGCCGGCACGGTCTGGACCTTCGCTCCCGAGTACTCGCTGGGCCTGTCGCTGTCGCGCTCGCAACGCCTGCCGAGTGCCGAGGAGCTGTATGCAAACGGCCCGCACGCCGCCACCCGCACGGTCGAGCTGGGCAACCCGGAGCTGGACGAGGAAACCTCGCACAATCTGGAAGTCAGCCTGCGCAAGTTTGCCGGCCGGGTCGGATTCGACCTGAGCCTGTTCCGCAACCAGGTGGATGATTTCATCCACGCCGCCGACACCGGCGAAGACATCGGCGGTGGCTACCGGCTGATCGAGTATCGCCAGGACGACGCCGTGCTCTACGGGCTGGAAGGCGAGCTGCGCCTGCAGGCCAGCGACAGCACCAGTGTTGCGCTGTTCGGCGACCACGTGCGCGCCAAGCTGCGTGACGGCGGCGACCTGCCGCGGATTCCCGCCGGTCGTCTCGGCGTGCGTCTGCAGCAGGCGTTCACCCCGGCGCTCAGCGGCCAGGTGGAGGCCTACCGGGTGCTGCGGCAGAAGGATCATGCCGACTACGAAAGCGAAACTGCCGGCTACAACATGCTCGGCGCAGGCGTTGCCTACACCGGTGCCATCGCGCGCACCGACTACCAGCTGTACCTGAAGGCGAACAATCTGCTCGACGAGAAGGCGCGCGAGCACAGCTCCTTCCTCAAGGACGACGTACTGCTGCCGGGTCGCAACTTCACCGCGGGCGTGCGCCTGTCGTTCTGAACTTTGCCGCTGCGCTGGGTCTAGGTTGCTGATGGCCTCGACTCGCCGTGCCCCTTGTCACTCGAGCCGCTAGGCTGGAAGCAGGGTCGGTGGGGAGAGCGCCATGTTGCAGATCGAACGGATCATCGAGAGTGAATTGCCGCCGCTGAGCGCGGCGCAGTTCTTCACCTGCATCGACCACTACTACCTGATCGACGAGGCCGACTGGCTTGCCGAGCTGGCGCATCTTGCCGACCCGGGGCAGGCCCGCGAACGGATCGCCGACACGGCCCGGCAGCTGGCCACGGCGGCGCGGGCGCGCGAGCAGCAGGTTGCCGGGCTTGATGCGCTGCTGCGCCAGTACGACCTGCAGACGCCTCAGGGCCTGGCCCTGATGGAGCTGGCCGAAGCACTGCTGCGTATCCCCGATACGGCCAGCGCCGAGGCGCTGATCCGCGACCGCCTCGGTCCCTTGCACTGGCAGCCAGGCGCCTCCGCAGGCGGGCTGGGCGCGCGCCTGGGCGAGCTCGGCCTGGCGCTCGGCGAGCGCTTGCTGGCGCAGTCGCCGGACGATCGGCCTGCTGCTGTACAGCGCCTGCTACGCCAGGCCGGCGAGCCCTGGATTCGGCGTGCGCTGAGCCTCGGCATGCGCAGGCTCGGGCAACGCTTCGTACTCGGCCAGCAACTGGGCGAGGCGCTGGCGCGGCGGCAGGCGGACTACCTCTATTCCTTCGACATGCTTGGCGAGGCAGCCATGACGGCCGCCGATGCCGAGGATTATGCCGACGCCTACGCCGCGGCGCTGGACGCCCTGGCCGCCGCCGGTGCGGCGCCGCAGGCCTCGGTGTCGATCAAGCTGTCGGCGCTGCACCCGCGCTATGAACCGGCGCAGCGTGCGCGGGTGTTCGATGAGCTCTACCCGCGTCTGCTGAGGCTGGCCATGCGCGCCCGCGAGTGTGGGGTGCAATTGAGCATCGATGCCGAGGAGTCCGACCGCCTGCAGCTGTCGCTGGAGTTGTTCGAGCGCCTGGCGCGCAGCAGCGAGCTGGCCGGCTGGGATGGCCTGGGTCTGGTGGTGCAGGCCTACTCGAAGCGTTGTCTGCCGGTGCTGGTCTGGCTGGCGTTGCTGGCGGACGAGTTGCGCGTGCGCTTTCCTTTGCGGCTGGTCAAGGGTGCCTACTGGGACAGCGAGATCAAGCTGGCCCAGCAGCGCGGCCTGGGTGGTTACCCGGTGTTTACCCGCAAGGAATCCACCGACGTGGCCTATCTGGCCTGCGCACGCTTTCTGCTCGGTCCGGCCTGCGCTGGACGACTGCTGCCGCAGTTCGCCAGCCACAACGCCCAGACCCTGGCCAGCGTGCTGGAGATGGCGGCCGAGCAGGGCTGCGCAGACGTCGAGGTGCAGCGCCTGCACGGCATGGGCGAGGCCTTGTTCGATTGCCTGCCGGCGGGGCTGCGGCGGCGTATCTATGCGCCGGTCGGCGCGCATCGCGAGCTGTTGCCCTATCTGGTGCGCCGGTTGCTGGAGAACGGCGCCAACGCCTCCTTCGTGCACCGGCTGGGCGATCCGCGGGTGCCGCTGGAGCAGCTGATCGAGCATCCGCTGGATCAGCTGCACCGCCACGCCAGCCTGGCCAATCCGCTGCTGCCGCCGCCCGCCCGGCTGTTCGCGCCGCGGCGCAATTCCGCGGGGTTCAACCTGCATGCCGGGCAGGCACGCGAGGTGTTTCTCCAGGAACTGAAGGAGCAGCTGCAGCACTGCTGGCGGGCGACGCCGCTGCTCGCAGGCGATGAGCTGGAAGGACCGGTGCAGCCGCTCTACGGCCCCTGGCAGCGCAACCGTTGCCTCGGCGGCGGGGTGCGTGCCAGCCAGAATCAGGCGCGGGCGGCGATCACCCACCTGGCGGCCGCAGCACCGGCCTGGCGCCAGACGCCGGTAGGCGAACGGGCGCAGGTGCTCGAACGCCTGGCCGAGCTGCTCGAGGAGCAGCGTGCCGAACTGGTCGCGCTCTGCTGTCTGGAAGCCGGCAAGACCATTCAGGATGGTCTCGACGAAGTCCGCGAGGCGGTCGACTTCTGCCGCTACTACGCGCTGCAGGCCCGCGAGCTGATGCAGCGGCGGGTGCTGCCCGGCCCGGTTGGCGAGGTCAACGAGCACTACTACGAAGGCCGCGGCCTGGTGGTCTGCATCAGTCCGTGGAATTTCCCCCTGGCGATCTTCCTGGGCCAGGTCTGCGCGGCGCTGGTGACCGGCAATGTGGTGCTGGCCAAACCGGCCGAGCAGACCCCGCTGATCGCTGCGCGGGCGGTGCAACTGCTGTTCGAAGCCGGCTTGCCACCGACTGCCCTGGCGCTGCTGCCCGGCGACGGCGCGTTGCTCGGCGAGGTGTTCTGCGCCGATCCGCGCGTGGCGGCGGTCTGCTTTACCGGCTCCTCGGCCACCGCGAGGGCGATCAACCAGCGCCTGGCGCAGCGCGAGGGCGCACTGGCTGCGCTGATCGCCGAAACCGGTGGGCAGAACGCACTGATTGCCGACACCACGGCGCTGCCCGAGCAACTGGTGCGCGACGTCATCGCTTCCGCCTTCACCAGCGCCGGTCAGCGCTGCTCGGCGCTGCGCGTGCTGTGCGTGCCGCAGCCCCTGGCGGAGCGGGTGACCGCGCTGCTGCGTGGGGCCATGGCCGAGTTGCGGGTGGGGCCGCCGGATCGACTCGACAGCGACCTCGGCCCGCTGATCGATGCGGCGGCGCTGCAGTCCCTGCAGGGCTACCTGCAACAGGTGCAGGGACGGGAGCTGAGCGCAAGTCCGCTGGCGGAAGGGTTGGACGGCTTCTACCTGGCGCCGCGGCTGGTCGAGATCGACAGTCTCGATCAACTCGGCGAGGAGCATTTCGGTCCCGTGCTGCATCTCTTGCGTTATCGCGTGGATGCCCTGGACGGCCTGATCGATTCGCTCAATGCGCTGGGCTATGGCCTGACCCTGGGCGTGCATAGCCGCAACCAGAGCACCATCGCGCACATCGAGGCGCGCGCCCGGGTCGGCAATCTCTACGTCAACCGCAACCAGATAGGGGCGGTGGTCGGGGTGCAACCGTTCGGCGGCCTGGGCCTCTCCGGGACCGGGCCCAAGGCCGGTGGCCCGGACTATCTGCGCAGGCTCTGCGTAGAGCGCTGCAGCTCGCGCAACAGCGCCGCCGTGGGAGGCAATGCCGCGCTCTTCGATCTGCGTGAAGACGACTGAGGCGCTCAGCGTGCCGCGCTGACGCCTTCGAGGGTGGCGAAGGAGGTGTCCTTGGCGGTGAGCAGGAAGTCGCGCATGAAGGGCGCATCGAGCATGTCGCTGCGGATGCCGGCGTAGAGCGTTGCAATCAGGCCCTTCTCGCCCAGGCGGCGGGCGGTGACGTAGCCGCGCGAGCTGTACTCGTGCAGCGCCCAGTTCGGCAGGCAGCAGACACCGCGCCCGGAGGCCACCAGCTGCAGCATCATCACCGTCAGCTCGGCGTTGCGGATGCCGGCAGGCTCGATGCCTGCCGGTTCGAGGAAGCGGGTGAAGATGTCCAGGCGGTCGCGGTCCACCGGATAGCAGATCAGGGTCTCGCTCTCCAGGTCCTCGGCGCGGATATGGGGGCGGGCCGCCAGGCGATGCTGGTTGGCGACCGCCAATAGCGCCTCGTAGGTGAATAGCGGCACGTAGGTGATGCCGGGCATCTCCACCGGGTCGGAGGTGACCACCAGATCGAGATCGCCGCGCGCCAGGGCCGGCAGCGGGGCGAAGGAGAAGCCCGAGGCGAGGTCCAGCTCCACCTCTGGCCAGGCGTCGCGGAACTGGTCGATGGTCGGCATCAGCCACTGGAAACAGCTGTGGCATTCGATGGCCATGTGCAGGCGGCCGGCCGTGCCGCCGGCCAGGCGCGCCAGGTCACGCTCGGCGGCGCGCAACTGCGGCAGCAGGCTGTCGGCCAGTTGCAGCAGGCGCAGGCCGGCACTGGTGAAGCGCACCGGGCGGGTCTTGCGCACGAACAGCGGCATGCCCAGACGCTCTTCCAGCTCCTTGAACTGATGCGACAGCGCCGACTGGGTCAGGTGCAGGCGCTCGGCCGCCTCGACCAGGCTTTCCGCGTCGCGCAGGGCGTGCAGGGTCTTCAGATGACGGATTTCCAGCATGCCATGCTCCGGCGCGGACCTTGAAGGACGCTCATGATGGGCCGCTGCCGCAAGCGCTGCAAGGCCGCCTGCTCGGCTACAGCAGCGCGTGCAGGACCAGCGCCAGCGCGCCGCCGAAGCACACCAGCGAGAACAGTGCGAGCAGGCCGTCGCGGGCGATCAGCGACAGCCCCAGGCAGCTCAGCGCCGCGCCGGCCAGGCTGTTGGCAAAGGGGATCAGCTCCAGCGGCGGCATGCTCAGGGCGATCATCAGGCAGAGCAGGGCACAGAGGTAGAAGGCCGGGCCACGTGTCAGCCAGCGCAGCCTCGGTTTGACCATGCGGTCGATCGGTCGCGCCCCGCGCAGCAGTACCCCCAGCGCCTGATCGAAGCGCTTGCCTGGCACCTTGCGCCGTAAAAACCAGCGCGGCAGCCAGAAGTAGCGGCGTCCCAGCAGCAGTTGCACGGTGATCAGCGCCACGGCCACCGCCACCGCAGTGGGCAGGCCGGGAATGCCGGACAGCGGTGACAGCACCAGCAACCCGAGCAGCAGGATCATCGGCCCGAAGCTGCGTTCGCCGGTAGCCTGGAGCATGCAGGCCACGCTGACGCGGCTGCGCCGCTCGCCGCTTTCGCGCAGGCGCAGCAGCAACGCTTCCAGATTGCCGTCCTCATCCACCTTCATGCCTGACCTCCGCGCCGGTTTCAGCTTGGAAGCCAGGTTCCTGCCAGGGGTTCGCTGCGTTGGTCGGTTGCCCCTGCGGCATGTGCCCCTGTCGCGCCTCGTGCCTCGGTGCCAACCTGCGGCTGCACTGAACAGTAGGCGCCGCATTGAGCAAGCGCGGTCTGTCGGAGGATGAATCCGGCTCAATCAGGGCGGCGGGGACGGCCGTTCGTCCTGCTTCATCAAAACGTCACGCAAGTGTGGCAGCGCGCCGGCATGGACGACGTCAAACTCTGCGTCCAATGGCGTTTCTCGTGCGGTCCAAAACACATGCGTATTCTTGTCCTTCTCGCCGCCCTGCTTGGCGGTGCGCCGTCCTTTGCGGCCGATCCCTGCGATACCCAGGTTCCCCATGCCTTTGTCGAGTTGAGCGATGTGCGCCTGGCCTACCAGAGCGTGGGGCGCGACAGCGATCCGGCGTTGCTGCTGGTCATGGGCCTTGGCGGCCAGCTGATCCACTGGCCCGATGCGGTGGTGCGCAGGCTCTGCGAGGACGGTTTCCGGGTCATTCGCTTCGACAATCGGGATGCCGGCCTGAGCACCTGGAACGGTCGCCCGGCGGAGCTGAACCTGCGCTATCAGGTGCTGCGGCATCGGCTGGGCCTGCCGGTCAACGCGCCCTATCGGCTGCGCGACATGGCTCTCGACAGCCTCGGCCTGATGGACGCGCTGGGTATCGAGCGTTTCCACCTGCTCGGCGTCAGCATGGGCGGCATGATCGCCCAGCACATCGCCGACATGCAGCCACAGCGGGTCACCAGCCTGACCCTGGTGATGACCAGCTCCGGCGCCGCCGGGTTGCCGGCACCCAGCGATGCGCTGCTGCGCCTGCTCGCCGAGCGCGAGGCACCGACCCGCGCCGAAGCGCTGCAGCAGCAGGTCGAGCTGCTCGCTGCGCTCGGCAGCCGGCGGGTCAGTGATGATCGCGACCTGCTGCTGCAACAGGCCGAGGAAGCCTACGCCCGCTCCTTCAATCCGGACGGAGTGCAGCGCCAGCTGGCGGCGATCCTTGCCGAGCCCAGCCGGGTCGAGCTGCTGGCCCGTATCGAGGTGCCGACCCTGGTCGTGCATGGCACCGACGATCCGCTGCTACCGGTGATGCACGGCGTGCATGTCGCCGCGCATATCCGCGGTGCTGATCTACGGCTGATTCCGGGACTGGCGCATCGCTTCCAGGACGCCTTCCGCGAGCCGCTGCTGCAGGCGGTGCTGCCTTACCTCGCCAGTCACCGCGATGACGAGGGCCTGGCCAGCCTCTGACAGCTGCGCTTCCTGAGCCGCCCGTCCGCGCCCCGACGGTTCGGCTGCGCATCCCGCTAGAGCCCCCACCAGCCGGGCAGCAGTGCGCGAATCCGCGGTTGGGCGAAACGGTCGTCGATCAGGTGCAGGGTGCCGCGATCCTGCGGGCCGCGGATCACCCGGCCGGCGGCCTGGATCACCTTCTGCAGGCCGGGGTAGAGGTAGGTGTAATCGTGCCCCTGGCCGAACAGCTGCTGCAGGCGCTGGCGCATCTGCTCGTTGACCGGATTCAGCTGCGGTAGACCGAGGGTGGCGATGAAGGCGCCGATCAGTCGCTCGCCGGGCAGGTCGATGCCTTCGCCGAACGCGCCGCCCAACACCGCCAGCCCGATCCCGCGCCCACCTGCGACGAAGCGTGCGAGAAAGGCCGTGCGCGCCGCTTCGTCCATGCTGCGGCCCTGGCTCCAGCAGGGAATCTGCGACTGGTCGGTGGCGAGGCGGGCGGCGATCTGCTGCAGGTAGTCGAAGCTGCTGCAGAACACCAGGTAGTTGCCAGGAGTGCGTGCGTATTGCGCGGCGATCAGCTCGGTGATCGGCTGCAGCGAAGACTGGCGGTCGGCATAGCGGGTGGAGATCGGCGCCAGCGACACCTGCAGCTGATCGCTGGCGAAAGGCGCGGCGATTTCCAGCCAGGCGGCCTCGTTGCCGAGACCGAGCAGGTCGCGGTAGTAGTGCGCAGGGCTCAGGGTGGCGGAGAACAGCACCGTACTGCGCGCGCTGGCGAAACGCGGG
This sequence comes from Pseudomonas mangrovi, assembly GCF_003052585.1. Taxonomy (GTDB): domain Bacteria; phylum Pseudomonadota; class Gammaproteobacteria; order Pseudomonadales; family Pseudomonadaceae; genus Aquipseudomonas; species Aquipseudomonas mangrovi. Next base: position 33,732 of record NZ_QASN01000002.1, on the reverse strand, counting down.
GCCAGGAAGGCTGCCGGCAGCAGGTTGCGCAGGCACAGGTCGGCACGCTTGCCCTGCGCCGGCAGGCTAAGGTCGAACAGCGAATGGTCATCGAACTGCTCGGCCAGGCGGCAGAACTGCAGCGCCAGGAAGTGCAATTCCAGCAGTGCCGGCGGCGGCACCTGGGCACTCTGCTGCTGCCATTCGCTGAACGCCGCGCTGAACTGCTGCAGGGCGGCGAGCAGTGCGCCGGGCAGTGGCGCGACGGCGTAGTGGCGAACGGGGGGCGGCGTCTCGAACAGACCGCTGGCCGCCGTTTCGCGCAGTGCCGTCAGGCCCTGCTCGCGCTGCAGCGCGCTCCACTGCCGGGCGAGCCGTTCCAATGGCTTCTTCAGTGCCGTGGGGGCTGCGCGGCGGGCGGCGGCGAGCTGGGCTCCACGCAATTGCGCGCTGTACATGCGCCGGGCGCGCTCGACCAGGTTGTGCGCCTCGTCCACCAGCAGCGCCACCTTCCACTGGTTGCTCAGGGTCAGTCCGTGCAGCAGGGCGCTGCTGTCGAAGTAGTGGTTGTAGTCGCCGACGCAGACGTCGACCCAGCGCGCCAGCTCCTGGCCCAGGTAGTAGGGGCAGACCTGATGCTCCGCGGCGATCCGGCGCAGGCCGGCATGGTCCAGCCAGCGCGCCTCGACACAGGCCTGGCGCGCAGCCGGCAGGCGGTCGTAGAAGCCGCGCGCGAGCGGGCAGGAATCGCCCTGGCAGAGCTTGTCGGGATGCTCGCAGAGCTTTTCCCGCGCGCCGAGTTCCAGCACCCGCAACGGTAGCGCTGCGCCGCCCAGCTGCTGCAGCGCATCCAGCGCCAGTTGCCGGCCCGGCGTCTTGGCGGTGAGGAAGAACAGCCGGTCCAGTGGCGCGTCGGGCATCGCCTTGAGCAGCGGGAACAGGCTGCCGAGGGTCTTGCCGATACCGGTGGGCGCCTGGGCCAGCAGCCGGCCTTCACGCCGGGCGACCTTGTAGAGGGTTTCGGCCAGACGGCGCTGGCCGGGACGAAAGTCCGGGTAGGGAAACTCCAGGCCGGTCATTGCAGCATCACGCGCCTGGCGCTGGGTGATTTCCTGCTCCGCCCAGCCGATGAAGCGCTGGCAGAGATCGCTGAAGAAGGCTTCCAGCACCTGCGCCGGCAGACGTTCGAGCAGCAACGTTTCCCGCTCGCTGGCGATGTCGAAGTAGACCAGTGCGAGTTCCACGTCGGGCAGCGCCAGCTCGCGGCACAGCAGGCAGCCGTAGACCTTGAGCTGGACCCAGTGCAGCGCGCGCTGGTTGGCCGGGATGCGCTCGACGGCGCCGCGATGGGTCTTGATCTCCTCCAGGCGGTTGCGCGTCGGGTCGTAGCCGTCGGCGCGCCCGCGCACCAGCAGTGTCCCGTGCGTGCCCTGCAGACTCCGCTCGCGTTGGTAGCCCGCGCCGCGCCGGGCGCTGACCCTGGCATGTCCGGCGATGCCTTCCTCGGCACTGGGCGCGGCCTGGTAGCGCAGGTCCAGATCGCCCTCGCGGGCGGCGAACTCGCAGAGTGCGCGTACTGCCACCTGATAGCTCACGCGGGTGTGTCCGCCCAGCGCAGGTAGCAAACCTCGACCGGAATGCCCTGGGTCGCGCAGAACGCCAGCCAGCGCTTCTGGTTGTCCTGCAGACGGTCGCCGGGGCCTTTCACCTCGATCATCCGGTAGCGCCGCTCCGCCGGCCAGAACTGGATCAGATCGGGCATGCCGGCGCGGTTGCCGCGGATGTCCTGCAGCAGCCGTTCGAAGCAGGCGCGCAGGTGCGCCGGTGGCAGGCAGTCGAGTGCCAGGTCGAGCAGTTCGGCGTCGAGCGCCTGCCAGTGGACGAAGGGCGACAGGGTGCCGAACTTGGCGGCGAAGGTCGCCAGGATCGCCTGGCGATGGCTACCGTCATCCAGCCGCGCCAGGCAGCGCTGGAACAATGCGGCGCGGCGGACATGGAAATCGCTGGCGTGCAGGTCCGCCGGGGCGGCGTGGAAGGGGTGGAAGAAGGCGCCGGGCAGCGGGGCGAAGATCGCCTCCCAGCAGAGCAGGCCGAACAGCGAGTTGAGCAGGGCATTCTCCAGATAGAACACCGGCGCCTGTACCTCGCTCAGGTGCTCGAGCACCACCCATTCGACGCTGGAAGGTTCGGCCGGTCGCGGCAGGCACAGGTCGATGCGCGCCTGCGCGATCCGCGGTGCCGGCAACACGGGCAGACCGAGCTGGCGCTGCAGGCGCGGCAGGATGCGCTGCAGCTGCTGTTGCTGTTCGGCGGGCAGCGCCTGCGGATCGAGCGCCTCCAGCCGCTGCAACGCCTGTTGCGCATCGCCATCGCGTTCGAGCACGCGGATCTCGCGCACCCGCGCCTGTGGGTCGCCGCTGGCCTGGTAGAGCGCCAGCGCCTGGGGCAAGTCGCCGGCACGCTCGCAATGCTGGCCAAGCTGGAACAGCAGGCGTGCGCGGCGCGCCTCGATCCAGGGGTTGTCCAGCGCCGTCGCAGGCAGCCCGGCAAGCGCGCGCTGCAGGTCGCCTTCGTTGGCGAGTATCTCCTGGCAGCGGAACAGCGCCAGGTAGTCGTCGACGTCCTGGCGGCAGCGAAAGCCGCGCGCCGCCTCATCCAGGATGATCGTCTCGTAGCGATGGATGCCCAGATCGGCGAGCACGAAGGTCGACCAGTCCTGGCGCAGGTTGCCGAAGAACATCAGCCGCAGGCGGTCGCACAGCGGCATCAGGCGCAGTGCGCAGACGCACTCCTCGCTGTGCGGCCACCACTGCTGCAACGTGTCTGGCCGGTCGTGGGCGGCGAGGTGTTCGCGCAGCTCGCTCTTGCGCAACCCGCGCGGGGCGTCGAACAGGCGCTGCAGTTCGTTCAGGGTGAACAGGCGGAACAGCTCGTCCAGCGTCAGCAGCGGCGCATCATCCACCCAGCCGGTGGTCAGTAGCGATTGCAGGGCTTCGGCGGTTGAACCGATTTCGGCATAGTTCAGCCGGTTGACGCGAAACAGCTCACCCTTGCGCATGATCATCCGCACCAGCAGTGCCTGCGCGGGCTGCGGCAACCGGGCGAAACCGTCGATGAAGGCCTGCTCGTCGGGTGCGAGCAGGTCGGCATAACGCGCGTTCAGCCAGTCCAGCACGCGGCGGAAATTGGCCAGGTAGTAAAAGGGATCTTCGAGGGCGGCGGGCATTGTGCAGACTGCTGGATACTGTTCATCCATACAGATAGCAGGCGGCGCAGCCTTCGGGCAAGTGCGGATCGACCGGAGGCGCTCGCGACCATTGGCTGGTCTTGCCTGCCTGGTTGCGCAGGGCACGAACCTGGCCGGGGCGGTATCCACCCTACGGATGCGGTGCCCAGCCGTAGGGCGCAATAAGCGCAGCGCATTGCGCCGAGTTGTACATAAGCAGCCTCGGCTAACCCCATAAAAAGGCCCCGCGCAGCTTTCGCTGGCGGGGCCCGGTGCAGGGGGCGATCAGCTCGCCTTGCGTGCCTGGTTGCGCAGGGCACGAACCTGGTCGTGATTGCGCTGCACACCCTGGAACTGCTTCTCGACCACGGCGCGCACGGTCGGCGGCAGCGGCTTGTCGAGTGCCTTCTTGTAGGACTTCATGGCGACATCCTCGCCACGCTCGCACTCGTTGAGAATCGCTTCGTCGTCCTTGCCGGTGATCATCGACTTGAGGTCGACCCAGCGACGATGCAGGTCACCGCTCAGGCTGCCACCGGTTTCCGGATCGCCACCGAGCGAGCGCACCAGCGCCTGCAGTTCGCTCGCGGCGACGGCGCAACCCTGGGCACGGTCGAGGAACAGGGCCTTGAGGTCGGTGCGCTTGATGTCTTCGGCGCACTCGCGGAAGCCCTTCTCACCGTCCTTGCTGGTTTCGATCAGGTCGTTGAGGGTGGAAATGACGTCTTTGTTATCCATGGGGAAACTCCTTGCGGATGAATGTCCCGTATTGGATGGCAGACATCGTGCCAACTCATTTTTGAAGTATTTTTCTTTAAAAATCAGCTGCTTGTATTTTTCCAGGAATTGCCAGTCTCGCGCACATTGCACGGCATGACCGCTCATCCGCTTGCAGATTGCCGGAAGTGTCGCTTTGCCTTCATCCGCCGCCGTTGCGCTTGGCGGAAATGGCCGCTGAGAAGGCTCCGGCAACCCCGGCGCGAGCATCTGCTCCGCGCTGCTGGCACACTGTCGGCCCGTCCTTCTGCGGCAATGCCCATGTCCGATCAACCGCTGTTGCCCAGCACACTGCATCTGCCCGCGGGTGACTGGGCGACGGTGCTCGACTGTCTCTGCCAGCGTTTCCCGGCAATCGACCGGCAGACCTGGCGGGCGCGCATGCAGGCCGGCAAGGTGCAGCACCAGGACGGTCGTCCGCTCGATCCGACGCATCCGTATCGCGAGGGCCTGCGGGTGCGCTACTTCCGCGAGGTGGCGCAGGAAACGCCGATTCCGTTTCATGAGCAGGTGCTGCACCAGGACGAGCATCTGCTGGTGGTGGACAAGCCGCACTTCCTGCCGGTGCTGCCGGCCGGCCGCTATGTCGAGCAGACCCTGCTGGCGCGCCTGGTGCGCTCGCTGGGCAATCCCGGCCTGGTGCCGCTGCACAGGATCGATCGGCTCACCGCCGGGCTGGTGCTGTTTTCCTGCAATCCGTCCAGTCGTGACCGCTACCAGGCCCTGTTTCGCCAGCGCCGTATCGACAAGACCTACGAGGCCCTGGCGCCGGCCCTGCCGCAGCTGTCGTTTCCGCTGCAGCTGTGCAGCCGGATCGTGCCCGGCGAGCCGTTCTTCCGCATGCGCGAAGAGCCGGGCGAGGCCAACAGCGAGACGCGCATCGAGGTCCTGGAGCGCGGTGACGCCTATTGGCGCTACGGCCTGCAACCGCTCACCGGGCGCAAACATCAGCTGCGGGTGCAGATGGCGGGTCTCGGTGCCGCGCTGATCGGCGATCCGCTGTATCCGTGCTTGCGTGAGGAGCGGCTCGATGACTTCAGCACGCCGCTGCAATTGCTGGCGCGCTCGCTGGCGTTCGTCGATCCGCTGAGCGGCGCGCCGCGTCGTTTCGTCAGTACCCGCCAGCTGTGCTGCTGAACTCGCCGCTTACCGCGAGGCTGCGCTGGGCGGTCCAGGGATTGTCCTGGCGCCAGTGCTGCAGCCAGCCGGCGAAGCACTCGGCGGACATCGGCCGGGCAATGCCGTAGCCCTGGCCGAAACGACAACCCATGCGCTGCAGGCGCTCGCCGTGTTCGCGGGTTTCCACGCCTTCGGCGACCACGCGGCGATTGAAGGCTGCCGCCAGGCGCACCACGCTCTCGACGATGCCCAGGCTGTCCGGGTCGGCGAGCATGTCGCGGACGAAGCTCTGGTCGATCTTCAGGCTGTCGACCGGCAGCCGACGGAAGTAGGCGAGGGACGAGTAGCCGGTGCCGAAGTCATCGAGCGCGAAGCGCACGCCGAGGGCGCGGCACTGTTCCAGCACCAGCGCCGAGCGTTCCATGCTGCTCAGCGCCGTGGTTTCGAGGATTTCCAGCTCAAGATGCTGTGCGGCGACCTGGGGGTGGCGGGCGAGGGCAGCTTGCAGGTTCTCGCTGAAGCGAGGGCAGAGCAGGTGTTCGGCGCTGACATTGACGCTCATTTCCAGGGGCAGTCCCGCGTGGTGCCAGTTGGCGAGTTGGGCCAGCGCGTGGTCCAGTACCCAGGCGCCGACCCTCTGCTCCAGCTCGCTGCCTTCCAGCGCCGGGAGGAATGCGGCCGGCTGCAGCAGGCCCTGCTGTGGATGCTGCCAGCGCAACAGGGCCTCGCAACCGATCACCTCGCCGTTGTACAGATCGATCTTCGGCTGGTAGTGCAGGCGTAGTTCGTCGTCCTCCAGCGCCTGTTGCAGTCGTTGCAGGCGCGCCTGCTGCTGTTCCACTCGGCGACCATGTTCCGGATCGAACCACTGATGGCGGTTGCGGCCGGTTTCCTTGGCCCGGTACATCGCCTGGGAGGCGTGGCGCAACAGCTGCTCGCTGTCTGCGTTGTCCAGCGGGAACAGCGTCACGCCGACGCTGGCCGACAGGCTGATACTCGCAGCGGAGCCCTGCAGTGGTTCACCGACCCGGCGCAGAATCTCGAGTACTCGCTGGTCGCAGTCGGCGACATCCTCGATATCCCCCAGCAGCAGGGCGAATTCGTCACCGCCGATGCGTGCCAGGGTGTCTCCTGCATTCAGGCACTGCTGCAGGCGCTGGGCCACGCAGACCAGCAGCTCGTCGCCGATGTCGTGGCCGAATCGGTCGTTGATCGGCTTGAACACATCCAGATCCAGCAGGCAGACCGCCAGTCCCCTGCCACTGCGCTGGGCCAGGGCAGTAGCCTGCTGCAGGCGGTCGGCGAGCAAGGTGCGGTTGGGCAGGCCGGTGAGAGCATCGAAATGTGCCAACTGGTCGATGCGTTGCTGGTGGTGCTTGAGCTGGGTGATGTCGGTAAACAGGTTGATGTAGTGGCTGAGCCGGCCATGCTCGTCATGTACCGCACTGATGTTGCTCAGTGCCGCGTAGAGGGCGCCATCCTTGCGCCGGTTCCAGAATTCGCCCTGCCAGTGTCCGCAGGCCCGCAGGTGAGCCCACATCTCGCGATAGAAGCGCGCATCGTGGCGCCCGGAGGAAAGCAGGCCGGGGCTCTTGCCGGTGACTTCCTCGCAGCGGTAGCCGGTGATACGTTCGAACGCCGGGTTGACGGCCAGAATCCGGCCTTCGGCGCTGGTCACGGCGATGCCCTCGCTGCTGTTGCGGAACACGCTGGCAGTCAACCGCAGTTGCCGGCACAGGTTGCGCTCGCGACGGCGACCCAGGCCGGCCAGCAGTGCCAGACCGGCGATCAGCAGCAGGCCGGTGGCAAGCAGCCAGGGCGGCATGGAGGTGCGCGCGGCGTCCAGCCAGAGGGCAGGGCTTGCCTGGGACTGCGCGCAGTAACAGAACAGCAATGACGCGCAGGCGCTTGCCGTGCGTGGGGCCAGAATGGACTTCATGCTCATGGACCGGCTGGGAGTTGGCTTGAGCCCTTGCCGGATGCAGCGGCCCCGACGACCGAGGCGCGAACGGGGCTGCGGTCCCGGTCGCAGGCAGGGAAATGCAGACTAGCAGCAGCCGACAATCATTCGCATTGATCTGGAGCAGCATCGGCGGCGCTTGGCCGCCGGCAATCCACTGGCGCTCAGTGGGTCTGTGCGTCGGCGCTATCCTGCAGCTGATGCAGATGCTTGCGCGCCAGGGACAGGAAACGTGGCGTGGGCCCGACGTCCTCGTACAGCGGATCGCCCTGCTCGTCGGTAGCCACAACTTTCTGTCCTTTCACATAGGGCAGGCTGGTCTCGAGCTCTTCGAGCGCGGCGGCGATCAGCTCGCCCAGCAGTTCCTCCAGACTGCGACGGGGATACATTTCCGCCAGGGCGGCCATGCGCGCAGCGGAGTCCAGATCCAGGTGAATCGCGTAGCTTTCCCGGGTCAGGCGGCCCTTGGGCCCCTGTTCCCAGTGATTGACCAGTTCGCGAATTTTCATGGAAAACCTCCAGGGTGGTTTGGCTGTGACCGAAACGGCTGATGATGGCGGTTGCGCATGCATGGGCAGCGCACCAGCGAGCCTGGCTGCGAGGGTCTTCACGAACCAGTCGCCAGGCCTTGCGGTCAGCTTTCTCAGCATAGTCGCGTGGCGGCCGCCGATGGGTCGGTGACTGCCGGTTGACGTGCTATACAGTCTGCGAGTTCAACGCTGCCGGAGTGGGCAATGACCGAAATCGACACGCGCTTGCGTGAAAACGTGCACCTGCTGGGCGCGCTGCTGGGCGAAACCATCCGCCTGGAACACGGGGATGCATTCCTCGAAACCATCGAGCGCATCCGCAAGGGTGCCAAGGCCGCCAGACGCGGCTCCAGAGAGGGCGCAGAACAGCTGGCGAACAGCCTCGACGGCCTGAATGCCGAGCAGGTACTGCCTGTGGCGCGGGCCTTCAACCAGTTCCTCAACCTGGCCAACATCGCCGAGCAGTACCACCGCGTGCGTCGGCGTCGGCCAGGCGAGGTGCAGCCGTTCGAGGATCAGGCGCTGACCTGCCTGCTGCAGCGCCTGAAGAGCACCGGCTACGGCGACGACGCACTGGCTCGACAAATCGGTCGGCTCGACATCGAGCTGGTGCTCACCGCGCACCCGACCGAGGTCGCCCGGCGCACCCTGATCCAGAAGTACGACGCGATCTCCGCGCAGTTGGCTGAACTGGATCACGATGATCTTTCAAGCGTCGAGCAGGAACAGACCCGCCAGCGTCTGCAGCGGCTGATCGCCGAGGCCTGGCACACCGAGGAAATCCGCCGCAGCCGGCCGACCCCGGTCGATGAGGCGAAATGGGGCTTCGCGGTCATCGAGCACTCCCTGTGGCACGCGGTGCCCAGTTTCATGCGCGGCGTGGACACGGCGCTGCACCAGGCAACCGGCTTGCGCCTGGCGCTGGACGCCGCCCCCGTGCGCTTTGCTTCATGGATGGGCGGGGATCGCGACGGCAACCCCAATGTCACCGCCGAGGTGAGTCGTGAGGTGCTGTTGCTGGCACGCTGGATGGCCGCGGATCTGTACCTGCGCGATGTCGAACAGCTCGCCACCGAACTGTCCATGCAACGCGCCAGTGATGCGATGCTGGCGCGGAGCGGCGACCACCCCGAGCCATATCGCCAACTGCTCAAGCAGTTGCGTGATCGTCTGCGGGCGACCCGCGCCTGGGCCGAGGCGTCGCTGCGCGAGCCGCAGCCGGCGCCGCCCGACGTGCTGCAGGACAATGCCCAGCTGCGCGAGCCGCTGGAGCTTTGCTATCACTCGCTGCACGAATGCGGCATGGGCGTGATTGCCGACGGGCCGCTGCTCGACTGCCTGCGCCGTGCGGCCACCTTCGGCCTGTTCCTGGTGCGCCTGGATATCCGTCAGGACGCCGCGCGGCATGCCGCGGCGCTCAACGAGATCACCGACTATCTCGGTCTGGGGCGCTATGCCGACTGGGACGAGGAGCAGCGCATCGAGTTTCTGCAGCGCGAGCTGGACAGCCGGCGACCGCTGTTGCCGCCGTATCACCAGCCTTCGGGGGAAACTGCCGAGGTCCTCGAGACCTGTCGGGTGGTCGCGCAGTCGCCGGCCGCAGCCCTGGGCTCCTACGTGATTTCCATGGCCGGCGCCCCGTCGGATGTCCTGGCGGTCCAGCTGCTGCTCAAGGAAGCCGGGCTGCGCCGGCCGATGCGCGTGGTGCCGCTGTTCGAGACCCTGGCCGACCTCGACAACGCCGGTCCGGTGATCGAGCGACTGCTCGGCCTGCCCGGCTATCGCCGCCGTCTGCACGGCCCGCAGGAAGTGATGATCGGCTATTCCGACTCGGCCAAGGACGCCGGTACCGCGGCAGCGGCGTGGGCGCAGTACCGTGCCCAGGAGACTCTGGTGCGCATCTGCCGCGAGCAGGAGATCGAGCTGCTGCTGTTCCATGGTCGCGGCGGCACCGTCGGTCGTGGTGGCGCGCCGGCCCACGCGGCGATCCTGTCGCAGCCGCCGGGCTCGGTGGCCGGGCGCTTCCGCACCACCGAGCAGGGCGAGATGATCCGCTTCAAGTTCGGCCTGCCGCATATCGCCGAGCAGAACCTCAACCTCTATCTGTCTGCGGTGCTGGAGGCGACCCTGGCGCCGCCGCCGACGCCCGAGCCGGCCTGGCGCGAGATGATGGACCGCCTCGCCGCCGATGGCCTGCAGTCCTATCGCCAGGTGGTGCGGGATGATCCGCAGTTCGTCGACTACTTCCGCCAGGCCACGCCGGAGCAGGAACTCGGCCGCCTGCCGCTGGGCAGTCGTCCGGCCAAGCGCCGTGCCGGCGGGGTGGAGAGCCTGCGGGCGATCCCATGGATCTTTGCCTGGACCCAGACGCGACTGATGCTGCCGGCCTGGCTGGGCTGGGAAGCGGCGCTGGGCAATGCCCTGGCGCGCGGCGAGAGTGAGGCATTGTGTCGCATGCGCGAGCAGTGGCCGTTCTTCCGGACCCGCATCGACATGCTCGAAATGGTGCTGGCCAAGGCCGACGGCGCCATCGCCGCGCTGTACGACGAGCGTCTGGTCGAGGCGCCGTTGCTGCCGCTGGGCCTGCGCCTGCGAGAGCTGTTGCAGCAGGCATGCCGCGCCGTGCTTGAATTGACCGGGCAGCAGCAATTGCTTGGCCATAGCCCGGAAACACTGGAGTCGATCAGCGTGCGCGATGCCTATCTGGACCCGCTGCACATGCTCCAGGTCGAGCTGCTGGCGCGGGCCCGACGCAACGACGTGCAGGTCGAGGGCGCCCTCGACCAGGCGCTGCTGGTCAGCGTCGCCGGCATTGCCGCGGGTTTGCGCAACACCGGCTAGCGGCGCTTCTCTGCGCCCGCCGTCGTTCCCAGCACAACGGCGGGCACAGTGCCAGGCACCCAGGCATCAGACTTTCGACGGCTTGTGTGCATTCTGGGCGCTGTGTATCGTGTCCAACCTTTTTCGGCCGCCGTATGCGGCCGTCCCGGATTGTGCGATTGGCCCGGCAAAGGCGAATCCGACGATTTCCAAGTTCAGCTTCATTGAGGAGACATCGATGCGCGTGATTCTGCTGGGAGCACCTGGGGCCGGCAAAGGCACCCAGGCTCGATTCATCACGGAAAAGTTCGGCATCCCGCAAATCTCCACCGGCGACATGCTGCGTGCCGCGGTCAAGGCGGGCACCGAGCTGGGCCTGCAGGCCAAGAGCGTGATGGACGCCGGTGGCCTGGTTTCCGATGACCTGATCATCAATCTGGTCAAGGAACGCATCAAGCAGCCCGACTGCGCCAATGGTTTCCTGTTCGATGGCTTCCCGCGCACCATTCCGCAGGCCGAGGCCATGCAGTCGGCCGGCGTGACCATCGACCGCGTGCTGGAAATCGCCGTCGACGACGAGGAAATCGTCCAGCGCATTGCTGGTCGCCGGGTGCACGAGCCAAGCGGCCGGGTCTATCACGTCGACCACAATCCGCCGAAGGTCGCCGGCAAGGACGATCTGACCGGTGAAGACCTGGTTCAGCGCAAGGACGACACCGAGGAAACCGTGCGGCATCGCCTCTCGGTCTACCATTCCCAGACCAAGCCGCTGGTGGATTTCTACCAGAAGCTGGCTGCCGAGCAGGGCACCGCCCGCTACGCCCGCGTCGAAGGCGTGGGTTCGGTGGAAGAGATCACCGCCAAGGTACTGGCCGCGCTTTCCTGATCGCGACCGACACCGCCAACGGCCCGCTTGCGGGCCGTTGGCGTTTATACTGCGCGCCTTTTTCCTGCGAGCCATTGCCATGCCCAGCCTGCTGGCCTTCGATACGGCCACCGAAGCCTGCTCCGTAGCCCTGCGCCACGACGGACGCATCCTCAATCATTACGAGGTGGCGCCGCGGCTGCACGCGCAGCGCCTGCTGCCGATGATCCAGACGCTGCTGGCGGAGGCGGGAATAGGTCTGTCGGCACTGGATGCGATCGCCTTCGGCCGCGGCCCCGGTGCCTTCACTGGTGTGCGCATCGCCATCGGTGTGGTGCAGGGATTGGCCTTCGCGCTTGACCGGCCGGTATTGCCGATCTCCAACCTGGCGGCCCTGGCCCAGGGCGCCCATCGCCGGCTCGGCGCGCAGCAGGTGGCCGCCGCCATTGATGCGCGAATGGACGAAGTCTATTGGGGCTGCTATCAACTTGATCAGGGTGAGATGCGTCTGCTCGGCAGCGAGGCGGTGCTGCCGCCGGAGCAGGCGCAACTGCCGCGTGGCGCCAGTGGCGATTGGGTTGCTGCCGGCACGGGCTGGGGCACCCATGCGGCGCGTATCGCGCTGCAGCCGACGGCTACCCTGGGCGATCTGCTGCCCGATGCGCTCGATCTGCTCGAGCTGGCCAGCTTCGCCTGGGCGCGCGGCGAGGCTCTACCGGCCGAGGACGCCCAGCCGGTTTATCTGCGCGACAAGGTGGCCACGCCCAAGGGCCAGGCCTGACCGTTCATCCCGGCGATGAACGCACTGCCGTTCGGTTATTGCCAAGCGCTGCGGCCAGTCAGTAGAGTGAGGCGACCATCACGTAGGTCCAATGATGCGTATCGACGGTTTTTCATCTTCCTATCCGCTGGATCGTGGAGCTCGGCCGAGCCCCGCGAGCAATCCCTATCGCGAAATCCAGCGCGAACAGGAGCTGCGTCGTGAGCAACCGGCACCCGCTTCGGGAAGCCAGGGCTTCGAGAGCGTTCCGCAGCCGCGTCAGGTCGAGAATGCGCTTGCCGCCCGCGAGGGCAACAATGATCAGTTGCCGGCGCGGGCCCGCGAGTTTCTCGATTCCTACCAGCGCCCGGTGAGCGGCCGGGTCGCCCAGGCCCTGGCCAGCTACGGCAGCACCGCGAACATGGTTTCCGAGGTCGACGCGACCGAAGTGCTCGGGCTCGATCTCTACGCCTGATGTCGCTAGCCGCCGCACTCGCATCTTCCTGCTTGTCCCTGCCTTACCATCTTGGCTGCCCCGGCTGGAATGAAACCGCCTGGCGCGGCACCCTGTATCCCGCCGATGCGACACCGACCGATCTGCTTGCCCTTTACTGCCGCACCTTCAATGCGGTGGAGGGCAATACCACCTTCTATGCCCAGCCGGCGGCGGCAACGGTGGCGCGCTGGGCGCAGCAGATGCCGGAGGATTTTCGCTTCTGTGCCAAGTTGCCGCGTCAGGTCAGCCATGGTGGCGATCTGCGCGAGCAGGCCGAGGCCGTGGCGGCTTTTCTCGAATTGCTGGCACCGCTGGCAGCACGGGTGACGCCTTACTGGTTGCAATTGCCGGCATCCTTCGGCCCCGACCGGCTGGCGGAGCTGGCGGTCTTCATCGACAACTTCCCGGCCCGTCTTGCGGTCGAGTTGCGTCACCCGGCGTTCTTCGCGCGCGGTGACGCCGAGCGTGCTCTCAACCGCCTGCTGCGCGATCAGGGCGTGGAGCGCATCTGCCTCGACAGCCGGGCCTTGTTCAGCTGCACCGAGACCACCGCCGCGGTCGTTCACGCGCAGTCACGCAAGCCGCGCCTGCCGCCACGACCGACTGCCTTCAGCGACCGTCCGCAATTGCGTTTCGTCGGGCATCCCGAGCTTGCCGCCAACGAAGCCTTTCTCGCTCCCTGGCTGGTCAAGGTCGCCGAGTGGATCGAGGACGGCTTGCGTCCGCATGTGTTCGTGCATACCTCCGACAACCGCCAGGCGCCGCAACTGGCGCGTCGTTTCCACCAGTTGCTGACGCAGCGTTTGCCAGGCCTTGCGCCTTTGCCGGAACCCTGTGCCGAGGACCAGCTCAGCCTGCTGTAGCGCGGTACTGAACCCTTGGCCTGCCCGGCTTGCCTCAAGTAGGGAAAGGGGGAGGGAAGATGTCCGAGGTAGGTAACGGCTCCGCCAGGGGCTTTCTGCTTTTTCTGCTGCTGCTGGCGCTGGCTGCGGCTGCGTTGCTGCGGGGCTGGGTCGAGATACCGCCGCGCTGGAATCCCTGGGCGCCGCTGGACCTGGGTGAACCGCCGAACTTTCTCAGCGGCTTCAAGATGGCGCGCCTGCGTGATGATCCGCGGCGCTGCCTGCAGGCGCTGGAAACCTCGCAACTGCGCTTCGACCCGGTGGCCGACAGCCTTCCTGCGCCGGGCTGTCCGCTGGAGAACAGCGTGCGTCTGCGCAGCAGCGACACGCTGGCACTGGGTGGTGACTTTCTCGCCAGCTGTCCGTTGGCGGCGGCTTTTGCCCTGTTCGAGGAACACGGACTGCAGCCGGCGGCCGATGCGGTCTATGGCCAGCCGGTGGTGCGAATCGAGCATTACGGCAGCTTCGCCTGTCGCAATATCGGCGGCAGTAGCCGGCGCAGCCAGCATGCCAGCGCCAACGCGCTGGATATCGCAGGCTTCCGCCTGCGCGACGGCACCCGCATCACCCTGGCGCGAGACTGGAACGGCAGCGAACGCGAGCAGCGCTTCCTGCGCCAGGTACGCGATGCCGCCTGTGGGCCCTTCAACGCGGTACTGGGGCCGGAGTACAACGCCGCCCACCACGATCACCTGCATCTGGATATGGGGACGTTTCGGATATGTCGTTGAGCTCGCCGTCCCGGCGCGGGCATCAGCTGCAGAGCGCGTTGCCTGCGCCTAGCACGGCGTCAGCGATGGGCCAGCAACAGATCGGCGGCCTGCCCCTCGCGGCCGTCGGCGAACTCGAAGGCGCCGAGCTGGGCGATGCGGTCGTAGGCGCCGAGTGCGATGTCGACGTCGCGCGCCTGCAAGCGGATGGCGCTGACACCGGCGTCTGCCAGTGACCGGGTCTGTTGGCGCCCCTGTTCATCGAAACGCAGCAGGGTCAACTGTCGATAGATGGCATCGCTGGCGTCGATTCGTCCGTCGCCATTGTCGTCATGGCGGGCCAGTTCGGCAAAGCCGTTGGCAGCGCCGTTCTGATCGCCGAACAGCTCGCGGCCGTCGTCGATGCGCCCATTGCCGTTGCGATCAAGCGCCAGCAGTGCGTCGTCACGGTCAGGCATGCTGACCTGGTCGAGACGACCGTCGGCGTTCAGATCGAAGTGTACGGCGCGCCCCAGCCCGCGGGTCGCGAAACCATCGCCAGCCAGGTCAAGCGTCAGCGGATCGCTGATCTGCGGCTGGGTAGGGGTGCCGATCTCGACGTTCAGTTCGCGTTGCTGCAGGACCTGCTCGAAGCGCGCCACGTCGGCCTCTGCGGACGCCAGTGCATCTTCGGCTACTGGCTCTGCGTCCGGCCGAGCCAGCGCTTTCGGCTGCTCTTCCTCGATGCCCAGGGTGCGGCGCAGTATCTGGTAGTCGCGCGATTGCCGTGGATCGGCATCCGCGCCGCCGTCAATTGACCGGGATCTGTTCTGCTCTGGCGTGTGTCCAGTGGCGATGGAATTGATCATGGCGAACTCGCAGCGGCTCCGGGGTGCCGGGTCTGGCAGAATGCCGCTTTCGCTGGTTATCGACCGCCGCGCTGGCGGGTTGAGTGAATACTGAACAGGGGCAGCAATGGGCGACGAGCGGCAAAGTGCCATTATTGAGGTCGAGGCATCCGAGGCGATGTTCAACGACCAGGCGCAGGCTTTGGCGGTGCGGCTCCGGCTGCACGGGGGTGGGTCTGCGGAGATGGTTTTGCAGGTCGGTGCACATGGCCTGCAGTTGGTCGAGCGGGGTCCGCAGGCGCCCGGTCCGGTGCGGGTCGATTTCGTCGAGGGCGCCCTGGCGCACCGGCGCCAGTTTGGCGGCGGCAGCGGGCAGATGATCGCCAAGGCCATCGGTATCGGTCCGGGCGTGCGGCCACGGGTGCTGGATGCCACTGCCGGATTGGGCCGCGACGCCTTCGTGCTCGCCAGTCTCGGCTGCGAGGTGGTGCTGATCGAGCGTCAGCCGGTGATCGCGGCTCTGCTCGAAGATGGGCTGCGTCGCGCCGCGACGGCCGCCGAGGTTGCCGAGATCATCGCGCGCATGCGCTTGCTGGTCGGCGACGCGATTGCGTTGATGGCCGCCTGGCAGGACAGCGCACCGCAGGTGATCCACCTCGATCCGATGTTCCCGCACCGTGACAAGAGCGCGCTGGTGAAGAAGGAAATGCGCTTGTTCCGCCCGCTGGTGGGCGACGATGACGATGCCCCGGCGTTACTCGCAGCGGCGTTGGAACTGGCCAGCCATCGGGTGGTAGTCAAGCGCGCGCGCAAGGCACCGCCGATTGCCGGCCCTGCGCCGGGCTACAGCCTGGAAGGCAAGTCGAGCCGCTACGACATCTATCCGAAGAAGAAGCTGACGCCCGGCTGAGGTTCAGTCCGGACGATAGGCGCGCAGAAACAGCTGCACCACGTCGGCTACGTGTTCTTCCGCATCCTCGCCCTTGGGCGCCTCACAGCAGCCGATCAGCAGACGCAGATGGCAGGCACCCTTGATCATGCTGAGAAAATGTTCCGCAGCGCGTTGCGGCTGGGCCACTCGCAGCTGGCCATTGCGGTCGGCACGCGCCAGCAACTGGGTGGTGGCATCGAGGATTCGCTGCGGGCCGGCCTCGAAGAACAGCCGCGACAGCTCTGGATTGTGCGTGCCCTGGGCGACCATCAGGCGGTGCATGGCAACCGACTCGGGGCTGTTGATCAACAGATGGAATCGCCGACCAACCTCGGTCAGTACCTGATCCAGCGGCACCTTGGGATCCTGCTCGAAGAACAGCGGCGGCAGTTCCTCCTGGCATTTGGAGGCCACCGCGGCGGCGAACAGGGTTTCCTTGTCGTTGAAGTGGCTGTAGACGGTCAGCTTGGAGACGCCCGCCTCTGCAGCGATGGCGTCCATGCTGCTGCCCTCGTAGCCATGCGCCAGGAACAGGCACTTGGCAGCCTGGAGAATGGCCGAGCGCTTGGCTGGATCCTTGGGGCGGCCTGGACCGCTGGGTGTTGTCGGTAGTCTGTCGGTCATGTCACGTTTTAATACTGGACTGGCGGGTTTGGCATTCTTACTATACCCGGCAGTATAAGTATTCCAAGCCTCTTCTGCGAAAGGTCATCCTCATGTTTCGTCATGTCCTGTCCCTCGCTGTGCCCGCGTGCGCAAGCCTGTTCCTGATCGCCTGTGGCAATGGCGAGCCGGTCGAGCCGCCGGTTCGTCCCGCCCTGGTGGCGCAACCCGTGCCCGCCGGGCAGGCCTTCGAGACCTATCCGGGCGAGGTTCGCGCCCGTCTGGAGTCCGAGCTGGCCTTTCGCATCGGCGGCAAGATCAGCCGCCGCTTGGTGGATGTCGGCGCGCGGGTGAGCAAGGATCAGCCACTGGCCGAGCTTGATCCGCAGGATGTGCGCCTGCAGCTGGAGGCCGTGCGCGCCCAGCTCGCGGCCGCAGAAGCCAATCTCAAGCTGGTGCGTTCCGAGCGTGATCGCTACCGCACCCTGCTCGGTCGTCAGCTGATCAGCCAGTCCCAATACGACAACGTCGAAAACCAGTACCGCGCCGGTGAAGCCCGCCTCAAGCAGATTCGCGCCGAATACGACGTGGCTGCCAACCAGGCCGGCTACGCGGTGCTGCGTGCGACCCAGGACGGCATCATCGCCCGCCGTCTGGCCGAGGTCGGCCAGGTCGTGGCGGCTGGTCAGACCGTATTTACCCTGGCGGCGGACGGCGAGCGCGAAGTGCTGATCGGCGTGCCGGAGCATGCCATCGAGCGTTTCCGCATCGGTCAGGAGGTGGCCGTCGAACTCTGGTCGCAGCCGGACAAGAGCTATCCCGGGCGGATTCGCGAGCTGTCGCCTGCTGCCGATGCCCAGTCGCGGACCTTTGCCGCGCGGGTCTCGTTCGTCGGTGACAAGGTCAATGCCGAGCTGGGCCAGAGTGCGCGAGTGAATGTCCGGGTCGAGGGCGAGGTGCCGCTGTCGGTACCCATGACCGCCATCAGTGCGGAGAAGGGCGCTGCCTATCTGTGGGTGGTCGATCAGCAGAGCAACAGTGTCCGCCGCGTGCCGGTCAAGGTCGGCAGCTACGGCCAGGAGCGGGTCTCGGTGCTGGAAGGTCTGAAGGAGGGCGATTGGGTGGTGGCGGCCGGCGTGCATGTGCTGCGCGAGGGCCAGAAGATCCGCCCGGTGGACCATGAAAACCGTCCCGTCGAGTTCGCGGCCCAGGAGTAATCCATGTCCTTCAATCTTTCCGCCTGGGCGCTGCGCAACCGCCAGGTCGTCCTCTATCTGATGCTGGTGCTGACGGTCATCGGCATTCTTTCCTACTCCAAGCTCGGCCAGAGCGAAGATCCGCCCTTTACCTTCAAGGCCATGGTGGTGCGCACCGACTGGCCGGGCGCCACCGCCGAAGAGGTGTCACGGCAGATCACCGAACGGATCGAGAAGAAGGTCATGGAGACCGGCGAATTCCAGTTCGTCATGTCCTATTCGCGTCCCGGCGAATCGGTGGTCACTTTCCTCGCCCGCGATTCCCTGCATTCGCGGGACATTCCCAACCTCTGGTACCAGTTGCGCAAGAAGGTCAGCGATATCCGTCACACCTTGCCGCCAGGCGTGCGCGGGCCGTTCTTCAACGACGAGTTCGGCACCACCTTCGGCAACATCTACGCGCTCACCGGCGAGGGTTTCGACTACGCGGTGATGAAGGACTACGCCGACCGCGTGCAGTTGCAACTGCAGCGGGTCGAGAGCGTTGGCAAGGTCGAGCTGCTCGGTCTGCAGGACGAGAAGATCTGGATCGAGCTGTCGAACGTCAAGCTGGCCACCCTCGGCCTGCCGCTGGCGGCGGTGCAGCAGGCACTGGAGGAACAGAACACCGTGGCCTCCGCCGGTTTCTTCGAGATGCCGACCGACCGCGTGCATCTGCGTGTCTCCGGCCGATTCGAAACGGTCGAGCAAATTCGCGACTTCCCGATCCGCGTGGGGGATCGCAGCTTCCGCATCGGCGATGTCGCCGAGGTCCATCGCGGCTTCAACGACCCACCCGCGCCACGCATGCGCTTCATGGGGCAGGACGCCATCGGCATCGCGGTGGCGATGAAGCCCGGTGGCGACATTCTCAAGCTGGGTGAAGTGCTGGAGAGCGAGTTTTCGCGCCTGCAGGAAACCCTGCCGCTGGGCATGGAACTGCGCAAGGTCTCCGACCAGCCAGCGGCGGTGAAGGTCGGTGTCGGCGAGTTCGTCCAGGTGCTGATCGAGGCGCTGGTGATAGTGCTGCTGGTGTGCTTCTTCTCCCTTGGGCTGCGTACCGGCCTGGTGGTCGCGCTGTCGATCCCGCTGGTGCTGGCGATGACCTTCGCGGTGATGAACTACTTCGGCATCGGCCTGCACAAGATTTCGCTTGGTGCCCTGGTGCTGGCCCTGGGACTGCTGGTGGACGACGCAATCATTGCGGTCGAGATGATGACGATCAAGATGGAGCAGGGTTACGACCGTCTCAAGGCAGCCAGCTATGCCTGGACCAGCACGGCGTTTCCGATGCTCACCGGCACCCTGATCACCGCCGCAGGCTTCCTGCCGATTGCCACGGCACAGTCCGGCACCGGCGAGTACACCCGCTCGATCTTCCAGGTGGTGACCATCGCCCTGGTGGTGTCCTGGATCGCCGCGGTGGTCTTCGTGCCCTACCTGGGTGATCGCCTGCTGCCGGACATGGCCAAGCTGCATGCGAAGAAGCATGGCGGCAGCGACAAGGGCCATGACCCGTATTCCACACCGTTCTACCAGCGTCTGCGGCGCACCATCGGCTGGTGCGTGGCGCAGCGCAAGACAGTGGTGGTGGCGACCCTGGCAATCTTCGTCGTCGCGGTGTTCATGTTCCGCTTCGTGCCGCAGCAGTTCTTCCCGGCATCCGGGCGTCTGGAGCTGATGGTCGACATCAAGCTCACCGAAGGCTCTTCGCTCAAGTCCACCGAGACCCAGGTCAAGCGCCTGGAGAAACTGCTCGAGGGCCATCCGGGCATCGACAACTACGTGGCCTACGTCGGCACCGGATCGCCGCGCTTCTACCTGCCGCTCGACCAGCAGTTGCCGGCGACGCGCTTTGCCCAGTTCGTGGTGCTGTGCAAGACCATCGAGGATCGCGAGAAGGTCCGCGTCTGGCTCAACGAGCTGATGGCCGAGGAATTCCCCTTCGCCCGTACCCGCGTGTCGCGGCTGGAGAATGGTCCGCCGGTGGGCTTCCCGATCCAGTTCCGCGTCTCCGGCGAGCATGTCGAGAAGGTCCGCGAGATCGCCCGCGAAGTGGCTGGCCAGGTACGCGCCAATGACAAGGTTTCCAACGTTCACCTGAACTGGGAAGAGCCAAGCAAGGTGGTCTACCTGAACATCGATCAGGAGCGCGCGCGTGTGCTGGGCGTCAGCTCCGCCGAGCTGTCACGCTTTCTGCAGAGTTCGCTGACGGGCTCCAGCGTCAGCCTCTACCGCGAGGACAACGAACTGATCGAGATCCTCCTGCGCGGCACCGTGCGCGAGCGCCAGCAGCTGGAGCTGCTGCCGAGCCTGGCGGTGCCGACCGCAAGCGGTCGAAGCGTTTCCCTGTCGCAGGTGGCAACGCTGGAGTATGGCTTCGAGGAAGGAGTGATCTGGCACCGCAATCGCCTGCCGACGGTCACCGTGCTTGGCGACGTCATGGGCAAGGAACAGCCGGCCACGCTGGTCCGCCAGATCATGCCGACGCTCAAGGAGATCCAGGCCAATCTGCCGGACGGCTACCTGCTTGAGGTTGGCGGTACGGTTGAGGATTCCAGCCGCGGTTCGCGATCGGTGATGGCCGGCATTCCGCTGTTCGTGCTGGTGGTGCTTACCCTGCTGGTGATCCAGCTGCGCAGCATGTCGCGCGCAGCCATGGTGTTCCTCACGGCACCGCTCGGACTGATCGGCGTGACCCTGTTCCTGCTGGTGTTCCGCCAGCCGTTCGGCTTCGTCGCCATGCTCGGCACCATCGCCCTGTCGGGGATGATCATGCGCAACTCGGTGATCCTGATCGACCAGATCGAGCAGGACATTGCCGCCGGGCTCTCGCGCTGGCAGGCGATCATCGAGGCCACGGTACGCCGCTTCCGCCCGATCGCCCTGACGGCCCTGGCCTCGGTGCTGGCGATGATCCCGCTGTCGCGCAGCATCTTCTTCGGGCCCATGGCGGTCGCCATTATGGGCGGCCTGATCGTTGCCACTGCGCTGACCCTGCTGTTCCTGCCGGCGCTTTACGCGACCTGGTTCAGGGTGCAGGAGCACGAGGAACCCGCTACCTGAGTCGAAGAGCCCGGCAGATGCCGGGCTCTTTCGTTGCGGCGCGTCTGGCGGACCTTTCCTGCCGGGAGGAGGGTGAAACCTGGCGCAACGGTTTGCGGTTTGTCCTGCTACCGGTGGCAGCGGTTAAGGTGGCGGCTGGAATTTTCCCGGAACCTGCCAATGCTCACACTCAATCTTGGTCCGCTGGCCCTGAGCCTTTCTCATGCGCTGCTGCTGGGCAGTCTGCTACTGGCCTCGCTGACCGGCTGGTGGCTAGGGCGGCGCTCGGCACGCAACCCCGAGGGCGTGCTTTTCCTGCTGTTGCTGATCGCCCTGCTGGTGGCGCGGATTGCCTTTGTCGCGCGCTATTTCGATGAGTACGAGCAATCCCCCTGGCAGATGTTGGATGTGCGCGATGGCGGCTTCCTGATCTGGCCCGGGCTGCTCGCCGCGCTGCTCGTTGCCGCGGGGCTGGCCTGGCGTGATCGGGTGCTGCGCAAGCCGCTGCTGGGCGCGCTGGTGGTCGGCGTACTGGTCTGGGGTGGCGGTCAGCTGGTGCTGCGCTCGCTGGAGCAGGGCACGCGCCTGCCGGAGCTGGCGTTGCGTGACATGGACGGGCAGCCGGTCCAGCTGCACGACTACCTGGGCAAGCCGCTGGTGATCAATCTGTGGGCCACCTGGTGTCCGCCGTGTCGGCGCGAGATGCCGGTGCTGGCAAAGGCCCAGGCCCGCGAAAAGAGTGTGACCTTTCTGATCGTCAACCAGGGCGAGGGGGAGGCCGAGATCCGCCGCTTCCTGGCGCATAGCGGTCTTGAGCTGGACAACCTGCTGCTGGACAGCGGCGGTCGGCTCGGTCAGCAGGTGGGCTCGCGGGCGCTACCCACCACGCTGTTCTACGACGCCCAGGGACGTCAGGTCGGCAGTCATCTGGGTGAACTGTCGCAGGCCAGCCTGGCCCGCGCGCTGGAGTCGTTGCGACCGGCGCCCTGATCCGGCGGCCGGTCAGCAGGACCCTGCTTCAGAGCAGACCGAAGACCTTCTTCGCCAGGCCGGTCGCGGCGCTGGCCGGGTCCTTGCGAATGTTGCCTTCCTGCTGGGCGATCATCTCGAACAGGCCGTCGAGGGCCTTCTCGGTCACGTAGCTTTCGATGTTGGCGCTCTTCGCATCGACTGCGCCCAGGCTCGCGGCCTGGCCGGCGAAGCTGTTGTACTGCTGCGCCAGCCCGACCTGATCGGTGGCACGCTTGACGATCGGCAGGAAGCGCGCGCGGATCTGCTCGCGGCTGGTGCGGTTGAGGTACTGGGTGGCGGCATCATCGCCGCCGGAGAGGATGCCCTTGGCGTCCTGCACGGTCATCTTTTTCACCGCGTCGAGCAGCAGCGCCTGGGCCTCCGGCACGGCTGCTTCGGCGGCGCGGTTCATGCTCGTTTCCAGCTGATCCACCTGGCCACCCATGCCGATGCGGCGCATGGTCCGCGCCGCCTTGCCGAGATTGCCCGGCAGCTCGATGCGAACATCCGGGTTGTTGGCGAATCCACCGGGTCTGCCGAGCTGCTGTACGGCGACTTTCGCGCTCTGGCTGAGGGCGTCCTTGAGGCCGCCGCTGGCATCGTTCTGGCTCAGGTCGGAGAGCGACAGGGCGAGGGCATTGCTGCACAGCAGCAGGCCGGCGAAGAGGGTGGTCAGGCGAAGCATGGGAGCGTCCTTCTGGCAGAGTGGTCGGGGGAGCTTAGCGGAGCGGCCGGGGAAATGCCCGTGCGCCGCAGCCGCCTGCGCTCAGTCCGAATGATCGGTCGAGGCGAAGATCATCAGGCGATCATCTGCCAGCGCCAGGTTGTAGGACTCGCGCCAGCCGCCGAGCGAGCGTTGCTGTCCATCCAGCAGCTCCCAGCTGACGCTGGCCAGTGCGCAACGGCTGCCCAGTGATACGACGCGCAGATCGTCATAGCGGCAGGAACGACAGCCACGGCCGTGGTAGTCGTCGAGCACCTTCTGGAAGTACGCGGATGTCTCGCCGTGGCTGGCGAAGACCTCGCCGCCCTCCACGTGCTGTGCGAGGTACGGCGAGAGATAGCGCTCGGCGATGCGCGTGCCGTCGAAGGAGGCGAAAGCCGCCACGAAGTCGTCGAAGAAACGGGCGATCTGCTGCTGCGATATGCCTGGATTTTCCATGCGGTTCTCCTCTTGAAAGTCGTTGGCCTGCGGCCAGTCGGGTGGTCAGGGCAGTCCGGTCGGCCGGCCGAGGGGGCCGCCGCCCAGCACTGCACGCAGAGCCTCGGCCACCAGCGCGGGGGCGGCCGGATCGTCGGGCGGCTCGAACTGCAGGTCGTTGTCGTCGAAGAAGCTGACCTGCGCGCGGCTGCGCTCGGCATCCAGAGGGACCACCAGCAACTGATGGAAGTCGCCCTTGGCCGGATCGGCGTTCAGGTTCCATTGCGGATGGCCGTCCGGGCCGCGGTCGGGGATCAGGTAGAGATCCAGGCCCCCGGCGCGCAGGCAGGGATTGTGGTTGTACATGTTGGAGAAGGTGCAGCGATGGCCGCTGGCCAGAATGGTCTGCTTGAGTTGCTGCAGTGACTTTCGGGATAGCATTTGCTGCTCCTGCGCTTCGCTGGTCGCCAATCCGGCGCCAGCCAGAGTCAGACTCACCAGGAGTCCGAGGCAGCGACTCATTGAGCTCGCCGGTACTCGGCCAGTACGTCCTCGAGCGTCGGATTCGACTTGCCCATGCCGTTGACGAACACCGCCGGCACCGGCCCTTCGAGGATGTGGCTTGCGCGCTTCGCGTCAGCAATGGCCTGCTCGGTCGGCTCGCCGAACTGCAGCGAATAGCCGCTGCCGCGTTTCACCGGTATGCCGAGTTGATGGAGTCGCGCGGCCAGTTCATCGGCACGTCTGGCTTCCACCGAAGGACAGTTCAGCGGCGCAAGGATGTACACGTGTCCGGAGGGTGCCTGGCTGGGCATGCTCACGGGAATGAAGCCGCCGGGGCTCTGCTGCGCCAGCGCGGCTAGCTCGCGGTTGTGCTGGTACTGGCTCCACTGCTTGTAGCCGACGGCGGCGACTCCGACGACCAGCAGAATCTTCAATAGCCTCATCTTCTCGTTCCCTGAGGGTGGTCTGCGACTGCCCGAACGGGCATTGCCACAATAGTCGCCAAGCCGCTGCAGCTGCTGCGCGGTCGGTCAAACAATCGCACACCTCATGTGCAGGTTCGCCAGCAGTTTGGCTGGCCGTGCGATTGCCGGTGAACTATCAAGCATGGGAAGGTCGGCATCCGCGCCCTGCTGTGAGACGATGACGCCGCTATCCTCCTCCCTGGCAAAAAAGGACCCTTGACTAGTACCGATGAAGACGCCCAAACGTATTGAACCCCTGGTCGAAGACGGCCTGGTGGATGAGGTGCTGCGTCCGCTGATGAGCGGCAAGGAGGCAGCGGTCTATGTGGTGCGCTGTGGCAATGAGCTGCGCTGCGCCAAGGTCTACAAGGAGGCCGACAAACGCAGCTTCAGGCAGGCGGCGGAGTATCAGGAAGGGCGCAAGGTGCGCGGCAGTCGCCAGGCGCGGGCGATGGCCAAGGGCACCAAGTACGGCCGCAAGGAGCAGGAGCAGAACTGGCAGAACGCCGAGGTCGCTGCGCTGTTTCGTCTGGCGAATGCCGGCGTCCGTGTGCCCACGCCCTACGACTTCCTCGACGGCGTGCTGTTGATGGAACTGGTCACCGATGGCGAGGGTGACGTTGCGCCGCGCCTGAACGACGTCGACCTGCTGCCCGAGGACGCCCGCGAGTTCCACGCCTTCATGATCCAGGAGATCGTCAAGATGCTCTGCGCCGGCCTGGTGCATGGCGACCTCTCCGAATTCAACGTCCTGCTCGGTCCGCACGGGCCGGTGATCATCGACCTGCCGCAGGCGGTGGACGCCGCCGCCAACAACCACGCCTTCAGCATGCTCGAGCGCGACGTGCGCAATATGGCCGAGTACTTCGGCCAGTTCGCCCCCGAACTCAGGTTCACCAAGTACGCCAAGGAGATGTGGGCGCTCTACACCGCCGGCAAGCTCACCCCCGACAGCGTGCTGACCGGGGAATTCGCCGAGTCCGAAGATGCCGCCGATATCGACGCGGTCATGGAAGAGATCAAGGCGGTGCTGGCGGACGAGGAAATGCGCAAGGCCCGGCTGGCGGCAGAGGACGAGCCGGACAGTTAAGTGCCGGGTGGCTGGCCTGCAGGGCATTCGAGCAGTCCCGTCCGAGGCACTCGACTCAGAGCCCATCTGTGCGCCGGTGGTCCTGTGCACCACCGGCAGTTCCCCACGCTGAGCGCCTAGTTCGTCGTTAGCAGTGTGGCGGAATTCTCCACTAGCCAGGCTTTGCTTGCCGCCGAGCCAATACGTACCGCCCTCCTGGCGGCCCAGTACGGGCCGAGCCGGTCAAAGGTAGTCGGCGGCACTGGTTCCTTGATCTCGGTGTCCTGAAAGGCCTGCATGCTGATCTGGTAAGCGCTATCGGTGACCTGGGAGAGCTGTTCCTCGAGACGGATCAGCAGGGTCTCCAGCTGCTTCACCTGCCGTATACCCGCCTGAGCGTCGGCTAGGGTCGCCGATGCGCGCTGGGCTTTGGCTTGGTTCTGCGCCTCCAGCACCTCGCCCAGTGTGGCCGTGGCGGCGCTGGGCGCAGAGCAGGGCGTGCGCTCGATCAGGGCAACCAGGTCGGTCAGGCTGGCATGTACGTTGGCGAGATGATGATCGGTGGACTCGTAGGCAATCGCCACCGCCTCCTTGTCCTCTGCGGCCCCTTCGAGCCAGAAGATCGTCATGGGCAGCTCGTTCTTCAGAGAAAAAAGATTGCCGCGCAGCGCCTCAAGTTTTCCCGGCAGCTCGTGCCGCGCATCGTAGTGGCGGCCTCGGCATGGGAACCCGTCGGGCAACTCATCCAGCCAGGCCCCCAACTGCTGCATCACTTGCGGCGTCCCCCCGCCGAACGGCCCTTCAACAGCGGCATGCGCGCAGGGGCCGGAAAAAACCAGTGTCAGCGGTAGCGCAGCCAGCAGACTCAGCCGTGTGGAAATGTGCATTTGCGAGCGTCCTTGCCAAGGGGGAGACGAGCTGCAGCGGAAGCGGCATCGGTCTGATTCGTGTGTCTGCCTATCGATTGTCGTGGCTTCGGCTGCTACGCGCCGTGTTGGTGTTCCCAAGCTCGTAACTGACTGCCGCGATCCAGCCCACCGTCGCGGACAGCTGCCGGCTGCGATCCTCGCGCCATTGGCATTTGTGCCCGGTTCACACACGCAGCAGACCGCGGAAACCTCTGGCCGCGTAATACGACTGCGCACCGTTGTGGTAGGTGAACACGCGTCCGTAGCGGCGATCGCCGAACAGCGCGCCGCCCAGTGCGCGAATCGCGGCAGGCGTGCTGATCCAGCTGGATGTCTTGAGGTCAAACTCGCCCAGCGCCTGCAGCTGGCGGTACTGCTCCTCGCTCAGCAACTCGATGCCCATCTCCCCGGCCTTCTCGACCGCGCTGCTCTGCGGCTTGTGTTCCTTGCGCGAGTCCAGCGCCGCGCGGTCGTAGCACAGGCTTCTGCGGCCGGTGGGGGTTTCCGTCGAGCAGTCGCAGAAGGTGATGGAGTCGCGATGCGCACCGGCATCGTCGGCAAGCACGACCACGTCCGGTTCGCCACCGCTTTGCTCCATTTGGCGAAGCGACTCCAGTGCCGTCGGATGCTGCTCCAGTCGGCTGAGCACCCCGGCCCAGTCAAGGCCCGGATGGCGCTGGCTGTTGCCCTCGAAGCGCTTCTTCAGTAGCTCAAGCAAATCGTCTTGCGTTGTCATTGCTCAACTCCGCCGGCAAGGGGGATCAGGTTGTTTGTGCTGGCCGCTCAGTGCTTCTTCCATACCGGATCGTAGGGCCTGCTGAAGGCGTAGAGCGCGTAGTAGCCGGGGAGTGCAATCGCCCAGCTGATCGCGTTGCTGATATAGAACTGGGCGTCGGTCAGACCGGCGCGCAAGTCGATATCGGTGAGGAAGTAGTAGGTCACGGAGAAGCCACCGTAGACGATCAGCACGATGAGCCAGAAACGCGGGGTGGCAATCGGCTTGTCGAAGGCGAAGCCGAACAGGCCGACGGTCGCTACCAGCCAGAAAGCCAGACTGGCTACTTCGCTGGCCCCGGCATCTGGAGTGAAGAACAGTCCCAGCATCGCCAGCGCAGAAATGCCGGTGATGCAGAAAAAGTAGATCTTCCAGCCGATGGAGCGCCTGAATAAGGCTCCGTCAGTGACTTCCGAACGGGGTGCCTGATAAGGATTGCTTTCCATATTGTCCTCTTGCTGCGGATCTAGTACGCGGCTCCCAGACCTATTTCTGGTGGGAGAGCTGGATTCTAAATAAATCTGTCCCCATTTATTTTCTTGTCACTGAGGCGTTTGCGGCGTCCTCAATCCTTGGCGGCGTGTGGGCCGTCGGAAGGGCGTACGCGCTGCCACGGCAGGCGCCCTTCCAGCTCGATCTGCAGGGCCACGTCATTGGGGTCGGAGTGATTTTCTCGTGTCCATCCATTCATTAAGTCCGCTCTCAACGGTTTTCGTATGTCCCGGTGTGCGTGCTATTTCTTATGCCCATAGGTGCGCAGAGTATTTAACAGGGTGGACAGTTTTTTTGCGCCCAATGCTACGTAAGTGCCAATAGCGATTTCGAATAATGTAACGCCGGTAGCGACATAGAAGTCGGCACGATCAGCTTCGCCGAAAAGCGATGGATGTTTCGCTGAGATAATCAGATATATCAGGTTGTGGAGAAGGTCTGGCAGGGTTCTGCTGAGAATATAAACCCCCAGAACCGTAAATGCGCATACTTCTATTGCGTGTGCTCCGCTGCTCAGGCTGGGCGATTCTGACGATGTTCTAGGAAGCAGCATTCGGGCAATAGATACGGGGAATACAATCATTATGAGCGCCAGGAAGCCAGTGATTGCCATGGCGGGAGTCGCTAGGTTCAATAATGAGGGGTCTTCAATGATGGCGCCCAGGGACGAATAAATTCCTCTTTGCTGGAGAAATGTCAGCAAGAGCATGTAGATTCCGAAAATGCGGACAAATAGTGCGGTAATATTCAGTAGGAACATGGTTGGACCCTGGCAAGAAGATGAAGTTGCGCCGAAGCGTTCTGTTGGGTTGGGTGAGCAAATAAACCTGCTCTAATTTATGTCAATGACATAAATTCCGTTAGGTTTCAGTGTTGCAGTTCGTCTGGCTCTCCGCTGCGGTTATCTCAAGCGCTTGGCCCCCGCTGTGCGAACTACAGAATGGCCAGGGCAAGCAGTCCACCGAAAGGCCGGATATAAGGATGCAACCGCGCTGACGACAGGATCAAAATAGCTATTCCTCACTGCTTGTGGGCGCATATACATTGTTAGGCTTTGTGGAATACAACATCAGAAGTCTCGAAATGACATTCCTTACCTACAAGATGCTCCGCACCGGCACAGGAAAATAAGGTGCCTTTGACATATTTATTATCCTTAATGCCAAGCTCATCCCAGTCGAAGTAGTATTGAAAGTGCATCTTGGGCGAACCTTTAGAGCACGGTATTCTCTCAAGAGACCAGTTTCCCGATGTAGCTTCTACCTCAATAACATAGTGTCCAGATGTTCGTGGCTTAAAGGATACAATTATTTGGTAATTGACTTCGAAATACTCGGTTCCGCGAATGTTCTCTGGTTGAAGAACCATATACTCAAATAGGTGTTCAAGAATATTTGAGTGCCTCTCTTCGGCTTCAATAGCCTGTTCGCGATCACGGCTATAAAAATACTGGTTATAAAGACCTCGGCTTGCCAATCTGAAGTCATTCATTCTTTCAGTTAAGTCCATTTTTTATTTCTTCCTCGTAGAGCCTAACGTTTGGGGCGCCGTGGCGGCGAAGCCGCGAAGGGAATCCACAAGCGCAGCTTGTTGGTGGTCCCTCTCGACGGAATTGTTAGCGCGGAGATAGGAGGTAGGTATCAACATCTATTGATGCTCCAACTTCCGATAGGAATGTGACCACCTGAGTATCAAACCCTATTGCTGGGGTTGAATCTCCTTCTTCAGTGCTTATCCACAAAACTACTGCAAAAAATGCTTCGAGATTGAACTGAATTTTTGCTTCGTTGATCTTTGCGACGAAAGGCGTCAGCGTGGAAGTAACGGATGCGGCCAACTCATACACGTCAATCACTTCGCGCTCAACCCTGCCTGAGGAAAAGCACCACGCGGATTGCCTTGGTCGAGGAATACTTTCTCGATCAACGGATGTTGGCTCAACGCCAATAATTTTCGTAACGGCATCTGGTTCAAAGCCGTTTCCAAACAAGCCGAAATAGACCTCGCCTTTGCTAAGCATGCCTACAACCTTAAGCGCTAACGTTTGGTTAAGGAGCCGGCTTTAGCCGGTTCCGGGTGAGCGAAGCGAGCGGCTTGAACCACTAGTTAGATTCTGGCTTCAAGTTCAAAGCGATAGCCCTCAAAAAAGCGGAAACGCTTGGCGCCAACTTTATTTAGGTCAACCACAAGATCACCTGCAAGATTTTTGGGTTCCTTGCTATCGTTGGCCCAAGCATCTATGCAGTCAAGTTTATGGCCGCCGCGCAATATCGCATGAAATGCTTCTACTACTTGAAGCGTTGCATCTATATCTTCTTGGTCTTCTTCCCACCAGTCCACGGGCTCTGAGAAACCAAGATCTGTAGCATTTTGATCAAGATGCCTGAATGCACAACTGCAACCGTCTTTTGAGCCAAGAAACCATTTATTTGGGTGACGCAGGAGGGGCGCTTCTGGTATGGCGTTTACGTTCCTTGAGAACTGAACTAGGGGCGTATTTAGCGCCGTTAGGTCAGCTTCGGATGTTGTACTTACTATGGCCATGTAGCACATGATGGAACCTAGCGATTAAGCTAACGGGCAGACAAAAGCGCAGCTTTTGGCTGTCCAGCGAACGAAGTGAGCGACAGTTGAGCGTATTGTTAGCCGACATCACTGGAACTGCCTTTTATAAGCCAATACGTGCTCTGGAAATAGACTTTCATATGTGGTGCTCTCTATGCCGAACGCTGTTATTTCGATGGCTTGCTCACCTAGCTCGGATGACAAGTCTTCGATGTGAATGCCTCCGCTTGCCTCAACAGGCGTATTTTCAGCAG
This sequence comes from Pseudomonas mangrovi, assembly GCF_003052585.1. Classification (GTDB taxonomy): domain Bacteria; phylum Pseudomonadota; class Gammaproteobacteria; order Pseudomonadales; family Pseudomonadaceae; genus Aquipseudomonas; species Aquipseudomonas mangrovi. Next base: position 3,764 of record NZ_QASN01000002.1, on the reverse strand, counting down.
TAGTGATAGAAAGTGACTTATGGCGTTGGCTCTCAATCGACGAGCCCTGAAAATCGGCGTATGCGTCTGTAGGTAGCAATTGGCCAAATACCACGCCCATTGGCGGGTCGCCGGCCTCTAGGTCCGACCAGCCAATTAATGTTGGCCCACTAAATACTTTGAATCGGCGCATGTGCCTTTCCTTGGCGGCTAACGTTTGGTTAAGGGGCGGGCTTTAGCCCGTCCCAGTAAGCGGAGCGAACGATTTGAACCAGTTGTTAGGCTTCATGCAAGGCGTCCCTTCAGCGTCAGTAGGCGTATGCATTCTTCTGCTCGCTTAACCCCGCCCCATTCAATTGGCTCTGCAATAAGAGGCATAAGCAAACGGGCTATTGCCTCCGCCTCCGTCCAGTCAAGTGAACACACAGCCTTTGATTCGTAAGATTTAACGGATGGTGAGCTATAGCCAATGCGGGACTCGCTTTCGATTAATACGGGTAGCTCAAGCTCATATTGCTTGTTGTGAAAATCTTGGAATACAAGCACATAGGTTCCACCATCACGACAAACGTCGGCTGCGTATATGGAAGTAGGAACTGGGAGATTCATGGTTGAGGCCTAACGACTAAGCTAAGGGGCAGGCTTTAGCCTGTCCCAGTGAGCGGAGCGAACGACTTGAGCGCCTTGTTATGTTTCAAGCTCACGGACTCGCTCCTCAATGCTCTTGAAATTTATGTGAGGTTTTATTGCTGGCCACTGATTTCTGGATACGTCACACATTGAAATTACGCCAATGAAGACGCCCATGGCTAGTGCTCCAAAAAATATGACTAGGTCAGGAATTTCAGGTCTTCCGAAATAGTTGTAGCTGAGGCTTGCTATAAGCCCGACTACTAACCAGCTTATAAGATTGATAGCAAGTCGCTTAGTTTTGCTTGCGGGCTTCATGTCTTTTTGCTTTATCAGTGAAGATAAAATTTTAAGTTCTTGAATTTTATGCATGGATGATCCCGACTGAAACATAACGATTAAGCTAACGGGCAGACAAAAGCGTAGCTTTTGGCTGTCCAGCGAACGAAGTGAGCGGCAGTTGAGCGCATTGTTATGCGCTGAACTGGCCAAGAATGGCCATTAGTGAAAATGCAAATACGATAATTCCAATGCAGCATACATAGGTTTCGTTTCTGGAGCCGCTCAACCACTCGTTCTTGGGGTATTTTCCGAGTGTGGCTATTTTTACAAAGGGCCAACCTATAGCGTAGAAGAATGTGCTAAGCAGAATTTCTGTTACGAAGTAGCCAAGGAGTCGTGCTGCAAAGCTGAGGATTTCTTCCATGTGTCACCAGCGTATAACGTTGAGCTCACCGGCGCCGCGCGCAGCGCTTTGGGCGTCCGGTGGAGCGAGTGGTTATGGTGCATAGTCCGGGCTCATGAGTGTTACCATTTTTATTTTCTCCCCGCCGGGCTCGAATTGAACATGTAGTACATGAGTCGGTTTTTCGTAAGAAACCCAAGCGCCCTGTTTGCCGAGGATTGGAATTTCTATCTCGCTGCCTTCTCGTGAAGGTGGGCCAAGCTTTTGTTGGAGCTGAGAAAGTGTACAGTTTATTGAGGCTGAAAGTAGTTCTTCAATTTTGCACTTTTCTAAAACAAATACCGTCTTTACTTTGCGCTCCTGAGTTAGAAGAAACTGAAGCGAGCAATCGTTTAGCTCTATGGCCCAATCTGGTGATTCACCTTCGCCTGAGAGCCAATCCCGATACTCCTCTCTGTAAGAGAGTGCAGCGAAGCCAAGAGAGTCAAAGGATTTTCCAAGCATTGAGGCAATAAACATTTTATGGCGCACCATAACGTTTGGTTAAGGGGCCGGCTTTAGCCGGTCCCGAGTGAGCGGAGCGAACGACTTGAACCAGTAGTTAGGGTTCAGCATTGCACGCTAAACCGCTTTTAGCTCATCTGTCTCTTCTCTGCGGGCATCGCCTGGGAAGAGAGTTTCAATAATTTTGTTGGTGCGCATGAATATTACTTGCCAGCTAAATGGTGCAGTACCAGAGGGAAGCAATATCTCTAATTTTTCTTGCAGTTCGTTTCTGAGCTTGATTATGTCACTGCTAAGTGCTGTGTCGTTTACTGTGATAGTTATGCCGAGCTCGTTGAAATAACCAGCAAAATGACTTTCGACTGTCAGCACGAAAGGTCTCGCCGCAATAGATTTAGCTTCAGAGCAAGCAGCCTCTTCCAGAGATATGTGGCCTACTTGCCTTTGCTTCTGTTTGGACTGGCGCTTGCTCATGTGTGAGCCCTAACGTTAAGTTAAGGGGCGGGCTTTAGCCCGTCCCAGCGAACGAAGTGAGCGACTTGAACTTATTGTTATAACCCTAAACTCGGTCTCTCTTGCCTGGTGGCCCATAGAGTTCCATCTCCCAATCCTCAAGGGGCGGTATTACTTTAAAAGATGGGTCGCAGTAAGATCTAAGGTAGTCAGTGGCTCTTTTTTGAGCATGCGTGTAGTTTTGAACTTTGCCTTCATTGTCCAGTTCAATGACGTTTGCGAATATTGCAAATACCATTTCAATTACGCTTGGCTCTGCGCCGTACAGGTCTAAGTACTCTACATCCTCAAGCATATAGTGGCTTCCGCTTGCCATGAAGTATGCAAACGTTCGTAGTGCCCCACTGAAATCATTGCTTAGTTTCATCTCTGGAACCATTCCGGCTTGGGTTATAACGTTTGGTTAAGGGGCGGGCTTTAGCCCGTCCCAGTGAGCGAAGCGAGCGATTTGAACCAGTAGTTAGAGCAGCGGCACCGCAGTAATTGTTAAGGCTATTCATAAACGCGTGCCCCACAAAGCATTTCGGCAAAGACTCTCCAACTGGGCGCTGATGCATCCACTTGCTGGTTTGTATTTTTGTAGTATCCGTCGATGTCTTTACTATAAATGCTGAGCGCCTCTAGGAATGAGCCAATATCTGCGTTCTCCCATTCTTGACCATTAGCCCTATAGTCTTCAGCAAGAAGAGCTAGAAATTGCTGAAAATCTTCACGCGTTTGGATGGTCGGCGCAATCTCTGAAGCTTTGTCGTTCACGCGGTATTCCTTCCGTGGCTCTAACGTTTGGTTAAGGGGCGGGCTTTAGCCCGTCCCAGTGAGCGAAGCGAACGATTTGAACCACTTGTTAGGCAGCGCCTAGATCGCGGCGAACTACCCCAAAGTTGATGACTACGATCTTCTTTCCCATCTCGTCCCACTCCACGAACTTCTGGCACTTCTTGTAGTAGTGTTCATAGCCCATCAGGTCTCCGAATGCCTCCTTGGGTGCCGATGCATCGGATGCACCGAACTCTTGGAGAAACTGTGCGTAGCTTTTGATGTAGCCGAATAGGCTAAGTGATGTCCCATAGAGGGCGAAACTACGGACGCGCCCATTCTCGAACCCAAAGCTGACCTTCTCAGGAAAGTGCAGAACGCCGCTGTGTTCAGTGGCGTTCGCGATCACATCTGGAAGCGGCAAATCTCGTCCGCTAGCGTCCTGATAGCTAGCACCTAACTCCCTCGACCAGGATGAACTCTTCACGATAGGCGCGAGTGAAACTTCGCAGACTTTGTCGATTGGAAAGCTTTTCGCATCGCATCCGTATGGAACGCCGCATAGGGATAACTCCTCGATTCGAAGATCCGATGATTTGAGGAATTGCAGGTTGTCGAAGATATCGGGCATGGTGATCAAGCCGCCTAACGTTTGGTTAAGGGGCGGGCTTTAGCCCGTCCCAGTGAGCGAAGCGAA
>NZ_QASN01000019.1 GCF_003052585.1 Pseudomonas mangrovi | reverse complement strand
AAACCGCACGTCAACGTCGGCACCATCGGTCACGTCGACCATGGCAAGACCACTCTGACTGCAGCTCTGACCCGCGTTTGCTCCGAGGTTTTCGGTAGTGCCAAGGTCGATTTCGACAAGATCGACTCGGCTCCGGAAGAGAAGGCTCGTGGTATCACCATCAACACCGCGCACGTCGAGTACGACTCGGCTGTTCGTCACTACGCTCACGTTGACTGCCCGGGCCACGCTGACTATGTGAAGAACATGATCACCGGTGCTGCGCAGATGGACGGCGCGATCCTGGTCTGCTCGGCTGCTGACGGCCCCATGCCGCAAACTCGCGAGCACATCCTGCTGTCCCGTCAGGTTGGCGTTCCGTACATCGTCGTGTTCTTGAACAAGGCTGACATGGTCGATGACGCCGAGCTGCTGGAACTGGTCGAGATGGAAGTTCGCGACCTGCTGTCCACCTACGATTTCCCGGGTGACGACACTCCGATCATCATCGGCTCTGCGCTGATGGCTCTGAACGGTGAAGATGCCAACGAAATGGGCACCACTGCGGTCAAGAAGCTGGTCGAGACTCTGGACAGCTACATTCCGGAGCCGGTTCGTGCCATCGACAAGCCGTTCCTGATGCCGATCGAAGACGTGTTCTCGATCTCCGGTCGCGGTACCGTTGTGACTGGTCGTGTCGAGCGCGGCATCGTCAAGATCCAGGAAGAAATCGAAATCGTTGGTCTGCGTGACACCACCAAGACCACCTGCACCGGCGTGGAAATGTTCCGCAAGCTGCTCGACGAAGGTCGTGCTGGCGAGAACTGCGGCGTGCTGCTGCGCGGCACCAAGCGTGATGACGTCGAGCGTGGCCAGGTTCTGGCCAAGCCGGGCACCATCAAGCCGCACACCAAGTTCGAAGCCGAAGTGTACGTTCTGTCCAAGGAAGAAGGTGGTCGTCACACCCCGTTCTTCAAGGGCTACCGTCCGCAGTTCTACTTCCGCACCACTGACGTGACCGGTTCGTGCGAGCTGCCGGAAGGCGTCGAGATGGTAATGCCGGGCGACAACATCAAGATGGTTGTCACCCTGATCAAGCCGATCGCCATGGAAGACGGCCTGCGCTTCGCCATTCGCGAAGGCGGTCGTACCGTCGGCGCCGGCGTGGTTGCCAAAGTCATCGAGTAATCGGTAGACGTAAGTAAAAGGCCCCGCAAGGGGCCTTTTCTTTTGTCTGATCATTTGTTTGACACCCCTAGGGTGCATCCGTACAATTGCGCCTCCTTTTATCGGGCGTATTCCGCTTGATGGGAATGGCAAATTGGAGTCTGAGGCAAATGCAAAACCAACAAATCCGTATCCGGTTGAAGGCCTTTGACCATCGCCTGATCGATCAATCGACCCAGGAAATCGTGGAAACCGCGAAACGTACTGGTGCTCAGGTGCGTGGTCCGATTCCGCTGCCCACTCGCAAGGAGCGTTTCACTGTTCTGGTTTCTCCGCACGTCAACAAAGACGCGCGCGACCAGTACGAGATCCGCACTCACAAGCGCGTTCTGGACATCGTCCAGCCGACCGACAAGACCGTCGATGCGCTGATGAAGCTTGACCTTGCTGCTGGCGTGGAAGTTCAGATCAGCCTCGGCTAAAACCTGGCGGTTTTAGTCGTGTAACGCTCTGAAATGGGCGGCCATAGCGGGTGAAAGCCCCGTACACTCATGAGGTTACAACATGACTATTGGTGTAGTCGGTCGTAAGTGCGGCATGACCCGCATTTTCACCGAAGAAGGTGTCTCCATTCCGGTCACGGTCATTGAGATCGAGCCGAATCGCGTCACACAGTTCAAAACCGAAGAAAGCGATGGCTATCGTGCGGTGCAAGTCACCGTCGGTGAGCGTCGTGCTTCCCGCGTGACCAAGGCGCAAGCCGGTCACTTCGCCAAGGCCAGCGTCGCTGCAGGTCGTGCCGTTCTCGAGTTCCGTCTCGAAGAAGGTGAGTACAAGGCTGGCGACGAAATCAAGGCGGACATTTTCCAGGCAGGGCAGATGGTCGATGTGACCGGTCAGTCCAAGGGTAAAGGCTTCGCCGGTACCATCAAGCGCTGGAATTTCCGTGGTCAGGACAATACTCACGGTAACTCTGTATCCCACCGTGTCCCGGGTTCGATCGGCCAGTGCCAGACTCCTGGTCGAGTGTTCAAGGGCAAGAAAATGTCCGGCCATATGGGTGCTGAGCGCGTAACCGTGCAGTCCCTGGAAGTCGTCCGCGTCGATGCCGAGCGCAACCTGCTGCTGGTCAAGGGTGCCGTTCCTGGCGCTACCGGTAGCGACGTTGTCGTTCGTCCGGCAGTCAAGGCGTAAGGGGAGATCTCGAGATGCAATTGAATGTAAATGGCGCTCAGGCCATCGAGGTTTCCGAGCGTACTTTCGGCGGTGATTTCAACGAGACCCTGGTTCACCAGGCAGTCGTCGCCTACATGGCTGGCGGTCGTCAGGGCACCAAGGCTCAGAAGTCCCGCTCCGATGTTTCCGGTGGCGGTAAGCGCCCCTGGCGTCAGAAGGGCACTGGTCGTGCTCGTGCCGGTACCACTCGTGGTCCGATCTGGCGTGGCGGTGGTGTGACCTTCGCGGCCACCAATCGCAACTTCGAGCAGAAGCTCAACAAGAAGATGTATCGCGCTGCCATCCGTTCCATTCTGGCCGAGCTGGTCCGTCAGGAGCGTCTGGTTGTTGTCGAGGACTTCGCTGTCGATGCTCCGAAAACCAAGGCACTGGCCAGCAAGCTGAACGGCCTGGGTCTGAACGACGTGCTGATCGTCTCCGAAGCGGTCGATCAGAATCTGTACCTGGCTGCCCGCAACCTGCCCAACGTCGATGTCCGTGACGTCCAGGGTTCGGATCCGGTCAGTCTGATCGCATACGACAAGGTTCTGATCACCGTGTCGGCTGTGAAGAAATTCGAGGAGCTGCTGGGATGAACCAGGAACGCGTTTTCAAAGTGCTACTTGGCCCGCACGTCTCCGAGAAGGCCACCGTCCTGGCTGATAAGCAGGGCCAGTTCGTTTTCAAGGTTGCCACCGATGCAACCAAGCTGGAAATCAAGAAGGCCGTCGAAAGCCTGTTCAGCGTGAAGGTTGACAGTGTCACTACCCAGAACGTCAAGGGTAAGACCAAGCGCACCGCTCGCGGCATGGGCAAGCGTAACGACTGGAAGAAGGCGGTCATCGCTCTTCAGCCGGGCCAAGAAATCGATTTCGCCAGCAGTGCTGAATAAAGCAGGGGTGCATCATGGCAATCGTTAAATGCAAACCGACTTCCGCCGGCCGCCGCTTTGTCGTCAAAGTGGTCAGCCCTGAGCTGCACAAGGGCGCTCCGTACGCTCCGCTGCTCGAGAAGAAGTCGAAGACTGGCGGCCGTAACAACAACGGTCGTATCACCACTCGTCACATTGGCGGTGGTCACAAGCAGCACTATCGTCTGGTCGACTTCCGTCGCAACGACAAGGACGGGATTCCGGCCACTGTCGAGCGTATCGAATACGATCCGAACCGTACTGCACACATCGCTCTGTTGAAGTATGCCGACGGCGAGCGTCGCTACATCATCGCTCCGAAAGGCGTGTCTGCCGGTGATCAGCTGATCGCTGGTGCAATGGCGCCGATCAAGCCGGGCAACAGCCTGCCGCTGCGCAACATTCCGGTTGGTTCGACCGTTCACGGTATCGAGCTGAAGCCGGGCAAAGGCGCGCAGATCGCTCGCTCCGCTGGTGCTTCGGTACAGCTGGTAGCGCGTGAAGGTGCATACGTAACCCTGCGTCTTCGCTCCGGCGAAATGCGCAAGGTGCTGTCCGAGTGCCGTGCGACCCTGGGCGAAGTCTCGAACTCCGAGCACAGCCTGCGTTCGCTGGGCAAGGCCGGTGCCAAGCGCTGGCGTGGTGTTCGTCCGACCGTTCGTGGTGTTGCCATGAACCCGGTTGATCACCCGCACGGTGGTGGTGAAGGTCGTACTTCCGGTGGTCGTCATCCGGTGTCGCCGTGGGGCTTCCCGACCAAGGGCGCGAAGACTCGTTCGAACAAGCGCACCGATAACATGATCGTCCGTCGTCGCAAGTAAATAGAGGGATTCGACAGTGCCACGTTCTCTGAAAAAAGGTCCTTTTATCGATCTTCACCTACTGAAGAAGGTCGATGCGGCGGTGGAAAAGGGCGAGCGCAAACCAGTCAAGACCTGGTCGCGCCGTTCGATGATCCTGCCGCAGATGGTCGGTCTGACCATCGCTGTACACAACGGTCGCCAGCATGTCCCGGTCCTCGTGAACGAAGACATGGTCGGCCACAAACTCGGCGAGTTCGCTGCTACCCGCACCTATCGCGGGCACGTAGCGGACAAGAAAGGCAAGCGCTAAGGGGTAAGCAATGATGGAAGTAGCCGCTAAGTTGTCGGGCGCTCGCATCTCTGCCCAGAAAGCCCGCCTGGTCGCCGATCAGATCCGCGGGAAGAAGGTGGGCGAAGCGCTCAACCTGCTGGCTTTCAGTTCCAAGAAAGCAGCGGAAATCATGAAGAAAGTGCTGGAGTCGGCCGTTGCCAACGCCGAGCACAACGAGGGCGCGGACGTTGATGACCTGAAGGTCAGCACCGTTTTCGTCAACGAGGGGCGTTCGCTTAAGCGCATCATGCCGCGTGCCAAAGGCCGTGCTGATCGCATCGTCAAGCGGTCTTGCCATATCACTGTCAAGGTTGCAGACAAGTAACGGAGTCGATCAGATGGGTCAGAAAGTACATCCCATAGGCATCCGCCTGGGAATCGTCAAGGATCACACCTCCGTCTGGTATGCAGACGGTCGGACTTATGCAGACTACTTGTTTGCAGATCTGAAGGTTCGTGAGTATCTCCAAGACAAACTAAAAAGCGCGTCCGTAAGCCGCATCGATATCCATCGCCCGGCTCAAACCGCACGCATCACCATCCACACCGCTCGTCCCGGCATCGTGATCGGCAAGAAAGGTGAAGATGTTGAGAAGCTGCGTCAGGACCTGACCAAGCAAATGGGTGTGCCGGTGCACATCAACATCGAAGAGATCCGCAAGCCGGAGCTCGACGGTATGCTGGTTGCTCAGAGCGTTGCTCAGCAGCTGGAGCGCCGCGTCATGTTCCGTCGCGCCATGAAGCGCGCCGTACAGAACGCCATGCGCATTGGTGCCAAGGGCATCAAAATCCAGGTCAGTGGTCGTCTCGGCGGTGCGGAAATCGCACGTACCGAGTGGTACCGCGAAGGTCGTGTGCCGCTGCACACCCTGCGCGCGGATATCGATTACGCCACCTACGAAGCGCACACCACCTACGGTGTGATCGGCGTCAAGGTTTGGATCTTCAAGGGTGAGGTCATCGGTGGCCGCACTGAAGAGCTGAAGCCGCAAGCGCCTGCGCCTCGTAAAGCTGCTAAGAAATAAGGAGTACGCATCATGTTGCAACCAAAGCGTACGAAGTTCCGCAAGCAGATGACAGGCCACAACCGTGGCCTGGCTCAGCGCGGTAGCAAGGTCAGCTTCGGCGAGTTTGCGCTGAAGTCCGTCAGCCGTGGTCGCCTGACCGCGCGCCAGATCGAAGCAGCACGTCGTGCTCTGACCCGTCACGTGAAGCGTGGCGGCAAGATCTGGATTCGCGTGTTCCCCGACAAGCCTGTCACCAAGAAGCCCCTCGAAGTTCGTATGGGTAAAGGGAAGGGCGGCGTCGAGTACTGGGTAGCCCAGATTCAGCCGGGCAAGGTCCTCTACGAGATCGAGGGCGTTTCCGAACAGCTGGCGCGTGAGGCTTTCGCCCTGGCTGCTGCAAAGCTGCCACTCGCCACCACTTTTGTTAAGCGGACGGTGATGTGATGAAAGCGACCGAACTTCGTGGAAAAACAGCAGAGCAGCTGAACGAGCAACTGCTCGGCCTGCTGCGCGACCAGTTCAATCTGCGCATGCAGAAGGCAACTGGCCAGTTGGGGCAGTCTCACCTGCTCTCGCAAGTCAAGCGCGACATCGCTCGCGTGAAGACCGTGCTCAACCAGCAGGCAGGTAAGTGATCATGGCTGAAGTTGAAAAAACTGTCCGTACGCTGACCGGCCGTGTTGTCAGCGACAAGATGGAGAAGACCATCACCGTACTGATCGAGCGTCGCGTAAAGCACCCGATCTACGGCAAGTACGTGAAGCGTTCGACCAAGTTGCACGCCCACGATGAAACCAATCAGTGCCGTATCGGTGACAAGGTCACCATTCGTGAGACTCGTCCGCTGGCCAAGACTAAGTGCTGGGCCCTGGTGGAAGTCGTCGAACGAGCGGTGGAAGTCTAAAAGACTAAGGGTCGGAGAAAGTTATGATTCAGACTCAATCCATGCTCGATGTGGCCGATAACAGCGGCGCTCGTCGCGTCATGTGCATCAAGGTGCTCGGTGGTTCCCACCGTCGCTATGCCGGCATCGGCGACATCATCAAAGTTACCGTCAAGGAAGCGATTCCGCGCGGTAAGGTCAAGAAAGGCCAGGTGATGACCGCAGTAGTGGTGCGTACCCGTCACGGCGTTCGTCGCGCCGACGGTTCCATCATCCGCTTCGACGGCAACGCGGCCGTCCTGCTGAACAACAAGCAGGAGCCGATCGGCACCCGTATCTTCGGGCCGGTGACTCGTGAACTTCGTTCTGAGAAGTTCATGAAGATCGTCTCCCTCGCCCCTGAAGTGCTGTAAGGAGAAGGCGTCATGCAAAAGATTCGTCGTGACGACGAGATCATCGTCATCGCCGGCAAAGACAAGGGCAAGCGTGGCAAGGTGCTGAAAGTGCTCGCTGACGACCGTCTGGTCGTTGGTGGCATCAACATGATCAAGCGCCATACCAAGCCCAACCCGATGGCTGGCACCCAAGGCGGTATCGTCGAGAAAGAGGCGCCTCTGCACGTCTCCAACGTCGCTATTTTCAACAGTGAAACCAGCAAGGCTGACCGCGTTGGCTTCAAGGTCGAAGATGGCAAGAAAATTCGTGTCTTCAAGTCCACCCAAAAGCCGGTCGGCGCTTGAGAATCATAGGTAAAACACCATGGCACGACTAAAAGAGATTTACCGGAACCAGATCGCTCCGAAGCTGAAGGAAGAACTGCAGCTTTCGAACGTGATGGAAGTTCCGCGCGTTACCAAGATCACCCTGAACATGGGTCTGGGCGAAGCGATCGGTGACAAGAAAGTCATCGAGAGCGCTGTAGCTGACCTCGAGAAGATCACTGGCCAGAAGCCGATCGTCACCTATGCTCGCAAGTCCATTGCAGGCTTCAAGGTGCGTGAGGGCTGGCCGATCGGTATCAAGGTCACTCTGCGTCGCGAGCGTATGTACGAGTTCCTGGATCGTCTGCTGGCAATCTCCCTGCCGCGCGTGCGTGACTTCCGCGGCCTGAATGCCAAGTCCTTCGACGGCCGTGGCAACTACAGCATGGGCGTCAAAGAGCAGATCATCTTCCCGGAAATCGATTACGACAAGATCGATGCGCTGCGTGGCCTGGACATCACCCTGACCACCACCGCCCGTACCGATGATGAAGGCCGCGCTCTGCTGCGTGCTTTCAACTTCCCGTTCCGTAACTAAAGGATCCGGACATGGCCAAAACGAGCATGAAGAACCGCGAGCTGAAGCGTCAGCAGACGGTAGCCAAGTACGCCAAGAAGCGTGCCGAGCTGAAGGCTGTCATCGCCAATCCGAACAGCAGTGCGGAGCAGCGTTGGGAAGCCCAGGTCGCCCTGCAGAAGCAGCCGCGTGATGCGAGTTCCTCGCGTCTGCGCAACCGCTGCCGTCTGACTGGTCGTCCGCACGGTGTCTATCGCAAGTTCGGTCTTTCGCGTAACAAGCTGCGCGAAGCCGCAATGCGCGGCGACGTTCCAGGTCTGGTCAAGGCCAGCTGGTAATGTCGCTGGTTCGTCCCTGGTGACAGGGACGAATTATCGTGTTGTACCCATCAAGCCCCGAAAGGGGCTTGATTCATTTATGTCTGCTAACTAGAATGACCGGCTCGCCCGAGTCTGGCTTCTTTTTTCGGGCAGTTTTGGCAGCCGCAAGGCTGATTCTTTTGTATCAGGAGCAACTAGCCCATGAGTATGCAGGACCCGTTAGCGGACATGCTAACTCGTATCCGTAATGCCCAGATGGCTGAAAAGTCGGTAGTAAGCATGCCGTCTTCCAAGCTGAAGGTGGCAGTGGCCAAGGTCCTCAAGGACGAAGGCTACATCGCGGGTTACGAAATCAGTGCGGACGTCAAGCCGCAGCTGTCCATCGAGCTGAAGTATTTCGAAGGCCGTCCGGTTATCGAGGAAGTCAAGCGCGTGAGCCGTCCAGGCCTGCGTAGCTACAAGTCCTCGGATGATCTGCCCAAGGTGCGCGGCGGTCTCGGTGTTTCCATCGTCTCCACCAACAAGGGTGTGATGACGGATCGTGCTGCACGCGCTGCCGGTGTCGGCGGTGAAGTGCTTTGCACAGTGTTCTAAGGGGGGTCAAGCATGTCTCGCGTTGCTAAGAACCCCGTCAAGCTGCCCGCCGGTGTCGAGATCAAACTCGCTGGTCAGCAGCTTTCGGTCAAGGGCGCCAAGGGTGTCCTGGAAATGACTCTGCACTCCTCTGTCGAGGTGATTGAGGAAGCCGGTGAGCTGCGTTTCGCTGCCCGCAATGGCGACCTGCAGAACAAGGCCATGGCCGGTACTACCCGTGCGCTGGTCAACAACATGGTCATTGGTGTGAGCCAGGGCTTCGAGCGCAAGCTGCAGCTGGTTGGCGTGGGCTACAAGGCTCAGGCCAAAGGTGAGGTTCTCAACCTCGCGCTGGGCTTCTCTCACCCGGTCGACTACCAACTGCCGCAAGGTGTTACCGCTGAAACTCCCAGCCAGACCGACATCCTGATCAAGGGTATCGACAAGCAGTTGGTGGGTCAGGTGGCCGCTGAGATCCGCGACTTCCGTCCGCCAGAGCCGTACAAGGGCAAGGGTGTGCGTTACGCGGACGAAGTCGTCCGTCGTAAAGAAGCCAAGAAGAAGTAGGGCCTAGCAAATGACCGTCAAGAAAGAAACCCGACTGCGTCGCGCTCGCAAGGCACGCCTGAAGATGCACGAGCTCGAAGTCGTGCGCCTGTGCGTGTACCGCTCTTCGCAGCACATTTATGCCCAGGTCATCTCGGCCGACGGCAGCAAGGTTCTGGCAAGCGCCTCTACCTTGGACAAAGAACTGCGTAGCGGTGCCACTGGCAACGTAGACGCGGCCAAGAAGGTAGGTCAACTGGTTGCCGAGCGCGCTAAAACCGCCGGTGTCACCCAGGTGGCTTTCGACCGTTCTGGCTTCAAGTACCACGGCCGCGTCAAGGCGCTGGCTGATGCTGCTCGTGAAGGCGGGCTGGAGTTCTAAGTTATGGCAAATAACGATCAACGTCGCGATAACCGCGACAGCCGCGACGATGGCAGCGAAGGCTACATCGAGAAGCTGGTACAGGTTAACCGCGTTGCCAAGACCGTAAAGGGCGGCCGTATCTTCACCTTCACCGCGTTGACCGTGGTGGGTGATGGTAAGGGTCGTGTCGGTTTCGGCCGTGGCAAATCCCGCGAAGTGCCGGCAGCCATTCAGAAGGCCATGGAGGCGGCTCGCCGCAACATGATCCAGGTCGACCTGAACGGCACCACTCTGCAGTACGCAATCAAGTCTGCCCATGGCGCCTCCAAGGTGTACATGCAGCCGGCTTCGGAAGGTACCGGCATCATCGCTGGTGGCGCCATGCGTGCTGTTCTGGAAGTTGCTGGCGTGCAGAACGTTCTGGCCAAGTGCTATGGCTCGACCAACCCGGTGAACGTGGTACACGCCACCTTCCAGGGTCTGAAGTCCATGCAGTCGCCAGGTTCCGTTGCTGCCAAGCGTGGCAAGAGCGTCGAGGAGATTCTCTAACCATGGCTACCGTCAAAGTTACTCTGGTGAAAAGCACCAATGGCCGTCTGGCCAATCACAAAGCCTGCGTCAAGGGTCTCGGCCTGCGTCGCATCAATCATACCGTTGAGGTTCAGGACACTCCTGAAAACCGCGGCATGATCAACAAGGCTTACTACCTGCTCCGTGTGGAGGGCTGATCCATGCAACTGAACGATCTCCGTTCCGCGCCGGGTGCCCGCCGCGAGAAAGACCGCGCTGGCCGCGGTATCGGTAGCGGCCTGGGTAAAACCGGTGGCCGTGGTCACAAAGGTCAGACCTCTCGTTCCGGTGGCACCATTGCTCCGGGTTTCGAGGGTGGTCAGCAGCCGCTGCACCGCCGCCTGCCGAAGTTCGGCTTCACCTCGCTCAAGGCTATGGATCGTGCAGAAGTTCGCACCTCCGAGCTGGCCAAGATCGAGGGTGACGTCGTCACTCTGCAAGCGCTCAAGGATGCCGATCTGGTCAACCAGCACGTACAGCGCGTGAAAGTCATGCTGTCGGGTGAGGTTGGCCGTGCGGTCACTCTGAAAGGTATCGCCGTCACCAAAGGTGCACGTGCGGCTATCGAAGCAGCTGGCGGCAAGATCGAGGACTAAATGGCTAAGCAAGGTGCTCTCTCAGCGCTCAGCGGTGGTGGATTGTCCGAGCTCTGGGCTCGGTTGCGGTTCCTTTTCCTGGCGATCATCGTCTATCGGATAGGTGCGCATATCCCTGTTCCCGGGATCAATCCGGATCAGCTGGCGATCCTGTTCAAGCAGAACGAGGGGACCATTCTTAGCCTGTTCAACATGTTTTCCGGCGGCGCGCTGGAGCGGATGAGCATCTTTGCACTGGGGATCATGCCGTACATCTCGGCATCGATCATCATGCAGCTGATGACCGCCGTCAGCCCGCAGCTGGAGCAGTTGAAGAAGGAAGGGGAGTCTGGCCGTCGCAAGATCAGCCAGTACACCCGTTACGGCACTCTGGTGCTGGCGATTGTCCAGGCGATCGGTATGTCGGTCGGCCTGGCCGGTCAGGGTGTGTCGTTCTCGACGGGCTTCGAGTTCCACTTCGTTGCCATCACCACCTTCGTGGCTGGTGCGATGTTCATGATGTGGCTTGGCGAGCAGATCACCGAGCGCGGTGTCGGTAACGGCATCTCGATGTTGATCTTCGCGGGTATCGTTGCTGGTCTGCCGTCCGCGGTTGGTCAGTCCTTCGAGTCCGCACGACAGGGCGACATCAACATCTTCGCGCTCATCGGTATCGCCTTGCTGGCGATCGCCATCGTTGCGTTCGTGGTGTTCATTGAGCGTGGTCAGCGTCGTATCGCGGTGCATTACGCCAAGCGTCAGCAGGGTCGCAAGGTCTTTGCTGCGCAAACCAGTCACCTTCCGCTGAAGGTGAACATGGCAGGTGTGATTCCGGCGATCTTCGCCAGCAGCCTGCTGCTGTTCCCCGCTTCGCTGGGTACCTGGTTCGGTCAGGCCGAAGGCATGGATCTGCTGCAGGACGTGTCGCAGGCGCTCGCGCCGGGCCAGCCGTTGTACATCTTGCTGTTTAGTGCAGGGATCATTTTCTTCTGCTTCTTCTATACAGCGCTGATGTTCAACCCGAAGGACGTTGCTGAAAACTTGAAGCGCTCCGGTGCCTTCATTCCGGGTATTCGTCCTGGTGACCAATCCGCGCGCTATATCGATGGCGTTCTGACTCGTCTGACCATGTTCGGTGCTCTGTACATGACGGCTGTCTGTCTGTTGCCGCAGTTTTTGCAGGTTGCAGCTGGCGTGCCGTTCTACCTTGGCGGGACCTCCCTGCTGATCGTCGTGGTGGTGGTCATGGACTTCATGTCTCAGGTCCAATCCCATCTCGTTTCGCATCAGTACGAGTCTCTGATGAAAAAAGCCAATCTGAAGGGTTACGGCAGCGGCATGATCCGCTGAGTGCCCATAAGGTTCGAGGAGTTGGTGATGAAAGTTCGTGCATCGGTAAAAAAGCTTTGCCGTAACTGCAAGATCGTCCGTCGCGAAGGCGTCGTTCGAGTCATCTGCAGTGCAGAGCCGCGTCACAAGCAGCGCCAAGGCTGATTGTGAGTTGAAGCGATAGCCCGGCAGCTAGTGCGCTGCCGGGTTGATTCTTTGTTTCTACAGCGCTAATATCTCGCGCCCTTTTCTTGGCTTCCGGGGCGTAGGTAGCTGTCAATTGGAGTTCCACTGAATGGCCCGTATTGCAGGCGTTAACATTCCGGATAACAAGCACACTGTTATCTCGCTGACCTACATCTTCGGTGTTGGTCGCACTAGTGCACAGCAGATCTGTGCCGCTACCGGGGTCAACCCGGCTGCGAAAATCAAGGATCTGAGCGACGAGCAGATTGAACTGTTGCGTGGCGAAGTAGCGAAGCTGACCACCGAAGGTGATCTGCGCCGCGAAGTGAACATGAAGATCAAGCGTCTGATGGACCTGGGTTGCTACCGCGGCCTGCGTCACCGTCGCGGCCTGCCGGTCCGTGGTCAGCGCACCAAGACTAACGCGCGCACCCGCAAGGGCCCGCGTAAGCCGATCCGCAAGTAATTGCGCCCGCGAATCGACAGGAATTAATTCATGGCTAAGCCTGCTGCTCGTCCTCGTAAGAAAGTCAAAAAGACGGTGGTTGATGGGATCGCCCACATCCACGCGTCTTTCAACAACACCATCGTCACCATCACCGATCGCCAGGGCAATGCTCTGTCCTGGGCTACCTCCGGTGGCTCGGGTTTCCGCGGCTCGCGTAAGAGCACGCCGTTCGCTGCCCAGGTTGCAGCCGAGCGCGCTGGCCAAGCCGCTCTGGAATATGGCCTCAAGAACCTCGACGTCAACGTCAAGGGTCCGGGTCCAGGTCGTGAGTCCGCTGTTCGTGCACTGAACGGCTGTGGCTACAAAATCGCCAGCATCACCGACGTGACGCCGATCCCGCACAACGGGTGCCGTCCGCCGAAGAAGCGTCGCGTGTAATCAGGAGACAGTGAGAAATGGCTCGTTACATTGGTCCCAAATGCAAACTGTCTCGTCGTGAAGGCACCGATCTGTTCCTGAAAAGCGGCTCCCGCGCTCTGGAATCGAAGTGCAACATCGAAGCGGCTCCCGGCCAGCATGGTCAGCGTCGTGGTCGCCAGTCCGACTACGGCACCCAGCTGCGCGAAAAGCAGAAAGTCCGTCGCATCTATGGCGTTCTCGAGCGCCAGTTCAGCAGCTACTACAAGGAAGCTGCCCGTCGCAAGGGCGCTACCGGCGAGAACCTGCTGCAACTGCTCGAGTGCCGTCTGGACAACGTCGTTTACCGCATGGGCTTCGGTGCCACTCGCGCCGAGTCGCGCCAGCTGGTATCGCACAAGTCGATCACCGTGAATGGTTCGACCGTGAACGTACCCTCTTACCAGGTCAAGGCCGGTGATGTGGTTGCAGTTCGCGAAAAGGCCCGTAATCAGCTGCGCATCGCTCAAGCTCTCGAGCTGAACGCACAGCGCGGTCGTGTTGAGTGGGTTGAAGTCGACTCCGAGAAGAAAACCGGCGTGTTCAAGAGCGTGCCGGCTCGTGGCGACCTTTCTGCCGACATCAACGAGAGCCTGATTGTCGAGCTCTACTCCAAGTAAGGGCTAGAAGATAGGTGCACCCCATGCAGATTTCGGTAAATGAGTTCCTGACCCCCCGTCACATCGATGTGCAGGCGGTCAGCCAGACCCGCGCGAAGATCACGCTCGAGCCGCTCGAGCGTGGCTTCGGT
Organism: Pseudomonas mangrovi; assembly: GCF_003052585.1. GTDB lineage: Bacteria > Pseudomonadota > Gammaproteobacteria > Pseudomonadales > Pseudomonadaceae > Aquipseudomonas > Aquipseudomonas mangrovi. The sequence goes on along the minus strand of NZ_QASN01000019.1, from coordinate 299,545 downwards.
CATACCCTGGGCAACGCGCTGCGTCGCATCCTGTTGTCCTCCATGCCCGGCTGTGCTGTGGTCGAGGCAGAGATCGACGGTGTGCTTCATGAGTACAGCGCCATCGAAGGTGTTCAGGAAGACGTCATCGAAATCCTGCTCAACCTGAAAGGCCTGGCCATCAAGCTGCACGGTCGCGATGAAGTCACCCTGAGCCTTTCCAAGAAGGGCGCTGGTGTCGTCACCGCAGCAGACATCCAGCTGGATCACGATGTCGAGATCGTCAATGGCGACCACGTCATTGCCAATCTGGCTTCCAATGGCGCGCTGAACATGCGTCTGACCGTGCGTCGTGGCCGTGGCTACGAGCCGGCAGATGCGCGTCAGGGTGACGAGGAAGAAAGCCGCAGCATCGGTCGCTTGCAGCTGGACGCCACTTTCAGCCCGGTTCGCCGGATTGCCTATGTGGTCGAGAACGCTCGCGTCGAGCAGCGCACCAACCTCGACAAGCTGGTAATCGATCTGGAAACCAACGGTACCCTGGATCCTGAAGAGGCCATCCGTCGTGCCGCGACCATTCTGCAGCAGCAGCTGGCCGCGTTCGTCGACCTCAAGGGTGACAGCGAGCCGGTGGTGATCGAGCAGGAAGACGAGATCGATCCGATCCTCCTGCGTCCGGTTGACGACCTCGAGCTGACCGTGCGTTCGGCCAACTGCCTGAAGGCTGAAAACATCTATTACATCGGCGATCTGATCCAGCGTACCGAAGTGGAACTGCTGAAGACCCCGAACCTTGGCAAGAAGTCCCTGACAGAGATCAAGGACGTTCTGGCCTCGCGTGGGCTCTCCCTCGGCATGCGCCTCGACAACTGGCCGCCGGCAAGTCTGAAGAAAGACGACAAGGCGACTGCCTGATCGTCACGATCACCGAACTTCAAGTTTGGTAAGGAATGAACCATGCGTCATCGTAAAAGTGGCCGTCACCTCAGCCGCACCAGCGCTCATCGCAAGGCCATGTTCCAGAACATGGCGGTTTCGCTGTTCGAGCACGAGCTGATCAAAACTACCCTGCCGAAAGCCAAGGAACTGCGCCGCGTTGCCGAGCCGCTGATCACCCTGGCCAAGGTCGACAACGTTGCCAACCGCCGCCTGGCCTTCGACCGTACCCGTTCGAAAGCCATCGTCGGCAAGCTGTTCAACGATCTGGGCAAACGCTACGCCACCCGTCAGGGCGGTTACCTGCGTATCCTCAAGTGCGGTTTCCGCGCTGGCGACAATGCGCCCATGGCGTACGTCGAGCTGGTTGACCGTCCGGTCACCGGTGCCGTCGAAGCAGCTGAATAAGCTACACGCGACAAATCAGAAAGCCGGGCCTAGTGCCCGGTTTTTTGTTGTCTGTGAAAAGACTCTGACTATCGACTGCTTTGCCGTAATGAATTGGGAAGCACCGCGTCGCTCTCCTAGACTCCTTCCATCGCCGACAGCTGGCCGGCAGATCGCATTCGATGAGGAGAGACGAGATGAGTCAGGAAGCAGAAGGCAAGTGTCCGTTTTCAGGCAACAGCACCGCGCAGCACACTGCCGGTGGCGGCACGACCAATAGAGACTGGTGGCCGAAGCAGCTGCGGGTTGATCTGTTGCACCAGCACTCGGCCAAGTCTAATCCGCTGGGTGAAAAGTTCGATTACGCGAGGGCATTCAGCAGTCTGGATCTGCAGGCGCTGAAGAATGATCTGCACGCCCTGATGACCGACTCACAGGACTGGTGGCCAGCCGATTTTGGGCACTATGGTCCGCTGTTCGTGCGCATGGCCTGGCACAGCGCCGGCACCTACCGCACCGGTGATGGCCGCGGAGGCGCAGGGCGCGGGCAACAGCGTTTCGCGCCCCTCAACAGCTGGCCGGACAACGTCAGCCTGGACAAGGCGCGGCGTCTGCTGTGGCCGATCAAGCAGAAGTACGGACAGAAGATTTCCTGGGCAGACCTGCTGATCCTGACTGGCAACGTCGCCCTGGAATCGATGGGCTTCAAGACCTTCGGCTTTGCCGGCGGTCGCGAGGACACCTGGGAGCCGGACCAGGACGTCTACTGGGGTACCGAGCAGACCTGGCTTGGCGGTGATGCCCGCTACGCCAAGGCTGGTGAGGGCCCTCTGGTTGCCGAGCCGCAGCTGCATGACAGTGAGCAGGATCGCACCGACAGCCAGGGACGCAATCTGGAGAACCCGCTGGCCGCAGTGCAGATGGGCCTGATCTACGTGAATCCGGAAGGCCCGGAGGGCAATCCCGACCCCATCGCCGCGGCGCACGACATTCGCGAGACCTTCGCGCGGATGGCGATGAACGATGAGGAAACCGTTGCCCTGATCGCCGGCGGACACACCTTCGGCAAGACCCATGGGGCCGGCCCCGCCGATCATGTCGGTGCCGAGCCCGAGGCTGCCGATATCGAGAGCCAGGGCCTGGGCTGGGCGAACTCCTTCGGTAGCGGCAAGGGCGGCGATACCATCACCAGCGGCCTGGAAGTGACCTGGACGCAAACGCCGGCGCAGTGGAGCAACTTCTTTTTCGAGAATCTGTTCAAGTACGAGTGGGCGCTGAGCAAAAGTCCGGCCGGGGCGCACCAATGGGTAGCGAAGGACGCCGAGCGGAGCATTCCCGATGCCCACGATCCTTCTAAGAAGCACCGCCCGACCATGCTCACCACCGATCTGTCGCTGCGCATGGATCCGGCCTACGAGAAGATCTCGCGCCGCTTCCTCGCGCATCCGGAGCAGTTCGCCGATGCCTTCGCCCGCGCCTGGTTCAAGCTGACCCACCGTGACATGGGCCCGCGCGCCCGCTATCTCGGCCCGGAAGTGCCGACAGAGGAGCTCCTCTGGCAGGATCCGATTCCTGTTCTCGATCACCCGCTGGTCGATGACCAGGATGTCGCGGCGCTCAAGCGCAAGGTATTGGGGGCGGGGCTGACGGTGTCCGAGCTGGTCGGCACCGCTTGGGCAGCCGCTTCGACTTTCCGCGGCTCGGACAAGCGCGGCGGAGCCAATGGTGCGCGCATTCGGCTGGCGCCGCAGAAGAACTGGGCGGCCAACCAGCCGGAACAGCTGGCTCGCGTCATCGCGACGTTGGAGGCGATTCAGGCCGAGTTCAACCGCGCGCAGACTGGCGGCAAGAAGGTCTCGCTCGCCGATCTGGTGGTGCTCGCAGGTGTCGTAGGGATCGAGCAGGCAGCCGGCAATGCCGGGCGCACGCTCAGCGTGCCGTTCACCCTGGGGCGGATGGACGCCTCACAGGAGCAGACCGATGTCGAGTCGTTCGCAGTGCTGGAGCCGATCGCCGACGGGTTCCGCAACTTCACCAAGGGGCGCTACAGCGTTCCGGCGGAGGCACTGCTGATCGACAAGGCGCAGCTGCTGACACTGACTGCCCCGGAGCTGACGGTACTGGTCGGAGGGCTGCGCTCGATCAACATCAATGTGGGCGGCAGTGCTCACGGGGTCTTCACTTCGCGTCCCGGGGCGCTGAGCAACGACTTCTTCAGCAACCTGCTCGACATGGGCACAGCGTGGAAGGCGGTGGGCGCCGATCGCGAGCTGTTCGAAGGCCGTGATCGTGCGACGGGCGAGCTGAAGTGGACGGCCACCCGAGTGGATCTGGTGTTCGGTTCCAATTCCGTGCTGCGTGCGCTGGCCGAGGTCTACGCCGGTGAAGCGGGGGAGGCGAAGTTCTTCGACGACTTCGTGGCGGCATGGACCAAGGTGATGAACCTGGATCGCTTCGATCTGGCCTGATCGCCTGGTGTGTAACAAAAAAGGCCCCGCATCTGCGGGGCCTTTTCGTTTCAGAGCCGGTCGCGTTCCAGCAGGGGTTTGAGGAAGTGGCCGGTGTGTGACTGCTCCATCTGCGTGATCTCCTCGGGCGTGCCGCAACCGATGATCTGGCCGCCCTTGGAGCCGCCTTCGGGGCCGAGGTCGACGATCCAGTCGGCGGTCTTGACCACGTCCAGGTTGTGCTCGATCACCACCACGGTGTTGCCGTGGTCACGCAGACGATGCAGCACGTCGAGCAGTTGCTGGATGTCGGCGAAGTGCAGGCCGGTGGTGGGCTCGTCGAGGATGTAGAGGGTCTTGCCGGTGTCGCGCTTGGACAGCTCGCGCGACAGCTTGACCCGCTGCGCCTCGCCGCCGGAGAGGGTGGTCGCGCTCTGGCCGAGCTTGATGTACGACAACCCGACGTCGATCAGCGTCTGCAGCTTGCGCGCCAGCGCCGGAACGGCGTCGAAGAACTCGCGGGCGTCCTCGATGGTCATCTCGAGCACGTCATGAATGTTCTTGCCCTTGTACTTCACCTCGAGCGTCTCGCGGTTGTAGCGCTTGCCCTTGCACACGTCGCAGGGGACGTAGATGTCCGGCAGAAAGTGCATCTCCACCTTGATCACGCCATCGCCTTGGCAGGCCTCGCAGCGCCCGCCCTTGACGTTGAAGGAGAAGCGCCCCGGGCCGTAGCCGCGCGAGCGCGATTCCGGCACGCCGGAGAACAGCTCGCGGATCGGCGTGAACAGCCCGGTGTAGGTCGCCGGATTGGAGCGCGGGGTGCGGCCGATCGGGCTCTGGTCGATGTCGACCACCTTGTCCAGGTGCTGCAGGCCGTCGAGCGAGTCGTGGGCAGCGGCTTCCAGGGTGCTGGCACCATTGAGTGCGGTGGCGGCCAGCGGGAACAGGGTGTTGTTGATCAGCGTCGACTTGCCTGAGCCCGACACGCCGGTGATGCAGGTGAGCAGCCCGAGCGGGATTTCCAGGTCGACGTTGCGCAGGTTGTTGCCGCGTGCGCCCTTGAGCTTGAGCTGCTTCTTTCTGTCGCGCGGGGTGCGCTTATCCGGATAGCGGATCTTCACCCGGCCGGAGAGGTACTTGCCGGTCAGCGAGTCGGGATGATTCATCACTTGCTCGGGCGTGCCCTCGGCGACGATCCGACCGCCATGTACGCCGGCACCGGGGCCGATGTCGACGACGTAATCGGCCAGGCGGATGGCGTCCTCGTCGTGCTCGACCACGATCACCGTGTTGCCCAGGTTGCGCAGGTGGGTGAGGGTGCCGAGCAGGCGTTCGTTGTCGCGCTGATGCAGGCCGATGGAGGGCTCGTCGAGGATGTACATGACCCCGACCAGGCCGGCGCCGATCTGGCTGGCCAGGCGGATGCGCTGGGCTTCGCCGCCGGACAGGGTGTCGGCGCTGCGGTCCAGGGTCAGGTAATCGAGGCCGACGTTGACCAGAAACTGCAGGCGCTCGCGAATCTCCTTGAGAATCTTGCTGGCGATCTCGCCGCGCCGCCCGCTCAGCGACAGATCGGCGAAGTAGTCGCAGGCGTCGCCCACCGGCAGCGCGGTGACCGCCGGCAGGGTCCGCTCGCCGACCCAGACGTGCCGTGCCTCGCGACGCAGACGAGTGCCACGGCACTCCTGGCAGGGCTGGGTGCTGAGGTACTTGGCCAGTTCCTCGCGCACCGTGGCCGACTCGGTTTCACGGTAGCGGCGCTCCAGGTTCGGCACTATGCCTTCGAAGGGGTGGGCGCGCTTGACGATGTCGCCGCGGTCGTTGAGATAGCGGAATTCCACGCTCTGGCTGCCACTACCGTGCAGGATCACCTTCTGGTGCTCGGCGGACAGATCATCGAAGGGTTGCTCGAGGCTGAAACCGTAGTGCGAGGCCAGCGAGCCGAGCATCTGGAAGTAGTAGACGTTGCGCCTGTCCCAGCCGCGGATGGCGCCTTCGGCCAGGGTCAGCTCGCCATTGACCAGGCGGCGTGGGTCGAAGAACTGCTTCACCCCCAGGCCGTCGCAGGTCGGGCAGGCGCCGGCCGGGTTGTTGAAGGAAAACAGCTTGGGCTCCAGCTCGCCGATCGAATGGCCGCAGTGCGGGCAGGCGAAGCGCGCGGAAAAGATGATTTCCTCGCCCGGCTCGTCGTCCATCGGCGCCGCCAGGGCGATGCCGTCGGCCATCTTCAGCGCGGTCTCGAAGGATTCGGCCAGGCGCTGCTGCAGGTCCTCGCGGACCTTGAAGCGGTCCACCACCACGTCGATGCTGTGCTTCTTCTGCTTGTCCAGCTTGGGCAATTCGTCCAGCTCGAACAGTTTGCCGTTGACCCTCGCGCGGACGAAGCCCTGGGCGCGCAGTTCCTCGAATACCGACAGGTGCTCGCCCTTGCGTTCACGCACCACCGGCGCCAGCAGCATCAGCTTGCGGCCCTCGGGCAGCGCCAGCACCTGGTCGACCATCTGGCTGACGGTCTGCGCCTCCAGCGGCACATCGTGCTCCGGGCAGCGCGGGGTGCCGACACGGGCATAGAGCAGGCGCAGGTAGTCGTAGATCTCGGTGATGGTGCCGACGGTCGAGCGCGGGTTGTGCGAGGTGGACTTCTGCTCGATGGAGATCGCCGGCGACAGGCCTTCGATGGTGTCGACATCGGGCTTTTCCATCATCGACAGGAATTGCCGGGCGTAGGCCGACAGCGACTCGACATAGCGGCGCTGGCCTTCGGCATAGAGCGTGTCGAAGGCCAGCGAGGACTTGCCCGAGCCGGACAGGCCGGTGATCACGATCAGTTGATCGCGCGGCAGGGTCAGGTCGATGTTCTTCAGGTTGTGGGTACGTGCCCCACGGATCAGGATCTTGTCCACAAGGAACCTCTAAAGCTGTCTAGCTAGCCAGCGCTTCGTTAAAGACAGGCTCGTGCGAGTCCGATCAGATGCTCATTTCTCTTCGACAGCCGCGCCTGTCCTCGCGTGCCTGTCTCGCCAGCGCTTTCGAAGACCCTGCCGCAGCCTCGCCTGGCGGGCGGAAACCCGCGAGTATAAGGTTCGTCGCGACATGGCGGCAAAGAGCACGGCGGTAAATCGTACTGCGCCCGCATGCCGCACCCCGCGCTTTTCGCTGCGCCGTCAGGAGGTGGGCTGCTAGAATCGCCGCCGGATTTCACGAGGTTCAGCAATGCAGGATTCGCACAGCGAGCGCATGAACGCAGCAGAGGGTCGCGCCGCCGGCGGCCTGGCGCTGGTCTTCGCCTTTCGCATGCTTGGCATGTTCATGGTGCTGCCGGTATTGGCGACCTACGGCCAGGAACTGATCGGCGCCACGCCCACGCTGATCGGCGTGGCCATCGGCGCCTACGGCCTGACCCAGGCACTGCTGCAGATTCCCTTCGGCATTCTTTCCGACCGCATCGGCCGGCTGCCGGTCATCTATTTCGGACTGCTGGTCTTTGCCCTGGGCGCGGGCGTTGCCGCCGAGGCCGAGAGCATTCATGGGGTGATCGCCGGCCGCGTGCTGCAGGGCGCCGGCGCCATCTCCGCCGCGGTCATGGCGCTGCTGTCGGATCTCACCCGCGAGCAGCACCGCACCAAGGCCATGGCGCTGATCGGCATGAGCATCGGTCTGTCGTTCGCCGTGGCGATGGTGATCGGCCCGTTGCTGACGCGCGCTTTCGGTCTGTCCGGACTGTTCTGGGCAACCGCCGGCATGGCGCTGCTGGGAATGCTGATCGTCGCCCTGGTAGTGCCGCGATCCACCCACCCGCTGAGTCATCGCGAGTCGGGCGTGGCGCGCCGCGAGTTGTTGACGACCCTGCGCAACAAGGATTTGTTGCGGCTGGACTTCGGCATCCTGGTGCTGCACGCGATTCTGATGGCGAGCTTCGTTGCGCTGCCGCTGGCGCTGGTCGAGCAGGGTGGTTTGGCCCGGGACGAACACTGGTGGGTCTACCTGTCGGCGCTGCTGATCGGCTTCTTCGGCATGGTGCCCTTCATCATCTATGGCGAGAAGAAACGGCGTATGCGCCGGGTGCTGGCCGGGGCGGTGGCGGTGTTGCTGGCGTGCGAGCTGTACTTCCTGTTGTTCGGCCAGAGTCTGCGTACGCTGGTGGTCGGTTTCGTGCTGTTCTTCACCGCCTTCAATCTGCTCGAGGCGTCTCTGCCGTCACTGGTGAGCAAGGTTGCGCCGGCTGCCGGCAAGGGCACGGCGATGGGGGTCTACTCCACCAGTCAGTTCCTCGGCGCCGCACTGGGCGGCATGCTCGGGGGCTGGTTGTTCGATCAGGGCGGACTGACCTGGGTGTTCGCCGGCTGCGCCTCGCTCAGTGCCCTCTGGCTGATAATTGCTGCTACCATGCGCGAGCCTCCCTATGTCACGAGTCTGCGCCTGCCGCTGTCCGCAGCTGCGCTTGCCGATGCAGGTCTGGTCCAGCGTCTGCTGGGCACTGCCGGGGTGACGGACGCTGTCGTGGTAGCCGAAGAGGCTGCCCTCTACGTGAAACTGGATACCGAACAATTGGACCGCACGTCCCTTGAGCGCCTCATCGAAGCGCCGTCGGCGTGCTGAAGCCTAGGAGAACGTCATGGCCCGTGGGGTTAACAAAGTCATTCTGATCGGCAACGTCGGCGGTGATCCCGAAACCCGCTACCTGCCCAACGGCAATGCGGTGACCAACATCACCCTGGCCACCACCGACAGCTGGAAGGACAAGCAGACCGGCCAGCAGCAGGAGCGCACCGAATGGCATCGTGTCGTGCTCTTCGGCAAGGTCGCCGAGATTGCCGGCGAGTACCTGCGCAAGGGTTCGCAGTGCTACATCGAAGGCCGCCTGCAGACCCGTGAGTGGGAAAAGGACGGCGTCAAGCGCTACACCACCGAAATCGTCGTCGACATGCAGGGCACCATGCAGCTGCTCGGCGGCCGTGGCGGCAATGATGGTGACAACGCCCCGCGTCAGCAGCGTCCGCAGCGCGAGCAACAGGCCGCCCCGGCCCGCGAGCAGCAGCCACGCCCGCAACCGGCAGCCCAGCAGCCGGCGCCGGATTACGACAGCTTCGACGACGACATCCCGTTCTGACGCAAAGGTAGTCGCTTCACATGCACATGCGCCTGATGCTGCTGGGCGGCGGTAATGCTCTGGGTCAGGCGCTGATTCGCCAGGGCGCCGAGGAAGACATCGGTTTCCTCGCGCCGCGCCCTCCCGAGCAGGGCTGGGATGCCGCCAGCCTGACCCAACTGCTCGATGACACCCGCCCCGACGTCCTGATCAACCTTGCCTACTACTTCGACTGGTTCCAGGCCGAAGACTGGTGCGAGGCGCGTGCTGCTGCCCAAGAGCGTGCGGTCGGGCGGCTGGCGGAGCTGTGTCAGCATCATTCGATGATTCTGGTGCAGCCCTCCAGCTACCGGGTGTTCGATGGTGCGCGTGCAACCGCCTACAGCGAAAAGGACGAGCCGATCCCGCTGGGGGTGCGCGGCCAACTGCTCTGGCGGGTCGAGCAGGCGGTCCGTGCGGGCTGTCCGCGGCACGTGCTGCTGCGCTTTGGCTGGCTGCTCGACGACAGCGCCGAGGGCGTGCTCGGACGCTTTCTGCGCAAGGCCGAGCAGGGTGGAGAGATTCCCCTGGCGGATGATCGACGCGGCAATGCGACGCCGGTCGATGATGCGGCGCGGGTGATCCTGGCGGTGGTCAAACAGCTCGATTGTCAGGCGCCGCTCTGGGGTACCTACCATTACGGCGGCCACGAGGCGACCACGCCAATGGTGCTGGCGCAGGCCGCGTTGGCTGAGGCGCGTCAGTATCGCGGGGATCTGGCCGAGCCGGTCGCGGTGGCGCATGCCGCCTGCGCCGATGCGCTGGAGGAGCCGCAGCACGCGGTGCTCGCCTGCAGGAAGATCCTGCATACCTTCGGCATCAAGCCGCGGGCGTGGCGTTCGGGGTTGGCCGGACTGCTGGATCGCTACTACCGCCACGACTGAAGGCCGTTTGCGGCTTTCCAGACTGCAGAAACGAAACAGGCGCCTTGCGGCGCCTGTTCTGTCTTGGCTGGACTTAGAACTTGTAGCCCAGGCCGACCATGTAGACCATCGGGTCGACGTCGACATCGACCTTGACCTTGCCGAAGGCCGAGTCGGCAGTGGCGTGGGTTTCGATATCGATGTAGCGCACCTGGGCGTTGAGCATCAGGTTGTCGGTGAGCATGTAGTCCATGCCGACCTGAGCGGCCAGGCCCCAGGAGTCGTCCAGGTTCAGGTTGCTGAAGCCCTGAGCCTTGCGCTGGTCGGTCAGCTTCTCGTTGAAGAAGGTGGTGTAGTTGATGCCGAGACCGACGTAGGGCTGGAAGGCGGACTTGCTGTCCAGCGGATAGAAAACGGCGCTGACGGTCGGCGGCAGGTGCTTGATGTCACCCAGTTTGCCGTCGAGATTCAGCGGCATGCCCTTGATGCCTACCGAGTGGCTGAAGGGGGTGGCCGCCAGCAGTTCGATACCGACCTTGTCGGTAATCATGTACGCGAAGTTCAGGCCCAGCTGAGTGTCGCTGTCGAGCGTGGCGTTGGTGCCCGGGAGGTCATTGGTGGCCTCGGTGAAGATCTTGCTGCTGCTTTCACGCGGGTCGACGGTAATGGCGCCGGCGCGAACGATGATGTCGCCGGCCTCGAAGGCCTGGGCAGCGGGAGCGGCGATGGCCGCGGCGAGCAGGGAAGCGGTGAGCAGAGTCTTGCGCATGGGGATACTCCAGGTCAGCAGTGTGGGTAATTGGCTGAAGGCAATGTTATGGAGCGGCGCCTGGCGCTTCTTGATCCAGCTCAATGAATGGCCCTGTTGCCCCTGCGGTCTTTTGTCCGTTGCTTTTTGCGCGGGCGCTAGATGATAATACTTCTCTTTTAAATGGATGCCTGCCGAGGATTCGCTGCATGCCCTTACCCTCTATTCGCCTTCTGGCCCTGGGCCTGATGCTGCCGTCGCTGCCTCTGGCGGCGTCGCCGCTGGATGCGGCGCTCGATGAAAGCCAGCGCCAGGCTGGCGATGCCAAGGCTTCCCAGAGCCGCGTCGAGTCTCTCGACGATGCCAGCCGGCAGATGCTGCTGGACTACCGCAATGCCTTGCAGCAGGCTGAATCATTGAAAGGTTATAACGTGCAGCTGCGTGAGCTGGTTGCTGCCCAGCGCAAGGAGCTGGAAGGTTATCAGCGCCAGCTCGATGGCATCGAGCGCACCCAGGAAGCCGTCACCCCGCAGATGCGGCGGATGGTCGAGGTACTCGGCGAGTTCATCGCAGCCGACCTGCCATTCCTGCCGGACGAGCGGGCTGATCGCCTGACGCAACTGCAGGAGCTGCTGCCGCGCGCCGACGTCAGCCTGGCGGAAAAGTACCGCCGCATTCTCGAGGCCTACCAGATCGAGAGCGACTACGGCCGTACCCTTGAAGCCTGGCGTGGCGAGCTGCCGGAAGAGGGCGGTTCGCGCAGCGTCGAGTTTCTTCGTCTGGGCCGGGTGATGCTCTATTACCAGACCCTGGACGGCCATGAGAGCGGCTGGTGGAATCCGCAGGCGAACGCCTGGCAGACGCTCGACAGCAGCGCGCGCCGGCCGCTGACCCAGGCGATTGCCATCGCTCGTGAGCAGCAGGCGCCGAGCCTGTTGCAGTTGCCCGTGAAAACCCTGGCCGGGGAGGCCAAGCAATGATTCGTCGGATTGCCCTGCTGCCCCTGTTCCTTGTCGTCGGTCTGTCCCAGGCCGCTCCCCTGTCGCCGGATCAACTGCTCGAGCGGATTCGCAGTGACCGCGCCTCCGAGGCTCGCGCCATGCAGCAGCGCGAGGAAGAGTTCGTCTCCCGCCGTGGCGAGCAGGCGCAGTTGCTGGCCCGCGCCCGCGCCGTGCTCAACGAGCAGAAGGCCGAGGCGGAGCGTCTGAAGGCCGAGTTCGACCGCCAGGAGACCGAGCTGGCCGCGCAGGAGCAGCTGCTGGCACAGCGTTCGGGTCATCTGGGCGAATTGTTCGGCGTGGTGCGCCAGAGCGCCGGCGACGTCCTCGGCCAGTGGCGCGACAGCCAACTCAATGCCCAGTACCCACAGCGCATCGCGCAGTTGCGCAGTCTGGCGGAAAGCCGCGGTCTGCCCTCGGCGGATGATCTCGATGGCTACTGGATGCTGCTGCTCGAGGATCTGGCCGCCAGCGGCCGGGTCGAGCGCATCAGCCTGCCGGTGGTGCAGCCGGACGGCCAGCGCATCGAACAGCAGGTCCTGCGCGTCGGCAGTTTCTCCGCTTTCAACGAAGACGCCGCGCTGCGCTACGACGCCGATGCCGGCGTGCTGCTGGCACCGCCGCGTCAGCCCTCCGGGCTGGGCCTGATCGACGACTACCTGTCGAGCACGGACAGTCTCGCGGCGCTGCCGATCGATCCCACCCGCGGCACGTTGCTGGCCCAACTGCAACGCCAGCCGAGTCTGCTCGACCGTCTGCGCCAGGGCGGCCTGGTCGGCTGGGTGATCGTGGCGCTCGGGGTCTTCGGCCTGCTGCTCGCCGCCTGGCGTCTGTTCTGGCTGCAGCGTGTGGCGTCCGGGGTGCGCGCGCAGATTCGCGAGCTGGACAACCCACGTGATGACAACCCGCTGGGTCGCGTCATCGGCGTGCTCGGGCCCAACCCGCAGCTGTCCGACCTGGAAACCCTGGAGCTCAAGCTCGACGAGGCGATCCTGCAGGAAACCCCGCCGCTGGAACGTGGCCAGGGCCTGCTCAAGCTGCTGGCCGCGGTGGCACCGCTGCTTGGTCTGCTGGGTACCGTGACCGGGATGATCGTGACCTTCCAGGCGATCACCCAGAGCGGCACCGGCGACTCGCGACTGATGGCCGATGGTATTTCCCAGGCCCTGGTCACCACGGTGGAAGGTCTGGTGGTGGCGATCCCGCTGCTGTTCCTGCATAGCCTGCTGGCCAGTCGCAGCAAGGGCCTCATCCAGTTGCTCGAACAGCAGAGCGCCGGGCTGATCGCCCTGCACCTGTCGGGGAACCCGCGCCGTGGCTGACATCTATTCCGCCTGGCTGCGCCTGGTCGACAGCGCCCACGCGCTGCTCGATTTCATGGGCGCGGGCGGAGTGGTCATGTGGGGGCTGGCGCTGCTCTGCGTGCTGTTCTGGACGCTGATGCTCGAGCGCTTCTGGTTCATGCAGCGGATCTTTCCGCGCTGGGTGGCCGAGCGCCGCCAGGCCTGGCACGCGCTGCAGGGCGCCGGTAGCTGGCAGCGCTCGGTACGCAGCGCCTGGCTGGCCGAGGCGCGCCAGCAATTGGCCGGGCCGCTGCGCATGGCCAAGACCTTGGTGGCGCTGTGCCCGCTGCTCGGGCTGCTCGGTACGGTCAGCGGGATGATCGCGGTATTCGATGTGCTGGCACTCAACGGCAACGGCAACCCGCGCGGCATGGCCGCCGGGGTCTGGCAGGCAACGCTGCCGACAATGGCCGGCATGGTGCTGGCGATCAGTGGACTTTTCAGCCTGGCGCGCCTGGAGCGCATCACCGGGCGGGCACTGGAGCGGCTGGCTGACCAGCTGCGCCACGATTGAGCCTTTCAACGGATCGGGAATTCGGACGATGAGAATGCGTCGCCACCACTACCAGCAGGATGACGAGACCGGCATCGACCTGACGCCGATGCTCGACGTGGTCTTCATCATGCTGATCTTCTTCATCGTCACCAGCACCTTCATCCGCGAATCGGGTGTCGAGGTGCAGCGGCCGCAGGCCGAGTCGGCCAGTCCGCAGGACAAGGGCAACATCCTGATCGCCATCACCGGCAACGGCGAGATCTGGATGGACAAGCAGCAGATCGACATCCGCAGCGTGCGCGCCCACGTCGAGCGCATGCGCGTCGACCAGCCGGACGGCGCGGTGGTGGTGCAGGCCGATGAGGAGGCGCGCACCGGGCTGGTGGTGCAGGTCATGGACCAGGCACGCCTGGCCGGGGTGACCGACGTGGCGCTGGCTGCCAGCGCGGGGGCGCGTTGATGCGCTATGCCCTGGCACTGATCGGCGGCAGCCTGATGGCGCTGCTGCTGTTCATGCTCATGCTCTACATGGTCGCGCCGCCCAAGCCGACGGTTACCGACGAGCCGCTGACCGTCGCCAATTTCGTCCGCGCCGACAACGCCAGCGAGACGGCCACCCGCACGCGCCAGCAGGCACCGCAGCCGCCCACCCCGCAGACGCCGCAACCGCCCACCCCGTTGACGCCGATGAACGCCGCGCCGACGCCCAACCTGCCGACGCTGGACGTCTCCCTGCCGCGCCTGGATGTCGGCGTGGCCGTGAACAGTGCGCCGACGCCCAGCCTCAGCGGGCTCTCGGCGAGTGCCGCGCCGGCCCCCAGCGATCCGGCGCCGAGCGCCGGACCCAGCGGGCTGGACAGCGAAGTGGTACCGCTCAACGACGTGCGTCCGCGCTACCCGCAGCGCGCGCTGGATCGCGGTATCGAGGGACACGTACGCCTGGCGTTCGTCATCACCCCCGACGGCCGGGTGGAGAATATTCGTGTGCTGGAGTCCAACCCCAGTCGCGTGTTTGATCGCGAGGCGCGCCTGGCTGCGGCGCGCTGGCGTTTCGCGCCGCGCACCGAGAACGGCCTGGCCGTCGCCCGTGAAGCGGTCAAGACCCTGCACTTCCGCCTCGAACGAGGGAGATGATGATGCGTCGCCTGTTGCTGGTACTGTTTTTCTCGAGCCTGCCGCTGGCTGTGGTGCATGCTGCGCAAATGATCGATCCGCGGGTGTTCACGGCCCTGCAGAAGGCCCAGCAGGCCCAGCAGAAGGGTGACTATCAGGCCGCGCGGCAGGCGCTGGCAGCGGTCCAGGCCAAGCCGGACAGCCTCGAGCAGGTCATGCTCTGGCGCAGTCAGGGCTATCTGGCCTGGGCCGAGGGTGACGCCGGCAAGGCCGCCAGCCTGCTGGAGAAGGTCGTCGCCAGCGGCAAGCTGGAAGGCGAGCAGCAGCGCGAGGATCACGCCAACCTGGCGCGTCTCAGCCTTGCCGCCGGCCGCCATGGCCGCGTTGTCGAACTGCTCTCGCCAGTCCCCAGTGACGCCAGCAGCGAGGTGCTGCAGATGCTGGTGCAGGCTTATCAGGGGCTCGGTCAGCCAGCCAAGGCGCTGCCGCTGGCCGAGCGCTACGTGCAGGCCAATCCCAAGGTCGATGACGACTGGCTGCAGTTCCTCGTCAGCCTGAATGCCGATCTGAAGCGCTATTCCGCCGCCGAGCGGTGGCAGCGACAACTGCTCGGCCGTCATCCGGACGATGCGCGCCGCTGGCGTCAACTGGCCGGTCTGCAGCAATTGAGTGGTGAACAGCACAAGGCTCTGGCGACCCTGCGTGCTGCCCATCGCAAAGGCCTGCGTTTCTCGGCCGAAGAACTCGATCAACTGGTATTGCTGGCCAGTGCCGCCGGTCAGCCATGGCAGGGCGCCAAGCTGCTGGAAGGTCTGCTGGCCGACGGCACGCTGGCGCGCAACGCGGTGCGTGAAGAGCGCCTCGGCCTGCTCTGGTGGCAGGCCCGCGAGCGCAGCAAGGCGGTCGGTGTGTATCGTGACCTGGCGCAGCGCAGCGGCAATGCCAAACACTGGCTGCAGGTGGCGCAGCTGGAGCTGGAACAGTCCCGCTGGCGCGCCGGTCTGGATGCGCTGGCCGCGGCCGAGAAGGCTGGCGCCGAGCGTGCCAAGGTCCGTCAGTGGCGCGAGTGGGCGCAGAGTCAGCTGGAGTTCGACGGCGCGCCGCACCTGGCCCGCGCCAACTGACTCCAGGCCTGCGTTCAGCTGGTACTGACGCTGACTTCGTTGCCGCTGCGAGCGTCTCGCAGTTGCCTGGGCCGGCAGCGCTGCAGGCACCGGCATTTCCCTGGAGAACTCTGCGAGTGACCCTGAGACGGGGCGACCAGACGCAGCAAAGCCTTCCCGATCACGCCGGATAAACGCGTGGGGCGTGGTCGTCCGAGCCTGGCTTCCAGGCGCTGGCGATCCTCCAGAGCCGTTCAGGCTGATCGAGTGCAACGGGCGGGTGGTCGCTTCACGCTAAGGGGGCGCAGTGGCCCCGATTGGCGAGAGCCAGCCGTCTAGCCCTCGTCGTCCAGCTCGTACGGATAGATCTTCTGCGCCTCCATCCGGTAGCCGGCTTCGGCCAGCTCGCTGCTGCTGTGCTCCACCTTGAGTTCGCCCTCGATCCAGAACGGCTGCCAGAGTGCATCGATCATCACGCCCAGTTCGGTCCTGACGTGGAGGATCTGGTTCGACGGCGGTGGCGGCACGTGGATGCAGGCGCCGAAGTAGGGCACCAGCAGAAATTCGATCACCCGGCCTTCGTCGGTCATGTCCAGCGGCACTATGTAGCCCGGCAGCTTGGCCAGAACACCGTCGAGTTCCTCCACCACCGGCGCAGCCGGCGCCAGTTGCGAGGCTGCCGGGCCGTCCTCGGAAAGGGCTTCGCCGAGCTGGGCGAAATCGTGCAGCGGGCGGGTCTGCAGCTGCTGCGGCGGTGCGCCAGGCGGAATCAGGTCGCTCCAGGTCAGATCGCGGGGTTCCGCGGCCCACAACGGGGCGCAGATCAGCAGTAGCAGGACGGACAGGGCAGAACGCAAGCAGCACCTCACAGGCGAATGGACAGGCCGTCGGCCAGGGATTGTCGGTAGGCGCGCCACGCTGGCACCAGTCCCATGGTCAGGCCAGCGCAAAGAATGCCGCCGAGCAGCGTCAGTTCGTAGCTGCTCGGTATTCTCAGCGGCAGATACAGACCGTATTCCGCCTGCAGCGGGTCCTGGCCGATGGCGATGCCCAGGTACAGCAGCGTCAGGCCCAGGAGTATACCGGCGAGTGTCAGCAGCAGCGCTTCCAGCAACAGCAGCAGCGCGAGGTGCCAGGGCCGTGCGCCGACCGAGCGCAGGATCGCCATCTCCCGGCGCCGCTCGTTGAGGCTGGCGAGAATCGCCGTGAGCATGCCGACCAACCCGGTCAGCACCACGAACAGCGACACCAGCAGCAGCGCCTTCTCGGCCACCCCCATCAGGCTCCACAGCTCCTGCAGGGCCACGCCGGGGAGGATCGCCAGCAGCGGTTCGCCGCGGTACTGGTTGATCTCGCGCTGCAGACCGAAGGTTGCCACCCGACTGTTCAGCCCCAGCAGCACGGCGGTGATCGCCTTGGGCTGCAGCGCCTGGGCGCAGAGCTGGTCTTCACTGCAGGCGGCCATCTCGCGCACTCGTTCGGCGTCGATGCGTGCGGCGCCGCGTGCCGGCATGCCGCTCTGCCAGTCGATATGCAGCGCCTCCATGCCGGCCAGGCTGATGTGCAGGGTGCGGTCGACCGGGGTACCGGTGCGGGCGAGGATGCCGACCACGCGAAACGGTTTGTCGTCGTGTTTGACCAGGCTGACCCTGGCCACGCCATGCGCCAGCACCAGCTCCTGGTCGAGGTGATAGCCCAGCGCGCGGGCCACTTCGGCACCGAGCACCACCTCGAACGGGTCGGCGGCGAAGGCGCGGCCTTCGCTGAGTCGCAGCGACTGCTTGCGGCCGTAGCGGTAGTGCTCGAAGTAGCCTTCGCTGGTGCCCATTACCCGATAGCCACGGTGCGAATCGCCCAGCGAGATCGGCACCGACCATTTCACCTGCGGATGCCTGGCCAGCGCCTCATAACTCTCCCAGCGGATGTTGTTGGTCGCGTTGCCGATGCGGAACACCGAGTACAGCAGCAGGTTCAGCGAGCCGGAGCGGGCGCCGACGATCAGGTCGGTGCCGCTGACGGTGCTGGCGAAGCTGGCGCGCGCCTCGCTGCGAATGCGCTCCACCGCCAGCAGCAGGCACACCGACAGGCCGATGGCGACGACCGTGAGCAGGGCGATGAAACGACGATTGGCCAGGCTGGCCAGGGCGATGCGTAACAGATGCATGGTCAGACCTGCAGGGGGCGCTGGGCGCGGTTGAGCTGGTGCAGGTCCAGACTGCGATCGAACAGGCCGGCCAGGCTCTGGTCATGGCTGACGAACAGCAGGCTGGCACCGGCATCCCGGCATTCCTCGAACAGCAGCGCGAGGAAGGCTTCGCGGTTGTCGGCATCCAGCGATGAGGTCGGCTCATCGGCAATCACCAGTTCGGGCTGGCCGATCAGTGCACGCGCGGCCGCCACGCGCTGCTGCTGGCCGATCGACAGGCTGTCGGCGCGACGCTGGTGCAGGTCCGGGTCGAGGCCGAGACGCTCCAGCAGCAGCGTTGCCGCCTGCTCGACGCTGCCGTGGCGCTGCCGCGCCCGCTGCGCGCGAACGCTGGAGAAGCGGCAGGGCATCTCGACGTTCTCACGCACGGCCAGGAACGGCAGCAGATTGAACTGCTGGAAAATGTAGCCGCTGTGATCGACCCGATAGCGATCGCGCGCTGCGGCGCTCAGGTCGCCCAGGTCGCGGCCCAGCAGTCGCACCCGGCCGCGACCGGCCTTCTGTACCCCGCCGAGCAGGCCGAGCAGGGTGGTCTTGCCGCTGCCGCTGGGGCCCTTGAGGAATACCCGCTCGCCGACCTCCAGGGCGAAGTGCGGGATATCCAGCAGTTCCGACTGTCCCGGCCAGGCGAAGCCGAGATCGTCGATCTCGAGCAGGGGCGACTGCAAGGGTGCCGGATGGCTTGCGACTGGATCGGACATGCAGGACCTGCTTCTAGAAGTTGACTCTGGGATTCTTCGCACTCAGCTCCACGCCCTGCTGGCCATTGGGTCCGACCAGCTGCACCTGG
This sequence comes from Pseudomonas mangrovi, assembly GCF_003052585.1. Classification (GTDB taxonomy): domain Bacteria; phylum Pseudomonadota; class Gammaproteobacteria; order Pseudomonadales; family Pseudomonadaceae; genus Aquipseudomonas; species Aquipseudomonas mangrovi. The sequence continues at coordinate 281,005 of NZ_QASN01000019.1, read as the reverse complement.
ATGCTTTCGGTGCCGGGATAGCGGCTGAACAGCGGGGAGAAATCCAGGCTCGCCAGCGCCTTGGCCTTGCTGCAGTCGAAGCGATAGCTGGCGAGTACATCGTTGTGGCCCTGGTGTTCGCCGTCAGGACCATGCGTTTTGCTCGCGGGTGCATCGAACAACGGGCTGGCCAGGTCGTGCTTCTGCAGATTGCATTCCTGCGGCAGGCCGAACAGTTCCTCCGGCTTGGCCAGGGCGCCGCGCAGTTCGGCGACCTTGAGCCGGTCGGCGTCGGAGTTGGGCTGGTGCTCGAAGCCGAGCAGGTTCATCGCCGGGGAGAGCAGGTCGATCTGCAGAATGCCGTCTTCCAGGACCAGATCCAGGGTGGCGACGCCATGCTCGTGGGCGCCGAGGCTGCCCTGCTCGCCATGGGCGTGCTCATGCTGGTGATCGTGGTCGTGCTTGTCGTGGTCATGGTCTGCGGCCTGGGCGTAGGGCAGGGCGAGCAGGGGCAGGCAGAGCAGCAGGCGGCGCATGGCAATCTCCTTGAACGGGGGAGGCGTTACTCTATAACAAATCCGGGCCTGGAAAAGGCCCGGATTTGTTGCCCGGGTTTGCCTGCGCGGTGCTTGCCACGCCACCGGCTCCGCGCCCAGCTCAATAGATCGCCTGATACAGCCTGCGCCGATACAGCGTGACCAGCGGGTGGTCGTTGCCGAGCAGATCGAACACCTGCAGCAGCGTGCGGTGCGGCGCCCCGTCGGCGTAACCGCGATTGCTGATGAACAGTTTCAGCAGACCATCGAGTGCCGGCTCGTACTGCTGACGGGCGAGCTGCTGGATCGCCAACTGATAGCTCGCCTCATCGTCACCCGCATCGCGAGCCAGACGGCTCTTGAGCTCAGCGGCATCGGGCAGGTCGGCGGCCTGGCGCAGGAAGGTCAGCTGGGCGCGGGCGCCGGACAGCGCCGCCTTGTGCTCGTCGCCCTTGACCGCATTCAGCACCACCTCGGCCTCGCCCAGCTCGCCGCGCTCGGCCAGGCAGCGCGCGTAGAGGATCAGTGCTGCGGCGTTCTCGTTGTCTTCACTGAGCAACACCTTGAGCACGTTTTCGGCATCGCCGATGCGGCCTTCGGCGAACAGCGCCTGGGCTGCCTCCAGCGGGTCGGCGGTGGGCGCCGCCGGTTCGGTCACGTGGGGCTTGAGCAGCTCGCGGATTGCTGACTCGGGCTGGGCCCCGGCGAAGCCGTCGACCGGCTGGCCGTCCTTGAACAGCACCACGGTCGGCAGGCTGCGGATGCCGAAACGCATCACGATGTCCTGCTCGATGTCGCAGTTGACCTTGGCCAGCAGCAACTCGCCGCGGTACTCCTCGGTGATCTTCGCCAGCAGCGGCATCAGTGCCTTGCACGGCGCGCACCAGTCGGCCCAGAAGTCGACCAGCACCGGCTTGTGGAAGGAGTTCTCGATCACCAGCTGTTCGAAGCTGGCGGCACCGGATACGTCGAAGATGTAGGGGCTATCGCTCATCGGTTCTCTCGTCATGGGGCGGCGGGCGGCAAGGCTGAGCATGTTAGTTGGGGGCGGCGGGGACGGGAAGCAAGTGCGCCACATCGCTCAGCGTGCGCGAGTCAGCGCCCAGTTGGCCAACGGCTGATAGCGCACGCCCTCCGCGCTGTTCTGCGACAGATACAACCCGAACTGGCGTACGTCCCAGGCGAACGCGGGCGCGTGGCTGTCGTCGATCGGCGCAGCCTGCCGCAACAGGGTCAGATGCGGGCGGAAGGGGCGCGGGTCCAGGGTGATGCCCAGCTCCTCGAGTCCTTCGCGCAGCTGCCGGTGCAGGCGCAGCAGTGCTTCAGGGATCTGCTCTGCGAACAGGCAGGCGACGTCCTCGCCGAGCATGCCGAAGCGGTCCAGCTGGAGGGCGAAACCCTGGGCGTCCAGGCGCTCGCCCAGCTGCGTCAGCGCGGTGAGGCGACGTGCCGGCTGGGCGCCGAGGAAGGCCAGGGTCAGGTGCAGGTTGGCCGCGGGTACCGGCCGCCCTTCGATGCCCAGGCTGTCGCGCCAGTGACAGAGGCGGCCGGCCAGATCCGCTGGGCAGCCCAGGGCGAAGAACAGCCGCAGCGGCGAGTCCGACTCGGTGGCCTCGATCATGTGCAGGTCTCGCGCTCGGCCTGATACAGGCTGACCCGGCGAAACTCGGCGGGTTCGGCCAGATCCGGCCAGGTGCAGGCGTCGAGCACGTCCAGGCGCCGGTACTGCGGATGACTGAAGTCGCGTACCCGTGAGTCGGCCACCAGCGCGCGCTGGCCGCGGCTGAGGAACTGATCGAGCAGCGGCAGGTTGGCGCGGTCGTAGAGCACGTCGGCGACGATGATCAGGTCGAAGCGATCCTGCTCGGCGAAGAAGTCCGCCGAATAGCTCAGGCTCACGCCGTTGAGCGCGGCGTTCGCCCGGCAGGCCGCCAGCGCCATGGGATCGAGATCGCAGGCGACCACCTCGGCCGCCCCGGCACGTGCGGCGGCAATCGCGGCGACGCCGGAACCGGCGCCGAAATCCAGCACCCGCTTGCCACGCACCCACTCCGGACGCTCGGCCAGCCAGCGCGCCAGCACCAGGCCGCTGGCCCAGCAGAAGCACCAGTAGGGCGGCTCCTCGAGAATCCGCCGGGTTTCCTCGGGGCTGAAGGCGCGGTCCATGTTGGCTTCGTCGATCAGCCACAGCGACAGGTCGGTGCCGGGCAGGCGGGTCGCCGCCAGGCGTGCATCGCCAAGCAGGCTCTGCAGGTTGCGTTCGAGTTCCTGTGGGGCGCTGGGGGTCATGCAGTCAGGCTCGTTGAACGGTGGAAAGGGCGCCTGTATAGCGCAACCGGCGCAGGTTGTCTTGCCGGGAGGATCGGCTACCATGAGCTCCCCTTCGCCTGCGGACCCGCTGCCATGCACTGCCCGTTCTGCTCTGCCAACGACACCAAGGTCATCGACTCGCGCCTGGTCGCCGAGGGCGATCAGGTGCGCCGGCGCCGTGAATGCGTGGCCTGCGGCGAGCGTTTCACCACCTTCGAGACCGCCGAACTGGTGATGCCGCGGCTGATCAAGCAGGACGGCAGCCGCCAGCCGTTCGACGAGGAAAAGCTGCGCGCCGGCATGCAGCGTGCGCTGGAGAAGCGCCCGGTCAGCGTCGAGCGCCTGGAAGAGGCCATCGCGCGGATCAAGCAGCGCCTGCGCGCCACCGGTGAGCGCGAGGTCAAGTCGCTGGTGGTCGGTGAGCTGGTGATGAACGAGCTGCGTCGCCTCGACGAAATCGCCTACATCCGCTTCGCCTCGGTCTACCGCCGCTTCAAGGATCTCGAGGAATTCCGCGAGGAGATCGAGCGCCTGTCGCGCGAGCCGGCCGACGAATGAGCGCGCTCGACGCGCACTACATGGCCCGTGCGCTGGAGCTGGCGCGCAAGGGTCTGTATTCCACCCATCCCAATCCCCGCGTCGGCTGCGTGATCGTGCGTGACGGCGAGGTGGTCGGCGAAGGCTGGCATCTGCGCGCCGGCGAGCCGCACGCCGAGCTGCATGCCCTGCGCGCGGCCGGCGAACGCGCCCGTGGTGCCACCGCCTACGTCACCCTGGAGCCCTGCAGTCATCATGGTCGTACGCCGCCCTGCGCCGATGCGCTGATCCGTGCCGGTGTGGCGCGAGTGGTGGCGGCCATGGGTGACCCCAATCCGCAGGTCGATGGCGGCGGTCTGCAGCGTTTGCGCGAGGCCGGCATCGAGGTGGCGAGCGGGGTGCTGGAGAGCGAGGCGCGCGAGCTGAATGCAGGCTTCGTCAAGCGCATGCAGACTGGTTTGCCGCTGGTGCGGGTGAAGCTGGCGATGAGCCTGGATGGGCGCACCGCCATGGCCAGTGGCGAGAGCCAGTGGATCACCGGGCCGGCGGCGCGTGCCGAGGTACAGCGCTTGCGTGCGCGGTCCAGTGCCGTGCTCAGTGGCGCCGATACCGTGCTGCAGGATGAGGCCCGGCTTACCGTGCGCCCGGACGAGCTCGGCCTGGACGACGAGCAGCGCGCGCTGGCGGCCGGGCGCCTGCCACAGCGCGTGCTGATCGACGGGCGCCTGCGGGTGCCGGCGGATGCACCCTTCTTCAAGGCGGGTGCGGCGCTGGTGGCCTGCTGTGCCGAGGGCGATGCGGCCGGTGTTCTGCGTGGGCGGGGGCACGAGGTGCTGGCGCTGCCCGGTGGCGATGGCCATGTCGATCTGCCGGCGCTGCTGCGCCTGCTCGGCGAGCGCGGCGCCAACGAGCTGCTGGTCGAGGCCGGCCCGCGCCTGGCTGGCGCCTTCGCGCGCGCCGGGCTGGTCGATGAGTACCAGATCTTCGTCGCGCCCAAGCTGCTCGGCTCCGATGCTCGGCCGCTGCTCGACTGGCCGCTGCAGCGCATGGCCGAAGCGCAACAGTTGCAGATCCAGGATATCCGCGCCTTCGGTGATGACTGGCGGATCCGCGCGGTGCCGCGTCGGTAGGTGACACCCTGCAGGCCGGGCCATCCCTCATCCGGCGCTGCGCGCCACCTTCTCCCGGAGGGAGAAAGAAAGCTGCGGGGCGATGGTGCGGTGTGGGGCAACTCCTCGACGTATCGACATGCCGCGGCCTTTCCCTCTCCATCGGGAGAGGGTGCCGAAGGCGGGTGAGGGATGCTTTAGGCGACTCGGTCTCAGCGTGCCGCCCGACAGCCCGTCGTCGTCGCTGGGCCTGCGCTGATCTGGCGCTTTCGACCGTTTTACGGCAGTGCATTGGCCGAGACCGCTCATGCCAGCAAAGGCTATGGCCGCGATAGCCATGCGCCGACGCAGGCAAATGTGATAAAACGCACGCCTGCCTGAAAGGGCAGAAACGTTCTCAGGGCGGGGTGCAATTCCCCACCGGCGGTAATGGCCTACGGAGCCTGCTTCGGATCGCTGATCCAGAGCCTGGCCTGGCCTAGCCCGCGAGCGCCTGTGCGGCTCCGCCGTACAGGGTCAAGCAGACCCGGTGCGATTCCGGGGCCGACGGTCATAGTCCGGATAAAGAGAGAGCGGGATAGCCAGTGATGGCGCGGCCTGGCCGTGCCACTGCGTTCCCTATCGATCGGTACGCCCTGTTTTTAACTAAACAGGAGTTCCTCATGCGGCATCTGTCATCGGCCTTCCGTTCGTGGGAGGCGTCATGTTCACAGGAATAATCGAAGCCATCGGCAGCATCCGTGCGCTTACGCCCAAGGGCGGCGACGTGCGCGTATACGTGCAGACCGGCAAGCTCGACCTGGCCGACGTCAAGCTGGGCGACAGCATCGCGGTCAACGGTGTGTGCCTGACCGCGGTCGAGCTGCCCGGCGACGGCTTCTGGGCCGACGTCAGTCGCGAGACCTTGGCGCGCACCGCGTTCATCGATCTGAAAGCCGGCAGCCGGGTGAACCTGGAAAAAGCGCTGACGCCTTCCAGTCGCCTTGGCGGGCATCTGGTCAGCGGTCATGTCGACGGCATCGGCGAGGTCGTCGCCCGCGAGGAAAATGCCCGCGCCGTGCAGTTCCGCATCCGCGCGCCGCGTGAGCTGGCGAAGTACATCGCGCTCAAGGGCTCGATCACCGTGGACGGCACCAGCCTGACGGTGAACGCGGTCAACGGCGCCGAATTCGAGCTGACCATAGTCCCGCACACCCTGGCCGAGACCATCATGGTCGACTACCGCCCCGGCAGGCAGGTGAACCTCGAAGTCGACCTGCTGGCGCGCTATCTGGAACGCCTGCTGCTCGGTGACAAAGCCGCCGAACCCAATGCTTCGGGCCTCACCGAAAGCTTCCTCGCCGAACACGGCTACCTGAACAAGTGAGAACCGGTCCATGGCTCTGAATACCGCTGAAGAACTCATCGAAGACATCCGCGCCGGCAAGATGGTCATCCTGATGGATGACGAGGACCGCGAGAACGAGGGCGACATCATCATCGCCTCCGAATGCGTCACCGCCGAGCACATCAACTTCATGGCCAAGCACGCCCGCGGCCTGATCTGCATGCCGATGACCCGCGAGCGCTGCGAGCTGCTCAAGCTGCCGCTGATGGCGCCGCGCAACGGGTCCGGCTTCGGCACCAAGTTCACCGTCTCGATCGAGGCTGCCGAAGGCGTCACCACCGGCATCTCCGCTGCCGACCGCGCGCGCACCGTGCAGGCGGCGGTGGCACGCAATGCCAAGGCCGACGACATCGTCAGTCCGGGCCACGTCTTCCCGCTGATGGCCCAGCCGGGCGGCGTACTGGCGCGTGCCGGGCATACCGAGGCAGCCTGCGATCTGGCGCGGATGGCCGGTTACGAGGCCAGCGGGGTGATCTGCGAGATCATGAATGACGACGGCACCATGGCCCGCCGCCCGGAGCTGGAAGTGTTCGCCGCCGAGCACAACCTGAAAATCGGCACCATCGCCGATCTGATTCACTACCGCCTGCTGCACGAGCGCACCGTGCAGCGGGTGTCCGAGCAGTCGCTGGATACCGAGCTGGGGGCCTTCAACCTGGTCACCTATCGCGATTCGGTGGAGGGCGACGTGCACCTGGCGCTGACCCTGGGCGAGATCTGCGCCGAGCAGCCGACCCTGGTGCGGGTGCACAGCATGGACCCGCTGCGCGACCTGCTGCTGGTGCGCCAGCCGGGGCGCTGGAGTCTGCGTGCGGCCATGGCCGAAGTGGCGCGTTGCGGCAGCGGCGTGGTGCTGCTGCTGGGGCATCAGCCGGGTGGCGAAGCGGTGCTGGCCAACCTGCGCGAGGTCGATTCGGCGCCGAGCAAGCCGCCGGTGACCTACAGCACGGTCGGCGCCGGGTCGCAGATTCTGCGCGACCTGGGCGTGCGCAAGATGCGCCTGCTCAGTTCGCCGATGAAGTTCAACGCGATATCCGGCTTTGATCTCGAGGTAGTAGAATACCTGCCCGCTGAATAGTCGCCGGCGCTACTGCGCTTGGACATACTGCGTTGAAAACAGGCTCGGCTTGCTTATTTACATCAGTAAACTCCGCCGCCTCGCCTGTTTTCGCCTTGTCTGTCCTGCGCTCGTTACGCGCTGCAGCACCGAATTCGAACATTTTTAAGCTCTTTAACGCAGACGAGATTCATCCATGACCCTGAAGACCATCGAAGGTACTTTCATCGCCCCCAAAGGCAAGTTCGCCCTGGTGGTCGGCCGCTTCAACAGCTTCGTCGTGGAGAGCCTCGTCAGCGGCGCCGTCGACGCGCTGGTTCGCCACGGCGTGAGCGAGTCCGACATCACCATCATCCGCGCGCCGGGTGCCTTCGAGATTCCGCTGGTGGCGCAGAAGGTCGCCCAGCGCAGCGAGTACGACGCGATCATCGCCCTGGGCGCGGTGATCCGTGGCGGTACCCCGCACTTCGAATACGTTGCCGGTGAATGCACCAAGGGCCTGGCCCAGGTGTCGATGGAGTTCGGCGTGCCGGTTGCCTTCGGCGTGCTGACCGTCGACTCCATCGAGCAGGCCATCGAGCGTTCCGGCACCAAGGCCGGCAACAAGGGCGCCGAAGCCGCCCTGTCCGCCCTGGAAATGGTCAGCCTGCTGGCGCAGCTGGAGGCCAAGTGAGCCTCAATCACGACGACAGCCAGGAGCCGGCACCCAAGGCCAAGGGCCGCATCGCCACTCGCCGGGTCGCCCGTACGCTGGCGATGCAGGCGCTCTACCAGTGGCACGTGGCCGGCCAGTCGCTCAACGAGATCGAAGCGCAGTTTCGCGTCGACAACGATTTCTCCGGGGTCGACGGTGCCTACTTCCACGAGATCCTGCATGGCGTGCCGCGTCTGAAGACCGAGCTCGACGAGCTGATCGCTCCCTGTCTCGACCGCGCGCTGGACGAGCTCGACCCGGTCGAGCTGGCGATCCTGCGCCTCTGTGCCTATGAGCTGCAGCAGCGCGTGGATGTGCCCTACAAGGTGGTGATCAACGAAGGCATCGAGCTGGCCAAGGTGTTCGGCGCCACCGACGGGCACAAGTTCGTCAACGGTGTGCTGGACAAGCTGGCACCGCGCCTGCGCGCGGCGGAAGTGCGTGGCGGCCGCGGCTGATTTACCCCGCGACTGCATCTGCAGTCGCACCTGCGGAGCCGATGAGGCATGGGCGAGTTCGAGCTGATCCGTCGCTTCTTCGCCGAAGCGGCCTGTGCCCGCACCGGCCAGGGTCTGGTGCTGGGCATCGGTGACGACTGTGCCCTGCTCGAACTGGCGCCCGGCGAGCAACTGGCGGTGTCCACCGACAGCCTGGTCGCCGGCGTGCACTTCCCTGATCCCTGCGATCCCTTTCTGCTGGCCCAGCGTGCGCTGGCCTGCGCCGCCAGCGACCTGGCGGCGATGGGCGCCGCGCCGCTGGGTTTCAGCCTGGCATTGACCCTGCCTGCGGCGAGTGCCGATTGGCTGCAGGGCTTTTCTGCGGGCCTGGAAAAGATGGCCGCCGCCTGCGACCTGCGGCTGATCGGCGGCGATACCACCCGTGGTCCGTTGAACATCAACATCACGGTCTTCGGTCGGCTTCCGGCTGGCCAGGCCCTGCTGCGCAGCGGTGCGCGGCCGGGTGATCTGCTCTGTGTCGGCGGTTGTCTGGGCGATGCGGCGGGAGCGCTGCCGTATGTGCTCGGGCAGCGTCCGGCAATCGACTCGCAGGTCGAGAGCCTGCTTGCCCACTACTGGACGCCAGCTCCGCAGCTGGCCCTGGGCCAGGCTCTGCGCGGGCGAGCGAGCGCGGCGCAGGATATCTCCGACGGACTGCTCGGCGATTGCGCGCACATTGCCAGCGCCTCGGACGTGGCGCTGGTGGTCGAGCTCGAGCGAGTGCCGCTGTCCCAGGCGCTGCTGGCCGTCGAACCCATCGACACGGCGCGGCGCCATGCGCTGAGCGGCGGCGACGACTATGTGCTGCTGTTCTGCCTGCCGCCGGAACAACTGGACGCTCTGCTGGCCGAAGGCTGGCCGGTCCAGGTGATCGGCCGGGTGGAGGCGGGCGAAGGTGTGCACTTGCGGGACGCCGCCGGCCGGCCGCTGAGCGTGCCGGCTGCCGGTTTCCAGCACTTTTCCCGCTGAGCATGACCTGTCGCCCGGAAATCGAATCGGCTTTGGGTATCCTGTGGAGCGCTTCGGGGTGCTCGGCCGGTGCCCCGCAGCAGACGTCTGGCAAGGAGGATTTCGGATGAAGGTGTTTTCCAAGGCATTGGCTGGTGGCCTGCTGCTGGCGGTGATGGGGCCGCTGACAGCTGCGCAGCAGGTGCAGGTGGTGGGGCTGTTTCCCAACGCCGCCGTGCTGCTGGTGGATGGTCAGCGCAAGCTGGTGCGCGCCGGCCAGGTCGGTCCGGGTGGCGTCGAGGTGGTCAGCGCCGATGCCCGCGGCGCGGTGCTTCGGGTCAACGGCGTTCAGCAACGTTTCGAGCTGAGTCGCGAGTATGGCGGCGCCGAGGGTTATACCGCGCCTTCGACTCGTGCCCAGGTCAGCATCGCCAAGGGCGCGGGCGGGCACTACTGGGTCGCCGGCAGCGTCAACGGCCAGAGCGTGCAGTTCATGGTCGACACCGGTGCCACCTCGATCGCGATGAACGACTCCCAGGCCCGCGCACTGAATATCGATTACCGCGTAGTCGGGCAGCCCATGGTGGTGAGCACCGCCAGCGGCACCGAGCGCGCCTGGCGGATTCGCCTGGACAGCGTGAAAATCGGCGCGCTCACCGTGCTTGGTGTCGAGGGTGTGGTGCTGGAGGGCGGTTCGCCAACCCAGGCGCTGCTGGGCATGAGCTTTCTCAGTCGGGTGGGCTGGCGCGAAGAGCAGGGCGTGCTGATTCTCGAATCCAAGCACTGAGACGGGTGAAAGCCCCTGACTGCCGCGGCCGCGGGTCGCCGCGCGAGTCCCCTGGTTCCTCACCCGCTTCGAGCAAATCGTCTGCTGTCTGGCGGCATCATCGCCGCCACCGCGGGGTTGAGGCGCGCGAGCCTCTGGTACAATGCCGCCCTTTTCGTTTTCTGGAGTTCCCCGGTGTCCGTCGTCTTCGTCGCCGCCTCCCAGCTGCCAACCCCCTTCGGTATCTTCACCATGCACGGTTTTCGCGAGGAGGAGACCGGCAAGGAGCATGTGGCGCTGACCATGGGTTCGGTGGCCGATGGCGCGCCCGTTCTCGGTCGCCTGCACTCCGAATGTCTCACCGGTGACGCCCTGTTCAGCCTGCGTTGCGACTGTGGCTTCCAGCTCGAGGCGGCGCTGCGCGCCATCGCCGCCGAAGGCCGCGGCGTGCTGTTGTATCTGCGTCAGGAAGGCCGCGGTATCGGTCTTCTGAACAAGATTCGCGCCTATGCCCTGCAGGATGGTGGTGCCGATACGGTCGAGGCCAACGAGCAGCTGGGTTTTGGTGCCGACCTGCGCGATTACGCGATCTGCCGGCCGATGCTCGATCATCTGGGCATCGCCTCCCTCAAGCTGATGACCAACAACCCGCGCAAGGTTGCTGCACTGGGCGACATGGGTATCACCGTCAGCGAGCGCAAGCCGCTGCAGTTCGGTCTCAACCCGCACAATCAGGGCTACCTGGCGACCAAGGCCGGCAAGCTCGGCCACCTGCTCGGCAATCGCCATCAGGGCGAGGATCTGGAATCGTGAAGCGCAGCGAGGTGCGCCAGCGGCTGATGCTGGCCTGGTGGCGTCACCTCGCGCTGTGCCTGGTGCCGTTGCTGGTGCTCAGCCTGGCCTTCGGGCGCAACCAGCCGATGCTGAGCTTCCTCGGCCTGCCGATTTTCATCGGCGGCCTGGCGTCGCTGTTTGTCAGCCTGCCGCTGTTCAATGCCTACAAGCGGGCGCTGATGGCGCTGGCCAATGCGCTGGACAGCGAGGCCGAGCCGGCTGCCTGGATCGAACTGGCCAGCCGCCAGCGCCTGGGTTTCGTCGGCGCCGGGCTGCCGGCCTGGATCGGCGCCATTGGCGTGTTCTTCGGCGTGGCGGCGGTGGGTCTGGTGTTGCTGGCCCTGGCCAGCGCTACCGTCATGCTGCTCTATCGACTGCCGCGTCAGCTGCAGTGAGAGCACTGCTGATCGCAGCGCTGGCGCTGCTGGCACTGCCGGTCCAGGCCGTCGAGCGGGTGGTCAGCCTGGCGCCATCGCTGAATGAAGTCATGCTCGAGCTGGGCGCCGACGATCTGCTGGTGGGGATCATCGATGGCGGCATTCCCGTTGCGCCCAGGATCGATCATCTGCCGCGCCTGGGGCGCGTCGGCCAGGTGGAGATGGAGCAGTTGCTTTCGCTGCAGCCGGATCTGATCTTGCTCTGGCCGGACAGCATCGGCAGCGCCCAGCGCGAGCAGCTACAGCGCCTGGGGATCGCCCTGCACGAGATGCGTCCGCGGCGGATGGAGGAACTGGCCGACGCCGTCGAGCTGCTCGGTGAGCGCATCGGCCGTGGCGAGCAGGCGCGGGCAAGGGTCGCCGAGTTCCGCCGCCGCCTCGCCGCGCTGCGTGCCGAACACCGGCGTGAGCGCCCGCTGAAGGTCTTCTATCAGGTCTGGGATCGCCCGCTGTATACGGTGGGTGGCGAGCAGTTCATCAGCGATGCCCTGCGCGTCTGCAGCGCCGAGAACGTCTTTGCCGATCTGTCCCTGGCCGCGCCGCAGGTCAGTCTGGAGTCGGTGCTGCTGCGGGCGCCGGAAGTCATCCTCACCGGCGAGGCGGCAATGCTCGAGGATTGGCAGCGCTGGCCGCAGATTCCTGCGGTGCGCATGGGCCAGGTCTGGGTGATTCCGGATGAAGGCCTGCAGCGGCCGAGCCTGCAGCTGCTGGATGCGACAGCAGCCCTGTGCCGATTGCTCGAAGGTGCCCAGTCCGCGCACTGACGCAGGCCCCGCGCCGCGGGGCTTAGCATCGGCTGGCGTCAGAAACGATAGCCCAGGCTGAGCTGGACCTGCTCCTCGGCGGCCGGGTAGCGACTGGTCGGGCTGGCGTAGGTGTCGTAACGCTTGCCGGTCAGATTGTTCACCCGCAACTTGGCGCTGAGCCGACTGTAGTCATAGGCCAGCGCTGCGTTGAGCAGCGTGTAGCCACCGGCACGCGACTGTTGATTGGCATCGTCACCAGCGCGATAGCGCGCGCCCGTGTGCGTGGCCTCCAGGTAGCTGCGCAGGCCGGGCAATATCTGGTAGCTCAGATAGGCGCTGGCGCTGTGGCGCGATACCCAGGGCACCGTATTGCCGTTGAAACTGCCTGCGCGGTACTCGGCGTCGGTAAAGCTGTACTGCCCGCCGACGCTCAGGTCGTCGCTGAGCTGTCGCTGGGCTTCCAGCAGCACACCCTTGCGCAAGGTCTTGTCGAGGTTGACGTTGGCGCCGTCGAACCAGGGGCTGAAGGGGCCAGTGGCGGTGGGGTCGTAGAGCAGCTCGTCTTCCAGTGCCAGGCGATAGAGGCTCAGCTGGTAACGCTGGATGCCGTCATCCCAGTCGATGCCTGCTTCCCAGGACTCGCCGGTCTGCGGCTTGAGGAAGACCACCCCCGGTGTGGCGCCGGCGTTCTCGTCGACATTCGCCCAGCGCAGCACGTCCTCGTGCTTGATGAACAGTCGGGTCTGCTCATTCGCCTGCCAGTTCAGCCCGATGCTGCCGCTGCTTTCGCGGTCGCGATGTTTCAGATTGGCGCCGTGACTGTTGTCATCGGCTTCGCTGGCCCGGTAGCCCAGGCTCAGGCTCAGGCCGTTGCCCAGGCTCTGGCTGTACTGGGTGTACCAGTCGCGCAGGGTCTGGCTGGCCAGCGTGGTGCTGAAAGCGCCGCGGTACTGATAGTCGCTGGCGATGTGGTCGTGGCCGAGCAGCCATTCGGCACCGCCCAGGGGCGAGTCGAAGCGTGCGGTGAGGCGCGGGCTGATGCTTTCGATGCGCGTGCCCTGGGTGAAGTCGCTGCCCGGTCCCCAGCTGCCGACGCCGTCCTGGTCGCTGTGGCTGTAGTCGAGGTTGGCGCTCCAGATATCGCTCAGGCGCTGCTCGATCGCCACGCGGTGGACCTGGGTCTTGCTGTCGTTCCAGGCCTGCGAATTGCTGGCCTTGCGATCGACACGGGCCTGGGCGACCGGTAGCGCATTGGGGTAGCGCAGCTCGTCATCGACCGTCTGGTATTCATAGAGCGCGTGGCCGGCGGCATGGTCATAGCGCAACCGGGCGAAGGCATTGGCGTACTCGGCATTGTTGTGGTCGCGGTAGTTGTCGGCGCTGCGCTTCTCGCCGCTGACGTAGCCGGAGAAGCCTCCGCCGAGTTGCTGGTGCACGTGCCCGCGCAGGGCATCCAGATCGTGGCTGCCGCGGCTGACCTCGACGTAGGCCTCGCTTGTGGAAGGCGTGCGGGTGACGATGTTGATGACCCCGCCGACCGCCTGGTCGCCATAGAGCACGCTGCCGGCACCGCGGATGATCTCGATGCGTTCGATATTCGCCAGCGGCACGCTGTTGATGTCGGCGCCAGCCATGGCTGGCTGATTCAGGCGGCGTCCATCGACCAGCACCAGGGTGTTGTTGACTGCGTTTTCGCCGAAGCCGCGCAGGCTGGGTACGCCGCGCCCGCTGGCCATGTCGAGGATCTGCACGCCGGCCTCGCCGCGCAGCAGGTCCAGCAGATCGTTGCTGGCGCTGGCTTCGATCTGTTCGCGATCGATGACCTTGACGCTGGCGGGCACAGGGGCTTTCAGTGCAGTGGCACGGGTGACCACCGAGGGTAGCTCGGTAACCTCGGCAGCGGGTGGTGCGGCGAGAGCCAGGCTGGGGGCGAGAGCCACGGCCAGGGCTAGGCGGGAAAGCTTCATGGATATTCCTCAAAAGGTCGAAGAGACTTTTGAGGAGGGCAGGAACAAGCGCGGACAGGGCGGCGCTTGACGGTGCTGCCCTCCGCAACACCAGTCGAACTCCGCGCAGGCCGGTCTCCGGGCTCTCGACTCGATCGCGCTCGCCTTCCCATGCCGGAGCACAGTGGCCATGGAGCGCGACGGCGATCCTCTGGATCGCGGTCGATTACCGTTGCGGGGGCAGCGCCGGGATAGCTCGCGATGAGCGCACCGGCTTCCCGTTTAATGCCGGCCTTCGTGGCCTGGGCACACCTGTTCGGAAATGAAAAGCGCGCGAACCTTAAGGGCTGGCGCGGGCAAAAGCAAGGTCGCTGCGGGCGGCAGGAACGGCCCGAGGTGCGACGCAATGCGCTGCGTTTGTTGCGTCCTACGCGGGAGAGCCAGCCCGTCGTAGGGTGGATCGGCCGCGAAGCGGCGTAATCCATCGTTGAACTTTGCGCAGGGATAGGCAGGCGAGGGGCTGCTGCGATGCAGGCGACGACCGATCATCGGGGCGGCGCAATGCGCTGCGCGGGAGAGTCAGCCGGTCGTAGGGTGGATTAGCCGCGAAGCGGCGTAATCCACCGTTGGACTATGCGCTGGCAGAGGCAGGCCGGATGGTGCCGCGATTTATGCGGTGGTTGATCACCGAGCGAGACGCAACGCCGTACCTGTTGCGACTCGGACCGGGTGGGTCAGGCGTCCAGGCAGGCCAGGCGCTGGCGGATCGAAGCCTCGATGCCGATGGCATCCAGGCCGCATTCGGCAAGCATCTCGCTCGGCTTGGCGTGCTCCACGTACGCGTCCGGCAGGCCCAGCTGCAGCAGCGGGCGGCAGAGGTTCTCGCGGGCGAGGAACTCGGCCACTGCGCTGCCGGCGCCGCCCATCACGCTGTTCTCCTCGAGGGTCACCAGCAGTTCGTGGCTGTCTGCCAGCTGGCGTACCAGGGCCTCGTCCAGCGGCTTGACGAAACGCATGTCGGCGACGCTGGCGCCAATGCGCTCGGCCACCTGCAGCGCCTCGCTCAATTGCACGCCGAACACCAGCAGGGCAACGCGGCGGCTGGCATCGGCGTCGGCCTGGCGACGCAGCACGCCCTTGCCGATTTCCAGCGGCTGCAGGCCGGGTTCGATGCTGGCGTTGGGACCGCTGCCGCGCGGGTAGCGCACCGCCGCCGGGCCGTCGAACAGGTAGCCGGTGGTCAGCATGCGGCGTAGTTCATTCTCGTCGCTGGGGGTCATTACCAGCATGCCGGGGATGCAGCGTAGGTAGGACAGATCGAAGCTGCCGGCGTGGGTCGGGCCGTCTTCGCCCACCAGTCCGGCGCGGTCGATGGCGAACAGCACGTCGAGGTTCTGCACCGCCACGTCGTGGATCAGCTGGTCGTAGGCGCGCTGCAGGAAGGTCGAGTAGATCGCCACCACCGGCTTGGCGCCCTCGCAGGCCATGCCGGCGGCCAGGGTTACCGCGTGCTGCTCGGCGATGGCGACGTCGAAGTAGCGCTCGGGGAAGCGCTCGGCGAAGGCTACCAGGTCCGAACCTTCCTTCATCGCCGGGGTAATCCCGGCCAGGCGTGGGTCGGCCTCGGCCATGTCGCACAGCCACTTGCCGAACACGTTGGAATACTTTGGTCCGCTGCTGCCGGCCGGCTTGCGCGGTGCGTCCTGGGGCTCGAGCTTGCTGATCGCGTGCCAGGTGATCGGGTCAAGCTCGGCGGGGGCGAAGCCCTTGCCCTTCTTGGTCACCACATGCAGGAACTGCGGGCCGGGCAGGTCGCGCATGTTGCGCAGGGTGGCGACCAGGGTCGGCAGGTCGTGGCCGTCGATCGGGCCGATGTAGTTCCAGCCCAGTTCCTCGAACAGGGTGCCGGGCACCAGCATGCCCTTGGCGTGCTCCTCGGTGCGGCGGGCGATCTCCCAGGCGCCGGGCAGCCGCGAGAGGATCTTCTTGCTGCCCTCGCGCATGCTGGCATAGGTGCGGCTGGAGAGGATCTTCGCCAGGTAGCTGTTCAGTCCGCCGACGTTCTTGGAGATCGACATGTCGTTGTCGTTGAGCACCACCAGCATGTTGGCACCGACTTCCGGCGCATGGTTGAGCGCCTCGAAAGCCATGCCGGCGGTCATGGCGCCGTCGCCGATCACCGCCACCGTCTTGCGCTGGCTGCCGGCCATGCGCGCGGCGATGGCCATGCCAAGGGCGGCGCTGATGCTGGTGCTGGAGTGGCCGACGCCGAAGGTGTCGTACTCGCTTTCGTTGCGCCGCGGGAAGGCGGCCAGACCACCTTTCTGGCGCAGGCTGGGCATGCGTGCGCGGCGGCCGGTGAGAATCTTGTGCGGGTAGGCCTGGTGACCGACGTCCCAGACCAGGCGGTCGTCGGGGGTATCGAAGACGTAGTGCAGCGCGATGGTCAGCTCGATCACACCGAGGCCCGCGCCGAAGTGCCCACCCGTGAGCCCGACGCTGTAGAGCAGTTCCTGGCGCAACTCGTCCGCCAGAAGCTCCAGCTCGGCCTCGGCCAGCAGGCGCAGGCCGGCTGGCGTGTCGGCCTGGTCGAGCAGGGGCGTGGCAGGGCGCGCGCGGGGAATCTCGTGGAACGTCTTGGGCATCGTGCGCATCGTTCGGGCAGAAAAAGATGCGCGAGTTTACCTGATTTTTTGTCAGGTATTTACCCCGCCGCGGCGCAGTGCCGCGGGCTCGTGGCCTGCGCTCGGGACACCGCGCAGCTGTGTGCGCAGCGTGCCGCCGAGCAAGGTTTGAAAACGTGGGTATTGCTACGCTCGCAGGCAAATGCAGGCCGGCGAGATTCTGTTGCCGGCCTGAACAAGCCTGTCCCACCGCAATGGCATTCCATCGGACGATCCCATGAGCGACCCAGAAAAAGGCAAGGTTGTTTCCCTGAGCGGGCAGCCGATCTACCACCACGACGAGCCAGCTCCTTTCGCCCCACCGCAGGGTGAAGAGTTCATCGAGGAGATTTCCGAGCATATCGAGCGCCACCTCGGCGCCATCAGCACGGTCTTCCACGAGGTGATATCGGACACGGTGCATATCGACGTCCATATTGTCCCGCCGAACCAGGACTTCGCCGGGGTTCGGCTGATTACGTCCGGCATGAGCGATCTGCCCATGGCGGTTCCGGAGGGCCTGGAGGGGCTGCGTTTCGCCGAACTGATGCTGACCCTGCCGGCCGATTGGAAACTGGACCAGGAATCCTTCGAGGACGAAACCTGGTATTGGCCGGTGCGGTTGTTGAAGACGCTGGCGCGGCTGCCGCACAAGCACGACACCTGGCTCGGCTTTGGCCACACGGTTCCCAACGGCGATCCGGAAGAGCCCTATGCGCCCGGCGTGCCCTTCACCGGCGCGATCATCCTGCCGCCGGTCACCACGCCGCCCGCGTTTTCGCATCTGTCCATCCCCGATGCCAAGGACATCCAGTTCTACAGCGTCGTGCCGCTGTACCCGGAAGAGATGGCGCTCAAGCTGCGCAAAGGCTCGGACGAGCTGCTCGATCGTTTCGATCGCCACGGCGTGAATGATGCGATCAGTCTCGATCGCAGGAACGTGGCGAAGAAAAGGATCTGGCCGTTTGGGTGACGGCTGTTCCGGGCTCGTCCGGGCAGTCTTCTGCGTCGACATCGAGGCACGCAAAGCTCCATCTGTGCTGGAGGTGTCCGGTGCTTCCGGTAACGCTGATTGGCGTGGGCACGAGGACAGGCAATGAAAGTCATTCTGTTGGGAAACGCAGGCGCAGGTAAGACCACTCTGGCGAGAAGGCTGCTGGCCAGGCAGCCCGCGGCCCTGCTTTCCCTGGATGAGGTGGCGTTCGCGGGCGGCGTTGAACGGCGCCCGATCGAGGAGAGCATCGCGGCGGCACGGCAGTTCATCGAGCGAAACGGCAGCTGGATCATCGAGGGCTGCTACGCGGATATCATCGAGGCGCTATTGGCGGACTGCGACGAGTTGATCTTCCTCAATCCCGGTGTGGATGCCTGCATTGCCCACTGCCGTGCGAGGCCCTGGGAGCCGCAGAAGTTCAGCTCCCGGCAGGCGCAGGACGCGCATCTGGAGATGCTGGTCGAGTGGGTTCGCACCTATGCGGATCGCACGGATGAATACGGTCGGCGCGCCCACCAGTCGCTCTACGATTCCTTCACCGGGAACAAGCGTACGTTCGATGATCCCGGCCAATACCAGGCGACATGACCGCTGCTCTCGCGGCCGGTAGGCGAGAAGCCGTGCCTGTGAACCTGGCAGTGCGCAGACCTCTGGCAACAGTGGAGCGCGGCATTGTCTGCCTGGCGCTGGTCGTTCTCGGCGTGGCGGTAAGCCAGCGCCTACTACCTGCCCCGCAAGCTCTGTCGCGGCGAGCTGAGCCGGAACAGCGCTGTTTACGTGGGGTGAATCTTGCGTGGGCCTCAACGACGCCCGGGTAGGCGCGGTACTGCCCCGGGGTTCCCTTGGGTACCCGGGCCGGCTTCTGTCTTTTCAGTTCCGTCGCAGCGGGGCCTGGTTCTTCCGATGCGTCTGAACGCGGTTGTCATGGAACATGGGCGACCACGCCGTCCGCCGCATGTCTCCCTCCGGCGGGCCTTTCGGTGGTTTTGCCACGCCTGCTGCAAAGGTTGCAGCAGGCGGCCATCACCAGGTATCCACGAACGGCCGCTTGCGACCCTGGCGCGGGGCGGGTTTTGGCGTCGAGGCCAGGCCGCGCAGCAGCCAGTGGCGGGTCTGTTCGGGGTCGATGACGTCGTCGATCTCGAGGAAGCTGGCCATGTTGATGCCCTTGCCATGGCGGTAGGCGCGGTCGACCAGTTTCTTGAACAGGCGCTCGCGGCGGTGCGGATCTTCGATGGCTGCCAGTTCCTTGGCGAAGCCCAGGCGCACCGCACCTTCCAGGCCCATGGCGCCGAACTCGCCGCTGGGCCAGGCGACGGTGAAGAACGCCGAGTGGAAGCCGCCGGCCGCCATCGCCTGCGCGCCCAGGCCGTAGCCCTTGCGCAGGACCACGGTGAAGAAGGGCACCGAGAGGCTGGCGGCAGTGACGAACATGCGCGAGACATGGCGCACGGTGGCGGTCTTTTCGGCGTCCGGGCCGACCATGAAACCGGGGGTGTCGCACAGCGAGATCATCGGGATATCGAAGGCGTCGCACAGCTGCATGAAGCGCGCCGACTTGTCGCCGGCCTCGCTGTCGATGGCGCCGCCCAGGTGCTGCGGGTTGTTGGCGATCAGGCCGAAGGGCTTGCCCTGGATGCGCACCAGCGCGGTGATCATGCCGGGAGCGAACTGCCGGCGCAGCTCCAGCACCGAGCCGGTGTCGGCCAGGGTCTCGATCACCTGGCGGATGTCGTAGACGCGCAGGCGGTTCTCCGGGATCAGCTGGCGCAGCAGGCGCTGGTCCGCGCACTGCCAGTCGCGGGTCTCGCCCTGGAAGTAGCCGATGTAGCGCTTGGCCACCGCCACCGCTTCGGCCTCGTCCTCGACCAGCACGTCGATCACGCCGTTGGGGCCCTGCACGCTGGCCGGGCCGACTTCTTCCGCACTGAACTTGCCCAGGCCGCCGCCTTCGATCATCGCCGGGCCGGCCATGCCGATGCTGCTGTTCTGGGTGGCGATGATCACGTCGCAGCAGCCGAGCAGCGCGGCGTTGCCGGCGAAGCAGCGGCCGGCGACCAGTCCGACCAGCGGTACCAGCCCGGAGAGTCTGGCCATGCCGATGAAGGTCTGGTTGTCGAGGCCGGCCACGCCGAGGAAGTCGGTATCGTTGGGCCGGCCGCCGCCGCCTTCGGCCAGCAGCACCAGCGGCACCTGCCACTGCTCGGCCAGGTGCAGCATGCGCTCGGTCTTCTTGTGGTTCATCACCCCCTGGGTGCCGGCGAACACCGTGTAGTCGTAGCCGACCACCATGCAGCGCGCGGCCTGCTCGCCGACCTCGCCGGCATTGACCGTGCCCAGGCCGGCGACCATGCCGTCGGCCGGGCTCAGCTGCAGCAGTTCGTCGTGGCTGTGGCGGCGGCGCTGCGCGGCCAGGGCCAGGGCGCCGTATTCGATGAAGCTGCCGTCGTCGAGCAGGTCGCCAAGGTTCTCGCGAATGGTGCGCATGCCGATCTTGTGGCGCTTGGCCACGGCCTGCGGGCGGCGCTCGTCGAGGCCGATGGCATGGCGCTCGATGACTTCGGCAAGGTCGGCGCGGATGTGGTCGAGGTCGGTGATCCCCTGCTCCTCTATCGCCTGGCCTTCCACGGCCATGGGTTCGAGATAGACCAGTGCGCCGCCTTCATAGAGGTTGTCGCCGGGTGTGGCGACCAGCACGCGGACGATGCCGCTCTCACGGGCCTTGACCTCGAATTCCATCTTCATCGCCTCGAGGATCGCCACGGTCTGACCGACCGCGACCGCGTCGCCCGCGGCGACCTCCAGGCTGACCAGTACCCCGGCGTTGGGCACGTTCAGGGCAATGCAGCCGGCTGGGGCATCGGCCTGCTGGCGCTGCTGCACGGCGCTGCCGGCGGCCTGGGCGAAATACAGGTGCGGGTGCGCCTGTTGTTGCGGCGCCAGCAGCGCCTCGATCTGCTGTTCGACGAAGCGGGTGCTGACCGCGTTGCTGGCCAGCTGCGGCAAGCGCAACAGGTTCTGCAGCAGGTGCAGGTTGCTCGCCACGCCCTCCAGGCGGAACTCGCAGAGGGCGCGGTAGGCGCGCCTGAGCACGCCGGGGAAGTCACTGTCGGCGTGCACGATCAGCTTCGCCAGCAGCGAGTCGTAGGCGCTGCTGGTGGCGTAGCCGGCATAACCGTAGCCATCGACGCGGATGCCCGGACCGCTGGGCGGCTCGTAGGCGCTGATGATGCCGGCCGCCGGCTGGGTGCTGCCATCGGCGGCCATGCGCTCCAGGTTGATCCGCAACTGCACGGCAAAACCGCGCGGCGCCGGCATCTGCGCCTGCAGCAGGTTGAGTTCGGTGAGGCTGGCGCCGCCGGCGACACGGATCTGCGCCTGTACCAGGTCGATGCCGGTGACTGCCTCGGTGACGGTGTGCTCGACCTGAACCCGCGGGTTGGCTTCCATGAACACGAAGTCGCCGCGCTGCTCGTCGAGCAGAAATTCGAAGGTGCCCAGACCACGATAGTTAACCGCCGAGGCCAGCTTGAGCGCGGCGGCGAGGATCTGCTCGCGCAACTCGGCGGACAGGGTCGGTGCCGGGGCGATCTCGACCAGCTTCTGGTTGCGCCTTTGCAGGGTGCAGTCGCGCTCCCACAGGTGGCTGACGTTGCCCTGGCCGTCGCCGATCACCTGCACCTCGATATGTCGCGCCTGCTCGATCAGCCGCTCGACATACAGATCGCCCTTGCCGAAGGCGGCGCTGGCTTCTGAGGTGCAGCGGGCATAGGCGTCGGCCAGTTCGGCCTCGCTGCGCACCGCGCGCATGCCGCGTCCGCCGCCACCGGCCAGCGCCTTGAGCATGATCGCGCCCTGCTCGGCGAGGAAGGTTCGCGCCTGCTCAAGCGTTGTCGGCTGGTTGCTGCCGGCGGCCAGCGGCACACCCAGTTCCAGGGCCAGGGCGCGGGCGCGGGTCTTGTCGCCGAAGCTCTCCAGCACCTCGGGTTCCGGGCCGACGAAGACGATGCCGGCGGCCTGGCAGCGGCGGGCGAACTCGGCGTTCTCGGCGAGGAAGCCGTAGCCGGGGTGGATGGCGTCGCAGCCCTGGGCGCGGGCGGCTTCGACCAGCTGATCCATGTCCAGGTAGGCGGCCACCCCGCGACCACGCAGCGCGACCAGCGCATCGGCCTTACGCACGTGCAGGGAGTTCACGTCGTCCTCGGCGTGGACGGCGACGCTGCGGATATCCAGCTCGGCGCAGGCACGGGCGATGCGTATGGCGATTTCGCCGCGGTTGGCGATCAGCAGGCTGCGGATGGGCATTGGGGGTTCCCCTTGTTGTTGTCAGGCGGGCCGCGAAAGGGCCATAGCTTTGCAGGTCCGCGCGCGCGGGGGAACCGTGTTGCGCCTGGGAAATGGCGCGGCTGTGGTTGGGTCGATGGTGCTGTGCCCGCACGCGCGCTTTGAGGGGCAGGTGTCGGCTGGGCCGAGCGGCCCAACGCAGCGCAGCCAATGCGCTTTGCCGGACTCGTATGAGGCGGGAATGGCGCCTGTGGCGGCAGTGACTTGCCTGTTGGGCCTCGCGTTGCTCGGCGCCAACCTACATCCCGGCATTTCGGGTCGGGCGTAGGTTGGACCGTGAGGCCCAACGCGGTGCAGGCAGGCTAGTGACGCCGGGCGACTATGTAGCGGGCCAGCTCGCGCAGCGGCTCGGCGCTCTCGCCGAAGGGGCGCAGGGCGTGCAGCGCCTGGTCACGCAGGTCGCAGGCGTAGGCCTTGGCCTGCTCCAGGCCGAGCAGCGCAGGATAAGTGGGCTTGGCGTTGGCCTGGTCCTTGCCCTGGGTCTTGCCCAGGGTCGCGGTGTCGCTTTCCACGTCGAGCACGTCGTCCTGCACCTGGAATGCCAGGCCGATGGCCTGGGCGTAGTGCTGCAGGGCACGCTGTTCGGTGTCGTCGGCGCAGCCGCTGGCCAGGGCGCCGAGGCGCACGCTGGCCTCGATCAGGGCGCCGGTCTTGTGCCGGTGCATGTTCTCCAGCGCCGTGCGATCCAGCTGGCGACCGACCGAGCCGAGGTCGATGGCCTGACCCCCGACCATGCCGACCGGGCCAGCGGCGCGGGCGAGCCCGGCGACCATGGCCAGACGCTGTTCGGCATCCAGAGGGTTGCGCAGCGGGTCAGCGAGGATCTCGAAGGCCAGGCTCTGCAGGCCGTCCCCGGCGAGGATCGCGCAGGCTTCGTCGAAGGCCTTGTGGGTGGTCGGCTGGCCGCGACGCAGGTCGTCGTCGTCCATCGCCGGCAGATCGTCATGCACCAGCGAATAGGCATGGATCAGCTCCACTGCGCAGGCCGCCGCGTCCGCCTGCTCAGGCTTGCCGCCAAGCGCCTCGCAGGCGCCGTAGACCAGCAACGGGCGGACGCGCTTGCCGCCATTGATGACGCTGTAGCGCATGGCCTCGTAGAGCCGGGCGAGCGCGGGGTCGGGGGTTGCGAGAAGGGTTTGCAGGGCCTGGTCGACACGCGCCTGGCAGCGCTTCTGGTACGTCTCGATCATGCCTCGGGGTCCGCTTCGAAGGGCGCGTCGGTGATTTCGCCGTCGCGCTCGAGCAGCACGCGCACTTTCTGTTCTGCCTGGCTCAGGGAGGTCTGGCACTCGCGGGTAAGGCGAATCCCCTGCTCGAAGGCGGTCAGCGAATCTTCCAGGCTCAGCTCGCCGGTCTCCAGGCGCTCGACCAGCGTCTGCAGTTCGGCGAGTGACTGTTCGAAATCGGGGGAGGCTTTCTTGCGGGCCATGGTGCTCTCGGTGCGGTCGGTAAACCGGCGCGACCTTAGCAGAGCCCCCCTGACCGGGCAAATCGCGTCGGCGTCAGGCGAAGTAGGTGGCATGGAAGTAGTAGAGGGTCATGCCGCTGCCGATCAGCACCACCATCGCGCGCAGCAGTCGCGGTGGCAGTCGTTCGCCAAGCGCGCCGCCGAGGTAGCCGCCCAGCGTGGCGCCTACCAGCAGAATCAGCAGCTCTGACCAGCTGACCCGACCGGCGACGATGAAGGTCAGGCTGGCCACGCTGTAAATGACCGCCGAGATCAGGTTCTTCAGTGCGTTGGCGCGGGCCAGCGCGTGGCCCTCGATGGAATAGGCGGCCAGTTGCAGGATGCCCATGCCGGCACCGAAGTAGCCGCCATAGATCGATACCAGCGTGTGGGCACCAAGCGAGGTAGGCGAGTGCGGCGGCACTTCGCTGGCACTGGCGCGCCGCGCAGCGAGAAGCCGGCCGAGCCAGGGGCTGGCGGCGAACAGCAGGGTGGCGAGCAGCAGCAGCCAGGGAATCAGCGGGCGGAACACGGCATCGCCGCCGACCAGTAGCAGCACCCCGCCGCAGAGCCCGCCGAACAGCCCGGCCAGCAGCAGCGGCAGCAGGTAACGGCCGAGCGGTCGCAGGCTGCCGCGTGCGGCCCAGGCTGCACTGATGCTGGCGGGCCAGAGGGCGACGGCGTTGGTGGCGTTGGCGGTGACCGGCGGTAGGCCGGCCGCGAGCAGGGCGGGAAAGGAGAAGAAGGTGCCGCCGCCGGCCAGGGCGTTCATGGCACCGGCTGCCAGCCCGGCAAAGCCGAGCAGCAACAGGTCAGGAAGAGACATGGCGGAGCCTGATGCGAGTAAGCGGCGAAAGTTGCAGCGGAACCGGGGCGCTCAGGCCCCGGTATGCTCAGTACATCTGGCGGTTGCGACGTTCTTCTTCGGCGCTGCGGGCCAGATCCGGCGGCAGGAAGTCGCGGTCCGGGTCGTAGTCCGCCTTCAGGTGCTCGGCCAGTGCTTCGAGATCGCTCGGCGCCAGGGTACCGGCGGCCTGCTTGAGGCGCAGATTGTTGATGATGTAGCCGTAGCGCGCGTCGTTGTAGTTGCGCACCGAGCTGTACAGCTGGCGCTGGGCATCGAGCACGTCGACGATGTTGCGGGTGCCGACCTGATAGCCGATTTCGGTGGCTTCCAGGGCACTCTGGTTGGAGATGATCGACTGTTTGCGCGCCTGTACGGTTTCCACGTCGGTATTCACCGCGCGGTGCAGGTTGCGGGTGTTCTCCACCACCTGGCGGCGCAGGCCTTCGCGCTGCTGCTCGGTCTGGTTCAGGCGCTGGTACGACTCGCGTACCTGCGAGCTGGTCAGGCCGCCGCTGTACAGCGGGATGTTCAGCTGCAGGCCGATGCTGGTCTGCTCCGCATCGCTGCGATAGCGCACGTTGCTGGCTGCGTTGTTGTTGAAGCCGAGGCTGTCGTTGTCGCCGCGCTGGTACTGGGCGACCGCATCCAGGGTCGGCGCGTGGCCGGCCTTGCGCTGGCGCAGGGTTTCTTCGGCGGCGGCGACGGCGTACTCGCTGGCGAGCAGGTTGAGGTTCTGCTGGGCGGCGGTGTCGACCCAGGCCGTGGCGTCGTTCGGCGTCGGCGGCAGGATCGGCAGGGTGTGCTTGATCCCTTCGAGGGCGCCGTGATCGCGGTTGGTCAGGGTGGTCAGCGCCTGGAAGGCTTCCTCCACCAGGCGTTGCGCGGTGATGCGGTTGGCGCGGGCGGTATCGAAGCCGGCCTGGGCTTCGAGCACGTCGGTCTTGTCGGAAAGGCCGACATCGAAGCGCTCGTTGGCCTGATCCATCTGCCGCTTGAAGGCGGCTTCCTCGGCCTTGGTGGCCGCCAGGTTGTCCTGGGCACGCAGCACGGCGAAGTAGGCTTCGGCGCTGCGCAGAATCAGGTTCTGCTCGGCGGCGGAAAATTCCAGGGCAGCCTGTTCACTGACGGCTTCGGCGGCCTGCAGCTGGTACCAGCGGTCGGCGCGGAACAGCGGCTGGCTCAGGCTGGCCTGATAGACCAGGCCGCTGCGCGAGGTGGTGAAGTTGCCGGCGGAGGTGTCGACCTTGCTGCGCGTATCGCTGACGCCGGCAGCGGCGGAGAGGTTCGGCAGCAGGCCGGCACGGGCTTGCGGCACCACTTCACGGCGGGCCTGGAAGTCGGCGCGGGCGGCGGCCAGGTCGGCGTTGTTCAGCGCGGCTTCCTGATAGACGGTGACCAGGTCGGAGCGGGTCGCGAGCGGCATTTCCGCAGCCAGGGCCGGGCCGGATATGGCAGCGGCCACGGCGAGTGCCAGCGAGAGTTGGCGCAGCATGGGGCAGTCCTGGGAATAGGAGAGAAGAGGGCAAGGCTAAGCGCCGCCCGGCGGGGGGTCAAGCGTGCTGCAAGCGAGGCGGCGACGCTTTGCAACAAGCTATGTTGCCTCAGCGCAACAATGTCGTCTGCGAGTGTTGCGCCGGCAGCAGTACGACCGCCGTGCTTGGTGTTGCGGTGGCAGGCGGATAGACTGCCCGGGTTCTTGTCGGGGTGCCCAGGTCGTGGGCTGAGATCGGTCGTTGCCGGATCCCGTTGAACCTGATCGGGTTGAGACCTGCGTAGGGAACAAGATGTCCTCGCCGTATTCCGCGGGCCCTTTGTGGCTTCGTGGGCCTCTTCCGCTGCAGGTTCGCTCCGACATTCATTCCAGGAGCCAGCCAATGAGCGTGCAATCGAACCGCAACCTGAGCGAAAGCGCCCAGGTCGACGAGCAGTCCGTAAAACCCTTTCCTCGCTCGCAGAAGGTCTATGTGCAGGGCTCGCGGCCCGACATTCGCGTGCCGATGCGCGAAATCAGCCTGGATGTGACACCCACGGACTTTGGTGGCGAGATCAATGCGCCGGTCACCGTCTACGATACCTCCGGCCCCTATACCGACCCTACTGTGCAGATCGACGTACGCAAGGGGTTGGCGGATATCCGCAGCGCCTGGATCGATGATCGCGGTGATACCGAGAAGCTGCCGGGGCTGTCCTCCGAATTCGGCCAGCGTCGTCTCGACGACGCCGAGCTGACCGCCATGCGCTTTGCCCACGTGCGCAACCCGCGCCGGGCCAAGGCTGGCGCCAACGTCAGCCAGATGCACTACGCGCGCAAGGGCATCATCACCCCGGAGATGGAGTTCGTTGCCATCCGCGAGAACATGAAGCTGGCCGAGGCCCGCGAGGCTGGGCTGCTCAAGGAGCAGCACGCCGGTCACAGCTTCGGTGCGAGCATCCCGAAGGAGATCACCGCCGAGTTCGTGCGCGAGGAAATCGCCCGTGGCAGGGCGATCATTCCGGCCAACATCAACCACACCGAACTCGAGCCGATGATCATCGGTCGCAACTTCCTGGTGAAGATCAACGGCAATATCGGCAACTCGGCGCTGGGCTCTTCGATCGAGGAAGAAGTGGCCAAGCTGACCTGGGGCATCCGCTGGGGCTCGGACACGGTGATGGACCTGTCCACCGGCAAGCACATCCATGAAACCCGCGAGTGGATCATCCGCAACTCGCCGGTGCCGATCGGTACGGTGCCGATCTATCAGGCACTGGAGAAGGTCGGCGGCGTCGCCGAGGACCTTACCTGGGAGCTGTTCCGCGACACCCTGATCGAGCAGGCCGAGCAGGGCGTGGACTACTTCACCATCCATGCCGGCGTCCTGCTGCGCTACGTGCCGCTGACTGCCAAGCGGGTCACCGGCATCGTTTCGCGGGGTGGTTCGATCATGGCCAAGTGGTGCCTGGCGCACCACAAGGAGAACTTCCTCTACACCCGCTTCGAAGACATCTGCGAAATCATGAAGGCCTACGACGTGTCGTTCTCGCTGGGCGACGGCCTGCGTCCGGGCTCGATTGCCGATGCCAACGATGAAGCGCAGTTCGGCGAGCTGGAAACCCTCGGCGAGCTGACCAAGCTGGCCTGGAAACACGACGTGCAGACCATGATCGAGGGCCCCGGCCACGTGCCGATGCAACTGATCAAGGAGAACATGGACAAACAGCTGGAGTGCTGCGACGAGGCGCCCTTCTACACCCTCGGCCCGCTGACCACCGACATCGCACCCGGTTACGACCACATCACCAGCGGCATCGGTGCGGCGATGATCGGCTGGTTCGGCTGCGCCATGCTCTGCTACGTCACGCCCAAGGAGCACCTGGGTCTGCCGAACAAGGATGACGTCAAGACCGGCATCATCACCTACAAGATTGCCGCCCACGCGGCGGACCTTGCCAAGGGCCATCCCGGCGCGCAGATTCGTGACAATGCGCTGTCAAAAGCCCGCTTCGAGTTCCGCTGGGAAGACCAGTTCAACCTGGGCCTGGATCCGGACACCGCGCGCAGCTATCACGACGAGACCCTGCCCAAGGATTCGGCGAAGGTGGCGCACTTCTGCTCGATGTGCGGGCCGAAGTTCTGCTCGATGAAGATCACGCAGGAAGTGCGCGAATATGCTAAAGAGCAGCGTATAGAAGCGGTCGATCTCGAGATGGAAGAGGGCATGCGGACTAAGGCCGAGGAATTCAAGGCTCAGGGCGCACAGCTCTATCACAAGGTCTGATCGGGGCGCGGTCGCCGCGCCTTTTTCGTCGCCCGTGTTGCGGGCCTGATGTGGGGAATGTTCATGCAGCGTGATTTCGAAGTGGTCGAGCGCGAAGCCTGCTTTCGCGGCTTCTACAAGCTCGACCGGGTGCACCTGCGCCACCGCCAGTTCGCTGGTGGCATGGGGCCGGTGATCCGGCGCGAGCTGTTCGTGCGCCACGACGCAGTCTGCGTACTGCCCTACGATCCGCAGCGCGATGCCGTGGTGCTGATCGAGCAGTTTCGTGTCGGCGCCATGGACAAGGCAGAGAACCCCTGGCTGCTCGAGCTGGTCGCCGGGCTCATCGACAAGGACGAGGAGCCGGAGGAGGTCGCTCACCGCGAGGCACAGGAGGAGGCTGATCTGGTTCTCGGACCGCTCTGGCCGGTGTCGCGCTACTTCCCATCGCCCGGCGGCAGTGACGAGCTGGTGCACCTGTACATCGGGCGCTGCGACAGCGAGGGTGCCGGTGGTGTGCATGGTCTGCCCGAGGAGGGCGAGGACATCAAGGTGCATGTCATGAGCTTTGCCGACGCGATGCAGGCGGTGCGCGACGGCCGGATCAACAATGCCGCCAGCATCATCGCCCTGCAGTGGCTGGCGCTGAACCGCGACGAAGTGCGGGGCATGTGGAAGTGAACCTGCTGCGCGAGCGCTACCGCGTCGATCTGATCGAGCTGCAGAGTGCTTGCGAGGCCAACTATGCGCGGCTGATGCGCCTGCTGCCGGACATGCGCGGCGAGCAGCGCGAGCGCCGGGTCGCATTGAGCCAGGGTGAGCAGCTGCTGGGGGTGCTGTCGCTGGAAGTGCTTGAGTGCTGCCCCTATACCACCACCCTGCAGGTGCGCCAGGAGAGCGAGTTTCCGTGGCTGCCGATGCCGACACTGCATGTGCGTGCCTACCATGACGCGCGCATGGCCGAGGTGATCGAGGCGGAGAAAGCGCGAATGCTGCTCGGCCGCTATCCCTATCCGAACCAGGCGATGCACCACCCCGACGAGAAGACCCAGCTCAACCTGTTTCTCGGCGAGTGGTTGAACCATTGCCTGGCGTGCGGCCACGAACTGGTGTCGGTTCGCTGAGATCCGCTTCGGTTCGGTTGCATCCGCCGGTTGTCGAGGACAATCGTCAGATCCTGCCAGCTTGCCGAGCACATCTGTGACCGGCGTCTAGTTCGCGGCTTTACGCTTGCAGGCTGGGCACACATAATTCCAGACGTTTTCGCCTGAGGAGACGGCCCTTGCCGAGCTCATCCCCCCCAGTTGTCGATTCACCGCTGTTGCTGGTGCAGTTGTCCGACAGTCATCTGTTCGCCGAGGTGGACGGTAAGCTGCTGGGCATGGATACCACCGACAGTCTGCGTCAGGTGATCAGTCGGGTTATCGAGGAGCAGCCGAAAGTCGATCTGGTGCTGGCCACCGGCGACATTTCCCAGGATGGCAGCTTCAACTCCTACGAACGCTTCCTCGACATGACCGAGAGCATCGCGGCACCGGCGCGCTGGTTTGCCGGCAACCACGATGATCTGCCGGCCATGCGCGGCGTCAGTGACGGTCGCGATCTGCTCGAGCCGATTCTGGATGTCGGCAACTGGCGCATCCTGCTGCTCGACTCGTCCATCCCGGGTGCGGTGCCCGGCTACCTGGCAGCCGATCAGCTGCGCCTGCTGGAGCATTCCCTGAGCGAGGCCCCCGAGCGCCATCACCTGGTCTGCTTCCATCATCATCCGGTGTCGGTCGGCTGCCGCTGGATGGAGCCGATCGGCCTGCGCAATCCCGACGCGCTGTTCTCGGTGCTGGATCGCTACACCCAGGTCAAGGCGCTGCTCTGGGGGCATGTTCACCAGGAGTACGACCAGATGCGCAAGGGTGTGCGTCTGCTCGCCTCGCCCTCGACCTGTGTGCAGTTCGCGCCGGGTAGCGAGGAATTCAAGGTCGGCAACGAGTCGCCCGGCTATCGCTGGCTGCAGCTGTATCCGGACGGTCGCCTGGAGACCGGTGTATCACGGGTGACCGGTATCGAGTTCGTCATCGACTACACCGTCAAGGGGTACTGAGGCTGCCGGCTTTCAGCCGCAAGCATCGGCATGCGGGCACCCGCCCCCGGGTTGCGCTGGTGTCCGCCCAGGCGCCGTTTCGTCCATGAGCACTTCCATCCTCTATATCCATGGCTTCAACAGCTCGCCCGCCTCGACCAAGGCGCGGCAGCTCGGCAGCCTGATGGATGCCCTCGGACTGGCTGATGCGCTGCGCGTGCCAGCGCTGGACAACCACCCGCGAGAAGCCCTGCAGCAGCTCGAGCTGGAGGTGGCCCAGCTGGGCCGTCCCCTTCTGGTCGGCAGCTCCCTGGGCGGCTACTATGCGACCGTTCTGGCGGAACGCCATGGGCTGCGGGCGCTGCTGATCAATCCGGCAGTTCGTCCATGGCGCCTCTTCGAAGGGCGTCTGGGTGAGCAGCACAACTTTCACAGCGGCGAGCGCTGGCAGCTGACCGCGGATCACCTGGCAGCACTCGAGCAGATGCAGGTGGCCCCGCCAGACTCAGTCTCGCGCTATCAGGTATGGTTGCAGACCGGCGACGAGACCCTCGACTATCGCCAGGCCGAAGCTTTTTACCGAAACTGCGCGCTGCGCATCCAGGCCGGCGGCGACCATGGCTTCCAGGGCTTCGTCGAGCGACTGCCGGCGCTGCTGCTGTTCGCCGGGATCGATCCGCGATGCTGGCAAGATTTCGATTTTTCCACCCTGAACTGACCGAAACGAGAATCCATGACCGCCTATAACGCAGACGCCATCGAAGTCCTCTCCGGTCTGGACCCGGTGCGCAAGCGCCCGGGGATGTACACCGACACCACCCGTCCCAACCACCTGGCTCAGGAAGTCATCGACAACAGCGTCGACGAGGCGCTGGCAGGCCATGCCCGTTCGATCCAGGTGATCCTGCACGAGGACAACTCCCTGGAAGTGCTCGACGACGGTCGTGGCATGCCGGTGGACATTCACCCGGAGGAGGGCATCCCCGGGGTCGAGCTGATCCTCACCAAGCTGCACGCGGGCGGCAAGTTCTCCAACAAGAACTACCAGTTCTCCGGTGGTCTGCACGGCGTCGGCATCTCCGTGGTGAACGCGCTGTCGACCCAGGTCGAGGTGCGCGTCAAGCGCGACGGCAATGAATACCGCATGACCTTCGCCGACGGCTTCAAGGCCAGCGATCTGGAAGTGGTCGGCACTGTCGGCAAGCGCAACACCGGCACCAGCGTGCGCTTCTGGCCGGACGCCAAGTATTTCGATTCGCCCCGGTTTTCCATCAGCCGGCTCAAGCACGTGCTCAAGGCCAAGGCGGTGCTCTGTCCGGGGCTGGAAGTCACTTTCAGCGACAAGAGCAACGGCGAAACCACTCGCTGGTTCTTCGAGGATGGTCTGCGCTCCTACCTGGCCGACTCGGTCGTGGAGTTCGCAAGGCTGCCGGAAACGCCCTTCACCGGCAGCCTTGCCGGCAACAAGGAGGCGGTCGACTGGGCGCTGCTGTGGCTGCCGGAAGGCGGCGAGGCGATCCAGGAAAGCTACGTCAACCTGATTCCTACCGCGCAGGGCGGTACCCATGTCAACGGCCTGCGCCAGGGCCTGCTGGATGCGATGCGCGAATTCTGCGAGTTCCGCAATCTGCTGCCGCGCGGCGTCAAGCTGGCCCCCGAAGACATCTGGGAGCGCATCGCCTTCGTCCTGTCGATGAAGATGCAGGAGGCTCAGTTCTCCGGCCAGACCAAGGAAAGATTGTCCTCGCGTGAGGCGGCGGCGTTTGTTTCCGGGGTGGTCAAGGATGCCTTCAGCCTCTGGCTCAACGAGCACTCCGAGCTTGGCCTGCAGCTGGCGGAGCTGGCGATCAGCAATGCCGGCCGCCGCCTCAAGGCGGGCAAGAAGGTCGAGCGCAAGAGGATTACCCAGGGGCCGGCGCTGCCCGGCAAGCTGGCTGACTGCGCGGGCCAGGACCCGATGCGCTCGGAGCTGTTCCTGGTCGAGGGCGACTCCGCCGGTGGCAGCGCCAAGCAGGCGCGCGACAAGGAATTCCAGGCGATCATGCCGCTGCGCGGCAAGATCCTGAACACCTGGGAGGTCGATGGCGGCGAGGTGCTTGCCAGCCAGGAGGTGCACGACATCGCCGTGGCCATCGGCGTCGACCCCGGCGCCGCCGATCTGTCCCAGCTGCGCTACGGCAAGATCTGCATCCTGGCTGACGCCGACTCCGACGGCCTGCACATCGCCACGCTGCTGTGCGCACTGTTCGTGCGGCACTTCCGCCCGCTGGTGGATGCCGGGCATGTCTATGTGGCGATGCCGCCGCTGTACCGCATCGACCTGGGCAAGGACGTTTCCTACGCCCTCGACGAGGCCGAGCGTGACGGCATCCTCGAGCGTCTGACCGCGGAGAAGAAGCGCGGCAAGCCGCAGGTCACCCGTTTCAAGGGCCTGGGCGAGATGAATCCGCTGCAATTGCGCGAGACCACCATGGACCCCAATACCCGGCGTCTGGTGCAGCTGACCCTGGATGACTACGAGAACACTCGCGAGATGATGGACATGCTGCTGGCGAAGAAGCGCGCCGGTGATCGCAAGGCCTGGCTCGAGTCCAAGGGCAACCTCGCCGAGGTGCTGCTCTGATGTCCGTGGCCCTGCGACCGCTGCTGGCCGGCGTGCTGCTGGCGCTGAGCGGCCTGGCCGCGGCCAGTGAGCCTGCGCAGCTGACGCTGCTGGCCGAGCACCCGGTGGAAGGCATGCGCGGCGGCAACCTGTCCGGGCTGGCCTGGTGCGGCGACGCGCTGCTGGCGGTTTCCGACCGTGACGATGACCGCATCTATCGATTCGATGTTGCCGTGGAGGGCGTCTGGCAGGCGGAAGTCGAGCCGCTGGCGGCCCCTCCCGCGCCGCTCAGCGGTCTGCCCTGGGGTATGCGCGTGCGTAACGGCCTGGCCGGCATGCTGCGTGGCGGCGAGTTGGACTTCGAGGGCATCAGTTGCGATGCGATGGGTAACCGCTATCTGGTCAGCGAGTCGAAGGTCGCTGTTTTGCGCGTGCCGCCCGCCGGTACGCCGCAGTGGTTGCCGTTGCCTGCAGGCGTGGTTCGCCAGGCGCGGGCGAGCGGCATGCTGTTGCAGGCCAATGCGATGTTCGAAGGTATCACCGTGGACCCGGCTGGCGAGCGACTGTGGCTGGCGGCCGAACGCCAGCGACGGGGCCTGCTGGTCGTGCATAACCGGCGCGGCAGCTGGGCCTGTCGCGGTGGTTGCGTGCTGATGGCCGAGGGCGGTGATGAGCTGCCCCCGCCAGCACTGGGCAACCGCGCCCGGGCGAAAGACTTTTCCGCTCTGGCATTTCACGGCGACAAGCTGTTCGTGCTCGAACGCCTGGCCCATCGCATCTGTCGGCGGCATCCGGCTACCGCGGCGGTGGAGCGTTGCTGGTCGTTCAGCGAAGTGGCGCTGGCCGACTCTCGACGCTACGACTCGCCGTATGGCCTGGTCGAAGCACTGGAGGTGGATGAGCAGGGCGCCTGGCTGGGCGTCGACAACAACGAGCGCAGACGCGCCGATGGCGAGCTGCGCCCGGTTGTCTGGCGTCTGGCGGCACCGGCCAAGGGCTGGCTGCAGCAGTGAGCGAGCAGCAGCAGGGCCGCGGCGTCGGCAAGGGGATGATGATTCTGGCCTGGATCGCCGGTCTGGTGCTGGCGACCCAGCTGTTCGGCATGTGGGAAAAGTCCCAGCGCAACCCGAACGCGCGACCGGCCTCTTCCCAGGGCAGCAATTACGTCGAAGTACGGCTGCTGCGCAACGGCCAGGGGCATTTCCTCGCCAATGGCGGCATCAACGGCCAGGAGGTGCTGTTCCTGCTCGACACCGGCGCCACCGATGTCGCGGTACCCGAGCGGCTGGCCTCTCAGCTCGGCATGCGGCGCGGGGTGGCATTGCAGCTGAGCACCGCGAACGGCGTTGTCACCGGTTACCGTTCCCGTCTCGACAGCCTGACCCTGGGTGACATCCAGCTGCGTGACGTGCGCGCGGTGATCGCGCCGGGCATGGACGGCGACGAAGTGCTGCTCGGCATGAGCGCGCTCAAACAACTCGAATTTACCCAGCGCGACGGCACTCTGGTGCTGCGCCACTACACGGACCATTGAGGCCGCAGATGAGCGATTCACTCGACCTGAGCCTGGAAGGCGTCGAACGGCGGTCCCTCGCCGACTTCACCGAGCAGGCGTACCTGAACTACTCCATGTACGTGATCATGGATCGCGCGCTGCCGCATATCGGCGACGGCCTCAAACCGGTGCAGCGGCGCATCATCTACGCGATGAGCGAACTGGGCCTGGACGCCGACTCCAAGCACAAGAAGTCGGCGCGTACCGTCGGTGACGTGCTCGGCAAGTTCCACCCGCATGGCGACAGCGCCTGCTACGAGGCGATGGTGCTGATGGCGCAGCCGTTCAGCTACCGCTATACGCTGGTCGACGGTCAGGGCAACTGGGGGGCGCCGGACGATCCCAAGTCCTTCGCCGCGATGCGCTATACCGAGGCGCGGCTGTCGCGTTACTCCGAGGTGCTGCTGTCGGAACTGGGCCAGGGCACCGTCGACTGGGTGCCGAACTTCGACGGCACCATGGACGAGCCGGCGACCCTGCCGGCGCGCCTGCCCAACCTGTTGCTCAACGGTACCACCGGCATTGCCGTGGGCATGGCCACCGACGTACCGCCGCACAACCTGCGCGAAGTCGCCAGTGCCTGCGTGCGCCTGCTGGATGAGCCGAATGCCACGGTCGAGCAGCTCTGCGAGCACGTCCAGGGGCCGGACTTTCCCACCGAGGCGGAAGTCATCACCCCGCGTGCCGACCTGCTGAAGATCTACCAGACCGGCCGGGGCTCGGTGCGCATGCGCGCCGTGTATCGGGTCGAGGATGGCGACATCGTCGTTACCGCGCTGCCGCACCAGGTCTCCGGGGCCAAGGTGCTGGAACAGATCGCCGCACAGATGCAGGCCAAGAAGCTGCCGATGGTTGCCGACCTGCGTGACGAGTCGGACCACGAGAATCCCTGCCGCATCGTCATCATTCCGCGCTCCAACCGCGTCGACGCCGACGAGCTGATGACCCACCTGTTCGCCACCACCGATCTGGAGTCGAGCTACCGGGTCAACACCAATGTCATCGGTCTGGATGGCAAACCGGCGGTCAAGGACCTGCGCACCCTGCTCAGCGAGTGGTTGTTGTATCGCGTCGGCACCGTGCGCCGTCGCCTGCAGTTCCGCCTGGACAAGGTCGAGCACCGCCTGCATCTGCTGGAAGGCCGCCTGATCGCCTTCCTCAATCTCGACGAGGTGATCCACATCATCCGTACCGAGGATCAGCCCAAGCCGGTGCTGATGCAGCGCTTCGGTCTCACCGATGTGCAGGCCGAATACATCCTCGAAACTCGCCTGCGCCAGTTGGCGCGGCTGGAAGAGATGCAGATCCGTGGCGAGCAGGAGGCGCTGGCCAAGGAGCGTGACAAGCTGCAGAGCCTGCTCGGCAGCGAAGCCAAGCTGAAGAAGCTGGTGCGCCAGGAAATCCTCGCCGATGCGGAGAAGTACGGCGACGCGCGGCGCTCGCCGATCGTCGCCCGCGCTGAAGCTCGCGCCCTCAGCGAGACCGAGCTGTTGCCGACCGAGCCGGTCACCGTGGTGCTGTCGGAGAAGGGCTGGGTGCGCTGCGCCAAGGGTCACGACATCGACGCTGCCGGCCTCTCCTACAAGGCTGGCGACGCCTTCAAGACGGCGGCGGCAGGGCGCTCCAACCAGTTTGCGGTATTCATCGACTCAACCGGGCGCAGCTATTCGCTGGCAGCCCATTCGCTGCCTTCGGCACGCGGCCAGGGCGAGCCGCTGAGCGGGCGTCTGACGCCGCCGCCGGGCGCCAGTTTCGAGTGCGTGATGCTGCCCGAAGACAGTGCCCTGTACGTGATCGCATCGGACGCCGGCTACGGTTTCGTGGTGAAGGGCGAGGATCTGCAGGCCAAGAACAAGGCCGGCAAGGCGCTTCTGTCGCTACCGGGAGGCGCGCGGGTGGTGATGCCGCGGCCGGTGAGCAGCGTCGAGAACGACTGGCTGGCGGCGGTGACCACCGAAGGACGTCTGCTGGTGTTCAAGGTCGCCGATCTGCCGCAGCTGGCCAAGGGCAAGGGCAACAAGATCATCGGCATCCCGGGCGAGCGTGTCGCCAGTCGCGAGGAATACCTGACCGACCTGGCGGTGCTGCCGGCGGGCAGTACCCTGGTGCTGCAGGCGGGCAAGCGCACGCTCTCGCTCAAGGCGGATGATCTGGAGCACTACAAGGGCGAGCGCGGCCGACGTGGCAACAAGCTGCCGCGTGGCTTCCAGCGCGTCGACGGTCTGCTGGTCGAGCCGTCCGGCGCCTGAGGTGCGCTATCGGCACGCCAGTATGGAGTCTGGCCGCACTTTGGCGGATGATACGCCGCCCCGGCCGGACGGCCTTCTGTGTGCGATATCAAGCTGATATCACGGACCGAGCGGATGATTCTCAATCGATGAAAGTGCTGCGCTTACCCCTTCTCCTGGCAACCCTCTCGCTGCTGCAAACCGGTTGCGCGCTGATCCAGCAACCGGTGTCGCTGTATCGGCTCGATGCCGGCGAGGCCGCTGCCGTGCCCGAGCAGAGTGGCGAGCTGGCGGTACAGTTGAATGCCCTCGGAGTGGCGGAGTATCTGCGCGGTGAAGCACTGTTGCAGCGCCAGGCCGATGGCTCGCTGGTAGCCGCGCGCGACGCCCGCTGGGCGGGACCTTTGTCGGTGGAGTTGTCCGAGCAGGTGCTGGCCCAGCTGGCCTGGCGCCTGAACACCCGCAAGCTGGTCTCCGAGCCGTTGCCGGCAGGCTTCAAACCGGATGTGCAGGTGGGGCTGGAGATCACCCGCCTCGATTCGGGCCCGACGCAACCGGCGGTGCTGGAGGCGCGCTGGCGACTGCAGGATCGTGATGGTCAGCTGCAGAGCAGTCGGGTGGTACGACTGGTCGAGGAGCATCAGGGCAGCCCGGCGGATCAGGTGCGTGCGCAGAGCCAGCTGATGCAGCGGTTGGTGTCCCAGCTGGTGGACGAGATCCGGCCGATCACCGAGCAGCCGGTCAAGGTCGCGGAACCTGCGCCCAAGCCGGCTCCGCCGAAGCCGCCTGGTGCCACCGAGCGCGGTCCGCTGATGCCGGTGCCAATTCGTACCGACGTCGAGGTTTTCCGTTTCTAGACACGTCTGACACGACGCCTCCCGAGCGTGCGCGGGCCGCTCGGCCTAGCCGTTGGCTGGGCTGGCGGCTTCTCAGGCCGGCTCGGTGCGCGTTCTGCGCAGCCAGGCCCAGCTAGTGCGCAACAGCATGCCGGTCAGGGTCAGGCCCAGGCAGGGCGCCCAGATCCAGCGTGCTTCCGAGCTCAATACCTGCCAGGCGCGCGGGCTCAGGCGACCCTCCACGATGAAACCGTTCAGGAAGGGCGACACCTCTATCGGCCGCCATGGCAGGAAGTGGCGCTCCTGACTCAGCGGCCACAGCCAGGCGACACCCAGACCGCCATCGGTGAGGGCATCGAGCAGGCTGTGCGAGAGCGTCGCCAGCAGGATCCAGAGGCCGGCCTTGAGCGGGCCGCAGCGAAACAGCCGGCAGCTCAAGGCGCCGGCGAGGCCGCAGAATCCGGCGAACAATAGGGAGTGGCTGAAGCCGCGGTGGCCGAAGGCGTCGGCGTAGGCAACGCCCAGCTTGAAGGCGAGCATGTCGGCGTCCGGCAGGCAGGCGAACAGCACACCTGCGAGCAGCAGGCGCGGCGGGATGAGGTTGCTGCCCAGCGCCAGCCCCAGAGCCAGGGCCGGCAGCGGATGGGTGATGAGGGTGGTCACGGCTGAGCCGGCGGCTCGCGGTGCGGGCTGTCGCTGCCGGTGCGTTCCTGCATGCGCGCCAGCTGGCGCTCCAATAGCGACGGATAGGGGTCGAGCAGGCGCTCGATGCAGCTGGCGCCCTCCGGGCTCGCGATGCCACGCACGCGGGCGCGCTGAAGGACCAGCGGGTCCTGCGCCACGGCGCGTTCGACCAGCAACAGGTTGCGGCTGTGCTGGGACAGCGCCAGGGCATCCTGAACCTTGTCGTGCAGCAACAGGTCACCCTGACCAAGCTCAAGCATGTCTTCGCCGCGGGTGAGTCCGAGTTGCAGCTGCAGGGTGATACCGCTGTCGGCGACTTCGATCTGCAGGGCATGGCCAAGGGCGCGCATCAGTTCGCCGCAGCAGATTGCGTGGGTCAGGTAGTCCTCGCCGCTGTCCCGGCTGTGGAACAGCACCAGGCTGCTGCCGTCCTTGAGCGTGTGCAGTTCTGCCTGATAGAGATTGGCGGCCTGCTCGAGGCAGTCGCGGTAGCTCTGCAGCAGCTCCATCAGACGCGTGCGCGGCAGTCTGCGCAGTTGCTCCTGGGCGCCCAGCTGAACGGCGAGTATCGCCGTTTCACCGGTTTCCGGTTGCGGTTCCGGTTCGACGAGCCCGGGGGGGCTTTGCTCGACGTCGGCGAACGCGTCGTCCTCATCGAAGTCGGGCTCGTCGTCGAGCAGCGGCACCTCGTCGTCTGCATCCGCATCCGTTGACTCGTCGTAGTCATCGGCAAAGTCCGGTTTCAGCTCTGGTTCCTCCGCCGCTCGGGCAGGGCGTGGCCGCTCGACGACCAGACGGCTCTGCAGCTGTCGGGCAAGGTCGCCGATCTCGTCCTGGCGGCCGGAGCCGGGTGCCGGGTCATCGGGGTCGCGTAGCCAGAGCCGCAGTTGCATCAGCGGTGTGGCCAGCTGGCGGCCGAGGCGCATGCTCAGGGCCAGGGTCAGGGCCAGCAGGATCAGGCTGAGGATGCCCATGCTCTGCAGGCTGATGGTCATCGGCTGCTGGAACTGGCGCATGTTCAGCGTCAGGCGCAGGTGCCCGGCGATCACTTCCTGGAAGGTGATGTCGGTGGAGTACAGGCCATTGGCTTCGCCCAGTACGGACTGGGTAGGGCGTGCACCCGCTTCGGCCAGCACGCGACTGTCACCGCCCACGCTGTAGATCGCGGCGTGGGTAACCAGAGGGTTGCGTACCAGATTGGCTAGCAGCACGTTGAGGCTGAGGATGTCGTTCGCCACCAGCAGCTCGCTGGCGGAGGCGCTGGTCTGGATGATCAGGCTCTCGCCGATGGCGTCCGCCTGCTGCTGCATGGCGTGCTTGAACTGCATGCCGATGACCCAGGCATAGATGATCAGCGCGAGGGCGACCAGCAGCAGGCTGTGGCAGGCGATTCGTAGCGCGAGAGAGACTCTGCGGCGGCGCAAGGCATTGAAGAGCTGCAGGAAGAAGTTGTCGTTCTTGACGGGGTCGGGCCGGTTCACGCGCGCGGCTCTTGTGGAATGAATTGGCGCGCAGTATACCCAGCGCCCCGGTAGCGGCAAAGCGCCGCCCGTGCCCGGACGTTGTCGAATGCGGTTAGAATGGCCGCCATTTTTCCACTGCTCTGGAGGGCGCGCCTTGCGCGAAATCGTCCTGATCAACATCACCGGCGAAGATCGTCCGGGTCTGACCGCCGCGATCACCGGCGTGCTCGCGCAGGGTGGGGTGAACATCCTCGACATCGGCCAGGCGGTGATCCATGACACCCTCTCGTTCGGCATCCTGGTCGAGATCCCGCATACCGAGCAGGCGTCCTCGGTGCTCAAGGACGTGCTCTTCACCGCCTACAAGCTCGATCAGCAGGTGCGCTTCACACCGGTTTCCGAAGATGACTACCAGCAATGGGTCGGCGGGCAGGGCAAGACCCGCTACATCGTCACCCTGCTGACGCGCAAGGTCACCGCCGAGCAGCTGCAGCGGGTCAGTTCGATCACCGCGCAATACGGTCTGAACATTGATCATATCGACCGCCTGTCCGGGCGCATGCCGCTGGACACTCCGGCCGATCAGGGCAAGGGTTGTATCGAGTTTTCCGTGCGCGGCGAACCCTCCGATCCGGCAGCCCTGCGCGCGGACTTTCTCAGCGTGGCCCAGGAGCTGAACGTCGATATCGCCTTCCAGCGCGACAGCGTGTATCGGCGCAACCGGCGCCTGGCGGTGTTCGACATGGATTCGACGCTGATCGAGGCGGAGGTCATCGACGAGCTGGCCAAGGCCGCTGGCGTCGGTGATCGGGTCTCAGACATCACCGAGCGGGCGATGCGCGGCGAGATCGATTTTCGCGCCAGCTTCACCGAGCGCCTGGCACTGCTCAAGGGCCTGCCTGAATCGGCGCTGGAGCAGATCGGCGCCTCGCTGCGTCTGACCGAGGGCGCCGAACTGCTGTTCGCCGAACTCAAACGCCTGGGCTACAAGACCGCGATTCTTTCCGGCGGCTTCAGCTACTTCGCCAAGCAGCTGCAGGTGCGTCTGGGGATCGATTACGTCTTTGCCAACGAGCTGCAGATCGAGGACGGCCTGCTCACTGGCGTGGCGGTCGAGCCGATCGTCGATGCCCAGCGCAAGGCCGACCTGCTGCGCCAGCTGGCCGAGCAGGAAGGCTTGCGCCTGGAGCAGACCATCGCCGTCGGCGACGGTGCCAACGACCTGCCGATGCTTGGTCTGGCCGGTCTGGGCGTTGCCTTCCGCGCCAAGCCGCTGGTCAAGCAGTCGGCCAAACAGGCGATTTCCACTCTGGGCCTGGACGGTATTCTCTACCTGCTCGGATTTCGCGATCGGGAAGGCACCGAGTAGCCAGGAGCCAGCGGCAGGCCCGGTGCGTGCCGCTGTCGTCAGGGTTTGATCGCCACCTTCAGCACGCCGTCGCGCTGGTTGGCGAAAAGTTCGTAGGCGTCGGTGATGTTGCTCAGCTCGTATTGGTGCGTCACCAATGCGCCCAGGTCGACGCGGCCGGAAGCGACCACGTTCAACAGCCGGCGCATGCGCTCCTTGCCGCCTGGGCACAGCGAGGTGACGATCTTGTTGTCGCCCAGGCCTGCATGAAAGGCGCCCAGCGGGATGCTCAGGTCGCTTGAGTAGACGCCGAGGCTGGACAGCGTGCCGCCGGGCTTGAGTACGCGCAGCGCATTTTCGAAGGTGGCCTGGGTGCCGAGCGCCTCGATCGAGGCGTCCACGCCGCGGCCGCCGGTCAGTTTGAGGATCTCGTCCACCACGTCGACATTGCGATAGTTGAGGGTGACGTCGGCGCCCATCTTCCGGGCGATATCCAGGCGAGCGTCAACGCCGTCCACCGCGATGATGGTGCTGGCTCCGCGCAGCTTTGCCCCGGCCGTAGCGCACAGGCCTATGGGGCCCTGAGCGAAGATCACCACTATGTCGCCGATCCTGATGTTGGCAGCCTCGGCGCCGGCGAAGCCGGTGGACATGATGTCCGGGCACATCAGAACCTGTTCATCGCTGAGACCGTCCGGCACCGGTGCCAGGTTGGCCTGGGCGTCTGGCACCAGGACGTAGTCGGCCTGGGTGCCGTCGATGCTGTTGCCGAAGCGCCAGCCACCCATGGGTTTGTAACCGTGGCAGCTACAGCCGCCGTCCTGGGAGGACAGGCCGTCCTGGCTGGCGTAGGAGGAGAAGTCCGGGCAGATCGCGCCGGCGATCACCCGCTGGCCTTCCTGGTAGCCGCGCACGTTGCGCCCGAGCTTTTCGATGATGCCGACCGGCTCGTGGCCGATGGTCAGGCCCTTGGCGACCGGGTATTCGCCCTTGAGGATGTGCACGTCGGTGCCGCAGATGGTCGTGGTGGTGATACGCACCAGTGCGTCGTTCGGGCCGACCTCGGGGATTGGCTTGTCCTGCAGTTCGATGCGACCGGGTTCGACGAAGACGGCGGCTTTCATCATGGGCATGAGCGTGACCTCTGACGATGGCGGGTCAGCTCACTCTAGATGATGGCAGCGCAGGGGTACTGATCAGGGTCAAGTCGGCAGCCGGAATCGCCCGGCTGCCGCCAGGAATCACTCCTCGCCGGAGGAGAAGTCGTAGTCCATCGACTGGCTGGGGCCCTGCAGGTAGTGGCCCTGGATGTAGTTGACCCCAGCCTGCCAGAGGGTAGCGAGGACGCTGGCGCTTTCGACGAAAGGCACTATGGTCAGCTTCGCCTGGGCATGCAGGCTGGCCAGAAGCGTCTTGAGCGCCTCCTGGTTCTCCGGCTTGCCGAGGTCCTGGGAGTAGGAGCCGTCGATCTTCACGAAGTCCACGTGCAGGTGCTTGAGGGTATTGAACGGGTTGATCGCGCCACCGAACTGGTTCAGGGCCACCTTGCAATGCAGCTCGGCAAGTCCCTGGGTGAGCGCCTTGGCCTGCTTCAGATAGGTCACCGCATCCGGTTCGTTGAACTGGAACGTCAGGGCGTCGGCCGGCAGTCGCGCGGCCTTGAGCGCGACGCTGAGCCAGGGCAGCAGTGTCTGGTCCTGCAGGCTGTTGGCCGACAGGTGGATGAACAGACGCGTGTCGTGGCCCTTGGAGCGGTGCTCGGCGAGCAGCTTCACGGCATTGAGGATGACCCAGCGGTCAATCTTCTCGGCCAGTCGCGCTTCCTGCGCCGCGGCAATGAATTCGGCAGCTGGCACTTCCTCGCCTTGCGGATTGAGCAGGCGCAGCAAGACCTCGTAGTTCTCGTTGCTGTCGCCGCGCAGGCTGATGATCGGCTGGAACAGCAGGCGGAAGCTGTTCTTCTCCAGCGCATGCTGGATCATCGCCACCACGTTGCCGCGGTTGGCCGCTGCGGCCAGTTCCTCGGCCGGGTCGTACAGGCGCAGGGCGTTGCCGTCCTGCAGCTCGTCCGCGCAACGGTGGGCGCGATCCAGTACGTCCTGAGCGCGCGCGGTCGTCTCGTTGAGGCCGGCGACACCGATCGACAGGGTCGTCTGCAGTGTCCGGCCGTTGATGTCGAACAGGTGCGCCTCGACCTTCTTCAGTAGCGCCGCGAGTTGCGGCCTGGCCTGCTCCGGCGTCAGCCCCGGCTGCAGGACGCCGAAGACGTCGTCGCCAAAGCGCGCGATCGGCGTATTGGCCGGGAAATGGCTGCGCAACAGGTTGGCCAGATCCGCCAGTAGCAGATCGATGCCGGACAGGCCAACTTCAGCCTGCAGGTTGGCGTAGCGGTCGATGCGCAGGTAGGCCAGGCTGTGCGCCTCGCTGGATTTCACCGCGCGCTCGGCGGCCTGGTCCATCAGCTCGAGGAAATGGGTGCGGTTGAACAGGCCGGTGACCAGATCCTGAGTGCTGATCTCGCGCAGACGTTCTTCCAGTTCGGCGTTGTCGGATTCGGCGCGGATCACCACCTGGATGCAGGGCTCGCCGTCGTAGGTGGCGGGCGAGAAGCTCATGCGCGCCGGAAAGCTCTGGC
The DNA here is from genome assembly GCF_003052585.1 of Pseudomonas mangrovi. Classification (GTDB taxonomy): domain Bacteria; phylum Pseudomonadota; class Gammaproteobacteria; order Pseudomonadales; family Pseudomonadaceae; genus Aquipseudomonas; species Aquipseudomonas mangrovi. The sequence goes on along the minus strand of NZ_QASN01000019.1, from coordinate 237,762 downwards.
CGGAGGCGGTGACGCCGGTGCAGGACAGCTCGGCGCTGCCCTCGGCGTTCTGGTAGTTCTTCAGGAAGTCCTTGAAGCGTGCCTGGTCGCCGCAGTCGATCAGATCGATCATCGGCATGCCTTCGAGCTCGTCGGCGTCTTCGTAGGCAAACAGCGCCAGGTAGGAGCGGTTGGCATAGATGTGCATGCCGTCATGCACGTAGGTGATGGCGTCGACCGAGCTGTCAAGCAGCAGTTGGCAGCGTTTCTCTGCTTCGCGCAGCGCCACTTCGGCAGCGCGGCGACCGCGGCGCTCTTCCAGGTTGTTCAGCTCGCGATTGGCGACCAGCAGCAGGCGCTCGTCGTCGCCCTGCGGCAGCGCATCCTGGGCGCCAAGGGTGAGCGCTTCGGTGATGCTGTCCGGATCATTGTCGGCCAGCAGCTGGATGGCTGGGATGTCTTTCGACTGGCGACGAATTGCGGTAATGGCTTCGGTCGGGTCGAGATTTTCGCTGCTGGGTGCGGTGATCAGCAGGTCCCAGGGTTGTTGCAGTACATCGGCCAGGTCGTCGCTCGACGTCAGGCGATGGACGCGGGTTGCCCGGCCGGAGTTGCGGAAAAGGCTGACCAGCCGTTCGGCCTCGTTCTGTGAGTCTTCGAGGATCAGCAGGCGAATGGTTTTCTTGTCAATTGGCATACATAAATGCTTGGGAAAGCGCCGAAAGGAGGCTAAAAGGCGACAGGCGGTGGCCGGAATCTACAGCGTGTGCCATAGCGAGTCAAAGTCTTCGTCCCCGCCAGCAGATTGCTCTTTCCGGGCTGTGACGGGCGTCCCTTGTGGGTCGCTCATGCCGCCCAGTTCGTGGTACTCGAACTGGTTGATGCAGCCGGTGCTCGACTGCCTGCGGGTCAGCAGCGCACGAACCTCGACACCCTGCTGATTGATCATCACCTTGTGTCCCTGCTGGAACGGCAGGCGCGCGGTAATAAGACTCGCCGGACGGGAGATGGCCGGTATGGCGGGTAGCAGCAGGGCGCGCAGGTACTGGCTGTCCTGCTCCTGCTTGCGCAGCAGCTTCAGCCCGCATGGCTGGGCTGTCGGCGCGATCAACTCGATGCCCATCTGCGTGCCGCCGCCGCGAACCTGGCGGACCCAGCGTACCAGCGCTACACCCCAGGCGAGACGCGCGCGGTCCTCGATGCCGATCAGCTCTCCCGCCTGCAACTGGGCGGGCACCTCGGCAGGCCAGCTCAGGCAGTAGCCCCCGGGGCTCTGGTTGACGATGCCGACCTGGTAGCTGGGAAAACTCTCATTCGGATCCTGCTCGGTCTGGCTGTTCTGTTCACCCGGCTTGCGATACTGGATGTCGCTCAGGTGCATGCCTTCGTCCCAGTCGATCGGCTGTGCGTCGAAGGCAGTCGACCAGACGTCCTTGGGCCCGCCGTGGGCAAAGCTCGCAGGTCCCGGCTTGCGTTCCTGCTTGAGGGTCTGGTGGAAGCTGAGACCGCCGGCGAGCTGAAAGTGCAGTGCACTCATGCCGATGCAGAGGGTCAGCTCGCCTTCCGCGCCGCTGCGCTGGAAGGTGCGTTCGGAAATATCTCCCCAGGCGGCGACCAGGTGCTGCAGCAGATCGTGACTGAAGCCCTGTGGAACGGGCAGGCGCGCCTGGCTGCTCTGCTCCTCCGGTAGCAGCAGGAAGTGACTGATGGCGTCGACCAGAGGGTGGGTGTCCAGGCCGATCAGGCCGGTCAGTGCTTCCGGCTGGAACAGCGAGCGGTAGCGCGGCGGACCATCCTGGTGCGGCGCCACCAGGAATAGGCTGGTCGCGGCATCCGCCGGTTGCAGGCGCAGCATGTGGCTCCATTGCGGTAGTGCGCCGGCCAGGCGCGCGATGGAACTCTGGCGCAGCTGGTTGGTTCGCGCGCAGCCGAGCAGCAGGGCGGCTGCATAGGTGCGCTGGACATCAATCTGGTGCTTCTCGTGCGCGGTCGCCGGAACGCTCTGCTGGGCCACGCGAAAATCCTGAGCGATCTGGTAGAGCTGATGCAGCTCGAACCAGAGGCTCTCCGGCACCGGGCAGTAGAGCAGGCAGGCTCTTTCGAGCTGCTGATAGAGAGCAACGGTGGCACGCTGCAGGGCAGTAGCGAGGATGGCGGGGCGTGCCTTGCCTGCCTCGCCAACCACCACCAGCTTGTAGCCGGCTGCCAGATTGTTCTGCAGCGCCTGGCAGAGCGTGGCGACCTTGCGTGCGCGTTCGCCGAGCACGATCGGCTGATTGGTGAAGTACTTTTCCAGGCTGCGGCAGACAAAGTCGGTTTCCGGGCGCAGCAGTTCGAGCATCTGCAGGCGCGTGTCATTGCTCAGCTGGACCTGATTCAGCTCCACCAGAGCCTGGTAGAGCTGCTTTGCCGTCTCGCCGATGTTGGCCTTGGGCAGGACGGCAATCCAGCGAGCGAGGTCGCGCGGACTGTTGTCGCAGAACGAGAGATGCTGCTTCTCCGGTTTCGGAACTCGCAGCAGCAGGTCAGGGCTCTTCTTGTCCATCAGGCGTGATTGCTCCAGCGGCGCGGGCGGTTGGGTCTGTCCTTGAAGGCGTGCTTTGAACTCTAGCAGCATCGGCGTACGGATGCGCTTTACGCAAGCTGTGAGTCCCGCTGGTGCCGGGAGTTCTGCTCAGCCCTGTGCTGCGGCTGCACGCGCCGCCGATTCGCCGGGCGCTACGCGCACCCAACCGTCGGCCTCTGCCGCGACGGCATGCTTCGCCCAACTGGCCAGTTCGTGGCGCTTGCATACGCCGGTACTGCCGCTGCCCGCTCCGGCCACGGTCTTGTAGATCACCTGATCGCGCGGGCGAGCTCCGCCAGGTGCGTCGATGACCTGGCGGACTCCCCAGTGGCTGCCCGGCAGTGCGTTGCTGTAGCAGCCGCCAAGCAGGATGTCCGCTGGTTGCAGTGTCTGGGTCTGGGCGTGTTCCTGGGCGAGCTGGAGAATCTCCAGCAGGTCGTCGAAGGCGATGTCGATGTAGGAGTCGACCTGGCGCAGTGCGTGGTAGAAGTCCTCCGGTGCCAGTGCTGCGGTATTGCGCAGCGGCTCGGGTTGGCGTGCCAGGCTTGCGGGGTAGCGGCGCCAGGGGAACAGGCTGTTGAACAGCACGGCAACCAGCAGGATCACGCCAACGTTGAGCAGGACCGGGCTGAGGACGAAGCCGTAACCCAGTGCCTCGATCGCCGGTCCGCCGACCACGGCGCACAATGCGGTGGCGCCGCCCGGAGGATGGATGCAGCGGGCGTAGTGCATCAGCAGAATCGCCAGCCCTACGGCCAGGGCGGGGGTGAAGAACTCCCCGGGCCAAAGCAGCTGGCAGCTCACACCGACCAGCGCAGAGAGACTGTGTCCGCCGAGCACCGCCCAGGGCTGCGAGAGCAGTCCATGAGGGACGGCGAACAGCAGCACGGCACTGGCGCCCATTGATGCGATGACCCAGAGCGCGCTGTCCAGCGGCAGCAGCCAATGGGTCACCGCGTAGATCAGCGCTATGCCGAGAAAGGCTCCGAGCGCGGAAAGCAGCTTCTCCAGGTGGCTGGTTGAATCGCTGCGCCAGCCGAGCAGTTGCGCAAGGCTGCTGGAGAGGGATTGCCCGCTCATGCCTGCGCGGTTTCGTTCTCATCTGGTCGCGCGGCGCTGCTGAGCGACTGACCCATGCTCACCGGGCCGGTGGCGATCAGCTCCTGCGCCCAGCGAACCTGCTCTGCGCCGAACAGCAGGATCACCGTGGAGCCCAGCTTGAAGCGGCCCATCTCGGCGCCTTTTGGCAGATGGACAGGCGCGCGCGCGGCTTCGTCGTAGCGGAAGGTCTTCAGTTCGCGCCGCGGTGGTGTGACCAGCCCGGCCCAGACGGTCTCCACGCTCGCCACTATCATCGCGCCGACCAGCACCATGGCCATCGGGCCGCGCTCGGTATCGAAGATGCAGACGACTCGCTCGTTGCGGGCGAACAACTCCGGGACGTTCTGCGCGGTGGTCTGATTGACCGAGAACAGTCGGCCGGGAACGTAGACCATCTCGCGTAGAGTGCCGGCCAGCGGCATATGCACCCGATGGTAGTCACGCGGCGAGAGGTAGATGGTGGCGAAATCACCGCCCATGAAAGGTGCTGCGCGTTCGGCGTCGCCGCCGAGCAGTTCGAGCAGGCTGAAGCTGTGGCCCTTGGCCTGGAATATCCGGCCATTCTGGATCGGGCCGAGCTGGCTGATGGCGCCGTCGGCGGGGCAGAGTACTGCTTCGGGCGAGGGATCGAGGGGGCGCGCGTCGGCCTTCAGTGCGCGGGTGAAGAAGGCATTGAAGTGTTCATAGGCATCCAGGTCCTCGACCAGCGCCTGGCTCATGTCGACGTCGAAGCGGCGGGCGAACCAGCGGATGAAGGGCCCTTTGATCCAGCCAATGCGGCATTCGGCAATGCAGCCGGCCAGGCGCGAGAGCAGATGGTGCGGCAGCAGGTACTGGCTGATGATGAACAGACGATCTTTCACGATTGAACCTCTATCGGGGTCTCGGGATGGTTGCCCCATTCGCCCCAGGAGCCGGCGTAGGCTTTCAGGCGCGGGTAGCCCAGCGCCTTGGCGACCAGGTAGGTGAAGCCGGAACGATGGTGGGTCTGGCAGTGGGTGATCACTTCCTTGTCCGGGGTTATGTCCAGTGCCGCGAGGATGTCGCCCATGTCCTTGCGGATGCGCAGCGCACGCTGGTTGTCCATGCCGGCGGTCCATTCGAAATTGACTGCGCCAGGTATGTGACCGCCACGCGCGGCGAGCACTTTCTCGGCCCGGTACTCCGCAGGCGAGCGGGCGTCCCATATCGCCAGGTCTGCCGCGCCCAGGCGTGATTGGAGGTATTCGCGGGTAGCCGTGGGTGTCGGGTCCAGTGTCAGCGACAGCGTGCCGCTGAAGGCTGGCGGTACATCCTGTTCCAGCGGGCGATCTTCTTCCCGCCAGGCATGCAGGCCACCGTTGAGGTAGTGATAGTGGCGGTGGCCGATCACGTCGAGCAGCCAGATGAAGCGTCCGGCCCAGCCGCCGCCTTCGTCGTCATAGACCACGTACACCGCGTGAGGGTTGTGGCCAAGCTCGGCGAACAACTGCTCCAGCTGCGCCTTTGGTGGCAACAGGCCGGGGGCGGGTGGCTGGCCCAGTTGCGTACGTTTGGGGTCAACGAAGCGAGCGCCGCGGATATGCCCTTCGGCATAGCGGGCAGGACTGGTCAGATCGATCAGGATCAGCTCGGGGGCGTCGAGGCGTGCGGCCAGTTCTGCCGGCTCGAGCAGCAGGCCGAGCCCGGAAAACACGGACATGGAGGTCTCCTGCGGATATAGATGGGGGGCGATTGTAGCGGAAAGCACGCGGCCTGGCGGGCGTTGGCTGCGCGCTACTGACGGGCGCGTGCGGCGAACTGGGCCAGGGCACGTTCCACGCATTGGCAGGTCTTGCCCAGCGCCTGCAGCTGGGTTTCGCTGAAAGGCGCGCCGTTCATGTCGGCAACCAGCAGCATCACCACGCGACCGCGGTTGGCCAGTGACTGCAGCAGCAGATCTTCGCCGGAGAACAAGGCTTTGATCGGACCGGGAATGAAGGCCGAATAGCGCGCCATGTTGCTCGCATTGAGACGCAGCTGGTTCGGTGCCTCCAGCAGTTTGCGCAATATCTGGCTCTGCGCCACGAGCAGAGACAGATTGGTCCCCTGGTCACCCAGGCCGATGCTCTGCTGGCAGAGCAGGCGGTTGCGCTCGCGGTCGGTGACCAGCAGTGCCAGGCGTTGCACGCCGCTGGCGTGCAGTGCGTCCCTGGCGCAAGCGGTCAGTTGCAGCACGTTGGCGAAGGGGCTGGGTTGGCGCAGCAGTTGTCCGCAGTGTTCGCGCCAGGCCTGCAGGTTGGTCTTGACCTCCTGCTTCACTACAGGCCTGCACAGATGCTGCGTGCCGCTCGGCCAGAGTAGCGCCTGGGCCGGATGCCAGAGCCCCGGCTGACTGTGCAGCTGGGCGCTGCGTACGGCCTGCTGGTGAACCAGTTGCTGGATATCGGCGAGTGGCAGTTGCAGGTAGAGGCCGGTAAGGCGCTGCCAGCGCAGATTGTGCAGGTCGCTCCAGCATGCATGGGCGGCCAGAGCGATGCCGTTGGCGAGCAGTACCGTGTTGGCTGGCTGGGTCAGCCAGCGGCGCAGGGCTGGGTCCTGGTCGAGCAACTGCTGCTGATGTAGAGGATGAAGATCGTCCCTGGCGATATGCAGGGCCTTGACCAGCAGGCGCCGGTCGCTGCCCAGCAGGCGGTAGCCCTGGACTATCCACTCGGGCAGGCTCCAGTGTTCGGCAAGGGCTCGACACAGGTCGCGCACCGGCACGCCGAGCAGTTCGCGCTCGACCCGCTCGGCCGGCTCGCCATCGATCATGACTCGCTGTTCCCAGGCCTGGATCAGCTCCGGGTAGGCGCAGGCCAGCGGCCAGAGCGGCGCCATGAACAGCAGGCTGCACCAGTGGATTTCCTGCCAAAGGCGCGCCAGGCGGCTGCTGAACAGGCCGCTTGCCTGTTGCGCGGCGTGCTGGCTGATCAGCGTCAGCTGGCGCAGCTGCAGGGGGATTTCGTGTTCGGCAACCCTGGGTACCTTGCGCAGCAGCGCTTCGCAGCGCGCGACGCCGAGCCGGGTCAGGGCGACTTCCAGGCTCACTGCAGGCGAGGCGGCGTCGCGGTTCGCTTCGCGCATCAGAAGCAGCGCCAGCGCCGGGCTGCGTTGTATGACCTCGGCGATGTCGCGCATCGAACGACGGCTGTCGGCGAGGGTGCGGCCGATCTCGAGATGGCTGCCTTCGGCAATCGGCAGGCGAATGGAGTCCAGGTGCTGGAGCCAGGCATTCAGACTGCGGGGCAGGGTGCTGGGAATCGACATGTCGAGATACGAGCCGAACTGGCTTTTCAGCGGGACAGGCTATAGTCTGGCGCATATCTCCCGATAAGTAGAAGGGCTGTTTCCAGGGCCCCTCAATCCGTCTGCACAAGTTCTCTCTCTATGGCAAAAATAATCGGCATCCTCGTGGTTATCGGCAGCGTGCTGGGCGGCTTCATTGCCTCCGGCGGGCAGGTCATGGCGCTAGTGCACCCCTTCGAGGTGCTGATCATCGGTGGTGCAGCGCTGGGCGGGTTCCTCCAGGCAAACCCGGGCAGCACCTTCATGATCGTGTTCAAGAAGTCGCTGAAGATGTTCAGTTCGCGCTTCACTCACGCGTATTACCTGGAAGTGCTCAAGCTGATCTACGAGATCCTCAACAAGAGTCGTCGCGAGGGGATGATGGCCATCGAGGCAGATATCGAAGAGCCGACCGCGAGCCCGATCTTCAGCAAGTATCCGGCGATTCTGAAAGATGAGCGCATGACGGCCTACATCTGTGACTACCTGCGGATCATGTCGTCGGGCAACATGGCCCCGCATGAGCTGGAAGGCTTGTTCGACATGGAGATGAACAGCCTCAAGGAGGAGCTGGAGCATCCCGCTCACGCCGTTGCCAAGATTGCCGACGGTCTGCCCGCCATGGGTATCGTGGCTGCGGTGTTGGGTATCGTGATCACCATGTCGATCCTCGCCGAGGCCGACAACGCGATGATCGGCTACAAGGTGGGGTCGGCCCTGGTCGGTACTTTCCTCGGTATTCTTGCGTCCTACGGCTTTTTCGGGCCGCTGTCATCCGCGCTGGAGCACGACGCGAAGGAAGAGCTGAACGTCTACGAGGCGATCAAGGCGAGTCTGGTGGCCTCCGCATCGGGCATGCCGCCGACCCTGGCGGTGGAGTTCGGGCGCAAGGTCCTCTATCCCGCCCATCGGCCGACCTTTGCCGAACTCGATCAGGCGATGCGTGGCGCTTGATCGTAGCCCGCCGCTGGCGCATTGAAACTCACCATAGAAGCCATCGACGCCTGAAGCATGGATAACAACCAGCCAATCATCGTCAAGCGCGTCAAGAAGATTGCCGGCGGCCATCATGGCGGGGCGTGGAAGATCGCTTTTGCCGACTTCGCCACGGCGATGATGGCGTTCTTTCTGGTCATGTGGCTGATGACTACCGCGACCCCCGAGCAGAAGCTGGCGATTTCCGGCTACTTCCAGGATCCGGTTGGTTTCAGCGAGGGCGCCAGTCCTTACGTCATCGATCTGGGCGGGACGCCGGTGCTGGCGCCGGACAAGACGCTGAATCCGGAAGTGCGCGACACCCTCTCCGAGGAAAAGCCCCAGGACCCCTCCGATGACGTGGTCGAGAGCATGGCCGAGCAGATCGAGCGCGAGCGTCTGGAGTTGCTGCTGCAGGAGCTGCAGAACAAGGTCGAGGACAATCCGCAACTGAACAAATTCAAGGACCAGATCCTGTTCGAGATTACCCAGGATGGTCTGCGCATCCAGATTCTGGATGCCGAGAATCGCCCCATGTTTGCGTTGGGTAGCGCCCAGTTGCAGCCCTATTTCGAAGACATCCTGTTGATCATGGCGGATACCATCAAGGATGTACCGAACAAGATCAGTGTCAGCGGGCACACCGATGCCAAGCCGTTCGCCAGTGGTGGCGGAGACTTCGGTAACTGGGAGCTCTCCGCCGGGCGCGCCAACGCCGCGCGGCGCACCCTGGTGGCGGGCGGTTATCCGGAAGAGCAGGTCGCACGTGTTGTCGGCTACGCCTCCTCGGCGCTGTTCGACCGCAACGATCCGCTGAATCCGGTCAATCGACGCATCGACATCACTGTCCTGACCAAGAAGGCTCAGCGGGCCATCGAAAGTGAGCAGGACGGCGAGGAGGGCGAGGCGGACGGCGAGGTCGCGCCAGGTGCGTCCCTGCCGTCGGCGACACCGGCGGGGACAGGCGAGCCGCTACAGCCGCGTGAACTGCGCGAGCGTCTGAACATCTTCGAGGAAGGCGCGCTGCGTTTCGACCAGCCGGCACCTTGAGGGCCATGGCGAAGATGAGCCGGTGCACGGCTGGGTCGGTCGCTGAAGTCTGATCAATAGTCCGGTTCGGGCAGGCTGGCGAGGATCTGCCGGTAGCTGTGCATTCTCTGCTCCTGGATACGACCCTCGGCGAGTGCGCCGAGCAGCGCGCAACCCGGTTCGCGGTCGTGCTTGCAGTCGCGGAAGCGGCAGCGGCCGAGCAGATCGGCGAACTCGATGAAGCCGGCTTCCACGTCATCACGACTGACGTGCACCAGGCCGAACTCGCGGATACCCGGTGAGTCGATCAGATCGCCGCCGCGGGGAAAGTGGAACAGGCGCGCGGTGGTCGTGGTATGCGTGCCCTTGCCGGTCAGCTCCGAGAGTGGCCCGACGCGGGTGTCCACCTCGGGTAGAAGACTGTTGACCAGCGATGACTTGCCCACTCCCGACTGTCCGACGAAGACGCTGATGCGACCGTCCAGCCGCTCCTGCAGCGCTTCCAGGCCGCCACCCTCGCGGGCGGACACCTCCAGGATCGGATAATCCAGCTGACGATAGACATCCAGCAGGCGGTTGAGCGCCGCTTCGTTCTGCGCGTCCAGCAGGTCGGCCTTGTTCAGCAGCAGCAGTGGTTTGATGCCGGCGTGCTCGGCGGCCACCAGGTAGCGGTCGATCAGGTTGCCATGGGGTTCGGGCAATGGCGCGAAAACGATGACGATCAAGTCGACGTTCGCTGCCACTGCCTTGAGCTGGCCGCGGCTGTCCGGTCGACAGAGTTCGCTGTGGCGTGGCAGCTGCGCAACGATCACGCCGCCGCCCTGGCTGTCCGGGCGCCAGACGATCCGGTCGCCGGTGACCAGGGCCGGCAGGTTGGCGCGGCGATGGCAGCGAAATATCTGTCCGGCGAGTTCGCCGTCCAGCGCCTCGACCTCGAGCTGCACACCAAAGTGCGCGATCACCAGGCCGTTCTGCTCTTCTCCCAGATCACCACCCTGCAGTTCGGCGTTCACCCGCGACTCGCGCTTGGCTGCGCGGGCGGCGCGCTCTTCCTGGATCTTCTCGATGCGCCAGCCTTGGCGTCGGGTGAGGTGGCGTTTGGCCATGGGGATTCCGCGACTGTGAAGTGGCGGCGAGTCTAGCATGCGGCCCGTGCGCCAGCGGTGCTGGACGTGCCGCCGCAGCCGATGTTTTGATGGCCTCCCTTTTCTTGCCGTTGGAGCAGGCGTGCGTTTTCTGCCGATCTTTCGTGCGTTGCTGGCGCAACTGCTGGTGCTGGCCTTGCTGGCAGTGCTGGTGCTGATCCTGACACGCTTCGATCTGCGCTTTCCGCTGGCGGCAGTGGCGCTGCTGCAGGGCCTGGGTGCCGCGCTGCTCGGCTGGCGCCTGGGACTGTCGCGCTGGTGGCTGCCGATCAACTTCGCGTTTGTCCCGGCGTTGTTGCTGGCGCAAGGGCTGGCGCTGCCAGGCTGGCTTGCGCCCCTGGCTTTCGCGTTGTTGCTGTTGTTGAACTGGAACAGCGCGGGCGAGCGGGTGCCGCTCTACCTGACCGGACGCCGGACCCTGCAACAGCTGCAGGCGCTGTTGAGTGAACGTGACGGAGGTGGGCGCTTCGTCGACCTTGGCTGCGGTCTCGGCAGTGCGCTTTGCCCGCTGGCGAGAGCCTTTCCGCAGAGGCAGTTCCTGGGCGTGGAAACCGCGCCGCTGAGTTTTCTGATCGCCTGGCTGCGCAGTCTGCCGTTGCGCAACTGCAAGGTCCGCTATCGCAGTCTCTGGGCGCAGCCGCTGGACGAGTTCGAGGTGGTCTACTGCTTTCTCTCGCCCGAGCCGATGATGCAGCTGTGGCAGAGTGCGCGCACCCAGATGCGTGCCGGCAGCTGGCTGATCAGCAACAGCTTCGCGATTCCCGGAGTACCGGCCAGTCGCACGCTGCAGCTGGAGGACTGGCGTGGCTCCCGGCTGCTGCTCTGGGAAATGCCCGGCGCCGAGCTCGCCGCCACCGACCCGGCCGGCTAAACTGCCGGCTCCGCCGGAGGAGAACATCATGCAGAACCCGCAGAACCTGATCTGGATCGACCTGGAAATGACCGGCCTCGATCCCGAGCGGGACCGCATCATCGAGATGGCCACCATCATCACCGACAGCGATCTCAACGTACTGGCGGAGGGGCCGGTGATCGCGGTACACCAGAGTGACGAGACCCTCGCCGGGATGGATGAGTGGAACACCCGAACCCATGGCCAGAGCGGCCTCACCCAGCGGGTGCGCGAAAGCCGGATCAGCGAAGCCGAGGCGCAGGCGCAGACGCTGGCATTCATCGAGCAGTGGGTGCCCAAGGGCAAGTCGCCGATCTGCGGCAACAGCATCGGCCAGGACCGTCGCTTTCTGGTGCGCTACATGCCGCAGCTGGAAGACTACTTCCACTATCGCAATCTCGACGTGTCCACCCTCAAGGAGCTGGCGTCACGCTGGGCGCCGGCGGTGCGTGACAGTTTCGTCAAGACCGGCACCCACCAGGCGATGGACGACATCCGCGAATCGATTGCCGAGCTGCGTCACTACCGCGAGCATTTCCTGCGCGTATAGCGGCTGCGGCCGTGGCCGTCGTCCGGCTCGTGCGCGAACGACAACAGCCCAGGGCATCGTCGACTCAGCGGCCGAGACGGCGCAGATCGTCGGACTCGACCACCCGCACACCCTGGTCTTCTTCCAGGGCCAGGCGCCAGAGCGCGCGTGCCAGGACGCAGGCGTCGATGCCGCGATACTTGCCTGGCAGCCAGCGCGCCAGCGGCGCGGCGAGGCGCTCGGCCAGCCGCGGCTCGCTGCGCTCACCGAGCAGCAGCGACGGTCGGACGATGGTCAGCTGCGGCCAGTCCTGCGCCTTGAGCGCTTCTTCCATCTCGCCCTTGACGCGGTTGTAGAAGATTCCGGATGTCGGATTGGCGCCGATCGCGCTGATCACCAGCAGGTGCCGCGCATCCAGCTCGCGGGCGCGCGCGGCGAATGCCACCACCAGATCGCAATCCACTGCGCGGAACGCCTCGTTCGAACCGGCCTGCTCGCGGGTAGTGCCCAGACAGCAGAATGCGGTGTGGACCGGGCCGTCGAGCTGCGGCAGCAGCTGCAGCAGCTCGCCAACCGGGTTTTCCAGGTGCGCATGGCCGGCCAGAGGGCGCCGGCTCGGCGCCAGGACGCGGGCGACCGTCGGCTCGTTGAGCAGGCGATCGAGCAGATGCTCGCCGGTGAGTCCGGTGGCGCCGGCGAGCAGAATATGCTGGGGCGTCAGATACATGATGTCTCTCCAGGCGTGTTCTGCGCGAAGGTCATTTCGCGCTGTTATTCAGTGACAGGGCGCTGTCTTCGAGTGTCGTCTCTGGTTGCTGTGCGCGCCAGCTCTTCCATTGCGCCAGCACCGCGCGCGGTGCCCAGATCTGCGGTTCGGAGGCTGTCAGTTGCTCTTCTTCCTCCTGCTCTTCGACGCGGCTGCGGGCAATCTCGAAGGCGCGTTCCAGGTCGTCGGTCTGCTGCAGCGCCTCCGCCAGCAGGGCGCGGCCAAAATAGGTGAAGTCGTTGTCTTCGGCACAACCGAACGAGGTTCGGTCGGCGCGGGCGGCGGTCATCACCAGGGTGCGCTGATCCTTGAGCGGCGGGATGAAACCACCGGAGAAGCAGGCGGACACCACCAGCACCTTGTGCCGGTCGCGCAGCGGTTCGAGCATCCTTGCCAGCTCCTCTGCCGGCAGGCTGGCAAGGTTCAGGCGCGGCTGGGTCAACGACAGCTGGTGGTCCTCGCTGCCGTGGCTGGTCAGATAGATGAAGATCAAATCTTCCTTGCCGCTGCGTTCGGCCAGTGCCTGCAGCGCCCGGCGCAGGTTCTCGCGGGTGGCCATCGGCTTGTCATGCAGGTGATCGCGGTGGTTGATCAGGCTGATGTGGCCGCGGGCGGCGAGACGCTCGGCAAACAGTTGCTCGGCGTACTCGGCTTCGCGCATGAACACGCTCTGGCTGCCGTCGCCGGCCAGGCTCAGGCTGTAGAGCTCGATGGCGTCGGTGGAGAGAGGAACGGCCTCGATGGCCTGCTGCAGCAATTGGCCCTGTTCGAGCAGCGCCAGGTCCAGTGGGTCGGCCTGGTGCTCTCCCTCGGGATCGCGCAGCAACTGGTCGTTGTGCCAGAGACCTTGCTGACGCGAGCCATCGGCCAGGGTAAGGAGGCCGTCACCGTGGAACCGGCCGTAGTTGAACCGGCCGACGTAGACGCTCTGATCGGGGCGGGTGAGGCGGCCGGCGCCGTGGTAGCGCCAGCGGCGCAGCTCGCCCTGGTAGGTTTCGCCGTCACTGCCGTGATACTCGCCGGCGCCGCTTGCGGCACCCTCACGGAACTGCCCGCGCCAGACATCGCCACTGGCGCTCTCGTAGCGGCCCTCGCCATGAAAGCGATCAGCGCGAAAGCCTCCGGCGTAGTGGTCCCCTTCGGCGCTGCGGTAGCTACCCTTGCCCTCAAGCACTCCGTCGCGGAAGTTGCCGACGAACTGGTTGCCGGCGGCGTCGATGCGCACGCCCTGACCCTGCGCCACGCCCTTGATGAAATGACCGCGGTGGCTACTGCCATCAGGCATTTCCAGGCTGCCGTAGCCATGGTAGCGGTCCTTCTTGAATTCGCCCCGGTAGACGCTGCCAGCCTGGGTCAGGGTGCCTTCGCCATGCATCCGCGACTGGCGGAACTGGCCTTCGTAGCGGGTGCCGTCCTCGTAGATCAGTACGCCGCGACCATCGAACAGACCGGCGCGAAATTCGCCCACGTAGTGCTCGCCGAAGAGTCCGCGCCACTCGCCGTGGCCATCGGGTTGACCGTCCTTGAACTGCCCCTCGAACCAGGCGCCGCTGTCGTAATCCAGGCGCCCCGGTCCTTGCAGCAGGCCATCGACGACTTCGCCGCGGTAGCGCGAGCCGTCCGGCAGGCGTGCATCGGGAGGGGTGAGTGGCTCGCCTTCGGTGCAGGCACCGAGCAGCAGGGTGAGCAGCAGAGGGGCTAACGGGCGCATCGCGAGGCAGATCCTGGCCGGCGGGAGTATTGGCAGTATGCCGCAAGCTCATGGCGCTGGCAGGACGTCTCCATCACAACTTGATAGCAGTGGCGGCATGAAAAAGGGCGCCGCAGCGCCCCTTGTGCAACGTTCAGCTGGCTCAGGCAAAGCAGAGAGCCAACGCTTCGGCGATGTAGGCCGGCTTCTCCTGGCCTTCGATCTCCAGGGTCACCTTGCTCTTGAGCAGCCACTGTCCCGGGTTCTTCTCGGTCACTTCCAGCAGAGTCACCTGGGCGCGTACGCGTGAATCGACCTTTACCGGCTGGATGAAGCGGACGCTGTCCAGGCCGTAGTTGACGCCCATCTTCAGTCCTTCCGGCATCACCAGTAGCGGCGAGGTCAGCAGGGGGATCAGCGATAGCGACAGGTAGCCGTGGGCGATGGTGGTGCCGAAGGGTGTGAGCTTGGCTTTCTCCGGGTCGACGTGGATGAACTGGTGATCGCCGGTGCATTCGGCGAACTGGTTGATGCGGTTCTGATCGATGGTCAGCCACTCGGAGCGACCGAGATCCTTGCCGACGTAGCTTTTCAGTTCTGCTGCTGGGACGAAGGGCATGTTTCCTCCTGGGTTGTTGTTTTTGTGCGGTAAAGCGCGCCTGTAGATCAGCATGTGCATCCGGCAGGGTCAAGCGCGCTATCTGGCGCGAATGTCCGGCCATAGCCGGGAGCGTGCTTATAATGCCGGCAGCGCGGCGCGGTCGAAGGCGGATCGGGTCGCAGCGGGCTCGTCGTTCGGAGGTATGCATGTTGTTGCGCGGTCTCACCTGGCTGGTGGTTTTCCAGTTGCTTGGCACCTTGCTCAGTGTCCTGCTGTTGCCGCAGCTGCCCGGTCCGATTCTCGGCATGCTGTTGCTGCTGTTCTTCCTGATGCTGCGTGGCCGGGTGGGCGAACCCTTGGCCGAGGCTTCGACCAATCTGCTGCGTTACCTGCCCTTGATGCTGGTGCCGCCGGCCACCGCGGTGATGTTGCATGTCGATCTGATTGCCCGGGAAATCTGGGCCATCGCTGGCGCTCTGGTCGGCTCGGTGCTGTTGTCGATGGCCTTGACCGGCTGGCTGATGCAGCGTCTGATCGAGCGTCAGGCGCGCCGTCGGGGTGAGCCATGAGCCTCGACTGGCAGGCGGCCTGGCAGGCGCTGGTCGGACACCCGCTGTTCGGTTTTGCCCTGACCCTGTGCGCCTACCAGCTGTCCCTGGCGCTGTACGAGAAGACCCGCTGGGTCGTACTGCAGCCGGTATTGCTGTCCATCATTCTGGTCATCGCGAGCCTGTGGGCGCTGGGTATCGGTTTCGACGAGTACCGCGCCAGCAGCGAGCTGCTCACGCTGCTGCTGGGTCCGACCACGGTGGCGCTGGCGGTGCCGCTTTATTTGAATCTGCGCAGAATCCGCCAGCTGTTCTGGCCGGTGCTGCTGACGCTGGTCTGTGGTGGAGTGGCCGCCACGGTCTTCGGCGTCGGCCTGGGTTGGATGCTGGGCGCGGAGGAAGGTGTGCTGCGCAGCATGGCGGCAAAGTCCGCGACCACCCCGATCGCCATGCTGGTGACGGAACAGATTGGTGGCATCGCCGCACTGGCAGCGGTGTTCGTGATGGTCACCGGCGTGCTCGGCGGCATCTTCGGCCCTGAACTGCTGCGCCTGCTGGGCGTCACCCACCCGGCCGCGGTCGGCATGGCGCTGGGCATCAACGCCCACGCCGTGGGCACCTCGCGCGCGCTCGGTGAGGGCGAGGAGTGCGGCGCCTTTTCCGCGCTGGCGATGAGTCTCACGGGCGCCTGCATCGCCCTGTTCCTGCCGTTGGCGGCGGCACTGATCAGCTGAAGGAGGTGTGCATGCTGCCGTTGTTTCCGCTGGACACAGTGCTGTTCCCCGGTTGCCGCCTGGATCTGCAGATATTCGAACCGCGCTACCTGGACATGATCAGCGGCTGCCTGCGCCGCGATCAGGGCTTTGGCGTGGTGGCGATCCTCGAAGGGCGTGAAGTCGGCGCAGCGCCGGATCGGCTCGCAAGCGTCAACTGTGAAGCGCGGGTGGTCGACTGGCAGCAGCGGCCGAACGGCCTGCTCGGAATTCGCGTGGAGGGTGCCCGGCGCTTTGCCGTGCGGACCTTGCAGGTGGCGGATAACCAGGCCGTCAGCGCCGAGGTGGAGTGGCTGTCGGAGCCGGCGGACCAGCCAGCCGGGGTCGAGCACGCCGAGCTGCAGGCGCTGCTTGCCGCGCTGATCGAACACCCGCTGGTGGTGGATCTGGGGCTGGACGAGCCGGTGAGCGGTCGACAGTTGCTGGCGGACCGGCTCGCCTACCTCTTGCCGCTGGAGCGTGCGCAGAAACTCGAGCTACTGGCCGAGCTGGATGCCTCGCGGCGGCTGCGGCAGATTGCCGAGTGGGTGGCGCTGCTGCAGGAATGAGATCGTCTCAGTAGCGATACAGCTGCATCGCCTCGCTCAGCGCCCAGAGCGAAAAGCCGCCGATCAGCGCCAGGCAGCCGGGTGCCACTATCCACCAGCTGCGCGCAGGCAGGGCCGGCAGGGGCGCGCGGGTCTGCACCAGCAGCAGGCTGGCAGCGCAGAAGAATACCGCCAGCAGCGCGCCACCGATGACGTCGGTCGGCCAGTGCACGCCCAGATACACGCGGGAGAGGGCGATGGCGCCGGCAGGCAGGCTCGCGAGCAGAAACCAGGTGATGCGCCAGCGGGCCGGCTGACCGCGCCCGGCCAGTGCGCCAAGGGTCAGGCAGAACGCGAAGGCGGCCGAGGCGTGGCCGCTGGGGAAGCTGTAGCTGCTCAGGGGTTCGACCAGAATTTCCGGCCGCAGGCGGGCAAAGAACTGCTTGAGCGTGCCGTTGGCCAGTGCGGTGCCGAGCAGGGTGCAGACGGCGAAGACCGCGGCGCGCCACTGGCGCAGCAGGCTCAGCAGGGTTACCAGCAGGACGGCGGCGGCCAGCTGGGTGCGGTAGTCGCCGAGCCGGGTGAGAAACACCATGGCCTCGTCCAGGCGTTTGTGGCGCCCTTCCTGTACCAGCGTCAGCAGGCCGGTATCCAGTTCGAGCATCCACTGCCAGCCGAACAGCAGCGCGACCAGGATAGCCAGCGCCAGGCCGCAGGTCAGGGCGGTGGCGTGGCGCCACTCGCGGGAGCTGGCCCAGACGCTCGCACCGATCAGCGTTGCGAGCAGGCCGGCGGCGATGGCGGCCTCCGGCCAGAAGCCTTCCGGTAGCGGCAGGCGCAGGGCCGCCCCGGCAGCCCAGCCCGGCATGACGTAGGCGATCGCCCAACCGGCTGAGGCCAGCAGGCTGATCAGCAGAAAGCGCAGGAAGGGCATGTCGAGCATGCCGGCAACCATCGGCAGGATCGGTCGCAGCGGACCGATGTAGCGCCCGATCAGCAGGCTGACGCCGCCGTACTCGCGGAAATACAGCTCGGCGCGGGCGATCCATTCCGGGTGTTTGCGCAGCAGCGGCAGGCGGCGGATGTTCTGGTGGAAGTGCCGACCCAGCAGGTAGGACAGCAGATCGCCGGTCAGTCCGCCGAAATAGGCCAGCAGCATGGTTTCGCCCAGGCCCAGCGTACCGCTGCCGGCAAGCATGGTGACGGCGAACAGCAGCACCGTTCCGGGGACCAGGATGCCGGCAATGGCCAGGCATTCGAGGCAGGCGATCAGGAAAATGGCCAGCCCCAGCCATTGTGGGTGGGCGCCGAGCCAGAGGGTCAGGCTGTCCAGCCATGCACTCATGCGCACGCTTCCAGTATTCGATAGTCGCGGTTTTCGACCTGACCGCGGCGAAGTGGGTTCCGGGTACAGCAGGCCGCGTATTCGGCGTCGACGAAACGATAGGGCAGATGTTCGTCGCGGCCGGCTGGAATGCCCAGGCGGGTGGTCTGGATGATTCTCTCGGGCCGGATGCCACAGTCCTCGACGAAGAGTCGCTGCCAGTTGAAGCGCTCTGCATCCCAGCTGGGCACCTTCAGGCCCAGTGCCCGACACAGCAGCGTCTGCCCGGCGCACAGGCGCGCCAGCGGACGCGGTGCGCCAGTGGCGTCGGGGTTGTTGCGCTGCATCAGCGCCAGGCTTTGCGGGCCGGAGACAGCGTCCTGCCAGGGGTGGCCGGATTTGATCAGCACGGCGTTGCCCGGCCCTTCGGCGCTGAAGTTCAGCGAATCGCCGCCGCGGGCGTAGTACATGTAGATGTGCCCGCCCGGCAGGAACAGCGCGCGGCGCTTGAACGTATAACCGAGCGAGGCATGGCTGCCCTTTTCTGCGGCGTAGTAGGCCTCGGTCTCGATGATTCGCGCGCTCAGCCACAAGTCGCCCTGGCGATGGCGAATCACCTTGCCGAGGAGCTCGCGGGCGACCTGTTGGGCGTCGCGGTCGAAGAAGTGGTCGTCGAGAGGTCTGGCGCCGGGCCAGGGTGGGCTGGGTTCGATCATTGCGGCCTCCTGACGGGCGATCATAGCAAGGTCGTCGCTTACTGCCGCGCGCCGCTGGGCGTGGGGCCGGCGCATCGCTATAATCAGCCGCTTTCCCTGCCGCCGTCGGAAGCGCCCGAATGACCGAATCCGTGCACGACTACATGAATCGCCTGGGCCGTGCCGCCCGCGAGGCTTCGCGGGTGGTCGCCCGTGCCAGCACCGCGCAGAAGAATCGGGCCCTGCAGGCCGCCGCCGCCGCGCTCGATGCGGCGCGCGAGGAGCTGGCCGAGGCCAACCGCAAGGATCTGGAAAACGGTCGCGGCAATGGTCTCGACGAAGCCATGCTCGACCGCCTGGCGCTGACCCCGGCGCGTATCGACGACATGATCGAAGGCCTGCGCCAGGTTGCCAGCCTGGCCGACCCGATCGGCGAGATTCGCGACATGCGCTACCTGCCCTCGGGCATCCAGGTCGGCAAGATGCGCGTGCCGCTGGGGGTGATCGGCATCATCTACGAGTCGCGGCCGAACGTGACCATCGATGCCGCCAGCCTGTGCCTGAAGTCCGGCAATGCGACCATCCTGCGTGGAGGCTCCGAAGCCATCCATTCCAACCAGGCGATTGCCCGCTGCATCCAGCTGGGTCTGGCCGAGGCAGGTCTGCCGGCCGCCGCGGTGCAGGTGGTGGAGACCACCGACCGCGAAGCCGTTGGCCGCCTGATCAGCATGCCCGAGTACGTCGACGTGATAGTGCCGCGCGGCG
This sequence comes from Pseudomonas mangrovi, assembly GCF_003052585.1. GTDB lineage: Bacteria > Pseudomonadota > Gammaproteobacteria > Pseudomonadales > Pseudomonadaceae > Aquipseudomonas > Aquipseudomonas mangrovi. The sequence goes on along the minus strand of NZ_QASN01000019.1, from coordinate 218,572 downwards.
GCAAGAGCCTGATCGAGCGCATCAGCCGGGATGCCCGGGTGCCGGTGATCAAGCATCTGGATGGCGTCTGCCACGTGTATATCGACGAGGCGGCCGACCTGGACAAGGCGATCCGCGTCGCCGACAACGCCAAGACCCAGCGCTACGCCCCGTGCAACACCATGGAGACGCTGCTGGTCGATGCCGCCATCGCCGAGCGCGTGCTGCCGCCGCTGGCGACGATCTACCACGACAAGGGCGTCGAGCTGCGTGGCTGCGAGCGCACCTGCGCGCTGCTCGGCGGTGCCGTCACGGCTGCGGTCGAGGACGACTGGTTCGCCGAGTACAACGCGCCGATCCTGGCGATCCGCATTGTCGACTCGCTGGATGCGGCCATCGAGCACATCAATCACTATGGCTCGCATCACACCGATGCCATCGTCACCGAGAACTTCACCCGCGCGCGGCGCTTCCTCACCGAAGTCGACTCCAGTTCGGTGATGGTCAATGCCTCGACGCGCTTTGCCGACGGCTTCGAATACGGCCTCGGTGCGGAGATCGGCATCTCCACCGACAAGCTGCATGCGCGCGGGCCGGTCGGGCTGGAAGGCCTGACCAGCGAGAAGTACGTGGTCTTCGGCGACGGTCACATACGTACATGAGCCGATGAGCAGACGCATCGGGGTTCTCGGTGGCACCTTCAATCCGGTGCACATCGGTCATCTGCGCTCGGCGCTGGAGGTGGCGGAGGAGTTCGCCTTCGACGAGCTGCGTCTGATCCCCAGTGCCCGGCCGCCGCACCGCGACGCGCCGGCGGTTTCCGCGGAGGATCGTCTGGCTCTGGTGCGTCTGGCGGTGGAAGGGATCGAACTGCTGCAGGTCGACGACCGCGAGCTGCAGCGGGAGCGACCGTCCTACAGCATCGAGACCCTCGAGTCGCTGCGTGCCGAGCTCGGCAGCGAGGTGCAGCTGTTCCTCCTGCTCGGTTGGGACGCCTACTGCGGCCTGCCGAGCTGGCACCGCTGGCAGGAGCTGCTCGATTATTGCCACATCCTGGTATTGCAGCGGCCGGATGCCGACAGCGAGGCGCCCGAGGCGCTGCGCGATCTGCAGGCGGCGCGCAGCGTCGCCGATCCGCAGTCCATGAGTGGACCTTGCGGGGAAATTTCCTTCGTCTGGCAGACGCCCCTGGCGATCTCCGCCACGCGTATCCGCCAATTGCTGGCGAGCAACCGTTCGGTCCGATTCCTGGTACCCGACGCAGTGCTGGCCTATATCAACGCGCACGGGCTATACCGTGCCACATCCTGAATACGAGGCAGACCCTTTCCCCATGCAGAACCAAAAGATGACCAGTGAAGAACTGGTAGAGCTCGCGATCTTCGCGCTCGAAGACGTCAAGGCGCAGGACATCGCCACCATCGATGTGCGCGGCAAGACCAGCATCACCGACTACATGCTGATCGCCACCGGCAGTTCCAGCCGGCACGTCAAGTCGCTCGCCGACAACGTGCTGGAGAAGGTCAAGGAGAAGGGTGTGCGGCCGATCGGCAGTGAAGGCCTGGATGGCGGCGAGTGGGCCCTGCTCGACCTCGGCGACGTGGTGGTGCACGTGATGCAGTCGGCCACCCGGCAGTTCTACGATCTCGAGCGCCTCTGGCAGGGCGCCGAGCAGAGCCGCGCCCAGCACGCCCCCGACGGCGAGTGAGCAAGGCCTGGCTATGCGCCTGCGTCTGATCGCGGTCGGTTCGCGCATGCCGCGCTGGGTCGAAGACGGCTGGCAGGAATACGCCAAGCGGTTGCCGGCGGAGTTGCCGCTGGAGCTGGTCGAGATTCCGCTGAGCACGCGTGGCAAGAACGCCGATCTCACCCGACTGATCCGTCAGGAGGGCGAGGCGATGCTGGCCAAGGTGCAGCCGGGCGAGCGCATCGTCACCCTGGAGGTGACGGGCAAGCCCTGGAGTACCGAGCAACTGGCGGCCGAGCTGTCGCGCTGGCGGCTGGATGCGCGCAACGTCAACCTGATGGTCGGCGGCCCGGAAGGGCTGGCGCCGGAAGTCTGCGCGCGCAGCGAGCAGCGCTGGTCACTGTCGCCACTGACCCTGCCGCATCCGCTGGTGCGGATACTGCTGGGTGAGCAGATCTATCGCGCCTGGACACTGTTGTCCGGGCACCCCTATCACAAGTAGCAGTAGCGCCCACCCATGCCGCAGCCGATCCGCCTGAAGGACCACGAACGCGACGCCCGCCTGGTGCGGCGGCGGGTGTTCGTCGGTGCCGTGGCCGTGCTGCTGCTGACGATGCTGCTGGTCTGCTGGATGTATTACCTGCAGGTGGTGCAGCACGAGTACCACTCGACGCTGGCGGAGAACAACCGCATCCATGTGCAGCCGATTCCGCCGACCCGTGGGCTGATCTTCGACCGCAATGGCGTCGTCATCGCCGACAACCGGCCCAGCTTCAGCCTCACCGTGACCCGCGAGCGGGCCGGCGACTGGCTGCATGTGCTGGACGAGCTGGTGGCGATCCTTGAGCTGAGTCCGGAGGATCGGGCGTTGTTCGAGAAGCGCGTGCGCCAGGGGCGGCGACCGTTCGAGCCGGTGCCGATCCTGTTCGAATTGAGCGAGGAACAGATTGCCCGGGTAGCGGTGAACCAGTTCCGCCTGCCGGGCGTCGAGGTGGCTGCGCAGCTGGTGCGCCACTATCCGCAGAGGGAGCACTTCGCCCATTCGGTCGGTTATGTCGGACGGATCAACGAGCAGGAGCTGAAGAACCTCGATCCGGTCGATTACAGCGGCACCCACCACATCGGCAAGACCGGGGTAGAGAAGTTCTACGAGGATCTGCTGCACGGTGGGGTCGGCTACGAGGAGGTCGAGACCAACGCGCGTGGGCGGGTTCTGCGGGTGCTCAATCGTACCGATCCGCAGCCGGGCAAGGATCTGACCCTGCATCTGGATCTGCATCTGCAGGAGGCGGCCGAGAAGGCGCTGGGCGGCAGGCGTGGTGCGGTGATTGCCATCGACCCGGCAACCGGCGGGGTGTTGGCGATGGTCAGCCAACCCAGTTTCAACCCCAACCTGTTCGTCACCGGTATCAGCTTCAAGGACTACGCCGATCTGCGCGATTCGATCGACCGGCCGCTGTACAACCGTGTGCTGCGTGGTCTGTATCCGCCGGGCTCGACGATCAAGCCGCTGGTGGCGCTGGCCGGGCTGGATAGCGGTGTGGTCAATCGCAGTACGCGGGTATTCGATCCCGGTTTCTATCAACTGCCCAATCACAGTCACAAGTATCGCAACTGGAATCGCAACGGCGACGGCTGGGTCGACATGGAGCTCGCCGTGCAACGCTCCAACGACACCTATTTCTATGACCTGGCAAACAAGCTGGGGATCGATCGTATGCATAGCTATCTGTCCTCCTTCGGCATCGGTCAGCGGGTGTCCCTGGACATGTTCGAGGAGTCCGAGGGGCTGATGCCTTCGCGCGAGTGGAAGCGAACCAATCGTCGGCAGCCCTGGTATCCGGGGGAGACGCTGATCACCGGGATCGGCCAGGGTTTCATGCTGACCACGCCGCTTCAGCTTGCCCAGTCCATGGCGCTGGTGGCCAATCGCGGGCAGTGGCGGCGCCCGCGGCTGCTGAAAAATGCCGACGGCATGAGTCCGGAGGAGCTGATCGCCCACGAGCTGCTGGAGGATCGCCCGGTGCCGGACGACCTTCGTCTGCGCGATCCGCAGATCTGGGACCAGGTCACCCACGACATGGAAATGGTCATGCATGGTCCGCGCGGTACCGCGCGCAAGGTCGGTGATGCCGCGGTCTACCGTATCGCCGGCAAGAGCGGCACGGCCCAGGTAGTCGCTATCCGCCAGGGCGAGAAGTACGACCGCAGCAAGGTCCAGGAGCGGCATCGTGACCACGCGCTGTTCGTGGCCTTTGCTCCCGCACAAAACCCGCGCATCGCCGTGGCTGTGATGGTCGAGAACGGCGAGTCCGGTTCCGGCGTTGCTGCACCCGTGGTCAAGCAGGTGATGGATGCCTGGTTGCTGGGGCCCGATGGGCAGCTAAAGCCCGAGTACCGTTTCAATGAGCCGGTTAGCTTGCCGGGGGCCTCGCAATGAACGGCAACTTCGACCGCAACCTGTCCAGCGAAGACGTGCTGCGTCGTCGCTCCAGCCTGTTGCAGCGCCTGCACATCGACGGTGTGTTGCTGTTGCTGTTGCTGTTGCTGGCGGTGGGCAGCCTGTTCATTCTCTACTCCGCCAGCGGCAAGAACTGGGATCTGTTGATCAAGCAGGCGACGTCTTTCAGCGTCGGTCTGGTGGTGATGCTGGTCATCGCCCAGTTCGATCCGCGCTTCATGTCGCGCTGGGTGCCGCTGGCCTATGGCGGTGGGGTGGCGCTGCTGGTCGCTGTGGAACTCATCGGGCATACCGCAATGGGGGCGACGCGCTGGATCAACATTCCCGGGGTGATCCGCTTTCAGCCGTCGGAGATGATGAAGATCGTCATGCCGATGACCATTGCCTGGTACCTGGCCAGCCGCTCGCTGCCGCCGCGTTTCAAGCACATCGTGATCAGTCTGGCGCTGATCCTGGTGCCGGTGGCACTGATCCTCAAGCAGCCGGACCTGGGCACCTCGCTGCTGATTCTCGCCTCGGGCATGTTCGTGCTGTTTGTTGCCGGCCTGCGCTGGCGCTGGATCATCGGCGCAGTGGCGGCGGCGGTGCCGATCGCCGTGGCGATGTGGTTCTTCGTCATGCACGACTACCAGAAGCGCCGGGTGCTGACGTTCCTGGATCCGGAAAGCGATCCGCTCGGTGCCGGCTGGAACATCATCCAGTCCAAGGCGGCCATCGGCTCCGGCGGGGTGTTCGGCAAAGGCTGGCTGATGGGCACCCAGTCGCACCTGGACTTCTTGCCGGAGAGTCACACGGACTTCATCATCGCGGTGCTCGGCGAAGAGTTCGGCCTGGTCGGGATCTGCCTGCTGCTGTTTCTCTATCTGCTGCTGATCGGTCGTGGGTTGTTCATCACGGTGCGGGCGCAGACGCTGTTCGGCAAGCTGCTCGCAGGCAGTCTGACGATGACGTTTTTTGTGTATGTGTTTGTCAATATCGGCATGGTCAGTGGGCTATTGCCGGTGGTGGGGGTACCATTGCCCTTCATCAGTTATGGCGGCACCTCGTTGGTGACGCTGCTGTCTGGATTCGGGATCCTGATGGCAATTCATACCCATAAAAAATGGATTACACAGGTTTGATCGGGGCAATGACTTCAATGCATCGACTGCGTGGCTGGGCTGCTCGCTCTGTTCGCTGGGCCGGCCTTGCCGGCGCGCTGGGGGTTGTACTGCCGCTGCAGGCGGCCGACTACCAGAATTCACCCCTGGTCGAGGAGTTCGTCGCGGAGATGACCCGTGACCATGGCTTCGCCGCGGAGCAATTGCTTGAGGTCTTCGCCAAGGTGGAGCGCAAGCAGTTGATTCTCGACGCCATCTCGCGACCGGCGGAGAAGGTCAAGCCGTGGAAGGACTACCGGCCGATCTTCATCACCGACTCGCGCATTTCGCGTGGCGTGGATTTCTGGCGACAGCATGAAGCGGCGCTCACTCGTGCCGAGCAGGAATATGGCGTGCCGCCGCAGGTGATCGTCTCGATCATCGGCGTGGAAACCTTCTACGGTGGCAACACCGGCAGCTACCGGGTGGTCGATGCGCTGTCCACGCTGGCCTTCGACTACCCGCCGCGCGCGCCCTTCTTTCGTCAGCAGCTGCGCGAGTTCTTCCTGCTGGCGCGCGAGGAACAGCTCGATCCGCTCAGTCTGAAGGGCTCCTACGCCGGTGCCATGGGCCTGCCGCAGTTCATGCCGAGCAGCTTCCGCGCCTATGCGGTGGATTTCGATGGTGACGGTCATATCGATATCTGGAACAACCCCACCGATGCGATCGGCAGCGTTGCCAGCTACTTCAAGCACCATGGCTGGACTGCCGGGCAGCAGGTGGTCAGTCGTGCCAAGGTCCGCGGCGACAAGGTCGACGAGGGCCTCACCGAAGGTATCGAGCCGGTGCGGACCGTCGGTGACCTGCGTGCCTTGGGCTGGTCGAGCCAGGATGCCCTGCGTGACGACCAGGCAGTGACCGCCTTCCGCCTGCAGGCGGAAGATGGCGACCAGTACTGGTTCGGCCTGCAGAACTTCTACGCCATCACCCGCTACAACCGCAGCTTCATGTATGCAATGGCGGTCCATCAGCTCTCCGAGCTGCTGGTCAAGGCGAAGGATTCCAAGTGATGTCGCCGTTCAAGCTCAAACCTCTACTGGTCCTCGCCAGCCTGGCACTGCTGGTGAGCTGCACTACCCAGCGCGCGCCGCAGCCGACCGAGCCGGTGCGGGCCGGTGGACCGATCTCCGGGCCCGGCAGCTATGCCCGCCCCAGCCGCGATGGCGCACCCTGGTGGGACATAGACGTTTCGCGCATTCCCGACGCCGTGCCGATGCCGCATACCGGCAACTACAAGGCCAGTCCTTACACGGTGCTGGGCAAGACCTATTACCCGATCCAGGACTCGCGCAACTACCAGGCGGTGGGCACTGCCTCCTGGTACGGCACCAAGTTCCATGGCCAGGCCACTGCCAACGGCGAGGCCTATGACCTCTATGGCATGACGGCTGCGCACAAGACCCTGCCACTGCCAAGTTACGTGCGTGTCACCAACCTGGATAACGGCCTGAGCGTGATCCTGCGCGTCAATGATCGCGGACCATTCTATTCGGACCGGATCATCGACCTGTCCTTCGCTGCGGCGAAGAAGCTCAATTTTGCCGAGCATGGCACCGCGCGGGTCAAGGTCGAAGGTATAGACCCGCAGCGCTGGTGGGCGCAACAGGGACGGCAGGTTCCGTCGCCGCTGATGTTGACCCAGCCCAAGCAGGCCGCTCCACAGCCTGTGGTCGAGCAGTACACCCCACCGCCGGCACAGCACGCCGCCGCGGTGCTGCCGAGCGAAATCGACTCAAAAAAAAACGCTTCTGTACCAGCGTCTGGCCTGTATCTCCAGGTCGGAGCCTTCGCCAACCCGGACGCTGCCGAACTCCTCAAGGCCAAGTTGAGCAGCTCGTTCAATGCCCCTGTCTTCATCAGTTCGGTGGTCCGCGACCAGCAGATACTGCATCGCGTGCGGCTGGGGCCGATCGGAACTCAGGATGAGGCCCTGCGTCTGCAGGACAGTGTTCGCCTGGCGAACCTTGGCCACCCCTCGTTGGTGAACGTCGATTAATGGTTCGCGCCCTCGTCGGTGCGACCGTCACCCATAAGTCCCAGAGATTCTGATGAACATTACCTGCCTTGCTCGTCGCTGTTTCCTTTCCCTTTCGCTGCTGGTCGCGCCGGTGGCGCTGGCCTCCACGACCATCGTGCCGGCACCGCCGCAACTGGCCGCCAAGTCATATGTCCTGATGGACGCCGCGAGCGGCAATGTCCTGGTCGAAAACAATGGCGACCAGCGCCTGCCGCCGGCCAGCCTGACCAAATTGATGACGGCCTATATCGCTACCCTGGAAATTCGTCGTGGCAAGATCGGCGAACAGGACATGGTGCCGATCAGCGAACACGCCTGGCGCACCGGTGGTGCTGCTTCCGGTGGCTCGACCATGTTCCTGCCGCTGAACAGCCAGGCCTCCGTCGATGATCTGCTGCACGGCGTAATCATCCAGTCCGGCAACGACGCCAGTATCGCCTTGGCCGAGTACATTGCCGGCAGCGAGGACGCTTTCGCCGACATGATGAATGCCACTGCCCAGAAGCTGGGCATGAAGAACAGCCACTTCATGAACTCCACCGGCCTGCCGCACCCGGAGCATTACTCCAGTGCCCACGACATGGCCATCCTCGCGCGGGCGATCATCCAGGAAGACCAGGAACACTATGCGATCTACTCGCAGAAGGAGTTCGTCTGGAACGATATCAAGCAGAGCAATCGCAACCTCCTGCTGTGGCGCGACAGCACCGTTGACGGACTCAAGACCGGCCATACCGAGGAAGCGGGATACTGCCTGGTGGCGTCTGCAAAGCGTGACAACGCGCGGATGATCACCTCGGTATTCGGCACCGACAGCGAGAAGGTTCGCGCTGCCGAGACTCAGAAACTGCTGACCTATGGCTTCCGCTTCTTCGAAACGCGCAAGCTGCGCGACAAGGGCGTCGAGCTGACCCGCGCAACGGTCTGGAAAGGCCAGGCGTCTGATGTTCCGGCCGGTCTCGCCGAAGACATGATTCTGACCCTGCCGCGCGGCCAGGCCGACAAGCTGGAAGCGACCATGCAGGTCCAGCCGGAACTGGTTGCGCCGATCAGTGCCGGGCAGGTGATCGGCAAGGTCGAGGTCCGTAACGGCGAGCAGTTGGTCCACAGCGCTGATCTGGTCGCCCTGAGTGCGGTCGAAGAGGCCGGTTTCTTCGGTCGCCTGTGGGACAGCATCAAGATGTTCTTCCTCGGGCTGTTCAGCTGAAGTAGAGGGCTTCAGGCCCCGGCGCCTGGGCGGCTTGTTTTTTTGCCAGCCGCCCTCATCTAGGCTGCACTGCCAGCCAGGCGTCGATTTCGACCCACAGTCAGCAAGGGCGAGGCCCGCAACTGCATGAGCGATAGCCAAGTAAATCCTCCGAAAATCGAATTTCCCTGCCCGCGCTATCCGATCAAGGTGGTCGGCGATGCCGGTGAGGATTTCCGCGAACTGGTGATCGAGGTCGTCCAGCGTCACGCGCCGGATCTGGATACCACCAGCCTGGTGGTGCGCGAAAGCAGCAAGGGCCGCTTCGTCTCCGTGCAGGTGCTGATCACCGCCACCGGGGTCGATCAGCTGCAGGCGATTCATGTCGACCTGCGTGCCACTGGCCGCGTGCATATGGTGCTCTGACACGACGAGGAATCCGCCATGGCGGGGCAGGTCCTGGGTATTCGCGAGCTTGGCCGGTTGTCATACGAGCCGGTCTGGCATGCCATGCAGCGCTTCACCAACGAGCGTGATGCGAGTACGCCCGACGAGCTCTGGCTGCTCGAACATCCGCCGGTATTTACCCAGGGCCAGGCCGGCAAACCCGAGCACCTGCTGCTGCCGGGTGACATCCCGGTGGTCAAGGTCGACCGCGGCGGCCAGGTGACCTATCACGGTCCGGGACAACTGGTCGTCTACCTGCTGCTCGATGTGCGTCGCCTGGGGCTCGGTGTTCGCGAACTGGTCAGCCGCATCGAGCGCAGCCTGGTCGAGGTGCTGGCCAGCTATGCTGTCGATGCCTACCCCAAGGCGGACGCGCCCGGTGTCTATGTGGGCGATGCGAAGATTGCCTCGCTCGGCCTGCGTATCCGCAACGGCCGCTCCTTCCATGGTCTGGCGCTGAATCTGGACATGGATCTGCAACCCTTTGCGCGCATCAATCCCTGCGGTTACGCCGGGCTACGCATGACCCAGCTGCGTGACGAAACCGCCGGGTCGGTCAATTTCAACGAGGTCGGCCGGCGTCTGAGCGATCAGCTTGCCCGTCACCTCGACTACGCTGGACACAGGCCCCTTGCGGGCGGGATCGAATGCCATGAGCAGTGCTGAAATCACGGGCAAGGGCCCGGCCAAGGTGGAAACGGGCGTCAAGATGCGCGGCGCGGAGAAGGTTGCGCGCATTCCGGTGAAGATCATTCCCACCGACGAACTGCCGCGCAAGCCGGACTGGATACGGGTGCGCATGCCGATCTCGCCCGAAGTTGACCGGATCAAGCAACTGCTGCGCAAGCACAAGCTGCACAGTGTCTGCGAGGAAGCGTCCTGTCCCAACCTGGGCGAGTGTTTCTCCGGCGGCACCGCGACCTTCATGATCATGGGCGACATCTGCACCCGGCGCTGCCCGTTCTGTGACGTCGGCCATGGCCGGCCCAAACCGCTGGATGCCGACGAGCCGGCTAACCTGGCCATCGCCATCGCCGATCTGCGGCTGAAGTACGTGGTGATCACCTCGGTGGATCGCGACGACCTGCGTGACGGTGGCGCCCAGCATTTTGCCGACTGCCTGCGCGAGATCCGCAAGCGCTCGCCCGGCGTGCAACTGGAAACGCTGGTGCCGGACTACCGCGGGCGCATGGATGTGGCCCTGGAAATCACTGCCAGCGAGCCGCCGGACATCTTCAATCACAACCTGGAGACGGTACCGCGTCTGTACAAGGCTGCGCGTCCTGGTTCGGATTTCGAGTGGTCGCTGGATCTGCTGGAGAATTTCAAGAAACGTGTGCCCGGCGTACCGACCAAGTCCGGGCTGATGCTTGGCCTGGGCGAGACCGACGAGGAAGTCATCGAAGTCATGCAGCGCATGCGCGAGCACGACATCGACATGCTCACCCTGGGCCAGTATCTGCAGCCCTCACGCAGTCACCTGGCGGTGCAGCGCTTCGTCCACCCGGACACCTTCGCCTGGTTCGCCGAAGAGGGCGAGAAGATGGGGTTCAAGAACGTCGCCTCGGGGCCGCTGGTGCGCTCCTCCTATCACGCCGACCAGCAGGCGCACGGCCACAAGCACGACTGAGCCTGCCGCACCTCAAGCCCGGCGCTTGCCGGGCTTTTCGTCTCAGTTCTTCAGCTGGCTGGCGAACTGTGCGACAGCCTGCACGACCTGCTTGGCACCGTCCTGAATCTCGACGATTACCGCGCCCGCCTCGCTGGCCAGATCCAGTCCCTGTTCCGCCTGCTCTCGACTGCTGGCCATGCTCGCCACGGCGTCCTGGGCCAGGACCTGATTACGCTGTACCACCTCGACGATCTCCTCGGTGGCCTGGCTGGTACGCCCGGCCAGCTGGCGTACTTCGTCGGCAACCACGGCAAAGCCGCGTCCCTGCTCGCCGGCTCGCGCCGCCTCGATGGCTGCGTTGAGTGCCAGCAGGTTGGTTTGGTCGGCGATGCCGCGGATGGTCTGCATGATGGTGCTGATCAGCTGCGACTGCTTGCCCAGCGCCTGGATGCCGTCGCTGGCCTCCTGCAGTTGGCTGGCGATGCGGCGCATCACGTCAACCGTCTGCCGTACTACCGCGGCGCCCTTGTCAGCGCTGCCGTCGGTATGCCGCGAAATGTCGTAGGCCATGCTTGCGGCGTCGGCCACGGCCTGTTCGCGATTGATCTGGTCGGTGATGACGGTGGCGAACTTGACCACTTTGTACAGGCGGTCGTGCGTGTCGGTGATGGGATTGTAAGACGCCTCCAGCCAGACGAGGTTGCCGTGGCTGTCCACGCGCTTGAATCGGTCGGCGACATATTCGCCGCGATTCAGACGGGTCCAGAAATCACGATACGCCTGCGAGGCGGCCTCCTCCTCTGTGCAGAAAATCCGATGGTGCTTGCCCTTGATCTGCTCGAGACGGTAGCCCATGGCTTCGAGGAAGCGCGGGTTGGCGGTCAGGATCCTTCCCGAGAGATCGAATTCGATTACTGCGGTCGAACGCAGCAGGGCGGCGATCAGGCCCTCGTGCTCCCGGGAGGTGCTGATGGTGCGGGTCAGGTCGTTGGCGCAGAGAGTGAAACGCTCCAGATCGCCGTTGGCCCGCAACACTGGCTGCCAGATGGCCCGCAACCAGGCTTCCTCGCCGTCGCCGCGCAGCAGACGAAAGGCGCCGCTGAGATGTTCACGCGAGCGCAGCGCCTGCTGGAGATACTGGTAGTTGGGCTCACGACGGAAGCTGTCGGGGATCAGTGAGTCGAGTTTGCGGCCGACCAGCTTGTCGCGGGTATAGCGCATCTCCCCGAGAAAGTTGTCGTTGACCTCGTGAATGGTGCCGTCCGCCCCCATCTCCAGCACCAGCATCGACTGGTTGATCGAGTCTCTCACCTGACGCAGGCTGGCCAGCTCGTCGCGCAGCTGGGCTACTTCTTGTTTTAGTTTGCTGTTGAACATCGACGGAGCTCCTGAGCGAGGGCGGCGCGGGCCACGGCTGATTGCGTGTGCAGGGAGTGTGGATCGTATCGGCCGCGTCGGCAAAAGCAGTAGCGCAAGCTCAGCACATAGCGGATGAACCTGGCGGGGTCCGAGCGGGAAAGGTCTGCGGCCTGCTTGCTGCAGACCCAAAGGGGCGCGCGGGGTGGTTCCATGCCGGCGCTGGCATGGTTCGGTACGCTGCGCCAGGCTCAGCGCGAATCGCGCCGCTGATTGCGGCCACTTTGTTGTGGCGGTTGCGGAAGGCGCCGTTGCAGCCGCGTCCGATCGGCTGCCTGGTCAGGCATCTCGATCGAACGGGTCAGCCGAGCAACTGGTCCAGCGGCGGGCAGTCGGGGTTCTGCTGGCGCTCGCGCTCGTAGAGTCGACCCAGTTCACCGAGGGCCTGGGCCAGCTCCTGGGTCTGCTGGCCCAGCGCTTCGGTCTCTTCGGCGCTGAACTCGTCACTGACGAAGTCCTCGAGGCGTTCCATATCGCGCTCGACAGCCTTGATTGCGAGCATCAGGGTATTGATCGACAGCGTCATGCTCTGTGGTTCTCCTGGTGATGCCCATCGGGTCGGGCGCAGTGGGTCAGATATCCGCGGGTTCGCTGGCGCGCAGCTTTTCCAGCAGTGGTTTGCTGGCATAGCCGTCGGCGGGTAGAGCCTGGTCTCGCTGGAAGGCGCGAATCGCCTTGCGAGTGTTGGCGCCAATGATGCTGTCGGCGATGCCGGGTTGATAGCCAAGCAGCTCGAGGCGTTCCTGCAGTTCGATGCGCTCGCTGCGCGCCAGCGGAAGATCCGCACGTGGCCAAGCGGCCTGCACCTTGCCGCCGCCACTGAAACTGTCACCGAGCAGGCCGACGGCCAGCGCGTAGGACGACGAGTTGTTATAGGCCAGGATGGCGCGGAAGTTCGGCAGGGTGATGAAGGCCGGTCCGCGATGACCGGCCGGCAGCAGCAGGTAGCTGGGCGCCTGCAGGTCAACGCCTGGCGGCAGACGCATCTTCACTCCGTGCTCGATCCATTGTGCCAACGGCTTGCGCACCGCTTCGTCAGCCAGGGCGTAGTCGAAACCATCCGCTAGCGCGACTTCCATGCCCCAGGGTTGCCCGGCCTGCCAGCCGGAAGCCTGCAGATAATGGGCGGCTGAGGCCAGGGCGTCGGCTTTGGAGTTCCAGATGTCGCGACGGCCGTCGCCGTCGAAATCGACCGCGTGGCTCAGGTAGGTGGTGGGGATGAACTGGGTCTGGCCCATGGCGCCGGCCCAGGACCCACGCAACCCGGCAAGACTGATATCGCCGCTGGCGAGGATCTGCAGTGCAGCGAGCAGTTGCTGTTCGGCGAACGCCGGACGCCGGCCTTCGTGGGCCAGGGTGGCCAGGGAGCGGACTACCGATCTGTCGCCCATGAACTGGCCGAAGTTGCTTTCCAGTCCCCAGATTGCCACCAGGGTCTGGCGCCCCACGCCGTACTGTCGCTCGATGGCCTCCAGCGTCTGCCGTTCACTCGCCAGCAGGGCCTCGCCACTGCGAACCCGCGGGGCCGAGACGGCGCCATCGAGGTATTCCCAGACCGGTCGGCTGAACTCGGGTTGGCTGTAGTCGGCCTTGATCACCGCGGCGTCCGGGGTAACCCCGGCGAATGCCTGGTCGAAGAGCGTCGGGCTGACGCCGGCCTGCAGCGCTTTGGCGCGGAACTGCTGCAGCCAGATCGGGAAATCCAGCGTGGGAGCGGCGGGCTGATCGATGGCGGCGGGTGCGGCGGGCGAGGTGCTCGGAGTCGCTACAGCAGGCTGTTCGAGGGGCGCTGCGGGGCTGGCGATACTCGCGACTTCGTTGGCGGGGGTGTCTGCGCACGCGTACAGAGCAAGGCTGATGGCGACAGGTAGGGCGGGGAAGAGACGTCGGAAAGAGAACATGAAGAGCGCTGTCGGTCGGTGATTCAGGGCATCGACCTTACCACTTCAGGCAACCAGAAAGAACGAAGCCTCCCAGTTTTGCTGGGAGGCTTCACGGCGGTAGCTGCCTTTGCCTTTCTTCGCCTGTTCCTGGCGACAGCGGAACAGTGGCTGGGCAACGATTGACTTGGCCTTGTTCGGCCGCGACGGGGCCTTTTTGCTCATGCTTCTTTCCTCGCTTGAATACCGCCGGATGGCAGGCGCGGGCATCATCGGCTGCTGTACGAAAAATGTCCAGCATTCGGATGCGAGCAGTTGGCGCTCTACTCGGCAGGCAGCGCCAGGCGCTTGCCGGCGAACTCCATGCACAGCTGTGCCAGGCTGGCCCAGGGATCGCCCGCCGCCTGGCCCTTGACCTGGGCGTCGACGCGCTGGGCAATGCCCAGCAGCTGATTCCAGCGTTCCGTCGGATGGCGCTGCAGGGCGCGGCTGACCAGCGGTTTGCGTTTGTCCCAGACGGGTGGACGCGCCGAGGCGAAGGCCTTGTCCAGAGGTACGCCCTGGCTGTGCTGGTGGGCGATGGCCGCCAGCTGACGCAGCTCGCGCGCCAACATGGCGACGATGAACAGCGCCTCGACACCCTCGCCACGTAGTCCGGTAAGCATGCGCAGGGCATGGGTGGCATCCCCGGCGAGCACGGTTTCGAGCAGGCCGAAAACGTCGAAGCGGGCGCTGTCGGCGACCGCCGCCTGGACCGTCTCGACATCGATCTTGCCGTTCTCGGCGAGCAGCTTGAGCTTCTCGATCTCCTGCGCTGCCGCCAGCAGATTGCCTTCCACGCGGGCGGCAATCAGGTCGACCGCCTCGGCTGTGGCGCTGTTGCCGGCATCGCTCAGACGCTGGCGAATCCATTGCGGCAACTGACTCAGCTCGACCGGCCAGATCTGCACGAACTGACAGTGCGGGCCGTCGATCAGGGCCTTGGCCCACTTGGTCTTCTGCGCGCTGCCGTCAAGCTTGGGCAGGCTGATCAGCAGCAAAGTGTCATCGGCGGGGCGGGCGAGATACTCGAGCAGGGCGGCGGCGCCCTTGTCGCCGGGCTTGCCGTTGCCGATGCGCAACTCGATCACCCGCCGTTCGGCAAACAGCGACAGGCTTGCGCCTGCTTCATGCAGTTGGCCCCAGTCGAAGCCTGCATCGGCATGAAACACCTGGCGCTCGCTGTAGCCCTGGACGCGTGCGGCGCCGCGGATCGCGTCCGCGGCCTCCTGGCAGAGCAGCGGTTCGTCGCCGCTGACCACATAGACCGGCGCCAGGGCACCCTGCAGGTGCCTGGCGAGCTGGCCGGCGTTGAGCTTCACCCGTCGCGTTCCGGCAACTGGCTCAGCGGATCGGCAGTTGCAGCGGTGCCGGCTGTGGCTCGGCCTGCTGGCGCTGACGCTCTTCCTCGGCGGCCTGTGCTTCGGCGCGAGCACGGGCTTCGGCAGCTTCACGCAGCTCATCGAGGCGTGCCGGGGTGATGACCTGCAGCTGCTGTACCAGTTGCTGGATCAGGTCGCGGCGCATCTCGCCGCGGACCTGTACGGCTTCCTGGTCGGAGCCGATCAGGTTGTTCTCGTCCTGCAGATAGGTGTTCTGCACTTCCAGACGGTTGTTCAGCAGCGGCAGTTCGCCCGCTGTCTGGATCTGGTAGTCGAGGATCAGGGTCAGTTCGTACTCGGCGCTGCGTGCCGAACGGGTGTAGCTGGCGGTGCGCACCTGCTCGCGTTCGGAAACCAGCACCAGGCGATAGGGCGCCCCGGCATGCACGCGCAGATCGCGGTTCTCCAGCGCCTGGCGCACCTCGTTGACAGTGCTGCCGTAGGCGTTGCGCGCCTGGACGTCGATTTCCTTGAGAGCAAACTCGCCGCCGCCGATACCGCGCAGCTGGAAACCACAGGCGCTGAGCAGAACGGCCAGGCCGACCACCATCAGATTCCGTTTCATCATCTTCTTGTCCCCTTGTTGACCGCTGCCGTCTGGCGGCGGCGGATACGATCAGCTCGCGACTATGTTGACCAGCTTGCCCGGGACCACGATCACCTTGCGGATGGTCTGGCCTTCGGTGAAGCGTTGTACGTTCTCGTTGCCACGTGCGGCCGCTTCCACGTCCTCGCGGCTGGCGCTGGCGGGGACTTCGATCTGTCCGCGCAGCTTGCCGTTGACCTGCACCACCAGGGTCAGGCTGTCCTGTACCAGGGCCGATTCGTCGACCGCCGGCCAGGCCGCATCGATCACCGCACCGACCTTGCCCAGGCGCTGCCAGAGCTCGTGGCAGATGTGCGGAGTGATCGGCGCCAGCAGCAGGGTCACGGCCTCGAGGCCTTCCTGGATCAGTGCACGGTCCTGGGCGCTGGCGCTCGGCGCCTTCTCCAGCACGTTCATCAGGGTCATCACCTGGGCGATGGCGGTGTTGAACTTGTGGTGCTGACCGACATCGCTGCTGGCCTGCTTGATGGCCAGGTGGATGGCGCGGCGCACGGCCTTCTGCTCGTCGTTCAGTGCGGCCACGTCCAGCGCGCCGGGCAGGCCGGTGCTGACATGGCCGTGGGCCAGGCGCCAGACGCGGCGCAGGAAGCGGCTGGCGCCCTCGACGCCGGCATCCGACCATTCCAGGCTGGCGTCGGGCGGCGAGGCGAACATCATGAACAGGCGGCAGGTGTCCGCGCCGTAGGCGTCGATCATCGCCTGCGGGTCGACGCCGTTGTTCTTCGACTTGGACATCTTCTCGGTGCCGCCGATCTCGACCGGCAGGCCGTCGCTCTTCAGCCGCGCGCCAATGATCTTGGCCTTGGCGTCACGCTCGACCTCGACGTCGGCCGGGTTGAACCAGTCCTTGCCGCCATTTTCCAGGGTGCGGTAGTAGGTGTCGGCGACGACCATGCCCTGGGTCAGCAGGTTCTTGAACGGCTCGTTGGAGGACACCAGGCCCTCGTCGCGCATCAGCTTGTGGAAGAAGCGTGCGTAGAGCAGGTGCAGGATGGCGTGCTCGATGCCGCCGATGTACTGGTCCACCGGCAGCCAGTGGTTGGCCGCGGCCGGGTCGACCATGCCCTGATCGAACTGCGGGCTGGCGTAGCGCGCGTAGTACCAGGACGACTCGACGAAGGTGTCCATGGTGTCGGTTTCGCGCTTGGCAGGCGCACCGCATTTCGGGCAGCTGCACTGATAGAACTCGGGCATGCGCGCCAACGGGCTGCCGGCGCCGTCCGGTACCACGTCCTCGGGCAGCACCACCGGCAGCTGGTCCTCGGGGACCGGGACGTCGCCGCAGCTGTCGCAGTGGATGATCGGGATCGGGCAGCCCCAGTAGCGCTGGCGGCTGATGCCCCAGTCGCGCAGGCGGAACTGCACCCGCGACTGGCCGAGGTTCTTCTTCTGCAGCGCCACCTCGATGGCGTCGAAGGCGCCGTCGAAGTCCAGGCCGTCGAAGAGGCCGGAGTTGATCAACTGGCCATGCTCGCCATAGGCGTCCTGCCAGGGCGCCGGGGTCTCGTCGCCGGCGCTGGTGCGGATCACGCTCTTCACCGGCAGGCCGTACTTGTGGGCGAAGGCGAAGTCGCGCTCGTCATGCGCCGGCACGGCCATCACCGCGCCCTCGCCGTAGTTCATCAGCACGTAGTTGGCGACCCACACCGGCAGCAGCTCGCCGCTCAGCGGGTGCTGCACGCGCAGGGCAGTGGCCAGGCCCTTCTTCTCCTGGGTGGCGATGTCCGCCTCGGCCACGCCGCCGCGCTTGCACTCGTCGATGAAGGCCTGCAGCTCGGGGTTGTTCTGCGCGGCCAGGGTCGCCAGCGGGTGCTCGGCGGCCACCGCCACGTAGGTGGCGCCCATCAGGGTGTCGGGGCGGGTGGTGAAGACCTTGAGCGCGCCCTCGCTGCCGATGCTGGCGGCGTCGTAGGGGAAGCTGATCTCCATGCCGCGCGACTTGCCGATCCAGTTGCGCTGCATGGTCTTGACCTGCTCCGGCCAGCCATCCAGCTCGTCGAGGCTCTGCAGCAGCTCCTCGGCGTAGGCGGTGATCTTGAAGTAGTACATCGGGATCTCGCGCTTCTCGATCAGCGCGCCCGAACGCCAGCCACGGCCGTCGATGACCTGCTCGTTGGCCAGCACGGTCTGGTCCACCGGGTCCCAGTTCACCGTACCGTTCTTGCGGTAGATGATTCCCTTCTCGAACAGGCGGGTGAACAGCCACTGCTCCCAGCGGTAGTAGTCCGGCTTGCAGGTGGTGACCTCGCGGGTCCAGTCGATCGCCAGGCCCAGGCTCTTGAGCTGGGTTTTCATGTAATCGATGTTCTCGTAGGTCCACTTGGCCGGCGCGACCTTGTTCTTCATCGCGGCGTTTTCCGCCGGCATGCCGAAGGCGTCCCAGCCCATCGGCTGCAGCACGTTCTTGCCCTGCATGCGCTGGTAGCGCGCGATCACGTCACCGATGGTGTAGTTGCGCACGTGGCCCATATGCAGCTTGCCGCTGGGATAGGGGAACATCGACAGGCAGTAGAAGGTGTCCTTGCCTGGTTGTTCGCTGACGACAAAGGACTTCTGCGCATCCCAGTGTGACCGGGCGGCGGCTTCGATTTCGCGGGGCAGATACTGTTCGTGCATGGGCTACTTGCGCTGGAAAGATGGGTTTGCGACAGCGCTGGCACGCGGGACGGACAGCGGGCCTTGCCGTCGTCCGAAACTCTGCGCCGAAGCGATCCGCAAAAGGAAATTCGAAAGCGCCGTAGCATACATGACCCCCCTCGGACGAGGGAAACCCTGAATGCGCCGGGGGCAGGCTCCGGCCCTCGCAGGATGCAGGTGTCCGCCGGTCGCGGCACTGGGTCGTGCAGGTTGGCGCGACTAAGCTGAGGACAAAGGCGCGGGTGCGATGACGGCCGGTGCCGGCGCTACAACGAGGTGGCGACATGGGCGAGAACAGGCGTGGCGAAAGACCTGCCAGTGCAGTCGCAAACGGGCTCGGCGGGCTCTACGGGCGACTGCTGCAGCGTCTGGCTCAGGCGTTGGAAGAGGCCGAAAGTCGCGCCCGGCTTTACCGGCGTTCGCCGCAGGAGCTGGAACTGCGCGGCCTGAGTGCTGCGGAGCTGGAACTGATCCAGGCCTACCGGGAGCAGGACGTGCAGTGGCTGCGCGGCTGGCATGCCGCCGCTGAAGAACTCGCGCTGCTCGAACAGGCGGACGAGGCGAGCCTGTCGGGTAGCCGTCGGACGCCGGGCAGTGCCGCCTTGAAGCCGCTGTTGCGCCGTCAGGCATTGCGCTGCGCGCTCTGTGGCGAGCCGGCGCGGCGGGTGCGCGGAAGCAGCGTGCCGCCCTGCGCAAAATGTGGTTCGCGCCTGTTTCGCAGCGGCGTCAGGCGTTGATCCGGCGCGCGCTCAGGGTTCCCTGCGCCGCGCCAGCAGCGCCCAGCCGAGCAAGCCGAGACAGACCGCCGCCAGCGGCCAGCCACGCCAGCGCAGGTAGGGCGTCAGTCCCTGCATGGGTACGATCTCGCCGCGCAGCACGGCGCGCTCGAACTGCGGTAGAACCTCGGTTACCTGGCCGAAGGGATCGATCAGGGCAGTCACGCCATTGTTGGTTGCGCGGATCATCCAGCGACCGGACTCCAGCGCGCGCATCTGTGCCATCTGCAGATGCTGCAGCGGGCCGATTGAGCGCCCGAACCAGGCGTCGTTGCTGATCGTCAGCAGAATCTGGCTGTCGGCGGCGAGGCTGGCGGCGAACTCCGGGTAGACCACTTCGTAGCAGATGTAGGGCGCGACCCTGTAACCCTGGGCCTGCAGCAGCGGCTGTCCGGCGGGGCCGCGGGCGAAGTCCGACATCGGCAGATTGAAGAAGGCGATCAGGCCGCGCAGCACTTCCTGCAGCGGTACGTATTCGCCAAAGGGCACCAGCTTCTGTTTCAGGTACAGCCCCTCGCCGTCACCGGCGGCGATCACGCCGTTGTAATAGCGTTGCTCGCCCTGTTCGTTGGCCTGGCGCACCGGCACGCCGGTGATCAGCGTTGAGTTGCGCCGTGCCAGATGGCCGGCGACTTCACCCAGATAGGCGTCCGCCTGCTCCAGCAGCAGCGGCACCGCAGTCTCGGGCCAGACCACCAGATCGCTGCGTTCGGCCTGCAGGGTCATGTCGCGGTACAGCACCAGTTGCGCGCGCAGCTGCTCCGGGTCCCACTTCAGGTTCTGCGGCACGTTGCCCTGCATCGCGGCCACGCTTAGCGGTGGGCCGGCGGGCTGGGTCCAGGCGTGCTGGCCGAGCAGCATGGCCGTGAGCCACGGGCCGACCAGCAGGATGCCGGCGGCAATGGCGGGGGCCGGCCGTCGTTCCATTCGTGCCAGGTTGGCCAGCAGTGCTGCACTCAGCGCCAGGATCAGCGAGATCAGCCAGACACCGCCCAGCGGCGCCAGGGCCGCCAGCGGGCCATGCAGTTGGCTGTAGCCGGCGTAGAGCCAGGGAAAACCAGTGAGAAACCAGCTGCGGAAGGCCTCCTGCAGCAACCACAGAGCGGCGAAAGCGAGGGCGTCGGTCAGTGGCGCCTGGTCTCGCCGTAGAAAGCGCACCCACAGCCAGCTGCTCAGGGCGAACAGCAGGCCGAGCCCGGCGACGAAGCCCAGGGTAAGAAAGCCGGCCAATGGTGGCGAGGCGGCGCCAAAATCGTGAATGCTGACGTAGACCCAGCTGGTGCCTGCGGCGAAGCTGCCGAAGCCGTAGCACCAGCCCCGGGCGAGCGCCTGGCGTGCGCTCAGCTGGCGCAGGCCGAGGTAGTGCAGGGCGATCGACAACAGCGCCAGCGGCCACAGGTCGAACGGCGCCAGAGCCAGCGGCATGAGGGCACCGGCGGCCAGCGCCAGCAGGTTGCCAACCCAGCCGGGGCGAGTGATCCATGAGGTCATCGACAGCTCCTTGGCATGCAAAGGTGCAGAGGGTAGAGGTGAAAGGCGAGGCGCGGAAGGGGCGGCGTGCGCGCCGAAGCCTGGCGCGCCGCTGCCAGGAGCGGCGCGCCAGCGGTGGCTCAGCGAACCAGTGGGGTGACGCGCAGCAGGTGAATGCGGCGGCTGTCGGCGCTGAGCACGCGGAAGCGGAACTGCTCGATCTCGACCACCTCGTTGCGCTTGGGCAGATGGCCGAAGCGGTTCATCACCAGACCGCCAACGGTGTCGAACTCTTCATCGGAGAACTCGCTGGCGAAGCTGTCATTGAAGCTGTCGATCGGGGTCAGCGCCTTGACCAGGAAGTCGCCGGAGGGCAGCGGCTTGATGTGGCCGTCCTCTTCGACGTCGTGCTCGTCCTCGATGTCGCCGACGATCTGTTCGAGCACGTCCTCGATGGTCACCAGGCCCGCCACGCCGCCGTACTCGTCGATCACCACGGCCATGTGGTTGTGGTTGGCGCGGAACTCGCGCAGCAGCACGTTGAGACGCTTGGACTCGGGCACGAAGGTGGCGGGGCGCAGCAGGTCCTTGATGTTGAACTGCGGATTTTCCTCCTGCAGCACCAGCGGCAGCAGGTCCTTGGCCAGAAGGATGCCGATCACGTCATCCAGGCTTTCGCCGACCACCGGGTAGCGCGAGTGCGCGGCCTCGATGATCGCCGGCAGGAATTCGCGAGGGTTCTGCTCGGCCTTGATGCTGATGACCTGCGAGCGCGGCACCATGATGTCGCGCACCTGCAGGTCGGCGACCTGGATCGCGCCTTCGACGATGGCCAGCGCCTCGCTGTCGAGCAGCTTGTTCTGATGGGCTTCGCGCAGGACTTCCAGCAGCTCCTGGCGATTCTTCGGTTCGTGGGCAAACGCCTGGGTGATGCGGTTCAGCCAGGACTTCTGCCCGCTGATTGATCGGTCTTCGCTCATGATTCCTTTAACTCAAGTTGCCCGCGGCCGGCTCGTCGTCGGCGTAAGGGTCGGGATGGCCAAGCTCGGCCAGCAATTCTCGTTCCAGTGCTTCCATTTCCTCGGCTTCCTCGTCTTCGATGTGATCGAAGCCGAGCAGGTGCAGGCAGCCGTGGATCACCAGGTGCGCCCAGTGCGCCGCCGCCGGTTTGCCCTGTTCCTCCGCCTCGCGCTCGACCACCGGCACGCAGATCACCAGATCGCCTAGCAGAGGGATGTCGAGGATGCCGTCAGGTATCTCGGCGGGGAAGGACAGCACATTGGTGGCGTAATCCTTGTGTCGCCAGGTGCGGTTGAGCTCGCGGCCCTCGTCCTCGTCGACCAGGCGAATGGTCAGCTCGGAGTCGGCGCTGCGCTGGCGCAGGCCCGCTTCGCACCAGCGCCGGAAATCCTCCGCGCTCGGCAGGTTCGCGGCGCTGGAGGCATTCTGCAGATCCAGCTCAAGCATCGCCCGAGCCCGGCTCGCTGCCCTTGGCGTCTTCCTGGCGCGCGTCGAAGCGGTCGTAGGCCTCGACGATGCGCTGCACCAGTGGGTGGCGCACCACGTCGCGTGAGTTGAAGTGGGTGAAGCTGATCCCTGGTACTCCGCGCAGCACTTCGATCACGTGCTTGAGGCCGCTCTTGGTGCCGCGCGGCAGATCGACCTGGGTGATGTCCCCGGTGATCACCGCGGTCGAGCCGAAGCCGATGCGGGTGAGGAACATCTTCATCTGCTCGGTGGTGGTGTTCTGCGACTCGTCGAGGATGATGAAGCTGTTGTTCAGCGTGCGCCCGCGCATGTAGGCGAGAGGGGCGACCTCGATCACCTGCTTCTCGATCAGCTTGGCCACCTGTTCGAAGCCGAGCATCTCGTAGAGCGCGTCGTACAGCGGGCGCAGGTAGGGGTCGATCTTCTGCGACAGGTCGCCGGGGAGAAAGCCGAGCTTCTCGCCGGCTTCGACCGCCGGGCGTACCAGCAGGATGCGGCGCACCTGCTCACGCTCCAGTGCGTCCACCGCGCAGGCAACCGCCAGGTAGGTCTTGCCGGTACCGGCCGGGCCGATGCCGAAATTGATGTCGTGCTCCAGGATCGACTTGACGTAGCCCTGCTGGTTCGCGCCGCGCGGCCGGATCATGCCCTTGCGGGTGCGCAGGGTGACGGTTTCGGTCTGCGGATTGGCCAGCGCCTCGACGCCGGACTCCTGCAGGAACAGATGGACCATGTCGGGGGAAAGCTCGCTGGCTTCGGTTTCACGGTAGAGCAGGCGCAGCAGGCGCTCGGCGTCCTGGGTACGTGCCGGATCGCCGAGCAGCTCGAACTGGTTGCCGCGATTGCGCAGGGTGATGCTCAGGCGATTTTCGATCTGCCGCAGGTGCTCGTCGAACTGGCCGCAGAGATTGGCGAAGCGACGGGCTTCGAAAGGCTCGAGGGTAAAGCGTCGTGGAGCGTCGGAGGCGTTCAAGGGTGGGGCAAGGACCATTGGCTGGGAAAGGGGGCAAGAATAGCGCTGCGCGAGCAAAGCTCAAAGTCGATCGTGGCGAATGGTGAGCCGCGTCGACTATCGGGCGGCCTCTCTACCGTATGCAGGTGAGACGTCAACGCGCCCGCCAAGTTGCCTGTTGCCCGCGGTTTCGATGGCATTCGAGAGCCGGACGTTACGTTCGGCGGATTACGCCGCCTGGCGGCTGATCCGCCCTGCGGAGACGCTGGGCGCAATTAGCACAGCGCATTGCGCCGCACCTCGGTTTCTGGCCGCGTCGATTCTGGCTGAGCCGATTTCGGTCGAGCCGCTTCCGGCCGAGCCGATTCTCAGCCCTCGACCAGCACGCCACGCAGCGAGTGCGGCAGCGCCTCTTCGATGCGCAGGTCGACGAACTGGCCGATCAGGCTCGGGTTGCCTGAGCGAAAGTTGACGATGCGGTTGCTCTCGGTGCGGCCCTGGAGCATGCCCGGGTCCTTCTTCGAGTAGTCGCTGACCAGTACCCGCTGGGTGCTGCCGACCATGCGCCGGCTGTGTTCGAAACCCTGCTGGTTGATGCGCCCCTGGAGGATCGCCAGGCGCTGCTTCTTGACCTCGTCCGGGGTGTCGTCGGCCAGGTCCGCGGCCGGCGTGCCCGGGCGCGCGCTGTAGACGAAGGAGTAGGAGAAGTCGAAGCCGACGTCTTCGATCAGCTTCATGGTCTGCTCGAAGTCCTTGTCGGTCTCGCCGGGGAAGCCGACGATGAAGTCCGAGCTGATCAGGATGTCCGGCACCGCGGCCTTGAGCTTGCGGATGCGCGACTTGTATTCCAGTGCGGTGTGGTTGCGCTTCATCGCCGCCAGCACCCGGTCGGAGCCGGACTGCACCGGCAGGTGCAGGTACTTCACCAGTTGCGGGATCTCGGCGTGCGCCTGGATGATGGCATCGGAGAACTCCAGTGGGTGGCTGGTGGTGTAGCGGATGCGCTGGATACCGTCGATCGCCGCCACCGCGTGCAGCAGGTCGGCGAAGTCGCTGCCGTCGTGGCGATAGCCGTTGACGTTCTGGCCGAGCAGGGTGACTTCCTTCACGCCCTTCTCGGCCAGATGGACGATCTCGGCCAGCACGTCGGCCATCGGCCGGCTGACTTCCTCACCGCGGGTGTAGGGCACGACGCAGAAGGTGCAGTACTTGCTGCAGCCTTCCATCACCGACACATAGGCGGTCGGGCCATCGACACGCGGTTCGGGCAGACGGTCGAACTTCTCGATCTCGGGGAAGCTGATATCGACCTGGGCCTGCTTGGTGCTGCGCGCCGCATCGATCATCTCCGGCAGACGGTGCAGCGTCTGCGGGCCGAAGACCACGTCGACGTAGGGCGCACGATCGCGGATCGCGGCGCCTTCCTGGCTGGCGACGCAGCCGCCGACACCGATCACCAGATCCGGATTGCCATCCTTCAGCTCGCGCCAGCGACCCAGCTGGGAGAACACCTTGTCCTGGGCCTTTTCGCGGATCGAACAGGTGTTGAGCAGGATGACGTCGGCCTCGGCCGGGTTCTGCGTCACTTCCAGCGCCTGGTGCTCGCCCAGCAGATCGACCATGCGCGAGCTGTCGTACTCGTTCATCTGGCAGCCGTGGGTTTCGATATAGAGCTTCTTGGGCATGACGTCGCCTGGAAATGGTTAAAAAATGACCGCGCATTATAGAAGGGCCGTGGCGAGCGGCAAGCCACAACCTGCAAGTAAAGGCGAAATGCCCCCGGCGCTCGTCTGCCGGCCCGCTCCCCGCGGCTGATGGCTTGCGGCTCGCTGCCCGCCCCCATGCTATGCTCCGCGCCCCCGTAATTCAGGCAACGACATCCGGAATCCATGAGCAAGCGCGAACCGATCTACAAGGTCATCTTCCTTAACCAGGGCCAGGTCTACGAGATGTATGCCAAGCAGATTTTCCAGAGCGATCTGTGGGGATTCCTGGAAATCGAGGAGTTTGTCTTCGGCGAGCGGACCCAGGTGGTGGTCGATCCCAGCGAGGAGAAGCTCAAGGCGCAGTTCGACGGGGTGATCCGCAGTTTCGTGCCGATGCACGCCATCGTCCGTATCGACGAGGTCGAGCGCCTGGGCACGCCGAAGATCAGTGAGGCCAAGGGCGGCGGTAACGTCATGGCCTTCCCGATGCCGCCGATGCCGGATAGGAACAGCTAGAAACCGGGAGTACAAGCAGACGTTGCGTCGCGCTACCAGCTAGGGCGAGAAGGGCGAGCCTGCTTCGGCGTCCTGCAGTTCCAGCAGGTAGTTGCGGAAGATCTGGCCGAGCACCTGGCTGGCGATCTCCAGCTCTTCGCGGCGCATCTGCACCGACACCAGATCGGCGCTGTCGAGCGCTTCCTCCGAGCCGTTGACCGCGGCCATCTTCAGCACTATGTAGGCCTGCACGTTGTTGGCCTGCACGCCCTCGCCACGGAAGAACATGCTGCCCAGACGATGCTGGGCCTGGGCGTGGCCCTGCAGCGAAGCCTTCTCGAACCAGCTCAGTGCCTGCGGCAACTCGCGCGGGGTGCGCTGACCGTCGTAGTAGTACTCACCGAGTTCGAACTGAGCCTGGGCATCGCCGTCGATGGCCGCCTGGCGGCAGGCAGCGAGGGCGTCGGGGAGGTCTTCCGGCAGGGTGTCGAGCGAGCAGCGACCGGTCGCAGGAATCAGCAGCGAGTTGTCTCCCGCCTGGGCAAACAGCGGAAGAAGCATCAGGCAACCCAGGAAGAGGGTGCGGCCGGTGCGGTTCATGAACGAAATGACGCCTCTGGATGATCGAAAAGTCGGCTCTGCGAGCGAGCAGGCCGTCACATTATGGAGAAGCCTCGCCCATGTGACAAAGCCTTTGCCGGCTTTCCCGGCGCGGCGGCCGCACTGCTGCGCCTTCGGCGGGCGCGGCCAGTGCGAACGCGGTGACCGGTCAGTCGCGGGCGATGGCGGCGAAGGCCTTTTCCGCGGCGTCCAGGGTCAGGGCAAGTTCCGCCTCGCCGTGGGCGATGGAGGTGAAGCCGGCCTCGAAGGCGCTCGGCGCCAGGTATACGCCGCCATCGAGCATCAGATGGAAGAAGCGCTTGAAACGCTCGGCATCGCTGGCCATCACGTCGGCGAAGGTGACGATGTCGTCGGCGCCACTGAAGTACAGGCCGAACATGCCGCCGGCCTGGGTGGTGACGAAGGGGACGCCGGCCGCATCGGCGCGCTCCTGCAGGCCGGCGAGCAGGCGGCTGGTGTAGTCGGCAAGCTCGGCGTGGAAGCCCGGACGGCTGATCAGCTTGAGGGTGGTCAGGCCGGCCGCCATCGCCAGCGGATTGCCCGACAGGGTGCCCGCCTGGTAGACCGGGCCGATCGGGGCGACGCACTCCATGATCGCGCGCTTGCCGCCGAAGCAGCCGACCGGCATGCCGCCGCCGACGATCTTGCCGAAGGTCGAGAGGTCCGGCGTCACGCCGTAGTGCGCCTGGGCGCCGCCGAGGGCGACACGGAAGCCGGTCATCACCTCGTCGAAGATCAGCACCACGCCATGCTCGTCGCACAGCCTACGCAGGCCTTCGAGGAAGCCCGGCGCCGGCGGCACGCAGTTCATGTTGCCGGCCACCGGCTCGACGATGATGCAGGCCACGCTCTGGCCAGTGCGGGCCAGGGTTTCCTCGACTTCGGCCAGGTCGTTGTAGGT
This sequence comes from Pseudomonas mangrovi, assembly GCF_003052585.1. Classification (GTDB taxonomy): domain Bacteria; phylum Pseudomonadota; class Gammaproteobacteria; order Pseudomonadales; family Pseudomonadaceae; genus Aquipseudomonas; species Aquipseudomonas mangrovi. The sequence goes on along the minus strand of NZ_QASN01000019.1, from coordinate 191,674 downwards.
CAGGGTCAGGGTGTGCCGGGCGAAGTCCGCCGGCACCCCGGCCGAGCTGGGCACGCCCTGGGTCAGCGCGCCGGAGCCGGCCTTCACCAGCAGACTGTCGGAGTGGCCGTGGTAGCAGCCCTCGAACTTGATGATGTCGTCGCGCCCGGTATAGCCGCGCGCCAGGCGGATCGCGCTCATGGTCGCCTCGGTGCCGGAGCTGACCATGCGCACCATCTCCATCGACGGCACCAGCGCGCAGACCCGCTCGGCCATCTGGGTTTCCATCGCCGTCGGCGCGCCGTAGGACAGGCCGTGCTGCAGCTGGTTGCGCACCGCATCGAGCACTTCCGGGTGGGCATGACCGAGAATCATCGGGCCCCAGGAACCGACGTAGTCGACGTAGCGCTTGTCATCCTCGTCGATGACGTAGGCACCCTCGGCGTGCTTGAAGAACAGCGGCGTACCGCCGACGCTGCGAAACGCGCGCACCGGCGAGTTGACGCCGCCGGGGATGTGCTTCTGGGCGCTGGCGAACAGACTTTCGGAACGGGACATGGGGCTCTCTCGAATCAGGAAGAAGGAAACAGATCGCTGAAGGCGCGGGCGCGGAATTGCACCTCGGCGGCTTCCGACGTGGCGAACAGGGCGTGCACCACGGCAACCATGTCGGCGCCGCGGGCAATCAGGTCGGGGGCGTTGGTGACGGTGACGCCGCCGATGGCGACGATCGGCAGACCGATGCGCCGGCGCGCCTCAGTGAGCAGATCGACGCTGGCGGTCGGAGCGCCCGGCTTGGTATGGGAGTCGAAGAAGCGGCCGAAGGCCACGTAGCTGGCGCCTTCGGCAGCGGCGCGTTCGGCCAGCTCCAGACTGGCGTGGCAGGTCGCGCCGATCAGTGCCTTGCGTCCGAGCAGGGCGCGGGCAGCGGACAGCGAGCCGTCCTCCTGGCCCAGATGCAGGCCGACGCCCAGGCGTGCGGCCAGCTCGGCGTCGTCATTGATGATCAGCTGTGCGCCATGGCGCATGCACAGTTCGCGCAGGGCCTCGGCCTCGCGCAGGCGACGGGCTTCGTCCGCCGATTTGTCGCGGTACTGCAGCAGCCGGGCACCGCCCTTGAGTGCGGCTTCGACGTGGGCGAGCAAACGCCCGCCGCCGAGCAGCTGGCTGTCGGTGATCGCGTAGAGGCCGCGCAGGCTGCTGCTCATCCGCAGAAGTCCAGCGGCAGACGACGCGGCACGAACTGGCCGCGACCGGGGGCTTCGGCGTCGCGCAGGGTGCGCCAGGTGTAGTCGAGCGCCGTGCGCACCGCGCTGACCAGGCCTTCGCCATGCGCCAGACGCCCGGCCAGGGTGCTGGCCAGGGTGCAGCCGGAACCGTGGTAGCCGCCGGGCAGGCGCACGCAGGTGAAGTCGTGGCGGCTGCCGTCACGCAGGTACAGGCGGTTGTGGATCTGCTCCTCGTCGCCATGCCCGCCGGTGATCAGCAGGTTCTGGCAGAACGGCAGCAGCTTCTCGGCGCACTGATCAGCGCTGCCCTCGGGCAGCTCGGCGAGGATGCGCGCCTCGGGCAGATTCGGTGTGGCGACGGCGGCAATCGGCAGCAGCCGCTCGCGCATCGCATAGCCGACGTCGTCCTTGCCCAGCGCGCCGCCGCCGCCGGCGCGCAGCACCGGGTCGCAGACCAGCGGCACGTCGGGCAGCGCCTGCATGATCTCGAGCACGGTCTCGACCATCTCGACCGAGCCGAGCATGCCCAGCTTGACCGCGGCCACCGGCAGGTCGGCGATCACCGCGCGGGCCTGGGCCAGCACCCAGTCGCGGTCGAGTACGCGGAAGTCGGAGACGTTGACCGTGTCCTGCACCGTCAGTGCGGTGACGGTCGGCGCGGCGTGGCAGCCCTGGGCGAGCAGGGCCTCGATGTCCGCCTGCAGGCCGGCACCCCCGGAGGGGTCATGGCCGGACAGGCAGAGGACGACGGGACGGGAAGGATGGCTGTTCATGGCGGGCGACTTTACCACCTCGCGCCCGCCATGGTCAGCGGCAGGTCAGCGCAGGCGGACGATCTGCCCCTGTTGCGGCGACAGGCGCCCGTGCACCAGGTCGGCGATGATCCGCGCGGCCGGCTCGAAACCTTCGCTGTGCACCACCTCCACCAGCTGGTTGCCGCTGGCCTCGACGCGCTTGTAGAACTTCACCATGCCTTCGCCGACATAGCGCGAGACGCCGCCCGAGCCCCAGTCGACATTGCGTTTGCGCATCTGGATCGGGGCGAAGAACATCTTCGGCTCCGGGCCGCTGGCGGCCTTGTACTCGGCCTCCTCGGTGTTCTGCGCCGAACCGGCGACGCAGCTATAGACCAGTTGGTTGCCGAAGTGCGCATGCACCCGGTCGCGCAGGGTCAGGTCGCTGGAGAAGTCGACATACAGGGTCGGCACGCTGGCGTCGAGCTGCTCCAGGTCCTGGTAGGCCAGGGCGCTGCTGTAGCAGCCCAGCTGCTCGACGAAGGCCATGTTGCCGCGCGAGGTCAGGCCGATGCGCTCGATGGCGTGGTCTTCCAGGCAGAACAGCGTGCAGTAGGCGGTCTTGCTCGAGGCGCTGGAGATCACCAGGCGCCGGGCGCCGAAGAACTGGTTGTCGACCAGGAAGTCGGCGAGCATCGCCGAGGTCAGGTACAGCGGCTTGAGCAGCGCCTGCAGGTCTTCGTGCTCGGGGCTGTAGTAGGGGTCGGCCGAGCACAGCGGGTACTGGTTGTAGGGCGTCGGCAGCTCGGCGCGGTGCTCGTCCAGGGCACGGAAGCCGCGCGGGGTGACGCCGGCCTTGATCCGCGCATAGCTGGCGATCGGGTAATAGCCGTAGTAGCGTGCGCCGACTTCGATGCCCTCGACCGCCGAGGCCACCACGTTGGCGAAGCCCCACACCGGCATGTGGCCCCAGTCGGCTTCGCCGGTGGGGTAGAAGTCCCAGTAGCGCATCGAGTCGCCGAAGGCGGCGTAGGTGATGTTGTTGGTGGTCAGGGCGAAATGGTCGGGCTTGAGGATGACCTCGCCGGGGGCGGGCGTCAGGTCGAACTCGACGCTTTCGATGCGGCTCTGCTCCAGCGCCTTCTTGCGGGTGAGCAGGTGGGTCTGGGTGACGATGTTGGACATCTTGGGCTCCGGAATGACGGCCGATTGGGTGTGCAGACAAGAGTAGGGGGCGATGGACAGGAACGGGTTCGGAAAGCGCGGCACGCCGGCAAGCGAAGCGGCAAAGCCCAGAACCAAGCCGCTCAAGCGGCCCAGCCAGGCACGTGCGGTGTTTACCGTGGAGGCGATCTACCAGGCCCTTGTTCGGATTTGGCAGCGCGACGGCTGGGCCGGCGTTACCACGCGGGCGGTGGCGCTGGAGGCTGGTTTTGCCGTTGGCACTCTCTATGAATATTTCCCCAGCAAGCAGGCGTTGCTGTCGGGTTACGTGCGCCACAGTATCGAGCAATTGCTCGCACGCATCGACGAACAGGCGATCGCCCCGCCGGAGCTTGACTGGCGCGAGCGACTGGCGCGCCTGCTGCGGTTCAGCGGCGAAGCCATGCAGCCGCTGTTCGGCTTCGAGATGGCCCAGCTGGAGGCGCAGATCGCCGAGCCCAAGCATCACCTGCGCGCCTATCAGGAGCTGCTGGAAAAGTGGCGGCAACTGTTCGCCGCCTGTGCGGACCTGCCGCAGCCGGTCAGTGCCCAGCGGGTCGAGGCGCTGTTCCTGATGGTCTGGGGCGGGCGTCGCTACGCCGCGCTGGCGCAGTTGGACGAAGCGCGCCTGCGCACCTGGCTGGAGGAGGTGGAGCGGCTGCTGGTGGCGGCGCTGGATAGCCACTAAGGCGTTGCCGCCGCTATCTGGCAGTTCTGCCTTGGCGCTTGGCGGCTACTGCCCTTTGTTGTCGGACAATCCTGCTTCACTCTGGTGATCTTGCGCCCGCGCCGGAGATCGCCATGCACCTGCACCAGTACGCCGAAACACACGAAGTCAGCAACCAGGTGCCTCCGCTGGATGGCGCCAATCTTTACCGTCTCGACCTGCCGCTGCAGCAGTGGACCCGACGCTTTGGCGCCGGCTGGGCCGAGGCGCGGCTGGAGACCTACGGCGCGCTGGCCGGCGGCCCGCTGATGGCCGCAGGCTTTCTCGCCAACGAGAACAAGCCGCTGTTCAAGAGCCATGATCGCTACGGTCATCGTCAGGACCTGATCGAGTTCCACCCGGCCTACCACGAGCTGATGCGCACGGCGATCGAGCACGGTCTGCCGTCGCTGCCCTGGACACATCCGCAAGCCGGTGCGCATGTCGCCCGCGCCGGCCTGACCTACCTGCACAGTCAGGCCGAGGCCGCCAGCGGTTGCCCGCTGACCATGACCTTCGCCGCCGTGCCGGCGCTCAGGCTGCAGCCGGATATTGCACAGCAGTGGCTGCCGAAGATCCTTGCCAGCGAGTACGACCCGCGCAATCTGCCGATCGAGCAGAAGGCCGGCGCTACCATCGGCATGGCAATGACCGAGAAGCAGGGCGGCACCGATGTGCGCGCCAACACCACCCGCGCCCATCCGCTTGGCGCTGGCGGGCCGGGGCAGGCCTACGAGCTGGTCGGGCACAAGTGGTTCTGCTCCGCACCTATGTGCGATGCCTTCCTCACTCTGGCGCAGACCGACAAGGGGCTGTCCTGCTTTCTGCTGCCACGGCATCGCCCGGATGGCACGCGCAACCAGTTCTACGTGCAGCGGCTGAAGAACAAGCTGGGCAACTGGGCCAATGCCTCCAGCGAGGTGGAGTATCGCGGTGCCCTGGCCTGGATGATCGGCGAGGAAGGCCGCGGCGTGCCGACCATCATCGAGATGGTCGGCATGACCCGCTTCGACTGCATGGTTGGCTCCAGCAGCCTGATGCGCCAGGCGCTGACCCAGGCCATCCATCACTGCACGCATCGCCAGGTCGGTGGCCGTGCGCTGATCGAGCAGCCGCTGATGCAGAATGTGCTCGCCGATCTGGCCCTGGAAAGCGAGGCGGCGCTGGCTCTCTCGTTGCGCATGGGCCACGCCCTGGACCAGCCCAACGACGCCCGGGAAACCACCTTTGCCCGCCTGGTCACCGCGGTGGGCAAGTACTGGATCTGCAAGCGCGCCCCGGAAATGATCGCCGAGGCCAGCGAATGCCTCGGCGGCGCCGGTTACGTCGAGGACACCATCCTGCCGCGGCTGTACCGCGAGGCGCCGGTCAACTCGATCTGGGAGGGCTCGGGCAACGTGCAGTGCCTGGACGTGCTGCGCGCCCTGGCCAAGGAGCCGGGCGTGCTCGATGCACTCTTCGACGAACTCGGTGACGGCCATGGCGAGCGCCGCCTGGCCGCGCATATCGAACGCCTGAAAAGCGACCTCAACGATCACGACGACATCCACTACCGCGCACGCCAGCTCAGCGAAGACATCGCCGTCGCCCTGCAGGCCAAGCTGCTGCTGGAAGCGGGCAACGCGGTCGTATCCGACGCCTTCATCGCCAGCCGTCTGGAGGGGCGTGGACGGGTTTACGGGGCCTTGCCCCGAGGTGTCGGCGTCGCGGCGTTGCTCGAACGAAGTGCGCCGCAGCTGGCGTGAGCGTCGCGTCACGGCCGAAGTCCGCTTAAGAAGCATCGTTACCTTTCGTAGGTAAAGATGCCTCTTCCGCGGATAGCTCGAACCTGGGGCGAAGTGCTCCCCCTGCGTAGATGCAGGGCTGCGCGCATTGGGAACTTGTCGAACCCAGCCTTTACCCGCGCTGCCCGCGCAGCATTTCCTTGATCTCCGCGATCTCCCCGCGCAGGGCGCGGACTTCGTCGTGCAGGTCGGCCTCGATGTGGTCGCGGGCGGCGTCGATGGTGGCCTGGGTGGCTTTCTGTTCGGCCTCGGTCACCGTCTGCATGGCGTTGACGATGATCGCGATGAACAGGTTGAGCATGGTGAAGGTGGCGATCAGGATGAACGGGATGAAGAACGCCCAGGCGTAGGGGAAGACCTCCATCACCGGGCGCACGATGCCCATCGACCAGCTTTCCAGGGTCATGATCTGGAACAGCGTGTAGAGCGAGCGATCCAGGCTGCCGAACCAGTCGGGGAAGGCGGCGCCGAACAGGTTGGTGGTGATCACCGCGAAGACGTAGAAGATCAGCCCCAGCACCAGGGCGATCGAGCTCAGCCCGGGGATGGCCGAGAGCAGCGCGCCGACCACGCGGCGCATCGACGGCACCATGGTCACCAGGCGCAGTACCCGCAGTACGCGCAGGGCACGGAGGATGCCGAGCTGGCCGCTGGCCGGAACCAGGGCAATGGCGACCACTGCAAAGTCGAACAGGCTCCACGGGTCGCGGAAGAACGCGACGCGGTGCACGTAGATGCGCGCGGCGATCTCGACCACGAAGACGGCGAGGATCGCGCCGTCCAGTGCATGCAGCACATCGCCCCATTCGGCCATGAGGCTGGCCGAGGTCTCCATGCCGAGGATGATCGCGTTGATGACGATCAGCAGCAGGATGCTGCGCTGTATCGCAGGTCGGTCGAGGAAGTATTCGAGTCGACTGCGCACAGTCGTTTCCAGGGGGAGTTCCTGCATCTTGCTTACCTGATGATGAATGCCTATGTCCGCATCTAGCGGTGCCGGCGGGCATGCGCAAGGGCGCTGCCAGTGCCGGTCCGGCGCGAGTATGCCGAGGCTTTCCGACTTGTGGAAGTGACGTGGCGCTGTTGTTTGGATACTGTATATAAAAACAGTATCCAGGTGCCCCATGCAGCTTATCGACAAGCTCGAAATCCTCGCCGATGCGGCGAAGTACGATGCCTCCTGCGCCAGTAGCGGCGCCCCCAAGCGCGGCTCGAAAGGCAAGGCGGGGCTGGGCGCGACCAATGGCATGGGCATCTGCCACAGCTACACCCCGGATGGCCGCTGCGTCTCGCTGCTGAAGGTGCTGCTGACGAACTTCTGTCTCTACGACTGCCAGTACTGCATCAATCGTCGCTCCAGCGACGTGCCGCGGGCGCGTTTCGCGCCGCATGAGGTCGCCGAGCTGACCATGGATTTCTACCGGCGCAACTGCGTCAGCGGTCTGTTCCTCAGTTCGGGGATCATCCGCTCGGCGGACTACACCATGGAGCAGCTGATCGAGGTGGCCCGCCTGCTGCGCGAGGAGCACGGGTTTCGCGGCTATATCCATCTGAAGACCATTCCCGATGCCGACCCGCTGCTGATCGAGCAGGCCGGGCGTCTGGCCGATCGCCTGAGCGTCAATATCGAGTTGCCGACCGAGGCCTCGCTGCTGCGCCTGGCGCCGGAAAAACAGGTGCGCAGCATCCGCCAGACCATGAGCCAGATCCATGATCATGAAGCCGAGGCCAAGGCGGAACGCCGCGGGCCGGCGTTCGCCCCGGCAGGCCAGAGCACCCAGATGATCGTTGGTGCCGACGCCACCGATGACAGCAGCATTCTCGCCACCGCCCAGTCGCTGTACCGCGTGCATCGGCTACGGCGCGTGTACTACTCGGCGTTCAGTCCGATTCCACGCAGCCCGGCCAGCGTGCCTTTCGCGGCGCCGCCGCTGTTGCGCGAGCACCGTCTGTACCAGGCCGACTTTCTCATGCGCGGCTATGGCTTCAGTGCCGGCGAGCTGCTGACCGGGCCGGGCAATCTGGCGCTGGATGTCGACCCCAAGCTGGCCTGGGCGCTGAGCCACCGCGAGCTGTTCCCGCTGGACCTGAACCGCGCGCCGGCGGAGCTGCTGGCGCGGGTGCCCGGCATCGGCCTGGTGAACGCAAAGCGGCTGGTCGAGCTGCGCCGGCACAAACGCGTGCGCTTCGAGGATCTGCGCCGTTTGCGGGTCTCGCTCGACAAGGTCCGGCCCTTCGTGGTGACGGCCGACTACCGCCCGACCCAGGCTGAATCGCCCAGCAGCGTGTTGCGTGCGCAGCTGCGCGAAGCACCTACCCAGCTGGCGATCTGGTGATGTGGCGGATCAGCCTGAGCGGCGGTTTCGAGCAGTGGCGGCGCGAGGCGCGGGCGTTGCTGCTGGCCGGGGTGCCGCCGGAGCAGGTGAGTTGGGACGAGGTGGGCGAGCAGGCGGACCTGTTTGCGTCTCTGTCTGCGCCCGTTCCGGCGGCGGCAAGTGGAGTCACGGTGCGCATTTCCGCGCGGGTGCAGGCCTTGCTGGAGAGCGCGGCGCGCTACCGCACCGAGGATCGCTGGGCCTTGCTGTATCGGGTGCTCTGGCGAACCGCCGGTGGCGACATGGCGGCGGTGCTGGCGGGCGATGTCGATGGCTCGCGGCTGATGCAGCGGGTCCGCGCGGTGCGCCACGAGATTCATCATCTGCATGCCTTCCTGCGCTTCGCGCCGAACCCGCAGGCGTGGGGCCCGCGCCACCTGGCCTGGTTCGAGCCGGCGCATGAGGTGCTCGATCTGGTGGGCGAGCATTTCAGCCAGCGCATGGGGCGAGAGAGCTGGATGATCGCCACGCCAGGGCCCGGCCTGTGCTTCGATGGCCAGCGCTTCGACTATCGCGAGAGCTGCCCCGAGTCCTGGCGCAGCCAGGCGCGCCTCGCCGCGAGCGATCCGATGGCGCTCTGGCAGCGCTACTACAGCAGCATCTTCAATCCGGCGCGGATCAATCCCGAGGCCATGCGCGGGCATATGCCGCTGCGCTTCTGGCGCCATCTGCCCGAGGGCGCGCTGGTGCCCAAGCTGCTCAGCCAGGCGCGCCTGGGTGGTCGCCGCCACGGCCAGCGCGAGGCGCTGGCGCAGCAGCGTGGCAAGACCATTGCTGGGCGACCAGCGACCGCATCCGAGAGCGGCGGCGAGTGCTGAACGAGGCGAGCCGCGCCCCTTGCGATGTCGGGTGGCGGCGGCTCGCTTGGTGTGGGAGCCGCGTTGGCGTTGCCGCGCGGGCCTTGGCTCAGGCCTTGTAGTAGACCAGTTGCTGGCTGCTGGCGAGCAGGCGGCCGTCGGCGCTCCAGAGCTCGGCGGTCTGGTCGGCGAAACCGTTGTGCAGTACCTGGGCACGGGCGCAGGCGAGCAACGGCTCGGTGCCACAGGCGGCCAGTTCGGCACTGCCGGCGTGGAAGTACAGGGTCATGCTGACGGTGCCGGCCGGACAGGGCTGCTGCCGGCGCAGGAACACCCGCGGGAAGAACACGTCGGCAAGCGCGGTCAGCGAGAGGAAGTCCAGTGCACGCGGTGGCTGGTCGCGGATCCACAGACGGCTCTGCGAGTCGTCGCGGGCATCGGCGGGGCGGAAGGTCAGCATGCCGTCGATGAAGCGCATCTCGTAGTTGTCGACCCAGGGGGTGAAACCGCTGACCGGGGTGATCGGCACTTCGCTGGCCGGGGCGACGTCGGGGCAGGCCAGTTCCTGGTCGGACCAGGTCTCGCGGCGTTCGGCGGTCATGGCGCTGGCCAGGATCGCGGTTTCGCCCGCTTGGATCAGCTCGATCGACCAGTGCTGGGTGGAGCGGTTGGTGCGCGCCGGGCGAGCGCGGATCTCGAAGTCGGCATCGGCGATCGGGCCGGCGAAGTTGACGGTGAGCGCCACCGGTTCGCCAAGGCGCTGCGGATGCTGCAGCACCGCGTTGAGTACCACCGCGGCAATCGCGCCGCCGAAGGGGCCGACCATGTTGGCGTAGGCCGGGGTCAGGCGACCCTGATACAGGTCTTCGCCTTGTGCGTGCAGCTGGATGGCCTGGTCGAGGGGATGCGGACTGGTGCTCATGCGGATCTTCCAGTGTCGTGAGTGTGGCGGGCCAGAGCCGGTCCGCAGCGAACGCCGTACCCTAGCCAGATGGCAGGGGCGAGGCAACCCGGCGCTGGTTCAGCTGTTCAGGCTTCGCTTCGCGATCATCCAGGGCGAGTCCTGGCCAGCGCCTCAAGTGTGCTGTCGCACGGCCGATAGCGCGGCAAGTCTTCGGGGGTTGCGCATGACCATCTCACCAGTTGCCTCGCCCGTTTCTTCCGTTAAATCTGCCGCTCCGGCGGGCCCCACAGCGCCTGCCGCCCCTGCCCAGCAGCAGGAGGAGTCGGCGGGGGTGCAGGTGTCCTTCAGCGACGCGATGCGTGAACGTCTGAACGACATGCGCAAGATGAGCCGCGCGCTCAAGGCGCAGAACCAGGCCGTGGCCGAGGCTCGGAAAGATGAGGCGCGCTAGCGCATCGAGAGGATCCGCCAGCAGATCAAGCAACTGATGATGCTGGTCGCGGCCATGGGCGGGCTCGCTTCCAAGGGTGTGCTGCGGCAGATCGAGCAATTGGCGCGCTCCCTTGGCCAGGCGGCGTCGGTACTCAAGGAGGGCGGTGGTGGCGCGGACCTCGTCGGCTCGGCGAGCGCTGCGCAGGGCCCGGGTGGGGAGGAGTCGGCGGCATCGGGCAGCAGCCTGGTCGTTTCGGTCGAAACTGCCGCGCAGAACGACGCACAGAACGAAACGCCGCAGGAAGGTGATGCGGCAGCTGACGCTGTGGCAGCCAATGCTGTGGCAGCCAATGTTGCGAGCGCCGAAGCGGTCGAGGCAGATGTCACTGCTGAAGATGTGGCGGCGCAGGCTGGACTGGTGCCAGGTCAGGCTGCAGCAGCGCAAGGCGAAGACGGCGAGCAGACCGCTGCGGCCGACGCCGAGGAAGCCCAGCGCGCCGAGCAGGTGATGTCCAAGCGTACCGAGCGTGAGCAGCGCCGCGAGGATGCCGAGCTGATCCGTAAGGCGGTCCGTGAGCTGAAGGCGCTGCTGGCGCTGGTGAAGGCTTCGCTGGGGCCGGGCGACGAAGACTCCGACAAGCAGGTCAAGCGCATCAATCAGGATATCCAGGCCAGCGAGAAGGCGGCCCAGAGCCTTTCCAGCGGTGCTGTGGGTGACGGCGGGCTGGCCGCGCTGGGCAGCATTTCCGTCACTGTCTGAGGGTTATTCTCGACCTACCGTCGGCCGCCCGGAGCAGGCAAGATGATGTGCTCCGAGCTCAGAGGATGACTTGATGATATTCAGTGCCACCGATGACTTCGTCGTTGCCGACACACCGGAGGAGGCGGTCGAGCGCCTCGCCGCGCTGCACCAGCGCGCCACCAAGGCGCTGAGCCAGGCGCTGCGGCGCTATCTGAAGGAGCGCGTGCTGCCCGACGAGGCCGAGCGTGCGCTGTTCCGCTACCCCGAGTTGCGCCTGACCTACGTCTGCCAGGGCGAGGTGCCGACCACCGTTCGTGCCTATGCCAAGGTCCAGTTGCCCGGCGTCTACAGCGTCACCGTGACCCAGCCTCAGGCATTTCGCGGTTACCTGCTCGACCAGTTGCGGCCGCTGATGGACGACTTCACGCTCAAGGTCGAGGTGGGTCCGAGCCGGAAGAACATTCCCTATCCCTATGTCGTCGACCAGGGTGACGAGCTGGCGGGTTCCGGGGTGACCGCCGCCGAGCTGGCGCGGGTGTTCCCCAGCACCGATCTGTCGGCCGCCTCGGATTCGGTCGCCGACGGCCTGTACGAGTGGCAGGACGCCGAGCAGATGCCGCTGGCGCTGTTCGACGCGGCGCGCACCGACTTTTCGCTCAAACGCATCCAGCACTACACCGGCAGCGACTGGCGCCACGTGCGGCCGTGGATACTGCTGACCAACTACCACCGCTATGTCGACCAGTTCATTCGCCACGGGCTGGCCCAGCTGCGCGATGACCCTCGCTTCGTGCGCATGGTGCTGCCGGGCAACGTGATCATCGAACGCGGTACCTCCGAGGAGGACGCCCAGGCGGTGGCCGATGCGGTGGTCTGGCATCGCTACCAGATGCCGGCCTATCACCTGATCGCATCCGACGGCCATGGCGTGACCCTGGTGAACATCGGTGTCGGCCCCTCCAACGCCAAGAACATCACCGACCACCTCGCTGTGTTGCGCCCGCATTGCTGGCTGATGATCGGCCACTGCGGTGGGCTGCGGCAGTCGCAGACCATCGGCGACTACGTGCTCGCGCATGCCTACATGCGCCGCGACGGCATCCTCGATCGCGTGCTGCCGCCGCATATCCCGATCCCGGCGCTGGCCGAAGTGCAGATGGCGCTGCAGGAAGCCGCCGCGCAGGTCACCGGCGAGCGCGGCGACGCGCTGAAGAAACGCCTGCGCACCGGTACCGTGCTGACCTACGACGACCGCAACTGGGAACTGCGCTGGGCCCAGGAGCGCCCGCTGATCAACCTGGCGCGCGCGGTGGCGGTGGACATGGAGAGCGGCACCATCGCCGCCCAGGGCTACCGACTACGCGTGCCTTACGGCACGCTGCTGTGCGTGTCCGACAAGCCGCTGCACAGCGAGATCAAGCTGCCTGGTGCGGCCGGCGCCTTCTACGAACGCGCGGTCACCCAGCACCTGCACATCGGCATCGCCGCGCTGGAGCTGTTGCGCAGCCAGCTCGAATCGCTGCATTCGCGCAAGCTGCGCAGCTTCGACGAGCCGCCGTTCCGCTGAGATGGCTGAATTGCGCCGTGTTTATCCACCATGTCGCCGCGCGGTGTTGATGCGTTCGGTGATCTGCGGGCGGGCGCTGCGGCGCAATGCGCTGCGCTTATTGCGCCCTACGATTTGGCTGCACGCGTAGGTTGGCGCCGAGCAGCGCGAGGCCCAACAAGAGGTGGCGGCATCGCGGTTCGTAGGGTGGATAACGCCGTGTTTATCCACCATGGCACCGCGCGGTGCTGATGCGCTCGGTGATCTGCGGATGGGGGCATCGGCGCAACGCGCTGAGCTTGTTGCGCCCTAGGGTTTGGCTGCACTTGTAGGTTGGCGCCGAGCCGCGCGAGGCCCAACAGGCGGCGCCGCTCTGCGGCTATCCATTTTCGCCATCAGGCAAGCAGCAGATGAAGGATCGGAAACGGCCGGCCGCCGCCGTCCAGCGGCGAGCGGCTGTCCACCTTAAAGCCCTGGGCCAGGTAGAAGCCCAGCGCCTTTGGGTTCTGTTCGTTGACATCGACCCTATCCGCACCCAGGCGCGTCACCGCATCCAACAGCAGGCGCCTGCCGATGCCCTGGCCGTGCGCCTGCGGATCGACGAAGAGCATTTCCACCTTGCCGGCGGCATAGCCGAGAAAGCCTGCGACCTGGCCGTCCGCGCCGCGGATGCAGGTGAGTACCAAGGAAGGGAAATACTGCTCGATGAGCAACGGCTTGAGCACCTTTATGTCGTGCTCTTCGAGGAAGTCGTGGGTGGCGCGCACCGCCGCCTCCCAGACCTCGAGCATTCTAGGCAGGTCGGCGGCGGCGGGCGTTTCGATCGGGACGTGCATCTTGGCTATCGGTATCTGCTGGTGAAGGCGCGCAGCATGCCCGCACCAGCAGCGGCGTGTCACTTCCCGGCTTCGAGCACCACGCGGTAGCGCGCCTTGCCGTCACGCAGGTGCTGGATGGCGTCGTTGACCTTGCTCATGGGGAAGTGCTCGACCTGCGGCACGATGCCGTGGCGGGCGCAGAACTCGAGCATGGTGCTCATCAGCGCCGGTGAGCCGACCGGCGAGCCGGAGATGCTGCGCTGGCGCGGGATCAGGTTGAACACGTGAACCGGGATCGCGCTGGGCACGATGCCGACGAAGTGCAGCCGGCCCTTGGGGCCGAGGGTCGCGATCAGGCTGTTCCAGTCCAGATCGGCGCTGGCGGTGACCAGCAGGAAGTCGAGCGTGCCGGCAATCGCCTGCATCGCCTTGCTGTCGGTGGAGGCGACCACCTTGTGCGCGCCCAGGCGCCTGGCTTCGTCCTGTTTGTTCAGCGAGGAGGTAAAGGCGGTGACCTCGCAGCCCCAGGCATTCAGGAAGCGCAATGCCAGATGACCGAGGCCGCCGATGCCGACCACGCCGACGCGATGGGTCGGCTTGACGTCGAAGTCGAGCAGCGGTGCGAACACCGTCGAGCCGCCGCAGAACAGCGGGCCGGCCAGGCTGGCGTCGAGGCTCTCCGGCAGTGGGATGGCCCAGGCCCAGTGGCTGCGCAGGCGATCGGCGAACCCGCCGTTGCTGCCGACGATGGTCGGCTTGGCGGTCGGGCAGAGCTGGTGCGAGCCCTCCATGCAGCTGTGGCAGTGCATACAGCTGCCCTTGTACCAGCCGATGCCGACCCGCTGGCCGAGCTTGAGGCCGCGTACGCTGTCGCCGACGCGGACGATGCTGCCGACCACTTCATGGCCGGGAATGAACGGATAGCGCGCGTTGCCCCACTCGTTGTCGATCATCGACTGGTCGGAGTGGCAGATGCCGCAGTACTCCACCGCTACTTCCACTTCTTCGGCGCCGAGCGGGCCGGGATCGTAGCTGTGGGGCTGCAGCGGCGCGCGTGGCGCGGTGGCGGCCCAGCCGGTGAAGGTATCGAGGACGGATTCGCTGCTCATAGGGGAACTCCTGGCGAGATGGACGGGCGCCGACGGGCAGGCGGCGGCGAAAACCCTGCCAGCATAGACGCAGAAGATGACCGGGTGGTGCGTGAATGGCGTGATCTTCATGGGTCGGATGCTTGTGGCTCTGCTCAACAGAGCGGTGTTGCGCAGGCGGTGGAAGATTGCCGAACCGCCTGTTCGGTCGCGGCTTGCTCTGCGCCGACCTACGGCAGGGCAACGCCACTCATCGCCTGTGCCCATGGTGGATAAACAAAGCGTTATCCACCCTACGTGTTCGAGCCCAGCAGATGGTCCGGCGGGTAGGGCGCAACAAGCGCAGCGCATTGCGCCGCAGCCAGCCAGTCGGGCTTGGAGCCAATTGAGCCCCGAGCGGGGTCATGGTGGATAAAGACGGCGTTATCCACCCTACGCAGGCGGGCGGCTGCGCAGGCGTCGGATGCCTGCGCCGTTGGGCTGAGCGCCGCCCCGGGTCGCAGCGATGCGCTGTGTTTGGAGGTGGGCCGAGAGGCCCAGCGGGGTGGGGCGATGCCACTTGAAGTGGTCTGTGGGATCGCTTGTTGGGCCTCGCGTAGCTCGGCGCCAACCTACGGATCTGACGGTCTGCGTCGGCCGAGCACGCGCTGGCGCCAGGCCAGGGGGCTTTCACCGTGCCATTGGCTGAAGGCCCGGCTGAACGCGCTCTGTTGCGAGTAGCCGAGCAGCGCGGCGATCTCGCCAAGCGGAAGACGGGCATCCTGCAGATAGCCGGCGGCAAGCTGGCGGCGGGTGTCGTCGAGCAGCTGCCGAAAGCTCAGGCCCTGGACGTCGAGATGCCGCTGCAGGGTGCGCGATGAGCGATGCAGGCTGCGCGCCAGGGCGTCCAGACTGGCGTTGCCGTCACGCAACAACGGGATCAGCGCCTGTTGGCAGCGATCGATCAGGCCGCCGTCACGATGCTGGCGCAGAAAGCCCTCGGCCTGGGCATCGAGCAGTGCCAGCAGCGCCGGGTCGGCCTGGCGCAGGGGCAGCTGCAGATAGGCCAGCGGCAGGGCCAGGCGGGTGCAGGGCTGGGCGAAGCGTACCTGGCCACCGAAGAACGCCCGATAGGGCTGTGGGTCGGCGGGCGCGGGGTTGACGAAGTCCACCGCATCCACCGGCAGCGGCTGGCCGGTCAGCTCGCGGGCCAGTTGCACCAGGGCGCCCAGCCCGGTCTCGTCGACCAGTTGGCCTGGGCGGCCTAGTGCGGTGCCCCACTGCAGCAGCAGCTGCTCGCCCTCCACGCGCAACTGCGCCGGGTTCGCGTCGTAGACCAGCGCGTGGTAGCGCTCAAGGCGCTGCAGCGCCTCACCCAGGGTGGCGCAGGCCAGCGCTGCATAACCGACCACGCCGAAGTGCCGTGGCCCTATGCCCTCGGCAATGCGCAGGCCGAGGGCCGGCTCGTCGAGCAGGTCGGCGGCGCGGTGCAACAGTGCCTGCCAGACCGGCATCGGCAGCTGGCCGTCGTCGGCGACCGGCAGCGGGCCGAGCAGCGCCTCGCCATCCAGGCCGCGGCGGGCCAGGTACTCGTAGAGCAGCGGTGCGTAGCTGGCGGCGATGCGCATTGGCAACCCTCTGAAAATGGCTATGTCAGCTCATGGCCGTCGTGGCCACCCCGACCAGACGGCCTTCAATGGGGCACCCCAACGAGGCGTCCGTCAAAGCCTTTCGCCGCGCCGCCCGTTTCAGGGGCTTCAGCGTTTCATCTGACGATGGCGTGATTTGTCAAAAAAACTGCGGGGCGTGTCAAGTCCGGCGTTTCGCCCTGGGCGAGGATGGTGGCATCCGTGTTTCCCGGAGCTTCACCATGCTCGAATTGTTCGCCAGTCTCTGGACGCAGATCGACCTGCGCCGCGATCTGCTGCTGATTCTGACCCCGCTGTTTACCGCGACCCTGCTGGTCGATCTGCTCTCGGCGCGGCGGCGTGGCCGTTATCGGCTGGCCGACTCGCTGGCGAGCATCGGCCTGGGCGGGATCTACCTGGCGGTGGATGCGCTGCTGGTGGTGTTCCTGGTGCTGCCGGTCTACCACCTGGTACACCAGGTGCGACTGCTGGACTTCGCCATGACACCGCTGGCCTTCGTCGTGCTGTTCTTCGGCCTGGAACTCTGCTTTTACTGGTTCCATCGCGCCAGCCACCGCATCCGCTGGTTCTGGGCGGCGCATGTGGTGCATCACTCCTCCGAGCAGATGAACTTCACCACCGCCTCGCGGCAGAGCCTGTTCTACGGCTTTGCCGGCAACTGGCTGTTCTATCTGCCGCTGGTCTGGCTGGGATTCGCGCCGGAGTGGGTGCTGTTCATGTTCTCGGCCAGCCTGGCCTATCAGTACTTCATCCATACCCAGTCGGTGGGCAAGTTGCCCAGGCCGCTGGAGTGGTTCTTCAACACCCCCTCCCACCACCGTGCCCATCATGGCCGCAACCCGCAGTACATCGACCGCAACTACGGTGGCGTGCTGATTCTCTACGACCGCCTGTTCGGTACCTTCGTCGAGGAGGATGAACCGGTCGAATACGGCATCATCCGCCAGGTGCGCAGCTTCAATCCGCTGTGGCTGAACCTGCATGAGTGGGTCGACCTGGCCCGCGACATCGCCCGCCCCGGACCGCTGGGCCAGCGCCTGCGGCACCTGTGGATGCCGCCGGAATGGCAGCGCCCGGAGGTGATCGATGAAAGGGACGCGCAAAGGTCGCGTTTGTAGGTTGGGCCGGCAGGCCCAGCGGCGCGGAGGGTGATGTCGCCGCGTGCGGGTTGCCTGATTGCCCTTTCGGACCATCTTGCTCCGCGACAACCATGGCTCGGCGGCGCCGGCGCGTATCGCTCTGGTGGATAAACAGAGCCGGTATGTGGCGTTCAGCCGTAGGGCGCAATAAGCGCAGCGCATTGCGCCATGCTGCGTCCATTCCGAGCGTCGCTGAGCAGGGGGGACTTGGCGGATTATGCCGCTGGCGGCTAATCCGTCCTACGGTCGGTGAGGGGGGCGAATTCCCAGGCCTGGCCGGGGTAGGGCACGCCGAAGCTGCTTGGCTCCACACCCTGTTGCTCGAGGGCGATTCGCAGGTCTCTGGGCGGATCGAACTGACCTTCGTCACTCAGATTGAAGGTGCCGAAGTGGATTGCCATGCTGCGCTGCGATTCGAGGATGCGGTGGGCCTGCACGGCGTCGTCCGGGTTCATGTGGTTGTCGCGCATGAACCAGCGCGGCGCGTAGGCGCCAATCGGCAGCAGGGCGCAGCGCGTCGGTCCGAAGCGCTCGCGGATTAGCGCAAATTCCGGCCCCAGCCCGGTGTCGCCGGGGAACAGCACGGGCCCCTGCGCCGACGCCAGAACAAAACCCATCCACAGCGTGCGATTGGTGTCGGCGCGGGCGCGCGCCGACCAGTGCTGCGCCGGCACTGCGTGCAGCTGCATCTGCTCGTTCAGCGTCAGGCTCTGCCACCAGTCCAGCTCCTCGACCTGGGCAAAGCCGGTCTGGCGGATCAGCGCGGCATTGCCCAGGCCGGTCACCACCCGTGCCTGCGGAAAGCGCGTGGCCAGCAGACGCAGGCTGTGCAGGTCGAGGTGGTCGTAGTGGTTGTGGCTGACCAGGATCAGATCGATGGGCGGCAATTGCGCGATGCTCAGCCCCGGCGCCAGGTAGCGCTTCGGTCCGATGAAACCGAACGGGCTGGCGCGCTTGCCCCAGAGTGGGTCGGTCAGGATGTTCAGGCCATGCTGCTGGATCAGCAGGGTGGCATGGTTGATATAGGTGACGCGCAGCCGCTCGCCCTGCACCCGCTGCTCCACCGGGTCGGCGGCGGCCGTCGGCTCCTGCCAGCGCCACGGTTCCTGCGGGGCACGCTGGGTCTGCCAGCGGAGGATGTCGCGCAGGCTCTTGTGCGGTTTGGGATGAATGTTGTGGAAGCGCTCACCATCGAAATGATCGCTGCGCGGCCCGCGATGGCCCATCGAGCCGCAACGGGCCAGGGTCTTCAGGCTGAGCATCCAGGTCGGGCGGGGCAGGCGGAGCATCGGCGGCGCTCTTGCAGGGGCGAAGCGGGAAACCTAGCATGCCGTTCCCCGTCCTGGCTCTTCTCGGTGTTTCCGCGCATGTCTCGTCCCCAGCGTCCTGTTTCGCGTTCGCGCTCCACGCCCGTCGTGCGCCCGCGCGTGGCCAAGGCGCCGCCGGCCGAGCCGCGGCTGATCGTCCTGAACAAGCCGTTCGATGTACTCACCCAGTTTCAGGACGAGCAGGGCCGGGCGACGCTGAAGGACTTCGTCGACGTGCCGGGCGTCTATCCCGCCGGACGCCTGGATCGCGACAGCGAGGGCTTGTTACTGCTGACCAACGATGGCCGCCTGCAGGCACGCATCGCCGACCCGAAGCACAAGCTGGCGAAGACCTACTGGGTGCAGGTGGAGGGCGAGCCGAGTGAGGCGCAGCTACAGCAGCTACGCACCGGGGTGACGCTCAACGACGGCCCGACCCTGCCGGCCGAGGCGCGTCTGCTGGATGAACCGCAGCTGTGGGAGCGCAATCCGCCGGTGCGTTTTCGCAAGAGCGTGCCGACCGCCTGGCTGGAGCTGGTGATCCGTGAGGGCCGCAACCGCCAGGTGCGCCGGATGACCGCCGCGGTCGGCCTGCCGACGCTGCGCCTGGTGCGCGTGCGCATCGGCCCCTGGAGCCTGGACGGCCTGCAGCCGGGGCAGTGGCGTGACCTGCCGCCGAGCCTTGGTTAGCAGCCGTAGGGCGCAATAAGCGCAGCGCATTGCGACATGCCGCGTGCGCTCGGGACGGCCAACGGCTTTTCGGTTACCCCGTGTATCCCCCTCTCCACCGGGAGAGGGTGCTGAAGGCGGCTGAGCGATGGCGCGGCTGCACTCAGGCCGGCTCAATAGTGCGACTTGATCACCTCGATGCCCTTGTTCAGCACTTCACGCCAGTCGCGGCGCAGCGGCTCGGCGAACTGCTGGTCGTGCTTGCCGACCGTGTCGAGTAGCGCCTGGGTCCAGATGTCGTAGAGCTCGGGGCGGATGTCGAAGCCTTCGCGCGAGTGGCTCGCGCCGAGGGCGCGCAGTTTGGTGTCGGGCATGCCGCGGGCGAACATCACCAGGTTGAGGATGCCCTGGCGCAGCAGCTGCTTCTGCGCCGGCATGTTGGTGTTGGCGAACTTCTCGCGGATCTTTGGCGAGCTGGCGAGGAACTGCTGGTAGAAGTCATCGAAGAAGCTCGGGCTGGCGCAGCAGCGCCCGTAGCTCTGCATGACGCGGTCGGTGGGTTTCATGAGTCGCCTGCTAGGAAGGGAATCGGCCCCAAGGGGCGGCGTGACCGCCGCTGGGGTGGGGGAGGGTGGCGGGTGTGCGGAGGGCGCTGCCGCGGACGCAATCAGCCGTGGATGCCGCGGGTGACTTCCAGGAGATAGGCAATCAGCGGCTTGGCGAGGAAGGCGAACAGGCACAGGCCGAGGCCGAGGAACAGGATCGCGGTGCCCAAGCGGCCCGCCTTGGACTTCTTCGCCAGGTCCCAGATGATGAACGCCATGAAGCAGATCAGCCCTCCTACCAGGACATACATCATCAGGGCTTCGAACTGCTGGGTTTCCATGCTCACCTCGTGCGGGTCAGGAACGGGGCGGCGAGTATACGCGAGGGGCGCGGCAGCGCCGCGGGCCTGCGACTCACTGACGCAGGTGGTCCAGGGGTAGTTCCGTGCTGGAGATCACCTGGTTGAGCACGAAACTCGAACGCACGCTGGAGACCCCTTCGATGCGGGTCAGCTTGCCGAGCAGGAATTGCTGGTAGTGGTCCATGTCCGCGACCACCACCTTGAGCTGGTAGTCGGCGTCCATCCCGGTGACCAGGCTGCACTCGAGCACTTCCGGGCACTCGCGAATGGCGCTCTGGAAGCGCTCGAAGCGTTCGGGGGTGTGGCGGTCCATGCCGATCAGTACGTAGGCGGTCAGGGTCAGGCCGAGCTTCTTGCGATCGAGCAGGGCGACCTGGCGAAGGATGTAACCGTCGTCTTCGAGTTGCTTGACCCGTCGCGAGCAGGGCGAAGGCGACAGGCCGATGCGCTCGGCGAGGTCCTGATTGGACAGCGTGGCATCGCGTTGCAGGAGGCTCAGCAGGTTCAGGTCGTAGCGATCAAGTTTGCTCATGTTCGACTCTGCGGGATTTTCGATTGCGTAAATTCTGAGTTTTCAGTGTTTCTGTTGCTGATCATGGCTGTTTATGGGTTGTTTTAGCAATCGCCTGGCGTGACCGCGGGCGTAAGCTTTACCCAGTTCCAACACACGGACATCTCCAGCGGAGCGGCCCAACCAGGACCTCCGAGTCATCCGCCTTACCGGGCTGCGATGACCCCCGTGTGCGCTACCCCAACCAGGGTCGCGATGACGAGGCGCCAACCGCGCTGGCAGAAGGGTAGATGAGAAAAGGGAGGCCAGTGGCCTCCCTTTTGTTTTGTACCAACCGCTCGGCATGCCAGCCGAATGACCAGCGGCCCTCGGCGTGGTGGGCGCAATGCTGCGCCTGTCGAGAGCGCCTACTTCAGCACGTCCTCGGGATCGGCATGCACCAGCACCTCGGCGCGCGGAAATTCCTTGCGGATGGCCTGCTCCACCGCTTCGCAGAGGCGATGCGCTTCGCTCAGCGACAGTGTTCCCGGCAGCTCCAGGTGCAGCTGGACGAACCAGCGGGTACCGGACATCCGGGTACGCAGGTCATGCGCGCCGAGCACGCCGGGCACGCTGCAGGCCAGTTCGTGCATGCGACTGCTCTGCTCCGGTGGCAGCTCGGTGTCCATCAGTATCGCCAGTGCCTCGCGGGCGATGCCGACGGCGCTCCAGAGGATGTACAGACCGATGCCCATGCCGAAGATCGCATCGACCCGCTCCAGACCCTGGGCGCTCAATGCCAGGGCAAGCAGGATGCTGCTGTTGAGCAACAGGTCGGAGCGGTAGTGCAGGGAGTCGGCGCGGATCGCCGTGGAGCCGGTCTGCTTCACCACATGCCGCTGGAACAGCAGCAGGCCGGCGGTGGCTGCCAGGGAGATCAGCATCACGGCGATGCCGAGCAGTTGCGCGGTGATCGGCTGCGGGTGGAGCAGGCGGTCGATCGCCTGGGCGCCGACCAGCAGGGCGCTGACGCTGATGAACATCGATTGACCGAGCCCGGCGAGGGCTTCGGCCTTGCCGTGGCCATAGCGATGGTCGTCATCCGCCGGTTGCAGCGCGTAGTGCACCGCCAGCAGGTTGATCAGCGAAGCCGCGCCATCGAGCAGCGAGTCGGTCAGACCGGCGAGCAGGCTGACCGAGCCGCTGAGCCACCAGGCAACGGCTTTGGCCAGCGCCAGGCTCAGCGCTACGGCCAGCGCCGCCCGGGTGGCCAGGCGCATCAGTCGTGCGTGGTCGGCGGAAACGCTCACCGGCGCAGGTCGCCTGAATGATTGCGCATCAGCCGGCCGGACGCAGGCCGTAGGCAGCCAGTTGCTCGATGCTGCCGTTGTGCTGGATCAGGCGCGGATCGTCGAGCGGCAGGCTGAGGCCGATTTCCTGTTCGATGATCGCTTTCAGGCGTGCCGGATCGACCTGGCCATCTTCGCCGATGGCTTCCTGGAGCTTCTCCGGCGCGACACTGTATTCGTCGTTGGGCAGGTAGATGGCGCCGGTGGCGAAGTCGACGCCGAAGGCGATCAGACCCGGGATCACGTAGAAGAGCACGCCGATGGCATTGAGGCCGGCCACCAGTGGGTCGATGCGGCCCTCGATCTGGCCGCGCCGGTCGGGGAAGAACAGCGTGCCGCAGGCGCTGAGCTGGGCCAGCAGTGTGACGGTGAGAGCACCGCCGATCAGGCGTGAACGCATCCGCATGACAAACACCTCCTAGAAAAATGGCGCAACTATAACCAAGGCTTTCGGCGGCGGCGATGACGATCTTGCGCCGCTCCGCAAAAGGTGCGGACCGACCAGGCTCATCGTGCACGCCGGGGGCGCGCGCGCCGCGTTCCGCCCCCTGCGTTGCACTTGGGCAGCCGGCAGCGCGTTCCGTTCGGGCTCGTCGCTTGCCGTCGCGCAGGCCCAGGGGCGTTCGTGGTGGCGAGCAAGGCGGGCAGGGCGGTCGCGCAACGCCTCAGGCGCGGCCAAGCCCTGCTGTGCTTGCGCGCCGCGCCGGTATACTGCGCGCCCCATGAAGACACTTCCCATCGACGACGTCCTGCCCGCCCTGCGCCAAGCCCTCGCCCAGCGCGACGAAGCCGTGCTGGAAGCGCCGCCGGGCGCCGGCAAGACCACCCGTGTGCCGCTGGCGCTGCTGGGCGAGCCCTGGCTGGCCGGGCAGCGCATCCTCATGCTCGAGCCGCGCCGCCTGGCCGCCCGTGCGGCCGCCGAGCGCCTGGCCAGCGAGCTGGGCGAGACGGTCGGCGAAACGGTGGGTTACCGCATCCGCCTGGAGAGCAGGGTCGGCCCGCGCACGCGCATCGAGGTGGTCACCGAGGGCATCCTGGCCCGCCGCCTGCAGGACGACCCGGCGCTGGAGGGCGTCGGCCTGGTGATCTTCGACGAATTCCACGAACGCAGCCTGGATGCCGACCTGGCTTTGGCGCTGACCCTCAATGGCCGCGAGCTGCTGCGCGAGACGCCGCTCAAGGTGCTGCTGATGTCGGCGACCCTGGAGGGCGAGCGGCTCTCGGCGCTGCTTTCGCAGGCGCCGGTGGTATCCAGCCAGGGTCGCATGTTCCCGGTCGACATCCGGTGGGGCGCGCCTTTCCAGGCCGGCGAGCGGGTCGAGCCGCGTGTCCTGCAGGCGGTGCTGCAGGCGCTGGACGAGGAAAGCGGCAGCCTGCTGGTGTTCCTGCCTGGGCAGGCGGAGATCCGCCGCGTCCATGAGCAACTGCAGGAGCGCCTGGGCGCGCGCCCGGACATCCTGCTCTGCCCGCTGCATGGCGAGCTGGAACTCAGTGCCCAGCGCGCGGCCATCGAACCGGCGCCGGCCGGCACGCGCAAGGTGGTGCTGGCGACCAACATCGCCGAGACCAGCCTGACAATCGAGGGCGTGCGCGTGGTGGTCGATGCCGGCCTTGCGCGAGTGCCGCGCTTCGATCCGGCCAGCGGCATGACCCGGCTGGACACCCAG
Organism: Pseudomonas mangrovi; assembly: GCF_003052585.1. Classification (GTDB taxonomy): domain Bacteria; phylum Pseudomonadota; class Gammaproteobacteria; order Pseudomonadales; family Pseudomonadaceae; genus Aquipseudomonas; species Aquipseudomonas mangrovi. The sequence goes on along the minus strand of NZ_QASN01000019.1, from coordinate 168,181 downwards.
CGCATCTCGCGCGCCTCGGCGACCCAGCGCGCCGGGCGCGCCGGGCGCCTGCGGCCGGGGGCGTGCTACCGCCTGTGGTCGCAGGCCCAGCATGAGCAGCTGGCGGCGCATGGCGAGGCGGAAATCCTCGCTGCCGACCTGGCCGGCCTGGCCTTGCAACTGGCGCGCTGGGGCGTTCAGCCGGCCGAACTGGCCTGGCTCGACCCGCCGCCGGCGGCGGCCTATGCCCAGGCCCGCGAGCTGCTGGCGCGGCTCGGTGCGCTGGATGAGCGTGGGGTGCTCAGCGTCCATGGCCAGGCGATGGCCGAGCTGCCGGCGCATCCGCGCATCGCCCACCTGCTGCTGCGCGGTCAGGCGCTGGGTCTCGGCGCGATGGCGGCGGACCTGGCCGCGCTGCTGGGCGAACGCGACATCCTGCGCGGCGCCGGCGCCGACCTGCACAGCCGCATCAGCCTGCTGGCCGGCGAATCGCGCGCCACCGGCGGCTCCCGCGGCGGTGTGCAGCGCGCCCGGCAGCTGGCGCGGCAACTGCGCGGCTACCTGAGGGGCGCGGCCAGCCAGCCCGTCAGCGATCCTGAACATCCGCGCTGGCTCGGCTGCCTGCTGGCCTTTGCCTATCCCGACCGTATCGCCCGCCAGCGTCGCGCGGGGGGTGCCGAATACCGCATGGCCAATGGCCGCGCAGCGCTGTTCAGCGACGCCGATGCGCTGATGAAGCACGACTGGCTGGTGATCGCCGACCTCGGCAGCCGCCAGGGCCAGCGCGAGGAACGCATCTACCTGGCAGCGGATCTCGACCCGACGCTCTTCGACGGCCCCTTGGCCGAGCAGGTCAGTGAAAAGGATCTGCTCGACTGGGACGAGCGCGAAGGCGTGCTGCGTGCCGAGCGCCAGCGCCGGGTCGGCGAGCTGGTGCTGGAAAGCCGCGCGCTGCCGCAGCTGGACGAGCAGGCCCGTGGCCTCGCGCTGCTGGCGCTGGTCAGACGCAAGGGTCTCGAGCTGCTGGCCTGGACGCCGGAGCTGCGCCAGTGGCAGGCACGCGTCGGCTTGTTGCGGCGTCTCGATATCCAGCAGAGCGGCGTGAGCGACTGGCCGGATGTCAGTGATGCGGCACTGCTGGAGCGGCTGCAGGACTGGCTGCTGCCCTATCTTGGCAAGGTCAGTCGGCTGAACCACTTCGCCCAGCTGGACCTGGCGGCGATGCTGGCCAACCTGCTGCCCTGGCCGCTGCCGCAGCGGCTCGACGAGCTTGCACCGAAGACGCTGGAGGTGCCTTCGGGGTCGCGCATCCGCATCGACTACAGCCAGGACCCGCCGGTGCTGGCGGTGCGTCTGCAGGAACTGTTCGGCCTGGCGCAGACGCCGCGCATCGCCGGCGGCCGGCAGGGCGTGCTGCTGCACCTGCTGTCACCGGCGCAGCGCCCGGTACAGGTGACCCAGGATCTCGCCAGCTTCTGGGCCAACACCTACCTGGAGGTAAAGAAGGACCTCAAGGGTCGTTACCCCAAGCACTACTGGCCGGATGATCCGCTGATCGCCGAGCCGACGGCGCGGGCCAAACCGCGTCGCAGCTGAGGATGGTTCAGGCGACCTGCGGCTGCGTATAGGCGCTCTGGTTGGGCTCCCTGCACGCCGACGCCTCCCTCAGCCGGCGCGGTGCGCCACCTTCTCCCGGCGGGAGAAGGACAGCTGCGAAGGCGATGGCGCGGTGTGGTCCTGAAGAGCTGCAAGCATGCACGGCTTTTCCCTCTCCCCCTCGGGAGAGGGTGCCGAAGGCGGATGAGGGATGCTTCAGGCGACGCGCAGCCCGCAACACTCGACTTTTTGTATGAGTGAAATTTGTTTTCATTATATATTAATTGAGTTTGTTTCATTGATTGGCTGCCCCCAGACTCCTTCTCATCGAATTTCGCATAGGGAGGATTTCACATGGCATTGGCACACAACCTCGGCTTTCCGCGCATCGGACGCGACCGCGAGCTGAAAAAGGCGTTGGAAGCGCACTGGAGGGGCGAGCTCGACGAGGCGGGTCTGCGCGAGGTTGGCCGCCAACTGCGTGCCGCGCACTGGCAGCTGCAGAAGGACGCTGGTATCCAGCTGCTGCCGGTCGGCGACTTCGCCTGGTATGACCAGGTGCTGACCCACTCGCTGACCTTCGGCGTGATCCCGGCGCGCTTTCGGGATGACTCCAGCGTCCGGCCGACCCTGCAGACGCTGTTTGCCATGGCGCGTGGGACCGGTGCAGGGGGCAGCCAGCGCTGTTGCGGCGCAAGCCACGGCCAGCCGGTATTTGCCCAGGAGCTGACCAAGTGGTTCGATACCAACTACCACTACCTGGTCCCGGAATTCACTGCCGATCAGCAGTTCGAGCTGAGCTGGGAGCAGCTGTTCGAGGAGGTCGACGAGGCGTTGGCCCTGGGCCATGCGGTCAAGCCGGTGCTGATCGGGCCGCTGACCTATCTCTGGCTGGGCAAGGCCAAGGGTGCGACTGACAGCGAGCAGGACTTCGACAAGCTGGACCTGCTCGAACGCCTGCTGCCGTTGTACGGGCAGATCTTCCAGCGCCTGGCCGCGCAGGGGGTGGAGTGGGTGCAGATCGACGAGCCGATTCTCGCCCTGGACCTGCCGCAGGACTGGAAGAACGCCTTCGAGCGCGCCTACAACCTGTTGCAGAAGGACCCGCTGAAGAAACTCCTGGCCACCTATTTCGGCGGCCTGGAAGACAACCTCGGCCTGGCCGCCGGCCTGCCGGTGGACGGGCTGCACATCGACCTGGTGCGGGCGCCGGAGCAGTACCCGATCATTCTCGACCGCCTGCCGGCCTACAAGGTGCTGTCACTGGGCCTGGTCAACGGTCGCAACGTCTGGCGCTGCGATCTGGAAAAGAACCTGGAGATTGCCCGTGACGCCCAGGAGCGACTGGGCCAACGGCTGTGGCTGGCGCCGTCGTGCTCGCTGCTGCACAGCCCGGTGGACCTGACGCGCGAGGACCAACTGGATGCCGAACTGAAGAGCTGGCTGTCGTTCGCCGTGCAGAAGTGCGCCGAGGTGGCGATTCTGGCCCGCGCACTGAACGAGCCGCAGGCCCTGGAAGTGGCGGACGCGCTGGTGCATAGCCGTGCTGTCCAAGCCAGCCGCGCCGCGTCGCCGCGTATCCACAACCCGCAGGTGCAGGCGCGTCTCGCCGCGATCCGGCCGATCCATGCCCGGCGTCAGGCGCCCTTCGTCGAGCGAATCGACAAGCAGCGTGTCGGTCTGAATCTGCCCCCGTTCCCAACCACCACCATCGGCTCGTTTCCGCAGACCCCGGCGATTCGCCTGGCGCGTCAGTCGTTCAGGCAGGGCACGCTCAGCGCGGCGCAGTACACCGAGGCCATGCACGGCGAGATTCGCCACGCGGTGCAGGTGCAGGAGAACCTCGGCCTGGATGTGCTGGTGCACGGCGAGGCCGAGCGCAACGACATGGTCGAGTACTTCGCCGAGCAGCTCGACGGCTACCTGTTTACCCGTTTCGGCTGGGTGCAGAGCTATGGCTCGCGCTGCGTGAAGCCCGCCGTGATCTACGGCGACCTCAGCCGGCCGACAGCGATGACCGTGGACTGGATCCGCTACGCCCAGAGCCTTACAACCAAGGTGATGAAGGGCATGCTGACCGGCCCGGTGACCATGCTGATGTGGTCCTTCGCCCGCGAGGACATCCCCCGCGAGCAGCAGGCGCGGCAACTGGCGCTGGCGATCCGCGACGAGGTGGTGGACCTGGAGGCGGCCGGCATCCGCATCATCCAGATCGACGAAGCTGCATTTCGCGAGGGCCTGCCGCTGCGCAAGGCGGCCTGGCAGGGCTATCTGGACTGGGCCACCGAGGCCTTCCGCCTGACCGCCAGCGGGGTGCGCGACGAGACCCAGATCCATACCCACATGTGCTACAGCGAGTTCAACGACGTGATCGAGTCGATCGCGGCGATGGACGCCGACGTCATCACCATCGAGACCTCGCGCTCGGACATGGAGCTGCTGGATGCCTTCGAGCAGTTCGCCTATCCCAACGAGATCGGCCCGGGTGTCTACGACATCCACTCACCACGGGTGCCGAGCCGGGAAGAGATGGTCAAGCTGATGCGCAAGGCGGCACGACGGATTCCCGCCGAACGCCTCTGGGTCAACCCCGACTGCGGCCTGAAGACCCGTGGCTGGCCGGAGACCGAAGCGGCGCTGGTCAACATGGTCGCGGCAGCCCGCGAGCTGCGCGCCGATCCCAGCCTGCGCGGCTGAAACTGCAGAACCATAACGGGGCGCCTTGGCGCCCCGTTTGCGTTGCCGGCACCAAAATCAGGCGCGGCTGCACCGTCAGGTGGCAGCGATCCGCGCGTGCTGCAGCGAAAATCCGTGAACAGCCCGCAACGCCAGGCTCCCGCATGGCTGGCCCGGCTCTTGCCTTGGCTCGCTGCAAACTTGGATACAAGATGGAGCAAGCAATGCAATCAGCCTCACTGCCCGCTACCGGATGGACGTTGCATGACTGGCAGCAGGCCTATCGCACTGCGGCCTTTACCCCGGAGATTCTGTTCGAGCTGCTCGCCGGGCTGAGCATTGAAGATCCCGCGTGGATCAGCCTGGCCAGCGCGGAGCAGTTGCGTGAGCAGCTGGATGCGCTGGAGCAGCGCCGTGCAGCCGTCGAGGGTGACCTGGCGCGCCTGCCGCTGTACGGGGTGCCTTTCGCGATCAAGGACAACATCGATGCGGCGGGTTGGCAGACCACCGCGGCCTGCCCTGAATTCGCCTACCTGGCCGAGCGTGATGCCACCACGGTGGCGCAACTGCGTGCGGCGGGGGCGGTGTTGCTGGGCAAGACCAACCTGGATCAGTTCGCCACCGGCCTGGTCGGAACCCGCTCGCCCTACGGCGTGGTGCCGAATGCCTTCGATCCGGCCTATGTCAGCGGCGGCTCCAGTTCCGGCTCGGCCTCGGTGGTGGCGCGCGGCCTGGTGCCCTTTGCCCTGGGCACCGATACCGCCGGTTCCGGGCGGGTGCCCGCGGCGTTCAACAACATCGTCGGGCTCAAGCCGACCCGTGGCTGGCTCTCCACCAGCGGGCTGGTGCCGGCCTGCCGGACCCTGGACTGCATCTCGGTGTTCGCCCTGACGGTGGACGATGCGGCCTGCATTGCCGAACTGGCCGGGGGCTACGATGCCAGCGATGCCTATTCGCGGCGCAACCCGCGCAGCGCACCGGTGGGCATCGGCGCCGCGCCGCGCCTGGCGGTGCCGGACAGCCTGGAGTTCTTCGGCGACGAGCAGAACCGTGCGGTGTTCGAGCGTGCGCTGGAGCAGTTCCGGCAGATGGGTGCGGAGCTGGTAAGCATCGATTTCTCGCCGTTCCGCGAACTCGCCGCGCAGCTCTATCAGGGTTCCTGGGTCGCCGAGCGCACCTCGGTGCTGGTCGATCTGCTGGAGCGCTCGCCGGAGGCCATCCACCCGGTGGTCCGCGAGATCGTGCGCAACGGCTTCAACTACGACGCCTGCGATGCCTACCAGGCCGAGTACCTGCGCGCCGAGCTCAGCCGGCGGATCAATCTGCTGCTGGAGGACTTCGACGCGCTGCTGGTGCCGACCTCGCCGACCCTGCGGCGCATCGAGGAAATGCACGCCGAACCGATCCTGTTCAACGCCCAGTTCGGCACCTACACCAACTTCACCAACCTCGCCGACCTCAGCGCGCTGGCGCTGCCGGCGGGTTTTCGCGACGACGGCCTGCCGGCCGGCCTGACCCTGATCGCACCGGCCTGGCATGACCAGGCGCTGGCGTCGCTCGGCAGACGCTGGCAAGCCGGCCAGCGGCTGGCGCTGGGTGCTACCGGGCGCTTCCTGGCGCAGGACGGGCCCGCAGCGGTAGGTGCGCCCGCGCCGGGGTGCGTGCGCCTGGCGGTGGTTGGTGCCCACCTGACCGGCATGCCGCTGAACTTCCAGCTCGGCAGCCGCGATGCGGTGCTGGTCGAGCAGACCCTGACCGCGCCGCGCTACAGCCTGCATGCCCTGGCCGGGTCGGTGCCGCCCAAGCCGGGCCTGGTGCGCGAGGGCGAGGGTGGTGCCTCGATCATCGTCGAGTTGTGGGACATCCCGTTGGCGCGCTTCGGCGAGTTCGTCGCCGAGATCCCGCCGCCGCTGGGCATCGGCAATCTGGAACTGGTCGATGGTCGCTGGGTCAAGGGCTTCATCTGCGAGCCCTGGGCCCTGTCCAGCGCCCAGGACATCACCGCGTTCGGCGGCTGGCGCGCCTATATCGCCAGCCGCTCCTGAGGTGGTCGGTCGTCGATGGCGGAGGTTGCGGATGGGGCGATGCGGGGGCGGGCGATGAGCCCTGTGCCGGAGCCGCCTGGGCGAACCCCGCCGGGCGAGCGCGCGGAGAATCTGGCCGAGCGCATCTATCTGCAGCTCAAGCAGGACATCTGCGCGTTTCGCCTGTTGCCGGGCGATCGCTTCAGCGAAGGGGATGTCGCCGCGCGCACCGAGGTCAGTCGCACGCCGGTGCGCCAGGCGCTGCATCGGTTGCAACGCGAGGGCTTTCTCACCGTGCACTTTCGCAGCGGCTGGCAGGTGGTGCCCTTCGATTTCGAGCAGTTCGAGGAGCTCTACGATCTGCGCATCGTGCTCGAGCTCGCGGCGCTGCGACGCCTGAGCGAGCGCCAGGGTCAACCGAATGCGCGGCTTGCGGCGCTGATGGCTACCTGGCTGGTCGAGGAAACGGCGCGTGAACAAGACGGGCTGCGGGTTGCCGAGCTGGACGAGCTGTTCCACTGCGAGCTGGTTGCGGCCACCGGCAATCGCGAGATGACCCGGGTGCACCGCGAGGTGACCGAGCGTATCCGCATCGTTCGGCGTCTGGACTTCAGCGAAGCGCCGCGGGTGGCGGCGACCTACGAGGAGCATGCGGCGATCCTGCGGGCGCTGCTCGACGGGCGCGGCGAACAGGCCTGCTTGCTGCTACGCGAGCACATCGAGCAGAGCAAGGCGGCAGTGCGGCGGATCACCCTGCAGAGGCTGCAGGCGGCGCGTGCCGGCGCTGCACCCTGCGCCGGCTGAGGCGGGCAGGGGGCCGGTTACGGCAGGCCGATTTCCTCACCTGCGGCGATCATTTCGTCGTACACCTGGTCCAGTGCATCGCGCAGGGCCTCGGGCTGCGGTGCCTTGCGCGAGATGATGTAGTGGATCGGCAGATGCGCCAGGACCACATAGGGCAGTGGCGGCATGCCCAGTTCCTCGCGGGCCTGGTCGACCGGCACGGCATAGTCGAGCAGGAAGTCGCCGCGCCGGCGTTCGAGCATCTGCAACGCCGAAACGTGGTTGCTGGTGCGGTGCAGAACCACGGCCAGCGCGGGGTCTGCGAGCATCGCGTTGACGTTGGGCCAGTAGGTGTAGCCGCTGATGAGAATGAGGTCGCGACCGATCAGGTCCTGGGGGATCTTCGGCTTCGGGGTGTCGGCCCGGTAGTACAGATTCAGTGTGGTCTCGGTGAGCAGGCTGCGCGATTCCAGCACGTAATCCTGCAGGTCCGGCTTTCTGCTGCCGGCCCAGAGATGCACGCTGCCGTCGCGCAAGCCGTTGTACAGGCGCGCACTGGGCAATGAACGGAACTCCGGCGCATAGCCTGCGCGGCGCAGCATGGCCTCGGCGAGGTCATGCATGCGCCCGCGGACCACGCCATCGGCGTCTGTATAGATGGAGGGAGGGAACTCGTAGAAGCCGAAGATCACCGGGATCGGCGTTGGTGGCGCAACGCCTTCGGCGTCGCTGGCTGCCTGTGCCTGCCCGAAAAACAGGGCGAGCAGCAGGGGGATGCTGAGTCTGGACATGGGTTACCGCGGCAGTATTAAGGGCATACGATCCGGTTGTGATGTGCCTCACAATCTATGCTGGCATTCTGGCTCCTTTGTCGCTGCAAGAGTAGCCGCTGCACTGACCGCGCGCCGGACGGCAATACGCCCGCGCGCATGGGCAGGCGGCGGAATCCCGGCGTAGACTGCAGCCAGATGCCGTCGCTGGAGATGTCCATGTATCGCAAGGTGTTTGCCAACAAGGTCTTTGATCGCAAGGTCGTGCTCATCACCGGCGGCTGTGCCGGGATCGGCCGGGCGCTGGTCCTGCGCATGGCTCAGGCAGGTGCCCGGCTGGTGATCTTCGATCTGGATCGGGCTTCGCTGGACAGCCTGGTGCAGCACCTGCAGGACCATCTCAATTGCGAGGCGCTGGGGCTGGAATGCGACGTTGCCGATGCGGCGGCGGTGGAGCGGGCGATGGCGCTGGTAGTGGAGCGTTTCGGCGGCATCGACGTACTGGTCAACAACGCCGGCATCACCCATCGCAGCCGCTTCATCGACACCGAGGTTGCGGTGTTCCAGCGGATCATGGCGGTCAACTACTTCGGCGCGCTGCACTGTACCCACGCGGCGCTGCCCAGCCTGCTCGAGCGGCGCGGCCAGGTGATCGTGCTCAGCTCGCTGTCCGGATTTGCGCCCTTGCTCTATCGCAGCGCCTACAGCGCCAGCAAGCATGCCCTGCACGGACTGTTCGAGACGCTGCGCGCCGAGCATCGGGATGCCGGGCTGGGGGTGATGCTGGTGTGTCCTGGTTTCACCGCCACCGATCTGCGCAAGAACGCGCTGGTCGGTGACGGTTCGATTCAGGCCCAGCCGACCCTGACGCTGGGCAAGGTGGCGTCGCCGCAGGATGTCGCCGAGGCGATCTTCCAGGCTGCGCTGAGACGCCAGCGGCTGCTGGTGCTGTCCAACGTCGACTGGCGTGCACGGTTGCTGGCGCGGGTGTTTCCCGCGCTGTTCGAGAAGCTGCTGCCGCGCCTCTCCGGAGTCAAGCCGCCGGTGGCGGGCGACTGAAACTCAGGCGGGTTTGTCGGTCGTCTCGAGGAGCATGAAGTAGCGGAACAGCACCACGGTGCTGAACAGCTGTACCACGCCCAGCGGCAGTGCCAGCGCTACCCCGACCAGCCCTTCGACGTTCTCGCTGGGGATCAGGCCGAACAGCAGCACGGCGATGACCAGAAGAGGCACGAAGGACGCCAGCGCCAGGATCACGATGTTCCAGAAGTGGCCGGTGGTCAGGCGGAAGCTTTCGCGCATCGCCTCGATCGGCTGCTGTTGGCGCAGGACCAGCAGGTAGCCGGCCAGGCTGAGTTTCACCGCGAGCCAGACCCCTGGTGCGATCAGCAGGAAGAGCCCGAGCACCGTTGCTATCTGCGTCAGGCAGGTAAGTAGCACGAAGGCGGGCCAGATGCGCAAGGCCGCCGCGAAGAGCTGGCTGGCGCCGGCAACGGCACCGCTGCTGCGGGCGGCAAGGAAATAGATCAGCACGCTCTGGTACAGCGGCGAGAACAGCAGGCCCAGCAGCAGGCTCTGGCCGAACTCCAGCTTGCTGCCCTGAGACTGCTCCCAGAGATGTGCCGAGATGGCCTGGAGCAGTATCAGGGGGCCGCACAGCAATGCTATCTGCAGAATGTTGCGGCTATAGAAAAACCAGGAGTCGCGGAGTATCTGCTGGATATTCATCGGTAGGCACGTCGGATGGGAACGGGCGCTACTTTAACGGAAGGTGACGGCGGGCTCTATGCACGGAAATGTTCCAGGGTATCGCCGGCCGGCGCGCGGCGCGGCAAACCTGTTCTAATGCGAGCCCCCGTTTAGTTGCCCCGGAGACCTGCTTGAACAAGATCGCCCTGTTCGTCGATGTGCAGAACCTCTATTACACGGTTCGCCAGGCGCATGGCTGCCACTTCGACTATTCCGCGCTCTGGGCCGAAGTCGCCGCCCGTGGCGAGATCGTCGAGGCCTTTGCCTACGCCATCGAGCGAGGTGATGCGCGCCAGCAGCAGTTCCAGCAGATCCTGCGCCGGCTCGGCTTCACGGTGAAGCTCAAACCCTATATCCAGCGCGCCGACGGCTCGGCCAAGGGCGACTGGGACGTGGGCATCACCCTCGACGTGATGGAAGCGGCGGCGAATGTCGACGAGGTGGTGCTCGGTTCCGGTGACGGCGATTTCGATCTGCTGCTGGAGCGCATCCGCCAGCGACACGGCACCCGCAGCACCGTCTACGGCGTGCCTGGCCTCACCGCGCAGTCGCTGTTGCGCGCCGCCGACGACTATCGTCCGGTCGAAGGCAATCTGCTGCTGCGCTAGAGGCTGCTGGCCGTGCCTTGTTGCGCGGTCTCGGCGTGGGCCTGTTGGTGGATTACGCCGCGTGGCGGCTAACCCACCCTACGAATGCGCCGTGCTCATCGTAGGGCGCCATCAGCGACGCGCATTGCGCCGTGGCAGCTTGAGTATGAAAGGCGAGTCGCGGGCTCTTTTCTCGAACAAAGAATCGCTCTAAACCGGGCTTTTGCGTCGCGTCGCGAGCGGCGACAATGGGCGGCCCCATTCTGGTGCATCGATCATGTCCGCCCGCCGCATCCCCCTGTTGCTGATTGGCGCCTTCGCCGCTCTCTATCTGATCTGGGGCTCCACCTACCTGGCGATTCGTATCGGCGTGGAAAGCTGGCCACCGCTGATGCTTGCCGGTGTGCGCTTCCTGATCGCCGGGGTGCTGTTCTACGCCTGGCTGCGCTGGCGTGGCGTGCCCTCGCCGAGCGCGCGCGAGTGGCGCGCCGCCGGGCTGATCGGCACGCTGCTGCTGGTCGGCGGCAATGGCGGGGTCAGTGTCGCCGAGCATCTGGGGGTGGCGTCCGGCGTGGCGGCCCTGGCGGTTGCGACCATGCCGCTGTTCGCTCTGCTGTTCGGTCTGTTCTGGGGTCAGCGTGCGCGGCTGCTTGAGTGGGCCGGCATCCTGCTCGGGCTGCTCGGCATCGTGCTGCTGAACCTTGGGTCGAACCTGCAGGCCAGCCCGCTGGGCGCGGCGCTGCTGGTGTTCGCCGCGGCGAGCTGGGCCTTCGGCTCGGTGTGGAGTCGCTACCTGCCGCTGCCGGCCGGGCCCATGGCCAGCGCCGCGCAGATGCTGGTGGCGGGTGCGGTCCTGCTGGTGCTCAGCCCGCTCACCGGCGAGCGACTGACGCAGATGCCCAGCCTCGCCGGTTGGGCGGTGCTGGCGTACCTGGTGGTGTTCGGCTCGATCGTCGCCTTCAGCGCCTATCTGTACCTGCTGAAGACGGTACGGCCGGCCGCGGCGACCAGCTATGCCTACGTCAATCCGGTGGTGGCGGTGCTGCTCGGTATCTTCTTCGCCGGCGAGCGGATCGTCGCCGCCGAGTGGCTGGCGATGCTGGTGATCGTTGGCGGTGTGGTGCTGATCGGTCTGCCGCAGTGGCGGCGCGGGCAATGACGCGGCGCTGCGGGTAAACTGCGCAGCTTCGTCGCCCGCCTCGGAAATACCGCCATGACCTTCGCCGCCCTCGGCCTGATCGAACCCCTGCAACGCACCCTGGCGACGCTCGGTTACCAGAAGCCGACGCCGGTACAGACCGAGGCGATTCCGGCCGTGCTCAAGGGCCGCGACCTGATGGCGGCAGCGCAGACCGGCACCGGCAAGACCGCGGCCTTCGCCTTGCCGCTGCTGCAACGGCTGACGTTGCAGGGCGCCAAGGTGGCGAGCAACTCGGTGCGCGCGCTGGTGGTGGTGCCGACCCGCGAGCTGGCCGAGCAGGTGCAGCAGAGCGTGCAGACCTATGCCGAGGGCCTGCCGCTGCGCAGTTACGCGGTCTACGGCGGGGTCAGCATCAATCCGCAGATGATGGCGCTGCGCAAGGGCATCGACCTGCTGGTGGCTACCCCCGGACGGCTGCTCGATCTGTACCGGCAGAACGCGGTGCGCTTCGATCAGTTGGAGACCCTGGTGCTGGACGAGGCCGATCGCATGCTCGACCTGGGCTTTGCCCGCGAGCTGGACGAGCTGTTCAGCGCCTTGCCGAAGAAGCGCCAGACCCTGCTGTTTTCCGCGACCTTCTCCGATGTCATCCGCGCCATGGCCGGCGAGCTGCTGCGCGAGCCGCTGTCGGTCGAGGTCAGCCCGCGCAACGCGGCGGCCAAGAGCGTGCGCCAGTGGCTGGTGACGGTGGACAAGAAGCGCAAGAGCGAGTTGTTCCTGCACCTGCTGGCGGAGCGGCGCTGGGGCCAGGTGCTGGTATTCGGCAAGACCCGCAAGGGCGTCGACGAGCTGGAGAGCCTGCTGCGGCAGCAGGGCATCAGCGCCGACTCGATCCACGGCGACAAGCCGCAGCCGGCGCGCCTGCGTGCGCTGGAGCGGTTCAAGGCCGGCGAGGTGCAGGTGCTGGTGGCCACCGACGTGGCGGCGCGCGGCCTGGACATCCATGACCTGCCGCTGGTGGTCAACCTCGACCTGCCGATCGTCGCCGAGGACTACGTGCACCGCATCGGCCGCACCGGTCGTGCCGGCGCCACGGGCGAGGCGGTGTCGCTGGTCTGTGCCGACGAGGTCGAGCAGCTGGCGGCCATCGAGAGCATGATCCGCCAGGTGCTGCCGCGCCACGACGAGCCGGATTTCATCCCCGATCACCGCGTGCCGCAGACGGTGCTCGGCGGGCAGATCCTGAAGAAGCCGAAAAAGCCCAAGCAGAAGCTGGTGCCGGGGAGCGGCGCCGGGGCAAAGGGCAAGGTGCACCTGGGCAACTGGTTCGACGGCGACGACAAGCCCAGGGTCAAGGCCGTGCGCAAGGGTCCGGGGTTTGCCGGCGGTGCGCGCAAGGGCCCGAAGAAACCCGGCTGAACGGCCGCCTCGCCGCGCGCTGAGCGCGGACTGTGTTCCGTTCGGCAGGCGCCGAGCGGCACGCTTTACTTGCCCGCCACGGCTCGGTCTAATGCCCGACCCGGCACATGGACCCGCCCGTCTTCTCGTTTCTTCCGTGTGTCCGCGTCTACAGGAGTTACGCCGGCATGATCGTGGGAATCGACCTGGGAACCACCAACAGTCTGGTCGCCGTCTGGCACGAGGGCGCACCACGCCTGGTCGAGAATGCCCTCGGCCAGTTGCTCACACCGAGCGTGGTCGGCCTCGATGACGATGGCCAGATCCTCGTCGGCCAGGTCGCCCGCGAACGCCTGCAGACCCATCCGCAGCTGACCACCGCGCTGTTCAAGCGCTACATGGGCAGCAATCACGAGATTCGCCTGGGTAGCAAGGTCTTGCGCCCCGAAGAGTTGTCCGCGCTGGTGCTGCGCAGCCTCAAGGAAGATGTCGAGCGTGCCTTCGGCGAGCCGGTCAGCGAAGCGGTGATCAGCGTGCCGGCGTACTTCAGCGATGCCCAGCGCAAGGCCACCCGGGTGGCTGGCGAGCTGGCCGGGCTGAAGGTCGAGAAGCTGGTCAACGAACCCACCGCCGCCGCACTGGCCTACGGCCTGCACCAGAAGGACGAGACCACCATCCTGGTCTTCGACCTGGGCGGCGGCACTTTCGACGTGTCGATCCTCGAGCTGTTCGAAGGCGTGATGGAAGTACGCGCCAGCGCCGGCGACAACTTCCTCGGTGGCGAGGACTTCGACGATGCCCTGGCGCAGTACTTTCTGGCGCGTCAGGCGGGGACGGAGGGCTTCCCGGACACCAGCACGCCGCTGCTGGTCCAGCGCCTGCGTCGCGAGGCGCAGCGGGTGCGGCATGCACTCGGGCAACAGGCCGAGGTGGACTTCTGCCTGCGCGAGGATGGTCGCGAGTGGAGCCAGAAAATCACCCAGGACGAGCTGCAGGGTGCCCTGGCTCCGCTGATCGAGCGCCTGCGCGCGCCGATCGAACGGGCCCTGCGCGACGCCCGCCTGCGTGCCGCCGATCTCGACGAAGTGCTGCTGGTCGGCGGCAGCACGCGCATGCCGCTGGTGCGCAAGATGGTCGCCGGACTGTTCGGGCGCATCCCCTCGATGCACCTCAACCCGGACGAGGTGATCGCTCAGGGCGCGGCGGTGCAGGCGGCGCTCAAGGCACGCCACGCGGCACTCGAGGAAGTGGTGCTGACCGATGTCTGCCCCTACAGCCTGGGCATCGAAACCAGCGTGACCTTCGGCAGGCAGCATGAGGCCGGTCACTATCTGCCGATCATCGAGCGCAACAGCGTGGTGCCGGTCAGCCGGGTGAACACCGTGCAGACCCTGCATGACAACCAGACCCAGGTGCTGCTGCGGGTGTTCCAGGGCGAGAGCCGGCTGGTCAAGGACAACATCTACCTGGGCGAACTGGATATTCCGGTGCCGCCGCGCAAGGCCGGCGAGGTCTCGCTGGACGTGCGCTTCACCTATGACATCAACGGGCTGCTCGAAGCCCAGGTGAGCATTCCGCTGACCGATGAAACCCATTCGCTGGTGATCGAGAACAACCCCGGCGTACTGACCCGCGAACAGATCGCCGAGCGGCTCAAGGCGCTGGAGTCGCTGAAGATTCACCCGCGCGATCAGCAGGTCAACAGCATCCTGCTGGCGCGCCTGGAGCGGCTCTATCAGGAATGCCTGGGCGAAGCCCGCCAGTACGTCGGCGAGCTGGCCGGACAGTTCCAGCATGTACTCGACAGCCAGGACGAACACCGCATCCGCGAAGCGCGCGCCGGGGTGGCGCAGCGGCTGGACGAACTGGAACGGCAACTCTGAGGCGGCTGCGATGAACTGCTGGACTGTCCTCGACTTGCCCGACGATGCCGACGAGCGCACGATCCGTCGGCGCTATGCGCAGTTGCTCAAGGTCCATCGGCCGGACGAAGACCCGGTGGCGTTCCAGCGTCTGCGCGAGGCCTATGAGCGCGCCCTGCAGCTGGCACGCTGGCGCGCCGAGCAGGTGCAGGACGAACGCGAAGAACTGCCTTCGGTGGACAGTGCGCCAACCGGGCTGGCAATCGAAACCATCGAGCTACCCCTTCGCGGCGGCACGCAGCAGGAGGCCGGACTGCCTGCGCCGCTGACGCTGCACACTCCGCCGCAGCGTGTCCCGCTGGAGCGGCCTGCGGACTCGCCGGAGCAAGGCGCGCCCGGCGATCTGCTGGTCGAGCCGCCAGGGCTGGCTGGCGACGCCGCCGACTGGTCGCAGGATGCGCAACTGCCCGAACTGCTGGCGCTGCAATCGCCCCCCCTGCAACACCTCTCCCTTGCCAGCGCGGTGCCGGAAGTCGCCGAGCAGGCACCGGCGCGCTGGTTCGCCGACGGTTCGGCGTCCGCGCTGGAGGCCGCGCTCGCCGAGGCAGAAGCCGCTGCGCAGCGTGCGCTGTTCGAGCGTGAGCTCCTGCGCGAATGCCTGACCGATAGACGCGATGCTCAGGCACTGACGCGCTGGGCATTGCAGCGTCTGCACTGGTTCGAGCTGGGGCAGCGAAGCGAGCTGCCGCTGCTGGCGATGAACGCGTTGGCCGCACGGCTCGCCGATGACGCCATCGACGAGCTGGCGGGCGATCTGCAGGCGGGGCAGGAGCGCATGTTCCTCGAGTGTTTGCGGATGCTGCTGGCAGCCGGCTGGTTGCAGGGCTTCGACCGGCGCGCGCAGTTCCAGCAGGCGCTGGCACAGCTGCTGCTGGAAACACCGGGCTGGTCGGATGCGCTCTTCGGAGCGGTCTGCGATGCCTGCGGTTGGGGTGAAGGCAATTTCGCCGATCTCTGGCAGTGGCAGGCGCTGGTACGGCGCGCCGAGCAGGTCGCCTACGAGAGGCGTCTGCGTGGCTTCCTCGCAGGTACTCGTCCGGTCGACGCCGAGCAGAAGGCGGCATGGTTGCTGCTCAAACCGATGCAGGCGGGCGAGCGTGAGCGTTTCAAGCTCAGCCTGACCGCAGAGGACTGGGCCGCCTACGGACTGCTGTGCGACACGCTGCGCTACCGCTATCCGGAACTCTGGGATGCCTGGGGCTGTGGCGAGCCGGAAGAGCCGGACGACATCGCCCCCGACCGCGATGGCTGGCGCTACACCAGCGTTGCGCTCTTCCTGCTGCTGCTCGTCGGACTGCTCGTGCAGGGCAGCGGACGCGGCGCCTTCGATGACAATCTCGCCGAAGTCATACCGCTGGCTATCGTCGCTGCGATGGCCACCGCCTTCCTGGCCTGGGTGATGCGCGGCTGGGCCTGGCTGAGCGATGCGCTGGTGCGGGTGGATGTGACGCTCAGTCAATGGGTTTTGCTGGACACCTGGGTGGACGGACGCCGAGGCCTGTTGCTGATCCGCCACCTGTTGCCCTGCGCGGCGCTGGCCTTTCTGGTCGCCAACTGGAGCGGCTTCACACGGGAAGATACGGCGGCACTGTGGTTACTGATATTCGTCGGCTGTGGTGTCTATTCGCTGCTCGCGGTGCGCGGCTACGCGCTGACGGAAATCGGCCTGGCGATGCTGGTACAGGGGTTGCGTGGGACGCTGGGCAAGGCATTGCTGGTACTGATTGCGGCCGCTGGCCTGGCCACTCTGGCGATCTATCAGGCAGATCGGCCTCCCGCGGTCGGGTTGCCGGAGCCACAGGCGGAGCAAGCTTGCGCCGACGAGTCCTGTCAGCGCTGGGCGGCGGTCAAGGGATCGCTGCTGGAGCTTGCGCGAGCCAAGCGTGCGGCCGAGGAAGAGGCTCGCCAGCGCGAGGCTGGTGCTGCGCCTCAGAGCAGGTTCTAGACGGCAAGTCGCTTGCAGCATCCCTCACCCGCCTTCGGCACCCTCTCCCGGCGGGAGAGGGAAAAGCCCCGCGCGTTCGGCGCGCGTGAGCCCCGCACAGCGCCGTCGCCGGACAGCTTCCCTTCTCCCTCCGGGAGAAGGTGGCGCGCAGCGCCGGATGAGGGATGTATCAGGCAACTCGCCGTTTCGCTAAGGACTCGCCGACGTTTCTAGCGAATCGCCCGCAGGATCACGAATTTCGGCGTTGCCGCCATCTGTTCGACGCGGCTGAACAGGCGCTTCAGCTTGACGTGGTAACCCAGGTGGCGATTGCCGACTATCCACAGCTCGCCGCCCGCTACCAGTGCCTCGCGGGCCTGCTGGAACATGCGCCAGGCGAGAAAGTCGCCGACCACCTGCTGCTGGTGGAACGGCGGGTTGCACAGCACCAGGTCGAGCGACTGCGACGGCTGCTCGGCGAGGCCGTCGTCAGCGCGGATGGTCACCGGCCGCTCGCCCAGCGCCGCCTGCCAGTTCTCCCGCGCCGAGCGCACCGCCATGTATGACTCGTCGACCAGGGTCAGCTGCGCCTGGGGGTTGGCCAGCGCACAGGCGATGCCGAGCACGCCGTTGCCACAGCCCAGATCCGCCACCCGTGCCTCGCCTAGCCCCTCGGGCAGGTGCGGCAGGAAGGCGCGGGTGCCGATGTCCAGTCCCTCGCGGCAGAACAGGTTGGCGTGATTGACCAGCTCCAGCGCTGGCTGGTCCAGGCGATAGCGGGTGGGGTAGGGCGAACGTGGCGCCGGGCGCTCGGCGGGCGTAGCCATGAGCAGACGGGCCTTCTTCTGCGCCAGTGAGGCCTGCACCGGACCGATGTACTTCTGCAGCAGGTCGCCGGCGGCGCGCGGCAGGTGCTTGAGCATGGCGCCGGCCACCACCTGCGCGCCGGGCGCCAGATGGCCATGCAGGCCGATCAGCTGCTCCTCCAGCAGCGCCAGAGTCTTGGGCACGCGGATCAGCACCCGGTCGAACAGCCCCTGCACCGGCTCGCTGGCGGGGATGAAGTGCACCCTGTCCGCCGGCAGCTGGTTGCGCGCCAGGTTCTTCACTAGCGCCAGATGCGCCAGGTGCGAGTCGCCCCAACTGCTCACCCGTGCATGCGGCGCCAGGCTGGCGGCAAGCGCACCGAAGCTGTCGTTGATGATCAGCACGCGGGCCTCGGCCGGCAGACCGTCGGCCTGCAGCTGGCCGAGCAGGTAGTCGTCGGCGGCGTCGAACGCCTTCAGCGGCTCGTTGGGTTGCTCGGGCTGGCGGAGCAGGTCGAGGCTGGCGAAGGGGCTGGTCAGAATAGGCATGCAAACTGGCGGTGTTTGTCGCGGTCGGAAGGGCGTATCAAGAAGACTACCCACGGCTTCCGTGGCGAGCGTTACGAAAAGGGAGCGAAGTATGACCGCCAGCGCCGAGAAGTTCACCCGCCAGCACCTGCTCGAGGTGCGACCCTGGTCGTCGACCCTGTTCAGTCTGCGCTGTACCCGTGATCCGGGCTTTCGCTTCAGCGCCGGGCAGTTCGCCCGCCTGGGTGTGCGCAAACCCAGCGGCAGCATTGTCTGGCGTGCCTATTCGATGGTCTCGGCGCCGCACGACGACTACCTGGAGTTCTTCTCCATCGTGGTCCCGGAAGGCGAATTCACCAGCGAGCTGAGCCGGCTGCAGCCGGGCGACGAACTGCTGGTGGAGCGTCAGTCCTACGGCTTTCTGACCCTGGATCGCTTCCCTGAGGGCCGCGATCTGTGGCTGCTTGCCACCGGTACTGGGGTGGCGCCCTTTCTCTCGATGCTCCAGGGTCTGGAGGTCTGGCAGCGTTTCGATCGCATCCTGCTGGTCTACAGCGCGCGCTCATCCGAGGAGCTGGCCTATCAGGACCTGCTCCGCGAACTGCCGGCGCGGGAGTATCTGGAGGGGCTGGGCGAGAAGCTGATTTATCTGCCGACGCTGACTCGCGAACAGGCGCCTGGCTATCTGCACGGACGCCTCACCACGCTGATCGACAACGGCGAGCTGGAGCAGGCGGCGGGCGTGGCGCTGGACCCGGCGCATTCGCGGATCATGCTCTGCGGCAATCCGCAGATGATCGAGGAGGGTCTGGCGCTGCTGAAAGGCCGCGGCATGCAGCTGGCGCTGACGCGCCGTCCGGGGCAGATCGCAGTGGAGAACTACTGGTAGCGATCTGCCCGCGGCGTTGCCGCTCAGGGCTTCTCGGCCTGCGCCTTGAGCAGGTCGCGGATATCGGTGAGCAGCAGTTCTTCCTTGCTCGGTACCGGCGGCGCGGAGGGGGCGACCGCTTCTTCACGCTTGAGTCGGTTGATGGTCTTCACACCGACGAAGATGGCGAAGGCGACGATGATGAAGTCGATGATGGTCTGGATGAACTTGCCGTAGCCCAGGGTCACCGCCGGTGCATCGCCTTCGGCGGCCTTGAGCACGATGGCCAGGTCGGAGAAGTCGACGCCACCGATCAGCATGCCCAGCGGCGGCATGATCACGTCGCCGACCAGCGAGCTGACGATCTTGCCGAACGCGGCGCCGATGATGATGCCCACGGCCATGTCGATCATGTTGCCTTTCACGGCAAAGGCCTTGAATTCGTTGATGATGCCCATCGCTCACTCCTGTGGATCGTTCTGATTGGTTGGTTCGGTGGTGCCCGACGACTTTGATTCCCTGGCGCAGCATTGTGCCTTAGCTGGCAGCGACGGCAAGTGTCAGCGCGGCGAGCTTACCTGGGGATGCTGACGGCGGGCAGGGACTCGAAGCCGGGACGTGCCAGCAGATAGCCCTGGAACAGACCAATGCCCATTCCCTGCAGGGTCAGCAGTTCCTCGCGGGTTTCGACACCTTCGGCGATCACCCGGATATCGAGCCGCTGGCACATCGTCAGTACCGATTCGACGATGGCCTGGCGCACCGGATCGGCCTCGATGCCGCGGATCAGCGCCATGTCGATCTTGATCAGGTCCGGCTGAAATTCGGCGAGCAGGTTGAGGCCGGCGTAGCCGGCACCGAAATCGTCGATCGCGGTGAGGAAGCCCTGCTTGCGGTAGGCGCGCAGAATTTCCAGCAGGTGGTCGGTGTCGGTCACGCGTTCCTGTTCGGTGACCTCGAAGATGATCCGCTCCAGTGGAAAGCCGTGGGTGCGTGCCGCTTCCAGCGTGGCGCGGATGCAGGTTTCCGGTTTGTACACGGCGTTCGGCATGAAGTTGATCGACAGCCGCGCGGGGATCTGCAGGCGGGTTGCCCATTCGATGGCGGTGGTGCGGCAGCGCTGGTCGAAGGCGTAGCGGTTGTCGTCGTTGACTCGCGCCAGCACCAGGCCGGCCGGCTCGCCCTGGCTGCCACGTACCAGCGCCTCGTGGGCGTAGGTCTCGCCGCTGTCGAGATCGATGATCGGCTGGAACGCCATGCTGATCTCGAACGGCAGCGCCTGGCCGTCCGCGCAGGCGGAACAGGACGGAGGTTGAGGCATCGGAAGGCTCCTATGGGAATCATGTGCTTGCAGGTTAGACGCTGTGCGGATTTTGCGATCCCGGCATTTGTGCCAGTGATGATGTGTCTTCGAGCTCTAACGGCACGCGGCGCGCATTCCGGGCCCCTGATCGAGCGCTTCGCCTGACTCACCGGGAGCGGGTTGATCCGGGTCAAGTGGTCGCTGGCCGGTGCTCGCTAGACTGCGGAAAAATCCCCTGAGGAGTCCTGCTCATGCACGTTGAACATCATCCCCTGGTTCGCGACTTTCCGGACATGCGCGAGCAATTGCACAGTCTGCGCCAGAGCGATCGCCACTTTGCCAACCTGGCCGACAGCTACGAGGTTCTCGACAAGCGCATCTGTCGTATCGAGGACGGCGTCGAGTTGCTCGACGACGCTGCGCTGGGTGCGCTCAAGCAAGAGCGGGTAGCGCTGAAGGACGATATCGCGCGTCAGCTCAAGCGTGCTTCCGGAAGCTGCTGTGGTGGCTGCTGCGGCTGACCCGCAGGCGTTGATTGATCGGTCAGGATTGCCCGGTGTCGTGCGCAGGTCTTGCGCCGGACAGGAAATTTCCCGAAGTGCTGGCCAATTGACGTCAAAGCGGTTTACGAACGCGCTCCGATTTTGCGATGCTCGCCGCCGTCAGCACCGATGGACGGTCGCCTGACGGCACAACATTGCATTATCAGGAGCTGTTCATGTCGGAAAATCTGCAAAACCCGCCGGTAGCCACCGCCGCCGCCACCCCTGTCGCCGCGCCCGCCGCTGCTGCGGCTCCCGTACAGGCGGTCAGCAACCAGAACATGGCGATGATCGTCTACATCCTCTACCTGGTGGGTTTCCTGATCGGCCTCAGCGCCCTGGTCGGCGTGATCCTGGCGCATGTCAACGCCAGCAATGAGCAGAATCCGATCATCAAGAGTCACTTCAGCTATCAGATCCGCACCTTCTGGTGGGGGCTGCTGTGGGTCTTCATCGGCCTGCTGACCAGCATCATTCTGGTCGGTTACCTGGTCCTGCTGGGCTGGTTCATCTGGACTCTGGTTCGCTGCATCAAGGGCCTGTCGGCCCTCAATCGTCAGGAAGCGATCAACTGACGATCCCGGCCCAGGCGCACCGCCTGGGCTGTGACTGCAGACTGTTCGGCGTCAGGCCGGGCAGTCCTGCAACCGCTCAGGGCAGTTCTGCCCACGCGCCCCTTCCAGAAACAGAGCGAAAGCGTCCTCTACGCCGCGCCGCAGTTCCTGCTCGTCGCACTGGTGTGCGCCTGCTTCGAGTTGTCGGAGAAACGCCGGCCAGAGCACCGCGCTGTCCCCGTGCGCGAGGTAGCTGACCGGTGCCGCGGGCTGTTCTTTCTGCACCCGTCGAACCAGCACTTGTGCACCCAGGCGCGAGCCTTCCAGCACGTAGACCGCGCCCCAGCACCAGCCTTCCGTCACCTGCCGCAGCGCGAGCATCGGCACTGGCATTGCCTCGGCGCAGCCGAGTGCCTGCAGATCGGCCAGCAATGCCGGGCTGCGCCGACGCGTCGGCCAATCCGCGAGCAGCCGCTCGATGGCGTGGTGCTCGAGTGTCTGCTCCAGGCTGAACAGGGCCGCGGCGTGAGCGCGCAGAAAGCGTCGATAGCCATCGGCTGTGTGTGGTGTCAGCGCGGAGAAAGCCTCATCGACCTGCCGATGCAGCTCAGCGCCGAACTGCCTCAGCCGCAGGCGCAGGCTAGCCACGGCGACCGCCTGCCTTCTTCAGTGCCTGGAACAGCGTGCGTGCCATCTGCTGTTCCTGGAATGGTTTGCGAATCACCGGACTATCGCCCAGGCCGAGCGCGCCCAGCTCGGCGTAGCCGCTGATGAACACGATCGGCAGTTCCGGCCGGCTGGCGCTCACCGCGCGGGCCAGTTCGCCGCCGTTCATGAGCGGCATGGCGAAATCGGCCAGCAACAGGTCTACCTGGGTGCTGTCGAGAAGGCGCAGGGCACTGGCGCCGGAATCGGCTTCGGTGACGCGAAAGCCGAGACCCTGCAACATCTGCGCAGTGACCTCGCGTACCGCAGGATCATCGTCGACCAGCAGGATGTGATGTCGTCCGGCGACGACGGCCTGCTCGGCGTCGACCACCGCAGCAGCGTTGGAGCAGACCGCGCCCGGCTCGGTTCTGGGCAACAGCACCTGCACTCGGGTGCCCTCGCCCTGACGGGTGAAGATGCGTACGCCGCCACCGGACTGTTTGGCGAAGCCGAACACCTGGGCCAGTCCCAGCCCCGAGCCCTTGCCGACTTCCTTGGTGGTGAAGAATGGCTCGAAGGCCTTGCGCAGCACGTCCTCGCTCATGCCGGTGCCGGTGTCGCTCACCGAGAGCATCACGTACTCGCCCGGCCCTGGCTCGTCCGCATGTGGCGAGGGCGCGTCGATGCGCACGTTGCGGGTGGCTAGCGTCAGACGGCCGCCGTCGCCCATGGCGTCGCGGGCGTTGATCGCCAGGTTGAGGATGATCATCTCGATCTGCGTGGGGTCGACCAGGGCATGCCAGAGGTCGGCCTGCGGTTCGGTCACCACGCTGATGCCGCCACCGAGGGTGCTCTTGAGCAGGCTGAGCATGCCCTCGATGGTCTCGTTGAGATCCAGCGGCGAGGGTGTCAGTTGCTGGCGTCGGGCAAACGCCAGCAGCTGGCTGGTCAGGGTGGCACCGCGCTCGCCGGAGGTACGGATGTAGTCCAGCCGGCGCAGGCTGTTTTCCAGTGGCGCCCCGCGCTGCAGGTCGCGCTGCAGGAAGCTGGCGCTGGTGAGAATCACCGTCAGCAGATTGTTGAAGTCATGGGCCACGCCTGCGGTCAGTTGCCCGACAGCCTCCAGGCGCTGCATCTGCTGCAGGGTCGCCTCGACCTTCTCGCGCTCCTGGATCTGCTTGCGCAGTGCGGCGTTGGCGGCGGCCAGCTTGTCGATATTGGCGATCTCGCTGGTGATGTCGCGCCCGGCAAGATAGGCCCGCCCGCCGTCCGGCACCGCGCTCCAGGCGATCCAGCGGTAGCTGCCATCGCGATGACGCAGGCGATTGACGAAGCGCTGGGGGACTTCGCCGCGGCTGAGCACCCCCATCGAGCCCTGACTGGCGCGCAGATCGTCGGGGTGGGTCAATGGCGCCAGCTGCTGCCTGAGCAGCACCTCCTGTGGCCAGCCGAGGATGTCCTGCCAGGCCGGGTTGAGTGCCAGGGCGGTGGAGTCGAAATCGGTGACCGCCAGCAGGTCGCGTGACAGCTCCCAGGTCCGATCACGCTCGCGGGTGCGTTCCTCTACCCGTTCGCCAAGCAGTTCGTTCAGGCGCGTCAGGGCTTCGGTGGCGGAGCGCTGCTCGGTGACGTCCATGACGACGCCGACCAGGCGTACGCAGCGCTGTTCGCTGAAGAACGCCTGGCCGCGCATCTCCAGCCAGCGCAACTGGCCATCGGGCAACTGGATGCGATAGGCACTGGCGAAGTCGGCCTGTTGCGGATCGCTGGTGGCCGCCAGGATGCGCTCGCGCAGGTAGGGCAGATCGTCCGGGTGGCAGAGGTGCTCGAAGGCGGACATGTCCAGCGGCGTGCTGGCGTCCAGGCCGCACATGGCCCGGTAGCGTTGATCGGCGAGCAGCCTGCCGGTCCTCGGTTCATAGTCCCACATGCCCAGGCGCGCGGCGTCGATCGCCAGCTGTGCACGCACGCCGACCTCGCGCAGCGCCTGTTCCGCCTGCTGTCGGCGCCGCCGTTCATTGACCTCGGCAAGGGCGCGAGTGACCGCCTTGGGCAGCAGCGAGAGGTTCTGCTTGAGGACATAGTCGACCGCGCCGGAGCGCATCATTTCGACGGCGTTTTCTTCGCCATAGACGCCGGAGAGGAAAATGAATGGCGTCTGCGGCGCCAGGCGCCGTGCCTCCTGCAATGCCAGGCTGCCGGAGAAGCCGGGCAGGATGAAATCGGCGAGAATCAGATCGAATTCGCGCCGCTGCAGCGCTTCGACGACGCCGGTGTGGTCGTAGGTCAGTTCGACATCCAGCGTGAAGCCGGCGCGCTCCAGGGCCATCTGCGCCAGCTCCGCATCATGCGGGCTGTCCTCGATGAACAGGACACTGATTGTGGTTGACGCAGGCATTGGCCTTCCTGTCATTGCTCGTACTACATGCCGGCGGCGCTGGCGTTGCGGTCAGTCGTCCAGTTCTTCGATGCGGCGCGTGCGCTTGAGGCGCAGCGAGCCGGGTGGCGGCTCGTTGAGCACGGCCCAGAAGATCCCGAGATCGGAGATGGCGGCGACGAAATCCTTGAATTCGACCGGCTTCACCACGTAGGCGTTCACCCCCATTTCGTAGGCACGCAAAAGGTCCGGTTCTTCTCGCGAAGAGGTCAGCATGACCACTGGAATGCTGCGCAGGGCTGGGGTCTCGCGCACCGTCTTGAGCACTTCCAGGCCGTCGATCTTGGGCAGTTTCAGGTCCAGCAGCAGGACCGCCGGATTGCCGTCATCGCGAGACTGGTAGTCGCCGCGGCGCAGCAGGTAGTCCAGCGCTTCGGCGCCGTCACGCTTGATGACGACCTCGTTGGCCAGCTGGCTGCGCTCGAGTGCCAGCAGGGTCAGCTCAAGATCGTGGGGATTGTCTTCAACGAGAAGAATGGGTTTGAGCATTTACTCTTTCCGGTCATCAAGATTGGTGGTGTAGGTCAGTTGCGGTAGAGCGAAGAAGAACGCGGCGCCCTGGTCCAGCCGGCCCTCGGCCCAGACCCGCCCGCCATGGCGCTCGACGATGCGCCGTACGCTGGCCAGGCCGATGCCGGTGCCTTCGAATTGCTCCATCCGGTGCAGGCGCTGGAACACGCCGAACAGCTTGCCGGCGTACTGCATGTCGAAGCCGACGCCGTTGTCCCTGACGTAGACCACCGTTTCGCCTGACTGTTGGCTGGCGCCGACCTCGATCAGCGCCTGCTCGCGGGTACGCGAGTATTTCAGGGCGTTCTCGATCAGGTTGCGCAGTACCAGATGGATGAATGCGGCATCCGCGACTATCACCGGCATCGGTTCAACGCGCCACTCGACCTGCCGCTCCTGGTAGTCGGGGCGCATTTCCTCGCGGATGGAGTCGACCAGGGCGGTCAGGTCGACGTCGGACAGGTGCAGTGCCGAGCGCCCCATTTGCGAGAAGCTCAGCAGGTTGTCCACCAGGGTGCCGGCGAAGCGGGCGGCCTCGGCGATGTTGCCGAGGAAGCGTTTGCCGCGCTCGGTCAGCTGATCGCCCTCGAGCTCGCCGAGCAGTTCGGTGTAGCCGGCGATGTGGCGCAAGGGGGCGCGCAGATCATGTGACACGCTGTAGGAGAAGGACTCCAGCTCCTTGTTGCTCTCGCGCAGCTCGCCCGCCAGCTGGGCCATTTCCTCGGCCTTGCGCAGGACGATGCCGAGGACCGCGCTGCGCAGCTCGAGCGCACCTTCGCGTTCGGCGTCGTCCCAGGGCGCGCAGTAGCCGCGCAACTCCTCGCGCCAGGTGTCGAAGCTGTTGCGCGGAGTCAGCGCGCCGCTGAACTCATCCTGCTGCTTGGTGGGCGGGCCCGCCCAGTTGATCGTCCGCACCCGTTCCCGGCGGAACCAGATCAGGTAGTGCGCGTGCAGCCTGGAGATGGATATCGCCAGCACGCCGGCACTGTGTCGCGCCAGTTCCGGCAACAGCGGCAGGTCGCGCTGCAGGTTGTCGCTGCTGAACAGCTGGTTGGGGACATGGGCGCCCAGCCAGTGGGCCAGGGCCATGATCTGCTCGTCCGCGGGGGCATCGCCGACACTGACGCAGCTGTCAGCGCTGACCACGGCAGCGC
This sequence comes from Pseudomonas mangrovi, assembly GCF_003052585.1. Taxonomy (GTDB): domain Bacteria; phylum Pseudomonadota; class Gammaproteobacteria; order Pseudomonadales; family Pseudomonadaceae; genus Aquipseudomonas; species Aquipseudomonas mangrovi. Next base: position 142,282 of record NZ_QASN01000019.1, on the reverse strand, counting down.
CGTCCGCCGCCGCGAAGGCGAGCACCACCTCGGGCATGCTGCGAAAGCCCTCGGTGACGCTGTCGCAATCGGCCATGCCGCCCAGCAGGCGCACGGTCAGGCGTCGCAGTTCCAGCTTGCGCAGGGCCTGCGCGGCGGTTTCGGTGGCGTCGATCTGCAGGGCGAGAATGCGCGCCAGCAGCTCGCAGGCGGTGCGGGTTTCGTGGCTGACCTGACGCGGCTCGTGGTTGTGGCAGGAGATCAGCCCCCAGAGGCGATCGCGAACCACGATCGATACCGACATCGACGCCAGGGTGCCCATGTTGCGCATGTACTGCAGGTGCACCGGGGATACGCTGCGCAGCGAGGCGAAGCCCAGGTCCAACGGCGCCCCGCTGGCCGGGTTGATGACCGGAAGTAGCGGCGAGGGCTGGTAGCTGGCGTCGGGAATGACGCGGATCAGGTTCTCGCGGTAGAGGCGTCGCGCCTGCGCCGGGATATCGGACGCCGGAAAATGGTGGCCGAGGTAGCTGGAGTAGCCCGGCTCGGCGTGTTCGGCGAGGACCTGGCCATTGCCTTCCTCATCGAAGCGATAGGCCTTGATCCTGCCGAAGCCGGTGATCCGGTGCAGCTCGAGCACCGCCAGCTGGCAGATGGACTGCAGGTCCTCGGCAGCATGCAGCTGGGTGACGAAGGTGCGCATCAGCGGATAGAGGTTGCCATAGGCGTCACCGGGGTTGCTGGCGCGCTCGAGTTCGACGATCAGCTGGCCGTCGTGACGATGCGCCATCAGCGCGAAGCTGGTCCCGCCGGCGGTGCCGCGGGCGAAGCTGACATCGCCCAGGTGGAAGGGGTTGCGGTCGTCCTCTGCAAGGGCGGCCAGCCGGGCCGGCAGCGTCGGCTCGGCGATCAGCTCCTGCAATGGCTGGCCCAGCAGATTCTGCGGCGACAGGCCGATCCACTCGTCCACGTTCTGGCTGGCCTGCAGCACGCGCAGGTCGGTATCGAGGACCAGCATGAAGCCATGGGGCTGGATGCTGCCGGGGATGTGTATGGGTTCGTCTGCGCAACGCTCCACCGCAGCGGCGAGAGCTTCAGGATAGCGAGCGGTCATCGTGTGTCCTTCCCGGCTACGGCCGGATGAATGGGCAGGCACCAATGCGATGGCTATCTATTGAGAGCGGCGTCAGTACCCGAGGTTCGCCGGCGGTGGTGTGGCTGCCAAGGATTGACGGGGCAATTTACCGGCAATGAGAACCAGTGCCAAGTCGAGCGGGATGGCGCTTGCGCTCAGGCGGCCGGCGATCGCCTCAGAACAGTGCGCCGACACGAAAGCCGGTGCCGGTCCAGACGAAGGCGACCGCGGCGAGGGTGATGAACAGAATGTGCAGGCCCAGGCGTGGCAGGCTGCGCTGGTCCAGGTGCGGGATCAGCGCCAGTCGTGCGTGCAGCCCGAGGCCCAGGGTCAGCGCCAGGAGCAGCAGCTTGGTCTGTACCAGTCGCGGCAGGGCGCCCTGGTCGAGCCATTGCGCCGGCGGCAGCCAGATCACGGCCAGCCAGAGCCCGCTGACGACCTGCAGCAGCAGGGCCGGCACACCGATGCGTTCGTAGATCTGCTCGAAGGCACGTATCGGTGCCGGGTCGCGGGCGAGCATGGCGCGCGGCAGGATGCCGAGCAGCAGTACCAGGTGGCCGCCAACCCAGACGCCGGCGCCCAGCAGGTGCAGAAAGAGCAGATGGCGCATGCTTCACCTCCCATGTTCTGCCTGCAGTATCGCCCTGCTGCCTGGGCGCGAGGCTGATCGCAATCAAGTTCGCCGTTATGATGGCCGCTTTCCTTCTCGGCGGAGCACCTCGATGGCCAAGGCCAAGCGCATGTATGGCTGCACGGAATGCGGCGCGACCTTCCCCAAGTGGGCAGGGCAGTGCGGTGAGTGCGGGGCCTGGAACAGCCTGACCGAGACGCTGCTGGAAAGTGGTTCGGCGACTCCGGCGGGGCGTGGCGGCTGGACCGGCCAGCAGGCCAACATCAAGACCCTGGCCGAGGTCAGTGTCGAGGAGGTGCCGCGTTTCTCGACCGCCTCCGGCGAGCTGGATCGCGTCCTCGGCGGCGGCCTGGTGGATGGCTCCGTGGTGCTGATCGGCGGTGACCCGGGCATCGGCAAGTCGACCATCCTGTTGCAGACCCTGTGCAACATCGCCCAACGCTTTCCGGCGCTCTACGTCACCGGCGAGGAGTCGCAACAGCAGGTGGCGATGCGTGCACGGCGCCTCGACCTGCCGCAGGACAAGCTCAAGGTCATGACCGAGACCTGCATCGAGTCGATCATCGACACCGCGCGCCGCGAACAGCCCAAGGTGATGGTGATCGATTCGATCCAGACCATCTTCACCGAGCAGCTGCAATCCGCGCCCGGTGGCGTGGCCCAGGTGCGTGAAAGCGCGGCGCTGCTGGTGCGCTACGCCAAGCAGAGCGGCACGGCGATCTTCCTCGTCGGCCATGTGACCAAGGAAGGTGCGCTGGCCGGGCCGCGCGTGCTTGAGCACATGGTCGATACGGTGCTGTATTTCGAGGGCGAGTCCGACGGTCGTCTGCGACTGCTGCGTGCGGTGAAGAACCGCTTCGGCGCGATCAACGAGCTGGGTGTGTTCGGCATGACCGACAAGGGCCTGAAGGAAGTCACCAACCCGTCGGCGATCTTCCTCACCCGCGCCCAGGAATCGGTGCCGGGCAGCGTGGTGATGGCGACCTGGGAGGGCACCCGGCCGATGCTGGTGGAGGTGCAGGCGCTGGTCGACAGCAGTCATATGGCCAATCCGCGCCGCGTCACCCTCGGGCTGGATCAGAATCGCCTGGCCATGCTGCTGGCGGTGCTGCATCGGCATGGCGGCATCCCGACCTACGATCAGGACGTGTTCCTCAACGTCGTCGGCGGGGTGAAGGTGCTCGAGACGGCGTCGGATCTGGCGCTGATGGCGGCAGTGATCTCCAGCCTGCGCAACAAGCCGCTGCCACACGATCTGCTGGTGTTCGGCGAGGTCGGCCTGTCCGGTGAGATCCGCCCGGTGCCCAGTGGTCAGGAACGTCTCAAGGAAGCGGCCAAGCACGGTTTCAAACGGGCCATCGTGCCCAAGGGCAACGCGCCGAAGGAAGCTCCGGCGGGGCTTTCGGTGATTGCGGTGACGCGCCTGGAGCAGGCGCTGGACGCGCTGTTCGACTAGAGGCGCGGACGAGGCGGCGGGTTACTGCTCGCCGAGGGCAGCCAGTTCCCGCTCCAGCAGGCTTTCGTCACCCAGGTTGAGCTCGACCAGGCGACGCAGATGGCTGATCGACTCGATGTCGATATGTCGGCAGACGAAGCCAAGCAGGTCGCCCTGGGTGCGGGTCAGCTCGACCTCCATCTCCAGCACCGCATCGTCGGCCAGGCGTACGCGGGCGAGGAAGGGCAGTGCGCCGTCGGCCTGCTGCCAGTCCTGCGGGCAATGCACCAGCAGACCCTTGAGCGACAGATCATGCAGTTTCGCGTTCCAGCGCCGTTCGCCCTGCAGCAGTTCGGTGGCGGCGTCAAAGGCGATGCGCTGGAAACGCCGGCGCTCGCTGGTGGAGTCGTTCATGTGATGTTCTCCGGATGCAATGCTGACCACTATAGCCAACCTGCTGCCCGGCCAGCTATCGACAGTCCCGCAAGAAGGTTCTCGTCTCGGCTGCGCACGGCGACAGGCGCGACGGGTTTCGCTGAGGCGCTGGTATGGCGCCGAGGGTGACCTCGCATGGGCGGCGGCCGGCAGCCGTTTCTGAGGAAATCCTAGAGCCAGCGACGCACGCGCTTGCGGTAGTCCTGGTAGTCCTCGCCAAAGAGCTCGACCAGCAGGCGTTCCTCGCGGACGATCACCCCGTAGTGCATGCCCAGGATCAGCAGCGGCAACAGCAGCCAGGTCCACAGGCTGCCGAACAGCAGCGCGATGCCGCAGTAGATCAGGCTGTCGGCCAGGTAGATCGGATTGCGCGAGAAGCCGAACGGCCCTTCATCGAGCAGCTTGCGCGGCCTGCCGTAGGGATTCACAGTGGTCTTGCGCCGGAGCATCAGCAGCCCGGCCCAGAGCATCAGCAGCAAGCCCGCATCGATCAGGCCCCAGCCTATATAGAAGGTCCAGTCGTTCTGCGGCAGGTCCAGCGCCAGCAATCGCTGCAGGCCCCAGGCGGCGCCGAGGAACAGCAGGTAGATGACCGGAGGCGGAAGTAGCGGGCGGGTAGGATGGCTCGACATGTGGGCTCTCTGACTCGGCGGTAGTGCTCTTGCCCGGAACAGGCGGGACTCTGCAGGCTGCCAGCCTAGCGCGTCGCGCCTTGTGCGCCTACTGAGAAGACGGTTACAGGTTGTCTGGAAGGCGCTTCGCCGCCCCGGGTGGAGGCGGCTCCGTCGAGGGGCTGAGTTGGTAGCGATTGCCACCGTCCTGTTTGGCCAGATACATCGCCAGGTCTGCTTGGTCGAGCAATGTCTGCGCGTTGTCGGCATGCAGCGGATAGAGCGCTATGCCGATGCTGGTCAGCACGGATCGACTGTGACCCTGCAGGTCGAACGGTTGGCCGAGCGCCTGCTGGATCTTTGCGGCGACCCCGGCCGCATGCCCGGGGCTGTGAAAGTCCTCCAGCAACACGACGAACTCATCGCCCCCGAAACGCGCCACCGTGTCGACTTCGCGCAGGCACTGGCGGACGCGCAGGGCAACCTGTTGCAGTAGCAGATCGCCCTGGGCATGCCCGAGGCTGTCGTTGACCTGCTTGAACTTGTCCAGGTCGAGAAACAGCAGGGCAAGGTGCAACTGCTCGCGGCGGGCGCGGGCCAGCGCGGTCTGCAGACGGTCGTGGAGCATCTCGCGGTTCGGCAGCTGGGTCAGCGGATCATGCTGCGCCATGAAGGTCAGACGCATTAGCATGCGCTGCCGTTCGATCGCGGTGGCGACCTGGGTGGAGACGAACTGCAGCAGCTCCCGGTCCCTCTCGCAGTAGCGCGCCTGGCGCGCGTCGCTCTGCAGGATCATCACGCCAAGGGTGCCGCCACTGGCGCCCAGCGGTACCCCCAGCCAGTCCAGCGAGTTGCAGTCGAGACCACGCAGGTACTGCGGACGCCGCGAGCGGGCTTCCGCACTGAGCAGCAGCGCCCGGCCGTCGCGGATCACCTCGGCGCAGAGCTTCTCCGCGCCACCCGCCAGTGGGTCACTCGCGGGCTGGCTCTGGCTGTCGGCATAGGCGACGTTCAGCCGGTCCGCCTGCTCGTCGTGCAGGACCACCGAGAAATGCGTGACCGGTAGCAACTCGGCGATGATCCGATGCACCTGCTGGAACAGGCCGGAAAGATCTCCGGCGCTATGCGCAGCCTCGGAGATGGCATACAGCGCCTGCTGCACGGCTTCGTTGCGCTTGCGCTCGCTGATGTCATGCGCCACCGCGATACGCACCTGATCATCCTCGGACCAGCGCGCCGACCAGAGGATGTGCGCGACGCTGCCGTCCTTGCGCAGGTAGCGGTTCTCAAAGCTGGGCTGATGGGTGCCCGACATGATCGCGTTGGCGGCCTGCAGGGTTCTGGCGCGATCTTCCGGGTGGACCATCTCGATCATGCGGCGGCCCAGCATCTCCTCGGCGGTATAACCGAAGATGCGCTGGCACGCGGCGCTGACGAAGACGAACTGGCCGTCCCGGTCGACCACGCAGATCGCATCGAGGAGCAGGTCCACCAGGGCGGTGGGGGGGATGTAGGTCTTTACGCTCATCAATCAGGACCGCTCGACTTGGCTTCGCCCACAACTCTCCAGCCGCTGCGGCTGCCGAGACTGGCGAAAGGGCATGAGTGCACGATAGTCGCAGTCGTGCGCCTGGTGTAACCGTATCGTTGCTCTTTGCGACCCGTCTGGAACAGCAAAACGCCCCGGGCCGGTATGGCGCGGGGCGTTTTCTTGGTGTGTCGTCCGGAGAGCAGCGCCACTCCGGGACAGGTCGATCAGTTGCCGTAGACCGGGAAGCGGGCGCAGACGGCCTTGACCTGCTCGCGAACGCGGTCGACGACCGACTCGTCACCCATGTTCTCGAGGATGTCGCAGATCCAGGTCGCCAGTTCGCGGCACTCGACTTCCTTGAAGCCGCGCGTGGTCACCGCCGGGGTGCCGATGCGCAGGCCGGAGGTGACGAAGGGCGAACGCGGGTCGTTCGGCACGCTGTTCTTGTTCACGGTGATGAAGGCGCGGCCGAGGGCGGCATCCGCATCCTTGCCGGTGATGTCCTGCTTGATCAGGCTGAGCAGGAACAGGTGGTTCTGGGTGCCGCCGGAGACCACGTCGAAGCCGCGGTCGAGGAACACCTGGGCCATGGCCTGGGCATTCTTCACCACCTGCTGCTGGTAGATCTTGAACTCCGGCTGCAGGGCTTCCTTGAAGCACACCGCCTTGGCGGCGATCACATGCTCCAGCGGGCCACCCTGGGCGCCGGGGAAGACTGCGGAATTGAGCTTCTTCTCGATCTCTTCGTTCTTCTTCGCCAGGATCAGGCCGCCGCGGGGGCCGCGCAGGGTCTTGTGGGTGGTGGTGGTGACCACGTCGGCAAACGGCACCGGGTTCGGGTACACGCCTGCGGCGACCAGGCCGGCCACGTGGGCCATGTCGACGAACAGGTAGGCACCGACCTTGTCGGCGATTTCGCGGAAGCGCGGGAAGTCGAGAACCTGCGAGTAGGCGGAGAAGCCGGCGATGATCATCTTCGGCTTGTGCTCGACAGCCAGGCGCTCGAGTTCGTCGTAATCGATCAGGCCGGCGTCGGTGATGCCGTACTGCACGGCGTTGTACAGCTTGCCGGAGCTGGAGACGCTGGCGCCGTGGGTCAGGTGGCCGCCGTGGGCCAGGCTCATGCCGAGGATGGTGTCACCCGCCTGCAGCAGGGCCAGGAACACCGCGCTGTTGGCCTGCGAACCGGCATGGGGCTGGACGTTGGCGTAGTCGGCACCGAACAGCTCTTTGGCGCGATCGATGGCCAGCTGCTCGACGATGTCGACGTATTCGCAGCCGCCGTAGTAGCGCTTGCCCGGATAGCCTTCGGCGTACTTGTTGGTCAGCACGCTGCCCTGGGCTTCCATCACCGCCGGGCTGGTGTAGTTCTCCGAGGCGATCAGCTCGATGTGCTCTTCCTGGCGCAGGGCTTCCTGCTCCATGGCGGCAAACAGGTCGGCGTCGAAACGGGCAAGGGTCAAATCACGGCTGAACATGAGCGGTCACCTGGAGATCGGGCTGGGGCGGTGGAAAGAAGGCGCGCATTCTACCCCAAGCTCCGCCGGCTGGCATATGAAAGGCAGTCATGTGCCGGGCGAGCGCCGCTCATCGCGGCGGCTGGCGGTTTGCTCCGTCTGGCGCATTCCGGTAGCTTTGCCGCACGCGCGGCGGCTGTCCGGACCCTCCCCAGGCGAGACGGGTCACGATGGCCGCGCGGCGAGCGGCAGGTCCCGGCTCGCCCGATAAGCCCCCATTCCCGAACTCTTCAACGCTGGGTTATTCCTGATGGCTCAATACGTCTACACCATGCATCGGCTGAGCAAGGTCGTTCCGCCGAAGCGTGAAATTCTCAAGAACATCTCCCTGTCGTTCTTCCCGGGCGCCAAGATCGGCGTGCTGGGCCTCAACGGCTCGGGTAAATCCACCCTGCTGAAAATCATGGCGGGGGTGGATACCGAATTCGACGGCGAAGCCCGTCCGATGCCCGAGCTGAATATCGGCTACCTGCCGCAGGAGCCGCAGCTCGACCCGAGCAAGACCGTGCGCGAAGTGGTGGAAGAGGCCGTCAGCCAGATCAAGGACGCCCAGGCGCGACTGGATGAGGTCTATGCCGCTTACGCCGAGCCGGATGCCGACTTCGACAAGCTGGCGGCCGAGCAGGCCAAGCTCGAGGCGATCCTGCAGACCAGCGACGGTCACAATCTCGAGCGTCAGCTGGAAGTCGCCGCCGACGCCCTGCGCCTGCCGGCCTGGGATGCCAAGGTCGAACACCTCTCTGGTGGTGAGAAGCGCCGCGTGGCGCTATGCCGTCTGTTGCTGTCGGCACCCGACATGCTGCTGCTGGACGAGCCGACCAACCACCTGGACGCCGACTCCGTGGCCTGGCTTGAGCATTTCCTCCACGACTTCCAGGGCACCGTGGTAGCGATTACCCACGATCGTTACTTCCTGGATAACGTTGCGGGCTGGATTCTCGAACTCGACCGCGGCGCCGGGATTCCCTACGAGGGCAACTATTCCGGCTGGCTGGAAGCCAAATCCGAACGCCTGGCGCAGGAATCCAAGCAGCAGTCGGCCCATGAAAAGGCCATGAAGGAAGAACTGGAATGGGTACGCAAGGGCGCCAAGGCCCGCCAGTCCAAGTCCAAGGCACGCCTGCAGCGCTTCGAGGAGATGCAGTCGCAGGAATTCCAGAAGCGCAGCGAGACCAACGAGATCTATATCCCGGTCGGCCCGCGTCTGGGTGACAAGGTCATCGAGTTCAAGAACGTCAGCAAGGGCTACGGCGACCGCGTATTGATCGACAACCTCTCGTTCAGCATGCCCAAGGGCGCCATCGTCGGCGTGATCGGCGGCAACGGTGCCGGTAAGTCGACCCTGTTCCGCATGCTGATGGGCAAGGAGCAGCCGGACTCGGGCAGTATCGAGATCGGTGAAACCGTGCAGCTGGCCTGCGTCGACCAGAGCCGCGACGACCTCGACGGCAGCAAGAGCGTGTGGGAAGCCGTGTCTGGCGGCTCCGACATGATCAGGATCGGCAACTATGAAGTGCCGTCGCGCACCTACGTCGGTCGCTTCAACTTCAAGGGCGGCGACCAGCAGAAGTTCGTCAAGGATCTCTCCGGTGGTGAGCGTGGCCGTCTGCACCTGGCGCTGACCCTGAAAGAGGGGGCCAACGTGCTGCTGCTCGACGAACCGTCCAACGACCTCGACGTGGAAACCCTGCGTTCGCTGGAAGAAGCGCTGCTCGACTTCCCCGGCGCGGCAATCGTGATCTCTCACGATCGCTGGTTCCTGGATCGCGTGGCGACCCACATCCTGGCGTACGAGGACGACTCGCATATCGAGTTCTTCGAGGGCAACTACACCGAGTACGAGGCTGACCGCAAGAAGCGCCTCGGCGATGCTGCGGCGCAACCGCACCGGGTGCGTTACAAGAAGCTCGCCCAGTAACCGGGCTGTCTGCTGCATCCGAACCCCGCCTTCTGGCGGGGTTTTTCATGCTGGGCTTTCACGGCCAACAGGTGGCCGACAACCGTAGGGCGCAATAAGCGCAGCGCATTGCGCCGCGATCACCACCACGCGAGAAGGGATTCTATTGCCCGATATCCTGCCTGTTCGGTGCCGCCGGTGGCCGTGTGGCTAGCGCAAGCCAGTCGACAATCTGCTCGACCAGCGCCGGCGGCGGTTCACCGATATCCAGGCGTAGTGCCTGCTCGCCCGTGGGCGGCTCGAGGATCGCCAGCTGGTCTGCCAGCAGGGCGGCGGGGAAGAAGTGCTCATGGCGCTGGCGGATGCGCCGGGCGAGCAGTTCAGGATCGCCATCGAGAAACACGACCCTGAGCTCATCGATATTGCGCCCAAGCACCTGGCGATGACTGCGGCGCAGCGCCGAGCAGGCCACCACCAGGGTCTGCGCCGCTGCCGAGTGCTGTTGCAGCACTGCGTGAATGGCTTCGAGCCAGGGGCGCCGGTCGTCCTCGTCCAGCGCCACGCCGGCGGCCATCTTGGCCTTGCTCGCGGCGTCGTGCAGTCGGTCGGCATCCAGAAAGGCACTGTCCAGCCGTTCGGCCAGCAGGCTGGCGATGGCGCTCTTGCCGCAACCGGCGGCGCCCATGACCAGAACGATCATCCGGCCTTCTCCTCTACCGATGTATAGGGTGTTGACCGTTTCGGGACTGATGCATTCCGTGTGCAAATGTGGGGCATTAGCATGCACAAATATCGTGCGAATTATTGATTTCTGCGCTTTCGTGGTGCGCTGGCGGTTTGCTACAGTCCGCCGACTTTTATATGACTGCTCTATGGCAGTCCTTCGAGGGCAGTAGCGATGATTGAATCGGTAGAAGGGTTTCTGGGGCGGCTGAAGCAGCGTGATCCTCACCAACCGGAGTTTCACCAAGCCGTCGAAGAGGTCGTACGCAGCCTGTGGGCGTTCCTCGATGCGCATCCCAAGTATCTCAAGGCAGGCATCCTCGAGCGCATGGTCGAACCCGAACGCGCCATCCTGTTCCGGGTGCCCTGGGTCGACGACGCCGGCAAGGTGAACGTCAACCGCGGCTACCGGGTGCAGATGAACAGCGCCATCGGTCCGTACAAGGGCGGGCTGCGCTTCCACCCGTCGGTAAACCTCGGCGTGCTCAAGTTCCTCGCCTTCGAGCAGGTGTTCAAGAACTCGCTGACCTCGCTGCCCATGGGCGGCGGCAAGGGCGGTTCGGACTTCGACCCCAAGGGCAAGAGCGACAATGAAGTGATGCGCTTCTGCCAGTCGTTCATGACCGAGCTGTTCCGCCACATCGGTTCGGACACCGACGTGCCCGCTGGTGACATCGGCGTCGGTGCCCGCGAGATCGGCTTCCTGCAGGGCCAGTACAAGCGCCTGTCGAACGACACCAGCTGCGTGCTGACCGGCAAGGGCCTGTCCTATGGCGGCAGCCTGATCCGCCCCGAAGCCACCGGCTACGGCTGCGTCTACTTCGCCCAGGAAATGCTCAAGCGTGTCGGCGAAGACTTCGACGGCAAGCGGGTGACCATCTCCGGTTCGGGCAACGTCGCCCAGTACGCCGCGCAGAAGGTCATGGAGCTTGGTGGTCGGGTGGTGTCGATGTCCGACTCCGAGGGCACCCTGCATCTGCCCGACGGCATGACCAGCGAGCAGTGGCAGTACCTGATGGAGCTGAAGAACGAGCGTCGCGGTCGGCTGAGCGAGATGGCCCGCGAGTTCAAACTGGAATTCCTGACCGGCCAGCGCCCGTGGGGGCTGCCCTGCGAGATCGCGCTGCCCTGCGCGACCCAGAACGAGCTGGACGCCGAGGACGCCCGCGTGCTGCTGAAGAACGGCTGCACCTGCGTCGCCGAAGGCGCCAACATGCCCTCGACCCTGGAAGCGGTTGATCTGTTTGTCGAAGCCGGCATCTTCTACGCGCCGGGCAAGGCCTCCAACGCCGGTGGCGTGGCGACCTCGGGCCTGGAAATGAGCCAGAACGCCATGCGCCTGCACTGGAGCGCCGGCGAGGTGGACGAGCGTCTGCACGGCATCATGCAGAACATCCATCACGCCTGCGTGCATTACGGCGAAGAGAATGGCCGGATAAACTACGTCAAGGGCGCCAACATCGCCGGCTTCGTCAAGGTCGCCGACGCCATGCTGGCCCAGGGCATCGTCTGACGCCCGGCTTGTATAGGTAAGCAAACGGGGCCTGCGGGCCCCGTTTTTCGTCCATCCGCCCTGCGCACAACCCCGTTCGTGGGCTTGTCCGTAGGGTGGATGACGCTCTCTTCATCCACCGCAATCCACCAGGGCGGATGGCTTCGACTATCCCCCCTGCGAGATGACCACCCCGTTCATGTGGCCCAGGGGTGCAATAACCGCAGGGCACCGCGCCAGAATCAGCTGGCCGGCGGCACCAGGCGCAGGGCAGGATGGCGCCACATCCAGGGAGGTTCGAATGAAATCAGTGTTGGGAGTGTTCCTGCTGGTGCTGCTGCCGGTCTGCAGTTGGGCGGCGATGCCGGCGGTGCGTGAGGGCGACATCATCTTTCATCAGTCGCGCTCGGCGCAGAGTCTTGCGGTGCAGCAGGCTACCCGCTCGCCTTACAGCCACATGGGCATGCTGATCCGCCATCAGGGCAAGCTGCAGGTCTTCGAGGCCTCGGCGACGGTGCGCTTCACCCCGCTGGAGCAATGGATCGCCCGCGGCGAGAGCGGTCGCTACGTGCTCAAGCGCCTGCGCGACGCCGACCGCCTGCTCGACGAGGCGGCCCTGGCAAGGATCCGCCGCGAGGCCGCGCGGCTGGCCGGCCGTCGCTACGACCTGACCTTCGAGTGGTCGGACCAGCGCCTGTACTGCTCCGAGCTGGTGTGGAAGGTCTACCAGCGCGCCTTGGGCATCGAGATCGGCGGCCTGCAGCAGGTCCGCGACTTCGACCTCAGCGCCCCGGCGGTGAAGGTCAAGCTGCGCGAACGCTACGGCAACCAGGTACCGCTCGACGAGACCGTGGTTTCGCCGGTGGCTATGTTCGAGTCCGAGCTGCTGGTAACCGTGGTCGGCGACTGAGCTTCGAGACGAATCTCGACGCCGCCGGACGCCCGCGCGCGGACGTCGATTGCCAGCGGCAGAAAACTGCGCAGCACCTCGATGTTGCTCTGCAGGTGGTCGCTCAGCTGCGGCGTGCTCAGGCTGCCGCCGCCGGCCAGGGCCATCGGCAGCAGCAGCTGATCGGCGAGGTGCTCGGCCACCGCGGTGCCGCTCTGCTGCCAGGTGCGCAGCCGGTCGATCGCCTGGTCGGCAACCTGCTCGGCGCGCACGCCGCTGGCGCCAAAGGCGCAGAACACCTCGGTCAGTCGCGCGCATGCCACTTCCAGTAGCAGGGCGTTGCCCGGTCCGTGCTCCGGGTCGAGCCAGACGAACTGCAGGTCCGCCGCAGGCCACTTCAGACGGTTCGCGACCCGTGCCAGCTCGCGCTCTCCGACATGTCCGGGAATGCCCGCCAGCAGCACGCTAGCCCGCTGCGCGAGGATCTCACCCGGTGCGTGCAGATGCAGCGGTCGCAGGCGTGACGGGGTGACCTGGAGGGCTATCTCGCCGCCCCCTGCCGGGGCGAAGCCATGACGCAGCAGCTGCATCTCCACGGCCGCACCCATCTGCCGCAGCAACGGCAGCCAGGCCAGTTGCAGGAAGTCTGCCGGCGGCGCCAGCGGGTTGTGGGTGCCGCCGCTGATATGCACGCTGCTCGGCGCATCGGCAGCCAGCAGCGACGGCAGCAGGGTCTGCAGCACCAGCGTGCAGCTACCCGCCGAGCCGATGGCGAAGCGGTAGTCGCCGCCGCGGAGGGTGCCGGGCGCAAAGCTCAGGGTCTGCGAGCCCATCTGCGCGCCTTCCACCTGTGCCGAGCTGATCTCGGCTGTGGCCAGCACTGCCGTCAGATGCTGGCGCAGCAGGCCGGGCCGGCTGCGTCGGGCGCGGATGTTGCGAATGCGAAACGGCTGGCCGCTGATCATCGACAGGCTCAGCGCGCTACGCAGCACCTGCCCGCCACCGATTGCGCCGTCCAGTTCGAGAATGTCCTTGTTCATCTGTTGAATCCCTGTGCCGCACCGTTGCGCGGCGTTGTAGTTCGTTGTTCGTTGTTCGTTGTTCGTGGGTCGGCAAGGCAGGCTCGGCGCCCCGATTTCCAGTCCATGCGCAGCGCGCTACCTCCGTAGGGTGGATTAGCCGCGCGGCGGCGTAATCCACCACCGTGGTCATGTTCCCGCACCGCGTGACCTGATGGCGTACCGGCGCAATGCGCTTGCGCTTGTTGCGTCCTACGGGGCGGGCCATTCCTTGGCCCAGTCCCTGGGCGGCAGCGGGGTTGGCGTGCTGCCGGAGAAGTCGGCGATCTGCCGCCACTGCAGCACAGCTGCGGTGGGCTCGTCGCAAACCAGCAGCTTGCCTTCCTCACCTCTTATCAGGCGGCCTCGGTGGTCGAAGTCGAGCAGGTCGATCTCGCCCAGGTCGTGTTCGCCGTGGATGTTGCTGAGCGTAAACCGCTGGTGTTGGCGTCGGTGCTTTTCGAGCCAGCTGTAATGGGTGACGCGCACGGCGCCACCACCTATCTCTTTGCCGAGACGGGTGTGCAACTGCCAGTGGTAGTCGCGAAGTTGCTCTATCGGCACGTCGAGCGGTTGCCAGCCGGCCCGCAGGGCGATGCGTAACGAAAGCGGCGGTTCTCCCAATCCGCAGGACTCGACGCGCAAGCGTGGCTTCGCGAAGCCTGGAGGCGATTGCGGATAGGCCAGATCGAGACGCACGCCGCGTGCTCCGTTGAAGGTGCCGCCACCGTCCCAGCAGCCGTTGTTCCAAAGGGCCAGGGCGGTGAAGAAGGGTGGGCGACTGACCGCGGTCCAGGTGTTGCCGATGCCGTTGCGATCACGCAGTTGCCAGCCCCCTTTGCGCGCCGAGTAGAGCAGCAGCTCACCGTCTTCCGAGAGTTCACTGAACTCAGGGTAGATTCGTCCCTTGAACCACTGTCCTGCCTCGACGCTGTCGTTGCGCAGGTCCCAGCGGATCAGCTGGACCCAGTTGCTTGGTCCGCGGCGGAACACCACGGCAACCGGGGCTTTGCTGGCCAGTTTCAGCGATAACCTGCACTTGGGTCGTGTTCGGGCCAGCCCCTTCTTCTTCTGCATGTTTTTTTCTTCCTCACGCATACCGCCTCACCATCTCGCGCAGGTAGTCGTCCAGCAGACCGCTATCCGCCTGGGTGCGCGGCAGGGTCGGTACCGGGCGTTCCAGTTGCTCCTCGATGAACGCGTGCAGCGCAGGTCGGCGGGGGCCGTAGGCGGCCTCGCCGGCATTGCGCTTGAGCGCCAGCAGCTCGTCCACCTCGGCGAGCAGCGCGCCGTCTTCGACGGTCTGCAGCAGGTCGGCGAAGGTCATCGGCGGCCGGCCGCGGCCTTGGTCGATCCAGCGCACCGCGAGCAGCGGGCGCAGCACGTAGAAGTACTTCTTGAAGCGTACCGATTCCCCCTGCAGGTAGCCGCGAAAGTTCTTCTTGGCCATCGACAGATAGTGGTTGCGCGCCGCCGGCGGGCTGTAGAACAGCTCTGCCAGCTCGCGCAGACGCGCGGTGGCCGCATCTTCCTGGCGATACACCAGCGGCGAGTCGAGCCACTCCAGCAGCGTCGGGTTGGACTTGCGCAGCAGGCCGAGGGTCTTGCGCAGTTCCCAGCCGCTGACGTCCAGCTCATCATCCAGGGGGCGCTCGATCACATCGCGCGGCGCGTCCACCTGGATGAACCAGTCCGGCTTTTCCACATAGACGAAACGCACGTCGTAGTCGCTGTCCGGCGAGGCGAAGCCCCAGGCGCGGCTGCCCGATTCGCAGGCATAGAGCACCTTGACGTTACGCTCGCGCTCAACCCGCTGCAGCTCTTCCAATACCCGCGCGCGCATGGCGTCGCTGAGGGGGTGTCTTTCCGTTGCGCTCATTTCCTTCATTCCTTGCACAGGCGCGGCACGCCGCGTCCTCATCCTTTTACGCACACCACCTGTCTAAGGGTGTGCACCACTTCCACCAGCTCGCGCTGGGCGTCCATGACCTGGTCGATGTCCTTGTAGGCCATCGGGATTTCGTCGATCACGTCGGCGTCCTTGCGGCATTCGACGTGGGCCGTGGCCTTGATCTGGTCTTCGATGGTGAAGATCTTCTTCGCCTTGGTCCGGCTCATGGTGCGGCCGGCGCCGTGGCTGCAGGAGCAGAACGCCTCCTCGTTACCCAGGCCGCGAACGATGAAACTCTTGGCGCCCATCGATCCGGGGATGATCCCCAGTTCGCCCTTCTTCGCCGACACCGCCCCCTTGCGCGTTACCAGTACCTCTTCACCGAAGTGACGTTCCTTCTGCACGTAGTTGTGATGGCAGTTGACTGCCTCCAGGGCAACCTCGAACGGCTTGCGGATCACCCCGCGTGCCGCGGCGATCACCGCCTGCATCATCAGCGCGCGGTTCTGCCTGGCGAAGTCCTGGGCCCAGCCCACGGCTTCGACGTAGTCGGCGAAGTGCTGGCTGCCTTCCTCGAAGTAGGCCAGGTCGCGGTCCGGCAGGTTGGCGATGTGTTGGCGCATGTCCGCCTGGGCCAGTTCGATGAACAGGCTGCCGATGGCGTTACCCACGCCGCGCGAACCGCTGTGCAGCATGAACCAGACACGGCCGGCCTCTTCCAGGCAGACCTCGATGAAGTGGTTGCCGGTTCCCAGGGTTCCCAGGTGCTTGCGGTTGTTGGTCTTCTCCAGTCGCGGGTACTTGTCGGTGATCAGCCGGAAGCGTTCGCTCAGCGCCGACCAGGCCTGGTCGGTGGCGTCCGGGACGTTTTCCCAGGCACCCTTGTCGCGGCCACCGCGGGTCGAGGTGCGGCCGTGCGGCACGGCTTTCTCGATGGCGCTA
The DNA here is from genome assembly GCF_003052585.1 of Pseudomonas mangrovi. Lineage (GTDB taxonomy): Bacteria > Pseudomonadota > Gammaproteobacteria > Pseudomonadales > Pseudomonadaceae > Aquipseudomonas > Aquipseudomonas mangrovi. Next base: position 126,116 of record NZ_QASN01000019.1, on the reverse strand, counting down.
CGAAGCCCGGCCAGGTTGTCCGGCAGGTCGGCGGCGGTCAGCGAGGTCCGCGCAGCGATCATTCCGCAACCGATGTCCACGCCCACCGCCGCCGGGATCACCGCCCCGATGGTGGGGATCACGCTACCGATGGTCGAACCCTTGCCCAGGTGCACGTCCGGCATCACCGCCAGGTGCTTGAAGATGAAGGGCATCTTCGCGGTATTGATCAGTTGCTGGCGGGCGTCGTCCTCGACCGGAACGCCTTGCGTCCACAGCTTGATCGGCTTGCCGTTGGTGACTTCCAGCAGGTTGTAGGTCTTGGTTTGCATCGTCATTTACTCATCCTTGTTAGGGCGCGCTGCCGGGTGCTCGGGTAAAGCCCGGATTGGCTGCGGCGGGCCCTGTTCGTCGCCTGGCGACAGTCGGCTCGGGTGTGAAGCGCCGTCGTCGCCTGTCGCTCTGACATCGGCGATGGATACAGCAGGGTGCATGCCAGGTTTTCGTTCGCAGCGCGAGATATTCATATCTATTTGATTTAAAAGAATATTTATTTTTTCTTGAATAGTATTGTCGGTGCGTTGGTTCTGGATTCTTCCGAAATTGTTATTCTCGATTATCGAGAGTTATACAGATGGATAAGTCATGATCCGCAAGACGGTGGCCATCGGCTTTATCGGCACCACGCTGGACCGCGTCGGCAAGGGCGCCAATCGCTGGAACAAGTGGCGACCGAGCATCGGCCTGTGCCAGCAGCCTGACCTGCTGATTCACCGGCTCGAGCTGATCCATGGCGTGGATGCCCGGGACATCAGCCTGGCCGAGCGACTGCGCGAGGATATCCGTCAGGTCTCGCCCGAAACCGAGGTACGACTGCAGCCGATGCAGCTGCGCAATCCCTGGGATTTCGAAGAGGTCTACGGCGCGCTGCACGATTTCACCAGTGCCTACCCGTTCGATACCGAGCACGAGGACTACCTGGTCCACATCACCACCGGCACCCACGTGGCGCAGATCTGCTGGTTCCTGCTGACCGAGGCGCGCTATCTGCCGGCGCGCCTGGTGCAGACCTCGCCGGCGCGCAAGCGTGACGAGGCAGCCCAGGTCACCGGCACCCACGCGCTTATCGACCTCGACCTGTCGCGCTACGACCGTATCGCCACGCGCTTTCAGCATGAGCGGCTGGAAGGGCTGGCCTTTCTCAAGTCCGGGATCAATACGCGCAACGCTGCGTTCAACCGCTCCATCGAGCAGATCGAGCGGGTCGCGGTGCGTTCGCGTGCGCCCATGCTGCTGGTGGGGCCGACCGGTGCCGGCAAGTCCTTCCTCGCCCGGCGCATCCACGAACTCAAGCGCGGTCGGCATCAGTTGCAGGGGCGCTTCGTCGAGGTCAACTGCGCGACCTTGCGCGGTGATGGCGCCATGTCCGCGCTGTTCGGCCACGCCAAGGGTGCCTTTACCGGTGCCCAGAGCGCCCGCGAAGGCCTGTTGCGCGCCGCCGACGGCGGCATGCTGTTTCTCGACGAGATCGGCGAGCTGGGGCTGGACGAGCAGGCGATGCTGCTCAAGGCGGTGGAGGAGAAGCGCTTTTTCCCGCTCGGTTCCGACCGTGAGCTGGAGAGCGATTTCCAGCTGATCGCCGGCACTCACCGTGATCTGCGCGGGCGGGTCGCCGAGGGTCTGTTTCGCGAGGATCTCTATGCGCGGATCAATCTGTGGACCTTCGAGCTGCCGGGGCTGGCCGGGCGGCGCGAGGACATCGAGCCGAACATCGATTTCGAGCTGCAACGGCATGCCCGCGAGCAGGGCCGCATGGTGCGCTTCAACCTGGAGGCGCGGCGCCGCTATCTGGCCTTTGCCAGCTCGGCCGAGGCGGCCTGGCAAGGCAACTTCCGCGAGCTGTCGGCGTCGATCACGCGCATGGCGACCCTGGCCGACAGCGGCCGGATCGACGAGGCTCAGGTGCTCGAGGAAATCGACCGGCTGCGCAGGGCCTGGGGTGTGCGCAACGAGCAGGGCGTGCTGGAAGGGTTGCTGGGCGAGTCGGCGCAGCAGCTCGATCTGTTTGATCGCCTGCAGCTGGAAGCCGTGATCGATGTCTGTCGTCACGCCGACAGCCTGTCCGACTCAGGCCGGCGGCTGTTCGACCGCTCGCGCCTGGTCAAGGCCAGCGCCAACGATGCGGATCGCTTGCGCAAGTATCTGGCGCGCTTCGGTCTGGACTGGGCGCAGTTGCGCGCCGCGGCAACGCGCAAGGCTTGACCGGCGTCAGCACTGCCCAGGCTACGCAGGCGCGACACTGGATACTCCCCATCAGAGAGTGCCGCCATGAACCCATTCGATCCTGCCAGTGCCCTGCACACGCTGGCGCATGAATATCAGCAGCGTGTCGAGGCGATCCGTCGCGACCTGCAGCGCAGCCACTCACCGGATTTCGCCGAGCAGGCGGCGCAGCGACAGAACGACGAGGTACTGCAGGGTCTGCTGCAGGAGGCCGAAGCCGGGCTGCTGGCGGTGCGCCATGCGCTGGCGCGACTGGAGGAGGGGCGTTACGGTCAGTGCCTGGGCTGTGGCGAGCCCATCCAACTGGCGCGACTGCAGGCAATGCCTGCGGCAGAGTTGTGCCTGGCGTGCGCAACGGCGCGCGACTGACGGCGCTGCGCTTTTCTCCATTGCTGGTACGGATCACGGATTGAAGCAGACGCCGGGGTCGAGGCGCTGCCTTGCTTGCCTTGCCCGGACGGGGGGCGCCAGAATGCGGGCAGTTGCGTTTTCTGCCTTTATCGTCGTCTCGCCAAGGATTTCCGATGCCCGACTCCATTGCCGCCAGCCTGCGTCTGGCGCCCGATGCGCTGACCCGTCCCTTCTCGCCAGAGCAGTTCGTCTTTGCCAGCACCGATGAGCTGGAGCCGTTTCGCGGTGTGCTCGGCCAGGAGCGCGCGGTCGAGGCGCTGCAGTTCGGCGTGGCCATGCCACGTCCGGGCTACAACGTCTTTGTCATGGGCGAACCGGGCACCGGGCGCTTCTCCTACGTGCGGCGCTACCTGAAGACCGAGGCCAAGCGTCTGCAGACCCCGAGCGACTGGGTCTACGTCAACAACTTCGACGAGCAACGCGAGCCGCGTGTGCTGGAGCTGCCGCCAGGCAGCGCCACCGAATTCGTCGAGGACATCAGCCAACTGATCGAGAACCTGCTGGCGACCTTTCCGGCGGTGTTCGAGCACCCGGCCTACCAACAGAAGAAGAGCCTGATCGATCGCGCCTTCAACAAGCGCTACGACCAGGCGCTGGATGTGATCGAGCGCCTGTCGCTGGAGAAGAACGTCGCGCTCTATCGCGACAGCACCAATATCGCCTTCACCCCGATGCTGGATGGCAAGGCGCTGGACGAGGCCGAGTTCGCCCAGCTGCCGGAGGCCGATCGCGAGCGCTTCCACGAGGATATCGCCGGGCTGGAGGAACGCCTCAACGAGGAGCTGGCCAGCCTGCCGCAGTGGAAGCGCGAGTCGAGCAACCAGCTGCGCCAGCTCAATGAAGAGACCATTACCCTGGCGTTGCAGCCACTGCTGGCGCCGCTGTCGCAGAAGTACGCGGAGAACGCCGGTGTCTGTGCCTACCTGCAGGCGGTGCAGGTCAATCTGTTGAAGACGGTGGTGGCGCAGCTGGTCGAGGTGGAAAAGGACGCCCAGGCACGCCTGCTGCTGGAAGAGATGTACTCGCCGAGCCTGGTGGTGGCGCATCACTCCCAGGGTGGCGCACCGGTGGTGTTCGAGCCGCATCCAACCTACGACAACCTGTTCGGCCGGATCGAGTACAGCACCGATCAGGGCGCGCTCTACACCAGCTACCGACAGCTGCGGCCGGGTGCGTTGCACCGGGCCAATGGTGGTTTTCTGATCCTCGAGGCGGAGAAGCTGCTCGGCGAGCCCTTCGTCTGGGACGCCCTCAAGCGCGCGCTGCATTCACGCCAACTGAAGATGGAATCGCCACTGGCCGAGCTCGGCCGGCTGGCCACGGTGACGCTGTCGCCGGAGGTGATCCCGCTGCAGGTCAAGGTGGTGATCATCGGCGCGCGTCAGCTGTATTACGCGCTGCAGGACCTGGACCCGGACTTCCAAGAGATGTTCCGGGTGCTGGTGGACTTCGACGAGGAGATTCCGCTGGCCGACGACAGCCTCGAACAGTTCGCCCAACTGCTCAAGACGCGCACCTCGGAGGAGGGCATGGCGCCGCTGACCTCGGCGGCGGTGGCGCGTCTGGCAACCTACAGCGCGCGCCTGGCCGAGCACCAGGGGCGTCTGTCGGCGCGTATCGGCGACCTGTTCCAGCTGGTCAGCGAGGCGGACTTCATTCGCCAGCTGGCGGCCGAGGAGGTTACCGACGTCGGCCATATCGAACGGGCGCTCAAGGCCAAGGCCACCCGCACCGGCCGGGTCTCGGCGCGCATCCTCGACGACATGCTCGCCGGCATCATCCTGATCGACACCGACGGCGCAGCCATTGGCAAGTGCAACGGGCTGACCGTGCTGGAGGTTGGCGACTCGGCCTTCGGCGTGCCGGCGCGGATTTCCGCCACTGTCTATCCGGGCAGTTCCGGCATCGTCGACATCGAGCGCGAGGTCAACCTCGGCCAGCCGATCCACTCCAAGGGGGTGATGATCCTTACCGGCTACCTCGGCAGCCGCTACGCCCAGGAATTTCCCCTGGCGATCTCGGCGAGCATCGCCCTGGAGCAGTCCTACGGCTACGTCGACGGCGACAGCGCCTCGCTCGGCGAGGTCTGCACGCTGATCTCGGCGCTGGCACGCAAGCCGCTCAAGCAGTGCTTCGCGATCACCGGCTCGATCAACCAGTTCGGCGAAGTGCAGGCGGTCGGCGGGGTCAACGAGAAGATCGAGGGTTTCTTCCGTCTGTGCGAGGCGCGTGGGCTGACCGGTGAGCAGGGCGTGATCATCCCGCGCGCCAACGTCACCAACCTGATGCTCGATGAGCGCGTGCTGCAGGCGGTACGTGCCGGCCAGTTCAACGTCTATTCGGTGCGCCATGTCGATGAGGCGCTGAGTCTGCTGGCCGGCATCGCGGTGGGTGAGCCGGATGCCGACGGGGTGTTTCCCGAAGACAGCGTCAACGCCCAGGTCGTCGAGCGGCTACGGGAAATTTCCGAGCTGGGGATGGAGGAAGAGGAGCGCGAGGACCCTCGACTCAAGGAGCTGCAGACCCTCGCGGCGCAGCAGGCGCAGGAGGGCGACAAGCCGGTAGTCAAGGCGCGCGGTCGGCGGCGCTGGTGAGCTGGCTGGTCAGTCACTGATCGATCGGCCGGAAGGCTGGCGGGGCGTCGCCCGGGTCGGCTTATCCGGAACCCGTCCACAGAGTTATCCACAGTCTCTGGGGATAACCGGGCTTGTTGCGCGGGTCGGCGCGGGCGTAGTCTGCGGGCAGGTCTTCGGAGGATTTCGCCATGTCGAGCCACCTCTGTCTTGAGCACAGCTACGCCGGCGTCGTCACTCGGATCGAAGGGCTGGCGCGGCCGCTGCACCAGCCCGATGGCACCTGGTACCTGCTGTTGGCAGCCGGACTGAGTGCTTCGCAGCCGTCCTTCATTCACTCGCAAGGCCCGTTCTACGAGGGGTGCGAGGCTGAGGCGGGGTTGGCGGCGATTGCCGAAGAGCTGCTGCGGATGGGTTACGGAGTGGCCGCCGAGCCGCTGAGCTGGCGCCTGCACCTGCAGGCCGAGTTGCGCCGTCTGGCGGGGGGCGGCGTGGTCGGCACCGAACATCGGCTGTCTCGCCCGGAAAGCTGATCACTCCGCTGTCAGCGATAGCATCTGCGCCTGCGTCGGCGAGGGTTATCAACAAGCTGAGGATTCGCCCCGCCTGCCTTTGAGTCGCCTGGGTCGCTGGGTATACTCGCGCGGTTTCCCTCACCCCTGCGAGATGCCATGGAACGCCTCATCGAAAACACCATGTATGCCGCGCGCTGGCTGCTGGCACCGATCTATCTGGGTCTTTCGCTGGCGGTGCTGGCGCTGTCATTGAAGTTCTTCCATGAGCTTTACCATCTGATTCCGCATGTGTTCGAGAAGACCGAGGCCGACCTGATCCTGGTGCTGCTCGGGCTGATCGACATGGCCCTGGTTGGTGGTCTGCTGGTGATGGTGATGATCTCCGGCTACGAGAACTTCGTCTCGCAGCTGGATATCGACGACGGCAAGGAGAAGCTGCAATGGCTGGGCAAGCTGGATTCCGGCTCGCTGAAGATGAAGGTCGCAGCCTCCATCGTGGCGATCTCCTCCATCCACCTGCTCAAGGTGTTCATGGACGCCCGCAACATCGAGCCGGTGTACTTGAAGTGGTACGTGGTTTTGCATCTCACCTTCGTCGTTTCCGCCTTCGCCATGGGTTATCTGGACAAGCTGACCAAACACGATCGTTGATCGCTGCGGCGTGCCTTGCGCCCGCTCGCTGCGGGCGTTTTGCTTTCTGGATAAAATTGTACAAAGATTATATTTGATTAATCTCTTGTACAGGTTTTCCATGTTCTTCGACGAATGCAAGCGCCTTGCCTGTGCCGGCGCAATCGCGGATCTGACGCTGCTGTCGCTGGAAGGCGGCATCTATCTGCTGCAGATCACTACGGCCGATCAGCGCCATCTGCTGCGCGACGCGGAGGGCCGGGTGTGGCGGCTGCGCTCGGTCGAGCATGCGCGGGATCTGTTGCGCGAGCTGCCGGAGCAGCCGTTTCACCTGCAGCATGCCGAGGCGCATACCGAGATGTGCGGCATGCCGCTGGAGCAGGCTGCGCCGTTGCGCGTGCCGATCGCCATGCGCTCGGGCTGGTAGGGGTGCGCCTGGGATTCTTGCTCGGCGATCAGCTGTCGCTGGCGCTGCCGACGTTGCGCGCGCTCGACCCTGCGCGTGATTGTCTGTTGATGACCGAGGTGGCGGCTGAGGCCGGTCATGTGGCGCATCACCGGCGCAAGCTGGTGTTCCAGTTCAGTGCCATGCGCCATTTCGCCGAGACGCTGCGCGCAGCGGGCTGGACCCTGCACTATGCCGAGCTCGACGATCCGCACAACAGCGGCTCGCTGGCTGCCGAGCTGCAGCGCTGGGTGACGGCGCTGCAGCCGCAGGAAGTTCACCTGACCGAAGCCGGCGACTGGCGGGTAGAAGCGTCGCTGCGGGCCTGCGAGTGCGTTATCCACTGGCACGCCGATAGCCGTTTTCTCTGCTCCCGCCGTGCCTTCGCTGCCTGGCTGGAGAAGTGTGGCGCACCACGGATGGAGCTCTTCTACCGGCAGATGCGCCGCCGTGGTGACTGGCTGATGCAGGCGGACGGCAATCCCGAAGGCGGGCGCTGGAATCACGACCCGCAGAACCGCAAGCGTCTGCCGCGGGGGCTGCGCGGGCCGTTGGCGCCGGGTTTCAGCCCCGACGCCATCACCCTGGAGGTGCTGGAGCTGGTGCGACGGCGCTTCCCCGATCATCCGGGCGCGCTATCCGGCTTCGATCTGGCGGTGACCCGGGAGCAGGCGCTTGAGCTGTGGCGGCACTTCCTCGACTTCGCCCTGCCGGCGTTCGGCGACTACCAGGACGCCATGGCCAGCGGCGAGCCCTTTCTGTTCCACGCACGCATCAGCGCGGCGCTGAACCTGGGGTTGCTCAAGGTGCGCGAGCTCTGTGACGATGTGCAGGCTGCCTACCATGCCGGGCGTGCGCCGCTGAATGCTGCCGAGGGCTTCATCCGTCAGCTGATCGGCTGGCGCGAATACGTGCATGGCATCTACTGGGCGCGCATGCCGGATTACGCCGAGCTCGATTTCTTCGGCTGCAGCCGGCCGCTGCCGTCCTTCTACTGGAACGGCGACACCGGGATGAACTGCATGCGCCAGGTGATTGGGCAGACGCTGCAGCTGGCGTACGCGCACCACATCCAGCGGCTGATGGTCACCGGCAACTTCGCGCTGCTGGCCGGCGTGGTGCCGAAGGAAGTCTGCGACTGGTATCTGGCGATCTACTTCGACGCCGTCGACTGGGTCGAGCTGCCCAACACCCTGGGCATGGCGTTGCACGCCGACGGCGGCTTCATGGCCTCCAAGCCCTACTGCGCCAGCGGCCAGTACATCAGGCGGATGTCCGACTATTGCTCGGATTGTCGTTACCGGGTTGGCGAGAGCCTTGGCGAGCAGGCCTGTCCGTTCAATGCGCTGTACTGGCACTTCCTCATGCGTGAGCGCGACCTGCTCGAGGGCAACCCGCGGCTCGCGCCGGCCTATCGGCTGCTCGCCAACATGGCGCCGGAGCGCCGCGAAGCCCTGCGCGAGCGGGGGGATCTGCTGCTGGCGCGCCTGGATGCAGGGGATTCGCTGTGAAGCGCAAGGCCGATCTGGCGCAGAAGCTGTGCGCGGTCTGCGGCCGGCCATTCAGTTGGCGGCGCAAATGGGCGCGCTGCTGGGAGCAGGTGCGCTACTGCTCGCAGCGCTGCCGTGGCCGGCGCGGGAGTCTGTGATAGGCTTGCTGCCCTTTTTTCCAGCGGGAGCCGGTCATGTCCGAACTGAACCTTACTACCGACGAGGCACGCGTCAGCTATGGCATCGGCCGTCAGCTCGGCGACCAGCTGCGTGACAATCCGCCGCCGGGTGTGCAGCTGGAAGCCATCGTCGCCGGCCTGCGCGACGCTTTTGCCAGCAAGCCGAGCCAGGTTTCCAGCGAAGAGATGAACGCCAGCTTCCGCGTCATCCGCGAGATCATGCAGGCAGAAGCCGCTGCCAAGGCCAATGCAGCCGCAGCCGAAGGTCGTGACTATCTGGCGCAGAATGCCCGTCGCGAAGGTGTGACCGTACTCGAGTCCGGCCTGCAGTACGAAGTGCTGGTGGCGGGCGAGGGCGCCCAGCCTGGCCGTGACGACCAGGTACGCACCCATTACCACGGCACCCTGATCGACGGCACCGTGTTCGACAGCTCCTACGAGCGTGGCGAGCCGGCAGAGTTTCCGGTCGGCGGCGTGATCGCTGGCTGGGTCGAGGCCCTGCAACTGATGAAGGCCGGCAGCAAGTGGCGCCTGCACGTGCCGAGCGAGCTGGCCTATGGCGGCCAGGCGGTTGGCAGCATTCCGCCGCACAGCGTGCTGGTGTTCGACGTCGAACTGCTCGACGTACTCTGAGTACGACCGCGCGGCGCGCCGTCACAGTCTCCAGACGGCGGCGCGCTGCTGCGGGTACTCGGGATCGGTGTGCGGGCGCAAGGCCCGTGCGTAGCAGAACAGGAACAGGTTGCGCACCAGTTCCTTCTGCACCGTCGGTTCGCTTGAAGCCAACCCCTGCATATCCAGTTCGCCCTGCTCACGCAGCTCGTCCAGCGCCTCGTTCTCGAGCAGCGCGCAGACCTCGCCGGTTTCCCGGTTGAGGATTCGCAGATAGGGTTGCGGGCGGTCAAGCCAGGCGTCGATCAGGTAGGTCATGGCTCATCTCTCCTTGCTGGTTGAGATGAGAATAATTCTTATTAAGAAAATAGCAAGACTCTAATTTCGCCCGTCTGGCGGGAGCGGTGCCGGTTTGCCGGCCTGCTACTTGCTCAAGGGTGTGGGCGAGAGGCGCTGCGGCAGGCCAGAGCGCCGCGGATGGCGGCGCATCTGTCTGCTCAGCGTAGGGCTTCAGTGGGTGCGGGCGACAGCGAAGCGGGTCAGCTCGATCAATGCGTCACGATGCTCGCCGGCGGGTAGCAGTTCCAGGCAGGCGATGGCCTTGTCCGCGTAGTTGCGGGCGAGTTTGGCGGTGTAATCGAGCGCACCGGCGGCGTCGACCGCGCTGCGGATGCTTTCCAGGTCATCGATGCCGCCCTGCTGGATTGCCTTGCGCACCAGGGCGGCCTGTTCGGCGCTACCTTCGCGCATGGTGTAGATCAGTGGCAGGGTTGGCTTGCCTTCGGCCAGGTCGTCGCCGACGTTCTTGCCCAGCTCCGCGGCGTCGCCCTTGTAGTCGAGCAGGTCGTCGACCAGCTGGAAGGCGATGCCCAGGTGGTCGCCGAAGGTGCGCAGTGCTTCGGCCTGTTCGGCGCTGGCGCTGGCCAGTACCGCGGCGCTATGGGTGGAGGCCTCGAACAGCATCGCGGTCTTGCCGCGAATGACTTCCATGTAGGTCTCTTCAGTGGTGCTGGCGTCACGCACCTTGGACAGCTGCAGCACCTCGCCTTCGGCGATCACGCGGGTGGCCTGGGAGATGATGCGCATCACCGGCATCGAGCCGAGGGTGACCATCATTTCGAAGGAACGTGCATAGAGAAAGTCGCCGACCAGCACGCTGGGCGCGTTGCCCCATTGGGCGTTCGCGGTGGAGCGGCCGCGGCGCATGTCCGACTTGTCGACCACGTCGTCATGCAGCAGGGTCGAGGTGTGCAGGAATTCGATGGTTGCGGCGAGCAACTGCAGGTCGTCGGCGCGATAGCCCAGGGCGCGGCCTGCCAGCAGTACCAGCAGCGGGCGCAGGCGCTTGCCGCCAGCGGAGATGATGTAGTCGCCGATCTTTTCCACCAGGGGAACGCGGGAGACGAGCTGGTTGCGGATGATGCCGTCAACGGCAGCGAAGTCGTCAGCCACCACGCGGTAGAAGGCCTGGGGTTGCATCGGCGGGGGTCACTCCAGTTAGGTTGCGCGGCATGCTAGGTGGGGGGTATGGGACTGTCAAGGCGAGTAGCCATGACCCTTGCGTGGCCCCGGAGCCTTGCGTACAATCGCGCACCCCGAACTCAACTGGGCATTTTCCCTGCCTTACGCAATTGCACGGGCGTCCTTCCGGCCCCGGGCAGCCATGCCAGCCGACGACTCTTCCTATAAAGCGCTGGGTGAGCAGGATCAACGGAGAAAGACATGTACGCTGTAATCGTTACCGGTGGTAAGCAATACAAAGTCGCTGAAGGCGAATTCCTCAAGGTCGAGAAGCTGGAGCTCGCCACTGGCGAATCCTTTACCCTTGATCGCGTTCTGCTGATCGCCAATGGCGATGACGTGAAGATCGGTGCTCCGGTCGTCGACGGTGCCAAGGTGACTGCTGAAGTCGTCTCGCAAGGCCGTCACGACAAGATCCGCATCATCAAATTCCGCCGTCGTAAGCACCACATGAAGCGTCAGGGCCACCGTCAGTGGTACACCGAGATCAAAATCACTGGTATCCAGGGCTGAGCTGAGCTCGCCTGATCCTCTTATTGGAGTATTGAACTCATGGCACACAAAAAAGCTGGCGGTAGTACCCGCAACGGTCGCGATTCAGAAAGCAAACGCCTTGGCGTGAAGATGTATGGCAGCCAGGCCATCAAGGCCGGCAACATCATCGTGCGTCAGCGCGGCACCCAGTTCCACGCCGGTTACGGCGTCGGCATGGGCAAGGACCACACCCTGTTCGCCAAGATCGACGGCGTGGTCAAGTTCGAAGTGAAGGGCGCCTTCAATCGCCGCTACGTGAGCGTCGTCGCGGCCTGATCGCGATGCTGCTGGAAGAGCCCTGTCTTGCGACGGGGCTTTTTTGTTTCTGTACTCCGGGTTCCAGCTGAACCCAAGGCTCGCCCGCTGCGGCGGGAGGCATGCAATGAAATTTGTTGATGAAGTATCGATACATGTGAAGGCCGGCGACGGTGGCAACGGGATGATGAGCTTCCGTCGCGAGAAGTTCATCGAGAACGGTGGCCCCAACGGTGGCGACGGTGGCGACGGCGGCTCGGTGTACATCGTCGCTGACGAGAACCTCAATACCCTGGTCGACTACCGCTACACCCGCCGCTTCGCCGCCAAGAACGGCGAAAAGGGCGGCAGTACGGACTGTACCGGTCACAAGGGTGAGGACCTGGTCCTGCCGGTGCCGGTCGGCACCACCGTGATCGATGCAGGCACCCAGGAAGTCATCGGCGATCTGGTCAAGCCGGGTCAGCGGCTGATGGTCGCCCAAGGCGGCTGGCACGGCCTGGGCAACACCCGTTTCAAGTCCAGCGTCAACCGTGCGCCGCGGCAGACCACCAATGGCAAGCCGGGGGATGCGCGCGATCTCAAACTGGAGCTCAAGGTGCTGGCCGACGTCGGTCTGCTGGGGTTGCCGAATGCCGGCAAGAGCACCTTCATTCGTGCGGTCTCCGCCGCCAAGCCGAAGGTTGCCGATTACCCCTTCACCACCCTGGTGCCGAACCTGGGGGTGGTCAGCGTCGGGCGCTACAAGAGTTTCGTGGTCGCCGACATTCCGGGCCTGATCGAGGGCGCCTCGGATGGCGCCGGTCTGGGCATCCGCTTCCTCAAGCACCTGGCGCGCACGCGGCTGCTGCTGCATCTGGTCGATCTGGCGCCCCTGGATCAGAGCGATCCGGCCGAGGCTGCACAGACCATCGTCGAGGAGCTCGGACGTTTCAGTCCGGCGCTGGCCGAGCGTGACCGCTGGCTGGTGCTGAACAAGGCCGACCAGTTGCTCGATGATGAGCGCGAGGAGCGCATGCGTCAGGTGGTGGCGCGGCTGAACTGGGAAGGCCCGGTGTTCGTGATCTCCGCACTGGAGCGCGAGGGGACCGAGGAGTTGAGCCAGGCGATCATGCGCTATCTGGACGAGCGCACGCTGCGGCTGGTCGAGGAGCCGGAGTACGCCGAGGCGCTCGCCGAGCTTGATCAGCGCATCGAAGATGAGGCGCGTGCCCGTCTACAAGCGCTGGACGATCAGCGCGCGTTGCGCCGAGCCGGCCTGAAGAATGTCGAGGAGTCGGATGACGACTTCGATGACGACGAGGATGATGGCGACGGGCCGGAGATCATCTACGTTCGCTGACCTGGCCGGCAGCTGTACGGCCGGAACCCGGTGTGGCGGGTACCCGCTACACCGAATGTCTGATCTGTGATTGAGGCGGGGATGATGCGGGACAAGGTGACGAACGCGCGGCGCTGGGTGGTGAAAATCGGCAGCGCTCTGCTCACGGCAGACGGTCGCGGGCTCGATCAGGCGGCCATGGCACGCTGGGTCGGGCAGATGGTTGCGTTGCGCGAGGCTGGCATCGAACTGGTGCTGGTCTCCTCGGGGGCGGTGGCTGCCGGCATGAGTCGGCTGGGCTGGAGCGTGCGGCCGAGCGCCATTCACGAGCTGCAGGCCGCGGCGGCGGTTGGTCAGATGGGTCTGGTGCGTGCCTGGGAGTCGGCCTTCGCCGAGCACGGCCGGCATACCGCCCAGGTCCTGCTGACCCATGACGATCTCTCCGACCGCAAGCGCTACCTGAATGCGCGCAGCACCCTGCGCACGCTGGTCGAGCTGGGTGCGGTGCCGGTGATCAACGAGAACGATACCGTCGCCACCGACGAGATCCGCTTCGGCGACAACGACACCCTGGCGGCGCTGGTCGCCAACCTGGTCGAAGCCGATCTGCTGGTGATCCTCACCGATCGCGACGGCATGTTTGATGCCGATCCGCGGCATAACCCCGATGCGCAGCTGATCTTCGAGGCGCGCGCCGACGATGCCGCGCTGGATGCCGTTGCTGGCGGTACCGGCGGTGCGCTGGGGCGTGGCGGCATGCAGACCAAGCTGCGTGCTGCGCGTCTGGCGGCGCGCTCGGGTGCCTCTACCGTGATCGTCGGTGGCGCCATCGAGCGGGTGCTGGGTCGTCTGCAGGAAGGCGAGCGCCTGGGCACTCTGCTGACCTCCGAGTGCGGTCTGCTGGCGGCGCGCAAGCAGTGGCTCGCCGGGCACCTGCAGACGCGCGGCACTCTGACCATCGATCCGGGTGCTGTTGCGGCGCTGCGCGATGCGCGCAAGAGCCTGTTGCCGGTCGGCGTCCGGCGGGTGGAGGGCAACTTTCGCCGTGGCGAGATGGTCGTCTGTGTGGATGCCGAGGGTCGCGAGATCGCCCGCGGGCTGTGCAACTACAGCGCGGTCGAGGCGCAGAAGATCATCGGTCAGGCTTCGGATGCCATCGAGTCCTTGCTCGGCTATGTCGACGAGCCCGAGCTGATCCATCGCGACAATCTGGTTCTGGTCTGAGGAGCGAAGGATGAAGGCGCTGGCGTTACCCGTACTGCTTGGTTACTCCCTGCTGTCCTCCGTGGCCTTCGGCGAGAAGATCGGCGAGGTCTCCACCGTGTTCAAGTGGCTGGGGCCGAACGACAAGATCGTCCTGGAGGCATTCGACGATCCCAAGGTCGCGGGCGTGACCTGCTATCTGTCGCGTGCCAAGACCGGTGGGGTGAAGGGTGGGCTGGGTCTGGCGGAGGATCGCTCGGAGGCGTCCATTGCCTGTCGTCAGGTTGGGCCCATCGAGTTTCGTGGCGATCTCAAGGATGGCGAGGAAGTGTTTCGCGAGCGCACCTCGCTGGTCTTCAAGAGCATGCAGGTGGTTCGCTTCTTCGATCGCACGCGCAACACCCTGGTGTATCTGGTCTACAGCGACCGGGTGATCGAGGGAAGCCCGCAGAACTCGGTGACCGCCATCCCGATCCTGCCCTGGCCCGAGCACTGACAGGCACCAATACGAATCTGCAGACATAAAAAACCGGCCAAGGCCGGTTTTTTATCGAAGGGTCGAATCAGGCGGGGCGTAGGGGTGTAGGGCGCAATAAGCGCAGCGCATTGCGCCAGTTCCGTACTGCCAGGTGTGGGGTGGAGACTCACCGCCGCGCTCGGATCTATGGCGGATTACGCCGTAGGCGGCTAATCCTGCCTGCAGTGATACGGCGCCTCGTGGCTGCTACGCGGGCATAAAAAAACCGGCCTGGGCCGGTTCTTTTATCGAAGGGTCGAATCAGGCAGCGGAGAGTGCCTTGATGTGACCATTCAGGCGGCTCTTGTGACGAGCGGCCTTGTTCTTGTGGATGATGCCCTTGTCAGCCATGCGGTCGATGACCGGGACAGCTGCGGTGTAGGCGGTCTTGGCCTTGTCGAGGTCTTTGGCGTCTATAGCCTTGACCACGTTCTTGATGTAGGTGCGGACCATGGAGCGCAGGCTGGCGTTATGGCTACGACGCTTCTCAGCCTGTTTGGCGCGTTTTTTGGCAGAAGGTGTATTGGCCACCGTCAAGCTCCTCGAAAAAACTGGGGGATAGCAAACAAATAAGGCCGCGAATCATGCCGACCGAGTCGGGCCTTGTCAAGGCCGTTCGCACTATTCAATGCAAGTCGCGGATCGGTTGCCGAGCTGGGCGGCCAGGTGCTTTCTCGGGCGCTGCGCTCTACACTCGCCAGCTTCCACGGCTGCGGCGAATCCTTCAGGCATCTGCGTTCGATGAATCTACTCAAATCGCTGGCGGCGGTCAGTTCGGTCACCATGATCTCGCGCATCCTCGGCTTCGTGCGCGACACCATCATGGCGCGGATCTTCGGTGCCGGCATTGCCTCCGACGCCTTCGTCGTCGCTTTCAAGCTGCCCAACCTGCTGCGTCGCATCTTTGCCGAGGGGGCCTTTTCCCAGGCCTTCGTGCCGATCCTCGCCGAGTACAAGGCACAGCAGGGCGAGGAAGCGGCGCGTACCTTCTTCGCCTATGTAGCCGGCCTGCTGACGCTGGTTCTCGCGGTGGTGACGCTGATCGGTGTGCTCTGTGCGCCCTGGCTGGTCTGGGCGACGGCGCCGGGTTTTGCCGACAACGCCGAGCGCTTCGAGCTGACCAGCAGTCTGTTGCGGGTGACCTTTCCCTACATCCTGCTGATCTCGCTGTCCTCGTTGGTCGGCGCAGTGCTCAATACCTGGAACCGCTTCGCCGTACCGGCCTTCGTACCGACGCTGCTGAACGTCAGCATGATCTTCTTCGCGCTGTTTCTGACGCCCTATTTCGATCCGCCGATCATGGCCATGGGCTGGGCGGTGCTGGTCGGCGGCGTGCTGCAGCTGGTCTACCAACTGCCGCAGCTCAAGCGCATCGGCATGCTGGTGCTGCCCCGGCTGAACCTGCGTGATCGCGGTGTCTGGCGGGTGCTCAAGCAGATGGGGCCGGCGATCCTCGGTGTTTCGGTGGCGCAGATCTCGCTGATCATCAATACCGTGTTCGCCTCCTTCCTGGTCGCAGGTTCGGTGTCCTGGATGTATTACGCGGATCGGCTGATGGAGCTGCCGGCCGGCGTGCTCGGCGTGGCGCTGGGGACCATTCTTCTGCCGTCACTCTCCAAGAGTCACGCCAGTCAGGATGTCGATGCCTATTCCCGGCTGCTCGACTGGGGGCTGCGCCTGTGCCTGATGCTGGCACTACCTTGCGCGCTAGCCCTGGCGGTGCTGGCCGAGCCGCTGATCGCCTCGCTGTTCCAGTACGGCAAGTTCAGCGCCAGCGATGCGGCGATGACCGAGCGCGCATTGGTCGCCTATTCGGTGGGCCTGCTCGGCATTCTCATGGTCAAGGTGCTGGCGCCGGGCTTCTACGCACGCCAGGACATCCGCACCCCGGTGCGCATCGCGATGTTCACCCTGGCGATGACCCAGGTAATGAATGTTCTCTTCGTGCTGGTGCTGCCGCTGGCGCATGCCGGGCTGGCGCTGGCGGTCGGGCTGGCGGCCTGCCTCAACGCCGGTCTGCTCTATTGGAAGCTGCGCGCGCGCGGCTTCTATGTTCCGCAGCCGGGCTGGCTGGTGTTCGTGCTCAGGCTGGGGCTGGCGGTGTGTCTGATGGTCGCGGTGCTGCTCGGGCTGTTGCAGCTGATGCCGGCGTGGGATACGGGCGGCATGTTCGAGCGCCTGCTGCGCCTGGGCGGCCTGGTCCTGGCGGGAGTGATCAGCTATTTCGGTGCGCTCGCGCTGATGGGCTTCCGGTTGCGCGACTTTTCCCGCAAGGCCGTCCTCTAGCGGCACGATCCGATACCTTTCCGAGTACGCCGAAAGCCGCTGCCGTCGCCGCATCCAGCCTACCCGGCAGGCTCTGCTGTGCGTATAATCGCCCCCTTTTCGAACCTAGAAGCGTGCTATGCAGCTGGTACGAGGCCTCCACAATCTGCGGCCCCAGCATCGGGGCTGCGTCGCCACCATCGGCAACTTCGACGGCGTTCATCGCGGCCATCAGGCAATCCTGATGCGCCTGCGCGAGCGCGCCGCCGAGTTGCAGGTGCCAGCCTGTGTGGTGATCTTCGAGCCGCAGCCGCGCGAGTTCTTCGGTCCCGAGACTGCCCCGGCGCGCCTGGCGCGGTTGCGCGACAAGCTCGAGCTGCTCGCCGCCGAAGGGGTCGAGCGGGTGGTCTGCCTGGCCTTCAATCGCCGCCTGCGCGAGCTGTCCGCTGCGCAGTTCGTCCAGCAGGTGCTGGTCGATGGTCTTGGCATCCGTCACCTGGAGATCGGCGACGATTTCCGCTTCGGCTGTGATCGTGCCGGTGACTTCGATTTTCTGTTGCAGTCCGGCGCCGAGCATGGCTTCAGCGTCGAGGCCGCCGCCACCGTCGAGCTGGACGGCGAGCGGGTCAGCAGCACGCGGGTCCGCGAAGCGCTCGCTGCGGCGGATTTCACCCTCGCCGAACGCTTGCTCGGTCGTGCCTACTGCATCTCCGGCCGTGTGCTGCATGGGCAGAAGCTCGGCCGCCAGCTCGGCGCGCCGACCGCCAACGTCCAGCTCAAGCGGCGCAAGGCGCCGCTGCATGGCGTCTACCTGGTCAGTGCGCGAGTCGACGGCCAGCGCCATGCCGGGGTTGCCAACATAGGTGTGCGGCCCAGCGTCGCCGGCGACGGCAGCGCTCATCTTGAGGTGCATCTGCTGGACTTCTCCGGCGACCTCTATGGCCACCGGATGGCGGTGGCCTTCCATCGCAAGCTGCGCGACGAGCAGCGTTTTGCCTCTCTGGAGGCGCTGAAAACGGCGATCGATGCGGATATCGCTGCCGCCCGGGCCTACTGGCTCGGTCAACCGCTTCAATAACGAGCCTGACTGACGATGACCGACTACAAAGCGACCCTCAACCTGCCGGAAACGGCATTCCCGATGAAGGCCGGCCTGCCGCAGCGCGAGCCGGAGATGCTTGCGCGCTGGGACAGCATTGCGCTGTACCGCAAGCTGCGCCAGATCGGTGAGGCTCGCCCCAAGTTCATCCTGCACGATGGTCCGCCCTACGCGAACGGCAGCATCCATATCGGTCATGCGGTGAACAAGGTGATCAAGGACATGATCATCCGCTCCAAGACCCTTTCGGGTTTTGACGCGCCCTACGTGCCCGGCTGGGATTGCCACGGCCTGCCGATCGAGCACAAGGTCGAGATCACCCACGGCAAGAACCAGCCAGCCGACAAGACCCGCGAGCGCTGCCGCGAGTACGCCGGCGAGCAGGTCGAGGGGCAGAAGGCCGACTTCATCCGCCTCGGCGTGCTGGGCGAGTGGGACAACCCCTACAAGACCATGGAGTACGCCAACGAGGCCGGCGAGATCCGCGCCCTGGCGAAGATGGTCGAGGCCGGCTTCGTGTTCAAGGGCCTGAAGCCGGTGAACTGGTGCTTCGACTGCGGCTCGGCGCTGGCCGAGGCCGAGGTCGAGTATCAGGACAAGAAGTCCGATGCCATCGATGTCGCCTTCGTCGTCGAGGACGCCGACAAACTGGCCGAAGCCTTCAGTGTCGCCAGTCTGGCCAAGCCCGCCAGCATCGTCATCTGGACCACCACGCCCTGGACCATTCCGGCCAACCAGGCGCTCAACGTCCATCCCGAATTCGTCTACGCGCTGGTCGATACCGGTGAGCGCCTGCTGGTGCTCGCCGAGGAGCTGGTCGAGTCGTGCCTGGCGCGCTACGAGCTGTCCGGCGAGATCATCGCCCGTTGCGAAGGTCGGGCGCTGGAGCTGATCCGCTTCCGCCACCCGTTCTACGAGCGCTTCTCCCCGGTGTACCTGGCCGACTATGTCGAGACCGGTTCGGGTACCGGCATCGTTCACTCGGCGCCGGCCTACGGCGAGGACGACTTCCGCTCCTGCAAGCACTACGGCATGCAGAACGACGACATCCTCGGCCCGGTGCAGAGCAATGGCGTCTATGTCAGCGACCTGCCGTTCTTCGGCGGCCAGTTCATCTGGAAGGCCAACCCGGCGATCGTCGAGAAGCTGCGCGAAGTCGGCGCGCTGCTCAGGCATGAAGCTATCCAGCACAGCTACATGCACTGCTGGCGGCACAAGACCCCGCTGATCTACCGCGCCACCGCGCAGTGGTTTGTCGGCATGGACAAGGTCGCCCACGACGGCAGCTCGCTGCGCCGCCGTGCGCTGGATGCCATCGAGCAGACCCAGTTCGTCCCGGCCTGGGGCCAGGCGCGCCTGCACGGCATGATCGCCGGCCGCCCGGACTGGTGCATCTCGCGTCAGCGCACCTGGGGTGTACCGATCCCGTTCTTCCTGCACAAGGAGAGCGCCGAGCTGCATCCGCGTACCGTCGAGCTGATGGAGGCGGTGGCGCAGCGCGTCGAGCAGGGTGGTATCGAAGCCTGGTCGAAGCTGGATGCGGCCGAGCTGCTGGGCGAGGAAGCGGCGCAGTACGAGAAGATCAGCGACACCCTGGACGTCTGGTTCGACTCCGGCACCACCCATTGGCACGTGATGCGTGGCTCGCACCCGATGGGCCACGAAGAAGGTCCGCGCGCCGACCTCTACCTGGAAGGCTCCGACCAGCATCGTGGCTGGTTCCATTCATCCTTGCTGACCGGCTGCGCCATTGACGGCCACGCGCCCTATCGCGGCCTGCTGACCCACGGCTTCGTGGTCGACGAGAACGGCCGCAAGATGTCCAAGTCGCTGGGCAACGTCATCGCCCCGCAGGAGGTCAACGACAGCCTGGGCGCCGACATCCTGCGCCTGTGGGTGGCCTCCAGCGACTACTCCGGCGAGATGGCCGTGTCCAAGACCATCCTCTCGCGCAGCGCCGATGCCTACCGGCGCATCCGCAATACCACGCGCTTCCTGCTCTCCAACCTCAATGGCTTCGACCCGGCGCGCGACCTGCTGCCGGTGGAGCAGATGCTCGATCTGGACCGCTGGGCGCTGGACGCCGCGGCGCGCCTGCAGGACGAGATCATCGAGGCGTACGACGAGTACCGCTTCTGGAACGTCTACCACAAGGTGCACAACTTCTGCGTGCAGGAGCTGGGCGGCTTCTACCTGGACATCATCAAGGACCGCCAATACACCACCGCCGCCGACAGCGTGGCGCGGCGCTCCTGCCAGAGCGCGCTGTTCCACATCGCCGAGGCGCTGGTGCGCTGGATCGCGCCGGTGCTGGCCTTCACCGCCGACGAGATCTGGCAGTTCCTGCCGGGCGAGCGCAACGAATCGGTGATGCTCAATACCTGGTACCAGGGGCTGACGCGTCTGCCGGAAGGGTTCGAGCTTGACCAGTCTTACTGGGTGCGGGTCACCGAAGTGAAAGCCGCCGTCAACAAAGAGCTGGAAGCTATGCGCGCAGCCAAGGCAATTGGAGGCGCTCTTCAGGCTGAGGTGACTCTTTTCGCCGATGAGGGGCTGCAGGGCGACTTGGGTGCGCTGGAAGATGAACTTCGCTTCGCTTTGATCACCTCAGGCGCAAGGGTCGAGCCCATCGAAAAGGCTCCTGCTGACGCAGTGGTAACCGAGTTGGAAGGCCTCAAGCTGAAGATCGTCAAGTCGACTCAGACCAAATGTGCGCGTTGCTGGCACCATCGGGAAGATGTCGGTAGCCATAGTGAACATCCCGAGATCTGCGGCCGTTGCGTGCAGAACATTGAGGGCAGTGGCGAGGTCCGCAAACATGTCTGATACGCGCCACAAGTGCTATGTACCTCAGGGGAAGGCAGCATGAGCCGCTTTGGCAAACTGGCCTGGCTCTGGCTTACCGCGCTGGTGGTGGGGGTGGATCTGTGGACCAAGCATCTGGCGGTGACGCTGGTCGGCTTTCGCGAGCGCCTCGAGGTCATCCCCGGCTATCTGGACTGGACCCACGTCTACAACAAGGGCGCGGCATTCAGTCTGTTCGCCGACCAGCCCGGTTGGCAGCGCTGGTTCTTCGCCGTGATTGCCATAGGCGTCAGCGTTGCGCTGGTAGTCTGGCTCAAGCGCCTGAAGCCCAACGAAACCTGGCTCGCGGTGGCGCTGGCGCTGGTACTCGGCGGCGCGCTGGGCAACCTGCATGACCGTGTGTTGCTGGGGCATGTGGTGGACTTCATCCTCGCGCACTGGCAGGACCGCTACTACTTCCCGGCCTTCAACCTGGCCGATACCGCCATCACCATCGGCGCCATCATGCTGGCGCTGGACATGTTCATCGGCAAGAAGTCCGGAGATTCCGAGAAATGACTGAACTGCGCATCGGCCCGGACCGCGAGGTCACCCTGCATTTCGCGATCAAGCTGGAGAATGGCGATGTGGTCGACTCCACCTTCGACAAGCAGCCGGCGACTTTCCGCTTCGGCGACGGCAACCTGCTGCCCGGCTTCGAGCTGTCGATCCAGGGCCTCAAGGCCGGTGACAAGCGCAGCCTGAGCATCGAGCCGGAAAACGGCTTCGGCCAGCCCAACCCGCAGAACCTGCAGACCATGCCGCGTAGCCAGTTCGTCGACATGGAGCTGGGCGAGGGGCTGCTGGTGATCTTCCGCGATGCCGCGAACAGCGAACTGCCCGGCGTGGTGAAGAGCTTTGACGAGCAGCAGGTAACCGTCGACTTCAATCATCCGCTCTCCGGCAAGACGCTGACCTTCGAGGTGGAGATCATCGAGGTGAAGGCGGTCTGAGTGTCTGCCCAAACTTATTCGGCTGGGGATTTGCTCTGTTGTGAAGGCGCCGCAAAGGTGATTCGGCCTGCTGCAGTTTCAGCAGACTTTGCGCGGCCGCACACCGCGCTCTGGTAGTACACTCTGCCCCTGTTTTACGTGCTCTGAGACCCCCAGCATGCAGATCAAGCTCGCCAATCCTCGTGGTTTCTGTGCCGGCGTCGACCGCGCCATCGAGATCGTCAATCGCGCCCTCGAAGTCTTCGCGCCGCCGATCTACGTGCGTCACGAGGTCGTGCACAACAAGTTCGTGGTCGAGGATCTGCGCGCCCGCGGCGCGGTGTTCGTCGAGGAACTGCATCAGGTGCCGGACGATTCCATCGTCATCTTCAGTGCCCATGGCGTCTCCCAGGCGGTGCGCAACGAAGCCGAGCGCCGCGGCCTGAAGGTATTCGACGCCACCTGCCCGCTGGTCACCAAGGTGCATATGGAAGTCGCGCGCTACAGCCGCGAAGGCCGCGAATGCATTCTTATCGGCCACGAAGGCCATCCCGAAGTGGAAGGCACCATGGGCCAGTACGATGACCGCAATGGCGGCACCATCTACCTGGTCGAGGACGAGGCAGACGTTGAGCGCCTGCAGGTGCGCGACCCGCAGCAACTGGCCTTCGTCACCCAGACCACCTTGTCGATGGACGACACCAGCCGCGTCATCGACGCCCTGCGGGCGAAGTTCCCGGCCATCGGCGGGCCGCGCAAGGACGACATCTGCTACGCCACCCAGAACCGCCAGGACGCAGTCAAGCAGCTCGCTGGCGAGTCAGAGGTGGTGCTGGTGGTCGGCAGCCCGAACAGTTCCAACTCCAATCGCCTTCGCGAACTGGCCGAGCGTATCGGCACGCCCGCGTATCTCATAGACGGCGCCGAAGACCTGCGCCGCGAGTGGTTCGACGGAGTAGGGCGCATCGGTATTACCGCCGGCGCCTCGGCTCCTGAAGTACTGGTGCAGGGTGTGATCGATCAGTTGCAGGAGTGGGGCGCGCAAGCATCGGTAGAGCTGGAAGGGCGGCCGGAGAACGTGACCTTCTCGATGCCGAAGGAGTTGCGAGTGAGGCAAGTCGACTAGTCAGCACGGTGTGTTCAGCAAAAAAAGACCGGCTCTCAGGCCGGTCTTTTACTTTGGATCGGAGTCAGCGCCAGCACTCGTTTGCGCCGTCCGGTCCACTGGCCTTTTTCTCTCCAGTGTGAGTCAGTTCCAGCGTGCCGCAGTCCACATCGTTTGCCTGATGATTGATCGGGACCACTCGAAGCTCGTAAGTGACCGCAGTGACGACCGGAATCGACAGGGTGTAGAGATTGTTCTGCGAGTTGGCCGAAGCGTAGCCCAGCTGCGCGACGGTGTTGGCGTAGGTGTTGTTCTGTGTAAAGAAACGTTCCTGGCGAGCTGCTGCTTCGGTCAGCAGGGACTGGCCTTCGGTGCGGTTTGAGCGCAGCACGTAGTTCTGGTACTGGGGGATGGCAATAGCAGCCAATACTCCGATGATCATTACAACGATCATGACTTCAATCAGCGTAAAGCCTGCACTATGCCTTTTAGTTGCGCTCATTGTTCAACTCCCGTTGCAACTGCATTTCTTCTTCGGGGGTGGGCTGGCGGAGGATGGCCATCGAATCGATCAGGGGGTACTGACCGCCTGTGATTCCGGAGAAGTTGACGACGGTCCCTGTTCTCAGCTGGAAGATGGCAGGGCCGGCTCCAGGAGACAGGCTCTCGGTAACCCGGTTGGGCAATGTGTACATTCGATCATTTACCTGGATCAGCGAGCGCTCCGAGAATACTTTCTCGACGACGCCGCTCTCTTCAAAGGTCTGTGCCTGGGCTGCAGCACTGCAGAGCAGCGCTGCGCCCATCAGGCCAATCAGCTTTCTATTCATGATCATTCTCCGAGAACTCGCCAGCTCTGACGTCCGCGGGATGCCGGACCAAAATCGAGCACTTCTTTCTGGATACTATTTGGGGTGTTGAAGAACGCGTCCTGGCCTACTACCGCTGGAGCGCCAAAGCCTGGAATGCGGACACTGGAGACAACATTGCCGTTATAGGAGTCGAGTGCATTGACGTAGTTGTTGCCGCTCATGTCCAGCACGTTGAAGTTTGTTGCTCCTCCGGTGAAACCATCCAGAGCGATGAACCAGCGGTCGATACCGGAACTGCATGGGTCATCATTGGGAGTTGTAGTGGCTACCAGCAGTACGTTGCTACGAGCAGTCATATCGGTGGCAACCATTTCGCCCTTGAGGGTCGCCCCCTCCTTGAGATCCAGATACCAGCCGTACTTGACTACGTTGCCTGAAGCATCAATCCAGCTGATCGGGTTGCGACTGAGCAAACGCAGGTCGCGGGAACGCGAGGTTGCATTACCGCTTGCATCAGTATCATTGAAGGTGGTGGTGATCTCGGTGCCCATGGTCTGTTCGACCAAATTGGAGCGGCCGAGAGAGGGCGTGCCGGTAGTGCTCTTGCCATCGGTCTGGCGATCCCATATGCCGTAAAGGCTCATCGGCTGGCTGGTGTCGGCCTGGGAGTCACTGTTCTCGATGTATTTTCCGGTGCCTACGGTAACGATGTAACCAAAGCCATTGGGGTGGCGGATGAGCGACGGCGCCGCAGTGATCGGCTGCCTGCCTACGGCATTTTGCGCGACGAACAGCGGGGTGCCAGAAAAGGCTATCCGGAAGCTGCTGTTGGGCATGGTGTCGGTCCGCTGGAATGGCGGGGTTTGATTGGCGGTAAACATATCGAAGCGCCATACGTTGCCTTGCAGATCGCCCGCGTAGACGTAGTCGGTGATCAGGTCACCGTTGATATCCACGGTGCGGGGCGATGACAGGCCGTTGACCGTTGCGCCACTGTTGACCACCAGCTTGCTCATCACGTCGCCATTAGCGGCATCCAGAACGAACAGGGCTGCGCGGTCGCTGGTGCTGTTGTAACCGTTGCTCAGAACCACGCCCCACTTGCCATTGTGCAGTCGGGTAATGACCGGTCGGGTAAAGGTGAAGCCAAGGTCTTCATCCTGAGCCGAGCTGAACTCCCAGAGAAGGGAGACATTGGCAGGGTCGGTAACGTCCAGGGCAAACACCTCACGGCCACCGCCACGCAGAGTGCCGATCAGGATGGTTCGCCACTCGCCTTCGATGAACACATCGCCAACGACTGGAGTGCCATCAACATAGTACTGGTGGCTGGCGCGGTAGCCCTTGTCGGTCAGCTTGTTCAGCTGCGGAATGACCGAGGTGGGAACGTAAGCGAAAACTTCTTGCCCGTTCTCGTCGAAACCATGGAGCATGCCGTCGTTGGCACCTACGTAGATGCGCTTGGGGCGAGTCAGGTTGTCGATCTTGAACTGGGTATAGGTGCCGGTAGCGCTGCTGACCAGCGGATTCATCAATCCCTCCATGCGATCCGGAGTTGCAACGACCACCGGACTGGAGTGGACGATATCGCCGAGCACATGAGTACGATCGCGGAAGGTGGTGCCTTCTCCGGTGCGAACGCCCCGGATGAAGTCCAGTCGCTGGCTACCCAAGGTGTCGACGACGCCTGCTGCGGTGCGATTGAGAGCAGCCTGCTGGGCAGTGGTGAGATTTGCCCATTGGAAGGCAGTCAGATTTCCATCCTTGTTGAAAAGGATATTGCGCGAGCCTGCGGCTTTGGTATTCAGCAGATCCCGGGCATTCCACTGGTAGCTCAACTGCCCATTGCTGTCGACCAGATACTTGATCAGTTCGCCGCTCCAGTTGTCGCTGGAGAAACGTGCGTAGTAAGCCTCGTTGCCGGCAGTGGTAACGGCAGACTCAAGCGAAACGGCAGATGCGGAGGTTTCCCGGTCTGCAATGCGGTTGAGGATGGTCTTGAACGCGTCGACCATGTCTTCCGGGGAGTCGACACTGAAGAATTCGCCACGGGAGTTAAGCGCTGCGTGCCAGAGCTCATAAACGTTTTGAGGCTGGTTGCTGGCTGGTTGCGGCCACTCAATAGTGCCATTCAGCAAGCTTGGATAGTCGCCAGCATAGGTGCTGCCACCCCAGGCCGGGTTGGTTACGCTACGAGTAAGACCCAGGCCAAGAGTGAAGGTGACCAGATTCTGCCAAGTGGCCGGGTTGTTGCGCGGGTCCCAATATTGGGTGGCGGTGTCCGGGTTCTTGTAAGGGAGGAACGGCTTCAGCTCATTGGGTATGGAGGTGTTTGCGTCTGTCGCCCAGTGCAGAAAGGCCAGATCAGCCAGCGTGTTGCCGTAATTACGGTTCACGCCGTCCCGGTAAGGTGCGCGCGGAGCATAGGCGGTGCCGTCGGGAAGGGATCGTGAGGTCCCGTCCACATTGCCTACAGTGATATTGGTGTTTTCGTTCCAGACCCCGTCGCTCATAAGGATGTGGTAGGACGGGCGGCATGCATACAGCGGGGCGCTTTGTACGCCTGGGTTGAATGCATAAGGTCCGTTGACACTAGTGTTGCTGAGGAAATTACCAGCGCGTTCCTGTGCTGCTCGTGTGGGTGTCCCGCCACTGGCCGGCGTGTCAGCCAGCCAGGCGAAGAAATTGGCACGGTGCTGGCCGGCGAAATTGCGCAACCTATTGTTGTGGTTGGTACCGGAAGCGCCAGAGCAGTTGCCGCTACCAATGCCGGTGCAGGAGTTGAGCATCTGCCAGGTTACCCGCACGTTGTCTGGCAACGTGTAGAACGCAAGATTCGCCGCGGACTCGGTGGCCAATGCGCGACTACGATAGAACGAGTACCAGTTGGCGAAGTTTTGTCGCTCAGCAGCGCCTACCAATACCCTACGGTAGCAATCTTCGTCAGCCATGTTGGACGCGGTGCAATTGGCCAGGGTGTTGTCGCGAACGTAATAGTAGGCTGCTACACCACTAGTCTGGCTCGTCGGATAGTCGATCGCCGGGTTGTTACCCAAGGTCTGCGTCGTGTTTGTTGAAACGTAGGTGCGGACTGGCCGAAAGCTGGTCGACAAGTTCACGCTGCCACGGTCAGTTTTGAATCCATTCAGGTAAGCGGTGGTGAAGCTGGTGCTGTACTCGGTGACGCTAATCTGGCCAGTGGTCGAATTGAATGTGACCCTCTTCGGCGGGGCGTAGGTCGCCGCTGGGTTGTAGTACATCGGGTTGTAAAATGACGAGCTGAAGCGACGGGTGCCGTGTTCGCCGCTGATGTTGTCGGGAGCGAATGCTGACGCCATCGAGCCCGAGTCGTCCAGGGTAACCAGAAGGTTCGGTGCTACGCCTTCAGTAAGGAACAGCGGCTCCTGGGCAATGGTCAGTGCCGCCGCCTGGACGCTCTGGGCAACGCTGCAGAAAGTGAACATGACGGCAGCACTGGCAGCTACCCTCAGCGACTGATATGCGATTTTCATTGTCTTCTCCCTGTCAGTAGCGCTGCACGGCGGCAGATTGCAGAGTGGTCATCATGCGCGTCGAGCGACCCTGCGAAGCCGCGTTGACCTGGTAGTAGTAAGGCCCGACGCCCTTGCTGCGCTCTTCGGTATCCGATACCTCCACGTTGCCAAGCGAGTTGGCCGGGTCGAAGCCGAGGAAGGCGACATTCCAGCGCGGCTGACTGGCTATGCGCGCGAGAGTGGTGGTGTTGGCGGTAGAGCCTTCGTAGGCGCGTGCGTTGGCGGCAGTGGTCCACCAGTTCCAGTTGTTGGAAGGCACACTGGCAACGGGCTCAGTCAGTACGCAGAGGTCCGTCGGGCCTGCAGCCGCGCAGTCGGCAGTGGTTGCAGGTGGTCCGACATGTTCGGCCAGTCGAGTTTCCCCTTCGCGCAGCCCTGATTCTGCGCCATTAAAGGCAGTACGGCTGTCGCGCAAATTACCGACCACTCGTTCCTCGAGGGATACCTCGCGCATGCTGGAAATGGCCAGCAAGGTGATGATGAGCAGCAGAATCAAACTGATGATCAGGGTCGCGCCGTGCTGGCGCCGAGAGGCGAGCGCTGTCATGGGGCTATGTTCCTCAGAGTAGTGGTGCCTTGCACTGACTTGTACAGCTTGCGATCTGCTGGAGTGACTGCGGCCATATTGGTCAGTGGGAAGTTGTAGCTGTCTGCCTCGAGCGCAACCTGGTCCGACTGGCTCTCGTGCAGGGTCGCATAGCGCACCGCTACCACAGAGCCGGTATTGGCGAGGGTGTCAGCCGCCGACAGATAGGCATTGGCGATACGGTCCGCGTCTCGATCCACGCCGAACTCGAAAACGATCTGATTGATCCCCGTGATCAGTGTTGCCGCAGGTCCGCCGTTGACATGACAGTTGAGTTCGCCTGCCGCCGTCTTCTCCATGCGTATGGTGACCGGATCGTTGTTGGGAAGCAGATTGCCGTGGCAGTCGAGTTCGGTGTTGCTGGCGCGCTGATAGCGGAAACAGACGCCTTGAGCATTTGCGGTGGGCTTGGCGATTTCTCCCGCACTGAAGTCACCGCAGCCGGTGACAGTGATCGCCGGGAAGGCCAGTTCGCGGCTATCCTGGATAACCCGACGGTAGCCTGCCTTGCGCAACTCCTGTTCGAGAAGCAGCAGCGAGAAACGACTGTTTTCCTGATTGGCTGACTGATTCTGCTGGAAGATGTAGTTGCGCTTGTTGTCGATGTATATCTGGGTCACGCCGAGTATCAGGAAGCTGCTGATTGCCAGGGCAATCAGCATTTCCACCATCGACAGGCCACGCTGACGGGTATTGAAGTGGGTATGCATTTTCACCTCAGGGCTCGAAGCTGATCTGGTAGAACTCGCGGGAGTTGGCATCGTCCGCCTCCGGTGCGTTTTCGGTGGTGCGGCTGATCCAGGCGATCTGGATCTTGATGGCCGAGCCCAGGTTGTCACAGGCTGCGGTGGCCGGGGTGCTGTCCCGGCAGATGATGTACGCAGCGTTGAGCGTCGCGTCATCCACTGGCAGGCTGTTGCGAACCTGAATGACCCACTGCACCAGGTGGTCCGTCGCCATCTGGTTGGCATCGCAGCCGGGGGCTGTTCGGCAGGCGGCGACGCCCGTTGTGGGGAAGGTGGCAGCAGGAGCCTTGTAGTAGTTGCTGTTGCTGCGAACGCCGCTGGCATCCACCACGGCATCACGATTGCTACGAATCTGCTCGACTAGATCGTCTGCCAGCATTGCGGCTGTATTGCGCTGGGCGGAGTCCTGAGTGAACTGTATGGTGCGACCTTGCATGGCGACCAGACCGAGCACGCCGATACTGATGATGACGATCGCAACCAGAACTTCGATCAGGCTGAAGCCTGCGTGTTGGGTATTGTTGGGCATCGGTCGTTCTCTCATGGCGTGCAAACAGTCGGGGCGGTGGCAGGCATGGCAATCCTGCCGCTGGGCTCGAGTGTCAGGCTGCGACCACGATCAGGCTGATTGTCCGGGCAGACGATGATGCTTGAGGCGCCGGTAATCGCCAGGGTGCCGTTGGGGCGGAAGGAAATCCATTCCTCTACCCTCGCGTCGCCTATCGCGGTAAGGGTGACGTTGTTCATTCCCTCATGGAAACGCAGTTCTTCGTCGTCGCCTGGGGCGGGAGGGCTCGAAGGAGGAACAAAGGCGCGATTGGCCGTCTGGTTGCCGCTGACGTATATCCGTATCTGCTGGTCCCAGCGTCCGTCTGTACCGGAGAGGTTTTCCACTGTAACGATGCGGTTGCGAACCACTGCTTCGCTGCGCGCGAACTGCAACTGTGCCAGTAGCTCTTCAGTCGCACCCTGTGCCCGGTTGGCCTGCACCAGTCTTTGGAAGTTGGGTATGGCCACACCCGCGACAATCGCAAGGAGCGTCATGATTATGAGCAGCTCGATCAGCGAGAAACCGCTGGCCTTGTATGGATGGGACATGGAGCCTCCTTTTTGCATGCACTAGCATTCTGGATGTTCATCCGCTGAGCTGTCGTCGCGTCGCGGATGAGCGGAGGCAAGCTAGGGATAACCGGTCTGGCATGGGTTTCGCTCTGTGTTCTGGGTCACTTTTTCCTGGCGTAAGCGTCCCTGGCGGTTGAGTACCAGACTCCATAGGGGCTCTCCGTTCGGACTGCAAATCTCAAAGCGTCCGTTGCTTTTAGGGGTTGTGCCATTCGGTAAATAGACGATCTCGGAGCTGAAGCCTTTCCAGGCCAGTCCGGAGCGGTCACTCCGGTGGCCGACCAGGACGTGGGCACTTTGTTGGTCTCGTGCCAGCCAACCGTGTTTCCAGCTGCCATCACATTTCAAGCCATCTGAGGAGCCGCACACCTCTACCGCGGTGGCGTGAGTAACCGCGTGAGCTCTAGCACTTTGCAGGTGGGCGGCAAGTAGTTCTTTTTGCTTGTCTGCCTGCGCTCGGTCAAGCAGGCCAGCGAGGTTAGGCAGCATAATGGCGCTGCTGATGCTGATCAGGATCGTTACCGTGATTGCATCGAGCAGAGTGAACCCGCGTTCACGACGAATGTTCATCTGAGTATCCCTACGTTGTTTGTAAGCGCCTTCCTGGCGCAGGGAATCAGTAAAGTATTTTTCGCGGTTTTGGCAAACGAGGTCGCAATGACTGACACGCTGGTCATCGGCGGTGGCGTTATCGGTTTGATGACGGCCTATCATCTGGCGCGAGAAGGGCGTCGTATCGTTCTGGTGGAAAAGTCCGACACCGGACGAGAGGCGTCCTGGGCTGGGGGCGGCATCGTTTCTCCTCTCTACCCGTGGCGCTACAGTTCGCCAGTGCAGGCTTTGGCGCGCTGGTCTGCAGGTTTCTACGGGGAGTTCTGCGCGCAGCTTGAGCTGGAAACGGGCATTGATCCCGAGCACCAGGTTACCGGTCTTTACTGGCTGGACATGGAGGATGAGGACCAGGCGCTTACCTGGGCGCGACGGGAGGGATGCGAGTTGCAGAGTCTGCTCGCGGACAGGGTTCGAGCTCGCATTGAGGGTCTGGGAAGGCAATACCACCATGCGTTGTACATGCCGGGCGTCGCGAATGTGCGTAACCCACGGTTGCTGCAATCGCTACGCGCCGCATTGCAGGCAAACCCTCTGGTTGAGTTGCGGGAGCAGGCGGAGGCGCAGGAGCTGTTGGTTCGCTCCGGTCGCATTGCTGGTGTGCGCGTTGCGGGGGAAATTCTGAATTGTGATGCGGTAGTGCTCGCGGCGGGGGCCTGGAGCGCTGGGTTGATGCCGCCGCTGGAGGCCGGGGGGCTCCCAGTCGAGCCGGTCAAGGGACAGATGATTCTCTACAGGTGCGCGCCTGACTTTTTGCCGAGCATGATCCTGGCGGGACGACGCTATGCGATTCCACGTCGTGACGGGCATGTGCTGGTAGGGAGCACCTTGGAGCATCTGGGATTCGACAAGTCACCTAGCCAGGAAGCGCTACAGAGCCTGCGCAAAACCGCCGAGGAGTTGCTGCCTGCACTGGCTGATGCGCCGATTGCAGGGCACTGGGCGGGGTTGCGTCCGGGTTCTCCGGAGGGCATCCCCTTCATTGGCGAAGTGCCGGGCGTGGAGGGGCTCTGGTTGAACTGCGGGCACTATCGCAACGGGTTGGTGATGGCGCCTGCGTCCTGTCGGCTGCTGGTCGATCTGATGCTTGGGCGCGCGCCTATCGTGGATCCCGCGCCATATTCGCCGGCAGGGCGGCTCGGCTAGCTCGCAAGCATTCGTAGGGGGAGGGGCGCGTAGAGTGGCGGGCGCTTGTGTCGATCGCTCCTAACCTTCAGGCGCTGGCCACAGGCCAGGTGCGCCAGGTTTCAGTCGATACCCAGCTTCTTCAGGCGATAGCGCATCGAGCGGAACGACAGACCCAAGCGCTGCGCCGCAGCTGTGCGGTTCCAGCGGGTTTCTTCCAGCGCCTGCATGATCAGCTTGCGCTCGATGCTTTCCAGGTGATCCTCGAGGTTATCGATATTGACCAGGCTGGCATCCTCGCCATTCGCGGCGCAGGGCGCTTCGCTCAGACGCAGGTCGATTGCCTGGATCACGTCCGCCTCACACAGCGTATAGGCGCGCTCCAGCATGTTCTCCAGCTCGCGGACGTTGCCGGGGAAGCGGTAGCTCTTGAGCTTATCCAGGGCTTCCGGCGCTAGGCGAGCAGGGCTCTGGGCTGAGCCGGAAAGGCGCTCCAGCATGGCTGTGGCCAGTTGCTGGATGTCTTCGCGGCGCTCGCGCAACGGCGGGACTCGTAGCTCGATGACATTGAGTCGGTAGTAGAGGTCCTGGCGGAAACGCTCCGCTGCCACTTCCGCGGCAAGGTCCTTGTGGGTAGCGCAGAGGATGCGTACATCGACCACTACTTCCTGCTGTCCGCCAACCGGACGAATCGCCTTCTCCTGTATTGCGCGCAGCAGCTTGACCTGCATTGCCAGCGGCAGGTCGGCAACCTCGTCGAGAAACAGCGTTCCGCCATTGGCTGCCTGGAACAGGCCCTGCTTGTCTTCGATTGCGCCGGTGAAGCTGCCCTTGCGGTGGCCGAAGAACTCGCTTTCCATCAGCTCGCTGGGAATCGCGCCGCAGTTGACTGGAACAAAGGGCTGCTCGGAGCGCGGTCCCTGTTCGTGAATCAGGCGGGCGACCAGCTCCTTTCCGCTGCCCGATTCGCCGCTGATGTAGACCGGCGCCTGGCTGCGCGCCAGTTTGCCGATCTGGGAGCGCAGTGCGCGCATCGGTGGTGAGTCGCCAAGCAGACGGCTGTCGACAGCACCCGGCTCGCTGGCCTTGTCGCTCAGGCGCAGCGCGCTGTTGACCAGCTCCCGCAGGCGCGCCAGATCCACTGGCTTGGTGACGAAGTCGAATGCGCCAGCCTTGAGCGCATTGACCGCGGTATCCAGGCTTCCATAGGCGGTGATCATCGCCACCGGGGTCTGCGGATAGCGCTGCTGGATATGTTGAACCAGATCCAGGCCGCTGCCGTCCGGCAGGCGCATGTCGGTCAGGCACAGGTCGAATGACTCCTTCGCCAGCCAGTCACGCGCCTCTTTCAGATTGCGCGCGTTGCGGGTGTCCAGTTTCATCCGTCCGAGCGTGATCTCGAGGAGTTCGCGAATGTCGGGTTCGTCGTCAACGATCAGGGCTCTTTGCCGGGCAGTCATGGTCAGCTCAATTTGCGCGGGTGGGCGAAGGTGATGCGGAAGCAGCTGCCGCCGCCTTCGCGTGGTTTGTAATCCAGGCGAGCCTGGTTGCTCTCACACAGCTCACGGGAAATATACAGACCCAGGCCGGTGCCCTTGCTGTCGGTAGTGTAGAACGGCTCGAAAATCTCCTGGGCCTGGTCTGGCGGAACGCCAGGACCGTCGTCGAGGATCTCGAGCACCGGCAGGTCGCTTTCCGCATCGCGGAACAGTTTCAGCCAGACTTGCCCGGTGCCGTTCTTGCGCATGCTGTAGCGCATGCCGTTTTCGACCAGATTGGTCAATACCTGGGTCAGCTGATGCGGGTCCATTCGGGTCTGCAGGGTGCCACTGCTGGTTTCCAGGTGCAGTTGCTGGTCTGCGCTGGCATTCAGACGAAACTCGCTGCCGAAACGGTGCATCCAGTATTTCAGGTCCAGAAGCTGAGGCTCGGCCTGGCGGCGCCGCGAGAGTTGCAGAACGTTCTCTATCACCAGATTCATGCGCCGCGAGTGATCCTGGATGATCTGCGCCAGGCGCTTGTCGTGACCATCGAGCTCCTCCGACTCCTGTAGCAGTTGCGCCGCATGGCTGATCGCGCCCAGCGGGTTGCGGATCTCGTGGGCTATGCCGGCGGTGAGGCGCCCCAGCGAAGCCAGCTTGAGTTGCTGGGCGTGCTGCGCGACCTGGGAAATGTCATCGAGAAAGACCAGGGTGTCGTTCTTCTCGCCGCGCTGCAGGATGGCGAAACTGGGCTGCAGCACCGGGCCATCAGGTATTGCCTGCAGGCTGGCAGGGCGCAGGGTGGGGTTGTGCAGCCACTGTTGCAGGCGCTTGATCAGCTCCGGGCAGATGGGGTCGAGCAGTACGCCCGACGTCAGCTCCCTGCCTAGTAATGCCTGGGTCGCGGGATTGGCCAGCAACGCGCGGTGTTGGGCGTCGAGCACCAGAATGCCGGTGCGCATGCGCTGCAGGATAAGACTGTTGAGTGCCTCCAGGTTGGCGACGTCCGCTGCGCGTTGCGCAGCCAGGACTTCACTCGCCTGTACGCGGCGGGTGAGTCCCTGGACGAACAGCGCGGCAGCGAAGCATAGAGCGCCGAATGCGCCGGCCTGGACGAACTGCGCGGTGGCCGCAGGGCGATCCAGGCTGAGATAGAAGGTCAGATAGATCAGGCCGATGGCCGCCATGGCCGCTATCAGCAAGCCGATCCGACCACGGAGCAGGATATTGGCAATGGCCACCGATACGATCAGCAGCGTGCCGATGCCGCTCGGCGTGCCTCCGGCGCTGTAGAACAGGCTCGAGAGCAGGATTATGTCGATCAGCGCCAGGCTGAACACCTGCACCGGATGCTTCGGACTGCGTACCAGAAAGGCGAACAGTACATTGATCGCCAGGTAAACCCAGCTGCCGGACTGGAACAGCCCGGCATGTGCCAGGTCGAGCAGTTCTCCGTCCAGATTGCTGGAAACCAGCAGGACGAATATCGTGCCTATGGCTACGCGATAGAGATTGTACAGCCGTAGGATGCGTTGGCTCTGGGGAGCGCTGAGACTGAGTATCTCGGTGTTCACGGGCGCTTCGGGCCTTGCTCGAGATGCAGGCGGCTGCAGTACCAGCGCTCTTCACTGGACAAGGCTTCCGATGCCGGAACATGAATGCCGCAGTGAGCGCAACGCACCATCGGCGGCGCCTCGGAGGTATTGCGTGGCGCGTCGGGTCGCGGTTTGACGAGGCGGCGCCACAGCCAGATGGCGACCACGATGAGGGCGATCCAGAAAAGCAGGCGAAACAGTCCCATGGGATTCCCTTTGCCACAGAGTAGGCTGTCGGTTCAGCCTCGGCGCCGAGGATGGCGTTCGGTGCGAGTTCTCGGTCGGATGACGCGGGGCCTAGACCCCGCGCGTCTGTCTCAATCGAACAGGCCGAAGGTCATGCGGCTCCACCAGGAGCGGTCAGCACTTTCACTGCTGTCCTCGACCTCTGCGTGCTCCGCGTCCGGTTGCAGTTCGCTTGGGATTTGCGACTTGGCTTCCTGATACTGGCGCTGTACATCCAGATTGGCGCGGGTCTGGCCCGGTGGCAGCGGCGTGTCGGTCTCGATCAGGCCCAGCGTGGCGCGTGCCAGCCAGGAGCGGCCGTCGCTTTCCTTCTCGCGTGGCACGAACTCGCCCTTGACCAGCGAAGCATGCTCGGGATAGTTCAGGCGCAGGGTTTCCAGGGCCGCATTAGCCGGTTCGGTCAGGGTCAGGCGCTGGTAGGCTTCGACCATTATCGCCAGGCCGTCACCAACCGACGGGGTTTCCTGGAAGTTCTCCACCACGTAGCGGCCACGGTTGGCGGCGGCGACGTAGGCCTGGCGCTGCAGGTAATAATGTCCGACGTGCACTTCGTAGGCTGCCAGCAGATTGCGCAGATAGATCATGCGCGCCTTCGCATCGGGAGCGTAACGGCTCTGGGGGAAGCGGGTGGTGAGCTGGGAAAATTCGTTGAACGAGTCGCGCGCGGCGCCAGGGTCTCGCTTGGTCAGATCCAGTGGCAGGAAGCGTGCTACCAGGCCGCGGTCCTGGTCGAAGGATGCCAGGCCGCGCAGGTAGTAGGCGTAATCGACGTCCGGATGCTGCGGGTGCAGACGGATGAAGCGCTCGGCGGAGGACTTGGCGGCTTCCGGCTCGACGTTCTTGTAGTAGGCGTAGATCAGCTCCAGCTGCGCCTGCTCGGCGTAGCGGCCGAACGGATAGCGTGATTCCAGTGCGCGCAGCTTGCTGATTGCGCTGGTATAGCTCTTGTTGTTCAGGTCCGTCTGGGCCTGCTGATACAGCGCATCCTCGCCGAGGTTCTCGTCGACCACGTCATTGGAGGAGCAGGCGGCGGTGAGAGCGAGGGTGGCGATCAACAGCAGGTGTTTCACTTGCATGGCGGTGCGTCCCTGTGACGGCGGCCTGTCGTGGCCTGGACCGTCCTGTTATGATGTGGGCCCCCGATCCAGCGGGGCAAAGACGCCGTATTTAACCACAAGCGTGCGGCTGAAACCAAAGCCCCCGCCCCTCCGTAGCCAAGCATGCATCCGATCACCAAGAACGCCATCCAGCTCAGTGCAGACGTGCCCTATGAAATGGGCGGACAGCGCCTGGATCAGGTCGCCGCGCAGTTGTTTCCCGAGTACTCCCGCTCGCGCCTGTCAGGCTGGATCAAGGACGGCCGTCTACAGGTCGACGGCCAGAGTCTGCGGCCGCGCGATACCGTGCACGGCGGTAGCCGTCTGGTGCTCGAGGCCGAACAGGAGGCGCAGGGCGAATGGGTGGCGCAGGACATCGATCTGGACATCGTCTACGAGGATGAGCAGATCCTAGTGCTGAACAAGCCGGCGGGGCTGGTGGTGCATCCGGCGGCCGGCCACCAGGACGGTACCCTGCTCAACGCACTGCTGCACCGCGTCCCCGATCTGGTCAACATTCCGCGGGCCGGCATCGTGCATCGCCTGGACAAGGACACCACCGGCCTGATGGTGGTGGCCAAGACTCTCCAGGCGCAGACCAAGCTGGTCGAGCAACTGCAGGCTCGCACCGTCAGCCGCATCTACGAGGCCATCGTGGTGGGTGTGGTTACCGCTGGCGGAACCATCGATGCACCCATCGGCCGCCACGGCCAGCAGCGTCAGCGGATGGCGGTGATGGATGGCGGCAAGCCGGCCGTGAGCCACTATCGGGTGCTCGAGCGGTTTCGCTCACACACCCACGTGCGGGTCAAGCTCGAGACCGGCCGTACCCACCAGATTCGTGTGCACATGGCGCATGTCGGTTTTCCGCTGGTGGGCGATCCGGCCTACGGCGGTCGTTTCCGCATCCCTCCTGCGGCAAGTGCCACGCTGGTCGACACCATCAAGAACTTCCCCCGCCAGGCGCTGCATGCGCGCTTTCTCGAGCTCGATCATCCGCTCACCGGGCAGCGGATGAAGTGGGAGGCGCCACTGCCGGATGATCTGGTCTGGGTCCTGACGCTGCTGCGTCAGGACAGTGACGCTTTCCAGTGAGCCTTCCCGGGTTCGCTCCGCAGTGGCCGGCACCGGCCAACGTGCGGGCCTGGGTCACTACCTGTGACCAGGGCTCTGGAAATGGCCCGTTTGGCAGCTTCAACCTCGCGCTCCATGTCGGTGATCAGTCGCAAGCGGTGCTGGAGAATCGCCGTCGTCTGACAGCGCACCTCGGCTGCGAAGCGGCCTGGCTGAATCAGGTTCACGGCATCAATGTCGCCTCCGCCGATCCGTCAACGGTTGCCGACGCCGATGCTAGCTGGACCGACCGGTCCGGGGTCGCCTGCGCCGTGCTGACGGCGGACTGTCTGCCGCTGCTGTTCTGTGATCGGGCGGGAACGCGGGTGGCGGCGGCTCATGCGGGCTGGCGTGGGCTTGCCGCCGGCGTGATCGAAGCGAGCCTCGACGCCCTCGCACTGCCCGCTGAGCAGGTGCTGGTCTGGCTCGGACCTGCCATCAGCCCCCAGGTATTCGAAGTCGGAGCAGAGGTCCGCGACGCATTCTGTGTCGAGCAGGCGCAGGCGAGTCAGGTTTTCCTGCCCAGTCAGCGTCCCGGTCACTATCTTGCGGACATCTATGCGCTGGCTCGTCTGCGCCTGGCGCGTGCCGGCGTACAGGCGGTCTATGGCGGTGGTTTCTGCACGGTCAGCGACACCCGTTTCTACTCCTTCCGGCGTCAGCCGCAAACCGGGCGCTTCGCCAGTCTGGTCTGGTTGCAATAGCGGCTAGTGGCCTGGCCTGTGCGGGTCGGCGCGCGCTGCGACTGACGCTCGTCAATGCCGCCGCTCTTGAATAGTCAACAATCATCCTTATCTATGCTGCATCTCGCAGGTTCTCTGTACAGGTGCGATCCATTGCGCCGGCCTGCCTTCTCGAAGAGGAACGTCCGTCCATGCGTATCGATCGATTGACCAGCAAATTGCAACTCGCCCTTTCCGACGCTCAGTCCGTAGCCGTCGGCCTTGATCACTCTGCCATAGAGCCCCTGCACCTGATGCAGGCGTTGCTCGAGCAGCAAGGCGGATCCATCAAGCCGCTGCTGATGCAGGTAGGGTTCGACCTGGCGAGCTTGCGCCAGGCCATTACCAAGGAGCTGGATACCCTGCCCAAGCTGCAGAACCCCACTGGTGATGTGAACCTGTCGCAGGATCTGGCTCGCCTGCTCAATCAGGCTGATCGCCTGGCGCAGCAGAAGGGTGACCAGTTCATCTCCAGTGAGCTGGTGCTGCTCGCCGCACTGGATGAGAACACCCGACTGGGCAAACTCCTGCTTGCCCAGGGCGTTTCGCGCAAGGCGCTGGAAAATGCAGTCTCGAACCTGCGCGGCGGCGCTGCGGTAAATGACCCGAACGCCGAGGAGTCGCGCCAGGCGCTGGACAAGTACACCGTCGACATGACCAAGCGCGCCGAGGAAGGCAAGCTCGACCCGGTGATCGGTCGGGATGACGAGATTCGTCGCACCATCCAGGTCCTGCAGCGGCGTACCAAGAACAACCCCGTGCTGATCGGCGAACCAGGTGTCGGCAAGACGGCGATCGTTGAAGGCCTGGCGCAGCGCATCATCAATGGCGAAGTGCCGGACGGCCTCAAGGACAAGCGTCTGCTGGCTCTGGACATGGGTTCGCTGATCGCCGGCGCCAAGTTCCGCGGCGAGTTCGAGGAGCGCCTCAAGGCTGTGCTCAATGAGCTGGGCAAGCAGGAAGGGCGCGTAATCCTGTTCATCGACGAGCTGCACACCATGGTCGGCGCGGGCAAGGCCGAAGGTGCGATGGACGCCGGCAACATGCTCAAGCCGGCATTGGCGCGCGGCGAGTTGCACTGCGTTGGCGCCACCACGCTGGATGAGTATCGCCAGTACATCGAAAAAGACGCTGCGCTGGAGCGGCGCTTCCAGAAGGTTCTGGTGGAGGAGCCCAACGAGGAGGACACCATCGCCATCCTGCGCGGCCTCAAGGAGCGCTACGAGGTGCATCACGGTGTAACCATCACCGATGGAGCGATCATCGCCGCGGCCAAGCTGAGCCATCGCTACATCACCGACCGCCAGTTGCCGGACAAGGCCATCGACCTGATCGACGAGGCGGCCAGTCGCATTCGCATGGAAATCGACTCCAAGCCCGAGGCGCTCGATCGCCTCGAACGACGCCTGATCCAGTTGAAGATCGAGCGCGAGGCGTTGAAGAAGGAGGAGGATGAGGCCACCCGAAAGCGCTTGGCCAAGCTTGAGGAGGACATTGCCAAGCTGGAGAAGGAGTACGCCGATCTGGAGGAAATCTGGAAGTCGGAGAAGGCCGAGGTGCAGGGCTCCGCGCAGATCCAGCAGCGTATCGAGCAGGCGCGTAGCGAGCTTGAGCTGGCGCGTCGCAAGGGTGATCTGAACCGCATGGCCGAGCTGCAGTACGGGGTTATTCCCGACCTCGAACGCAGCCTGCAGATGGTCGATCAGCATGGCAAGCCGGAAAACCAGCTGCTGCGCAACAAGGTGACCGATGAGGAGATCGCCGAGGTGGTTTCCAAGTGGACCGGGATCCCGGTCTCGAAGATGCTCGAAGGCGAGCGCGACAAACTGCTCAAGATGGAGGACATGCTGCACCAGCGGGTGATCGGCCAGCACGAGGCGGTGGTTGCGGTAGCCAACGCGGTGCGTCGTTCGCGCGCGGGGCTCGCCGATCCGAATCGGCCAGGCGGCTCCTTTCTCTTTCTTGGCCCTACAGGCGTGGGCAAGACCGAGCTGTGCAAGGCGCTGGCCGAGTTTCTCTTCGATACCGAAGAAGCGCTGGTGCGTATCGATATGTCCGAGTTCATGGAGAAGCACTCGGTCGCCCGCCTGATCGGAGCGCCGCCAGGCTATGTGGGGTATGAGGAGGGCGGCTACCTGACCGAGGCGGTGCGTCGCAAACCCTACTCGGTCGTGCTGATGGATGAGGTCGAAAAGGCCCATCCGGATGTATTCAACGTGCTGCTGCAGGTATTGGAAGATGGCCGCCTGACCGACAGCCATGGGCGTACCGTGGACTTCAAGAACACTGTCGTGGTCATGACCTCCAATCTGGGGTCGGCACAGATCCAGGAGCTGGTAGGCGATCGTGAGGCGCAGTACGCCGCGGTAATGGACGCGGTCAGCGTTCACTTCCGGCCGGAATTCATCAATCGCATCGACGAGGTGGTGGTGTTCGAGCCGCTCGCTCGCGAACAGATTGCCGGCATTGCCAAGATTCAGCTGCAGCGTCTGTCCACGCGGCTAGCTGAGCGCGACCTTTCGCTGGAGCTGAGCCCTGAGGCGTTGGATAAGCTGGTTGCCATTGGCTACGACCCGGTTTACGGCGCGCGGCCGCTCAAGCGGGCCATCCAGCGCTGGATCGAGAATCCTCTGGCGCAGCAGATTCTGTCTGGCCAGTTTCTGCCTGGGGTGACCATTCAGGCCCGGTTGGAGGGCGACGAGATCGTCTTCAGCTGAATTGGCTGGTTCGACTCCGTTGCAGCAGTGGCAATGGAGTTCGAGCCGTCGAGCGGCGAGGTGGCTGGATTGTCGTTGGGCGATGTTCGCGCAGAGAGTGCGAGCGGATCACTTCAGGCGGCCCTGAACGAGCTGCCGCCGGTTGGTCCGGGCACCGTTGTGTCCTTGCTAGATGGTGCTAGAGATGGC
The DNA here is from genome assembly GCF_003052585.1 of Pseudomonas mangrovi. Lineage (GTDB taxonomy): Bacteria > Pseudomonadota > Gammaproteobacteria > Pseudomonadales > Pseudomonadaceae > Aquipseudomonas > Aquipseudomonas mangrovi. The sequence continues at coordinate 85,689 of NZ_QASN01000019.1, read as the reverse complement.
CGAGTAGGCGCTGCAGGGCGGCCGCCTGATCTTCGGCCATGTCGATGATGTGATAGCCCGCCCAGCAGTGTTGGCCGTCCGCCCCCGGGCGACTCCACAGGCAGTCGGCTGCGAAGATGATGTTTTCGACGCCGACCAGTGGCTCCGCAGACTGGAGGCGACACTCGATAACCTGATCCGCTTCCAGCGGGCTTTCGCTGAACAGCATGAAGCCGTCCAGGGACAGATCTGCGAGGCGTCCCAGGCGCATGCCGGAGTGTCGTTCGAACAGCTCCAGCTGCAGCTGTGTAGCCTGGCGAGGATGGCGCCTGCGTTCTTCCATGCTCAGCTCTCTCAACTTGATACCGCCGTTCGCCCAGTGATTTTCTGCAGGACCCGATAGATGGCCCCAAGTGCCCGGTCGACCAGCGGCTTGTCGCTTTCAGGTCTGAGGATGCGTGCCAGGCCGGCTTCCATTTCGCTGGCCAGCAGAGTGATCGGTTTTATCGCGACACGTTGTCCGCTGTGATCAACGAACATGTAGTTCCGGGTTGTCGGACTGAACCAGGATAGTTTGAGTGTGCGCGTCTGACTGTCTTCGACAAATTCGAACCAGGTCCCGAATTCGACATCGCCAAGTTCCTTGACCAGCGCCTGGGCGGCAGCCGAAAGGCCGGAAGGCTTCGGTGCGTTCAGCAGGCTCGCATCTTCTCCGAGCATCGCGCCGAGAGGGCTCTCTTGCAGCTTGGGTTTCAGGCGGTTGGCCAGGGACGGTTGCTTTGCCTGCACTGCATGCTGGCAGGCGACCATGTCCTGCAGTAGCCGTCGTATGCCGTCCTCGTGATAGCCGCCTAGCAGCTCAAGCCCCCTGCGCAAGTCCTCGAGCAACGGCAGGCGCAGCTGCTGGAGTTTGCCCTGATCGACTTCGCTCAAGGGCGTGCCGCTCCAGGCCAGTTGCTCCGCCACCTCTTTGCCACGCTCCCATTCGTCGCTCTGCACGCCGTGGCGCAGCAGGATGAACACCAGAACGTCGGTCCAGGTGAGCTCGAGAAAATTGCGAATGATGGCTGGGGGCTGGCGGTTGCTGAGAACGCTGGCGATGACATCAAGAGCGAGACGGCGCGCGTCCAGTAGGCGGTCACGCCCCTTGGCTGCCTCGACGGCTCGGCGCTCGCGAAGCTCGACCTTGTGTCGCAGCGTAGTCACGTACTCGTCGAACTCGCTGCGCAGGCTTTCAAACAGTTCGACGCCCTGGTCGTAGCCATGAATGATCTGCTCGACGACCCAGTGCATTTTCGACAGCAGCCCGCCATCTTCCTCGTCACCGCCATACAGCACGCCAGCTTGCGCCATGCCGTTGAGTAGGCGGCGGGCAGGATGATCGTGGCGGGTGAACAGAGCCTTGTCCTGCAGGGCAACCTTCAGGTAGGGCGTATGCAGGTGTGACAGCAGAGTTTTACAGCTGGTTGGCAGGTTTTCGTCATCCAGGATGAAGTCGAAGAGCATGCCGACCAGGTCGATGACGTCCGCTTCCCGGTCGGCGAGGCGGTGATCGTCAGGCTGGCTGGTGGAGGTTTCCAGTTGGCTATGCAGATTGGCCTTGAGGTCGGCGACCTGTTGTGGCTGCTGCAGTCTCTGGGCCAGTTCCTGTGCGGACTGGCGCTGCAGCCGATCAAGCGCCTCAAGCAGCTGGTCGGCGCTGTAGGTGCGCGTTGCTCCGCTGGGCGCAAAACTGGAAATGCTCTGGGTGCCGCCGAGCAGCGGGGCCAGCGGGTCGCGCTGGCGCTGTTCGACCAGCAGACTGGACAAACCGCTGAACAGGATGCTCGGATCGTCGGAAGGCGGGGCGCTCAGGTCTACCGCGATCTGTTTAGCAGGGCTTTCACTGCGCTGCGCTGCGGGCGGCGCCTGCTCGGGTTGGTCTTCAGGGTGCTCAGGAGTGCCGCGAGAAGGTGTCTTCTGCGCGCTGAACTTGAGGTTGGGCAGTACGCCTGCTTCCACCAAGCGCTTGTTCATTGCGTCGTACAGATCGTCCAGGCCCTGCATGACGTGCTGGTCGAACAGGACATAAAGGATGGTCTTGATGCGCAGCGGAAAGGTGCAGGGCGCAAGTGCATCGCGAAATGCCTGGGCGATTGCCTGGGGCCCGAAAGGATTGTCGACCTCCTCGAACTTTTGCCCTCCGGTCAGCAGTGCGAGTCGCTGGTCCAGGGCAAAAAGCGCCTGCACGCAGCGCGTCTTTATACGGCTCACCATATTGGTGACCAGAAGACTTTCTTCGTAATCGTCATTCTGGATCAGGCTGAGATGATCCGCGTCGACCTCGGCGCTTTCCTCTTTCTTCAGGCGTCCGGCAAGAAAGTCGTCAAGATTGCGAGCTATCTGCTGATGATAGCTGCGCTCGATTAGCGGCTTCTGCTTGCGTATGTCGCGCATGCTGTCGAAGAACAGCGTCTGCACCTGATTGGTTTCGGCTTTTTCGGCACAACTGAAAAGGGTGTCATCAACTTGGGCGAAAACGCCGGTCAGGTGCTCCGCGAGGCGGTTCATCGCAAGTTTTCGGCAGTCCAGCACCAGCTCGCCATAGCGCGGCTGAATGCCGCGCCCGGCCAAAGGTTCGATTGGCTTGGTAATGCTGGGAGGAGTGCCGGAGCTACTCATGGACGAGCCTGCCTGAATGTGTGAAGGATGCATCCTGCTCGATCACATCGCTGCCAACATATAGCAGTCCGTCACGGGGATGAAAAGCCCTCCGTGCGTTATGAGCGCAGTGCTTGACAGATACTTTTCTAACCGTAAAATGGCGCGCCTCTGATACGGGATTAGACATTGTGTCCCGCTCAGAGATGGAAGCTTCAGTTCCGCGATAGCTCAGTCGGTAGAGCAAATGACTGTTAATCATTGGGTCCCTGGTTCGAGTCCAGGTCGCGGAGCCAAATTTTCCTCGGGGTATAGCGCAGTCCGGTAGCGCGCCTGCTTTGGGAGCAGGATGTCGGGAGTTCGAATCCCCCTACCCCGACCATTTCCCGGGTCGTTAGCTCAGTTGGTAGAGCAGTTGGCTTTTAACCAATTGGTCGTAGGTTCGAATCCTACACGACCCACCATTTTCCTCTGGCAGACCCTGCGCACCTTGCGCCAAAACGCGGTCAGTCGACGAGCATGCCCAGCATTCTGCTGAGTAGACCCAGTCCCAGCACGATGAGCAGAACCACCGCAAGCATCAGCAGCGGACGGAAGGGTTTGCGCTCCACTTGGTGTTGCGGCGCACTCAGATAGCTGTCTACCTTCTGCTGGTCTTCGGGTGTCAGTTTGCTGGTCACCTTGCGTCCTCTTTAGCTTTCTTGTCAGTTTTTCGATGGTGCCACTGTCGCGCATGGCTTGGCGAGGCCGGGTCCATCCATGTCGGCCGACTCACAATCCCGCGCCGACGTCGAAAAGCACTGTTCGTCCCAGATTGCTGCGCAGGATCTCAGGCGCATCCGAGTGGGCAAATAGTACTCGTGCGTAGGTCGGTCCGACGATCGACAGCGATCGCCAACCCTGGCGGACGTATTCGCTGGGTGGAGGAAAGTGGCTATTGGCGTCCAGTGTGGTGCGCTTGAGGCTGACGAAGGCAAGTAGATCAAGGTCGCCGGCATCAATCCCCCTTTCCAGATAGTTATGGGCCTTCTTGCGCAGCGTGGTTGCCAGGTGCGACTGGAGCTCGCTTGCCGAGATTCTGCGCGGGCGCTTTTCGCGGCGGACAAGTTGGCGCAGGGAGAATGCCTGGCGCCGACGCTCCAGCTCCGCGCGCCACTCGTCATTCAGGCGACGACCTTCGTCGAGCACGAAGAACACTTCGAAGTTCGCCTCGCGAAAGATCACATCGGGAGGCTCATGCATCGCCGATGCGGAACTCATCCGTTCGATAGCTCACGTTCAGCGCCTGCAGCAGGCGCTGGCAGACCCAGCGCTCGCGCTCCCATTTGCGGGCGTTGCTCAAGAATTCGTTCGCCTGCTCTGCCTGGCGAGTCAGCAGTGCTAGAAAGTCCGCGTCCTTCATGGCGCGCTCCGTCGTTCCAAGGTACCCGTTTGGCAGCTGACAGTGTCGGGCTGCGTCGGCGAGTATGCGACATTCAGGTCAGTGAATGCGCTTGCGCGCAGCGCTTAGAATTCCCGTGTTGCCTTGGAGATTCCCCTTTTGATCATACGTACGCTGATCCCTGCCGATCACTCTGCGGCTCTGGATCTGTGGCGCAGCTGTCCGGGTATTCAATTGCGCGCTGAAGATGGCTACGCAGGCTTGTGCGCATACCTGCAGCGTAATCCAGGGCTCAGTCTGGCCGGCGAGGTCGATGGCGTGCTCGTTGCTACGCTGCTGGCGGGGCATGACGGTCGTCGCGGCTATCTGCAGCACCTGGTTGTTGCTCCAGCGATGCGACGGCACGGATATGCACGCAGACTGCTGGATGAGGCTGCGCGGCGGCTGCACGAGCAGGGCATAGGCAAAGCACATGTCTTCGTACTGCGTGACGCTGTCGATGCGATGCCTTTCTGGGGTAGTCAGCCTGGCTGGCAGCAGCGTGATGATATCCAGGTCTATTCCACCTTGAGCGGGGATGAGGGCGTGGTGAGTGTGGGGGCGGGGTCGAGTGGGGCGTGGGAGCGCGCGAAATGATTGCCGCTGAACTGCTGGCAGATTCGACGCGAGCGCTGGGCTGGCTGATCTATCTGCCGGTGCTGGCGTGGGCCGCGTGGCGAGCGCCCTGGCTGGAGCTTTTCAGTGACTTGCGCCGGCAGCACCTGCTATTCGGCACTACGCTGGCAGTCTTTTTGCTGTGGCTGGTCCGGCGTGATTTCGATTCAGGACTTTCCTTTCATTTCATCGGTATGACCGCAGTGACGCTGTTGCTCGACTGGCCGCTGGCACTGCTCTGTGGGGCGCTTGCTCAGGTCGGGCTGATGCTGCTTGGCAGGCAGGATCTTGCGGCGGCTGGTGTAAACGGGGTGCTTCTCGTCGCGCTTCCAGTGCTGATCGCCGAGGTTTGCGCGCTGCTGGTAGAGCGGCGGCAGCCGCGCAACCTGTTCGTCTACATCTTCTTCAGTGGTTTCTTTCCCGCAGCCCTCACTGCGTCCGTCTGCCTGCTGCTGGGCACCGCGCTTCTATGGCACGACGGACTGTTCCCGCTGCCGCCATGGCTGGATGATTTTGCTGCCTATCTGTGGCTGATTACCTTTCCCGAGGCATTCATCAATGGAACCGTGATTGCCGCCCTGGTGGTGTTCTGTCCTGAATGGCTGGAGACGTTCAACCGTACGCGCTATCTGCAGGCGCCTTGGCGAGGCGATGATGAGTAGTGCGATGGGAGGCAGATAGAGAGGGTGAATAGTAGGGCGCCTTTGATCTGCGTCAGCCTTGGTTAAGGTGTTGCGGGCCCAAGCTGCTCTCCAGTCATTCGAATCGAGGAACAGACATGGGCGTACATCAGTGGGCTGCTGAAGAGCTTCAGCTCATCCTGCAGCGGGCCGGTGCGGAAGGGTACGAAGAGGTGATGGCGCTGCGCGCGTTGCTCAGTGCGGTCGTCGAGCGGAGCAAGACCTGCCGTGGCATCGACGACCTGGCGCAGGAGCTGGAGTTTCTGGCGGCCAATCTGGACGACGGGCGCGACTACGCTTTCATGCGGCCCTGAGTTGTTCAGTGCTCGCGCGAGGGGAGGTCGGTGGAGAAGATGTCATCGAGCGGCTCGCCCGGGATGGCGTGCTCCTCTGCGGCCCATGCCCCCAGGTCGATGAGCTTGCAGCGTTCCGAACAGAAAGGTCTGGATGGACTTTGCGGACCCCATTCGACTGGAGCGCCGCAGGTTGGGCAGTCGACCGTTACCGGGTTGCTCATGGCTTGCCTCCCTTGAGAGTCAGATAGAAGTTGTGCAGCCGCTTGACCTCGGAGCGCAGCCAGTCTGGGTCGCGGTCGTTGAGCAGTACGTCGTCAGCGTGGCGTAGGCGCTCCTCGCGGCTGGTCTGTACCTTCAGAATTGCGCGGATCTGCTCTTCGCTGGCCTGGTCGCGTCGCATGCTGCGCTGCAGTTGCAGTTCAAGCGGTACGTCAATCAGCAGAACGCGCTGCATGCTCCGGTATTGCCCGGACTCGATCAGTAGTGGTGAGACCAGAATCGCATAAGGCGAGGTGGCGCGGCTCAGGTGGTTCTGGATTTCCTGACGTATCAGTGGGTGCAGAAGCTCCTCAAGCCAGCGGCGTTGCGCCGGATCCTGGAATACACGCTGCCGCAGGGTGGAGCGATCCAGTGTCCCGTCGGGGAGCAAAATCGCGTCGCCGAAACGCTGAGATATCTCGCTGAGCGCCGGGCGTCCGGGTTCAACGACCCAGCGCGCGGCGTCATCGGCGTCCACCAGATGTACGCCTAGGTCGGCAAAGTGACTGGCGGCTGCGCTCTTGCCGCTGCCGATACCGCCGGTAAGTCCGAGTAGCCAGGGAGTCATGCCTGTCGAGTTTCCCGTGGACGAAAAGGCGTGCAGTAGTAACCGCTGAGCGCGCGCGTGGCAAGAGCTGGTGCGTGTTGGATCACTGGAGGCGATGCTCAAGCGACAGTTAAAGTCGCTTGAGCGCTAGAAGCGTGCGACTTGCAGGTAGGCGCTGGTGATCTGCTCGCCCCAGATCAGCGCAATCCAGCCGGCGATGGCGAGGTAGGGCCCGAAGGGGATTGGCGTGCTGGTTTCAGCGTTGCGCAGACGCAGGGTGGCAATACCGATCACCGCGCCCACCAGCGACGACAGCAGTATCGTCAGCGGCAGCACCTGCCAGCCACCCCAGGCGCCGAGCATGGCCAGCAGCTTGAAGTCACCATGGCCCATACCTTCCTTGCCAGTCAGGAGCTTGAATGCCCAGTACACGGACCACAGGCTCAGGTAACCAGCCATCGCGCCCCAGAGCGCGTCTTCCAGGCTGGTGAAGAGGCCGATGGCGTTCAGTCCCAGTCCGAGCCAGAGCAGGGGGAGAACCAGCGCGTCCGGTAGCAACTGATGATCGACATCGATCATGCTCATCGCCAGCAGGCCCCAGGTCAGCAGTAGCATTGCGCCGCCTTGCCAGGTGAAGCCGAAATGCCAGGCAATGAAGGCAGAGAGCACCCCGCACGCGAGTTCGACCAGCGGATAGCGCTTGTTGATCGGCTTGCTGCAACCAGAGCACTTGCCTCGCAGAAACAGCCAGCTAACTACCGGAATGTTCTCCCAGGGGCGAATCTCGTGAGCACAGTGCGGGCAGCTGGAATTGGGCAGGAACAGGTTGAATGGTTCGCTCTTCGCCTGTTCAGGTAGCTCCAGGACTTCCCTCGCCTGGGCTTCCCATTCGTTCTGCATCATCTTCGGCAGGCGATAGATCAATACGTTGAGGAAGCTGCCGATCAGCAGGCCTATGATCAGAGCGAATAAAACAAAGGCCAGCACGTGGCTGGCCAGAAATTCTACAAGAGCCATTTTTAAATCACATTGCCCAGCTGGAAGATAGGCAGATACATCGCGATGATCAGGCCGCCAACCAGGACACCAAGGACGGCCATGATGATGGGCTCCATAAGTGCGGTAAGACCGTCAACCATATTGTCGACTTCTTCTTCGTAGAAGCTGGCGACCTTGTCTAGCATCTCGTCCAGTGCGCCAGACTCTTCACCGATTGCGGTCATTTGCACCGCCATGGCGGGGAAGGCGTTGGTCGTACGCATTGAGAAGTTAAGCTGCATGCCGGTGGAGACGTCAGCCTTGATCTTGTTCACCGCGTTCTTGAAAACCACATTGCCGGTTGCGCCAGCGACCGAGTCTAGGGCCTCTACAAGTGGTACGCCTGCCGCAAATGTGGTTGACAGCGTGCGTGCATAGCGAGCCACCGATGATTTGTAGATGATGTCGCCAACCACCGGCATCTTGAGGATGCCCCGATCCACCGCATCTCGAAATTTCTGCGATTTCTTGTGAGCCGTTTGGAAAGCAAATGCGCTACCCACCATCGCGGCTAATATGGCCAGCCACCAGGTCTGGATAAATTCGGAGATGCCGATGACCATCAGCGTGAATGCTGGCAGCTCCGCTCCAAAACTGGAGAACACATCTTCAAATTGTGGGACTACTTTGATTAGCAGAATTGCGGTAACGATGATCGCTACCACCACCACCGCAATCGGGTAGTTCATCGCCTTCTTGATCTTGGCCTTTAGCGCTTCGGTCTTTTCCTTGTACGTGGCAATCCGGTCCAACAGGTTTTCCAAGGCGCCAGCCTGCTCACCGGAGTCCACCAGGTTGCAGTAGAGCTCGTCGAAATACTGAGGCTTCTTGCGCAGCGACGTGGCAAAGCTGTTACCAGCAGCAACCTCCTGTTTTACCTCGTCGATCAATTTACGCATGTTCGGGTTTTCGAAGCCCTCGCCAATGATGTCGAACGACTGCAATAGCGGTACGCCGGCCTTCATCATTGTCGCCATCTGGCGGGTAAAGAGAGCGATATCAAGCGGTTTGATCTTTTTCCCGGAACCGAAAGACAGCGCAGACTTTTTGACTACCTTGGTCGGATTGATGCCCTGCTTGCGCAGTTGAGCTTTGACCAGTGCGGGATTCTGTCCGGAAACCTCGCCCTTGACCTTGACGCCCTTGCGATCCGTGCCTTCCCAGCGGAACGCACTGGTCTTCGCTGCTGCTGCTTTCTGTGCCATGGTTAATCCTTGGTGACGCGGTTGACTTCTTCAAGACTGGTCACGCCCTGCATGGCCTTGAGCAGGCCGGAAGCGCGCAGATCGTTGAAGCCATCCTCGCGCATCTGGGTGGCGATATCGATAGAGTTACCTTCCTCCATGATAATCCGCTGCAGCGATGGCGTGTTTTTAACTACTTCATAAATCCCGACCCTGCCCTTGTAACCACCCTTGCAGTTTTCACAGCCTACGGGGCCGTAGATCTTGAAGGTGCCGATCTTGTCTGCGGGGAATCCTTCGGCAAGAAGCACATCCTTCGGCACATCCACTTCCTTCTTGCAGCTATTGCACAGCTTGCGCGCCAGGCGCTGGGCGATGATCAGATTCACTGATGTGGCGATATTGAACGAGGGGACGCCCATGTTGCGCAGGCGCGTAAGAGTTTCGGCGGCGCTGTTGGTGTGCAACGTGGACATGACCATATGGCCGGTCTGGGCTGCTTTGACGGCAATGGATGCGGTATCCAGATCGCGAATCTCGCCGACCATGATGATGTCCGGATCCTGACGCAAGAAGGCGCGTAGTGCGGCGGTGAAGTCCATGCCCTGCTTGGGATTGACGTTCACCTGGTTGATGCCTTCGAGGTTGATCTCGACGGGGTCTTCTGCGGTCGAAATATTCACATCAGGTGTATTGAGGATATTCAGTCCGGTATACAGCGAAACTGTCTTCCCCGAACCAGTAGGGCCGGTCACGAGGATCATTCCCTGCGGCTGCTTGAGAGCATTCATGTACAGCTCTTTCTGCGCTTCCTCGTAGCCCAGCGCGTCGATGCCCATCTGAGCGCTGGTGGGATCGAGGATTCGCATCACGATCTTCTCGCCCCACAAGGTAGGCAGCGTGTTCACGCGAAAATCGATGGCCTTGTTTTTGGATATGCGCATTTTGATCCGGCCGTCCTGCGGCTTGCGGCGTTCGGATATATCGAGTGAGGCCATGACCTTGAGTCGCGCGGAAATGCGTGGCGCGAGCTGGATAGGTGGGCGCGCCACCTCGTGCAATATGCCGTCAGTTCGGAAGCGGACCCGATAAGTTTTCTCATAGGGCTCGAAGTGCAGGTCCGATGAACCGCCCTTGATCGCATCCAGCAGCATCTTGTTGACGAAGCGCACCACGGGCGCATCATCGGCGTCGCCGCCGTTGGCGCTGTCCTGCTTCTCCTCATCAGGGTTCTCGATATCGAAGCCGTCCAGGTCGACATCGCCCAGATCTTCCATGCCGTTGCTGGCGTTGTCGAAGAACTTGTCGATGGCTTCGCCCAGCTTGTCATCTTCGACCAGAATGACTTCCGCGTTCAGGCCAGTGCTGAACTGGACATCGGTAATCGCTTGCTGGTTGGTCGGGTCGGAGGCTGCAATGAACAGCTTGTTTCCGCGCTTCCAGAGTGGCAGTACCCGATGTTGGCGGATCAGTTTCTCGCTGACCGCCTCCTTTGGTTGGCTCTCTTTGTCCAGAGCTGTCAGATCGAAGTAGGCAATGCCGAACTGATCTGCTGCCAGCTCCGCCAGCGGGCGACTCTTGATCAGCTTGTTCTGCACCAGGTAGGTGACCAGGGAAAGGTGATTACGCTGTGCCTGGATGGTTGCCTGCTGGGCGGTTTTTTCATCCAGCAAATTGGCCAGGACCAGCTGCCGGGCCAGGCCTGTGAGACTGACGGCTTCATTCATATTAGTGGCAGCTCATGTTCTTGCTTTGGCTGCCTTATAGCCTGTTTGGCCAAGGCTGCCAAATCAGCTCCGGGAGGGTGCCGTAAATTGTCAGTAAATGGCTTGCTCGGTTGGTCGGGGTGGCGGCTCTTAGAGGCCGCAGGCCACAAATGGGCAGATGTCCCTTGTTGGCACGCTAGATGCTTTAGCCGGTTCCAGGTCTTTGGGCCTGCCAACTTTCCTAGGAGACACTCAATGAAAGCTCAAAAAGGCTTTACCCTCATCGAGCTGATGATCGTGGTTGCGATCATCGGCATCCTGGCGGCCATCGCCATCCCGCAATACCAGAACTACATCGCTCGTTCCCAGGTTTCCCGCGTGATGGGTGAGGCTGGCAACCTGAAGACTCCGGTCGAGCAGTGCCTGCTGAACGGCAATACCGGTACTGTGCACAGCAACGTCCCGAGCGGTACCCCGGTTCCTCCTGGTGATTGCGTCGTTGACGCTACCGCCTCTTCGCTGGTGGCCGGTGCAGCACAAGGTTCGGGTAGTGGCGCTCCTCCCGGCACTGGCTACCCTCAAGTCGCGTTGGCCGCTGCCGCGGGTGCGACTTCGAGTGTAACTGCCACCTTTGGCAGCGGGGCGGCTACTGATCTCGCTGGCCAAACACTCATCTGGGAGCGTAGTCCTGAAGGTACCTGGACTTGCACTACCACCGTCGAAGAGAAGTATCGTCCGCGTGGTTGCCAGAACTAATCTGGTGTAGTCCAAAAGCGCCTCGCCTAGTGCGGGGCGTTTTTTTAAGTGGCATTTGGTTTTTGGGGTGACAGGGGAGCAGTATGCGCAGTTTTGCCAAGGGTTTTACCCTGTTAGAGCTGATGATAGTTGTTGCCATCATTGCGCTTCTTGCGGCGATAGCAGTCCCGATCTACTTGCAATATGTCAATCGAACTCAGGTTGTGCGTGCACATGCTGAGCTGTCGGCGTACAAGACTCCGATGGAGGAGTATCTCTCCCGTGGTCAGTTCGTTGTCAGTAACCTCGAGTTGGGGTTTGTTCAGTCGACTATCACGCTACCCGCTCCGAATATCGCAAACTTCAATCCGGATGGTTCTGGTGCGCTGGAGGTCACTCTGGGTGGTGGGGTGAGTTCCGATATTTCTGGTGCTCGAGTCGTCCTGACCCGCACTGCAACTGGCGACTGGTCCTGTTTGTTGGATGGCTCTGCAGCGAGCGCCTGGAAGCCGTATTACATTCCAGCAGGCTGCCTTTAGCTGTGCGGGCTGGTTTGCGCTGAGGTTCCTTGCGGCGCTCAGCCCAGAAGCCGCACCGCGTGGCCGAGTTGATTGCTTCATGGTTCGATTTGTATGGGTGCTCGATTCGGACTGAAGGTCGCGAAGCAAGGGCCGGATTTGCTCGCCAAGCGCGTAAGCAGTCCTCCGCGCCAGGCTTGGTCAGTAGATCTACGATCATGATCGACGCGTCGGACAAGGTGCGGCGTATCAGTCGAGACACTAATCAATCCACCAGGCGAGCCACCTGCGCTCGGTTCAGGTGGGTTCCGTTGCCTGGGACTGACCGGCCACGCCAGCGCGCTGGAGCTGGTTAAACCATTCAGTATTGAAGGGCGGGAGCTGTCGTGAGCTGCCTCGTAGTACTCCTTGAAGTGATTCGGCATGGCTGCGATATCACCCGCATATGTAGCTGATTACCCTGATTTTCTTGCGCGCGGCTACAAAGTCAGGCCGCTCAAGCACTCCGCTCATACGGTAGGTCAGTCACTTTATGCATAAGGGCAGGAGCGTCCTCGTCTGTAGAAGTCCTTGATCGCTCCGGTTTGGCGCTGACGATGCGTATTTGGCCCCGATTGTCTGGAGAGCGCTGTAAAGCTCAGTTCTCAGGCAGCTGTGACAGTTGTTGGGCAGTCGCTAGGTGTAGAAAAGGAAAAGCCCCTAAAATTCGCTTCGGAATCAGGGGCTTAGGTTTTTCAATTGGTGGAGCCGGGGGGATTTGAACCCCCGTCCGCCAGTACTCCGCTGTCGGTACTACATGCTTAGCCAGATCTACTGAGTTAACCCGCGACCGCCCGATTGGCAGGGTGTTTTGGGCGAGTTGTGTGAGTTTTAGCCGTTTCGTCCACAACGTACTACGCGGCGATCCTGTTCTATATGACAATCACGTCGGGTTTACAGGCATCCCCTAGTGATTGCTGGCGCCGAAGCGACCAGAGGGGAAGGGCTAAGGCTGCTTACGCAGCGAGAGCGTAGTCCCCGTAGGTTTCGTCATTGGCAACTATAAAAGTTGCAACAGTGGATTTACGAGTTCTGTTACCAACTCGGCATGCACCTAAAGTTTTGTTACCGGCGTCGAATCCTAATCGGCCCCAGGGTCTTGCGCTTGTGTAACGCCTGCAGTGTAAGCCAGAGACGCTGGTGGCGTCGATGGGCATTCACAGTCGGCTGTCTGATAGATGGGGGCGCCGCAGGGCTTTTCAAGGGCGTGGCAGAGCCGTTTACTCGTCCTTGCCCTTGCTGCGTACGGCGCGCTGGATCTCCCGGTCGGAGTCGCGCTCTTTCTCGGTATGGCGCTTGTCGAATTCCTTCTTTCCCTTGGCCAGGGCGATCTCGCACTTGATCAGGTGCTTCTTCCAGTACAGCGCCAGTGCCACGCAGGCATAACCTTTCTGCTGCACTGCGCCGAACAGCTTGCCCAGCTCGCGCTGGTGCAGGAGCAGTTTGCGGGTGCGAGTCGGGTCCGCAATGACGTGGGTGCTGGCAGTCTTTAGTGGTGTGATGTGGCAGCCCATCAACCAGGCTTCGCCGTCCTTGAGTAGGATGTAGCTGTCTACCAGCTGCGCCTTGCCGGCACGCAAACTTTTCACTTCCCAGCCGGACAGGGCGACGCCGGCCTCGAACTTCTGCTCGATGAAGTAATCGTGAAGCGCCTTCTTGTTCAGCGCGATGGTGCCCGAGGGGTGTTTCTTCTGCTTGGCCATAGGCGGCGCATTATAGGGGCAGTCAGGGCGTCTGGCGACAGCGTGCTTGAGGGTTGCGACCGCAATGCTCGACAATGCGCAACGTTCCCTAACGACTCGACAAGGGCAAGTATCCGGATGACCACGCGAATTCAGCGCTCGGCGCTGTTGCCGTATCCCGCGCAGGCGCTTTACGACCTAGTCAATGATGTGGCTCGGTATCCCGAATTCCTCCCCTGGTGCTCGAAGGCCGAGGTGATGGAGGTCTCCGAAACGCATATGCGTGCGGCATTGACTGTTGCAAAGGGCGGCGCGAGTCAGCGCTTCGTCACGCTCAATGGGTTGCGCGGCGGCGAGCGGATAGAGATGCAGCTGCAGGAAGGACCGTTTACCCAGCTGCACGGGATATGGGACTTCAAGGCGCTGAACGAGAAGGCCTGCAAGATCAGCCTGGATCTGTCCTTCGATTACTCGGGGCCGCTGGTCAAGGCCACGCTGGGGCCATTGTTCAATCAGGCCGCCAATACCCTGGTCGATGCCTTCTGCCAGCGTGCAAAGGAGCTTCATGGATAAGCAGAGCATTGCGGTCGAGGTGGCCTATGCACTGGCCGATAAGCAGAAACTCATCCGACTGACCGTTCCAGCGGGTACCACCGTGCGCCAGGCAGCGTTGCGTTCGGGGATGGATGCGCATTTCCCCGAGGTTGATCTGGCGAATGCGCCGCTGGGGATATTTGGCAAAGCAGTGGCCAAGCCGGATGAGCGGGTGCTGGAGGAGGGGGAGCGGGTGGAGATCTATCGTCCGCTGATCGCTGATCCGAAGGAGGTTCGCAAGCAGCGGGCGGCAAAAGCTGCGAAGGAGAAGGCAGGGGAGTAGTGCAGCGATCGAGCCGGCTCGAATGTCTCGGCCGGCTGGTTTTGAAGCGTTGCTGAGTTACTGCGGCGAGGTTTCCAGCGGTTCGGGGATCGGCACCGCTACAGGCTCTGCGCTGTCGACTTCCTGCTGAATCTGCTCTAGCAGGCTGCCCGGGCGAGGTGCAGGCTGCTCGCGGTCTGGCGCGCTTTCCTGGCGAACGCTGCTGCCGGGGCTGCCGAGGATTGCTTCGTCACGGCTGACGCCGGGCATGAAGTCGCCCGCCAGGCCGGCCAGTTGATCATTGCCGTTGAATATCAGGCTGACACGTTCCTGCAGGCGTTCGCCGCCGCCGGGCTGGATGCTGTAGAGGTAATCCCAGCGATTGGCGTGGAAGGTGTCGGTGATCAGCGGGTTGCCCATGATGAAGCGGACTTGACTGCGGGTCATGCCGGGGCGCAATTGGTCGATCATGTCCTGGGTGACGACATTGCCTTGCTGGATGTCGATCTTGTACACGCCGGGGAATGAACAACCGCCCAGGGCGAGCAACCCGGTCAGGGAGAGGCTGGTCAGCAAGAGCTTGGTGTTTTGCATCGGGGGGCGACTTCCACTATCTTGGCTGGGCAAATAAACCCGGATCATACCCTCATTGGAGGAAGCTGCGAAGCAGCATCGAGAAACCCCACCATGGTAGAAAATAGCGAACTACGCAAAGCTGGCCTGAAAGTGACCCTTCCGCGGGTAAAGATTCTGCAGATGCTGGACTCCGCCGAGCAGCGTCACATGAGCGCGGAAGATGTGTACAAGGCGCTGATGGAGGCAGGTGAGGATGTCGGCCTGGCCACCGTATACCGAGTTCTGACCCAGTTCGAGGCGGCGGGTCTGGTGGTGCGCCATAACTTCGATGGCGGGCATGCCGTGTTCGAGCTGGCTGACAGCGGCCATCACGACCACATGGTCTGTGTCGACAGTGGCGAGGTCATCGAATTCATGGATGCCGAGATCGAGCGCCGTCAGCGCGAGATCGTCAAAGAGCACGGCTTCGAGCTGGTGGATCACAACCTCGTGTTGTACGTGCGCAAAGCCAAGTAGGTATTTGTTGCGATGAAAAAGGCGACCCTGGGGTCGCCTTTTTCATGTGCGAAAGTTCAGGCGCTGGCCAGCAGCTTCTTGGCGTGTGCCAGCGATTCTTCGGTGAGGTCGACGCCTCCCAACATCCGGGCGACCTCTTCAATTCTGCCTGCCTTGTCCAGTGTTGCGACCGCCGTCTGTGTCTGGTCGCTGCCGCGCTGCTTGTGCACGAACAGATGCTGATGGCCCTGCGCAGCGACCTGGGGCAGGTGGGTGACGGTCAGGACCTGACCGCGCTCGCCAAGCCTGCGCAGCATCTGTCCGACGACTTCTGCTGTCGGGCCGCCGATGCCGACGTCCACCTCATCGAATACCAGTGTCGGAACTCTCGAGGTCTGTGCCGTAGTGACCTGGATCGCCAGGCTGATCCGCGAAAGCTCGCCTCCAGAGGCGACCTTGGCCAGAGCCCGGAGCGGCTGTCCCGGATTCGCGCTGACCAGGAACTCCACCTGCTCAAGGCCGGCCGGGTGCAGGTCTTCGCCCGTGCCGGCACTGAACTCCACGCTGAAGCGCCCGCCGGGCATGCCCAGGGTCTGGATCTCCGTTTCGACTGCAGTGCAGAGCGCAGAGGCGGCAGTACGGCGCAGTTGGCTGAGCTCCTCGGCCTTGTCCTGGTAGTGGCGGGCGTAGGCGGCGAGTTCTTCCTCCAGTCGGGTGATGGCCTCTTCGTCCGCGCTCAGCGACTCCAGCTCGTCAAGCAGGCGTTGCTGTAGTGCGAGTAGCTCCGGCGGTTGAGCCCGGTGCTTGCGGGCCAGGCTGTAGATGGCGTCGAGTCGATCTTCGACCGCCTGCTGGCGGGCCGGGTCGGCGTCGAAGTGGTCGAGGAAGCGATTCAGCTCGCCGACCGCTTCTTCTACTTGGATCTGTGCGCTGGCCAACAGGTTGATCGCCTCGCCCATGGCGGCAGGTGGGTTCTGGAATGCGCCCAGGCGTTGCAGGCTGGCGGTGAGCGCAGAAAGAACGTTGCCGGCATCGTTCTCGCTACAGAGCTCGGTCACCTGGCGGCATGCGGCCAGCAGGCTCTCCGCGTTGCTCAGCTGCTTGTGTTCGCGTTCCAGTTCGTCCAGCTCATTGTCACCCAGGGCGAGGTTTTCCAGTTCTTCCAGCTGATAGCTGAGCAACTGGTGCCGGGCACGCTGTTCCTCGCCGCTGCTGGAGACGCGTTCCAGCTCGTTGCGCGTCTGCTTCCAGCGTTGCGCTGCCAGCTGAACCTGGCGCGCCAGCTCGGCGCCGCCGGCGTATTCGTCGAGCAGGCGGCGGTGGGTTTCGGTCTTCAGTAGCGACTGGTGCTCATGCTGGCTGTGGATGTCGATCAGCAGTTCGCCCAGCGCCTTGAGGTCGCCCAGAGGGCAGGGCGTACCGTTTATGTAGGCGCGGGAACGGCCTTCCGCGGTGATCACCCGTCGCAGGATGCAGGGGCCGTCCTGCTCCAGGTCGCGCTCGGAGAGCCATTGTCGGGCTTCGGGAATGCTGGTCAGGTCGAAGCTGGCGAGGATGTCGGCCTTGTCGGCGCCGATGCGCACGGCGCTGCTGTCGGTGCGGTCGCCGAGAGCCAGGCCCAGCGCATCGAGCATGATCGACTTGCCGGCACCGGTCTCGCCGGTAATGACCGACATGCCCTTCTTGAGCTCGAGATCCAGGTGGTCGACGATGGCGTAATTGTTGACGGAGAGATGGACCAGCATGGTGGTGGCTCCGAAATTGAGTGCTGGGTATTTATACAGTGTTCTGGCTGGGCGTATCAAGCCGGTCGCCCGCGGATTTCTCGCCTGTCGCTCCTGAGTGGCGCGTTGCCCTTGAAGAGTGGCGCCGCGCCCCCATATAGCGGCACATGCCCGGGCAGTCGCCCACAGAACAGATGAAGGAGGACGGCATGGCCGACGAGCAGAACCTGGACAATCAGAACGCTGACAACCTTGATGAACAGGCATCCGTGGGTTCCGAGGATCTTGGGTCCCGGGTTCAGGTGCTCGAGGAGCAGCTGGCTGCCGCCCAGGATCAGGCGTTGCGCGTCGCCGCAGAGATGCAGAACCTGCGTCGTCGCGCCGAGCAGGATATCGAGAAGGCGCACAAGTTTGCCCTAGAGAAGTTCGCCAACGACCTGCTGCCGGTAATGGATAGTCTGGAGCGCGGCCTCGAGCTGTCGGACCCGAATGACGAATCCATACGTCCGATGCGCGAAGGGGTCGAGCTGACCTTGAAGCTCTTTGCCGATGTGTTGGCGCGTCATCAGTTGGTTGCGGTCTCGCCTGTGGGCGAGCCGTTCAATCCCGAGCATCACCAGGCCATGGCAATGGAAGAGAGCATCCACGCCGAACCTGGCAGCGTGCTCAAGGTGTTCCAGAAGGGTTACCTGCTCAGTGGTCGCCTGCTGCGTCCGGCGATGGTCGTGGTCAGCAAGGCGCCGGCTCAGCCGCAACCTTCGATCGATGAGCAGGCTTGAAATTTCCACGCTGACCCCCATCTGGTGAGTCAAGCGATTCAGTGCTGCCGAGACGGCATGGCGCAGTTCGGCGAATTCAAATTTCGGAGAGTATGAAATGGGCAAAATCATCGGTATCGACCTGGGGACCACCAACTCCTGCGTCTCCATTCTGGAAAACGGCATCGTCAAGGTGATCGAGAACGCCGAAGGCGGCCGCACCACCCCCTCGATCGTTGCCTACGCCAACGATGGCGAGATTCTGGTTGGCCAGTCGGCCAAGCGCCAGGCTGTGACCAACCCGCACAACACCCTGTATGCGGTGAAGCGTCTGATCGGCCGCCGCTTCGACGAAGAAGTGGTGCAGAAAGACATCCAGATGGTGCCGTACAAGATCACCAAGGCCGACAACGGCGATGCCTGGGTCGAGGTGAACGGCCAGAAGATGGCTCCTCCGCAGATCTCTGCGGAGATCCTGAAGAAGATGAAGAAGACCGCCGAGGACTACCTGGGCGAGCCGGTCACCGAAGCGGTCATCACCGTTCCGGCGTACTTCAACGACAGCCAGCGTCAGGCAACCAAGGATGCCGGCCGCATCGCCGGGCTGGACGTCAAGCGCATCATCAACGAGCCGACCGCGGCTGCACTGGCCTATGGCATGGACAAGGCCAAGGGCGACCACACCGTGATCGTCTATGACCTGGGCGGCGGTACCTTCGACGTGTCGGTGATCGAGATCGCCGAGGTCGACGGTGAGCATCAGTTCGAAGTGCTGGCCACCAATGGCGATACCTTCCTCGGTGGTGAGGATTTTGACATCCGCCTGATCGACTATCTCGTCGACGAGTTCAAGAAGGAAAGCGGCATCAACCTCAAGGGTGATCCGCTGGCCATGCAGCGCCTGAAGGAATCGGCAGAGAAGGCCAAGATCGAGCTGTCCTCGAGCCAGTCGACCGACGTCAACCTGCCGTACATCACTGCAGACGCTTCGGGTCCGAAGCACCTGAACGTGAAGATTTCCCGCGCCAAGCTGGAGTCGCTGGTCGAGGACCTGGTCGAGCGCACCATCGAGCCATGCCGCATCGCACTCAAGGATGCCGGCATCGACGTGGCCAAGATCGACGACGTGATTCTGGTCGGTGGTCAGACCCGCATGCCGCTGGTGCAGCAGAAGGTTGCGGCCTTCTTCGGCAAGGACGCGCGCAAGGACGTCAACCCGGACGAAGCAGTCGCCATGGGTGCAGCCATCCAGGGCGCGGTCCTGGCCGGTGACGTCAAGGACGTGCTGTTGCTCGACGTCTCCCCGCTGACCCTGGGTATCGAGACCATGGGTGGCGTGATGACCGCGCTGATCGAGAAGAACACCACCATCCCGACCAAGAAGTCGCAGGTGTTCTCTACCGCTGACGATAACCAGGCTGCGGTGACCATCCACGTCCTGCAGGGCGAGCGCAAGCAGGCCGCGCAGAACAAGTCGCTGGGCAAGTTCGACCTGGCCGACATTCCGCCGGCGCCGCGCGGCGTGCCGCAGATCGAAGTCACCTTCGACATCGATGCCAACGGCATCCTGCACGTGTCCGCCAAGGACAAGGCCACCGGCAAGTCGCAGTCGATCGTGATCAAGGCCAACTCCGGTCTCTCCGATGAAGAGATCGAGAAGATGGTCCGCGATGCTGAGGCCAATGCCGAAGAGGACCGCAAGTTCGAAGAGCTGGCGACCGCGCGCAACCAGGGCGACGCACTGGTTCACTCGACCCGCAAGATGCTGGTCGAGGCGGGTGACAAGGCCACCGCTGACGAGAAGGCGGCCATCGAGAAGGCGCTGGGCGAACTGGAAGTGGCGATCAAGGGCGACGACAAGACCGCCATCGAGGCGGGCATCAACGCGCTGTCCCAGGCCACCACTCCGCTGGCGCAGAAGATGTACGCCGAGCAGGGCCAGGCTGCCGATGCGACCCAGGCCGATGACGGTGCGCGGGACGCCGGCGACGACGTGGTCGACGCCGAGTTCGAAGAAGTGAAGGACAACAAGTAAGCCTGGTTTGCGCTTCCCACCATCGATCGTCGATGGACGCTGTACGCCGCGCGGGAGCCAGTCTCCCGCGTCGGCGTATCTGGAAGAGATGAATTTTAGAGTGCAGCAGAACGATGGCTAAACGTGACTACTACGAAGTGCTCGGTGTCGAGCGCGGCGCCGATGAGGCGGCCCTGAAGAAGGCCTATCGCCGGCTGGCGATGAAATACCACCCGGACCGCAACCCGGACGACAAGGCTGCCGAGGAGAAATTCAAGGAGGCCAACGAGGCCTACGAAGTGCTCTCCGACGCGGCGAAGCGCTCGGCGTACGATCAGTACGGGCATGCCGGGGTCGATCCGAGTATGGGTGGCGGGGCAGGCGGGGCCGGATTCGCCGGCGGCGCGAACTTCTCCGACATCTTCGGCGACGTGTTCAGTGACTTCTTCGGTGGCGCACGTGGCGGTTCGCGCGGCGGTCCGCAGCGCGGCAGTGATCTGCGCTACACGCTGGAACTCGACCTGGAAGAGGCAGTACGTGGCACCACCGTGACCATCCGTGTGCCGACGCTGGTGTCGTGCAAGACCTGCGACGGCTCCGGTGCCAAGAAGGGCACCAGCCCCACCACCTGTACCACCTGTGGCGGTATCGGTCAGGTGCGCATGCAGCAGGGTTTCTTCTCGGTCCAGCAGACCTGTCCACGTTGCCACGGCAGCGGCAAGATGATCAGCGACCCGTGCGGCAGCTGTCATGGCCAGGGTCGTGTGGAGGAACACAAGACCCTGTCGGTCAAGGTGCCGGCCGGTGTCGACAGTGGTGATCGCATCCGCCTGTCCGGTGAGGGCGAGGCGGGTAACCAGGGTGGTCCGGCCGGCGATCTGTATGTCGTGGTGAATGTCCGCGAGCACTCGATCTTCCAGCGCGACGGCAAGCATCTGTACTGCGAGGTGCCGATCAGCTTCGCCGACGCGGCGCTGGGTGGTGAGTTGGAGGTGCCGACGCTGGATGGTCGGGTCAAGCTGAAGATTCCCGAGGGCACACAGACCGGCAAGCTGTTCCGCCTGCGCGGCAAGGGCGTTGCGCCTGTGCGGGGTGGTCCGGCTGGCGATCTGATGTGCCGGGTGGCGGTGGAGACGCCGGTCAACCTGGACAAGCGCCAGCGTGAGCTGCTCGAGGAGTTCCGTGCTTCGCTGCAGGGCGACGGCTCGCATTCGCCCAAGGCCAGCGGCTGGTTCGAGGGCATGAAGCGCTTCTTCGGCGACATTTAAACGAGCTCGGGGGGCGGACGCAGGAGGCCTGAGGCGTTCTGGTCCGGCTTTCGGTCTCAGGCTTCCAGCTTGGAGCTTTCTTGTATGCGACGTATTGCAGTGATGGGCGCCGCTGGGCGCATGGGCAAGCATCTGATCGAGGCGGTCGTGCAGGCCGCTGGTGCGGGGCTGACTGCCGCGGTCGACCGGCCGGACAGCAGTCTGATCGGTGCTGACGCCGGGGAGCTGGTTGCGCAGGGGCGCATCGGCGTACCGCTGTCGGCGGAGCTGGTGGGTGTGCTGGACGAATTCGACGTGTTGATCGACTTCACTCACCCGAGCGTGACGCTGCGCAATCTGGCGATCTGTCGCGAGGCGGGCAAGGCGATGGTCATCGGCACCACCGGTTTCACCGTCGAGGAGAAGAAGCAGCTGAGCGAGGCGGCCAAGGAAATCCCGATCGTTTTCGCTGCCAACTACAGCGTCGGTGTGAATCTGTGTCTGAAGTTGCTGGATACCGCTGCGCGGGTGCTCGGCGATGACGTCGACATCGAGATCATCGAGGCGCATCACCGGCATAAGGTCGATGCGCCATCGGGTACCGCGCTGCGCATGGGTGAAGTGGTGGCGGATGCGCTGGGGCGTGATCTGCAGAAGGTCGCGGTCTACGGGCGGGAGGGTCAGACCGGTGCTCGCGAGCGTGAGACCATCGGCTTCGCCACTGTGCGGGCGGGAGATGTGGTCGGCGATCATACCGTGCTGTTTGCGGCTGATGGTGAACGCGTGGAAATCACTCACAAGGCGTCGAGCCGCATGACCTTCGCCAAGGGCGCCGTGCGTGCTGCGCTCTGGCTCGAGGGGCGTCCGGCAGGGCTCTACGATATGCAGGATGTGCTCGGGCTGGCCTGATGCGCGCGTGTCCGGACGATGCGGACTCGTTCCTGTCGTCTGGTTTGGCCCTCTTTTTGCCTAGACCGAAATGGCGTTTTCCTGTAGGCTCGCCGCCTTAGTGTGTCCATTAAAAGTTGCGCAGAAATGGTTTCGAACAAAAAAGCGGGATGACCTTCACACGTCATCCCGCTTTTTTACAATCTGCGTTTGCTTCTGCCTTGATCTACGGGAGGTCTCTTGACTACGCCAGCCCTTACGCCCGCCATTCTGGCTCTAGCCGATGGCAGCATCTTTCGCGGCGAATCCATCGGCGCCGATGGTCATACCATTGGTGAGGTGGTGTTCAATACCGCCATGACCGGCTATCAGGAAATCCTCACCGATCCATCCTATACCCAGCAGATCGTCACCCTGACCTATCCGCACATCGGCAACACCGGGACCACTCCGGAAGACGCCGAGTCCAATCGGGTCTGGGCTGCCGGTCTGATCATCCGCGATCTGCCGCTGACTTCGAGCAGCTGGCGCGACAAACAGCCGCTGGACGAGTACCTGAAAGAGAACGGCACCGTCGCCATCGCCGGCATCGACACTCGTCGTCTTACCCGCATTCTGCGCGAGAAGGGCGCACAGAACGGCTGCATCCTGGTGGGCGCTGACGCTACCGAGGAGAAGGCGCTGGAGCTGGCGCGCAGCTTCCCGGGTCTGAAAGGCATGGATCTGGCCAAGGTGGTCAGCGCCAAGGAGCGTTACGAGTGGCGCTCCAGCGTATGGGGTCTGGAAAGCGACAGCCATCCGGAGATCCCGGCCAGCGAACTGCCGTATCACGTGGTTGCCTTCGACTACGGCGTGAAGTGGAACATCCTGCGCATGCTGGTTGCGCGCGGTTGCCGCCTTACCGTGCTGCCGGCGCAGACCCCCGCGAGCGAAGCCCTGGCACTGAAGCCCGACGGCATCTTCCTGGCCAACGGCCCGGGCGATCCCGAGCCCTGCGACTACGCGATCAGGGCCATTCAGGAAGTGCTGGAAACCGACATTCCGGTGTTCGGCATCTGCCTGGGTCATCAACTGCTGGCGCTGGCCTCAGGCGCCAAGACGGTGAAGATGGTCAACGGTCACCACGGTGCCAACCACCCGGTGCAGGATCTCGATACCGGCGTGGTGATGATCACCAGCCAGAACCACGGTTTTGCCGTGGACGAGGCGAGCCTGCCGGCCAACCTGCGCGCCACCCACAAGTCGCTGTTCGACGGCACCCTGCAGGGGGTCGAGCGCACCGACAAGGTTGCCTTCAGTTTCCAGGGGCACCCGGAAGCAAGTCCCGGCCCGCATGATGTCGCGCCGCTGTTCGACCGCTTCATCGCCGAGATGGCCAAACGCCGTTAAGCCCGCCGCGCAGAGAATTCGAGAAAGACCATGCCAAAACGTACAGACATCAAAAGCATCCTGATCCTCGGCGCCGGCCCCATCGTCATCGGTCAGGCCTGCGAGTTCGACTATTCCGGCGCCCAGGCCTGCAAGGCGCTGAAGGAAGAAGGCTTCCGCGTCATCCTGGTGAACTCCAACCCGGCCACCATCATGACCGACCCGGCCATGGCCGACGCCACCTACATCGAACCGATCAAATGGGCCACCGTGGCCAAGATCATCGAGAAGGAACGTCCCGACGCTTTGCTGCCGACCATGGGTGGCCAGACCGCGCTGAACTGCGCGCTGGACCTGGAAAAACACGGGGTGCTGGAAAAATTCGGCGTCGAGATGATCGGCGCCAACGCCGATACCATCGACAAGGCCGAAGACCGCTCGCGCTTCGACAAGGCAATGAAGGACATCGGCCTGGCCTGCCCGCGCTCGGGTATCGCGCACAACATGGAAGAAGCCTACGGCGTACTCGACAAGGTCGGCTTCCCCTGCATCATCCGTCCCTCCTTCACCATGGGCGGCACCGGTGGCGGTATCGCCTACAACCGTGAAGAGTTCGAAGAGATCTGTGCCCGCGGCCTGGACCTGTCGCCGACCAGCGAGCTGCTGATCGACGAGTCGCTGATCGGCTGGAAGGAATACGAGATGGAGGTGGTCCGCGACAAGAAGGACAACTGCATCATCGTCTGCTCCATCGAGAACTTCGACCCGATGGGCGTCCACACCGGCGATTCGATCACAGTCGCGCCGGCGCAGACCCTGACCGACAAGGAATACCAGATCATGCGCAACGCATCGCTTGCGGTGCTGCGCGAGATCGGTGTGGAAACCGGCGGCTCCAACGTGCAGTTCGGCATCTGCCCGGACACCGGCCGCATGGTGGTGATCGAGATGAACCCGCGGGTCTCGCGCTCTTCGGCACTGGCCTCCAAGGCGACCGGCTTCCCGATCGCCAAGATTGCCGCCAAGCTGGCGATCGGCTACACCCTCGACGAGCTGTCGAACGACATCACTGGCGGTCGTACCCCGGCGTCCTTCGAGCCGGCCATCGACTACGTGGTCACCAAGATCCCGCGCTTCGCCTTCGAAAAATTCCCCAAGGCCGACGCGCGCCTGACCACCCAGATGAAGTCGGTCGGTGAAGTCATGGCCATCGGCCGGACTTTCCAGGAATCGGTGCAGAAAGCACTGCGCGGCCTGGAGGTCGGCGTCAGCGGTTTCGATCCCAAGCTTGATCTGAACGATCCGGAAGCCGAGAGCACCCTGCGTCGCGAACTGACCGTGCCGGGCGCCGAGCGCATCTGGTACGTGGCTGATGCCTTCCGAGCCGGCAAGAGCGTCGCCGAAGTCTTCGATCTGACCCGCATCGACGAGTGGTTCCTGGTGCAGATCGAGGATCTGGTCAAGGAAGAGCAGCGCGTGCAGACCCTGGGCCTGTCCGGCATCGACTACGACCTGATGCGTCGCCTCAAGCGCAAGGGTTTCTCCGATGCGCGCCTGGCCAAGCTGCTCGGGGTGACCGAGAAGAATCTGCGCAGCCATCGCCATAAGCTCAAGGTGCTGCCGGTGTACAAGCGCGTGGATACCTGTGCTGCCGAGTTCGCCACCGATACCGCCTATATGTACTCGACCTACGAGGAAGAGTGCGAGGCCAATCCGTCCGGCCGCGACAAGATCATGATCCTCGGCGGTGGCCCGAACCGCATCGGACAGGGCATCGAGTTCGACTATTGCTGTGTGCACGCAGCCCTGGCGATGCGTGAAGACGGCTACGAGACCATCATGGTCAACTGCAACCCGGAAACCGTCTCCACTGACTACGACACCTCCGACCGTCTGTACTTCGAGCCGGTGACCTTGGAGGACGTGCTGGAGATCGTCCGCGTCGAGCAGCCCAAGGGCGTGATCGTGCAGTACGGCGGCCAGACCCCGCTCAAGCTCTGCCGCGCGCTGGAGGAAGCCGGGGTATGCATCATCGGCACCAGCCCGGATGCCATCGACCGCGCAGAGGATCGTGAGCGCTTCCAGCAGATGGTGCAGCGCCTCAATCTGCGTCAGCCGGCCAACGCCACCGCGCGTAGCGAAGACGAGGCACTGGCCATTTCCAAGACCATCGGTTATCCGCTGGTGGTGCGTCCGTCCTACGTGCTGGGCGGCCGGGCGATGGAGATCGTCTACGAGGAAGAAGAGCTCAAGCGCTACATGCGCGAGGCAGTGAAAGTATCCAACGACAGCCCGGTGCTGCTGGACCACTTCCTCAACTGCGCCATCGAAGTCGACATCGACGCGGTCTGCGACGGCGAGATCGTGGTCATCGGCGCGATCATGCAGCACATCGAACAGGCTGGTATTCACTCCGGTGACTCCGCCTGTTCGCTGCCGCCCTATTCGCTGCCGGCACACATCCAGGACAAGATCCGCGAGCAGGTCAAGGCCATGGCGCTGGAGCTGGGCGTGGTCGGCCTGATGAACGTGCAGATGGCGGTGCAGGGCGAGGACATCTTCGTCATCGAAGTGAACCCGCGTGCGTCGCGCACCGTGCCCTTCGTTTCCAAGTGCATCGGTGAGTCCCTGGCCAAGGTCGCTGCACGCGTGATGGCCGGCAAGACCCTGACCGAGCTGGGCTTCACCAAGGAAATCATCCCGCCGTTCTTCAGTGTCAAAGAGGCGGTGTTCCCCTTCGCCAAGTTCCCTGGCGTCGATCCGATCCTCGGCCCGGAGATGAAGTCCACCGGCGAGGTCATGGGTGTCGGCGACAGCTTCGGCGAAGCTTTCGCCAAGGCGCAGCTGGGTGCCAGCGAGATCCTGCCGAACTCCGGCGCGGTGTTCATCAGCGTACGCGAGGACGACAAGCCTTTCGTCGTGGACGTCGCGCGAGACCTGGTTGGCCTGGGTTTCGAGGTGGTCGCCACGGCGGGCACCGCGCGTATTATCGAGGCCGCCGGGCTGCCCGTGCGCCGGGTGAACAAGGTGACCGAAGGTCGTCCGCACGTGGTCGATATGATCAAGAACGACGAAGTCACCCTGATCATCAATACCACCGAGGGGCGTCAGTCCATCGCCGACTCCTACTCGATCCGTCGTAATGCCCTGCAGCACAAGATCTGCATCACCACTACCATTGCTGGTGGTCAGGCGATCTGTGAGGCGCTGAAGTTCGGTCCCGAGAAGACCGTGCGCCGGCTGCAGGACCTGCATGCAGGAATCAAGGCATGACCAAGTATCCGATGACAGTCCAGGGCGCTCGCGCCCTGGAGGAAGAACTGGCACATCTGACCAAGGTCGTTCGCCCCAAGCTGAGCCAGGACATTGGCGAGGCGCGCGAGCTGGGTGACCTCAAGGAAAACGCCGAGTATCACGCCGCGCGTGAACAGCAGGGCATGGTCGAGGCGCGTATCCGCGATATCGAAGGTCGCCTGCAGAATGCGGTGGTCATCGATGTCACCAGCATCGCCCATACCGGCAAGGTGATCTTCGGCGCCACCGTCGAGATAGCAAATTGCGATACCGACGAAAGCGTGGTCTACCAGATCGTTGGGGAGGACGAGGCCGATGCCAAGAAGGGCAAGATCTCGGTCACTTCCCCCATCGCCCGGGCGCTGATTGGCAAGACCGAAGGGGATGTCGTCAGCGTGCATACTCCTGGTGGCATCCTCGAATACGAGATCATCGAAGTCCGGCATGTCTGAGACGGGCTTTTCCCGCGCAGGGCAGATCAGCTGGCAGCTGGTCCAGACGTTCTGGGTCGGCGGCCTCTGGGGCATGCATTTCGTGGTGCTGCCGGGGATCGGCAAGGTGGGCATCGCGCCGCTGCTGATCGAGGAGATCCGCGGCATGCTGGTGCCCCTGCTGCTGGGCTTCGCCGCCTGCGCGGTATTTCTGCAGATGCTGGTGCTGGTGCGCGCGCGCGGTTTGCGCAGCGCTTTTCGGGATGTTCGGGGACAGGCGCTGATTGCAGTGCAGCTGTTGATCGCCAGCCATTTCCTCTGCCGTATCTGGCTGCCGGATCAGGCTTACTGGCAGGTCTTCAGCTATCTTGCGGTAGCCATGTGCGGTCTGGTGCTGGTGTTGCAGCCGGTGCCGGGCGCCGAGGCGAAAGCCTCGAGCCCGACCGCGTAAGGCAGGGCGTCAGAGCTGGTGACGGTGAACGTTGGACAGCTGACGATTCGGCTTGGGATTCCTGCGGTAGAGCAGGGCGACCTTGCCGATCGACTGCACCAGATCACAACGGCCCTGGGTGCATAGCTCGGCAATCATCGCCTGGCGATCCTCGCGCTCGGTGATGCGTAGCTGGACCTTGATAAGTTCGTGATCGTTGAGCGCGCGTTCGAGCTCTCCTAGCACACCTTCGGTGAGGCCCTGTTCGGCAACGATCAGCACCGGCTTCAGATGATGGCCGATGGATTTGTACTGTTTCTTCTGCTCTTGAGTGAGCGACATAATCTGACCCTTGCGTCCGATCCCAGTGAAAGCGGCGGCTAGTGTACCCGAGCCACATAGACCCGCCCAGATGAGGTATTTCGTGGCCCGCTCCAAAACCAGTCATCGCTGGCTGAAAGAACATTTCGACGACCCCTACGTGAAGATGGCGCAGAGGGACGGCTACCGTTCGCGAGCCAGCTACAAGCTTCTCGAGGTCCAGGAGAAGGACCGTATTCTTCGTCCGGGGATGACCGTGGTCGACCTCGGCGCCGCGCCTGGCGGCTGGTCGCAGGTGGCCAGTCGCGTGCTCGGCGACAAGGGCCGGCTGATCGCCTCGGACATCCTCGAGATGGACAGCATCGCCGACGTCACTTTCATCCAGGGCGATTTCACCGATGATGCCGTCTTCGCACAGATTCTCCAGGCGATTGACGGGCATCCGGTAGACCTTGTGATTTCCGATATGGCACCCAATATGAGTGGAGTGCGGGCTGCGGATCAGGCCCGTGCCATGTATCTGTGTGAGCTTGCGCTGGATCTGTCCGCTCGGGTGCTGCGACCCGGCGGTGATTTCCTGATCAAGATTTTCCAGGGAGAAGGCTTCGATACCTACCTGAAGCAGGTCCGCGAGCGCTTCGAGAAGGTACAGATGCGCAAGCCGCTATCCTCGCGGGACCGCTCGCGGGAACAGTATCTGCTGGCTCGTGGGTTCCGGGGCAACGATATGGACATGGACGCAGAAGCCTTCCAGGGCTCATAAAGGGTTACAGGGCATGCCTGCCCGTGGTTGAGGTTGTGTAGTAACTTAGTCAGGCAGCTCATTAGCCGTTATTCGAAGCCGGTTCCCGCCTGGGGCTGGCTGGAGAGGGTAATCAATTGAACGATATGGCAAAGAATCTGATCCTGTGGCTGATCATCGCCGCGGTTCTGGTCACGGTGATGAACAACTTCACCGGTACCAGTGAATCCGGCAAGGTCAACTATTCGGACTTCATCGAGCAAGTCCAGCAGGGCAAGGTTCAGGAAGTCACCGTCAACGGCTATGTCATCAGCGGTCTCAATCTCGACGGCAGCCGCTTCGAGACCATACGGCCGGCGATCGAGGATCGCGGCCTGATGAAGGATCTGCTCGACAACAACGTCAAGATCGTTGGCGAGCAGCCGGAGCGCCAGAGCATCTGGACTCAGCTGCTGGTAGCCAGCTTCCCGATCCTGGTCATCATCGCGGTATTCATGTTCTTCATGCGCCAGATGCAGGGTGGCGCGGGCGGCAAGGGTGGGCCGATGAGCTTCGGCAAGTCCAAGGCGCGCCTGCTTTCCGAGGATCAGGTGAAGACCACCCTGGCTGACGTCGCCGGTTGCGACGAGGCCAAGGAAGAAGTCGGCGAGCTGGTCGAGTTCCTGCGTGATCCGGGCAAGTTCCAGCGCCTGGGTGGGCGTATTCCGCGTGGCGTGCTGATGGTCGGCCCGCCGGGTACTGGCAAGACGCTGCTGGCCAAGGCCATTGCGGGCGAAGCCAAGGTCCCGTTCTTCACCATTTCCGGTTCCGATTTCGTCGAGATGTTCGTCGGTGTCGGCGCCAGTCGCGTACGCGACATGTTCGAGCAGGCCAAGAAGCACGCTCCTTGCATCATCTTCATCGACGAGATCGATGCTGTCGGTCGTCATCGCGGCGCCGGTCTGGGCGGCGGTCATGACGAGCGCGAGCAGACCCTCAACCAGTTGCTGGTAGAGATGGATGGTTTCGAGATGAATGACGGCATCATCGTCATTGCTGCCACCAACCGCCCCGATGTGCTCGATCCGGCCCTGCTGCGCCCCGGCCGTTTCGACCGCCAGGTGGTTGTCGGCCTGCCGGACATTCGTGGTCGCGAGCAGATCCTCAAGGTTCACATGCGCAAGGTGCCGCTGGGCGACAACGTCGAACCGGCAGTGATCGCGCGCGGTACCCCAGGCTTCTCCGGCGCCGATTTGGCCAATCTGGTCAACGAGGCGGCGCTGTTCGCGGCGCGCTCAAGCAAGCGCCTGGTCGAGATGAAGGAATTCGAACTGGCCAAGGACAAGATCATGATGGGCGCCGAGCGCAAATCGATGGTCATGTCCGAGAAGGAAAAGCTCAATACCGCCTATCACGAAGCGGGGCATGCGATCGTCGGGCGAACTGTTCCCGAGCATGATCCGGTGTACAAGGTGTCGATCATTCCCCGCGGGCGCGCCTTGGGCGTGACCATGTTCCTGCCCGAGGAAGACCGTTACAGCCTCTCCAAGCGCGCGCTGATCAGCCAGATATGCTCGCTGTATGGCGGTCGTATCGCGGAAGAGATGACGCTCGGCTTCGATGGTGTTACCACGGGCGCATCGAACGACATCATGCGGGCCACCCAGTTGGCGCGGAACATGGTCACCAAGTGGGGGCTTTCGGAAAAGCTCGGACCGCTGATGTATGCGGAGGAAGAGGGAGAAGTCTTCCTTGGTCGCAGTGCCGGTAGTCAGCACACCAATGTCTCCGGAGATACGGCCAAGCTGATCGATCTGGAGGTGCGCGAGATCATCGACCATTGCTATGGCACGGCGAAGCGCATTCTCACCGAGAACCGTGACAAGCTTGACCTGATGGCCGAGGCATTGATGAAGTACGAAACCATCGACGCCGACCAGATTGACGACATCATGGCCGGGCGTGTCGCCCGTGAGCCGCGCGACTGGCGTGGCGACGACTCTTCCGGGCCTACCGCGGCGAGTGGTGAGGTTCCAGAGACGCCGATCGGCGGGCCAGCCGGCGAACACTGAGTTTCATGAGTTCGCCGACCAGTGAGCGCTGGCTGCCTTGCGGCAGTCGGCAGCTCGATCTAACGCGCCCGCATGTGATGGGCATCCTCAATGTCACCCCGGATTCCTTCTCGGACGGCGGTCGTTTCGCTGCGCGGGACGCCGCGCTGCGCCATGCGCAGGCCATGGTTGCTGCCGGTGCAAGCCTGATCGACGTCGGTGGCGAGTCGACCCGGCCGGGGGCCCGACCGGTTTCCAGTGAGGAGGAGCTGCAGCGCGTCGCTCCGGTAGTAGAGGCGCTGGTGCGCGAGCTGGATGTCACCGTCTCGGTGGATACCTCTGCGCCCGCAGTCATTCGCGAAACGGCGGCCCTCGGTGCCGGACTGATCAACGATGTGCGTTCTCTGGTGCGTCCTGGTGCGCTGGAAGCCGCAGCGCAGACGCAGATGGCGGTCTGCCTGATGCATATGCGCGGCGAGCCGGGCACGATGCAGGATGACCCCGTCTATGCGGACGTCACCGCCGAGGTGGCGAGTTTTCTCCAGCAACGCATGCTCTGCTGCGAGTCTGCAGGCATTGCGCGCGAGCGCATCGTCCTCGATCCCGGATTTGGTTTTGCCAAGACCTTGGCGCACAATCTGAGCCTTTTCCGCCACATGGAAAGTCTGCACCAGCTGCAGCGCCCTCTATTGGTCGGTGTTTCGCGCAAGAGCATGGTCGGGCAGACGCTGGAAAAGCCGGTGAATCAACGGCTTTTCGGCAGTCTGGCGCTGGCTGCGCTGGCGGTGGCCAAGGGCGTCTGCATTCTCCGGGTACATGATGTGGCCGAAACGGTCGATGTGGTTCGCATGATTGCGGCAGTGGAAGCTGCTGATTGAGAAGTACGGAGCGAGCATGAGCAGAAAATATTTCGGTACCGACGGCATTCGTGGTCGGGTGGGCGAGTATCCGGTCACTCCGGAGTTCGTCTTGCGTCTGGGCTGGGCTGCCGGCATGGCGTTCCGCCGCCATGGCCACTGCAAGGTGCTGATCGGCAAGGACACGCGGATCTCCGGCTACATGTTCGAGTCGGCGTTGCAGGCGGGACTGATCGCAGCGGGTGCCGATGTGATGCTGCTCGGGCCCATGCCCACTCCGGCGGTGGCCTATCTGACGCGCACCTTCCATGCGGACGCCGGTATTGTCATTAGTGCTTCGCACAACCCCCATTACGACAACGGCATCAAATTCTTTTCCGGCAAGGGCACCAAGCTGCCGGATGAAGTCGAGCTGATGATCGAGGAATTGCTGGATACGCCGATGTCCGTCGTCGAGTCCGAGCATCTGGGCAAGGCTTCCAGGGTCAATGACGCAGCCGGGCGTTATATCGAGTTTTGCAAGAGCAGCGTGCCTACCAGTACCGATTTCAGTGGGCTGAAGATCGTCCTCGATTGCGCGCATGGCGCGACCTACAAAGTTGCCCCCAGCGTCTTTCGCGAGTTGGGTGCCGAGGTGATCGTCATCGCCGCGCAGCCGGATGGCGTGAACATCAACGCGGACGTCGGTTCGACCCATATGGGCGCGCTGCAGAAGGCGGTGATCGAGCAAGGTGCCGACATCGGCATCGCCTTTGATGGCGATGGTGATCGGGTGCTAATGGTCGATCACACTGGCGCGGTCGTGGACGGTGACGAGCTGCTCTACATCATTGCCACCGATCTGCAGGAGCGTGGGCGGTTGTCAGGCGGCGTGGTGGGAACGCTGATGAGCAATCTGGGTCTGGAGCTGGCCCTGCAGAAGCGCGAGATTCCCTTTGCTCGGGCCAAGGTCGGCGACCGCTATGTCATGGCCGAGATGAATGCGCGCGGCTGGCAGCTGGGCGGAGAAAACTCCGGGCATATCCTCTGTGCCCAGCACGCCAGTACGGGGGATGCAATCATCGCCGCCCTGCAGGTGGTGCTGGCATTGCGTCGGCGTGGGGGGAGGCTGGCCGAAGAGCGTCTGGCCTGGCACAAGTGTCCGCAGGTGCTGATCAATGTGCGGCTGTCCGGTGCGCTGGATCCGGTGGAGCATCCCAGCGTCAAGGATGCATGCGAGCGGGTTACCGAGCAGATGGCTGGGCGTGGTCGAGTGCTTCTGCGTAAATCCGGAACCGAGCCGCTGGTTCGTGTGATGGTCGAGGGTGACGATGAAACGGTCGTCCGCACGCACGCCGCGGAACTGGCGCGGCTGGTTGCAGAAGTCTGTGGCTGATTGGCTTGCCAGTGCTGGGCCACTTGGTTAACATTCGCCGCCACTCAAATCACGAGGTA
The DNA here is from genome assembly GCF_003052585.1 of Pseudomonas mangrovi. Taxonomy (GTDB): domain Bacteria; phylum Pseudomonadota; class Gammaproteobacteria; order Pseudomonadales; family Pseudomonadaceae; genus Aquipseudomonas; species Aquipseudomonas mangrovi. Next base: position 52,887 of record NZ_QASN01000019.1, on the reverse strand, counting down.
GAGCATGCGTCGTCCTCTGGTCGCCGGTAACTGGAAAATGAACGGTACCCGCGCCAGCGTCGCAGAGCTGCTCGATGGTTTGCGCCAGGAAGAAATTCCGGCAGGTGTAGAGGTTGTGGTTTTTCCCTCGCTGATACATGTCGCTCAGGCCGTTTCCGAGCTGGCGGGCAGGTCGATCGGCGTGGGTGCGCAAGATTGTGCGATCGAGCAGCAGCCGGGTGCGCTCACGGGTGAAGTCGCTGCATGTCAGTTGCGTGATGCGGGTTGTTCGATGGTGCTGGTCGGGCATTCTGAGCGCCGCCTGATTCTCGGTGAGGCGGATGCGGTCGTTGTGTGCAAGTTTGTTGCTGCACAGACTGCGGGGCTTGTGCCTGTGCTTTGTGTCGGTGAGACGCTCGAGCAGCGCGAGTCGGGTCAGACCCTTGAGGTCGTGGCGCGGCAGGTGGCGGCGGTGCTGGATGCTTGTGGCGCGCAATCGCTTGCTGGTGCTGTCCTGGCATACGAGCCGGTCTGGGCGATTGGTACTGGTTTGACGGCGTCGCCCGGCCAGGCGCAGGAAGTACATGCTGCCATTCGCGCTCAGGTTGCGCGGTTGGATGAGGTTGTTGCTGGAGGGTTGAGGATTCTGTACGGCGGTAGCGTAAAGGCTGCCAACGCTGCTGAATTGTTTGCCATGCCGGATATCGATGGGGGGCTTGTGGGTGGGGCCTCTCTGAATGCGAACGAGTTTGGTGCGATCTGTCGCGCTGCGGGAAACTAAGAATGCTCGAACTGGAATCTGTGGTAATCGTCCTGCATCTGCTGGGTGCGATCGGTATCGTGGCATTCGTGCTGTTGCAGCAGGGCAAGGGTGCGGAGGCGGGTGCTTCCTTCGGTGGTGGTGCTTCCGGAACTGTATTTGGTAGCCAAGGTTCCACTACCTTTTTCAGTCGCGCTACTGCTATACTTGCCACCGCTTTTTTCTTGACCAGCCTGGGCTTAGCGTACGTAGCTAAACAAAAAGCTCAAGGCTGGGATGATCTGGGTCTGCCGACTCCTGCGGTGCAGGAAGTTCAGCGCGAGCAAGTCCTGGATGATGATGTTCCGGTTCTCGAGGAGCGTCAGCCTGAAGCGCCGGCAGAGGATGTGCCGGAGCTTCAGGAGTAAGAGTTTTGCCGAGGTGGTGGAATTGGTAGACACGCTACCTTGAGGTGGTAGTGGCCATAGGCTGTAGGGGTTCGAGTCCCCTCCTCGGTACCATGTGAGAGCGATAAGGCCCGCAATTGCGGGCTTTATCGTTGGTGGTAGGTCGATTGACCGCTTGAGGCGATCAATCGTATACTCCGCCCCCAGCTTTGGCGCGGGGTGGAGCAGTCTGGTAGCTCGTCGGGCTCATAACCCGAAGGTCGTTGGTTCAAATCCAGCCCCCGCAACCAGTAGTAGCAGAGCCCCTATTCAGGGGCTTTTTGCTAGTTGGGCCACGGTGTCTGTGGTCTCCAAGGGATGGGCGTTTCGCCCATTTTTTATTTGCGGAACATATACGAGGGGGTTCAGGTGTCGAGCAAGCTTGAACAGTTGCAGGCTTTGCTGGCCCCGGTTGTCGAGGCGCTCGGTTATGAGTGCTGGGGCATCGAGTTTCTGGCCCAGGGCAAGCATTCGGTGCTGCGGGTATATATCGATCACGCCAATGGCATCCTGGTCGACGATTGTGAAAAGGTCAGTCGTCAGCTCAGCGGTGTGCTGGATGTAGAGGACCCAATCAGCGTCGAGTACACGCTGGAAGTTTCTTCGCCGGGCATGGACAGGCCGCTGTTCACGCTCGAGCAGTTCGCCAGGCATGCCGGCGAGCAGGTAAAGATCAGATTGCGTTCGCCGTTCGAGGGGCGGCGCAATTTCCAGGGGCTTCTCCGCGGTGTGGAGGAGCAGGATGTCGTGGTGCTGGTGGATGATCACGAATACCTTTTGCCGATCGACTCGGTCGACAAGGCCAACATAATTCCCCGTTTTGATTGAGGGAGGTGGTCGCAGGATCGCAGGGCTGGCGGGCGTGTCATTCGATATGCAGCTGGCGCGATAGGCGACTGTCTTGAGGCGCGGATCCGCGGGATCCCCAATGGATTGCGAAAGGCGAGGCGTACGATGAGTAAAGAAGTACTGCTGGTTGTTGAGTCGGTATCCAATGAAAAGGGCGTGCCGGCCGATGTGATTTTCGAAGCGCTGGAGCTGGCACTGGCCACCGCTACCAAGAAGCGTTATGACGACGAGGTAGAGCTGCGGGTTGAAATCAATCGGCAGACCGGGAACTACGACTCCTACCGCTGCTGGACAGTGGTCGAGGATGACCTGCTGGAAAACCCCGAGGCTGAACTGACCGTCGAGCAGGCGCAGGAGCGTCAGCCCGGTGCCAAGGTTGGCGACCTGATCGAGGAAAAGATCGAGTCCATCGAGTTCGGCCGCATCGCTGCGCAGACTGCCAAGCAGGTCATCGTGCAGAAGGTTCGCGAGGCTGAGCGCGCGCAGGTGGTTGATGCCTATCGCGAGAAGCTTGGCGACATCATCTTCGGTACCGTGAAGAAGGTCACTCGTGACAACGTCATCGTCGATCTGGGCAACAACGCCGAGGCGCTGCTGGCTCGCGAGGACATCATTCCGCGTGAGACCTTCCGGGTCGGCGTGCGCGTGCGTGCGCTGCTCAAGGAAATCCGCACCGAGAACCGTGGCCCGCAGCTGATCCTCTCGCGTACCGCGCCAGAGATGCTGATCGAGCTGTTCCGCATCGAGGTGCCGGAAATCGCCGAGGGCCTGATCGAGGTAATGGCAGCCTCCCGCGACCCGGGTTCGCGCGCCAAGATCGCGGTGCGCTCCAAGGACAAGCGCATCGATCCGCAGGGTGCCTGCATCGGCATGCGCGGTTCGCGCGTACAGGCGGTCTCCGGGGAGCTGGGCGGCGAGCGCGTCGATATCGTGCTGTGGGACGACAATCCCGCGCAGTTCGTCATCAACGCCATGTCGCCTGCGGAAGTCGCTGCGATCATCGTTGACGAAGATGCCCACGCGATGGACATCGCCGTGGCCGAAGACAACCTGGCGCAAGCCATCGGTCGTGGCGGTCAGAACGTGCGTCTGGCCAGCCAACTGACCGGCTGGACCCTGAACGTGATGAGCGAGGCCGATATCCAGGCCAAGCAGCAGGCCGAGACCGGCGACATCATGCAGCACTTCGTCGACGAGCTGGAAGTCGACGAGGAGCTGGCCCAGGTGCTGGTCGAAGAAGGCTTCACCAGCCTGGAAGAGATCGCCTACGTTCCGATGGAAGAGATGCTTAGCATCGACGGCTTCGACGAAGACATCGTCAGCGAGCTGCGTGCCCGAGCCAAGGACCGTCTGCTGACCAAGGCGATCGCCACCGAGGAAAAACTGGCCGACGCCCATCCTGCCGAAGACCTGCTGTCGCTCGAGGGCATGACCTCCGAGCTGGCGGTCGAGCTGGCGGTGCGTGGCGTGGTGACGCGTGAAGATCTGGCCGAGCAGTCGATTGACGATCTGCTCGACATCGACGGTATCGACGCTGAGCGTGCCGGCAAGTTGATCATGGCCGCCCGAGCCCATTGGTTCGAGTAATGGCGGCCTGAGGAGAGAAATGCATGACGCAAGTCACGGTCAAAGAACTGGCCCAAGTGGTCGCTACACCAGTGGAGCGCCTGCTGCAGCAGATGCGTGAGGCGGGCTTGCCGCACACCAGCGCCGAGCAAGTCGTTACCGATGTAGAGAAGCAGGCCCTGCTGGCGCATCTCAAGAGCAGCCACGGTGCCAAAGCCGAAGAGCCGCGCAAGATCACCTTGCAGCGCAAGACCACCAGCACCCTGCGAGTGGCCGGCAGCAAGACCATCAGCGTGGAAGTGCGCAAGAAGAAGACCTTCGTCAAGCGCAGCCCGGAAGAGATCGAGGCCGAGCAGAAGCGTGAGGCCGAGGAGCGTCGTGCCGAAGAAGAAGCCGTACGTCTGAAGGCCGAAGCCGAGGCGCGCGAGCGTGCCGAGGCAGAAGCGCGTCGTCAGGCCGAAGCAGTCAAGTCGGGTGCCGATGCCAGTCTGGTCGCAGCCGTTACTGCCGAGCCGGTCATTGCCGAGGTGCCGGTTGTCGATGCGGCGGCCGAGCGCAAGAAGGAAGAAGTGCGTCGTCAGGAGAAGGCACGCAGCGACGAGGACGAGCGCCGTGATCGCAAGCATGCCCAGCACCGTCCTTCCCTGAAGGAGAAGGAAAAGGCGCCCGCTCCGCGTGTTGCTCCGCGCAGCACCGATGAAGAAAGCGACGGATTCCGCCGTGGCGGCCGTGGCGGCAAAGCCAAGCTCAAGAAGCGCAACCAGCATGGCTTCCAGAACCCGACGGGGCCCATCGTGCGCGAAGTAGCCATTGGCGAAACCATTACCGTTTCCGAGCTGGCACAGCAGATGGCTGTCAAGGGCGCGGAAATCGTCAAGTTCATGTTCAAGATGGGCACCCCGGTGACCATCAACCAGGTGCTGGATCAGGAAACTGCCCAGCTGGTTGCCGAAGAGTTTGGCCACAAGGTCAAACTGGTCAGCGACAACGCCCTGGAAGAGCAGCTGGCCGAGTCGCTCAAGTTCGAAGGTGAGTCGTTCCATCGTGCGCCAGTAGTGACCGTGATGGGTCACGTCGACCATGGCAAGACCTCGCTGCTCGACTACATTCGTCGTGCCAAGGTCGCATCCGGTGAGGCGGGTGGCATCACCCAGCACATCGGCGCCTATCACGTGGAAACCGACCGCGGCATGGTCACCTTCCTCGATACCCCCGGTCACGCGGCGTTCACCCAGATGCGTGCACGTGGTGCCAAGGCCACCGATATCGTGATCCTGGTGGTTGCGGCGGACGACGGCGTGATGCCGCAGACTCAGGAAGCGGTGCAGCATGCCAAGGCTGCCGGCGTTCCGATCGTGGTCGCGGTGAACAAGATGGACAAGCCGGAAGCCAATCCGGACAACATCAAGAACGGTCTCGCCGCACTGGACGTGATTCCGGAAGAGTGGGGCGGCGACGCACCCTTCGTCCCGGTTTCCGCCAAGGCCGGTACCGGTATCGACGAGCTGCTCGAAGCGGTCCTGCTGCAGGCCGAGGTTCTCGAGCTCAAGGCAACACCGTCGGCTCCCGGTCGTGGTGTGGTGGTCGAATCGCGTCTCGACAAGGGTCGCGGCCCGGTGGCTACCGTGCTGGTCCAGGACGGTACCCTGCGTCAGGGCGACATGGTTCTGGTCGGCGTCAACTACGGCCGCGTGCGCGCCATGCTCGACGAGAACGGCAAGTCGATCAAGGAAGCCGGTCCTTCTATCCCGGTCGAGATCCTCGGCCTGGACGGCACGCCGGATGCCGGCGACGAGATGATGGTGGTTGCCGACGAGAAGAAGGCGCGTGAAGTCGCGCTGTTCCGTCAGGGCAAGTTCCGCGAGGTCAAGCTGGCTCGTGCGCATGCCGGCAAGCTGGAAAACATCTTCGAGACCATGGGTCAGGAAGAGAAGAAGACCCTCAACATCGTCCTCAAGTCCGATGTGCGTGGCTCTCTGGAGGCCTTGCAGGGTTCGCTCAGCGGCCTGGGCAACGATGAAGTGCAGGTTCGTGTGGTCGGTGGCGGCGTCGGTGGTATCACCGAGTCGGACGCCAACCTTGCGCTGGCTTCGAACGCCGTTCTGTTCGGCTTCAACGTCCGTGCCGACGCGGGTGCGCGCAAGATCGTCGAGGCCGAAGGCCTGGACATGCGCTACTACAACGTCATCTACGACATCATCGAAGACGTGAAGAAGGCGCTGACCGGCATGCTCGGCAGCGATGTTCGCGAGAACATCCTTGGCATCGCCGAAGTGCGTGACGTGTTCCGTTCGCCGAAGTTTGGTGCGGTGGCGGGCTGCATGGTGGTCGAGGGCGTCGTCTATCGCAACCGTCCGATCCGCGTACTGCGTGAGGACGTGGTGATCTTCGAAGGCGAGCTCGAATCGCTGCGTCGCTTCAAGGACGATGTCGCCGAAGTGCGTAACGGCATGGAGTGCGGTATCGGCGTGAAGAGCTACAACGACGTCAAGGTCGGCGACAAGATCGAGGTGTTCGAGAAGGTCCAGGTTGCTCGTTCGCTCTGACGATCGGTAGCAAGCCTCAAGCGGCAAGCTTCAGGAGGTGGCCTGGTCCACCGAGTGGGCTTGCCGTTTGGTTTTACGGCGAAAGTTTCATGCAGCTGCAGTTGGCAGCTGGAGATAGGGTTTATGGCCAAAGAATACAGTCGCACCCAGCGCATCGGTGACCAGATGCAGCGCGAGCTTGCGCAGCTGATCCAGCGTGAGGTCAAGGATCCGCGTCTGGGTCTGGTGACCATCACTGCGGTGGATGTAAGCCGGGATCTCTCGCACGCCAAGGTATTCATTACCGTCATGGGGCGGGAGAACGAAGAGGGCGTGGTCGAGCAGAGCGTCAAGGTGCTCAAGGATGCCGCAGGCTTTCTGCGCATGCTGCTGGGCAAGGCGATGAAGCTGCGCACCGTGCCCACGCTGCACTTCGTCTATGACGCGAGTGTGCGCCGCGGTACCGATCTGTCGGCGCTGATCGAGCGTGCGGTGGCGGAAGATCGCAGCAAGTCTGCCGGCAGCGAGGAGTAGCAGGTGGTTCAGGTCAAACGTGTCCGGCGCAATGTGAGTGGGATCATCCTGCTCGACAAGCCGCGTGGTTTCACCTCCAACGCCGCCCTGCAGAAGGTGCGCTGGCTACTCAATGCGGAGAAGGCCGGGCATACCGGCAGCCTCGACCCGCTGGCGACCGGCGTGTTGCCGCTGTGCTTCGGTGAGGCGACCAAGTTCTCCCAGTACCTGCTGGATGCCGACAAGGGTTACGAAGCGCTGATGCAGCTGGGTGTGACCACCACCACGGCGGATGCCGAGGGTGAGGTACTGCAGCGGCGCGAGGTCAAGGTCAGTGCTGCCGATATCGAGGCGGCGCTACCGCGCTTTCGTGGCCAGATCGAGCAGATACCTCCGATGTACTCTGCGTTGAAGCGTGATGGCCAGCCGCTCTACAAGCTGGCGCGGGCCGGTGAAGTAGTGGAGCGCGAGGCGCGTTCTGTTACTATTGCGCGCTTGGAACTGCTCGGGCTGGAAGGCGAGCAGGCGCGGATCGCGGTGGCCTGCAGCAAGGGCACCTACATTCGCACCCTGGTCGAAGACCTGGGCGAGGTTCTGGGTTGTGGTGCGCATGTGATCGAGCTGCGCCGAACCCAGGCCGGTCCCTTCGATCTGGCGCAGACGGTGACCCTCGAAGAGTTGGAGGCGGCGCACGAGCAAGGTGGCAACGAGGCAATTGATCGCTTCCTGCTACCTTCGGACAGCGGCCTGCAGCATTGGCCACTACTGCAGTTTTCCGAACACAGTGCCTACTACTGGCTGCACGGCCAGCCGGTACGCGCACCGGAAGCGCCAAAGTTCGGCATGGTTCGGGTACAGGATCACAATGGTCGCTTCATCGGTATCGGTGAAGTGAGCGAAGACGGGCGCATCGCGCCGCGTCGATTGATTGCAACCAGCGCCTAGCGCTGAAAACGGGCCTCGGCTCGTGATTGATTCGGTCGCGAGACCGAAGCCGGTTCGCTGCGGTGAGCCGGTGAGGGTGGCTGTCAACAGGCACGGTCATGCCTCTTATACAAACACGGGAAATGTCCCGGCCTGTTCACTCAAGGAGCCCATCATGGCACTGAGCGTTGAAGAAAAAGCCCAGATCGTTAACGAGTACAAGCAAGCTGAAGGCGATACCGGTTCTCCGGAAGTGCAGGTTGCCCTGCTGACCGCCAACATCAACAAGCTGCAAGGTCACTTCAAGATCAACGGCAAGGACCACCACTCCCGTCGTGGTCTGATCCGCATGGTCAACCAGCGCCGCAAGCTGCTGGATTACCTGAAGGGTAAGGACACCACTCGTTACAGCACCCTGATCGGTCGTCTGGGTCTGCGTCGTTAAGACGTAGCAGAGCTGGAAGTCGGAAGCTGGGAGTTTGAAGTTGCAGGATCGGGGCTAGCCCCGGCCGCCAGCTTCGGGCTTCCAGCTTTTTGGCTTTCGAGGGGACTGCGGGTCCGACTCCCGTTTTCTCTTCAGATTTCCCCAAAGGCAACATAGAGAAGGAAGACACCGTGAACCCGGTAATCAAGAAATTCCAATTCGGTCAGTCGACCGTCACCCTCGAGACAGGCCGTATCGCCCGTCAGGCCTCCGGCGCCGTGCTGGTCACCGTTGACAACGACGTGACCGTGCTGGTCGCAGTCACCGGTGCCAAGTCCGCCGACCCGAGCAAGGGCTTTTTCCCGCTGTCGGTCCACTACCAGGAAAAAACCTACGCTGCCGGCAAGATTCCCGGCGGCTTCTTCAAGCGCGAGGCGCGTCCTTCCGAGAAGGAAACCCTGACCTCGCGCCTGATCGATCGGCCGATCCGCCCGCTGTTCCCGGAAGGCTTCCAGAATGAAGTGCAGGTCATCTGCACCGTCGTCTCCACCAGCAAGAAGACCGATCCGGACATCGCTGCGATGATCGGTACCTCGGCGGCCCTGGCCATCTCCGGCATCCCGTTCAACGGTCCGATCGGTGCCGCGCGCGTCGCCTTCCACCCGGAAACCGGCTACCTGCTGAACCCGACCTACGAGCAGCTCAAGGCCTCCAGCCTGGACATGGTCGTGGCCGGCACCAAAGACGCCGTGCTGATGGTTGAATCCGAAGCCAAAGAGCTGACCGAAGACCAGATGCTCGGCGCCGTACTCTTCGCCCACGACGAGTTCCAGGCCGTGATTCAGGCCGTTACCGAGCTGGCGGCCGAAGCGGCCAAGCCGACCTGGGACTGGCAGCCGAAAGCGGAAAACACCGCCCTGCTGTCGGCCATCCGCAGCGAGTTCGGCGAAGCCATCTCCCAGGCCTACACCATCACCATCAAGCAGGACCGCTATGCGCGCCTCGGCGAGCTGAAGGACCAGGTGGTTGCCAAGTTCTCCGGTGAGGAAGGCCAGCCGTCCGCAGGCGAGGTCAAGGATGCCTTCGGCGAGATCGAATACCGCACCGTGCGCGAGAACATCGTCAACGGCAAGCCGCGTATCGACGGCCGCGACACCCGTACCGTTCGCGGTCTGAACATCGAAGTCGGCGTGCTCGACAAGACCCACGGCTCGGCACTGTTCACCCGTGGCGAAACCCAAGCGCTGGTGGTTGCCACCCTCGGCACCGCCCGTGACGCGCAACTGCTCGATACCCTCGAAGGCGAGAAGAAAGACCCCTTCATGCTGCACTACAACTTCCCGCCCTATTCGGTCGGTGAGTGTGGTCGCATGGGCGCTACCGGTCGCCGCGAAATCGGCCACGGCCGTCTGGCCCGCCGCTCCGTTGCCGCCATGCTGCCGAGCGCCGACGAGTTCCCCTACACCATCCGCGTGGTTTCGGAGATCACCGAGTCCAACGGTTCCAGCTCCATGGCGTCGGTCTGTGGTGCCTCGCTGGCCCTGATGGACGCCGGTGTGCCGATGAAGGCGCCGGTCGCCGGTATCGCCATGGGCCTGGTCAAGGAAGGCGACAAGTTTGCCGTCCTGACCGACATCCTCGGGGACGAAGATCATCTGGGCGACATGGACTTCAAGGTGGCCGGTACCGCCAAGGGCGTCACCGCGCTGCAGATGGACATCAAGATCCAGGGCATCACCGAAGAGATCATGGAGCAGGCGCTGGAGCAGGCGCTGGAAGCTCGCCTGAACATCCTCGGCCAGATGAACCAGGTCATCTCCCAGTCGCGCAGCGAGCTGTCGGCCAATGCGCCGACCATGATTGCGATGAAGATCGACCAGGACAAGATCCGCGACGTGATCGGCAAGGGTGGCGCGACCATCCGTGGTATCTGCGAAGAGACCAAGGCCTCCATCGACATCGAAGATGATGGCTCGATCAAGATCTTCGGCGAGACCAAGGAAGCGGCCGAAGCGGCCAGGCAGCGCGTGCTGGGCATTACTGCCGAAGCCGAGATCGGCAAGATCTATGTCGGTCGCGTCGAGCGCATCGTCGACTTCGGCGCTTTCGTCAACATCCTGCCGGGCAAGGATGGTCTGGTGCACATCTCGATGCTGAGCGATCAGCGTGTCGAGAAAGTCACCGACATCCTCAAGGAAGGCCAGGAAGTGAAGGTGCTGGTTCTGGACGTGGACAACCGCGGCCGTATCAAGCTGTCGATCAAGGATGTCGCGGCGGCGGAAGCCTCCGGCGTCTGAGTCGAGCAGTCATGAGAAAGGGCCCTTCGGGGCCCTTTTTCGTTGCCTATCCAGATCGTCGCCGTCGCAGCAGAATCCCTCCTGATTCTTCAGAGCGTTTTCATGCAGTTTGCATGTTGCGATGGGCGCGACGTGCAATGTGCAAGACAAGCGGTCTTCGGGTTGTCAGTTTAAGTGTTTGAAAAATAACAGTTATTTGCATTGTAAAAAGCTGGCACGGGGTCTGCAATAGTCCTGTTACTGCAGCGCTGCATGGCTGCGGACATCCAGAAAAACAGGAGAATGACCATGACCACCGTATTCAATAAGAAATGGACCCTTGCCGCCCTGGCTGCTTCCGCCCTGAGCCTTTCCGTCAGCCAGGTTGCTCTGGCCGAGAATACTGCCCAGCAAGCTACCTCCGCGCCGCTGATGCTGGCGGGTGACAAGATGGACAAGGCTGGAGATGCCGTTTCCGATACCTGGATCACCAGCAAGGTGAAGTCCAGCTTCCTGGCCGATGACAGCATCAGCGGCCTGGACATCAAGGTAGAAACCAATCAGGGCGTGGTATCGCTGTCCGGCGTAGTGCCCAGCGATGCCGAGCGTGACCTGGCCGTCGAGAAGGCCCGCGCCATCGAAGGCGTTCGTGACGTCTCGGCCGATGGCCTGAAATCTAGCGAGTAAGTTTCGCGGATTCAACCGAGCCCGCACGGCGCAAGCCGTGCGGGCTTTCTTCATGTGTGCCGGGGCAATCCGCAAGGCTGGTTGCCGGTCTCGACAGTTGTCACCAGGGCGGCGACTCGCCATCACGCGTCCTGCTCAGTTGCCGCGCTTGCTCTGGATCCGTGTCAGGCGATTGCCTTCGAAGCGCAGGAACTGGTACATGCCGTTGCGTGGGCCGTAAGTCCATTCCTCCACCGCGACCTCATTGAAGAAACCCCATTCATCCTGGCGTTCGCGGTAGCCAAGAAAGTCACGCGTTACCGGCTCGCCACACTTGCTCGCCACCACCGCTGCCGGATCTCCCAGGCTGACCAGGTCGCTGCCGCAGCGTAGTGTCGAGGCCGCCTGGAGTTGCCAGGGCAGGCTGCATAGCACGAGAGCGCAGGCGAGTCGGGTCATGCTGAAATCTCCTGGCTGCCAAGGCGGACACTCGGCAGTACCTGTCGGGGAAGTGATCGAGGCAGCTCGGCTGAAAATCAGTTGGCGCGCTGGGTCTCGATACGGACCAGACGATTGCCTTCGAAGGTGAGGATGCTGAGCATGCCGTTGCGCGGTCCATAGATCCACTCGTCGACGCGCAGTTCACGGCGATCATAGCCGCCCAGCAGGTAGCCGACCTCATCGCGCTGGTCTGGCTCGCCGCACTTGCGCAGCACCTCGAAGGCTCGATCGCCGACCGAGACCAGCGTGCTGCCGCAGCGCATGGTGTCAGCGTTCGCACCCAGGCTGGTCATCAGTAGTGCCAGACCAGCAAGCCACTTGCTCATCGCAACCTCACTCGGCGCCCAGATGCAGGGTGGTAGAGATACGCCCGTCGGTTTCGGCATCGACCAGCGTCACATCCATCAGATAGACCCGCTCGCTGGCCAGTTGCCCCTGTTCGACCAGGTACTGCTTGATTTCCGCGGCGCGACGCTGCGCCAGTCGGCGAGCAAGCGCCTTGCTGCTGGCCCAGCTGGAAAGCAGCGCACGGCGCATCTGTGCATGGCGTTCGTCGTTGTCGAGTTCGGCCCATTCGGCAGGAGGCTGCTGATTGAGGCGACTGCGATAGATACCCTCGAGCAGAATGTCCTTGTCGCGCGCAGGTACTTCGAGCATGTCCTCGCTGGCCGGGACGCTGTCGCCGCGGCGCTGCAGCATGCGGTAGTAGGTGCTCTGGAATTCCCGCTCCAGACGCATCTGGGCGAGGCTCGGGCCATCGCTGGCCAGAGATGCGCTGCCCTCGATCTCCAGGCGCAGGGTAGGGCGTTCAGTAAGCGCTCTGGCGAGCATGTCCAGCTTTTGGCGTGCGGAGTCGTCCAGGCTTTCTTCGCCGGCGACGAAGTGAACCTGGCTGAGGTCGGTGTCGCCTGCACCGGCCAGCCCGCCGATGAACTTGAACGGCGCCTTGGCGGCGCGTACCACCAGATTGCGCAGCGTCTGCCAGACGATCGGCATCACGCTGAACTGCGGATCATTGAGGTCACCGCTCACCGGCAGGTCGATGTCGATGTTGCCCTGGCTGTCCTTGAGCAGGGCGACCGCCAGGCGTATCGGCAGATCCACTGCGTCCGGGCTGTCGACGCGCTCGCCCAGCTGCAACTGTTCCAGTACCACCTGGTTGCGTGCTTCCAGTCGGCCGCCGTTGATGCGGTAGTGCAGGTCGAGATTGAGGCGGCCCTTGCGAATGCGGTAACCGGCGAACTTGCCGGAGTAGGGCGTCAAGGTGGTCAGCTCGACATGCTTGAAGCGGGTGGCGATGTCGAGCGTCTGCAAGGGGTCAAACGGCGTCAACTCGCCACTGATGCTGACGGGCGCATAGCGATCAACCTTGCCCTTGATATCGACTTTCGCCGACTGCTTGCTGCGATTGTCGAGGGTCCCTATCTCGCCATTGAGCTCCTGCACGGCGGTGGCGAACGCCGGCCGCAGGCTGAAGTCGGCAAAGTGTCCGGAACCGTTGCGGATCTTGATGGCGCCTATGCGCAGCGCCAGGGGCGTGGTGTCGCTGGCGGGCGCGGTGGCGGTCTGCGGCTGTGGCACGAGCAATTCGCTGATGTTGGTGCTGCGATCCTCGTTGATCACGAAGCGGACATAGGGTTGTTCGAATTGCACTGTCTCGATGCCCAGGCTCTTGCCATGCCGGTAGGCAATGCCCTCCAGGGCCAGGCGTGGCCATTTGACGAAGTCGCGCTGGCGCAGGGTATCGAGGGTATGCAGCTGGTTGATGTCGGCACGGCCGTCGACACTCAGGGTCAGTTCCTCGGTCTGGGATGCGATGATCTTCAGTTGGCTGTCGAGCAGTCCACTGCGCAACTCAAGCCGCACGAAGGGCTCCAGATAGGCTTGCGCCAGGCGCAGGTCCACACCTTGGGTCTGCAGGTCCAGCTCGGTGCTGAAGGGCTGCAGCTGAACCGTGCCTCCCGCGTTGAGCGAGCCCTGTTTGCCGAGGCCGGATTTCAGTGTGAGCCCGAAAGGACGCTCGCCGCTGCTGGAGAAGTCTTTCAGGTCCAGGTCAAGTGGCCCGACCAGCAGTTCTACCGGCGAGCGGGGCACGCGATCGGTCAGATGCAGGCGGTAGTCACGCAACTGGGCGTCGGCCAGGACAACCTGCCAGGGTTTCTCCTCGGCCGTCTCCTCATCGCTTTCGGCGACAGGTTGCTCCGGGTTGCGGGGGGTGAGCAGTTTCTGCCAGTCGATTGTGCCGTCCGCTTCACGCGCGGCCCAGGCCTGCAGCTTCTGGCTGCGAACCTGGCCAATGCGCAGTTGTTTCTTGGCCAGATCGAGGGAGCTGTCGCTGATGTCCAGGCGCTCGAGCTGCAACAGAGGCTTGCCATCCGCGTTGATGGCCAAGGGCGCCAGGCTGATCACCAGCTTGTCCAGCGTCAGCTCGGTGCCTTCGTTCAGGCTGAAGCGATAGTCGGTGCTCGCACTGAGTACGCCATCCTGAAGATCGAGTGCTACGGCATCGCGCACATAGGGCCAGATGGCCTTGAGCTGGCCATCCTTGAGGCTGAGCGATCCCCGCGATGCCAGGGGCACCAGGCTGACCTCGCCCTGCCACTCGAGACGACCGCCATTGGGTCCGTTTGCGCTCAGCTGCAGGTCGGCATTGTCCTCGACGAGAGTGCTGAGGTTGTTCAGGGTCAGCTGCAGATCCTGATAGGCGAATTCGATGGCTTCGCTTGGTCGTCGATCATGGAAGCGAAAACGGCCGTCCTCCAAGAGCAGACGTTCCAGTCGCAGAGGGAAAGGCTGCTCGTCTGTCTGCGCTACAGGCTTTGGCTCGGCGGCAGGGCGAAACAGCCGGGACAGGTTGAGCGTGCCGTTCTTGTCCAGCAGTACCTCGACATGCGGCTCGCTCAGTCGCACTTCCTGCAGGATCAATGCACCACGCCAGAGACTTTCCAGCTGCAGGTCGAGATCCAGCTGGCGCAGTGAAACCTGCGGCTGTGCTGCCTCCCCCAGACGGAATCCGTGGATCCGCAACTGCAGGGAGAAGGGATTGAATTCGATGCGTTCGAGCTGGGTAGGCACCAGCGCGCGCTCGGCCAGTTGCTGGCTGGCGATACGCTGGATCATGCCCGGCAGAATCAGAAAGCCGAGCAGGCAGTAGCAGATCAGGGCAAGCGCCAGCACCTTGAGTGCGCGCGTTAGAGCGGTAGGCATGGAAGACTGAACCTGGTCCCTTGGGTGCGTTGGAGTATGGCACGAGCGCCCGGTTCCACGCCGCCCTCAGGCTGCGTTCAAAGTCTCAGGATCAACGTTTTCAGCGGAGGACGACCGTCATTGGAGGGGAAATCTGCGGCAGGGGACAGCTGTTCCCAATCACGCACCGGGCGACCGATCTTGCTGGCGCAGCGCAGGACCTGGTCGCGCCACTCATCCATGGATACCTTTGCCAGGTTGTTGCAGCAGACCAGCACACCATCGTCTGCGGTGGCCAGCAGTGCCGGTTTGAGCAGGCTCTGGTAGTCGCGTGCCAGATCCACGGTGCCGAAGGCGCTGCGCGCCCAGGCAGGCGGATCGAGGAACACCAGATCGAACTGGCGTTGGGCGACACGTGGATAGGACGGCAGCTTCTGGCCGCGCCGCGTGGTGATGGGCAGGCCGGCGAGCTGGCGGATGGCGGGGAAGTAGTCCGATTGCAGGAACTGCATCTTCGGCAATTGCGGATTGAGCTCGCCGTTCTCCTTGCCGACCGCTAGGTTGCCCTCGGCAAAATCCAGATTGAGCACCTCGCCGGCACCACCGGCCGCGGCACAGAGGCCGACCCCGCAGGTGTAGGCGAACAGGTTCAGTACCGAGCGGCCGGTGCTGTTCTGCCTGACCCAGCCGCGGGCGTTGCGCAGGTCGAGGAACAGCAGCGGGTCCTGCCCGGCATGGCGAGCGCGCACCCGATAGGCGAGGCCCCATTCACGTCCGATCAGATCCTCCAGCGCCGCGGCGTCGGCCTGGTAGACGGGGTCGCTGCGGTCGATGCGCGAATTGCCGCCGGAGCGGTCGTTGTAGACCAGTCGCAGGTCCAGCCCGAGGAAGATCTTTACCTGTTCCCAGAGCCTGAGCAGCTCGGCCTGATCGAGCACAGCGTGAAAACTCTGCACCATCAGTTGCTCGCCGTAGCGGTCCAGGGTCAAGCCCGGCGCGCCTTCCTGGCTGCCGTGGAACAGGCGATAACAGTCCGTCCCCTGCTGCTGCAGCTGATCGAACAGGGGGGCGCGACGGTCGAGCGCGGCGTGCAGCGCCTGAGCGAGAGAGGACATTCGCGGGGGTCTCGGAACGGGAGGGCGCAGAGTCTAGCAAGAAAAACGCCGGCGCTTGGCCGGCGTTCTATTACGGTTTGCGGTGGTTTGTGGCGGTATCGAGATGGCCGGTAGTCCGCTCGTTGGGTTTCGCCGTGCTCAGCCCAACCTACGTTCCGCGGTTGATGTTAGCGGGCGATGGCCAGCGCTACGCCCTGGCCGCCGCCGATGCAGAGGGTGGCCAGGCCCTTTTTGGCGTCGCGGCGGATCATTTCGTGCAGCAGGGTGACCAGCACGCGGCAGCCCGAGGCGCCGATCGGGTGGCCCAGGGCGATGGCGCCGCCATTGACGTTGACCTTCTCCGCGCTCCAGCCCAGTTCCTTACCGACGCTCAGCGCCTGGGCGGCGAAGGCTTCGTTGGCCTCGATCAGGTCGAGTTCTTTGAGGCTCCAGCCGGCCTTTTCCAGGCAGCGGCGGGTGGCCGAAACCGGGCCGATACCCATGATTGCCGGGTCCACGCCCGCGTTGGCGTAGGCGGCAATCCGCGCCAGCACCGGCAGCCCCAGTGCCTGGGCCTTGTCAGCGCTCATCAGCAGTACGGCGGCGGCGCCGTCGTTGAGACTGGAAGCGTTGCCTGCGGTGACGCTGCCGTCCTTCTTGAACGCCGGCTTGAGCTTGCCCAGCGATTCGGCCGTGGTGCCGGCGCGTGGCTGCTCGTCGGTGGCGAAGGCGAGCGGGTCGCCCTTGCGCTGCGGGATCAGGATCGGGGTGATCTCGTCGGCGAAGCGGCCGGCTTCGATGGCCGCAACGGCCTTCTGCTGCGAGGCGGCAGCGAAGGCATCCTGTTCCTCGCGGCTGATGCCGTACTTTTCAACCAGGTTCTCGGCGGTAATGCCCATGTGGTAGTCGTTGAAGGCGTCCCACAGGCCATCCTGGATCATGCTGTCGATCAGCTTGCCGTGGCCCATGCGCAGGCCGGTGCGCGCAGCCGGCATGACGTAGGGCGCAAGACTCATGCTCTCCATGCCGCCGGCGATGATGACGTCCGCGTCACCGCAGCGGATCGCCTGGGTCGCCAGGTGCAGCGCCTTGAGGCCCGAGCCGCAGACCTTGTTCAGGGTCATGGCCGGGACTGCGTGCGGTAGGCCCGCGTGGATCGCCGCCTGGCGCGCGGTGTTCTGGCCCGCGCCTGCAGTCAGTACGTGGCCGAGCAGCACTTCATCGACCTGCGTCGCATCGAGGCCGGTCTGCTCGAGCAGGCGACGGATGACTGCTGCGCCCAGTTCCACGGCTGGAACGTTGGCCAGGCTGCCCTGGAAGCTGCCGATGGCGGTGCGGGTGGCGGCGACGATGACGACTTCACGCATGGAATTGACCTCAGGGAGACGAAAAGGAGTCGGCGGGTGACCGGAAGGCTGGCAATGGTCGCATAGTGAGCCGTCGTGAAACAGGTGTTCAGCGCGGAGTCAGCCCCAGACGCCGGTGCGCCAGATGATAGGCGCCGCCACGCACGGCCCAGCGCAAGGTCGGTGCAAGGCTGTGGACCGCTGCATGAATCAGCGTGCCGCGCAGCGGACCGATGCGTTGTCCGAACATGTGCTGGGCCCAGTCGGGCAACAGATCGATGCCGGCATTGAGCAGAAGCCGGCCCACCGGTACGGCCATGGCGCTAGGTGCAGGCGCATGCCGCAGGATCTGCAGTATCTCCAGTGAGCGCTGGTCGCACAGTAGTTGGGGCCGGATTTCCTCCAGGTACGCGGCGATCTCTTCGCGGGATCGCGGGACCTGTTCGGCACCGAGTCGCTCGGCGATCAAGGCGACCTCCGCGTAGTAGCGGTCCTGGTCGACGCCCTTGAGCGGGTCGCGGGCATAGCGCAGATGGGCGGCGAGAAAGCTGGAAACCTCGGCCACGTGGACCCAGGTCAGCAGGGCGGGATCGCTTGCTGCGTAGGGGCGTCCGTCCGGCGCCGTGCCGACGACCTTGAGGTGAACCTTGCGCACCTTGTCGATCAGCCAGTCGGCGTCCTGGCGGGCCGCGAAGGTGGTGCCGGAAATGAACTGGCCGGTGCGCCGTAGTCGGCCGATGAGGTCCTGGCGAAAATTCGAATGATCCCAGACGCCGGCCAGGGCCAGCGGGTGCAGTGCCTGCATCAGCAGCGCGGAAATGCCGCCGATCATCATGCAGGTGAAGTCGCCATGCACCCGCCAGCAGGCTGCCTGGGGGCCGAACAGGCCGGGGTCGCCGGCTGGTCGGGTGAAATCGATCTGGCCCAGAGCAATGGCGCCCAGGCTCAGGACCTGGGCTTCGATATGACGGCGGACGAACTCCACGATGCTCTCCTGGCGGCAGCGGTCGCCCGCAAGGCGCAGATTCTAGCGGTTGAGGCGCTTCTCGATCAGTTCGTCGACCACGCTCGGGTCGGATAGGGTCGAGGTATCACCGAGGCTGTCCAGTTCATTGCAGGCGATCTTGCGCAGGATGCGCCGCATGATCTTGCCGGAACGGGTCTTCGGCAGCCGCGGGGCCCATTGCAGAAAGTCGGGCTTGGCGAAGCTGCCGATCTCCTTGCCGATCAGTGCAATCAGCTCGTTCTTCAGTGCGTCGCTGGGGGCGTGATTGGACATCAGGGTGACGAAGGCGTAGATGCACTGACCCTTGACGTCGTGCGGGCAGCCGACCACCGCCGCTTCGGCAACGTCGTCGTGCAGCACCAGGGCACTTTCCACTTCGGCGGTGCCGATGCGGTGGCCGGAGACGTTGATCACATCATCCACACGGCCGGTGATCCAGTAGTAGCCGTCCTCGTCGCGCCGCGCGCCGTCGCCGGTGAAATAGTAGCCGGGATAGGGTTTGAAATAGGTGTCGATCAGCCGCTGATGATCGCCGTAGACGCTGCGGATCTGGCTTGGCCAGCTGCCCTTGATCGCCAGTACGCCGGATCCGGCACCCTGGATTTCCTTGCCCTGGTCATCCAGCAGCACCGGCTGCACGCCGAAGAACGGCCGGGTCGCCGAGCCGGGCTTGAGCAGCGTGGCGCCGGGCAGTGGACTGATCATGATGGCGCCGGTTTCGGTCTGCCACCAGGTGTCGACGATGGGGCAGCGCGTTTCGCCGACCACGTTGTAGTACCACTCCCAGGCTTCCGGGTTGATCGGCTCGCCCACCGAGCCGAGCAGTCGCAGGCTGCTGCGGCTGGTGCTGCGCACCGCTTCGTCACCTTCGCGCATCAGCGAGCGCAGGGCGGTCGGGGCGGTATAGAAGATGTTCACCTTGTGCTTGTCGACCACCTGCCAGAAGCGCGACGGATCGGGGTAGTTGGGCACGCCTTCGAACATCAGGGTGGTGGCGCCGTTGGCCAGTGGCCCGTAGACGATGTAGCTGTGGCCGGTGACCCAGCCGATGTCGGCGCTGCACCAGTAGATGTCGCCGTCGTGGTAGTCGAACACGTAACGGTGGGTCATCGTTGCCTGCAGCAGGTAGCCGCCGGTGGTGTGCAGCACGCCCTTGGGCTTGCCGGTGCTGCCGGAGGTATAGAGGATGAACAGCGGGTCCTCGGCGTCCATCGGCTCGGGTGGGCAGTCGTCGGACTGCGTTGCCTGGGCCTCGTGGTACCAGATATCGCGGCCGTCGACCCAGTCGATTTCGCCGGCGGTACGCTCGACCACCACCACCGTGGAGACATCCGGGCAGCTCTGCAACGCCTTGTCGACGTTGCTCTTGAGCGGGACGTGCTTGCCGCCACGCACGCCTTCGTCGGCGGTGATGACGGTGCGACAGTCGGCATCGAGAATCCGGTCACGCAGGGCGTCGGGGGAGAAACCGCCGAACACCACCGAGTGGATGGCGCCGATCCGCGCGCAGGCCAGCATCGCGTAGGCAGCCTCGGGAATCATCGGCATGTAGATGCAGACCCGATCACCCTTGCGTACACCGCGCTCGCGCAGCAGGTTGCCCAGTCTGGACACCCGATGATGCAGCTCGCGATAGGTGATGTGGGCCGAGTCGCCGGGGTCGTCGCCTTCCCAGATGATTGCGACCTGCTCGGCACGCTCGGCCAGGTGGCGGTCGACGCAGTTGTGGCTGACGTTCAATTCGCCACCCTTGAACCAGGCGGCGCTGCCGTCGCGGATATCCCCGTCGAAGACCTTGTCCCAGGGCTTGCTCCAGTCGAGAAAATGCTTGGCCTGCTCGCTCCAGAATTCCTCAGGATGGGCGATCGACAGCTTGTAGAGCAGCTCGTAATCCTCGGCCTTGATCAGGGCGCGCTGACGGAAGGCGTCGGGAACGGGGTGGCGGGAAATCTCGAACATGTCGAAGCCCTTCTTGTTGTGATTGTGCGATGCGCAAGGGAGTAGGCGGGACCGATGACTGGGGCGTCAGTGCGCTCGGCCAGTCGATCCAGGACGCCCGGATCGTAGCAGTGAGCTTAGACCAGAGCGCCTGGGATGAGGCGGTTGCTCAGCCGCGATGGCGGCCGCGGAAGAAGTCGATCAGGCCCTGGGTCGAACCGTCCGCTGCGGGCGCCGGCTCGAAGCTGGTCAGCCCCTGGTAGACATTGCGGCCGAGCTCCTTGCCCAGCTCCACGCCCCACTGGTCGAAGGCATTGATGCCCCAGATGGCGCTCTGCACGAACACCTTGTGCTCGTAGAGCGCGACCAGCGCGCCGAGTCGGCGGGGACTGATGCGATCGAGCACCAGGGTGTTGCTCGGCCGGTTGCCGGGAATCACCTTGTGCGGCGCCAGGCGCTGCACCTCATCCTCGCTCATGCCCTTGGCGCGCAGCTCGGCCTCGGCCTCTTCGCGCGATTTGCCGAGCATCAGCGCCTGGCTCTGCGACAGGCAGTTGGCATACAGCCACTGATGGTGGTCGGCGACCGGGTTGTAGCTGACCACCGGGACGATGAAGTCGGCCGGAATCAGCTGAGTGCCCTGGTGCAGCAGCTGGTGGTAGGCATGCTGGCCGTTGCAGCCGACACCGCCCCAGATCAC
The DNA here is from genome assembly GCF_003052585.1 of Pseudomonas mangrovi. Taxonomy (GTDB): domain Bacteria; phylum Pseudomonadota; class Gammaproteobacteria; order Pseudomonadales; family Pseudomonadaceae; genus Aquipseudomonas; species Aquipseudomonas mangrovi. Next base: position 32,209 of record NZ_QASN01000019.1, on the reverse strand, counting down.
CGGGCCGCTGTCGCAGCTGACCGGGCTGCCGTCCTGGCGCACGCTCTTGCCGTTGGACTCCATGTCCAGCTGCTGCAGATGCTTGGTGATGTTTCGCAGATAGTGGTCGTAAGGCAGGATCGCGTGGCTCTGGGCGTCCCAGAAGTTTCCGTACCAGATGCCCAGCAGGCCGAGAATGACCGGCATGTTCTGCTCGAAGGGTGCCGACTGGAAGTGCTCGTCCATGGCGTGGGCGCCGGCGAGCAGTTCCTTGAAATTGGACATGCCGACGGCCAGAGCAATGGGCAGGCCGATTGCCGACCACAGCGAGTAGCGCCCGCCGACCCAGTCCCACATGGGAAAGATGTTTTCCGCGTGCATGCCGAAGGCTTCGGCCGCCTCCAGGTTGCTGGTCACGGCAATGAAATGGCGGTGCAGTTCGGCCTCCGAGCCGCCCTGGGCCAGGTACCAGCTGCGCGCCGCCATGGCGTTCTTCAGCGTCTCCAGGGTGGTGAAGGATTTCGACGAGACGATGAACAGGGTGGTCTCGGCGCGCAGGCGCGCCGACAGGGCGTGGAATTCGCTGCCGTCGATGTTCGCCAGGTAGTGGCAGCGCACACCCTTCTGGGCAAAGGGCAACAGTGCTTCGGAGACCAGTTGCGGGCCGAGGAAGGAGCCGCCGATGCCGATGTTCACTACGTCGGTGATCGGCTGTTCGTTGTAGCCACGCCACAAGCCGTTGTGGATCCGCCCGACCAGCTCGGTCATCTTGTTCAGCACCCGATGCACCTCGGGCATGATGTTTTCGCCATCCACTACCAACGCATCGCCCATTGGCCGGCGCAGCGCTGTGTGCAGTGCCGGGCGCTGCTCCGAGCCGTTCACCGGCTCGCCTGCGAACAGCGCCTGGATCGACTGCTCCAGCCGTGACTCGCGCGCCAGCCTTACCAGCAGGTCGCGGGTTTCCTGATCGACCAGGTTCTTCGAGTAGTCCAGGAACAACCCGCAACAGCTCAGAGAAAACTGCTGGAAACGTTGGCTGTTCTGCTGGAAGGCGTTGCGCAGACTGAATGTCTGCATGGCTTCGCGATGCTGGCTGAGCGCCTGCCAGGCCGGCAGGCTGGTGACGTCGACGGGATGCTGGTAATAGGCCATCGGCTACGGCTTCCTTGTGCTTGAGCCTGCTTGGAACATGAAAAAGCCCGGAGTGTTCCGGGCTTTTCAGTCTAGCGGCTCAGGCGTGGCCGTGGGGGCTCAGGCAACCTGAACCGGAATCGCGTTGCTGGTGTGGCTGAGCTGATTGCCCGGTGCCATGTACAGCATGCGTGGCTTGAAATTGACCAGCTCGGCTTCGCTGTAATTGGCGTAGGCGCAGATGATCACACGGTTGCCGACTGCGGCTTTGTGCGCTGCGGCGCCGTTGACCGAGATCATCTTCGAGCCTTCCTCGCCACGGATGGCGTAGGTGGTGAAGCGCTCGCCGTTGTCGATGTTGTAGATCTGAATCTGCTCGTATTCGCGAATACCCGCCAGATCGAGCCATTCCCCGTCGATGGCGCACGAGCCTTCATAGTCGAGCACGGAGTGAGTCACTTCGGCACGGTGCAGTTTGGCTTTGAGCATGATGGCTTGCATGGCGGTTTCCTCATCAGGTCCACAAGCGGCGGCTGAGTTTGCCCGAACCGGGAACGGTGATCAAGGTCACGTTGGCCCGTGTGTCAGGTTGCTTGCGCGCCGTTCCTGGCGCTGGCGGCAAAGTCGTCAGGACTTTGCCGAATCGCCGAGATCCACGGCGAGATTGTCGATCAGGCGAGTCGTGCCCAGGTAGGCCGCGGCCAGGATCACGCAATGGCGATCCTCAAGGGTCGCAGGTTGCAGATTGCTGGCCTCGCGAACTTCCAGGTAGTCGGGGCGCAGGCCGGCCTCTTCGAGCTGCCTGGCGCCGTCACGGATCAGGGCGGAAATGTCGCTCTTGCCGTCACGCAGCCTTGCCGCCATCTGCATCAGGGTGGCGTACAGCCGTGGTGCCGCGGCGCGCTGCTCTGCCGTCAGGTAGCCGTTGCGCGAGGACAGCGCCAGGCCGTCCTCGGCCCGTACTGTGGGTTCGCCGAAGATCTCGATCGGCATGTTCAGGTCGCTGACCATGCGGCGGATGACGGCAAGCTGCTGGAAGTCCTTTTCGCCAAACACGGCGAGGTCAGGCAGGGCCATGTTGAACAGTTTGCAGACCACGGTAGAGACACCATCGAAGTGGCCGGGCCGACTGCCGCCACACAACCCTTCGGAAACGCCCGGGACGCTGACCCGGGTCTGACCCTGCATGCCGCGTGGATACATCTCCGCCACTGTCGGCGCAAAGAGCAGGTCGCAACCGGCTTCGAACAAGGTTTCCTGGTCGGCGGCGAGGGTGCGTGGGTACTTGTCCAGATCTTCATTTGCGCCGAACTGCATGGGATTGACGAAGATGCTCGCCACCACGAAGTCTGCCAACTGGGTGGCGCGGCGTACCAGTGCCGCATGGCCGCTGTGCAGATTGCCCATGGTCGGCACCAGGCCGACGCGTTTGCCGGCGGCGCGAGCCTCGGCGACGGCGGCGCGCAGCTCGCGCACGCTGGAAACGGTTTTCATGCGGAGAATCCGTGTTCTGCTGCGGGGAAGCTGACGTCCTTCACCGCCTTGACGTAGGCACCGATGGCGCCGGGGATGTCGTTCTGTTCGGCCATGAAGTTCTTCACGAACTTGGGCGCGCGGCCTCCAAGGGATAGGCCGAGCATGTCGTGCAGGACCAGCACCTGGCCATCGGTTTCACTGCCGGCACCGATGCCGATCACCGGAATCCGCACCGCCTGGCTGACCGCCGCACCGAGGCTGCTGGGTACGCATTCGAGCAGCAGCATGGCGGCGCCGGCCGCTTCCAGCGCCCTGGCGTCTTCGATCATCTGGCGCGCCTGTTCCTCCTGGCGCCCCTGCACCTTGTAGCCGCCGAACACGTTCACCGATTGCGGTGTCAGGCCCAGATGGGCGCAGACCGGGATGCCGCGCTCGGCGAGCAGGCGGATCGACTCGGCCAGCCAGCCGGCACCTTCGACCTTGACCATGTGCGCGCCGGCGCGCATCAGCTCGGCGGAATTGTTCAGGGTCTGCTCGAGGGTCGCGTTGGCCATGAACGGCAGGTCGGCGACGATCATCGCGCCGCGGTTGCCACGTTTGACGCAGGCAGTGTGGTAGGCCATGTCTGCGACCGTGACGGGGAGGGTGCTGTCATGTCCTTGCAGGACCATCCCCAGCGAGTCGCCGATCAGCAGCATCTCCACGCCGGCTTCGCTGGCGGTCTTGGCGAAGATGGCGTCGTAGCAGGTCAGCATGACGATCTTCTCGCCCTTCTGCTTGAGGCTTTGCAGGGTGGTCAGGGTGACATCTGGCATGGGGCGCTCCTCTGTCGGACCTTCGGGTCCGGGCAACGGGACGCCTATAGTCCCGATGGGCGCGGGGCAAGTCAATTGCGAGTGTTACCGGCGTTGTTACCCGGTTACCTGGCCTCGCCAGCGGCGGGAAGGCGCTGCAGGTCACCTGCCGGGCAGGCGCGTAACAGGGCGCTCAGGCGCTGGCCGTCCGGCAGCAGGAACTGCTCGCCGACGATCTCCGCCAGCGGGTAGAGGACGAAGGCGCGCAGGTGCATGTGGTAGTGCGGTACCTGCAGGCGCGGCAGGTCGAGGCGCTGCTGGCCGAACAGCAGGATGTCGAGATCGAGTGTGCGTGGGCCCCAGCGTTCGGCCTTGCGTACCCGGCCCTGGGTCTGTTCGATGTGCTGGAGTGCGTCGAGCAGGGCCAGCGGCGACAGGTCGGTTCGTAGCGCCGCTACCGCATTCACGTAACGTGGCTGGTCGGCCGGGCCGAGCGGGGCGCTGGAGTACAGTGAGGACGTCTGTACGAGCTGGCTGGCGGGTAGCGCACCCAGGGCATCGAGTGCAGCGCGAAGCTGCGCCTCGGGTTCGCCGAGATTGCTGCCCAGTCCGATGTAGGCGAGTTCCATGCTACTCGGCGGCGGGGGCCGAACCAGCCGGCTTGCGCCGGGCGCCGCTGCGCCGGCGCTTGCGTGGAGCAGCGCCTTCCTCGCGGCTGCCAAGGTTGCGAATCATCTCGCGGCGCTCGCTGTCGCTGACCTCCTGGTAGCGGGTCCACCAGTCACCGAGGCCACCGGTCTGTTCGCCGGCGCTTTCGCGCAGCAGCAGGAAGTCGTAGCCGGCGCGGAAGCGCGGGTTCTCCAGCAGCAGGTCGGCGCGTTTGCCGCTGCGCCTGGGCAGGCGCTCCTGCATGTCCCAGATTTCCTTGATCGGCAGGGTGAAACGCTTGGGAATGGCGATCCGTCGGCACTGCTCGGCGATCAGTTCGTGGGCGGCTTCCTGCATCGCCGGGATCGGCGGCAGGCCGCGGTCCTGCTGTGCCAGTACGCGTGCCGGCAGGGCAGGCCAGAGCAGCGCGGCGAACAGAAAGGCCGGGGTGACCGGTTTGCCCTGGGCGATGCGTTCGTCAGTATTGGCCAGTGCCAGGCTGATCAGCTCGTAGCTGTAGTCGGGGTTGTCCTCGAGTGCCTCGGCCGCGGCCGGGAACAGCGGGGCGAACAGGTCGTAGTCGAGCAGCAGCTCGAAGGTGCGTTCGGCCTGGCCGGCCAGGAACAGCTTGAGTACTTCGTCGAACAGGCGCGCCGCCGGAATGTCGCGCAGCATCGGTGCCAGTCGCTCGATGGGTTCGGCAGTGTGGCGCTCGATGTCGAAGTCCAGCTTGGCGGCGAAGCGGATCGCCCGCAGCATGCGCACGGGATCTTCGAGGAAGCGCTGTTCCGGGTTGCCGATCAGGCGCACCAACTGGTTGCGAATGTCGTGCACGCCCTTGGCGTAATCGAGAATGCGGCCGGTGCCGGAGTCGTAATAGAGCGCATTGATGGTGAAGTCGCGGCGCTGTGCGTCGTCTTCCAGAGTGCCGTAGACGTTGTCACGCAGGATGCGGCCGCTGGCGTTGCGTGAGGACAGGTTGTCGTCCTCGTCGTCACCTTCCGGATGATTGGCACGGAAGGTGGCCACTTCGATGATCTCGCGGCCGAAGTGCACGTGGACCAGCTTGAAGCGGCGACCGATCACGCGGGCATTGCGAAACTCGGCGCGGACCTGCTCAGGCGTGGCGCTGGTGGCGACGTCGAAGTCCTTGGGCGTGATGCCGAGCATCAGATCGCGTACGCAGCCGCCGACCAGATAAGCCTGGTAACCGGCTTTCTGCAGGCGATCCACGACGCTGACGGCGTTGCGACTGAGTTGGCCGCGGCTCAGGGAATGCTGGTGGTCGGTCAGAACTTCTGGCGTGCTGCGGATATGCTGGGCACGGCGCAGGGGAGAGCGGAGGGACTTGAACAGCTTCTTCAGCATGAGTGGCACTGTCTGGGAGAGTGACTGGCCGTAAGCGAGTCCGGCCGCGGTTTGCGCGCGGAGTCTAGCATCTGTTGCGGATTAGGTGCAGGTGCGGGTGGTGTCGGAGGGGGAAGTTGGCGGGGAGGCATTTCGCCTCCCCGCAACCAATTGAGTTGCCTGCTCTGTTCTTATTGTTATGACGGGAATCTTGTTTTTATTGTCTTCCCGGCTTTTCTTGCGGTTTCCATGATGAAAACCAAGAGCGAACGGATTGCTTTGGAAGCTGATGGTGCAATGATCGGTCCGTGATCTCTTCGGCTCGTCAGCTGCTTCTATGCAGTCTTGTTGTTGCTGAGCTGAAGCGGGTTGCCCCGGTTGCGTGTCCTCTCCAAAAAAATCAGTTAGCTGCGCCTCCGTCGTTCTTGTTCTTGTTGGTCTGGAGTCGTGTCTGTTGTTCTTGTTTTGGGTACTGGTTTTTGTTGTTGTTGTGCCAGAGATATAGCATTTGCCGTGCCAGTTTTTAAAATCCCTTTAATATCAATGGTTTGATGCTTTTGCAGGGTGGGGTGAGGGCGAAAAAAAGCCGGGGCCCCGTTACTGTAGGCCCCGGCTCTGTTACTCGCGGTCGCGCCGGTAACAGGCGTGCGCCGCGTCTGGCACGCGGATTTCAGCCTGCCACACCGGATCGCTTGCGGGGAATGCCGAGGCGCTGGCGGCGTTCCCACAGACATTTGCGGCTGATGCCGAGCTTGCGTGCCAGCTCGGTCTCGGTCATGTGGTCCTGGTGCTCGAGCACGAAATGCTGGAAGTAGTCTTCCAGGGAAAGGTCTTCGGTCGGCTCGTGACTGGCATTGCCTGCTCGGCCGGCGGCCAGGCGGTCGTCATCGAAGCTCTCGTCGTCGTAGTCGTCCAGCTCGACATCGATGCCCAGCAGCTCGGCACAGATGTCCGGCCCTTCGCAAAGGATTGCGGCGCGCTCGATGGCGTTTTCCAGCTCGCGAACATTGCCCGGCCAGCTGTAGTGCCGAATGGCCTGTTCCGCCTCCTGGGTGAAGCGCAGGTCGCTGCGCTCCATGCGCTTGCCCTGGCGCAGCAGGAAGCTGCTGGCGATCTCGAGGATGTCCTGGCCGCGCTCACGCAATGGCGGCAGCATCAGCGCGATCACGTTCAGGCGGTAGTAGAGGTCTTCGCGGAACTGGTTCTGGCGCGCCAGCGTCTTGAGATCGCGGTGGGTCGCGGCGATCAGTCGGACATCGACCTTCTGTGACTGCACCGAGCCGACGCGGCGAATCTCGCCCTCCTGCAGCACGCGCAGCAGTCGCGCCTGTGCTTCCAGGGGCAGCTCGCCGATTTCGTCGAGGAACAGCGTGCCGCCATCGGCCGCTTCGACCAGGCCGGCGCGCCCGGCGCTGGCACCGGTGAAGGCGCCTTTCTCGTGGCCGAACAGTTCCGACTCGATCAGGCTTTCCGGAATGGCTGCGCAGTTCACCGAGATCATCGGCGCCTTGGCCCGCCGCGACAGGTTGTGCAGGGCGCGCGCGACCAGCTCCTTGCCGGTGCCGGATTCGCCCTGAATCAGTACGGTAGAGTCGGTAGGTGCGACCTTGCGGATCTTGCTGAACAGGCTTTGCATGGAATCGCAGGCGCCGATGATGCCGATCTCCCCGGTGCTGGCGGTGGACGGCTTGTCGTTGCGCTCGTCCTGGCTTTCGCGTGGCGCGTTGCCGCGACTTTCGCGCTCGCGCAGGATGCGCGCCACCGCCTGGAGCATCTCGTCGTGGTCGAAGGGCTTGGCGATGTAGTCGACCGCACCCATCTTCATCGAGTCGACTGCCGAGCGCAGGCTGGCATAGCTGGTCATGATCAGCACCGGGGTGCCCTGACCCAGGCGGATCAGTTCGGTGCCGGGTGCGCCGGGCAGGCGCAGGTCACTGACGATGAGGTCGAAGCCGGGCACATTGAAGCGCTCCTGCGCCTCCTGCACCGAGCCGGCTTCGCTGACTTCGTATTGGTTGCGCTCGAGCAGACGACGCAAGGCAGAACGGATGATGGTCTCGTCTTCGACGATCAGAATATGTGGCATTCGCTTCTCTCGACGATCTCAATTCTCGGGGGACGTCGCCTCGACATGCCGCGGCAGTGTCACCCGGACACGGGTGCCACGCTGGTGCTCCGGATCGGCCGGGCTGTCGATTGTTATCTGTCCATAATGCTCTTCAACGATTGAATAGACCAGTGCGAGCCCCAGCCCGGTCCCCTCGCCGGGGTCCTTGGTGGTGAAGAACGGCTCGAACAGTCGGTCGATGATCGCCTGTGGAATTCCGCTGCCTTCATCCTCCACCAGCAGCGTCACCGTCTGTTCCGAGGCTTCGCTGCGAACCCGTATCGCGCTGCCGGGAGGGGAGGCGTCGCGGGCGTTGGAGAGCAGGTTGACCACTACCTGACCGAGGCGCTGGGTGTCGCCCACGGCCCAGTGGTCGGGGTCGCAGAGGTTGAAGTACTCGACCTCGACGCTGCGCCGGTTCAGCGACAGCAGGGCAATCGCGTCGCGGCTGATCTGCGCCAGGTTGACCGGCTCGTCGCTCTGGCGATGGGCGCCGGCGTGGGCGAAGCTCATCAGCGACTGGACGATCCGCGAGATGCGCTTGGTCTGTTCGATGATCTGGTTGCTGATTTCGCGGATTTCCTCGTTCTCTTCCTCTTCCTCGCGCAGATTCTGCGCCAGGCAGGCGATGCCGGTGACCGGGTTGCCGATCTCGTGGGCGACACCGGCGGCCAGGCGACCGATGCTGGCCAGTCGTTCCGAGTGCACCAGGCGATCCTCCAGCAGCTGGGTCTCGGTGAGGTCCTCGACCAGCAGCACCAGGCCGGTATTGCCCGGCGCCAGCGGCTCGTCGATCGCCGCCTTGTGCAGGTTGAGCCAGCGGGTCTGGCCATCGAACGGCAGTCGCTGCTTGTGCAGGTGCTGGTCGGGCAGGTTGATGAAGTTCTCCAGCAGGCCTTCCCAGGGTGCGCCTACGGTATTCAGGCGCGAACCGAGCACACGCTGCGCCGGGATGCCGGTCAGCTCCTCCATGGCCCGGTTCCACATCAGGATCTCCTGATCCTTGGCCAGCGAGCAGACACCCATGGGCAGCTCCTGCAGGGTCTGGCGGTGGTAGCGGCGCAGGGCATCGAGTTCTGCGGCAAGGCCGGTCAGGCGCGAGCGGTAGTCCTCAAGACGGCTCTCGATGAAATGGATGTCCTCGGTGACATAGGCTTCATTGCCGGTCTTGTAGGGCAGGAAGGTCGCGACTATGTCCTGGGCCACGCTGGGGCCCATCAGCCCGGACAGGTTTGCCTCGATGCGATCGCGCAGGCGCCGCAGCGCGTAGGGGCGGTGCTCGTCGAAGGGCAGCGAGAGGTCGCGCAGGGCGGTATCCACTTCGCGCTGGGCGCTGGGCGCGCCGAGCGGCTTGGCCAGTTGGGTGACGAATTCCTGCGGCGACATGACGATCAGCTCGCGGCGCTGGGGACGGCGCACGTTGTCCACGGCACAGGCTTCCGCCGCGCTGATTTCCTCCGGTGCGGAATCGGTGAACAGCGACACCAGGGCGAAGACCAGGACGTTGGCCGCGAGCGAGGCGATGGCCGCCAGGTGCCAGCTGGTGTCGTCGAGCACGTAGATCAGGTTGAACAGCGGGATATAGATGCCCTGCAGTTCGGTGATCAACGGCAGCAGCATGCTTGCCACCCAGACCCCGATGCCCGCCAGCAGCCCGGCGAGGAAACCGCGCCGGTTCGCGGCCGGCCAGTACAGGACCGAGAGGACGCCGGGGAGGAACTGCAGGGTCGCGACGAAGGCGACGATGCCCAGGTTGGAGAGATCCTGGCGCGAACCGAGCAGCAGGTAGAAGCCATATCCGGCAGCGATGATCGCCATGATCAGCGCGCGCCGGGTCCATTTCAGCCAGCGGTAGATGTTGCCTTCCGCCGGCGGTTGATACAGCGGCAGGACCAGGTGGTTGAGCGCCATCCCCGAGAGCGCCAGGGTGGTGACGATGATCAGGCCGCTGGAGGCGGAAAGCCCGCCGACGTAGGCCACCAGCGACAGCCAGTCACTGTTCACCGCCATGCCGACCCCCAGCGTGAAGTACTCGGGGTTGGTGGCGGCCTTCAGCTCCAGGCCGGCCCACAGGATCACCGGCACCGACAGGCTCATCAGCAGGAGATACAGCGGCAAGCCCCAGCTGGCGCTGACCATGGCGCGCGGGTTGATGTTTTCCGTGAAGGTCATGTGATACATGTGCGGCATCACGATGGCCGAGGCGAAGAACACCAGCAGCAGGGTGCGCCAGGGGCCTTCCTGCAGCGGCGTATGCAGGTCGCTTAAGGTCATCTGGTTGTGGTGCAGCCACAGCTCCAGGCCGTCGAGGCCGCCAAACACCGCATAGAGCGCATAGACACCGATGATGCTCAGAGCGATCAGCTTGACTATCGACTCGAAGGCAATCGCGAACACCAGGCCTTCATGCTTTTCCCGGGTGGCGATGTGGCGCGCGCCGAAGAGGATGGTGAACAGCATGATCAGCGCGCAGTAGCTCAGCGCGACACGCTCCTGCAGCGGGTCGCGGGTGAGAATGCTGATCGAGTCGGTCACTGCCTGAATCTGCAGGGCCAGCAGCGGCAGTACACCGATCAGCATGAACAGCGTGGTCAGGGCGCCGGCCCAGGTGCTGCGGAAGCGAAAGGCAAACAGGTCCGCCAGCGAGGACAGCTGGTAGGTGCGGGTGATGCGCAGGATCGGATAGAGCAGCACCGGCGCCAGCAGGAATGCGCCGGAAACGCCCATGTAGCTGGAGAGGAAGCCGAACCCGTACTGGTGCGCCAGGCCGACCGCGCCATAGAACGCCCAGGCGCTGGCGTAGACGCCCAGTGAAAGGGTGTAGATCAGCGGGTGACGGACGATGCGACGGGGAATGAGGCCGCGGTCGCTGATCCAGGCGATACCGAACAGCATCAGCAGGTAGGCGACGCTGATCAGCATCAGGTGGCTGAGGTTAAAGCTCGTCTGCATCGCGCTGGCTCTGGAGGATGAAGGTGACGACGATCAGGATCAGCCAGAGCAGGTAGGGCCGGTACCAGACGCCATTGGCGTCGATCCACCAGTCCATGATGGCCGGGGAAAAGAGGTAGATGCCGACCACCAGGATCAGCACCAGTCGATAGATGTACATAGGGTTGCCCGTCGAAGGATGCGGCGATGGTAAAGGAAGCGGCAAGTCTTAGGCCACAGTGGCGCCCGTACCTGGCGCGGCGGGAAGCTTGAGCGTGCCTCTAGCGCAATTGCGCCTCGGCCAGGGTACGGCTGCGCGGGATGGCCGAGGCATTCCAGTGTTCGACGCCCCATTCGAGAAGCTCTGCCGGCAGGGCACCCTCCAGCTCTTGGGGTAGCGCCTGGCCCAGCGCGCGCAGGGCTCGGGCCAGCAGCGGCGAGGCCTGCTCGGGAGGCAGCGGCGGCGAACGGTAGCGCTTGCCGAGCTTGTGCCCGTCGGGCTGGATGATCAGCGGCACGTGCAGGTAGCGTGGGTGCGACAGCCCCAGCAGCTCCTGCAGATAGAGCTGGCGCGGGGTGTTGTCGAGCAGGTCGGCGCCGCGCACCACGTCGGTAATTCCCTGGGCGGCGTCATCCAGTACCACGGCCAGCTGATAGGCGTACAGACCGTCGCGGCGGCGGATGACGAAATCGCCCAGCTCGCGCTGCAGATGCTGGCAGAAGCGTCCCTGCACCCGATCCTCGAAACAGTATTCGAGGTTCGGCACGCGCAGGCGGATTGCCGCGTCCGCGGTCGCGTGGTTGGCGTCGCGACAGGTGCCCGGATAGATGCCGGCGCAGCCCTCAAGCTGCTTGCGCGAACAGGTGCATGCGTAGGCCAGGCCTTGCTGCAGCAGGCGCTCGAGCACGCCGGCGTAGGCGGCATGGCGCTGGCTCTGTTTCAGTACCTCGCCATCCCAGTGCAGGCCGTAGCTCTCCAGTGAGCGCAGGATGGTGTCCTGCGCGCCGGGCATCTCGCGGGGCGGATCGAGGTCTTCCATGCGCAGCAGCCAGCGACCGCCGACGTGTCGGGCGTCGAGATAGGAAGCCAGCGCGGCGACCAGCGAGCCGAAATGCAGGTAGCCACTGGGCGTGGGGGCAAAGCGGCCGATGTAGGGAGGGCGTATCGGTTGCATGGTCGCTGCCGGAGCGGACGCTGAGGTCCTGGCGATCTGCATTGGATGGATGGAAATGAAACGGGGCGCCGTGGCGCCCCGTCGTCGGCTCAGGAACCGATCTGCTTTTCCTTGATCTCCGCCAGCGTCTTGCAATCAATGCAAAGCGTGGCGGTGGGGCGGGCTTCGAGGCGGCGGATGCCGATCTCTACGCCACAGGAATCACACCAGCCGTATTCGTTGTCTTCGATCAGCTGGATGGTTTCGTCGATCTTCTTGATCAACTTGCGTTCCCGGTCACGGGCGCGCAGTTCCAGGCTGAATTCCTCTTCCTGGCTGGCGCGATCCGCCGGGTCCGGGAAGTTTGCCGCTTCGTCCTGCATGTGGTGCACGGTGCGGTCGACTTCTTCCATCAGTTCCTGCTTCCACTTCTGCAGGATGCCGGTGAAGTGAGCACGCATCGCATCGCTCATGTACTCCTCGCCCTTCTTTTCCTTGTAGGGCTCGAAAGCGCGGATCAGTTGGCTTGTTGCTTTTGCTTTGCTGGGCATGGATGAACGCCTCTCTCTCTAATCCACTGCGCAGGAAATATCCGTTGCCGGCGTTATCTGTCGGTCCTGCGGCTGCAAGCGGGCGAACTTACCAGATCGACCGGGGGGATGCCACTCCCGGTTGTCCTGCTTGCTGCAGGGGTGGCGCCGACCCGGTTAGAATCGCGCTCCCTTGGTATTTCCTCAGGCTTCACACCCATGTCCTACAGCGCACGCAGCCGTGACATCGAACCCTTTCATGTCATGGCGCTGCTGGAACGCGCCCAGCAACTGCAGGCCCTTGGCAAGGACGTGATCCACCTGGAGATCGGCGAACCGGACTTTGCCACGGCCGCTCCGATCATCGCCGCTGGCCAGGCCGCGCTGGCAGCCGGCCACACCCGCTACACCCCGGCGCGGGGCCTGCCCGCCCTGCGCGAAGCGATCGCCGACCACTACGCCCGGCGCCACGGTCTGAGCATAGAACCGCAACGCATCCTCATCACTCCAGGGGGCTCGGGTGCCTTGCTGCTGGCCAGCAGCCTGCTGGTCGATCCCGGCAAGCAATGGCTGCTGGCCGACCCGGGGTATCCGTGCAATCGGCATTTTCTGCGACTGGTCGAGGCCTCCGCGCAACTGGTGCCGGTCGGGCCGGCGCAGCGCTACCAGCTGGACGCAGCGCTGGTCGCCGAGCACTGGAATGCCGCCAGCGTCGGTGCGCTGGTGGCCTCGCCGGCCAATCCGACCGGCACCCTGCTCGGTCGGACCGAGCTGGCCGACCTGACAAGTGCGCTGCACGCCCGTGGCGGGCATCTGGTGGCGGACGAGATCTACCAGGGCCTGACCTATGGTTGCGAGGCGGTCAGCGCGCTGGAGGTGGATGACGAGGCCTTCGTCCTCAACAGTTTCTCCAAGTATTTCGGCATGACCGGCTGGCGCCTGGGTTGGCTGGTAGCCCCGGAAGCTGCAGTGGCTGATCTGGAGAAGCTGGCACAGAATCTCTATATCAGCGCGCCAACCCTTTCCCAGCATGCGGCACTGGCCTGCTTCACGCCGCAGACCGAGGACATCCTCCAGGCGCGCCGCGCCGAGTTCGCCCGCCGTCGCGACTTTCTGCTGCCGGCGCTGCGCGAGCTGGGCTTTCGCATCGAGGTGGAGCCGGAGGGCGCTTTTTATCTGTACGCCGATATTTCGGCCTTCGGTGGCGACTCCCAGGTGTTCTGCCGGCATTTTCTCGAGCGTGAGTTCGTTGCCTTCACACCGGGCCTGGATTTCGGCAACTACCGTGCCGCGCAGCATGTGCGCTTTGCCTACACCCAGAGCGTGCACAGGCTGGAGGAGGCGGTGCAGCGCATCGCCCGTGGCCTGCGTGACTGGCAAGGCTGATGGAGTTCCTGCCGACGCTTGAAGAAGGCCGCCTTCTGCGGCGCTACAAGCGCTTCCTTGCCGATGTGCGCACGCTCGACGGTGGGGAACTGTGCATCCACTGTCCCAATACCGGCTCGATGCTCAACTGCATGACGCCGGATGCGCGTATCTGGTTCAGCCGCAGCGGCGATCCGCGGCGCAAGCTGCCGGGCACCTGGGAACTGGTCGAGACGCCGCATGGGCGACTTGCCTGCATCAACACCGCGCGCGCCAATCCGCTGGTCGAGGAGGCGCTGCGGCTTGGGGTGATCGGCGAACTGGCAGGCTTCACCGGGCTGCGCCGAGAGGTGCGCTACGGGAGCGAGAACAGCCGGGTGGATTTCTGTCTCGACTATCCGGACGGTCCGCTGTATCTGGAGGTCAAGAGCGTAACCCTGGGCTATGCGAGCACGGCGATCGCTGCCTTTCCGGACGCGCGCACCGAGCGTGGCGCCCGGCATCTGCGCGAGCTGGCGGCACTGGCCCGGCAGGGTGTCAGGGCCGTGCTGCTGTATTGCGTCAACCTTTCGGGGATCGAGGCGGTGCGGGTTGCCGAGGAGATCGACCCGCTCTATGCCGCCGCGTTGCGTGATGCCGCCGCCGCGGGCGTGGAGATGCTCGCCTACGCCGGCGAGCTGTCGTCGCGCGAGATCAGACTGGCGCGGCGTATCGATCTGCTGCTCTGAGGCTCAGGCCTCAGCCCACAATCCCTGATCGTCTTCGCGACATTCGATCGCCTGCAGCTGCGTACCGGGGCAGGGCCCGCTGACGCACTCGCCGCTCTCGATCAGGAACAGCGCACCATGGGTCGCGCACTGGATCAGGCTGTTGCTGTCGTCGAGGAAACGGTCGGGTTGCCACTCGAGCGGGACACCGCGATGCGGGCAGCGATTGAGGTAGACGTAGGCGCGGCCGTGCCTGCGCACCGCCAGCAGCGAGCGGCCCGGCAGCGCGAAGCCGCGGCTGCAACCCTCTGCCAGCTCGTCGGACGCACATAGACGGATCATCGGCTTCTCCTGCCCGGAACAACTGCGGGGGAGGCGATTATCCCGATGTCGCGGCATCGGCACCAGGTGCTCGGCGCGCTGGGCACTGGCGATGCCGTCGCAGGCCTCTTATCCTGCCGCCTGCTCCGGCCATTCGATGTACGCCTGCCCCATGAAGTCGCCGCCCAATTCACCTCTGCTGCTGAGCCTGCTCGTTGCCTTGCTGCTGCTGAGCATCTGGCTCTCGCTGGCGCTGGGGCCGGTCAGCCTGGATGCCGGTCAGGTTCTTGCGGCCTTGCCTGGGCTGGTCGGGCTGGGCGGTGACGGGCCGCCAGACCAGGCGCTGCTGATACTCGGACAGATACGCCTGCCGCGCACGCTGCTGGGTCTGTGCGTGGGCGCCGTGCTGGCGCTCTGCGGGGTGGCGATGCAGGGGTTGTTCCGCAATCCGCTGGCGGACCCCGGCCTGCTTGGCGTGTCCAGTGGCGCGGCGCTGGGGGCGGCGTTGGCAATCGTCGGCGGCGTCGCCCTGGGACATTCGCTGCGCGGGCTGGAGCCTTACCTGCTGTCGCTCTGCGCCTTTCTTGGCGGGTTGGCGGCGACGGCGCTGGTCTACCGTCTCGGTAGACGTGAAGGCCAGACCCATGTCGCGACCATGCTGCTGGCGGGAATTGCCGTCACCGCCCTGGCGGCGGCGGCGGTGGGTTTCTTCACCTATCTGGCTGACGACGCCGAGCTGCGCAAGCTGACGTTCTGGAATCTCGGCAGCCTCAACGGCGCGAGTTATGAGCGACTCTGGCCGCTGCTGCTGGTCACGCTGCTGGTCAGTCTATGGTTGCCGCGACGGGCGAAGGCCCTCAATGCCCTGCTGCTTGGCGAGTCAGAAGCGCGCCACCTGGGATTCGAAGTGCAGCGACTGAAGCGCGAGCTGGTGCTGTGCACGGCGCTGGGGGTAGGCGCTGCGGTGGCGGCAGCGGGTCTGGTCGGTTTCATTGGTCTGGTGGTGCCGCATCTGATGCGGCTACTGGTAGGGCCTGATCACCGTCTGCTGCTGCCTGCGGCCGGGCTGGCCGGTGCCTGCCTGCTGCTACTGGCGGATCTGCTGGCGCGGCTGCTACTGGCGCCTGCGGAGTTGCCCATTGGTATCGTGACCGCGCTGATCGGTGCGCCCTTCTTCCTGTTTCTTCTGCTAAGGGGACGTCACTGATGCTGCGAGCAGAAGGGTTGCAGCTGCGCCGAGCGGGCTTGGCCGTGCTGAATGATATCGATCTGGATCTTCGCGCCGGTGAAGTGCTCGGTGTGCTCGGCCCCAATGGCGCCGGCAAGAGCACTTTGATGGCGGCCCTCTGCGGCGAGCTGCCGCTGGCGGCGGGCAGTGTGGCGCTGGCCGGGAGAGCGCTACGTGCCTGGCGCGGCACCGAACGGGCGCAGCGGCTGGCGGTACTACCGCAACGCTCGAGCCTGGACTTCGCCTTCCGGGTGGAGGAAGTGGTGGCGATGGGGCGCATGCCGCACGCCAGCGGCAGCGAGGAAGACGCCCGTATCGTCGGTCGTGCGCTGCAGGCAGCGGACATCGAGCACCTGGCAGGACGCAGCTACCTGACGCTGTCCGGCGGCGAGCGTCAGCGTGTGCACGTCGCTCGCATCTTTGCCCAGCTCTGGCCTGGCGCGGCGGGCAAGGTACTGCTGCTGGACGAGCCGGTGTCGATGCTCGATCCGCTGCATCAGCACCTGACGCTGCAGGCTGTTCGCCAGTTGGCGGCCGACGGCGTGGCGGTGCTGGTCATCCTGCATGACCTCAACCTGGCTGCGCGTTACTGTGATCGCCTGCTGTTGCTGAGATCCGGCTGCGTGCGGGCGTTCGGAACGCCGCACGAGGTGTTGCAGGCGGAAATCCTGAAGCAGGTGTTCGATCTCGAGGTGCTGGTGCAGACTCATCCCGGCCTCGGTCACCCGCTGATCATCGACCGCTGAGGAGGGCAGATGAACCTGTTTCGCGCACTGCTGATCATGCTGGCCCTTTCCGGATGTCAGGCGAGTCTTCCACCACTGCCGCCATGGCAGGGCAGCGAGCGGCTCGATCATGCGCAACTGGGTGTCATCCTCGATCTGCGCAGTGGCCGGGCATTGCAGCCTGCCGAGCTGATCGATGCACTGGCGGAGGTGGAGCAGATCCTGGTTGGTGAACAACACGACAACCGTGATCACCACGCGTTGCAGCTATGGCTTCTGCAGGCGCTGCAGCAGCGCCGGGCGCAGGGCAGCCTGCTGCTGGAAATGCTCGAGCCGGCGCAGCAGCCGGCCGTGACGCGGACGCGCCAGTTGCTGGCGGAGGGTGAGGAGATCGCTTCGGTGCAGGCGTCGCTCGCCTGGAAGGAGGGCTGGCCGTGGCAACTGTATGGCGGCCTGGTCACCTATGCGCTTGAACAGCCCTACCCGCTGCTGGCAGCCAATATCGACCGCGAGGAGATGCTGGAGATCTTCCGCACGCCGCCGGTGCTCGAAGGCACGGCAAGCAATCGTCCAGGGGTGCGCCAGACGCTCATCGAGCAGCTTCGCGAGTCGCACTGCGGCATGCTCGGCGACGATCGGCTGCCGGCGATGCTGGCGGTACAACAGCAGCGCGACCGGCGCATGGCTGAGGCGCTGCAGCGTGCTCCGCAACCAAGCATGCTGCTGGCCGGCGCCTTCCACGTGCGACGTGATCTCGGCGTGCCGCTGCACCTGCAGGATCTCGGCTCGCGCGCGCAGGTCCGGGTGCTTCTGCTGTTGCCGGCAGGAAGCGCGGTGGACGCAAGCATGGCCGACTATGTCTGGTTTACCGCCGCACCAGCCGAGCAGGACTATTGCGCGCAGTTCAGAAGCAAGAGCTGAGTCTTCGTCGCAGGGGCTCACAAGGCGGTCAATGCAATGATCTCGCAGGCTGCTGGCCTGAAACTCTCTGCCTGGCGGCGCCGCCGAACAAAAGCGGCAGACAAAAAAAGACCCGGCAGAGCCGGGTCTAAAACCGTGTTTAGCCTGATGAGGAGATAATCTGAAAGTCCACTGCCTGGTCTTCCAGGTTACCCGCCGATCTCGCGATCAGCTGTGCTAATAATAACTATTATCATTTGAGAGTCAACCCTGTTTTCTCGGTTTGTTGATTCGGCGATGAGCGGTCATCATCCGCGGCCGCACGGCTCTGGTGGTGCGAGGCCACTCCGCTAGCGAGCGGGCAGAAAAAACCCGCCTTGAGGCGGGTCGAAGCGGCAAACGAGGTGTTCAGGGCATTCAGTCTTTGCTCAGACGCAGCTGCGTGATCTCCTTGTTCATCAGATCAATCCGTCGCGCCATGCTTTCTATCAGGCTGTGGGCGATGCGCGGATTGCTCTGCATCAGGCTGAGGAACTGCTCCTTCGGAATGACCATGACCGTGCAGGGCTCGCTGGCGATCACCGTGGCGCTGCGCTTCTCGCGGGTGAACACCGCCATGGCGCCAAAGATCTCGTCCTTCTGCACATCGCCGACCTTGTGCCCATCGACATAGGCCTCGGCATGGCCTTCGATGATGACGAAGACGTGGTCCGCTTCATCGTGCTGATGGATCAGTTCTTCGCCGGCGGCAAAGTGCTGGAAGCCGGTGGCAGGCCGGATCTCGGGTTGCTTTAGTCGCGCCAGGGCGTCCGAGAGCAGTGCGGTGTGGCCGATCAGGTACTGGGTGAACAGCTCCTGACGTTCCTCGCTGGCGTGTATGTGCTTGAAGGCGTCGCTACGTGCGTAGGGCTGCAGGCTTACCGGTTCGTCGCTGCTGTAACGCCAGCTGGGTAGCTCAAGGCCCTGGCGAAGTCCGACCAGATCTCCTTCCTGGAGATAGAAGAGAGGACGGTCATCGACCTGTGCGTGCAGCAGCCCGTCTTTTATCAGGAAGAGTTGGTTGCTTGGCACCATCTGCGAGAGATCGTCGATCTGATCAAAGGTAAGCAGTGGGCCGGCGGGCTCGAGTCCTTCCAGGAGCTGGGCCGGGATGCCTTGCAGGCGGTTCATCAGCTGGTCGGCGTAGGCCGGTTGCTCCCCGAGTAGGTACATACGGTGTGTTTCCTTGAACTGGCTGGAACGCTCAGGCGTTCAGCAAACAATAGGCGGCCTTCGGCGTCTCGTAAATCCCCCGCCGCGACAGGTTGTGAGCTAAGGCATGTTGTCGTCGTCGGCGGCCTCGAGGAGCTCGCGCAGTCGGGTCTTGTGGGTGATGGAAAGCTGATTCCAGTGTACGTCCAGCAGCGCACCTTCTATGGCATACAAGAGGACGAGCGAAGGGCGGAAGCCGCGTGCGCGTACGTTGCGAAACGCCTGCACGGCACCCAGCTCGCGCAGAGTGCGCTCATCCCGGATGCCTGCGGCGTGCAACCATTGTGCTGAGGTGCGCCCGAGGTTGCGCAGGGTCTGCAGCTGTTCCTCTGCGGCAGGCCTGCTGCGTTGCTGGCTTGGCGAAGACTTCTTCATTGATTGCGCCCGGCGATGACGTGAAGCTTCCAGCAGATGTCGCGGGGCTGCTCCGCATCGCCCCAGGCGCTTGTCAGCTCGGCGCGCAGCGATTCGAGCGGATTGCACCCGGTGAGCTTCTCGCAGGTGCGCACGGCGGACCAGGTGCCCAGATAGCCCAGAAGCTGGCTCAGAGACCAGCTTAGCCGGATCTGCTGTGGCGGGGCTGGCAACGGCGGCAGCGGCAGCACGATGTCGCTATAGCCAAGATCGACGCTGGCGCGGCCGCTGGGCCAGTAGGCAGCGACCAGCGAGCTATGCAGGTAGGTGGTCAGTTCGTCGATCCGCGGGCTGATCTGCGCCAGCCCATAGCACCAGGCGCAGAACAGTCCGCCTGGACGCAGGGTTCGACTGACTTCGCTGAAGAAGTCTGAGCCGGCGAACCAGTGCAGCGCCTGGGCGACGACGATCAGATCAAGGCAGTCATCCGTCAGCGGCAACTGCCGGGCATCGCAGACGATGCGCTGAGCCCGTGGCGGGAAGTGGCCGGCGCTCAGCAGCGGCAGGCTGGTGTCGCAGGACAGTACTTCGGCGAAGCGAGCGCCCAGCGGCACGCTCGCTTGGCCAGACCCGCATGCGATATCCAGCGCCCGTTGGTGCTCGGCGCAGTTTGCGGTCAGCCAGTCGAACAGCTCCGTCGGATAGTCGGGGCGGAACTCGGCGTATGCACCGGCCCGTTCGCCGAACAGGCTTGCGACCTCCGTCACCGGGTGACTCGGTAGCGCAGGCGCGTGCCGAAATTCACCGACATCAGAATTTCATCCGGATCGAGCTCGAAGGGGAAGAAGGTCCCGGAGATCTGTGCATGAGCCAGGCTGGCGCCTTCGAGCAGGGCGTTGCGCAGATCCACGCCGCGCAGATCTGCCCCGCGGAAGTAGGCGTCGCGAAAGTCGACCCCTTTGGCATCCAGGTTGCGAAGGTCGAGCCCGCGAAAATCGCCTTCGCGCATGTCGACGCTGGGGTAGGAAATCCGCTGCGAGTTGAATGTGGTGATGTCTTCACTGCGCAGCAGACGATAGAGGGGACTTTCCAGTTGGTGCGGCTGAGTCATCGGGCGCCTTCCAGTGATTGCCTGGCGGAAGTATAGAGCGCCTGCGAATATCTGCCGCGAGGGTCCTCAAATGCCCGGCAGGCGCTGCCGGATCTGCTCCACCAGAGAGTCCAGACTGGCGGCATCGTTGGTGTCCACCCGCTTGCTCAGGCTCTGCTCCGTCGCATCCAGCGCTTCGCGCGACGCCTGCTGCGCCTGGATCACTTCCAGGGTCGCGTCGGAGGGGTCGCTGCCTTCCTTCCGGCGTAGCTCAAGCCAGCCGGCAATGACTTGCTCTGGCGCCTGGCAGTCAAGGATGAGAAAAGGCACGCCGGTCTCTTCGGCGATCTGCCAGGCAGCCTTGCGCTGTGCGCCCCTCAGGTAGGTTGCGTCGATGACCACCGGAAAGCCCGCGTGCAGGGCCTGATCCGCCAGTTGGTGGAGTCGCTGGTAGGTGGCTTGCGTGGCCTGCTCGTCGTAGATGCCTGCCCCGACGGCGGCGGTCTGCGCGCCCGTGCTGGCATGCAGACGCTTGCGCTCCACGTCCGAGCGCAGGCGAATGGCGCCGAAGGCTTCGACAAGACGCATGGCGACCTGGCTCTTGCCGACGGCAGACACGCCATGGGTGACGAACAGAAAACGCGAAGGAATACCGCTGTAGCCTTCCGCCAGATTGGCGTAGCGGCGGTACTGACGCAGGATCACCGCGCGCTGTACCGGGTCCTGTTCCTGGCCCAGGCGGAACAGGCTGACTTTCGCCCTTACCAGCGCGCGGTACGATTTGTAGAGGTTGAGCAGATCCAGGGCCTGGTAGTCACCGGTGGCTTCGAGCCAGCCGTTGATGAAGCGCCGCGCCAGCGGGCGCAGGCCGCGGTCTTCCAGGTCCATGGCCAGAAAGGCTGCGTCCGAGGCAATGTCGATCAGCCGGAAGGGCTCGTTGAACTCGATGCAATCGAACAGAACCACCTTGCCGTCCAGCAAGGTGGCATTGCCCAGGTGGATGTCTCCGTGGCATTCGCGGATCGATCCATTGCCTGCACGGGCGGTCAGCAGTGGCTCCAGGCGAGTGAAGCTGCTCTCGGTCCAGGCTTCCAGAGCGTCGAGCTGGAGCAGGTCGGCCTTGTCGCTCAGCAGCGGGCGAATCTGCTCGAAGTTCTGCCGCAGCGGCGCGACGATCGATTCTGCCGAGCACAGCGGATGGTTCTTTTCCACTGGCGGAGTGGCCTGGTGAAAGCGCGCAATCTGTTCGGCAAGCGCGTCAATGTGCTGTGCTGTCAGTTCGCCACGAGCCTGGACCTTGTCCAGCAGTTGCCCCTGCGGGAACTGGCGCATCTTCAGCAGATATTCGACGGGGGAGCCCTCGCCGGCAAGCTGGGGTTCGGCTTCGCTACCGGTGACCGGTATGACATCAAGGTACAGGTTGTCGGTAAGTCGCTGGTTGAGTCGCAGCTCCTCCTCGCAGAAGTGCTTGCGTGCATCCAGTGTGGTGAAATTGAGGAAACCGAAGTCCACCGGCTTCTTGATCTTGTAGGCGAAGGGGCCGGTCAGGATGACCCAGGAAATGTGCGTCTCGATGACCTCGAAAGTCTCTACCGGATGAGGGTAGAGGGCGGGGTTCTGCAGCGCGGCGATCAGGGTTTGGCTCACGGGCTGTCCTTCAGTTCAACAGTCGGATTTGGCGCGCATTATGGCGGCTGTGACCGCCCCTGCAAACCGCGGTGGCTTCCTGCCCGGTACAGACAAAGTGCGTATAATCCGCCGCCATGACTCGATCCCGCACTTCCCGTTCCCGTAAGAAACGCCACCCTGGCCGCCTGCGTTGGCTGTTCGGCTGGGCGCTCAAACTCTCGCTCGTTGGTCTGGTGGTCCTGGCCGGCTTCGCCGTCTATCTCGACGCTGTCGTGCAGGAGAAGTTTTCCGGCAAGCGCTGGACAGTTCCTGCGAAGGTCTATGCGCGGCCGCTGGAGCTGTTCGTCGGCCAGAAGCTCGCCCGGGATGACTTCCTCAGGGAGCTGGATGCGCTGGGCTACCGGCGCGAAAGCAATGTCGCCGGGCCGGGCGTCGCAGCGGTGGCAGGCAATACCGTCGAGCTGCATACGCGCGGCTTCCAGTTCTATGAAGGGCCGGAGCGAGCTCAGCGCGTACGTGTGCGTTTCTCCGGCAACCATGTGGTAGGCCTCGATCAGGCCGGTGGCGGGAGTCTTGCGGTTGCGCGAATGGAACCCCTGCTGATCGGCGGGCTCTATCCGGCGCACAACGAGGATCGGATTCTGATCAAGCTGGATCAGGTGCCGCCCTATCTGGTTGAAACGCTGGTCGCGGTCGAGGACAGGGATTTCTTCAGTCACCTGGGTGTATCGCCCAAGTCGATCGCGCGGGCCATATGGGTGAACGCTACCGCCGGACAGATGCGTCAGGGCGGCAGTACCCTGACGCAGCAGTTGGTGAAGAACTTCTACCTGACCAGCGAGCGGACCCTCAGCCGCAAGCTCACCGAAGCAATGATGGCGGTACTGCTGGAACTGCATTACGAAAAGGAGGACATCCTTGAGGCCTATCTGAACGAAGTCTTTCTCGGTCAGGACGGCCAGCGGGCCGTACATGGCTTCGGTCTGGCGTCGCAATATTTCTTCAATCAGCCGCTTGCCGAGTTGCAGCTCGATCAGGTGGCACTACTGGTGGGGATGGTCAAGGGGCCTACTTATTACAATCCCCGACGCCATCCCGAGCGGACCCTGGCTCGCCGCAACCTGATCCTGGATCTGCTGGCTGAGCAGGGCGTCGTCAGTGTCGAACAGGCTACCGCGGCGAAGCAGAAGCCGCTGGGGGTTTCCGCCCGCGGCACGTTGGCCAACAGCTCCTATCCGGCCTTCCTCGATCTGGTCAAGCGGCAGCTGCGGCAGGACTATCAGGAATCTGACCTGACCGAGGAGGGGCTGCGGATCTTCACCAGTTTCGATCCGATCATCCAGCTCAAGGCGGAAGCGGCTCTGGCCGACACCTTCAAGCGTCTGGACGGGCGCAAGGGTGTCGACGAGGTCCAGGCAGCGATGGTCGTCAGCAATCCGGAAACCGGCGAGGTTCAGGCGCTGGTTGGCAGTCGCCAGCCGCGCTTTGCCGGGTTCAATCGGGCTCTGGATGCGCAGCGGCCAATCGGCTCGCTGATCAAGCCGGCCATTTATCTCGCCGCGCTGGAAAGGCCCAGTCAGTACACCCTGACCAGTTGGCTCGAGGATGAGCCGATATCGATCAAGGGGCGCGATGGACAGGTCTGGCAGCCGCAGAACTATGATCGCAAGGCTCATGGCACCATCTATCTCTATCAGGGGCTGGCCAGCTCCTACAATCTGTCCACGGCGCGCCTGGGGCTGGATCTGGGGGTTCCCACGGTACTGAAGACGGTGGAGAGGCTCGGGGTTGAACAGAGCTGGCCCGCCTATCCCTCGATGCTGCTTGGCGCAGGCGGAATGACCCCGATGCAGGTCACCGGGATGTACCAGACGCTGGCCAATGGCGGCTTCAATACTCCCTTGCGCGGGATTCGCAGCGTGCTGACCGCAGAGGGAGAGCCGCTCAAGCGCTATCCCTTCCAGATCCAGCAGCGCTTTGATCCGGGGGCCATCTATCTGGTGCAGGAAGCAATGCAGCGTGTCATGCGTGAGGGTACCGGCCGCTCGGTCTACGGGCAGTTGCCTGCGAGGCTGAACGTGGCAGGCAAGACCGGAACCAGCAATGACTCGCGCGATAGCTGGTTCGCAGGTTTCAGCCAGGACCTGCTCGCGGTGGTCTGGCTTGGCCGGGACGACAACGGACCGACGCCGCTCACCGGCGCTTCCGGGGCGCTGCAGGTGTGGGCCAGCTTCATGCGTCAGGCAGATCCGATGTCACTTGAAGCACCGATGCCGGATAACGTTACGCTTGCCTGGGTGGATGCCTACACCGGCGAAGGTTCCGACGCGGGCTGCCCGAATGCGGTGCAGATGCCCTACATCCGCGGCAGTCAGCCGTCGCCGGGCGTGTCCTGCGGTGGCCAGGAGGCCGGCGGGGTGATGGACTGGGTGCGCGGCTGGCTCGACTAAGGCTCTGGTAGGGCTGCGCGAAGCTTTAGTTGTCCGCTGTGGCAGGACTGCGTCGGCCGATCAGGCCGGCGTTGGAGTCATGGCCGCATTACATGATTTTTAGCGGATCTTTGATCAACGGCTAGCAAAGGGTGCGATATATGAAATTGACGGTTCCTGCATTGCTCTGCGTGGTCGCGCTTGGAGGCTGTGCGACCGTACAGCGTGGATCCATTCCCGTGGTGGAGGCTTCGGGTAGTGCCTCCGAGCTGGAGCGCGACGCGGATTACACCCGTGCGACGTCCGGTCAGTCCTACGGGGCCCAGCCGGTGACCGAGCCGTCCGCGGGTGACGCGGTGGTGGTGATGGTGCCGCAGCAATCGGCCGGATCGCCTTTGCAGGTCTGGTCGGCAGACTCTCCCCAGGCGCCGCAGCCCAGCTATGACACTCCAGTCATTTCCCAGTCGCCCAGCGGCATTCCCAGCGGCGGGCTTGCCGCAGACGAGCAACTGGACGGCCCAGTGCTGGCATTGCTGACCGCCGCGCAGCAGCAGCAGGCGGGAGGAGACCTGAACGGGGCTTCGTCGAGTCTTGAGCGGGCGCAGCGGATTGCACCCCGTGAGCCGCAGGTGCTCTATCGCTTGGCGGAAGTGCGATTGGCCCAGGGCGATGCGGTCCAGGCCGAGCAGTTTGCGCGCCGCGGTCTGAGCTATGCGGCGGGTCGTCCGGCGCTGCAGGCGAGCCTGTGGGACCTGATTGCACAATCCCGCGAGCGAATGGGGGATGCAGCAGGTGCAGCCCAGGCGCGCCAGAATGCGCGGGTTAGCCTGTGACCGATGTGGGGCTGATGGCGGAACTTGCCGACCACCTGCTCGCCATCGAGCGGGCGTTGCGAGTGGCGGGTCTCTGGTCCAGCGAGCCGCCCTCGCCTCAGGCCCTGGCAAGCGAGCAGCCATTCTGCATCGACACCTTGACGTTCGAGCAGTGGCTGCAATGGGTACTGTTGCCGCGAATGAAGGTGTTGCTGGAGAAGAACTTGCCGCTGCCCAGTGCATCCGGTGTGACCGAGATGGCCGAAGTCGTCTGGGCGACGCGCGCCGACTCGCTAGTCGGCGTGATGCGCGCGCTGCAGGATTTCGACCGGTTGCTCGCGGCGCATGCTAGGCGCTCGCTTTAGACTGCCTGGGGTCAGTCGCAGTTCTCGCTGATGGCTTTCTGCGCTTCTTCGATTTTCGCCTGACGCTCTTCTTCTGAAAGACGGCGCAACTCGCCTTCTTCCTCGATCCGCACGCGGGGATTGTTCTGCAACTGAACGAGGTTGGTCCGGACCTGCAGGCAATAGCTCTCCAGTGCTTCCTGGTCCGCTGCAATCTTGGCTTTCACGTCCGTTTCGACTTCCTTCTGTTTTTCCTGGTCGCCTTTGTCTTGCGCTGGCTGGGATCGCTGAGGTGGAGTGGAGGGCTGTGAAATGACCGGGTTGATGCGCTCGGCCTGCACCCCTTGCGGAGGCTGGGTGCCGAAGTGAGTAACCCCCTGGGCATCGACCCACTTGTAGATCGACCCAGCCATTGCCGGAGCGGCGAGGGCGAGCAACAGACTGCTACTGAGGATGAGGCGGCGCATACGAGTTCCTTCGTTAGTGCGGAAAGATGACGGTTACTATAACCAAAAGCACCGAAATGACATGCAAGGCTCGTCACAGCGCCAGAAAGGCTCTCTGGCGACTTGACTTGCCGGCCTCTAATCCGAACAATTCGCCGTTCGCTGTAGTAAGGCTGCCAGAAGCATGCCTTCTCGGTAGATCATGAGGCGCAAACCCGCGTCGACCTGTTACACCCGCAACGCGTTACCTCGCGCTGGGTGGGAGATCCCCGCAACACTCTGGGTGCTCCCGATGCTTGCTCAGTAGTAGCTGACGTAGTCGGCGACCACCGTCGCTCATGCTCTGCTTGGCAGTAAACCTGAATCGAGCCGCCCGCGAGGGGTGGTTTTCTGGCGTTCTAGAGGTGAAAAACGTGGAACTCTTGTCCGGCGCTGAGATGGTCGTCCGCTTCCTGCGTGACGAAGGCGTTAAGTATATCTATGGGTACCCGGGCGGTGCCCTGCTGCACATCTACGATGCCCTGTTCAAGGAAAAGGAAGTCACGCACATCCTGGTGCGTCATGAGCAGGCCGCAACCCATATGGCGGACGGCTATGCCCGTGCGACCGGCAAGGCAGGTGTCGTTCTGGTGACCTCCGGTCCCGGCGCGACCAATGCCATCACCGGTATCGCCACCGCCTACATGGATTCCATCCCGATGGTGGTCATTTCCGGCCAGGTGCCGAGTACCATGGTCGGGACCGATGCTTTCCAGGAGACCGACATGATCGGCATCTCCCGGCCGATCGTGAAGCACAGCTTCATGATCAAGCATCCGTCGGAAATCCCTGAGGTGATGAAGAAGGCTTTCTACATCGCTGAATCCGGTCGTCCGGGGCCGGTTGTGGTGGATATTCCCAAGGACATGACCAACCCGGCGGAGAAGTTCGAATACGTCTACCCGAAGAAGGTCAAGCTGCGCTCCTATAGCCCGGCTGCCCGCGGTCATTCCGGCCAGATCCGCAAGGCCGTCGAGATGCTGCTCGCGGCTAAGCGTCCTGTGCTTTATGCCGGCGGTGGCGTGATTCTGGGTGGCGCTTCGGCGCAGCTCACCGAGCTTGCGAAGTCGCTCAACCTGCCGGTGACCAATACCCTGATGGGTCTTGGCTGCTATCCGGGCTCGGATCGCCAGTTCGTCGGCATGCTCGGCATGCACGGCAGCTACACGGCCAACCTGACCATGCACCATGCGGACGTGATTCTCGCCGTTGGGGCGCGCTTCGATGACCGCGTGATCAATGGGGCGGCCAAGTTCTGCCCGAACGCCAAGATCATCCATGTCGATGTCGATCCGGCGTCCATCTCCAAGACCATCAAGGCGGACATTCCCATCGTCGGTCCGGTGGATAGCGTGCTGACCGAAATGGTGGCGATCCTCAAGGAGATCGGCCAGGCACCGAACAAGGAAGTGGTGGCAAGTTGGTGGAAGCAGATCGAGGAGTGGCGTGGCAGTGGCCGCCTGTTCCCCTACAACGAGGGTGACGGCAGCATCATCAAGCCGCAGGCCGTCGTCGAGGCGCTGTGCGAAGTGACTCGTGGCGACGCCTATGTCAGCTCCGACGTGGGCCAGCACCAGATGTTCGCGGCGCAGTACTACCGCTTCGACAAGCCCAATCGCTGGATCAACTCCGGCGGCCTGGGCACCATGGGTTTCGGTCTGCCGGCGGCGATGGGCGTGAAGCTGAACTTCCCTGAGGCGGACGTCGCCTGCGTTACCGGTGAAGGCAGCATCCAGATGAATATCCAGGAGCTGTCGACCTGCCTGCAGTACGACCTGCCGGTGAAGATCATCAACCTGAACAACGGTGCGCTGGGCATGGTTCGCCAGTGGCAGGACATGCAGTACAGCAGTCGCTACTCGCATTCCTACATGGAGTCTCTGCCGGACTTCGTCAAGCTGGCCGAGGCCTATGGTCACGTCGGTATGCGCATCACCGAGCTCAAGGACCTCAAGCCAAAGCTCGAGGAAGCCTTTGCCCTCAAGGATCGCCTGGTGTTCCTCGATATCGCGGTCGATACCAGCGAGCACGTTTACCCGATGCAGATCCGTGATGGCGCAATGCGCGACATGTGGCTGAGCAAGACGGAGCGGACCTGATCATGCGTCATATCATTTCCCTGTTGATGGAAAACGAACCGGGCTCGCTGTCTCGCGTGGTGGGTCTGTTCTCGCAGCGCAACTACAACATCGAAAGCCTTACCGTGGCGCCGACCGAGGATCCGACGCTGTCGCGCCTGACCCTGACCACCATCGGGCATGACGAGGTGATCGAGCAGATCACCAAGAACCTCAACAAGCTGATCGAGGTGGTGAAGCTGGTCGATCTGTCGGAGAGCGCGCACATCGAGCGCGAGCTGCTGTTGGTCAAGGTCAAGGCAACCGGCGCCCAGCGCGCCGAGATCAAGCGTACGACCGACATCTTCCGCGGCCAGATCGTCGACGTCACCAGTAGCGTCTACACCATCCAGCTGGCAGGAACGAGTGAGAAACTGGACAGCTTCATCCAGGCGATCGGCACCACGTCGATTCTGGAGACCGTCCGCAGTGGCGTCACCGGCATTGCCCGTGGCGACAAAGTGCTGAGCATCTGACCCCTTTAATGATCGGCCGAGCAGGCCGGAGAAACGAGGAACCGTTCATGAAAGTGTATTACGACAAAGACTGCGACCTTTCCATCATCCAGGGCAAGAAAGTCGCCATCATCGGCTACGGTTCGCAGGGCCATGCGCATGCCTGCAACCTGAAGGATTCCGGTGTCGACGTCACTGTCGGTCTGCGTGCTGGTTCGGCTACCGTCGCCAAAGCCGAAGCCCACGGTCTGAAAGTCACCGACGTGAAGAGCGCCGTCGCTGCGGCCGATCTGGTCATGATCCTGACTCCCGACGAGTTTCAGTCCAAGTTGTACAAGGAAGAAGTCGAGCCGAACCTGAAGAAGGGCGCCACCCTGGCGTTCGCCCACGGTTTCGCCATCCACTACAACCAGGTCGTGCCGCGCGCCGATCTGGACGTGATCATGATTGCACCCAAGGCTCCGGGTCACACCGTGCGCTCCGAGTTCGTCAAGGGCGGCGGCATTCCTGACCTGGTTGCGATCTATCAGGACGCTTCGGGCAATGCCAAGAACGTTGCCTTGTCCTACGCCTGTGGCGTCGGCGGTGGCCGTACCGGGATCATCGAAACAACCTTCAAGGACGAGACCGAAACCGACCTGTTCGGCGAGCAGGCTGTCCTCTGTGGTGGTTGCGTCGAACTGGTCAAGGCCGGTTTCGACACTCTGGTAGAAGCTGGCTACGCGCCGGAGATGGCCTACTTCGAGTGTCTGCACGAACTGAAGCTGATCGTCGACCTGATGTTCGAAGGCGGCATCGCCAACATGAACTACTCGATTTCCAACAACGCCGAGTACGGTGAGTACGTGACCGGCCCGGAAGTCATCAATGCCGAGTCCCGTGCGGCCATGCGCAACGCACTCAAGCGCATCCAGAACGGCGAGTACGCGAAGATGTTCATCGCCGAAGGCGCGCACAACTACCCGTCGATGACTGCCTATCGTCGCAACAACGCGGCACACGGCATCGAAGTGGTTGGCGAGAAGCTGCGCGCGATGATGCCCTGGATCGCCGCCAACAAGATCGTCGACAAGGCCAAGAACTGATCGCTTGGTGACGAGGAAAAAACGCGGCCATGGCCGCGTTTTTTCGTTCTGCTCCAGGCATCTGGTATAAAGCCGGTCACTTGGTCCGAACCCAAGGCGCAAGGACCTGTCCCATCCGTAAACGCGCGCAAGGTATTGCAAATGAGCGAACGTCCAGAAGACTCCAGCAGCGAATCTGCACCGGAAAGCCTCTTGCCCATCGATGAGCACATCGAGGAAGGGCGAGACGCCGAGGGTCGCAAGGTTCGTCATCGTGGCATCTATCTACTGCCCAATCTGTTCACCACGGCGAATCTGTTCGCCGGCTTCTACTCGATCATCAACGCCATGAACGGCAACTACTATGTTGCGGCGGCGGCGGTGTTCGTTGCGATGGTGCTTGACGGTCTGGATGGTCGGGTAGCGCGGCTGACCAATACCCAGAGTGCCTTCGGCGCCGAGTACGACTCATTGTCCGACATGGTGGCCTTCGGCATGGCGCCGGCGCTGCTCGCCTTCGAGTGGGCGCTGGGCAGTCTGGGCAAGGTCGGCTGGATGGTGGCCTTCATCTATGTTGCAGGCGCGGCATTGCGCCTGGCGCGCTTCAATACGCAGATCGGCAAGGTCGACAAGAAATGGTTTATCGGGCTCGCTAGTCCGGCGGCGGCAGGCGTGGTCGCGGGGACCGTGTGGGCCTTTAGCGACTTCGGCATCAAGGGCTCGAACATGTCCTTCGTCGTGGCTATGCTGGTTGCTGCGGCAGGCATGCTGATGGTCAGCAATATCAAGTACTACAGCTTCAAGGACCTGGATCTGAAAGGGCGCGTACCTTTCGTTGCGATCCTGGCCGTGGTGCTGGTCTTTGCGGTTGTCTTCAGCGATCCGCCAAGGGTGCTGCTACTGATCTTCCTGGTCTACGCGGTATCCGGCCCGGTTCAGTACCTCCTGCAGTTGCGTCGACGCAAGCAGGTGGAATGATCTGATTATTGAAAGCCCTGGAAGACAGGGCTTTCGCGCAAATGAAGGCGGAGGATCTGCATGCTCATCAAGGTGCCTAAGGTGTCATCCGCCGCTGAGTCCGAGGTGACCCCAGAGGCGGTCTACCTTTCTCGCCGCAGCGTATTGGCTGCGCTTGCTGCTGGCTCTTTGAGTGGTGCGCTAGCATTGCCGGCTCGCGCTGATGAGCGCTTTGCGGATGTTCCGTCGCCCGAGTCCGTGCCGCCATTTCTAGAGTCGCGACTGGCCGCAGTCCCTGCGGTGGAGCTCCCGTCAGGAGAGGAGGTCACACCGTTTTTCGATGCGACCCACTACAACAACTTCTACGAGTTCGGTTCCAGCAAGCAGGATCCTTCCCGTCATGCTGGTGAGCTGGTCACCGATCCATGGTCGGTGGAGATAGACGGCGAGGTTGCTCGACCTGGCCGCTACTCGCTTGAGGATCTTCTCTCCCAAGTGACACTGCAGGAGCGCATTTACCGGCTGCGTTGCGTCGAAGGTTGGTCGATGGTGATTCCCTGGATCGGCTTTCCTCTGGCTGAACTGATTCGGCGAGTAGAGCCCAGTGGCCACGCTCGCTACCTCCAATTCGAGACTTTGGTGCGGCGCGAGCAGATGCGTGGCGTACGTTCGGAGCTCGGGTTGATCGCGTGGCCTTATATAGAAGGACTTCGACTGGACGAGGCCATGCATCCGCTGACGATACTCGCTGTCGGTATGTATGGCCGCTCGCTGCCCAATCAGAACGGTGCGCCGCTGCGGTTGGTGGTGCCGTGGAAGTATGGCTTCAAGAGCATCAAGTCGATCATCCGCATCAGCTTCGTTCGTGACCGCCCGGCAACTACCTGGCAGACGATGGCGCCTGAGGAGTATGGGTTCTACGCCAACGTCAATCCGGCAGTCAGCCATCCGCGCTGGTCGCAGGCCAGGGAGCGGCGTCTGCCAAACAGCCTGTTTAAGCCGAATGTGCGCCCGACGCAGCTGTTCAACGGATATGCGGAAGAGGTCGCGTCTCTCTATTCGGGAATTGATCTGCGCAGGGATTACTGAATGCCGTTTCCTGGTTTCAGAGCGGCGGTATTTCTGCTCGCGCTTGCGCCGCTGCCCGTCTGGATAGCGCAGGCGGTTTACGGGACGCTGGCGCCGGATCCCGGCAAGGTGCTGCTGATCAGATTCGCCCATGGCGCGCTGGTCTTATTATTGGTGGCGCTGGCGGTATCTTCTCTTCGCAGACTGACCGGATGGGTGGGGTGGTTGGCGATAAGACGTCAACTCGGGCTGTGGTCGTTCTTCTATGGCCTGCTTCACCTGCTGGCCTACCTCTTCTTCATTCTGGGAATGGACCTGAGTGCGCTGCCCCAGGAGCTGGTGGAGCGCCCTTACGTTCTGGTCGGTGCGCTGGCCTTTTTCGGGCTGGCGCTGCTGGCGCTGACATCGAATCGTTACAGCATCCGCCGCCTGGGTTCGCGATGGCGACTGCTGCACCGTCTTGTCTATCCAGTCCTTGTGCTGGTGCTGCTGCACTATCTATGGGTGGTTCGTGCAGACGTTGGCGAATGGAGTCTTTACGCCTTCGCAGGGGCTTTGCTGTTGTTGGAGCGAGCGCCGCTCAGGCGGCTCATCCAGGGGCTGAAGAAAAGTTTCAACAAAAGTGCCAAATAGCTGTTGACGCTGAGAATCGCAGGCCTATAATGCGCACCACTTCCAGCGTGACTCGTTCGGAAAAGCCTTTGTAAAACAAGAGCTTAGAAGAAAATAAAGGTTGCGCTGGTGGCGGATTCGAGTAGAATGCGCCGGGCTTCAGGAGGTGGTTTGATCCTGAGGTTGTCTCGGAGTC
>NZ_QASN01000018.1 GCF_003052585.1 Pseudomonas mangrovi | reverse complement strand
GTCGGCAGCACCGCCTTCCAGTCACGCGTGGTCAGCGAGAAGCCGCTCAAGAGCGATCTGATGAACTTCATCCAGTTCGGCGCCTGGCTCGACCCCGAGCTGTTCGCCGAGTCCTCGGTGGTGCCGGTCTACGAGACCCTCGCCGACGACGCCGAACGCAGCGCCGACGACCTCTTCGGCGACCAGAGCCAGTCGATCATGCTGGTCGGCACCAGCTACACCAAGATCGAGGACTGGAACTTCGCCGGCTTCCTGCGCGAAGCACTGCAGAACGATCTGCTCACCATCGCCGTCGAAGGCCGGGGCCCGTTTCACGCGATGGACGAGTTCATGAACAGCGAATACCTGACCAACACAGAAATCACCCAGGTCATCTGGGAGTTCCCGGTCCGCACCGTGCTCGCACAGCGGCCGAATTCGAAAAGCTGGCAAACCGCCCTCAACGATCAACTCTGACCACCCTAAGAAGGATGAACGCCACCATGAAAAACCTTGCCTACCGCATGTTCTTCTCGCTCTTCGCCAGCCTCGCGCTGGTGGCACAGACCCAGGCCAACGCCGATCTGTACGATGCCGTCGCACCGGCCAACTCGGCCTTCCTGCGCGTCCTCAACCTGACCGGCACGGGCGCCGACGTGAAGGTTAGCGGCAAGACCGCTACCCAGAAGGTTACCGCTGGCCAGCTCGGTGGCTACATGTTCACCCCGGCTGGCAAGACCAAGATCAACGTGAACTCGGTTTCCGGTGAGTACGACCTGGTCGCCGACACTGCCACCACCTTCGTTTTTGACGGCAAGACGCTGATCAAGCTGGACGACAAGTACGTCAACGATCCGCGCAAGGCGCTAGTGTCGTTCTACAACCTGAGCGACAAGAAGGTCGCGCTGAAGACTGCTGACGGCAAGCACGCGCTCGTCGATGAGCTGGGCAAGAACGAGACCGGCAACCGCCTGGTGAACGAGATCAAGATCACCCTGGCCGCCTACGCCGGCGACAGCAAGGTAGTAGGGTTTGACGAGCAGTTCCTGAAGAAGGGCCGCTCTTACAGCTACGTGCTGATCGACCAGGGCGGCAAGCTGCGCACCATCGCAGTACCGAACGCGGTCGATCCGATCCTCTAAGCGACCTGATGCGTCATACCGCCCCCGCGCCGCGGGGGCGCTCATCCAGGACGAGAAGCCTTCACGTATGAAGAGACTATTGCAGCAAGGCGCGGCACTGACGCTCGCGCTCTCGGGGCTGATGGCCCCGGCATTCGCCGAGGACGGCAAGAAGGCCCCTTGTGTTGATCTTGAGTGCCTGATTTGCCCGCAGCTCTCCGACCCCGCGCAGTACGCCGAGGGCAGGATGAAGCTGCTCGCCGAAATCACCCCGGGCAAGGACAACTGGCTGTTCCGCTCGGGCGTCGATCTGACCAACCAGTTCGGCATTCCGAAACACATGGAGCCCGAATTCAAGCGCCTGATGGACACCTTCAAGGCCAAGGGTACCCATGTGGTGGTTGCGGTACAGCCGACCCGCGGGCTGATGCACCGCGACAAGCTCTACCCGGACAAGATGCATGGCTTCGACTACGCCAAGTCGAGTGCCAGCTTGCGCGCCTTCCTCGAGCAGATGCGTCGCAGTGGCGCGATCGTGCCGGACATCATGCCGATGGTGGAGAACCCGCCGGCGGACTACTTCTTCCGCCGCGACCACCACTGGACACCGACCGGTTCGCAGATCACCGCGCGGATCACCGCCGACGAGATCATGCGCCAGCCGTTCTATGCCGAGCTGACCAAGAAGAGCTACGTCACCAGCCCGGGGATAATGCTCTACAAGGACGGCACCCTGAACCTGGGCCTTGCGCATATCTGCGGCAACAACTACGGCATCCAGTACATGCGCGGCCACGAGACGATTCCGGCCGACAGCGATGCATCCGCGCTGTTCGACGACGAAACCGTCACCGAAGTGGTGATGGTTGGTACCTCCAACTCCGCGTCGCGCGAGGACGAGACCAAGCAGTACAACTTCGATGGCTTCATCAAGGAGTACCTGAGCGTCGACCTGCTCAACTTTGCGCTCCCAGGCGCCGGTCAGGACGGCTCGCTGACCCAGTTCCTGCTGTCCCCGGACTATGACTTCAAGGCCCCGCCAAAGATGATCATCTGGGAACTGCCGGCCAACTATCCGCTGGATACGCCCATCACCTATCGCCAGCTGATCCCGGCGATCAACGGCGGCTGCAAGGCCAAGCCGGACATGGTCAAGGCCAGCTCGACGGTAAAGGTGCCAAGCCTTTCGCCGCACCAGCGCATCGAGCTGCTCAGCAATGCCGGCGCCAATCGCAAGGACCTGAGCAGGCTAAGGGACGGCTTCCTGAGCCTGAAGATCAGCGACAAGAACCTCAAGCACTTCTACATCATCACCTACTACGACAACGGCGAGCGCGACAAGATATGGTTCCGCCGCGATGCCATCGTCGACGGTGGCCAGTACTACCTCGAGTTCAGCCGTGACGCGAAATTCCAGGGCGCCAACCTGCTTTCGGTGTTCATGGAGCCGACCGAAGAGATCAAGTCCGCGGTCAACGTCGAAACCCAGGTATGCCTATGAAAAGCCTGACGCTTGGCGGGGTCGCCCTGGCTCTCGCCCTGCACGCCAGCGGGGCAGCCGCGACTGTCTCGATCTGGCAGCCGGAGATCAGCGCGGTCGCCCTGCAAATTCCGGACTACCGCGAGCTGGGCTGCGCGGACAAGGTGATCGAGCCCTACACCGGTCCGCTGCAGGTCGAAAGCAAATACGTGCAGACCGACGCCAGCAAGTCGACTCAACGCGCCGTCTCCCGTCAGACCAAGGAAGTTCGTGGGCAGATCAACGACTACATCAAGCAGGTCGTGAAGTACGGCGAGCGTGCCACCAGCACCAATGATCCGCAGAAGGCGGCGCGCGCGCTGGCCTGCCTCGATCAATGGCTGACCGTATGGGCAAAGGCAGGCGCAATCGAAAGTCGCGACGCCAGCAAGACCGGCGTCGCCGCGCGCAAGTGGGCACTGGCGGCGATCTCTTCCTCGCTGCTCAAGACCCAGGCGCAGACCGGCAACCGCCTGCAGCTGAGCGCGATCCAGCAGAAGTGGCTGAACGACCTGGCGCAGATCGTGATCGAGGAGTACGAACCACGCCGGCGCAACAACTTCCGCTACTTCAACAACCACGACTACTGGGCTGCCTGGGCAGTGACCTCGACCGGCATGCTGATCGACCAGCAGGCGTACGTGGACTGGGGCACCCGCTATGTGCAGGAGGCGCTCGGCCGCCTGACCAAAGCGCGCCAGGGCGACTACGCCTACCACCAGATCGAGGTGGCACGCGGCAAGCTCGGCGCCGAGTACACCCACTACGCCCTGGTGCCGATCGCGCTGCTGGTCGAGGCGTCCTACGCCAACGGTCAGCCGCTCTCCGCCGAGGATGAAGCCAGCTACAAGGCACTGGCCACCTTCGCCGCCCGTGCGGTGCTCGAACCCGAGAGCATCCCCGAGCTGCAGGGCCGCCAGGCCGATGTGCCGACGCACAAGATGATCTGGCTGCTGCCGTTCCTCAATCGTTTCCCCGACCACGTCTGGGCGCGCAAGCTGTTCGAGAAGGAACGCGGCAAGGTCGACAACTACAGCCAGATAGGCGGCCGGCTCGGCCCACTCTATCCAAACCTGAACCTGTGAGGTGTTTCATGCGCGCTTTTCCTTCCTGGCAGGTCCTGACTCTGCTCGCCGGCATCAGCGGCGGGTTGGCCTGCGCCCCCGCGGCAGCCGAAGCGGTTGCGGTGCAAGGCCTGCAGCAACCCTGGATCGGCGCCGTTTCCGGTGACTCTCACCGGAGCGAGATCGACCAGCTGCTGGCCAGCAGCGCGAGCCTGACCGGCGCCGCCGAACTGCGCGGCCAGGGCCCGTCCGGACGGGCGTCGGCACGGTTGGAAACCATGTTCTCGTCGCAGGCCGGCAGCTGGCCATTCGAGCCCTTCGTCAAGAATAGCGACCTGTTCCGCCAGATCGCCAACTACCAGGCGCAGCACCCACGCATCCTCGAAGTGCGCGGTGGCAGCATCACACTGGAACAACTGGTGACCGCGGTCGGCAACGCGCAGGTTCTGCGTAGCCACAAGGACGGCTATCTGCTCAGCTATCCACTGCTGATCGCACCCAACGCGGAGCTGCGTCTGGACGGCAGCCGGTTGTACCTGAACTCGCACTCGGGTGCTGCGCTCATCAACCAGGGCCGCTTGGTACTCAACAACGCGCACCTGGAAAGCTGGAGCGGCGACAACGCCAGCGACGAGAACGCCTACCGCTCCTTCGTCATGGCCTGGGCCGGTAGCACCACGCTGATCGAAGGCTCGACCCTCACTCGCCTGGGACATAACAGCCACCTCTCGAGGGGGCTGACCACCGGCCGCAGCGACCAGCAGGGTCCGGGGGTCGCTCCGGCGCGCCTGCTGGTGAGCAAGAGCCGCTTCAGCGACATGGCCAACGGTATCGAGCTGCGCCAGTCGCTGGCGGTGATCGAGGATTCGCAGTTCCTCGACCTGCAGCTGTATGCGGTCGACATCCTCGACAGCCGCGCGACCCTGACTGACAACCATGTCGACGGCGTGCGCACCAACAGCGGCTTCCGGGTCCGCGGCCAGGGTCACAGCGCGCTGCGCCGCAACAGCGTGCTCGGCACAGCCAAGTCGGGGCTCGAGACCAGCCACTTCGAAGGCGTGCTGGTGGCCAACAACAATACCTTCGGCAACAACGGCAGCAACGGCATCCAGCTGCGCCAGCTGGGCGCCGGCAGCCTGGTGTTGCTGGCCGACAACCTGATTTCCAACTCGGGCCGCACCGGCATCGATGCCGATGTGTTCGGCCAGTTGCTGATCAGCGGCAACAGCATCGGCAACAGCCCCGAGTACGGCCTCTACCTGCGCAACGCGGCAGCAGGCGAAGGGCGCGCTGTGGTGGTCGGCAACCGCTTTTCCGCTATCGGCATGTCGATGGTCAAGAGCGAAGGCGTCGGCCGCCTGGTGCTGGGCAACAACCAGTTCAAGACCCGCGCCGGACGTCAGACGGTCCTGGCCGGTGACCTGCTGCCGGCGCAGAGCTCGGTGATGGACGCCACCGTCAGCCGCCCGTGCTTCGTTGAAGTTCGCATCGGCGGCGGTGGGACCCAGGAGGCGGCGGGAACGCTGGATTGCGGCTCGGGTTCCTGAGCAGGTAGGTGGATGGCACCAGCCATCCACCCGTCAATCGCTTGCCGCGAGCGGGGGAATGAGCCCCGCTGGAGCGACGCACGAGAGCCCCGGTCACTCTCTTGCTGGCGTATACTCGCCGTCCCGCAGGAGAGTGAACCGGCCATGGCCGGCTCCGCCGAAGGCGCAAACTCCCATAATCGCTCAGGCCCAGAAACTGCGGATTCCATTGACGCCAACTGGAGAGAGATCGCCCGTCGAGGCGGTCCACCGAAGGGGCAAGCGGCCCAGGCCGCGCAAACTCTCAGGTAAACCGGACAGAGGGAGAGGCACATAACGCAGGAGATCCTGTGTGCTGCTCTACATCTATCTGATCGCCATTACCGCCGAAGCCATGTCCGGGGCGCTCGCCGCCGGGCGGCGCAACATGGACCTGTTCGGCGTCAGCCTGATCGCCTTCGTCACCGCTCTGGGTGGCGGTACGGTGCGCGACATGCTGCTGGGCAACTACCCGGTATCCTGGACCCAGCATCCCAGCTACATCTATCTGACCATCGGCGCCGGGCTGTTCACCATGCTGGTCGCGCGCTTCATCCACCACCTGCACACGCTGTTCCTGATTCTCGATGCGATGGGGCTGGTCGCCTTCACCGTCATCGGCTGCGACGTTGCCCTGCGCCTGGAGTACGACACCCCGGTGGTGGTGATGGCCGGCATCACCACCGGCATCTTCGGCGGCATCCTGCGTGACATTCTCTGCAACCGCACGCCCATGGTGCTGCTGCACGAGCTCTACGCCAGCGTATCGCTGCTGGTGGCGCTGCTCTATCTGGGCCTGATGGAGCTGGGTGTGGATCACGACATCAATCTGCTCGCCTCCTTCAGCGCCGGGCTGGCCCTGCGCCTGGCGGCGATCCGCTGGTCGCTGTCGTTACCGGTGTTCTCCTACGCACCGGGCCGGTGGGACGACTGAGCCGGCTGCCGACGGTCAGGCCGCGCTGAATCGCGGCGGCTGCGCCCGGTCTGCCTAGAGCCAGAACCGCCCACGGAAGCAGGGCTTTCTCCGCCGCGGACGCCTATCGCTCACGCCAGGAGGACTTGCCCATGCCCGGCCATCTGACTCTCGCCCTGCTCACCGGATTCGCCTGCTCGGCCGCACTCGCCGCCGACATCCAGGTCACCAAGACCGAAGACGGCAACGATGGCGTGTGCAACGCCGACTGTTCGCTGCGCGAGGCCATCCAGCAAGCCAACGCCACGGTTGGCGAAGACCGCATCCTGCTGCCAGCGGGAAGCTACCGCCTGAGCCTCGCGCCGCTGCGCGAGGGCTTCGTGATCGTCGAAGAAGATGCCAACCTCAATGGTGATCTGGACATCCGCTACAACGACCTGGTGATCGTCGGCACCGGGCAGGACAGGACCATCATCGATGCCGAGAACAACAGCCGCCTGTTCGATGTGCATGTCGCCACCCGCCTGCGTCTGGAGCGGCTGACCCTGCGCAACGGCCGCACCTCCGACTTCGGCGGCGCCATCCGCAACCGCGGCAGCCTTGTGCTTGATCAGGTAGCACTGGAGAACAACGAAATGTTCGGCGAGATGGGCGCCGGAGGTGCCATCGCCAACTTCAACCGGCTCGACATCAGCGCCTCGCGCTTCAGCGACAACAGCACCTACGGTGCCACGGGCTACGGTCAGGGCGGCGCCATCTACAACCATGGCTGCGGATCCGCAACAGCGGCTTCACCGGCAACATCAGCTATGACGAGACCGATAGCGGACGCGGCGGCGCGCTCTACAACGAGGGGATCGCCGATGTCGCCCGCAGCACCTTTTTCCGCAACAAGGGCGGTGAGTACGGTACCGGAACGGCCATTCTCAACGCCGAGGGCGGCACCATCCAGCTGAGCAACAGCACCCTGAGCGGCACCTGGGGCTACTACAGCCTGGGCACCTTCGCCAACGGCATCCCCGGTAGCCGCAACAACACCAACAGCGAAGCCTTGCTGGTCAACGTCACCATTGCCGACAACTTCGGCCTGGTGGCACTGCACAACCTGGGCCGCATGAGCGTGCGCAACAGCATCGTCGCCGGCAACGTCGAGATTCGCGACGAAGGTCCCAATCGCATCGCCAACTGTCGCAACGGTGCCGGGGGAGTGTTCAGAGCCCGCGGCATGCTGCTGGGCCAGGACGGCTACGGCTGCGCGGCGGATCTGCCGATCGATGACGCCAGCACCTTCACCCAGATACTCGGGCCGCTCACCGAACAGCCCGGCGCACCGGCGCTGCACCCGCTCCTGGAGGGCAGTCCGGCCATCGACGCCGGGATCGGCAGCTGCAGCGCCACCGACCAGCGCAAGGTCCCCAGACCGCAGGATGGCAATGGTGACGGGGTGGCGGTCTGCGACCTGGGCGCCTACGAGCGTCAGCCCTAGATAGCCCTGC
Source organism: Pseudomonas mangrovi (assembly GCF_003052585.1). Lineage (GTDB taxonomy): Bacteria > Pseudomonadota > Gammaproteobacteria > Pseudomonadales > Pseudomonadaceae > Aquipseudomonas > Aquipseudomonas mangrovi. The sequence continues at coordinate 10,023 of NZ_QASN01000018.1, read as the reverse complement.
AACGCTACTGGGTTCGACCCGCCACCGCGTCATCAGGCAATGGGCCTACGCCTGGCAACGCCCGCTGCCAACATCGGGCATCTGGCGTCGCCGCAGCGGAAGCTAGAACAGGTAGGGGATGAACATCCGCGTGCGGCGGATATAGGCGCGATAGACGCGGCCGAAGGTACGCAGATTCTCCCACTCCTCGACCCGCGCTGCCTTGAACAGCGCCAGGCTGCCTCCCACGACCAGCAGCGTCGTGACCACGCCCGGCGCTTTCAGATAGAAGCCCCAGAGCAGGAACAGCAGAGAGGCGTACATCGGATGGCGGATGTAGCCGTAGAGGCCCTCATCGACCAGCCTGGCCGTGTTCTCGAAGGCGAAATTACCGGGATCTCGGCGCTGTTCATTGCGCCCACCCCGGCGCACCAGCAGATACAGGCCATGCACGACCAGGTAGAGCGAACACAGCAACAAAAGCCCCGACAGCAGCTGCAAGGGATGCTCGGTCGGCAGTCGCCAGGCCGGATAACTCAACCAGGCCAGCGCATTGATCGCCTGGAAGCCGAACAGACGATAGAAGCCATGGCGCAGCGGCGGCCGTAGCGAACGCCAGGACATCAGCAGCAGAGCCGCCGCTGTCGCCAGGAATATCCAGTTCGAGACTGTCATCGAGAACCCTCCCGCCAGATCCTTACCCGCCCACGCTCAAAGGGTGAAGTCGAGAACCCATTGGCCCAGTTGACAACGCCAGGCGAGGAAAATGCATCTGCAGATGGAGGGCAATGCCATGCGCGGTAGCAACTTGGCCCGAATTAGCGACGTAATCCGTCAAGCCAAGCGAAACATATGTAACAAAATATGAGCGCATATACCGGAGGCCTATCTGGCGCGGCATAGCAGACCCAGCGTAAATCCCAACCGAACGGCCAGATAAGTAATAAGAAAACAAAGGGGCGCCGCATATGACAATTAATAGACGCCATCAAACCGGCATCAACTTTGCCCAAACTATCCGCAGAGCCCGACAGTCCGGCCACTCCGCTAATTAAGCCACTTTCAAACGACAAAAAACAGGCGTCACTTTAACCTCGAACTTGAAGTCTTCTTGCAAAGTTCTCAATGGAACCCGCCCCTCCTGAAAGTTGACTTCGACCTCCACAGTAATGAGAATTCCGTCCCACAAAACTAGAAAACACCGCAATCAACACCCTCCCGCCTGAACTTTTTTAAAACTCCGTTGTACCTGCCGCCCGTATTGAACGGTGGGCCATAGTTTCTCTCGGATCGAGTTAACTCAGCGAATTGGACGCATCATGAGAATTAGTATTTTCGGCCTTGGTTATGTGGGCGCGGTTTGCGTCGGTTGTCTCTCCCAGCGCGGGCACGACATCGTCGGTGTGGATGTCGCACAGACCAAGATCGACCTGATCAGCGCGGGCAAGTCGCCCATCGTCGAGCCCGGCCTCGAAGCACTGCTCGGCGCCGGTGTGAGCAGTGGCCGAATCCGCGGCACCACCGACGTGGCCGAGGCGATCGAACAGACCGACCTTTCCTTCATCTGCGTCGGTACGCCGAGCAGGAAAAACGGCGACCTCGACCTCAGCTACGTCGAGTCGGTATGCCGCCAGATCGGCGCCCAGCTGCGCCACAAGAGCAGCCGCCACACCATCGTCATCCGTAGCACAATCCTGCCCGGGACCATTCGCAAGCTGGTGATCCCCTGTCTCGAAGAAACCTCGGGCAAGCGTGCCGGTGTCGATTTCGGCGTCGCCACCAATCCCGAGTTCCTGCGCGAAAGCACCGCGATCAAGGATTACGACTTCCCGGCGATGACGGTCATAGGCGCGCTCGACCAGACCTCCGGCGATCTGCTGCAGGAGCTCTACAGCGACCTCGACGCGCCGATCATCCGCAAGTCGGTGGAAGTCGCTGAACTGATCAAGTACACCTGCAATGTCTGGCATGCGGCCAAGGTCACCTTCGCCAACGAGATCGGCAACATCGCCAAGGCCGCCGGCGTCGACGGCCGGGAGGTGATGGACGTGGTCTGCCAGGATCACAAGCTGAACCTTTCCGCCTACTACATGCGCCCCGGCTTCGCCTTCGGCGGCTCCTGCCTGCCCAAGGACGTGCGCGCCCTCGCCTATCGCGCCAGCCAATGGGACGTCGAGGCGCCGCTGATCGGCTCGCTGATGCAGAGCAATCAGGCACAGGTGAACCGCGCCTACGAGATGGTCGCGGCCAGCGGCAGTCGCAAGGTCGGCCTGCTCGGCCTGGCGTTCAAGGCCGGCACCGATGATCTGCGCGAGAGCCCGCTGGTCGAGCTGGCAGAGACGCTGATCGGCAAGGGATACGACCTCAAGATATTCGACCGCAACGTCGAATATGCCCGCGTATTCGGCGCCAACAAGCAGTACATCGAAGCACACATCCCGCACCTCACCTCGCTGCTGCTCAAGGATCTCGAGCAGGTGCTGGAGCACGCCGAGGTGATAGTGCTGGGCAACAACGACCCGGCATTTGCCGAGGCCATTCGCGGCCTTGGCCCGGACAAGCAGGTCATCGACCTGGTCGGCTTCAACCAGATCCAGAGCGAATCGCAGTACACCGGCATCTGCTGGTAATACCTCACCAACACACAACAGGACGGTGTGACGATGATAGTTCCGGTAATTTTGTCGGGTGGCAGCGGTTCGCGACTGTGGCCCCTTTCGCGCAAGCAGTTTCCCAAGCAGTTCCTCGCGCTGACCGGCGAGAAGAGCATGTTCCAGCAGACCCTTCTGCGCCTGGCGCGCCTCGGTACCGCCGCGCCCATCGTGGTCTGCAACGAGGAGCATCGCTTCCTGGTCAGCGAACAGCTGGCCGGCGTGCGCCAGCTGGCCGACAGTATTCTGCTCGAGCCATTCGGCCGCAACACCGCTGCGGCGGTGGCCATGGCGGCGCTACGACTGCTGCGCGAGGGTCGCGACGAGCTACTGCTGGTGCTGCCGGCGGATCACCTGCTGGAAGAGGGCGATGTTCTCGACCGAGCCGTGGCCGCCGCCAAGCGTGCTGCCGAGAACGGACACATGGCCCTGTTCGGCATCAAGCCGACCCGGCCGGAAACCGGCTACGGCTACATCCGCGCCGCGGCCCGCGACGCAGGCCTGCCGCAGAACGTGCTGCCGGTCCAGCAGTTCATCGAGAAGCCGGAGCTGGCCCGGGCGCAGAGCTTCGTCGACAGCGGCGACTATTACTGGAACAGCGGTATGTTCCTGTTTCGCGCCAGCCAGTTCCTCAGCGAGCTGCAGACCCACGAGCCGGACATCTACGACACCTGCCAGCTGGCCCTGGAAAAGAGCTGCGAGGACCTGGCCTTCGTCAGGATCGACGCCGAGACCTTCGCCTGCTGCCCGGAAAATTCGATCGACTACGCCGTGATGGAGCGCACCGAAAAGGCCTGCGTGGTGCCACTCGATTCGCAATGGAACGACATCGGTTCCTGGCAATCGCTGTGGGAATCCTCGGACAAGGACGGCAACGGCAACGCCCTGCGCGGCGATGCCCTGGTCCGCGACAGCCACAACTGCCTGGTGCATAGCAGCGGCAAGCTGGTCACCGTGCTCGGCATGCAGGACACCGTGGTGGTGGAAACCCGCGATGCCCTGCTGGTCGCCCCGCGCGAACGCTCGCAGGAAGTGAAGCAGCTGGTCGATCAGCTCAACCAGCTCGAACGCACCGAAACCAAGCAGCACTGCCACGTCTCGCGACCGTGGGGCATCTACGAGTCGGTGCATGTCGGTGAGCGCTTCCAGGTCAAGCACATCACCGTCAACCCCGGTGCCAGTCTCTCGCTGCAGATGCACCACCATCGCGCCGAGCACTGGATCGTGGTGTCCGGCACCGCCCAGGTCACCCGTGACGAGAAGACCTTCCTGCTCACGGAGAACCAGTCGACCTTCATCCCGATGACAGCGGTTCACCGCCTGAGCAACCCCGGCAAGATTCCGCTGCAGCTGATCGAGGTGCAGTCCGGTGGCTACCTGGGCGAGGACGACATCGAGCGCCTGGAAGACGTCTACGGCCGGGTCGCACTGAACGAAGACTGACAAGGAGGCCGGCCCCGCGCCGGCCATGGTTCCGCCACAGGGATCGTCCGCCGCAACGCCGGCACGATCCCTTTCAGGGAAGAAGCAATGCGCGCAGACGCCGCCGCAAGCAAGGCCCGTATATCCACCGTGCTCGACACGTGCGTCGGCTGGCTGTGCCTGCTCGGCCTGCTGGCGCTGATGACTCTGCTGGTCAATCCGAACCTGCTGGACCCGTCGCACCAGAAGTTCATCCTGCTGATCGGCGCGCTCGGCGCCTGGCGTTACAGCAATGCGACCATCCACTACCTGCGCGGCATGTACTTCCTGCACTGGAAGTTTCCGCGCATGCGCGAGCAGGTGGAGGCCATGGGCGACGCCGCATTGCCGTCGCACATGTTCATGGTGGTCACCAGTTTCCGCATCCCGACCCACACCACCCTCAAGGTCTACCGCTCGGTGTTCCAGGAAGTACAGCGCCTGCCGGTGCCCTGCACGGTGATCGTCTCGCTGGTGGAGAAGGCCGACGAGCGCTTCATCAAGGAGATCATGCAGGACGAGATCCACGACCGCGATGACATCCAGCTGGTGGTCGTACGCGCCCGCGGCACCGGCAAGCGCGACGGCCTGGCGCATGCCTTTCGCGCGCTGTCACGCAAGATGCCGCTGGAGGATGCGGTGGTCGGCGTGGTCGACGGCGACACCATGCTGCTGCCGCATTGCGTCGAGCGCGCGGTCAAGCTGTTCGCCCTGCTGCCGGGCGTCGGCGGCCTGACCACCAACGAGTTCTGCGAGGTGGAGGGCAGCCCGCTGATCCGCCACTGGCACAGCATGCGTTTCGCCCAGCGGCACATCAACATGTGCTCGATGGCACTGAGCGAGCGCGTACTGACGCTCACCGGGCGGCTGTCGTTCTTCCGTGCCTCGGTGATGACCAACCCGGAGTTCATCCGCGACGTCGAGGCCGATTACCTCGAACACTGGCGCCTCGGCCGCTTCCAGTTCCTCACCGGCGACGACAAGTCTTCCTGGTTCAGCCTGATGCGCGCCGGCTGGGACACCTTCTACGTGCCGGACAGCCACACCCTGACGGTGGAGCATCCGCCAGACAACAACTTCTTCCGCGCCAGCCGCCAGCTGATGTACCGCTGGTACGGCAACTCGCTGCGGCAGAACTTCCGCGCCACCAGCCTGCTGGGACTGCACCGCCTGGGCTTCTTCACCATGTACGTGCTCTACGACCAGCGCGTATCGATGTGGACCTGCCTGTTCGGGCTCAGCGCCTCGCTGACCGCGGCGTTGTTCTTCGGTATCGAGTACCTCTGGGTGTACCTGTTCTGGGTGCTGCTGTCGCGCACCCTGGTGTCTGCGCTGCTCGTCTTCAGCCGGCATCCGGTCAGCCCGGTCTATCCATTCGTTCTCTATTACAACCAGATCCTGGGCTCAGTGATGAAGGTGTACTCGATGTTCCATATGGACCAGCAGAGCTGGACCCGTCAGAAGACCACCCTGGCCGCGCATGCCGGCTGGGATGCCTGGCTGAACCGATGGTCGTCAAAGGCCATGTTGCTGTCCTCGTTCGCCATCTTCTTCGGCGTCATTTCGATCCTGCTCGATCTTTCCCTTCGATAACCTACAGGCGAACCACACATGACAACGGCCACTCCATCCTCGGCAAACGTGGTGCACGAATCCATCGACGAGCGCCAGTTCGTCCGTACCCGCATCCCGGCCCGGGTCACCCTGACCGACAGCAACGGCAAGGCGCTGGAATGCGAGATCAAGGACCTGTCCCTGGGCGGAATGGGGCTCGACTGCGACAGCCCGCTGGCGGTCGGCGGCCTCTACGACGCGACCCTGTTCCTGAACCTGAACGCCATCGACCTGACCATCGACACCCGTCTGAAGGTGGTCTCCCAGCGGGAGAGCGTGGTCGGCGCCGAGTTCGTCGACCTCGACCCGAAGAAGCGCGACATCCTGCGCTACCTGATGTCCGCGTACATGTCCGGCGAAATCGTCGACATCAGCGGCCTGGTCAACGTGATGCAGCGTGAAAGCTACATCAAGAGCCGCAAGCAGAAGACCGATCATGTACGCAGCCTGCGTCAGCGCCTGCAGGCCGCGGCGGGCACCCTGCTGTTCGTCTGCCTGGGCCTGCTGGCGCTGGTCTTCATCGTCTACAAGACCTACATGATGCTGTTCCACATCCCGGCGGCGCAGGCGCAGGTCAGCGCCGATGCCTACGTCATTAGCATGCCGGACAACGGCTACCTGAAGTACAGCATCGCCGAGGGGCAGACCAGCGTCAGCCGGGGCGAGCCCATCGCCACGGTTTCCTCGCAGCTGGCCTCGCGCCTGAACACTCCTGCCGATATCGGCGCCCTGTCCAACCTGTCGCAGCAGGATCTGCAGATGGTGCTCGGCCGCGCCCTGATCGAGACCGTGATCTCCAGCCCCTGCGACTGCGATCTGTACTTCCCCGGCCAGCGCCTGGACAGCTTCGCCTATCACCAGCAGCCGCTGGTGCACCTGCTGCCCAAGGACCGCCCGCTGTACGTCACCGCCAGCGTGCCCTTCGGCAAGCTGAATGACATTCGCGAGCTGTCCTCGATCCGCATGAACGTGTTCGGCATCGATGAAAGCATCGGCGGCAGCATCATCGACGCACATGCCGACAACGAGACCGGCCTGCTGCAGCTGAAGATCCAGCCGGATCAGCCGCTGCCGCTGTCCTCGTACCAGAAACCGGTCGCCGTCGACCTGTTCCTCAGCACGCCCGGCGTGCGCAACTGACAGGGACCGTCATGCCGCTTCGTTCGCTCTGCATCCTCAGCCTGCTGGCCATGACCAGCGGCGTGGCGCTGGCCGACATGGGTCTTGCCCAGGTTCGCCACGCCCTGTTCCTCGACAGTCGCGCGCCGGTGGAGGCGGATCTGCGCCGGCTGGCCGAGCGCGGCGACCGGGCCTCGATGCATCTGCTGGGCAACCTAATCGCCAGCGATCCGCGTAAGACCGACGAGGCCATCGACCTCTACCAACGTGCCTTTGCCCAGGGCCGCGGCGAGATTCGTGCACTGACCTCGCTGAGTCGCCTGCTCGATCGGCTGCCTCAGCGCCAGGCCGAACATCAGGCGTACGTCCGCACGGCGCTGATGGCGATCCCGCTCGAGCGCGACCCCTACACCTTGGAAGCGGCACTGGAGACCTTTCTGGTCTATCCGCAGCTGTTCAAGAACGAGCAGGTCGAACGCCTGTTGACGCTCTACCAGCGCTCCTGCATCGAGCTGTGCGGCAGCGAGCTGTATCGGGCGGTGGACGCGGCACGCCGTGGCGATCGCGAGGAGGCCGTGCGCTGGTACGAGCTGGCCATACGCAACGATCCGCGGGCCATCGAGCGCTACTACACCTTCCTCGGTGACCGGCGCGACAGCCTGTTCCACGCCTTCGCCCAGCGCCTGGAAGCAGAGCGCGAGCAACTACCGGAGCAGATCCTGCACCCGCTTGGCGAGTTGCTGGAAACCATCGCCCAGGCGGAAAACGAGCAGGCGACCTTGCCATTGCAGCAGCTGCGCATCGAACGCGACCTGAATGACGGGGAGATCCGCCAGGAACAGGCGCTTGCCGAGCGCTATCGTGTCAGCCGGCAGTACGCCCAGACCTGGATCGAAGCAGCGGTTGCGCGCGACTACGCCCCGGCCATGATTTCGCGCATCAACTACATGCTCTCCTGGGCTACCGAGTACAGCGACGCGCAAGTTCTCGAGCTCACCGCCCGCCTCGAGCCGCTCGAGCCCTTGCGCGCCAAGGCCGCGCAGGCTCAGGTCAAGCTGGTGAACAACTGGAGCTCGCTCGACCCGCACGGCGCCCACCAGTTGATCCAGGAGCTGATCGCCAGTGGCTATGACGATGGCGAGATTCTGCTCGCCGGGTTGTACAGCAAGGGCAGTCTCGACCAGCCGGACCAGGCCCGCGCCCTGCAGATCCTCCAGCGCCTCGCCGACCAGGGTTCGCTGACCGCTCACTACCGCATCGCCCAGCTCTACAGCGAGGGCCGCGGCATCTGCCGCGAGCCTGCCAAGGCCTACGCCCATGCCTACTTCGCCAAGCAAGCCGGCGAGCGCCGGGCAGAAAGTCTGCTGCGCAGGCTGGAGCGCTTGAGCACACCGGCGCAGCGCGAAGAAGGCCTGCGGATTTCCCAGCAACTGACGGCAAGGACCCTGCCATGAATGCCCCGCGCTACGGACTGCTGACCCTCTCCATACTGCTCTGCGGTGCGCTGCAGGCTTCTCCCGCACCACGTACCGTCGGTAGCGGCAGCTACGAGCCGATCGGCCACGAGTTGCTGCACAAGTTTTCCGCCCAGGCCGGCTACGGCCCCGAAGACTCAGCCCTGGGCAACGATCGCGACAGCTTCCACAGCTTCACCTACGAGCCGACCTTCATCTGGTACTCGCCGGAGAAACGCTGGTCGCAGTGGATGTTCTTCGGTCGCGCCAACCTCACCTACGACTCGGGCAACAGCAGCAACAGCCTGGCCAGCGACAATCAGGACTTCACCGAGCAGGAGCGACCCGAGCACTTCTACGCCGAAGCACGCGAGTTCTACCTGCGCCGCAACTTGCTCGGCGGCGACCCGCGCTTCTCGGTTTCGCTCGGCCGCCAGGCCTACAGCGACCGCTACGGGCTGTTCTGGGACGACAGCATCGAGTCGCTGCGCCTGAGCTACGACGACTCCTTCGCCCGCGGCTTCGTCGCCGTCGGGCAGAAGTTCTGGAACTACAACAGTGACGTCAACAGCCTCGGTGACCGCGAGGAAGAAACCCTCTACGTCATGGGCGAGTACGCCTGGCGCTGGCACAGCGACCAGTGGATCGGTGTCCGCGGGCTCTACGAGAACGACCACAGCGACGAGGACCCGGACGACCCGCAGGACTTCACCGGCTGGCGTGCCGGCCTGTTCCTGCGTGGCGAGAATCTGACCTTCAGCCCGCTATTGAGTGACTACCACCTCGAACTGGCGATGCTCGACGGCCGTATCGATGCCATCGACAACCAGTTGAACCGCAGCGACCACAACACCAGTGGCGCGGCGCTGGTCGCCGAGCTGGGCAAGCGCTTCGAGCACCTGCAATGGACTCCGCGAGTGGCCCTGCGCGCCGGCATTACCGATGAGCCGGAAGACGAGAATGATGGTTTTTACCTCAACCGCATCCAGTCCGACCGGATCGTCTCGCCGGGCAGCTACAACACTCGCCTGGTCAGCTCGTTCATCCGCCTGAACCTGCGCAACCTGCAGTACTACGGCGCCTCGCTGGAGCTGCGGCCGACACCCCGCAGCGCCCTCGACCTGCGCGTGAGCGACCTGCATCTGCGCAATGCCAACGGTGATCTACCGGTTCGTACCGGCCAGTTGGCGCGTGACCAGCGGCGTGACGCGATCCGCGCCGGCACTTTCGATGGCGGCCGCTCGATCGGTCAGGTGGTCGACGTCAACTACTACTGGCGGATGTTTCCGCTGGCCCACGAAGGCCGCCACCTGAACATCAACGGGCTGATCAACGCGGCCTATCTCAACGCCGGATCCGCGGTTCCCACGGGCGACGACTATCAGGTCTCGTTCGGTATCGTGGCCACTTACTGAGCAACGGATTGCCAGCATGATCTTCACTTCCAACGTCTTCCTGTTCCTGTTCCTGCCGGTGTTCCTGCTGGTGTACTACGCGGCCCGGCCCGCGTGGCGCTCGCTGGTCATCGTCGCCGGCAGCTACATGTTCTATGCCTGGTGGCGGCCGGATTTCCTCCTGCTGTTCGTCGGCATTTCCATGTGGAACTACTGGTTCGGGATGCGCATCAAGGCCTGCCTCGATGCCGACCGGAAGAAGACCGCCTTTCGCTGGCTGATCATCGGGGTGGCCGGCAACCTGGCCACCCTGGGCTACTTCAAGTACGCCAACTTCGGCGCCGAGGTGTT
>NZ_QASN01000017.1 GCF_003052585.1 Pseudomonas mangrovi | reverse complement strand
CGCGGAAATGGTGGACGGGTGAAGCGTCGTCCACCCTACGGGCGGAGGCGGAACGAAAGCCGGCATGGCGCCCGCGGCGCTGACGTAGGGTGGACAACGCCGTTCTTGTCCACCGGCACGCGGAAATGGTGGACGGGTGAAGCGTCGTCCACCCCACGCAGCGCTGGCTCACTAGGAGAAGTGAAACATGCCCTTGGCCAGCACGATGATCAGCAGCATCTGCAGCAGCACTGCCAGGTGCAGCAGGCGGTTGCGCCGCACCGTCAGTCGGCCGCGGCGCAGCAGCACGGCGATCGCCAGGTAATGGCCGACGATGCTCAACGCCAGCAGGATCTTCAGCGTCAACAGCGTGGCGAAGGGACTGCCGAACGGATCGGCGAGTACCCCGCGATAGTGCCAGGCCAGACCGATGCCGGCGCCGTAGAGCACCAGCACCACCCAGTGCAGGACCTTGCGCGTCACCGCACTGAGGCGCGCACTGACCTCCTGCAGTGACGACTCCGCTAGCTCGCTGGTCGCCGCCCGCCAGATCACCACCTGATAGAACAGGGTGCCGATGAAGGCGACCGCCGCCGCCAGGTGCAGGATCAACAGGATCGCGTAGCTCATGCGGGCTCCTCAGCCGGGATGCCCGTCCGCACGAGTGCGGCAGAGCATCGGCGCGTAGAAGATGACGAACAGGCCGAAGGCGATAGCCCAGCAGGTGGCCGCCAGGTGCAGGCTGCCGACAGGCCAGAACTCCACCAGCAGCACCCGCGCCAGCGTCCCCAGCTGCAGCAGGATGAAGGCCGCGATCATCGCCCTCGGCGGCTGCAGCGGCCGGCCGGTGTGGCCCAGGCTGACCCGCGCGATCATCGCCAGGATCAGCCCGCCCATGGCACCGACATTCAGCGCGTGGGTAGCGGGGCTTGGGCTGGCGACCCAGCCGAAATTCCACGCCGCCATGCCCAGGCAGGCGACTGCCAGCCAGGCATAGGCCAGGTGCAACGACCAGAGCAGCGGTACCCGCCACAGGCGCTTGTCCTGCCAGCGCGCCAGCCGCACAAGGTGGCCAATACCGAGCAGGGCGAAGAGCACGCCGACCGGCAGCGACGCTGTCAGCCCCAGGCCAGCCGCGTAGAGGATGGCCACCAGCGGCGCGCCGATCAGCAGCGCCCGGTCGAGCCAGACGATGGGCGCGAAGGCCTCGACCCGACCGACGCCGCGCTGGGTAAAAAAGGGAATGACCCGGCCGCCGATCAGCCCGAGCATCGCCGCGATCAGCCAGACGCCAGCCAGTACACCCTGACGCTGCAGGCCATCGTCGCCGCGCAGCAGGCCCAGCATGCTCAGGCCGTCCGCCAGCGCCAGCAGAATCAGCACCGCCACCACCGGGTAGTTCTTCTTCTGCCGCACCGCGAACAGCATGCGCGCCATGACCAGCGCCACCACCACTGGAAAGATCAGCTCCAGCACCAGTAGCGGCAATGCCGGCGTGCCGGCCAGCCAGCCCGCCCGGGCGCCCAGCCAGAGCAGCGCCAGCGCCGCCAGCGGCTTGCCGGAGAGCCCCGGCAGGCCGGTCCAGGTCTGCACGGCGGTGAGGAGGAAGCCGGCAATGATCGCCAGGCCGAAGCCGAACACCAGCTCGTGGCGATGCCAGGCCAGCCAGCCGCCGCTGGGCTGCCAGCCGGTCACCCCCTGCAACGCGAGTATCCACAGCGGTACGGCGATCGCGGCGAAAAGCGCACCGGCGAGAAAGAACGGACGAAAACCCAGCCGCAACAGCGGCGGGATGCTCATGGCTTTGCGGCGATCAATGACTTGCACGGCAGGCTCCCTGGTCTGGAGTTCTTGAAGTTGCTGGATTGATCATGGCCGTGGCGGGGCGGTTTTCCCTTGCGCCTGATCAAATTGCTCGGAATTGTCCGACTCCGTTTCAGGGGAATCACCCAGCTCTTCCTGGCGACCTGTGCCGGAAAAGCGCAGCGCGCGCCGGGCAGCTTGACCACAGGCAGGACTCCAGCGCGGCACCTGATCTGCTGCCGCCAGCATCGCACGGGAAACGGCAGATCGTCGCGATCGCCACCAGATCCGCCTGGTCTGGCGAATTTTCCCAGGGCTTCGCCGAAAAACCCGACACATGCTGTGCGGCCCTTCGCTGTAGACCGGCGCGTGAGCTGTTAAGGTGCGTTCTTTTCCCGACGGAGGACAGCCATGCATTCGCGCCGTATCTTTTTCAGCGCCATTCTCGGCACCGCCCTGCTCGCCGGCTGCGCCAGCAGCCCCGCGCCGAGCGAGCAACCGGCGCACGCCAGCGCCGCCATCCCCGAGCGCTGCAGTACCGAGCCGCTGGCCGACCTGATCGGCAAGCCGGGCTCCCAGGAATTGCTCGATCAGGCGCGCCAGCGCAGCGGCGCACAGCGTGCCCGAATGCTCAAACCGGACGACATGATGACGATGGATTACGACTCTCAGCGCCTGAACGTCGATCTCGATGAACAGGGTCGCGTCTACCGTCTGTCCTGTGGCTGATAGCCAGCAGCGACGCCCACCGAGCCCTCTAGTTCCGTTGCATCTGGAAAAAACCGACTGACGGTGCCGCCGTTCATCCCGTCCCGCCTGCAGGGACGTTCTCTTGTGCCGAAAGGACTGTTAGCGTCCTGATCGCCAACACAGGACGGCGACGGAAGTGGGGCGCCCGCGCCTTGCCTTCCGTGAAAGCAGTCCCACCCTCCGGGGTGGATTTTTCACCGTTCGCACCCGGTAGCCAGATGTCCAAGCCAGCCTCCTCCAAAGCACGCCTCGTCGCCGTGCTGTTCAGCCTCGCCATGCTCCTGTGCCTGACCGCCGCCGTACTCTGGTGGCAGCATCGCAGCAGCATGCCTGCCGTTCCCGCCAGCGAGCCGGCGCAGACCATGCTCATGGCCCTGAAAGACTCGCGCCAGCCCTGGCTGGACAACCGCCAGGACCTCTCGACCCTGCTCGCCGATCTGCGCAACGACGCCATTGCCAGCGCCGCGCTGAGCGACGAGGCCGTCTTCGTCAGCAGCCACGACGGTCGTCACTACTGGCTCGCCGACCAGTCGGGGCGAATCGGCGACATGCTGATGCAGCAGTACGCCGGCCGCGAGGGCACGCTCTTTCCCCTGCTGCTGGTGGATACCGACGGCGAGGCGCCCTGGTACGAGGCGGCATTCAAGCTCTGGCCCTTCCTGCTGGTCGGCCTGCTGGCGCTGGGCTACCTCGGCCTGCAGCTGCGGCCCTACCGCGCCCAGCAGAAGGGCACCGGCATCGGTTTTGCCGACGTGGTCGGCGCCCATGAAGCCAAGCAGGCATTGATGGACATCAGTGCCTGCCTGCGTGACCCGCAGCGTTACTCGCGCCTCGGCGCCCGGCCGCCCAAGGGCGTACTGCTGACCGGCGCGCCCGGCACCGGCAAGACCCAGCTGGCCAAGGCCCTGGCCACCGAGTGCGGCGCCAGCTTCATCCAGGTCACCGGCAGCGATTTCTCCTCGATGTATTTCGGCGTCGGCATCCAGAAGGTCAAGGCACTGTTCCGCAGCGCCCGGCGCAAGGCACCGTGCATCATCTTCATCGACGAGATCGACGGCATCGGCAAGCGCAGCGAGCAGACCCGCTCCAGCGACGCCGAGAGCAACCGCATCATCAATCAGTTCCTCACCGAGCTGGACGGCTTCGCCGGGGGCCAGGGCGTGCTGCTGCTCGGCGCGACCAACTTCCCCGACTCCCTCGACCCGGCGCTGCTGCGCGAAGGTCGCTTCGACCGCCGCATCGACGTCGGCCTGCCCGGCCTGGCCGATCGCGAGGCGCTGTTCCAGCTGTACTCGGCCAAGCTGCACTGTGCCAGCGAGCTGGACATTCCCTCGCTGGCGCGCAACAGCGTCGGTCTCAGCCCGGCAGCCATCGCCTCGATCGCCAACCAGGCCGCGCTGCTCGCCGCCCGCGCCGGTGCCACTGAAGTCGCGATGGCGCATTTCGTCGATGCACTGGAAACCAACCGCATCGGCGAGCAGCCCGAAGGCGCAGCGCCGGCGTCGGCCAGCGACCGCACCCGGGTCGCGGTGCACGAGGCTGGTCACGCGCTGGTCGCTGCCGCACTCAAGGTCGGCCGGGTCGAGAAGGTCACCATCCTGCCGCGCGGCCAGGCCCTCGGCGTGACCCTGGTGACCCCGGTGGAAGACAAGCGCCTGCATCTGGAATCCGAGCTGCGCGCGCGCATCCGCATGCTCCTCGCCGGACGCTGCGCCGAGCTGCTGCACTTCCACGAAACCTCGTCCGGCGCCGCCCAGGATCTGCAGGAAGCCAGCCGCCTGGCACTGTCGATGGTCGGTGCATTGGGCATGGGCCCGGGCGGCTCGCTGCTGAGCCTGCAGGCGATCCGTGACGCCGGCATCGAGTGCGACCCGCGTGACAGCCTGAACGCCGCCGACGCCCTGCTGCGCGAGCTGGATCGCGAATGCATGAACCTGCTGCAACGCCTGCGTCCGGCGCTGGACGACATCACCGCGCAACTGCTGGAGCAGGAAACCGTCTCCGGCGAGGCCGTGCGCGAAGCCGTGGCCGCGCTGCTCGGGCCGGACGGCTTGTCCGAGGCCAGCCTGCGCGAAGGTCGGACGCATCTGGAGCGGGTCGCCGCCTCCAGCTTCGAAGTCGACGCGGCGGTAGCCGTGCAGACCGAGCCGCGCGAGCGCGACGAAGGCCCGGGCTTCGCCTGATCAGTCCTGTGCGAGGCGCGCGTGATAATGCGGCAGCTGTGCCAGCGCGTGCAGCGCCGCGGCCTGCCGCACCTCGCTGCGCCCACCGGGGAAATGCTCGGTGGCGCTGAACAGCCGCGGCTCTCCCCGCCTCTCGTAGGCCCAGGCAAAGCACACGGTGCCCGGCGCAATGCCGTCCATCGGTTCCGGTCCGGCGACGCCGGTGGTCGCCACGGCGACTGAAGAGCGGCTGCGCTGCAACGCGCCGAGTGCCATGCAGCGAGCCACTTCCTCGCTGGTCAGGTTGTAGCGCTGCAGGCACTCGTCGGTCACCCCCAGCACCTGCTGCTTGGCCTGCGGCGAGTAGACCACGTAGCCGGCTTCCAGGCAGGCGCCACTGCCTTCCACATCCGACAGCAGCGCGATGATGGTTCCCGCCGTGCAGGACTCCGCCGTGCTCAGGCGCAGCCGGTGCTGTTTCAGGTATTCGACGACTCTGCCCACCACTTCCATCGCATCTCCCCCATGACTGCAGGGGGAACCTGTGAAAAAGCTAGCGAGCAAAGGTCTGGCTCATTGCAACGACGCCAGGCCGAGCGCAGTACTTTTCCCGAGGTTCCCTGGTGCGTTTGGAGCACCGGCGTCGGCGCAGCGTTCCCTACCGCTGGCGGACAGCGCTGAACCCCTGCCGAGGGGCCCGGTCACAAACTCCGAGGTCGCGCAGCCGTTGCGGCACGTTCACTACCCCCATTTCTGCCTATTGAGGTGCCCCTATGAACAACCTGATGCCTTCCATCCGAACCGGCCTGGTCGCTTTCTGCTTCGCCGCCGCCAGCAGCTTTGCCATGGCCGACGGCATGGATGCCGAGGACTTCGTCAACGACGCGTCCGCCATGGGCATTGCCGAGGTGCACAACGCCACACTGGCCCTGACCAAAGCGACATCCCAGGACGTCAAGAACTTTGCTCAGCGCATGCTCGATGACCACAGCGCCGCCAACCAGCAATTGGCTCAAACCGCTTCCGGAAAGGAAGATATCGAGCTAGCCGATGAGGCGACCCTGATGGCCAAGGCCAAAGCGCTGATCCTGCAACTGCGCAGCGGCGAGTCTTTTGACGAGGCCTATGCGAACAACCAGGTGGTTGCACATGAGAAGTCGGTCGAATTGTATGAGAGCGCGTCCAAGGAACTCGCCGACGCCGACCTCAAGGCCTACGCGGCCGAACAGCTGCCGACCTTGCGCGAACACCTGGAAATGGCCCGCCAGCTGGCGGCCAAGCACGGCGGTGATGCTGCCGAGAAGAACTGATAGCGCCTGGCGTTACCCGGCGTGATCGCCTAGATCACGCCGTCGCGGCGCAGCACCTGTAGCGCCGCATCGTCCAGCCCGAGCAGGCGCCGCAGCACGGCTTCGCTGTCGGCGCCGAGCAGTGGCGCGGCATTCCGGTAGTCCACCGGCGAAGCGCTGAGACGCAGCGGACTCGCCACCTGCGCCAGCGACCCACCCAGCCCGTGTGGCAGTTCGACGCGCAACCCCCGAGCCTGCACCTGCGGATCGGCGAATACCTGCGCCAGGTCGTTGACTGGCCCGCACGGCACCCCGGCCGCCTCCAGCTCAGCCATCCAGTCCGCGGTCGTGCGGAACACCGTCCGCTGACGAATCAACGCCACCAGTTCGACCCGATGCGCCACCCGCGCGGCATTGCTGGCAAAGCGCGGATCCTCGGCCCATTCCGGGCGCCCGACCACCGCGCAGAAGCGGCGGAACTGCAGGTCATTGCCCACCGTCAGCAACAGCTCGCCGTCCGCGGTGGGAAAGTCCTGATAGGGCACGATGCTCGGATGGGCGTTGCCGCGACGCACAGGCAGCTGACCGGAGACCAGATAGGCCGAGGCCTGGTTGGCCAGGGCCGCCACCTGTACATCGAGCAGCGCCAGATCGATGTACTGGCCCGCGCCGCTGCGTTCGCGCTGCTGCAGCGCGGCGAGGATGGCAACGCTGGCGTAGAGCCCGGTGAGAATGTCGGTAAGCGCCACGCCGACCTTCATCGGCCCGGCGCCGGGCTCGTCGTCGGCACGCCCGGTCAGGCTCATCAGGCCGCCCAGACCCTGGATCATGAAGTCGTAGCCAGGTTTGTGGGCATAGGGCCCGGTCTGGCCGAAGCCGGTGATCGAGCAGTAGATCAGCCGCGGGTTGAGGACGCTCAGGCTCGGATAGTCGAGCCCGTAGGCGGCCATGCCACCGACCTTGAAGTTCTCGATCAGCACGTCGGACTGCAGCGCCAGCTCGCTCAGGATGCGCTGGCCTTCGGGATGCGCAAGGTCCAGGGTCAACGACTGCTTGTTGCGATTGGCGCATTGGAAGTAGGCCGACTCGGCGCTCGGCTGGCCCTGCTCGTCGGCGACGAAGGGCGGTCCCCAGCCACGGGTGTCGTCACCCACGCCGGGGCGCTCGATCTTGATCACCTCGGCGCCGAGGTCGGCCAGCGTCTGACCGGCCCAGGGCCCGGCCAGCACCCGCGACAGATCCAGAACCCGCACTCCGCAAAGCGCTGCCATAAAACCTCCTGTAGATGAGCAGCCGGGTCTGGCGGCCCAGTCTACGCAGCAATCCGGCGTAGGTTGGGCAGAGCAAAGCGAAGCCCAACAGGCGATGTCCCGTCCAGCCACCACCCCGCCGAAACCCGGCGCTCTAGGTCGCCAGGTACCTACTCACGTTGGGCCTTGCGGCCCAACCTACGTCGAGCGAGCCGCCGCCGGCGGGCATCCCGATCCCGTCAGAAGAACGCCTGGATGCCGGTCTGGGCGCGGCCGAGGATCAGCGCATGCACGTCGTGGGTACCCTCGTAGGTGTTGACCACCTCGAGGTTGACCAGGTGGCGGGCCACGCCGTACTCGTCGCTGATGCCGTTGCCGCCGAGCATGTCGCGGGCCATGCGCGCGATGTCCAGCGCCTTGCCGCAGCTGTTGCGCTTCATGATCGAGGTGATCTCCACCGCCGCGCTGCCTTCGTCCTTCATCCGCCCCAGGCGCAGGCAGCCCTGCAGGGCCAGGGTGATCTCGGTCTGCATGTCGGCGAGCTTCTTCTGGATCAGCTGGTTGGCGGCCAGCGGGCGGCCGAACTGCTTGCGGTCCAAGGTGTACTGGCGCGCGGTGTGCCAGCAGAACTCGGCGGCGCCCAGCGCGCCCCAGCTGATGCCGTAGCGGGCAGAGTTGAGGCAGGTGAACGGACCCTTGAGGCCGCGCACGTCGGGGAAGGCGTTTTCCTCGGGGCAGAACACGTTGTCCATGACGATCTCGCCGGTGATCGAGGCGCGCAGGCCAACCTTGCCGTGGATCGCCGGGGCGGACAGGCCTTCCCAGCCCTTTTCCAGCACGAAGCCGCGAATCGAGCCTTCGTCGTCCTTGGCCCAGACCACGAAGACATCGGCGATCGGGCTGTTGGTGATCCACATCTTGGCGCCGGTCAGGCGGTAGCCGCCGTCGACCTTCTTCGCCCGGGTGATCATCGAGCCGGGGTCGGAGCCGTGGTCCGGCTCGGTCAGGCCGAAGCAGCCGATGTATTCGCCGCTGGCCAGCTTGGGCAGGTACTTGCGCTTGGTCTGCTCGTTGCCGAACTCGTTGATCGGCACCATCACCAGCGACGACTGCACGCTCATCATCGAGCGGTAGCCGGAGTCGATGCGCTCGACCTCGCGGGCGATCAGGCCGTAGCAGACATAGTTCAGGCCGCTACCGCCGTACTCGACCGGGATGGTCGCGCCAAGCAGGCCGGTGGCGCCCATTTCGCGGAAGATCGCCGGGTCGGTCTGCTCGTTGCGAAAGGCCATCTGCACCCGCGGCGCCAGCTTGTCGGCGGCGAACTGTGCGGCGCTGTCACGCACCATGCGCTCTTCCTCGGTGAGCTGGGCGTCCAGCAGAAGCGGGTCGATCCAGTTGAACTGAGCCTTGTCGGCCATGCGGTGAATCCTCTGCGCGGGTACTGAAGTGGGATTGATCCTAGGAAGGATAGGCGGCGGGCGCAAACGAGGATTTCGCACCTCATTGTGCAAAACACTCACTCCGAGATAGCCTGCAGCGCACAAATTCCCAATCTCAAATGAGCGATCCGCATAGATGCGCCGCAAGATCCCCAGCACCGCCGCGCTGGTGGCTTTCGAGGCCGCCGCCCGCCATCAGAGCTTCACCCGCGCCGCCGAAGAGCTGGCGCTGACCCAGGGCGCGGTCTGCCGGCAGATTGCCGCACTGGAAAGCTTCCTCGGCGTGGCGCTGTTTCGCCGAACACGCCGCGGCGTGACCCTGACCGACTCGGGCCTCTCCTACGCCCGGCGCATGGCCGCCCAGCTCGATGCGGTGGAGCGCGACACCCTGGCGGTGATGGGCCAGCAGGGCGCCAGCAGCATCGAGCTGGCGGTGGTGCCGACCTTCGCCACCCAGTGGCTGCTGCCGCGCCTGAAGGACTTCCAGACCCTGCACCCACAGATCACCGTCAACCTGACCAACCGCACCCGGCCGTTCTTGTTCGCCGACACCGAGTTCGACGCCGCCATCTACTTCGGCGACGGCGACTGGTCGGGTACCCAGGCGCATTTTCTCATGCACGAGCAGGCGGTGCCGGTGTGTAGCCCGGCGTTGCTGGCGGGGCGCAGGCAGCTGCAGCCCGCGGAGCTTGCCGAGCTGCCGCTGCTACAGCAGAGCACCCGGCCTTATGCCTGGCGGCACTGGTTCGACTCGCTCGGCATGGACGTCGCCCGCGATCTGGGCGGGCCGCGCTACGAGCTGTTCTCGATGCTGGCCCAGGCGGCCATGCACGAAATGGGTGTGGCGCTGATCCCGCCGTTCCTGATCGAGCGTGAGCTGGCGGAGGGGCGCCTGTGTATCGCCAACCCCCACAGCTGCCGCAGCGATCGTGCCTACCACCTGATCATTCCCGAACGCCGCACCGAGTCGGCCACCCTCAACAACCTGCGCGACTGGTTGCTGCAGCAGGCACGACGCTACCGCGAGCAGGGAACTTCGCCCCTGTAGTGAGGGTCGTTAGCCGGCTACATAAGTCGCCCGTACGCCCGGCCGCTGCAAAGCGTTAGCCGATCCCCGCATTTTTCTGATGAGCGGACATTCAGCTCGAAGATCAGGCGAGGACCGCTGCGGCCCTGGATTTGCGTGCGCAACCACGCTGGCCGCGGCGCCTCGGGCGGGTCTGGCAGGTTTGCAGCGGCTCGCAGGTTTTGTAGTGAAAGTGTGTGCGCACTCCATCACGACTTGAAGCGCCGCCGCTTCGTCTGCAAAATGCCGCGCCCGCTGACCCCGACCCCCTACTTTGGTCGAAGGCGGGCATGTGCTGATCAGCCACCCCAGGGCGCCATCCGCAGTGCGCTGGTTGATTAAAACGATCACGCAGGAGATTTGCAGTGCACATTGGTGTTCCTCTCGAGACCCATGCAGGCGAAACGCGGGTAGCCGCGACGCCCGAGACAATCAAGAAGCTGATCGCCCACGGCCATCAGGTAACCGTTCAGAGCGGGGCCGGCGTCACTGCCAGCCTGCCGGATCATGTCTACGAAGTGGTCGGAGCCGCCATTGGCGACGCCGCCACCGCGTTTGCTGCCGATCTGGTGCTCAAGGTGGTCGCACCCAGCGATGCCGAGCTGGCGCTGATGAAGCCCGGTGCGGTCCTGGTCGGCATGCTCAACCCGTTCTGCAACGAGACCATTGCGCGCGTGGCGGCACGCGGCATCACCGCCTTCGCCCTGGAAGCCGCGCCGCGTACCTCGCGCGCGCAGAGCCTCGACGTGCTCAGCTCGCAGGCCAACATCGCCGGCTACAAGGCCGTGATGCTCGCAGCCAACCACTACCCGCGCTTCATGCCGATGCTGATGACCGCCGCCGGTACCGTTAAGGCCGCCCGCGTGCTGATCCTCGGCGCCGGTGTCGCGGGTCTGCAGGCCATTGCCACGGCCAAGCGCCTGGGTGCGGTGATCGAGGCCTCGGACGTGCGTCCGGCGGTGAAGGAGCAGATCGAATCGCTCGGCGCCAAGTTCGTCGACGTGCCCTTCGAGACCGACGAGGAGCGCGAATGCGCCGAAGGCGTCGGCGGCTACGCCCGCCCCATGCCTGCCTCCTGGATGCAGCGCCAGGCCGGTGCCGTACACGAGCGCGCCAAGCAGGCCGACATCGTCATCACCACCGCGCTGATCCCCGGCCGCAAGGCGCCGACCCTGCTGCACGCGGCCACCGTGGAAGAGATGAAGCCGGGCTCGGTGATCATCGACCTGGCGGCTGCCCAGGGTGGCAACTGCCCGCTGACCGAGGCCGATCAGGTCGTGGTCAAGCACGGCGTGACCATCGTCGGCCACAGCAACCTGGCGGCCATGGTGCCGGCTGACGCCTCGGCGCTCTACGCGCGCAACCTGCTCGACTTCCTCAAGCTGGTCATCGACAGCGAAGGCAAGTTCCACCTCAACCTCGAAGACGACATCGTCGCCGCGTGCCTGATGTGCCGCGACGGCCAGGTCGTCCGCAGCAACGGCTAAGGGGAGACGCGAAAATGGACCTGATTTCCGACGGTATCTACAACCTGATCATCTTCGTGCTGGCCATCTACATCGGCTACCACGTGGTCTGGAACGTCACCCCGGCTCTGCACACCCCGCTGATGGCGGTGACCAACGCGATTTCCGCGATCGTCATCGTCGGCGCCATGCTGGCCGCGGCTCTGACCGTGACCCCGCTGGGCAAGGCCATGGGCACCCTGGCCGTGGCCCTGGCCGCGGTCAACGTGTTCGGTGGCTTCCTGGTCACCCGGCGCATGCTGGAAATGTTCAAGAAGAAAGCGCCCAAGGCGCAGGCGGAGAAGCACTGATCATGAGCATGAACCTCATCACCGTTCTCTATCTGATCGCTTCGGTCTGCTTCATCCAGGCGCTCAAGGGCCTGTCGCATCCGACCACCTCGCGTCGCGGCAACGCCTTCGGCATGATCGGCATGGCCATCGCCGTGCTGACCACCATCGCGCTGATCTACAAGCTCGGCAGCGAGCTGGCCCTAGACGGCCTGGTCTACGTGCTGGTCGGCCTGCTGGTCGGCGGCACCGCCGGCTCGATCATGGCCAAGCGCGTCGAGATGACCAAGATGCCGGAGCTGGTTGCCTTCATGCACAGCATGATCGGCCTGGCTGCTGTGTTCATCGCCATCGCCGCGGTCGTCGAGCCGCAGTCGCTGGGCATCGTCGCTGCGCTGGGTGATGCCATCCCGACCGCCAACCGCATCGAACTGTTCCTCGGTTCGGCCATCGGCGCCATCACCTTCTCCGGTTCGGTGATCGCCTTCGGCAAGCTCTCGGGCAAGTACAAGTTCCGTCTGTTCCAGGGCGCCCCGGTGGTGTTCAAGGGCCAGCACATGGTCAACCTGGTGCTCGGCCTGGCCATCGTCGGCCTGGGCGTGTACTACTCGATGACCGGTGACGTGCGCGCCTTCGCCGCCCTGACCGTGCTGGCCTTCATCATCGGCGTGCTGATCATCATCCCGATCGGCGGCGCGGACATGCCGGTCGTGGTCTCGATGCTCAACAGCTACTCGGGCTGGGCGGCGGCCGGTATCGGCTTCTCGCTCAACAACTCGATGCTGATCATCGCAGGCTCGCTGGTCGGCTCCTCGGGCGCGATCCTCTCCTACATCATGTGCAAGGCGATGAACCGCTCGTTCTTCAACGTCATCCTCGGCGGCTTCGGTGCCGACGCCGATGCCGGTGCAGCGAGCGGCAGCCAGGAGCAGCGCAGCGTGAAGTCGGGTTCCTCCGACGACGCCGCCTTCCTGCTGACCAACGCCGACACCGTGGTCATCGTTCCCGGCTACGGCCTGGCGGTGGCCCGTGCCCAGCACGCGCTGATGGAGCTGGCGGAGAAACTGACCCACCGTGGCGTGACCGTGAAGTACGCGATCCACCCGGTTGCCGGCCGCATGCCTGGCCACATGAATGTCCTGCTGGCCGAGGCCGAAGTGCCCTACGAGCAGGTGTTCGAGATGGAGGACATCAACTCCGAGTTCGGCCAGACCGACGTGGTGCTGGTGCTTGGCGCCAACGACGTGGTCAACCCGGCGGCGAAGAACGATCCGAAGTCGCCGATCGCCGGCATGCCGATCCTCGAGGCCTACAAGGCCAAGACCATCATCGTCAACAAGCGCTCGATGGCTTCCGGCTATGCCGGCCTGGACAACGAACTGTTCTACATGGACAAGACCATGATGGTCTTCGGCGACGCCAAGAAGGTCATCGAAGACATGGTCAAGGCCGTCGACTGACGACCGCTGCGTGACCATGAAAAACCCCGGCCTGGTGCCGGGGTTTTTCGTTTCTGAGGCCGGCCTTCAGCGCAGGCTGGCCAGCACCTCGAAGCTGCGCAGGCGGTCCTCGAACGCGTACAGGTCGCTGGTGAAGATCAGCTCGTCGGCCTGGGTCTGCTCCAGCAGCACCTCGAGCCGCGCGCGGATCTTCTGCGGCCCGCCGATCAGTGCCAGTCCGAGGAACTCGCCCACCGCCTGCTGTTCATGCGGTTGCCATAGACCCTGCATGCTCGCCAGCGGCGGGCGCTGTACCAGGCTCTGGCCACGGATCAGCGCGAGGATGCGCTGGTAGGCGGACGTCGCCAGGTATTCGGCGCGCTCGTCGCTGTCGGCGGCGATCAGCGGCACGCCAAGCATCACGTAGGGCTTCTGCAGCACCTCGGAAGGCTGGAAGTTGTCGCGGTAGAGGCGGATCGCCTCGTGCATGTAGCGCGGTGCGAAGTGTGAGGCAAAGGCGTAGGGCAGGCCCTTGGCCGCGGCCAGCTGGGCGCTGAACAGGCTGGAGCCGAGCAGCCAGATCGGCACCTGGCTGCCGACACCGGGCATGGCGATCACCCGCTGGCCGGGCTGGCTCGGACCGAGCAGGAACTGCAGCTCCTCGACCTCGGCCGGGAAGTCGTCGGCACTGCCGAGGCGGTCACGGCGCAGGGCGTGGGCGGTGTACTGGTCGGCCCCCGGCGCACGCCCCAGGCCCAGGTCGATGCGACCGGGATAGAGCGCCTCGAGGGTGCCGAACTGCTCGGCGATCACCAGCGGCGAGTGGTTCGGCAGCATGACGCCGCCAGCGCCGACGCGAATGCGCGAGGTGCCGCCGGCCAGATAGCCGATCAGCACTGCGGTAGCGGAGCTGGCAATGCCGTCCATGTTGTGGTGTTCGGCAACCCAGAAGCGCTCGAAGCCGAGGCGCTCGACATGCTGGGCCAGCGCCAGCGAGTTGCGCAGCGCCTGGGCCGGCGTGCCGTCGTCGCGGATCGGCGCGAGATCGAGGGTGGAAAAACGGATCTGATCGATGAGGGACATGGCGGACCTTGGGAACGGGGTTCGACTAGTCGACCGCGTGAGCGGGCTGCTCGCTCGCTACGGCCGACGCGCGGAGTGGCCAAGCCTACCAGCATCGTTGCTCGCATGGCCGCTGCGAAGGTACGCCAGGCGAGAAGCCCTCCGCGCCATTTCCGCGGACAGCTAGCCGCGCAGGCAACCGCGCTCATCGGCCTGGGCCAGCAGCCTGCCGTCGCTTCCGTAAAGCCGCGCCCAGGGTCTGAAGCCGGTGGCGCCCGCGGCAAGGCGATAACGCTCGCCCGCCTCGAACCCGGCGTACTCTAGCGCCAGGCGGCAATCACGCTGCAGCGCCGGCGCGTCGCGGCCGATGTTGTGGGCGCCAACCTCGAACAGGTAGCGCACACCGAGGCGATGGCTGCCTGGCGCCACCTGAAAGAAACGCGGATCGTCCAGCTGTTGCTCGTCGACCTCGGTCGCCTGCACCTGGCTCGCTTGCGCGGCATCCAGATCGACCCAGGCCTGCGCCGGATCATGGCGTGGCAGCCAGGCAGCGCAACCGGACAGGATCAGAGTGAGTAGGGTCAGCGAGAGAGTACGCATCGGCGAGTCCTTGTTTGGGGGGAGGGCGGCAAGGCTGGACGTTGATTGCGGATATCGCCATCCTCGGCGCGGACGCGCCGCAGCCAACCGGGGACTGCGAACGTCCGGATCTGCGCCCGCTGACGGCAACCCTTGCGACCGATTCGAACAACGCCGCGGAGCGCCATGATCGACCTACGCCATCTGCCTCTGGTTCCCCTGCTGCTTGTCCTGCTGCTGAACGGCTGCAGCAGCTATTACGGCCAGTTGGCCGAGGGCCAGTGGCAGTTGCTCAGCCAGCGCCGACCGATCGCCAGACTGGTCGCCGATCCTGCGACGCCGCCGGAGCTGCGTCGGCGCCTGCAGCTGTCCAGCGCTGCGCGCGACTTCGCCAGCGCGCAGTTGGCCTTGCCGCAGAACGACAGCTACCGCAGCTTCGTCGATCTGCAGCGGCCCTACGTGGTCTGGAACGTCTTCGCCACCGACGAGTTCTCCGTCGCGGCGCGCGAGCACTGCTTCCCCATCGCCGGCTGCGTTGCCTACCGCGGCTACTTCGACCAGGGCCGCGCGCGGGGTGCGGCGGCGCTGCTGGCAGAGCAGGGGCTGGATACCTGGGTCGCCGGCGTCGAGGCCTACTCGACCCTCGGCTGGTTCGACGACCCGCTGCTGTCGAGCATGCTGCGCCGTGACGATGCCCGGCTGGTCGCGGTGATCATCCACGAGCTGGCGCACCAGCGCTTCTATCTGCCTGGCGACACGGCGTTCAACGAGTCCTACGCCAGCTTCGTCGAGCAGGAAGGCCTGCGGCAGTGGTACACCATGCGCAACGAAACACCACCGACCAGCGACGACGCGCACCGCAGGGCCTTTATCGAACAGGTGCTGGCCAGCCGCACGCGCCTGGAACAGCTCTACGCCGGCGATCTCTCGCCAGAGCAGATGCGCAAGGAAAAGACCGCCGAATTCGAACGCCTGCGCCGCGACTACCGCAGCCTGCGTGATAGTCACTGGCCCGGCGATACCCGCTATGACGCTTGGTTTTCTGCACCGCTGAACAACGCCCGGCTACTGCCGTTCGGCCTTTACGATCAGTGGGTGCCGGCCTTCGCTCGCCTGTTCGAGGCGCATGACCGCGACTGGGAAGCCTTCCACCATGCTGTCGAGAATCTCGGCGAACTGCCCGCCGCGCGACGCCTGGAGGCGCTCGAAAGACTGGGCACGGCAAAACGCGGGTAGATCCCGGAAGCGGGTAGCGACAGCGAAGCAGCGAACAGCGAGTCGCCTGAAACATCCCTCACCCGCCTTCGGCACCCTCTCCCGGCGGAGAGGGAAAAGCGGCGCACGCTCGAGGCTCTGCATCCACCACCCCGCGCCGTCGCCCCACAGCCTCCCTTCTCCCTCCGGGAGAAGGTGGCGCGCAGCGACGGATGAGGGAGGGCTGGGGCTGCCGGGTGCCCGACAGCCTGGTTCGAAAGCTGCTCCGAGGCGCGGGCGTGGCGTCGGCCAGCGCTCCGTCAGCGCTCGAAGGCGCCCAGGTCGCAGCGCGCCATCCCGTCCTCGTCACCATCGCGGGGACGCGCCACGCGGCGTTGGTCATGGCCGCTGCAGGAGCCGACGCCGGCATCCAGCGCCAGGCTGCCGGGGCGCAATGCGTAGGTGCGGCTACGGCCGCCGTTGTCGGCGAGGGGATACAGCAGGTGGGTAAAGACTCGCTCGCTGTCCTCGTACAGATCAGCCTGGCAGCTGCCGCCGGGCGTGCTGGTCAATAGGCCGCGGGCGGTAAAGCTGGAGCCCGCGCCGCCGGTGCTGCAGTCGGTCGGCACGTCGATGTCATAGGGGTCGACACTGCCAACGAACAAGCTGTTGCGCACCGTCATTGCGCCGCGATTGGCCACGCTGCCGGTGGCGGTGACGTGGATCAGCGTGGCGGTTGCGGGCTCTGCGTCCGTGATCTCCAACGGGCCGTTGTAGAGCGAGTTGCTCAGGCTGCTGTTGCTCAGCTTGAGCGAGCCGCCACTATTGAGCAGCGCTGCGCCTGAGCCCATTTCGTTGACGTTGTTACGGTCGAACAGGCTGCGCGCGACATCCGCCGTGCCCTGGTTGTAGAGGGCGCCACCGTAGCCGCGGTCGCCCTGGTCATTGGCGGAGTTGCGGGTGAACTCCGAGTCGCGCACCACCAGGTCGCCGCGGTTGAAGATCGCGCCGCCGCGGGCAATGTTGTCGTTCCAGTACAGTGCATCGGCAATGTTGCGGTTGAACAGCGAGCTGTGGACCTGCAGCGTGCCGTAGTTGGCGATTGCGCCGCCCTGGCCCCAGGCGAACGCTTCGGCCACCGGCGGCGGACTGCTGATCGAATGCGGTGTGATCGCCTGGTTGTCGCTGAACAGCACCTCGCGGACCAGCGCCTCGCCGTGGTTCTCCAGGGCGCCGCCGGTGCCAGCGGTGCGCCCGCCCTCCAGCGTCATGCGCACGGCCACCAGGCGCGCGCCGGGGTGAACCTCGAGCAGCCGGCTGCCGGCCTCGGCGATGATCCGGGTGTTCTGTTCGCCCTGGCCCTGCAGAACCAGCTCGCCATGCACGTCGAGGTCGCCATCGAGGTTGTCGTCCTCGTCACCGGGAAAACCGTTGGCATCGGGCAGGCTGGGACGGGTGAGGCGATAAACGCCACCAGGCAGGAACACATGGGTGATGCCCGACGCCTGGTTGGCAGCGGCCACCGCGTCGCGTAGCGAGCAGTGGCTGTCGCAAGTACCGTCGTACTCATCGGCGGTAGTGGTGACCTGCAAAGGTGCGGCGGCCAGGCTGCCGCACAGGGTGGCGCTGGCCAGCAGTGCGGTGAGGCGGGCAACGGTCGATCTGTTCATGACGTGACTCCTGAGCGATTGTCGGAGAAGGGGATTCAGGGTTGGACAGCCTCCATGGCGCTTCTCTCGATGGCGCCCAGATCGCAGATGGGTACCTCGTCGGCATCACCATCCTGGGGCCGCGGGGCAGCAAGCTGATCGTGCCCGGCGCAGCTACCCACAGCGGCATCGACCGCCAGACCGACAGCACGCGGCTGCAGGTAACTACCGTGCTCGCCCAGTGCCAGTGCCCAGGCCAGCGAACCGCGCGGATGGCTCGCGGCGTCGCCTTCGTTGCGCGGATACAGCAACCGGTTGAAGACCTCGGCGAACTCCTCGTAGGCTCCTGCGGGACAGCCCTCAGGACTGCTGGTAAGCAGGCCAATGGCCTGGAAGCTCGCCTCAGGTCCGCCGGTTACGCAGTCGTCCGGATACTCCTGGTCGAAGTAGTAGGGGTTGCCGGCGAACAGGCTGTTGCGCACCCGCATGCGTCCACGATTGATCACACCGCCCACGCTGGTGACATGGATCAGGGTTGCGTCGGGAATCGCTCCCTGGTTGCTCGCACGCCGGTTCATCAGGCCTTCGAGGTCGAACAGCGTGCTGTTGCTCAGCTTCAGGCTGCCGCCATTGAACAGGCTGACCTGCCCGTCTTCACCGGAGCTGTTGTGGCTGAACCAGCTGCGCGCGATGTCGGCCGTGCCGACGTTGACCAGCGCCGCACCACCGAAATCCTGGAACTCGCGCGCCGACGCATTGCCGGCGAAGGCGCTATCGCGCACCACCAGCTGGCCCGCGTTGAACAGGGCGGAACCATCGGTCCTGGAGTGATCCGCGGCGTCGAGCAGGTTACCCACCAGAAGCGCGTCGTAGAGGTGCAGGGTGGCGAAGTTGGCAATCGCACCACCGACCCCGGCGATACGCGCGCCGCTTTCGTCAAGCCCGTAGCCGGCCGGCACCAGCACCTGGTTGCCCACCAGGTAAACGCTCTTGAGCACGGCATCGCCGTCGTTGCGCAGCGCACCACCATCGGCGATCGAGTCACCACCTTCGAGATGCACGCCGTACAGGCCGAAGCGTGCCTGCGGATGCACCTGGATCAGCCGGCTGTTGAGTGTGCCGATGATGCGTGTGCTGTCACGCCCGGCGCCGCGAATCACCAGTTGGCCGAGGATGTCGAGGTCGCCGGCGTGGCCGAGGTCTTCATCCACCGGGTAGCCGTTGTCGTCACTCCCACTGGCCCGGGTCAGTGGGTAATCGCCAGCCGGCAGGGTGATCTGTCGCAGGCTGCCGGCGCCGTTGCCCACGACTATCGCGTCGCGCAACGAGCAGTGGCTGTCGCAGATGCCATCGAAGTCGTCGGCAGTGGTGGTCACCAGAAGCGGTTGCGCGGCCAGCGCACCGCTGAATAGCAGCGCAGAAAGAAAGGCGGACAGATAGCGAGTCGGACGCATGCGTCACTCCAGATTCCAGGTTGGTATGGAGCGAATACGACTCTGCTTCCGCTGCAGGAAGGCGAGTATAGGTAGGCAGATCGACCGTCCGGCGGCAATCGCCGCGAGTTACTGATGAACGGTCGACGAAGGCTCTAGTGCGGTACTTGCGTGCCGTTTATGGGGTGCTCGGACCCGCACCTAGTAGCGCGTCCGTGCCAGTCAGCAGTCGGCGCCACAATGCTGCCAGTTCGGTGTCGCGCAGCAGCGGCGCGCTCTGTCCACTCCACAGCGCCAACAGATCGCCGCATCCCTGCGCCAGCGCCGGCGGCTTGAGCAGACTGGCGAATTCGCCCTGGGCCGGGTAGCCGGCGAGCAGATGCTGACTGGCTGCCAGATCTTCCAGCAGCCGGTTGCGGATGCCACGTGCCAGGCGGCCGCTGAAGGCTCGCGTCAACGCCGTGCCCGGACTGTTCGGATCGAGCAGCGCCTGACGATGCAGATCGCTGGTTCCGGACTCGCGGCAGGCCAGGAAAGCGGTGCCGATCTGTACCGCCTGGGCACCCAGGCACAGGGCCGCCGCGACACCCCGGCCATCAGCGATTCCGCCTGCCGCGACCACCGGAATGTGCAGCGCATCGACTACCTGCGGCACCAGCGCCAGGGTGCCGATCAGGCCCTCCTCCGGGTCGGCAAGAAAGGCCGCCCGATGGCCGCCGGCTTCGAAGCCGCTGGCGACCACCGCCTCCACGCCGGCCGCCTCCAGCGCTCGCGCCTCTGCCACGCTGGTGGCGGTGCCCAGGGTCAGGATGCCGGCGCTGCGACAGCGCTCCACGGCCTGCTCCGAGGGCACGCCATAGACGAAGCTGAACACCGCCGGACGCGCCTGGAGCACGGCTTCGAGCTGCTCATCGAAACACGGCCAGGTCGCCGTCGGTTGCTGCGGAAGCGGCAGTTCCAGGCTGTCGAAATGACCGCGGAACAGTTCGGCGACGCGGGCGAAATGCTCATCCGACCAGCTTCTCTGATCGCTGCGATGCGGCAGCCAGAGGTTCAGCGCGAAGGGCCTGTCCGTGTGCTGACGCAGGGCGGCGGCGGTCGCGGCTATCGCTGCGCCGTCCAGATGATGCACGCCGAAGGAACCCAGCCCACCGGCGTTGCTGACCCCGGCAGCCAGCGCCAACGACGACAGCCCGCCGCCGAAGGGCCCCTGGATGATCGGCGCCGCCAGCCCGAGTCGACGGGCGAAGGCGCTGTCGCGCCAGTTCTTCCGCGCCTGGCTCATGCGTCGAGGCCTTCGGCCGCCAACGCCGCCTGCACTGCCGGGCGTTCGGCGATGGCGACGAGATAGCGCTGCAGCGGCGCGAGTGACTGCAGATCCGGGCCGACCAGGCGACTCCAGCGGCTCACCGTGAACAGGTAGGCGTCGGCCAGGGTGAAACGCCCGATGCAGAGAAAGTCGCGCTGCTGCAGCTGCTCGCTGACCCAGGCGAACTTGCCGGCCAGCGTGCTGCGCAGCAACGCCTTGGCATCCTCCGCCAGCGCCGGGTTGAACAACGGCGAGAAGCCCTTGTGCAGCTCGCTGCTGATGTACGCCTGCCACTCCAGCACCCGATAACGCGCCGGATCACCGCTCTGCGGCAGCAGATCGCCGCGCCCGGCGCGCTCGCACAGGTACTGGGCGATCACCGGGCCCTCGCTGAGCAACTGGCCGTCATCCAGCTCCAGCAGCGGCACGTAGCCTTTCGGATTCAGGCTGCGGAAGTCGACCCCGGCTTCCGTGCGCTTGCTGGCCAGGTCGACGCGAACCCGCTCGCAGGGCAGGCCGGTCTCGGCGAGCAGGATATGCAGCGCAAGGGAGCAGGTGCCGGGGCTGTAGTAGAGCTTCATGACGGTTACCTCGAAAGTCGGATGGGACAGCGAAGCCAGGCTATTTGTGATACCAAAGACAATAAATACCCACTCACGAAGATCACTTGATACAGGATGTAATCAATCATGCAGCGTCAGTTTGGCGGTGTGCTGCTCGGCAGTATCGAGCTGTTCTGCCTTGCCGCGGAGCTGGGCAGCTTCACCGCCGCCGCCCAGGCTGCCGGAGTCACGCCGGCGGCGGTGAGTCGCTCGCTGGCGCGCCTGGAAGCAAGACTGGGCGTACGCCTGTTTGTGCGCAGCACCCGTCGGGTGCGCCTGAGCGAGGCCGGCAGCAGCTACTACGAGCAATGCCGTCAGGCGCTGAGTCAACTCGGTGAAGCCGAGCGGGTGCTCGGCGGCCAGCAGCAGGAGCCGTCCGGACTGCTGCGCATGAGCCTGCCGACGACCTACGGACATTTCCGTGTACTGCCGCTGCTGCCGACCTTCCGCCAGCGCTACCCGCAGGTGCAGGTGCAGGTCGAACTGAGCAATCGCAACGTCGACCTGGTCGGCGAAGGATTCGATCTCGCGGTACGCGCACGTGCCCCGGCAGACTCCAGCCTGATCGCCCGACCCCTGGAGGACGCGCCGCTGGTGGTGGTCGCCGCACCCGACTACCTGCGGCGCCACGGCAGGCCGCAGAGCCCGAGCGAGCTGGTCGAGCACGAGTGCATCCAGTTCCTCCTGCCCAGCAGTGGCCGGCCCGTGCCCTGGCTGTTTCGCCAGCAGGGCCGGCAGATCGAGCTGGCTACCCACGGCGGCTACTGCTGCAGCGCCGATATCCTCGGCGGCGCCACCCTGGCCCGCCATGGCGCGGGCCTGGTGCAGCTGATGCGCTTCATCGTTGAGGATGATCTGCGCAGCGGATGTCTGGAAGAGGTACTGACGGAGCATGGCGGCTGCAGCCGGCCGTTCTCGCTGATCTACCCCAGCGCCCGCTTCCTGCCCCAGCGGGTACGCGTGTTCGTCGACTTCCTGCTGGAGCACTGCGCCGCACAGGACACTCAGTAGCGCGCGTCGCGCTTGTTCGGGTTGCGCGGGATGTAGCTGTCTTCCTCTTGATACGCATCCTCGTCGTTGGCGTCCTCGAGGAAGGTCGGGCGGTCATCGAGGAATTTGACCAGCACCGGCAAGCCTGCCAGTGGCGGACCGAGCATCAGCACGCTGGCCAGCACATAGCTGATCCAGACCTGGACCTGACCATAGCTCGGCGCCTGCTCGCGGGCGTGGCCCTCGATGATGAAGGCGATCAGGAACATCAGCGCCATCGCCACCACCATGTAGAACGGCACGCTGATGAAGATCACGATATTCGCCAGCTCCAGCGCACCCAACATGATGAAGCTGATGTGCAGGGCGCGTTGCAGGCCGAACAGCGAATCCGGGTACTTGCCCAGGCGGATACCCAGCACCAGCTCGACCACACCGGCTCCCACGCCGACACCGAGCATCGGCAGCGCACCGATCAGCAATGCCCAGAACGCCCACATACCCTGATCGGCCAGGTAGAGGCCGGCCGCCAGTGCCAGCAGCAGCGCGCCGCTCAGGTGCAGTACCCAGTACCAGGTCAGCAGCGCCGACGCCCCTTCGAACACCGCGCGCTCGCGCATCACGCGGCGCAGGCCGAAGATCTGTATCACCATCAGCGGCACCGACAGGCCGAACAGGGTGCCCCAGAGCACCGTCAGCCCCGGCCAGTCGACGCACATGTCCAGCACCAGCACGGGCAGCGCCAGGCTGCCGATGAGCACATAAATCCACGAAGCGACCCGATAGAACTGCATATTCCTTTTCTCCCCAATCCCTGATTGTCGGGCGTGCCAGCGGAACGCCCGAAACAGTCGGCGATCATACCTGCGCAGTGAAGCTGCGTGAGAGATCAGTCGGCAGTCCGAGGAGACGCGGTTCCACGTGCACCGGCGAGGCGTCTCACGCCTGCCGCTTCCTATGTTCCTATGCCCGTCAACCCAATGCGAAAGCGGTGCAGTGTTCGCGCTTATCCCCCGAGGAGTTCACATGCGCCCCATCTCATCCACCGCCCTGGCGCTTGCCGGCGCTCTTCTGCATGGCGCCGCGCTTGCCGCACAGCCGCTGCAGGTCACCACCACCGCCGACGAATTCGACGGCATCTGCGACAGCCACTGCTCGCTGCGCGATGCCATCGAGCAGGCCAACGTCACTCCGGGTCTGACGCATATTCGTCTGCCGGCCGGGGACTACCGGATCAGCCGACCCAGCCCGTTCGGCGCCTATGGCCTGGCGACCGAAGAGGATCAGAACCAGACCGACGACTACGACATACGCGGCGAGATGATCATCCAGGGCGCCGGCTCCGAGAGCACGCGAATCATCGGCTTCCAGTTCGATGACCTGCCCTCTTTCGCCACTACCGCGGACCTCGTCGGGCAGCCGCTTGCACGTCTGTTCGAGGTGCATCCAGACGCGCACCTGGGACTGGTCGATCTGCAGCTGATGGACGGCTTTTCCCTGCTTGAGGGCGGAGCACTGGCGAACCACGGCGAGACGCTGCTGAAGAACGTCGACATCTACCGCAACAGGGTCCGCACCCCGGAGCCGCTGGGCTCGCAGACCGGGAAGCCGCTCTGGGGAGTGGGCGGCGGGGTGGTCAATTACGGCTCGCTGAAGGCCTACAACACCCGCTTCGTCAGCAATTCGGTGGAAGTGCAGGGGCTCTCCCGACTGTCCGGTTCGGCGCTGTTCAACTACGGCGAGCTGGTGCTGCGGGATGCGCTTTTCTACTCCAACGCATCGCCCCTGGAGATCTGGAAAGACGTCGGCGGGCCGGTGTTGGAGAACCACGGCTCAGCCGACATTGCGCGCATGCGGATGGCGCGCAACAGCCTGGGAGTGGATGGCAACATCGCACTGCGCAACCACGGCATCCTGAAGCTGAGCAACTCGGAGTTCGCCGCCTTGCAGGGCCTGCAGAACGGCTCGCCGGAGGATCACGACGCTGAAGCCAACCTGATCCACGTCACCCTGTATGCCGGGGTCCGCAACGACGCCGGCATGGAGGTGCGCAACAGCGTCTTCAGCCAGGGCTGCGGTAACGGCGCGCAGGCGCGCTTCACCGCATCCGGCCTGCTCGCTCCGGCCGGATCGGAGTGCCCAGGCGACGTATTTCCGATCCAGGCGAGGTCGACCGACGCCGGGAAGGTCGCCCCGGCGGCGCCCTCCATCAGCGTGGCACCGGCGCAACGCACCATTCAGATCGAGCTCGCCTCGCTTCTGCCACCGGGCTACCCCAACGCCGCGGCCATCGACGCAGCCGTGGGCGACTGCTCCGAACACGACATGACAGGCGCTTTCCGCCCGCAGGACGGCAACGGCGATGGCGTAGCACTCTGCGATCTGGGCGCCATGGAAAAGCCCAGCCCCTGAAGAGTCGTTGGCCGGATACGCCTGAAGGCGCATCCGGCCACGGCTGGGCGGTTGCTCACTGATCGACGGCGGGCGCCGGCGCGTGATGCCCTCTGCCTGGTCGGCTAGATGCGGAAGCTGTCGACCAGGTGCTTGAGACGCCCCGCCTGCTGCTCCAGATCGCGGCAGGCTTGCAGTGTCGCTCCCAGGTTCTCCACGCCCTGCTGGTTGAGCGTGTTGATTTCGGTGACGTCCATGTTCAGGGCCTCGATCACCGAGGTCTGCTCCTCGGTCGCGGTCGCCACCGACTGGTTCATGCCATCGATCTCGCCGATCCGCCCGGTCACGCTACCCAGACTCTCGCCGGCGAGGTTGGCAATCTCCACGCTCTGCTCGCTGTAGCGCTGGCTCTCGCCCATGATCCCCACCGCCTCACGCGCGCCCACCTGCAGCTGCTCGATCATGCCCTGGATTTCCTGCGCCGATTCCTGGGTGCGGTGGGCCAGGTTGCGCACCTCGTCGGCGACCACGGCAAAGCCGCGACCGGCCTCACCGGCACGCGCCGCCTCGATCGCCGCGTTCAGCGCGAGCAGGTTGGTCTGTTCGGAAATGCTCTTGATCACCTCGAGGATCTGGCCGATGTTCACCGTCCGGCTGTTCAGCGCCTCGATGTTGCCGGTGGCGCCGCGGATCTTCTCCGAGAGCTGGTTCATCGCCTCGATGGTGCGTTCCACCACCGAGCGGCCCTCGTCGGCCTGATGGCGTGCCGAGGAAGCATGCTGCGAGGCATCGGCGGCATTGCGGGCGATCTCCTGGGCGGCCGCGCCCAGCTGGTTGATCGCCGCCGCCACGCTGTTGGTGCGTTGCGCCTGCTCGTCCGAATTGCTCATCGAGGCGTTCGAGGCGCCGACCACCCGCCGGGCGACCTCGTTGACCTGGGTGGTGGCCGAGGACACTTCGCGAATCGATTGGTGGATGCGCTCGACGAAGCGGTTGAACGCCTGCGCCAGCTCGCCGAACTCGTCCGCCGCGCGAATATCGATGCGCTGGGTCAGGTCACCCTCGCCCTGGGCGATGTCGCGCATGGCGGCGCCGAGCTGCTGCAGCGGCCCCATCAGCACCTTGATCAGCAGGCTCAGCAGCAGAACGATCAGCACCACCGCGACCAGGGTGGCGATCAGCGCGGAGGTGCGGAACTCGTTCAGCGCCGCGTAGGCCTTGTCGCGCTCGATCGACAGACCGACATACCACTGCACCGAGGGCAGTCCCTCGATCGGAGTGAAGGCCACCAGCCGCGCCGTGCCGTCGAGGTTCACCGCAGAGAGCGCCGGGGTCAGCGACGGGGTGTTCTGCGGATAGACCTCGCGCAGGTTCTTCATCACCAGGTTCTTGTCCGGGTGCACCAGGATGCGTCCGTCGCTGCTGACCAGGAAGGCGTAGCCCATGCCGGCGAAGTCCAGCGCGTTGAGCGTCTTCACCAGGGTGTCCAGGGCCAGGTCGCCGCCGACCACGCCGAGGGTCTCGCCGCCGTCGCGCACCGGCGCGGCCACGGTCAGCACCAGCTGGCCGGTCGCCGCATCCACGTAGGGTTCGGTCAGCATGGTGCCGCCACTGGAGATCGCCCCCTGGTACCAGGGCCGGGTCCGCGGATCGTAGTCGGCGGGCATCTCGTCGTCCGGGCGCATGTCGAAGCCGCCGTCACGGGTGCCCAGGTAGCTGAACAGGAAGGTCTTGCCGTGTGCGGGCTGCTCCAGCAGGCCGATCACCTGTTCCGGCTCGGACTCGCGGGCGACGTTCTGCGCCATCGCCTCGACCAGCAGGATGCGGCCGGACAGCCAGCTCTGGATATTACCCGCGGTCACCGAACCCATCTCGTCGACATAGCTGGCAAGGTTGCGCTCGATACTCTGGCGCTGCAGCAGATCGTTGTAGAGACCGAACAGCCCGAAGG
This sequence comes from Pseudomonas mangrovi, assembly GCF_003052585.1. GTDB lineage: Bacteria > Pseudomonadota > Gammaproteobacteria > Pseudomonadales > Pseudomonadaceae > Aquipseudomonas > Aquipseudomonas mangrovi. Next base: position 402,091 of record NZ_QASN01000017.1, on the reverse strand, counting down.
CGGTGATCACCACCAGGGAGGCGGCGAGGAGGATCTTGTGGCGGAATTTCAGGGTTGGCTTCATGGCGAGCGCATCCGCGGAGGGAACGACAAGACTATCGTTCCGCTTCAGTAAAGCTTGAGCCCGCCGAACTACAACCCCTGCCGCTGCGCTTGGAGCTCGCTACTGCGCAGCCGCGCCCTCGGTGACCGTCAGCTGCTCGCCCAGCCAGGTCGCCACCTGCGCGGCAAGGCTGTCCGCCGCCACGGCAAAGGCGCTCACCGCCGCGGACGCCTGTTCGCCGGCCAGCGGCTGGCTGATGCTGAAGCGCCGGCTGGCGCGGATGCGCTGGCTGTCGGCGTCGGCCAGATGCAGGTCGATGAGGATCTGTGCCTGAGGCCCATCCGTGCCGTACTCGACCTGAAACGAACGCAGGTCGCCATCCAGCAGCAGATCCGCCTGCAGATGGCTGTCGTCGCTGACCAGCGCACGGAAGCGTCCGTCGCGCTGCAGCGCATCCAGCAGATGGTCGCGCAGCAGTGCCGGCGCCGGGCTGCTCCAGCGCGCGCCCTGGTAGCTGCTGAGCAGGTCGCCCTGTGGCACCACGGCGATGCGGTTGCTGTCCAGCGCCTGGCTCGACTGCGGCCGGGCGATCCGCAGCGAAGCGGCCAGGGCCGGCTGCGGCGAGGCCGCCAGGCCGCTCGCCGGCAGGCGAAACACATCCACCGGCTGCGTCTCGGGCAACAGCGTGCAGCCGGCGAGCAGAAGCGCAAGCACGCTTGCAGGCAAACCGATCAGACACCTCATGGCTGAAACTCCTTGGGTTTGTCACGGCCGAGCAGATAGTCGGCCGGGTTTTCTTCGAGCTGGCGGGAAACACCCTGCAGGCTGCGCAGCGTGTTGCGCAGGTCCTGCAGGGCAGGGCCGAGCTGATTGAGCCCGCGCAGGCCGCCATCGACGGCGCCCTGATTGCTTTCGATCAGCAGATCCAGCCGCTGACTGCTGCGCTCCAGCGAGGCCATGGTCTTCTGCGCGTCGACCAGAATGCTGCGGCCCTGGTCATCGAGGAGACCGTTACCACGGTCCATCAGCTGGGCCAGCTGGTGCATCGCCTGGCGGCCCTCGCGGCTGGCGAGCGCCAGTTGCTCAAGGGCCTCGGCGAAGTTGTCGCTCTGCCCGGCGATGGCGCCGGTGGTCTGCTCCAGATGCTCGAGGGTGCGATCGATGCGCTCGGCGTTCTCCAGCGAGAGGATGCGGTTGGCGCTGATCAGCAGGTTGTTGACGTTGCTCATCAGGTCCTCGCCGTCCGCCAGCAGCCGGGCGAAGGGCGAGGGGCTCGCGACTATCCGCGGGACCTTGCCCGGTGGCGCCGTCAGCGCAGGACTGCTGGGGGTTCCGCCGCTCAGCTGGATCAGCGAGGTGCCGGTGATGCCGGCCAGGGTCAGCTTGGCGCGGGTGTCCTGGCGCACCGGTGTGCCGCCATTGAGGCGCACGCGGGCGATCACCCGGCGTGGGTCCTTGGGATCGAGCTTGAGCTCGACCACCTCGCCGACCTTGATCCCGCTGTACTGCACCACACCACCGCGCGACAGGCCGCTGACCGCCTCGGTAAAGATCACGTCGTAGTAGTCGAATTCGCGGTCGGCACTGGATTTGGCCAGCCAGAGGGCGAAGAGCAGGGCGGCGCCAACCGTGAGCACGGTGAACAGCCCGATCAGCACGTGGTGGGCTCGGGTTTCCATTGCATCACTCCTTGCTGGCCGCGACCCGGGCAGCACGCCCGCGCGGTCCGTGGAAGTAGTCCTGGATCCAGGCATCGTCGTAAGCCGCGACTGCCTCCAGGGTATCGGCGACCAGCACGCGTTTCTGCGCCAGCACCGCGATGCGGTCGCACAGGCAGTAGAGGCTGTCGAGGTCGTGGGTGACCAGGAACACGGTCAGGCCGAGGGCATCGCGCAGGGTCAGGATCAATTGATCGAAGGCCGCCGCACCGATCGGATCGAGTCCGGCGGTGGGCTCGTCGAGGAACAGAATCTCCGGGTCCAGGGCCAGCGCCCGAGCCAGGGCAGCACGCTTGACCATGCCCCCGGAGAGTTGCGCCGGATACTTGCAGGCGGCACCGGCGGGCAGACCGGACAGCGCCAGCTTGGTCTGCGCCAGGTGCTCGGCATCGGCTCGTGACAGCCCGGCATGCTCGATCAGCGGCAGGGCAACGTTCTCGCTCAGGGTCAGCGAAGAGAACAGCGCACCGCGCTGGAACAGCACGCCGAAGCGCCGCTCGACCTGCGAGCGGCGTTGCGGGTCAAGCTCCAGCAGATTCTCGCCGAACACCTTCACCCGGCCGGCGCTCGGCTCACGCAGACCGACGATGCTGCGCAGCAGTACCGACTTGCCACTGCCCGAGCCGCCAACCACACCGAGGATCTCACCGCGATGCACGTCGAGATCGAGATGCTCGTGCACCTGCTGGCTGCCGAAGCGATTGCCCAGGCCGCGGATTTCGATCAACGCCTCGCTCACCAGCCCATCTCCATGAAGAACAGTGCGGCCACCGCGTCGAGCAGGATCACCACGAAGATCGACTGCACCACGGCGCTGGTGGTGTGCGCGCCCACCGACTGCGCGCTGCCGGCAACCTTGAAGCCCTCCAGGCAGCCGATCACCGCGATCAGGAAGGCGAACACCGGCGCCTTGGCCATGCCGACCAGGAAATGCTTCAGGGCGATGTCGTCGTGCAGCATGCTGAAGTACATCAGCAGCGATATATCCAGGCTGATGAAACACACCACGGCGCCGCCGACGATACCGCAGAGCATGGCGATGAAGGTCAGCAGCGGCAGCGTGACGAGCATCGCCAGCATCCGCGGCAGCACCAGCAGCTCGACCGGATCGAGGCCGAGCGTGCGGATCGCGTCGATCTCCTCGTTGGCCTTCATCGAGCCGATCTGCGCGGTGAAGGCGCTGGCCGTGCGTCCGGCGAGCAGGATCGCCGCCAGCAGCACGCCGAATTCGCGCAGAAAGGCGAAGGCGACCAGGTCCACCGTGTAGATGCTGGCGCCGAAACTGGCCAGCACGGTGGCGCCGAGAAAGGCCACCACCGCGCCGACCAGGAAGGTCAGCAGGGCGACGATGGGCACCGCATCCAGGCCGGTCTGCTCGATCTGCACCACCAGCGAGGTGACGCGCCAGCGCCGCGGACGCGGCGCGGTGCGAGCGAGGCTGGCCAGGGTCAGGCCGATGAAGCCCAGCAGTGCGATCAACTGATGGCAGATGCCGTCGACGGCTGCGCCTATGTGCGCGAGCACCTCGCGGATTGCCGACTCGGAAGGTGCCGCGGGTTCCTCCACGTAGCCCTGGTGGGCGTGGGCGGTGGCCAGCAACAGGTTGCGGCGTTCGCTACCCAGGCTCGCGTCAGCCTCGACAGCAGCTATCAGCCGCGCCGCGCCGAGCAGATCGACCAGCAGGGCGGCGCCGGCAGTGTCCAGCGCGTCTATGCCATCCAGTTCGGCGGCAAGCGCCTGCCCGTCGAGCCGCTGACGCCATTCATTCACCTGTCCGCGCAGCGCCGCATAGCGTGCCAGCGTCCAGTCACCGGACAGGCGCAATGCCGGCGGCCGGCTGCTGCTGTCGAGTTGGAGCTGGGGCGATGGGGTCTGCATCAAGCGCGACGGCCTTGTCGTTGCGGTAAGGAAATTGACTGCGCCGAACAACGCGGCAAGAGCCATCTTAAAGACAGCGAACCCTGCTTGCACCCGCAGCGATAGCTGAATGTTGCGATGGGTGGCGACGCCTGTCCGAATTGCCCTTGAAAGTGCTGCGACGCTCTAGCGCCGCGGGTGTAGCGTTTCGCTCAAGCGCAACGGTTTATTCCCTCAGGATGAAAATTCCCGCCACCTCATAACCAGGCGAGGCACTTCGCCGGTGAATTCTTCTTGCGCCGCATTGATCAACGGTGCCGAGTACCAGAGCCACGACGACTACATGACCGTCGGCCCGCTGTTCGCCGATCCTCTGGCACGTCAGCTGTACGCCGAGATCGCCTCGGTCGAGGAGCAGCACGTGACCCAGTACGGCTCGCTGTCCGATCCGAGCGAAAGCCACATCGAGAAGTGGCTGGTGCACCAGGCGATGGAGGTCTACGCCTACGCCAACTGCGCCGAGCAGAAAGCCAATCCACGCATCAAGGAGATCTGGGAGCGCTTCCTCGACTACGAACCGGGTCACCTGAACCTGGCCTGCGAGTGGCTCAAGAAGGGCGAGGGCCATGGCGCTTCGGCCGCGCGCGCATTCAGGAGGCGGACCATCTGGTGCGCATTCGCAGCCTGATGCACGAAGACCTGCTGACGCAGATCGGCTGACACTTGCTGCCAGGGATGGCTCAGCCCGGCCGCGGGCGATAGATCAGCCGCAGGCAGAAGCGGCTGAGCAGGATCAGCAGCACCAGCGAGAGAATCCCCAGCAGCATCGAAGCCGGCACGAACAGGCCGTCATCGTATAGCGTCACCACCACCAGCAGCGCACCCAGCAGCGCACTCGCCAGCAGCCAGAGCACTACGCAGACCAGGCTGGTTCCGAGCAGCCGCAACGGCCGCAGGCGTCTCCCCCGCAGCGGCAGCAGACGCCAGGTTGCAGCGACTGCCACCAGCCCGCACAGCAGGGCACAGCCCCACAGCGACAGCGCTGCCTCCGGCTCGTCCAGCTTGCGCACCGCCAGGCCCAGCAGGGCGAACACCAGCGCAACCAGCAGCGCCACGCTCAGCCCCAGACCCAGTGCCATTTCCCAGCGCGGCACCGCGCGCGCCAGCGGGTCCCGCAGCAGCACCGCGCGGCTCATGCGCAACAGCAGAATGATCAGCAGCGGCCCGCAGATCAGCCAGGTCAGCAAGTCGATCAGCGCGCTGACAAACCGAAAGTGCGTCGAGTAGTCATGACTCTGGGTCAGCAATTCGAGCGGCCCTGCCTCGAGCAGGAACCACAGGCCATACAGCAGCGAAGCGACCAGCATCGGCAGTATCGCGCCACCGATGAACACGCCCGCCAGCAACCAGAGCGGCCGTCGATGGCCACCGATTGCCTCGCGCTCGCAGCAGAAGCGGGTTGTCAGCAGTCCCGTCAGCCCGGCCAAGGCGATCTCCTGCGCCAGCCCGGTCAGACCCAGAGGTCCGACCAGCCAGCCGGAGCGGGCGAATTCCAGCTCCGGCTGGCTGACCATCGCGTAGAGCCAACCGACCGCCCAGGCGATGCAGGCGGCCAGCGCCGCGGCCAGGGCAACGCCATGGGCAATGCGCGGAGCCGGGCTCAGCAGCGCGGGCGCCGGGCGTGGCACGAGGGGCTCGAAGGGATTGCTGGTCATGCGTAAAACAAATCCTTTTGCGCTGGACTGGCTGCGATGGCGGCGTGCTCAGTAGTCCTCGATCAGGTGTAGATCCTTCAGGCGTGAATAGTTCTCGGCGCTGTAGCGAAAGAAGCTGCGCTCCTTGTCCGTCAGCGGCCGCGCCTGGCGCGCCGGACTGCCGAGGTACAGATAGCCGCTCTCCAGCCGCCGGCCGGCCGGGACCAGGCTGCCGGCACCGAGCACCACCTCGTCCTCGATGACCGCACCGTCCATGACGATGCTGCCCATGCCGATCAGCACCCGGCTGCCGATCTCGCAGCCATGCAGGAGCACCTTGTGGCCAATGGTCACGTCATCGCCGATCAGCAGCGGGAAGCCGCCAGGATTGAACGGACCGGCGTGGGTGATGTGCAGCACGCTGCCGTCCTGGATGCTGGTCCGGGCGCCGATGCGGATGCTGTGCATGTCAGCGCGGATCACCGTCAGCGGCCAGACCGAGCTGTCGTCGCCAATCTCCACATCCCCCAGCACCACTGCCGAGGCGTCGACGAAGACCCGCTCGCCGAGTAGAGGGGTTATGCCGTTGTAGGAGCGGATGTTCATCGGTTCTGCTCTCCGGTCCGCTGGGAACCTCAGGTCGAAGGATAGGAGCGTGCCGGGTGTCGCCCGCTCGTCCAGGATCTGGCCAAACCGTTGGCCAACGCGGCGCTGGAAACACCGCCTGAGAATCATACCCGCAGCCCGGTGGATGTCGGTGACACGCTCGGCTTCAACGATGGCGTAGCACCGGAGAGCCCGCATCCCACCCTTGCGCTGACATGGCGACCGCGGAACCAATAATCCTCATGATTGTGAGGATCTCAAGCCTGGATAGAGAATTTGAAAAGAAATCCTCACATTCACGAGGATTTTGTTGCTTCATTTGAATCGCCATGCAAAATTCCGCACGTACATGAGGATTTTCCATGCAGATCACACTCAAGAATGCGAACGAGCTAGGCGCTCTCGTCCGCCTGGCACGCAAGGCGCAGAACATTCGCCAGGACGACGCGGCCGGCAGCATCGGCGTCAGCGAGAACTTCCTCGGCAAGGTCGAACGCGGCAGCGAGAGCGTGCAGTGGGGCAAGCTGTTCCAGGTACTCGACGGCCTCGGCCTGCGCCTGATCGTCGACCTGCCGGATGAGGTCGAATCGCTGCCCGGCGCGCACGACGCATGAAGCGCGAACTGCTGGCCTGGATCGGCGATCGTCTGGTCGGGCATCTGTGCGACGACAACGGTGTCTGGCGCTTCGACTATGCAGACGACTGGGACGATTTCGATCTCTGCCCGACGCTGCCACGCAAGCATCGCAGCATCGTCGACGGCAGCAGCCAGCGGCCGGTGCAGTGGTATTTCGACAATCTGCTGCCCGAGGAAGGCCAGCGCCAGCTGCTGGCCAGCGATGCGCGCCTGGATGCCAGCGACGCCTTCGCTCTGCTCGGCCACTACGGTGCAGAGTCAGCCGGCTCGCTCACTCTCCTGGCGCCGCAGCAGCACCAGCCGGCAGGCGGCCTGAGCCCCCTGACCGATCGCGACCTGGCACGCCGCATCGAGGCCATGCCGCGCCTGCCGCTGACCCACGAAGCGCACAAGCGCATGTCGCTGGCCGGCGCGCAACACAAGCTGGCGGTGGTACTCGACCAGGGCGCGCTGTACGAACCTGCCGGCGCCTGGCCCTCCACCCATATCCTCAAGCCGGACCATCCTGAACAGGCCTTCGCCCATTCGGTAATCAACGAATGGTTCAGCATGCGCCTGGCGGCTCGTGTCGGCCTTGCGGTACCGGCAGTCAGCCGGCGCTATGTGCCGATGCCGGTGTATCTGATCGAACGCTTCGACCGAGAAAGAAAAGGCACGAACTGGCAGCGCCTGCACAGCATCGACGCCTGCCAGATGCTCGGTCTGGACCGTCACTTCAAGTATCAGGCGGGCAGCATCGAGCGCCTGGCAGAACTGCTGAAACTGACCACATCACCAGCCGTAGCCCGTACTCGACTGTTCGGCTGGCTGGTGTTCAACGTGCTGGTTGGCAACACCGATGCCCACCTGAAGAACCTCAGCTTCCTGGTCACGCCACGCGGTCGGCAGCTGGCACCCTTCTACGATCTGCTCTGCACGGCAGTCTACGAAACCGGCGCCTTCGACCAGCAGCGCTGGCCACAGGCAACCACCCTGGCCTGGCCGATCCTCGGTGAAGCGCGCCTGGCCCATATCGACCGCCGACACCTGCTCGATGCCGCCGAAGCGCTGGGCATCAAGCGCTCACCCGCGAATGCCCAGCTGGAGCGCATACGAGGGCGCATCGTCGCCGACGCAGATGCGTTGCTGGCGCAAACCGAGCAGGAGAACGTGCAGCTGTCCGCGCAGCGACCGGAGTTGCGCGCGACCTTCGCCGGCGAGATGCGCTGTCTGCGGGCGATCCGGGCGCTGCTGGCGGAGCAGGCTGACCGGCTACGTTGAGAAACCTGCAAAGGAAGGTCTGTTGTTCGCCTCTGCCGCTCATCTACCTGCATCGGTCCGTCCGGGCATCGCTTGAAAAGCCCGCCCACCAGCCGCATCTGAAGGAGACGCCCCCGTGCCTGTTACCATGCGCGGGTGATTCACTCGCCAAAGGTCCGTGCCCGTGTCCATCGAGAACCCGCTGCTTCAGGATTTCGACCTCCCGCCCTATTCGCAGATCAAACCGGAACATGTCGAGCCCGCCATCGACCGCATCCTGGCGGACAGCCGCAGCGCCATCGCCGAGCTGAAGACGCGCGACCCGGCCAGCCTGGACTGGAACGCGCTGGTGCTGGCGCTGGATGAGCTGAGTGCCCGTCTCGGTCGGGCCTGGAGCCCGGTCAGCCATCTCAATTCGGTGTGCAACAACGCCGAGCTGCGTGCCGCCTACGAGGCCTGCCTGCCGAAGCTGTCGGCCTACTCCACCGAACTGGGCCAGGATCGTGCGCTGTTCGATGCCTTCAAGGCGCTGGCCGACAGCCCGGCGGCGCAGGCCTTCGACGTGGCGCAGAAGACCATCCTGGAGCATGCGCTGCGTGACTTCCGCCTCTCCGGCATCGATCTGCCGGCCGAGCAGCAGCAGCGCTACGGCGAGATCCAGATGAAGCTCTCCGAGCTGGCCAGCCGCTTTTCCAACCAGTTGCTCGACGCCACCCAGGCCTGGACCAAGCACATCACCGACGAAGCACAACTGGCCGGGCTGACCGACTCCGCCCGCGCGCAGATGAAGCAGGCCGCCGAAGCCAAGAATCTGGATGGCTGGCTGATCACCCTGGAGTTCCCCAGCTACTACGCGGTGATGACCTACGCCGACGACCGCGCGCTGCGCGAGGAGGTCTACACCGCCTACTGCACCCGCGCCTCCGACCAGGGCCCGAATGCCGGGCAGAACGACAACGGCCCGGTGATGGAGCAGATCCTCGATCTGCGTCAGGAGCTGGCGCACCTGCTCGGCTTCGCCCACTACGCCGAGCTGTCGCTGGCGAGCAAGATGGCCGAGTCCGCCGACCAGGTACTGGGCTTCCTGCGCAACCTGGCGCAGCGCAGCAAACCCTTCGCCGAACAGGATCTTTCCGAGCTCGCCGCCTTCGCCGCCGAGCAGGGCCTGGCCGATCTGCAGAGCTGGGATGTCGGCTACTACAGCGAGAAACTGCGCCAGCAGCGCTACAGCATTTCCCAGGAGCAGGTGCGCGCCTGGTTCCCGATCGACAAGGTGCTCTCCGGGCTGTTCGCCATCGTGCAGAAGCTCTACGGCATCGAGATCCGCGAGCTGTCCGGCTTCGACAGCTGGCACCCGGACGTGCGCCTGTTCGAGATCCGCGAGAATGGCGCGCACGTCGGGCGCTTCTTCTTCGACCTCTATGCCCGTGCCAACAAGCGCGGCGGCGCCTGGATGGACGGCGCCCGCGACAAGCGCCGCAACTCCGCTGGCGAGCTGATCAGCCCGGTGGCCAACCTGGTGTGCAATTTCACGCCGGCGGTAGATGGCAAGCCGGCGCTGCTGACCCATGACGAAGTCACCACCCTGTTCCACGAGTTCGGCCACGGCCTGCACCATCTGCTGACCCGCGTCGAGCATGCCGGCGCCTCGGGCATCAACGGCGTGGCCTGGGACGCGGTCGAGCTGCCCAGCCAGTTCATGGAGAACTGGTGCTGGGAGCCGGAAGGTCTGGCGCTGATCTCCGGCCACTACGAAACCGGCGAGCCGCTGCCGCAGGAGCTTCTGGACAAGATGCTGGCGGCGAAGAACTTCCAGTCCGGGCTGATGATGGTGCGGCAGCTGGAGTTCTCGCTGTTCGACTTCGAATTGCACGCCACCCACGGCGACGGGCGCAGCGTGCTGCAGGTGCTCGAAGGCATCCGCGAGGAAGTCGCGGTACTGCGGCCGCCGGCGTTCAATCGCTTCGCCAACGGCTTTGCGCACATCTTCGCTGGTGGCTACGCGGCCGGTTACTACAGCTACAAGTGGGCCGAGGTGCTGTCCGCCGATGCCTTCTCGAAGTTCGAAGAGGAAGGGGTGCTCAATCCGGCGACCGGTCGCGCTTTCCGTGAGGCGATCCTGGCGCGCGGCGGCTCCCAGGAGCCGATGGTGCTGTTCGTCGATTTCCGCGGCCGCGAGCCCTCGATCGACGCGCTGCTGCGTCATCTGGGCCTGAGTGCGGAGGCGGCATGAGCACCACACCGACCAAACGCTTTATCGCCGGCGCCGTGTGCCCGGCGTGCAGCGCGATGGACACCATCAAGATGTGGGACGAGGAAGGCGTGCCGCACCGCGAATGCGTGGCCTGCGGCTATGCCGATACCCTCAACGCCCAGGGCCAGTCGGTACCGCGTGAACTGGGCACGCGGGTCAACCAGGCGGCGCCCAAGGCCGCCGACCCGAAGGTCCAGCCGGTGCAGTTCTTCCCCAATCCGAAATTGAAGAAGTAACCGCTCAGCGCGCCTCGACCAGCTGCGGGCGCGGCTGCAGGCGCCGGTCACTGGCGATCAGCCCTTCGATCTCGGCATACAGGGCATCGGCCTGTTCGGCGCTGCAGTCTTCACCGTAGCGCTTGCGCACACCGTGGCGGCTCAAGGTGATGTGTACGTCGGCCTGGATGCCGTGCTGGGCCAGGCAGCCGCGCACGCAGTTCAGCGGGCAGCCGTCGATGGCCAGGATGCGCCGCCCGGAGTTGGCCTTGCTGACCAGCGAATGCACGCGCCCGCCGACCCCGGCGATACAGGACATCTCCGCCAGGCCGGCGCGATCCAGGCGAATCGCCAGGGTGTTGGCCAGTTGCGCGACGTTCGAGCAACCGGAGCAGGAGTAGACCAGGGGTCGGCGTTTGTCGCTCATCGGTGGCTCCCGCCCGCAGGCTTCAGCAGGCCGCCCGATCCAGGCAGGCGGCGAGGTTGGGATGGTCGAGTATCTCGATGCGGCGCTTCTCCACGGCGATCAACCCGGCGTCGATCAGCCGGTGCAGGATGCGCGAAAAGGTTTCCGGCTGGATGCCGAGCTTGGACGCGATCAGCCGCTTGGGCACATCGAGATTGACTACCCCGCCGCCGGCCTCCTGCTCCTGGAACAGGAAGCGTACGACGCGGTGGTGGGCGTTGGAGGAGGTCAGGTTGTCGATGTCGTTCATGCGCTGGTGCAGGCGCACGCTCAGGCTTGCCAGCAAAGCCATGCACAGCTTCGGCTGCTCTTCCAGCAGGCGCAGGTAGGGCGCGTTCTGCACGCTGAGCAGCAGGCTGTCCTTGAGTGCGCTGGCGGCCACGGGATAGAAGGGAATGCCGTTGAACAGCAGCGCCTCGGCGAAGGCTTCGCCGGGGCGGATGATTTCCATGAGCTTTTCCTGACCGTCGCTGGTCAGTCGGTGCAGCTTCATCTGCCCGCTGACCAGGATGTAGAAGCGCTGCACCGGATCGCCCTGATGGAACAGGCTGGCGCCCTGGACCAGACGCTTGACGCTGGTGTGTGCGGCGACGTCGGCGAGACCCTGTTCCGGCAGGCCGTCGAACAGGTAGTGGCGACGCAGGGTAGCCATGAGTAGCGGATCGGTCAGCATGGGACACCTCCTATGGCGTCCCATGCTAGTCCTGCCGCCGCAGCGCCCCCATTCCTCCCAGGGCATACCTCCAAAGAGGCACAGACTGGCGGACACGCCTCGTCGCTACGGCTGCGTCTCCAGCAGGCGCTGATACTCGCCGGTCAGCGCATCCATCTTCCACAGCAGGCTTTCGCTGGTGGTCACCACCACGGTCGGGACATAACGGGCATCCTCGGCGAGGCGAAATCCCGCCCGCGCGAAGCGCCACTGGGCCTCGGCCTGATCCAGCGCCTGGCTGATCTGCGCGCTGTTCTGCGGTGCCTGGCGCAGCGCCTGCAGACCCTCCTCGAACGCCGCAACGGTGCGCTCGAACTCTTCTGCGCGCTGTACCTCGGACGGTACCCAGCTTAGCGCCAGGTAGAGCGCGGCGATGCGCTGACTGAGCATGCGCTGTCGACCGCAGCGGCTGACCAGCTGCGCGGTCGACTGCCCGCTGTGCTGTTCGATCGCTCGCACCAGCGCTTCGCTGTCGGCAAGGAAGGCGTCAGCGGCGTCGAGCAGGGGCGCTACCCGTTCCTGCCGGGGCGGTTCCCCGAGCAGGGCATCGAGAACCTGCCAGCTCTGCTGGCTTTTGTGCAACGCGGCTTCGATGTCCTGCGCGGGCACGTAGTCGCGCAGCGCCTGCAGATTCACCTCGACCTGGGCACGCCCCTGCGCCAGTTGCTCGGCGGCCCGCTCGCTGCGCACCTCGGCACCAAGCATCAGATAGGCGCTGGCCGTGCGCTGGCTGAGCATGCGCTGCAGCCCGGCGGTGTTGAGTGCCTCGGCGTCGCTCAGCCGCGCCTGCGCCGGCAGGCCGAGCGCCAGCAACAGCAGCAGCCAGGCGCCGCGCCTGAAGATGGAATGCATGGCTTCTCCCAAGTAAACGCCGGGGCGGGCTGCGCCCCGGCGCCTGTTCAACCCGTGGCGGATTAAGCCTGTGGCCAATCCGCCCTGCGAGAGGAGGCGGCCAACCCGACGCCAGACGCCGGTTGGCACCTTCTCAATAGCTGTACTGCAGCTGCGCCCAGAGCTTGTCGGTATCCACGGCGAAATCGTCGGCGTCGTAACCGGCGTACTTGATGGTGGCAACCAGTCCTTTCACGCCCGGCACTGGCCGGCTGTAAGCGATGTCGATCTCCTCGCCGTACTGGCTGCTGCCACGCTCCGCGCGAAAATCGTGGTACCAGGCCTGCAGAGTCCCGCCCAGGAGTGGCGTCGAGGCGCCCAGGTAGCTGTCGCGGATACCCTCGGTCGGGGTCAGCAGGAAGATGTCGGCCCAGCCCTGGAAGGCATGCTTGGTCGCCAGCGGGGTCTGGAAGGCACGGTTGCCGGGGCCCTCGTCGCCACCGAGGACTTCGTGACCGGCCTTGAGCGCGACGCCAGCCAGGGTGTAGCCGAGCTCGGCCAGGTAGTAGTCGCTGCTCAACTCGAGCGGGTTGTCGGCGTGGTCTCGCTGGCGGGCGTACTCGAGCACATAGCTGACGCCTTGCAGCGCGCCGTTAAGGCGCAGGCCGGTGATCTGGCTGGACTGGGTACCCAGCGGATCGGCCGCCGCGCGCGAGAACGCCAGATTGTCCAGCTCCAGGCGGTAGTGGTAGGCGGTGGCCGTCAGGCGCGGGTCGAGCACGTACTGCAGGTTAAACAGGTGGCTGTGGCCGTCGATGTTGGCCGGATTGTTCTTCACCCCGTGCTGGCCGTCCGGGCCGAACACCGTGTTGATGGTGTCCAGGTAGGCGTAGGTCAGCGTCAGCCCGTCGAGGGGTTTGAGCTGGCCGAGCAGACCGTCGTAAGTCTGCTCGTTCTGCCGCCAGGCGACACCGCCGACGAAGCGCTGGTTGTCCAGGTTGATGCGCTGGCGCCCGGCGACCAGGCTGCCCAATGCGTGGTCGTAGCGCAGCAGCGCCTGGTTGACCTCGCTGCCATCCGGGTCGGCGACCACGGCGTACTGGTTCTGGCCGTTGCGCGTGTCGTTGTAGGCCTCTTTGCCCAGGCGGCTGACGTTGTCGACTTCGAGCAGAGCAGATAGTCCGTACCACTTGCCGCTCTGGAAGCCGACGCGGGTACGCAGGGTCTGGGCATTGGCGTGATCCAGTGCGTTGTCCTGGTCAACGTGTTCGAAGCGGTAGCGCAGATCCAGGATCGGCTTGCCCTCGCGCCAGAGCGTGGCGATGTCTTCAGCAGCAGTGACGCTGCCGCTGGTGGCCAGGGTGGCGCCCAGCAGGGCGATGCTCAGTGTGGATGGATGCAGGCGAAGCATGGCGTTCTCCTTCGACAAAAGTTGCCGCCGACGATAGGCCGCTGCCCGGAATTGCCCTTGATAGCGATCAAGGGCGAAAAAATGCTTTGCCGTGCCAGCCTGCGAGCGCTGCCGGCCGGCTTGATTGCGGACAAGCTCGCGCCATGATTGCCTGCCTATGCTCGGGCCACAGCAACCACTGCGGAGTCGCCATGGACATCGATGAGCTGATGCTCAACAACCGTTTCTGGGCCGAATCGCTGAGCGCCCGCGACCCGGATTTCTTCGCCCGCCTGGCGGCCCAGCAGAAGCCCGAGTTCCTCTGGATCGGCTGCTCGGACAGCCGCGTACCGGCCAATGAGGTGGTCGGCCTGATGCCTGGCGAGCTGTTCGTGCATCGCAACGTGGCCAACATGGTGGTGGCCACCGACATGAACTTCCTCACGGTGCTGCAGTACGCGGTCGATGTGCTGAAGATTCGCCAGATCATCGTCTGCGGACACTACGGCTGCGGTGGCGTACGCGCGGCGTTGAGCCACGAGGCGTTCGGCCTGATCGACAACTGGCTGCGCGCGCTCAAGGCGCTCTATCACCAGAACCTCGCGCAGTTCGACAGGCTCGACGAGTCGGCACGGGTCGACCTGCTCTGCGAGCTGAACGTGCGCCGCCAGGTGCGCAATGTGTGTCACACCACCATCGTCCAGAATGCCTGGAAGCGCGGTCAGCCCCTGGTCATCCACGGCCTGATCTACGGTCTGGGCGACGGCCTGCTGAAGAATCTCGACACCAGCATCGATCACCCCGAGCAGCTCGACGAGACCTTTCTCTACGACGGATGAACGCGGCCGGGCACGAGGCCGGCCGCGCAGATCGCCACTCCCGGCAGGCGGCTTGTCGAAACGACGCGAGGTTTATCGAAGCCCCCAGAGCAAAGCGAATGTAAAGCCGGGCAGCGCGAAAGACCCGCCGAAAAAGGCCCGAGCGCTCTGCCGCGCATGTTGCAGGCGGATCACTCGGACAGCCGAAGGGCTCTTCCGGGTAAAGCCGATCCTTACAGAGGAATTACAGCTTTGCCGGCCTTTCCAAGGTCCTGCAAGCCGCCGCCCGGCGGTATCTGGAGGAAGTCCCCATGAAACTCGTCAGCTATTGCAGCGCGGCGATGCTCGCCCTGATCCTCAGCGGTACGGCGCTGGCCGGCCAAGACCACCGACGCGAGGGCTACCGCAATGGCGGCCACCACAATGGCGGCCACCACGACAACGGCTACCGCGGCGAGCATGGTCAGGCCCGCCAGTACCACCAACAACCTCACCAACCGCGTCATCAGCAGCAGTATCGGCATGCGCCGAACCACCACCGCGCGCCTCAGGTGGTGGTGCACAAGCACTATCACGCGGCACCGCCGCCCAGGCAGAGGTTCTATTACGGCCAGCGCCTGCCCAGAGGCTATGGCGTACCGGTGGCGGCGCATCACATGCATCGCCTGCCGCGCAGACATGGCCATGAATGGCGCCGGGCCGGGTCGGACCTGATCCTGATTTCAATCAGTACCGGCGTCGTCCGCGAGATCCTCTACGGTTATCGCTACTGAGCCGTCGCCTGCGGCTGAACCGCGCCTGCCGCGCGCAACCGCTCGGCCTGCTTGTGCTGCTTGTAGGCCAGGGCGGCAGGTGCCACGGGAGTGACCTTGCCGGTTTCGATCCAGCGCTTGAGGCGGTTGGCATCCGCGGTGTGGGTGTACTTGCCGAAGGCGTCCAGCACCACGAAGGCCACCGGCCGGTCTGCCATCTGCGTACGCATCACCAGACAGTGACCGGCGGCATTGGTGAAGCCGGTCTTGGTCACCTGGATATCCCAGTCCGGCTTGCGCACCAGGTTGTTGGTGTTGCGAAAGCCCAGACTGTAGCTGGGCCGGCTGAAGCTCACGGTCTGCTCCGAGGTGGTACTGAACTCGCCGATCAGCGGGTATTGCTGGCTGGCCTTGAGCAGCAGGACTAGGTCCTTGGCGTTGGAGACGTTGCGCTCGGAGAGACCGGTCGGCTCGACGAATTCGCTGCTGTGCATGCCCAGCGCGCTGGCCTTGGCATTCATCGCGCCGATGAATGCCGCATGGCCGCCGGGGTAGTGGTGGGCCAGGCTCGCGGCCGCACGGTTCTCCGATGACATCAGCGTCAGCAGCAGCATGTCGCGGCGGCTGATCTCGCTGCCGACTCGCACCCGCGAATACACGCCGGTCATCTCGGCGGTGTCGCGAATCACGATCGGCAACACCTCATCCAGCGGCAGACCGGCGTCGAGCACCACCATCGCGGTCATCAGCTTGGTCACCGACGCGATGGGTACCACCAGCTCGGGATTGCTCGAGTAGAGCACTTCATTGGTTTGCAGATCGATCAGCAGCGCGCTGCCGGAGGCTAGCTCCTGGGTGTTGGCGGGCTTGCCAGGAGCACCGAGAGCGGCGCTGGCAAGCGCCAGACCACAGCAGAATGTCAGGGACAGCAGGGAAGAGCGGAATTTCACGTCTGGAAGGCTCGCATGACGGATGGAAAGACTGCGCCGCAGGCGCCGCCGCGCAGTATAGAGCGGCCCGCACCGAAGACCAGTGGGGTATCGACGGGCTGCCTGGATGAACGAATCGCACATCCGACGCAAGCCGGGGTCATAGCTGCTGCAGCCATCAATTGAGGCAATCCCATGTTCAGATCAAATCAGGTCAGGTCCGCCGAGGACCGCATCCAGGCCGAAATCCGCGAGATCAACCAGGCGCTCGACGAACTGCGGCGCACCGCCACGCGTGACACCCGCGAGCGCTACGACGTATTGAAGAATCGTGCCGAACAGCTCTGGGAGGGTTCTCGCGAGCAGCTGGCAGACGGCTACGAGGAACTGCGCCGCCATGGCCTGGCGGTCGGCCGCCAGGCCCGCGAGTGCGCTCGCGCGCACCCGGTTGCCAGCATCGCGCTGGGCGTGGGTGCCTGCGCGCTGATCGGCTGGCTGCTGACGCGTCGCTGAGTTGCTTCAGCCGCCAGCCAGTAGCCTACGCATTTCTGCCAGAACCGGCACGGTCTGCGGCCGCACGCCGCGCCAGAGGAGGAAGGCTTCGGCAGCCTGCTCGACCAGCATGCCCAGGCCATCCCGCGCCTGGGCGGCGCCCTGATCCAGCGCCCACTGGCAGAAGGCGGTGGGTTGGCTGGCATACATCATGTCGTAGCAGAGGGTGTGGCCTGGCCGCACCAGACTCGGTGCAATGGGCGGCAGTTCGCCGGCCAGGCTCGCCGAGGTACCGTTGATGATCAGATCGACCGGCTCTTCCAGCCAGTCGAAGCCACTCGGATAGATCTCGCCCAGATCACTGAATTCGCGTGCCAGCAGTTCGGCCTTTTCCACCGTGCGATTGGCCAGCACCAGCATCGCCGGCTGCTCCGCCAGCAGCGGCTCGAGCACACCGCGTACGGCGCCTCCGGCACCCAGCAGCAGGATCCGCCGATCACGCAGAGCAACCCCGGCATTGACCGTCAGATCTCGCACCAGACCGGCGCCGTCGGTGTTGTCACCGAGCAGGCGGCCGTCGGCAAGCTTCTGCAGGGTATTCACCGCGCCGGCGCGACGCGCGCGCTCCGTCAGGCTGTCAGCCATGGCGAAGGCCTGCTCCTTGAACGGTACCGTGACATTGCCGCCCTTGCCTTGGGCAAAGAACGCCCGGGCAAACGTGGCGAAGTCATCCAGCGGCGCGAGCAGCGCCTCATAGCTCAGGCGCTGCCCGGTCTGCTCGGCAAACAGCCGGTGAATCAGCGGCGACTTGCTGTGCCCGATGGGGTTGCCGAAGACGCAGTAGCGATCCATGAACGAGTTCTCCTGGTGCCGGCGAGACAGTGCCGGCTGCGATGGCTCAGGGCTGCTGCGCCAGCCAGTCGCGGTCGGTGAGGAAGTAGTCGGTGAGCTGCGCCTCGGGCGTACCGGGCTCGGGCTTCCAGTCGTAACCCCAGCGCACCCGCGGCGGAAGCGACATCAGGATCGACTCGGTACGCCCACCGGACTGCAGGCCGAACAGCGTGCCGCGGTCGAAGACCAGGTTGAACTCCACGTAGCGCCCGCGCCTGAAGGCCTGGAACTCGCGCTCGCGCTCGCCGAAAGCCATGCTCTTGCGGCGCTGGACGATAGGCAGATAGGCCGCGAGGTAAGCGTCGCCAATGGCGCGGATGAAAGCGAAGCTGGTGTCGAAGTCCCACTGGTTGAGATCGTCGAAGAACAGCCCGCCGATACCGCGCGGCTCGCCGCGGTGTTTCAAATGGAAATAGCTGTCGCACCAGGCCTTGAACTTGGCATAGACCTCGGCGCCGAAAGGCGCGCAGGCGTCGCGGGCGACCTGATGCCAGTGCACGCAGTCTTCCTCGAAGGCGTAGTAGGGCGTCAGGTCGAAACCGCCGCCGAACCACCAGACCGGTTCCTCGCCTTCCTTCTCCGCGCTGAAGAAACGCACGTTGGCATGCGAGGTCGGCACATAGGGGTTTTCCGGATGGATCACCAACGACACGCCGAGCGCCTCGAAGCCACGGCCGGCCAGCTCGGGCCGATGGGCGCTGGCCGAGGGCGGCAGGCTGGCACCGAAGACGTGGGAAAAGTTGACGCCGCCCTTCTCGATCAGCGCGCCATTCTCGATCACCCGGGTCCGGCCGCCACCGCCGCCAGGGCGGCTCCAGGCGTCCTCGGCGAAGGTCGCTCCGGCATCCTCGGCCTCCAGGGCCGCGCAGATGCGCTCTTGCAGGTCGAGCAGGTAGGCCTTCACGGCCTCGGTGCGGTCACTCACTGGACGGTTCCCGGATGCGAAAAAGGGTCGCTAGCATAGCAAACGGGCCTGTCCTCAGGCCGGCCGGACAACCTGGCCTGTGCGCAGATCGCGGATCAGGCTGGGGTTGCGCCGTCCCCCCAGCGCACCACCGAGAACTGCGTCGAGTTCGCCACGGAAGTACTGCTCGACACGCAGACGCGACCGCGCCGCCGGTCGACCCGCAGGATTGGCCGACGTCGACACCAGCGGGCCGGTCAATGCGCAGAGCGCGGCGACTCCAGGATGATCGCTGACGCGCAGAGCCACGCTGTCATGCCGACCGCAGATCCATTCCGGCAGCAGGTCCTGATGCGGCACCAGCCAGGTATTCGGACCCGGCCAGGACTCGGCAAGCTGCCGGAGCCAGGCATCCGGCAAACCCTGCAGCAGGAAGTCGAACTGCTCGATGCTTGCCGCCACCAGGATCAGCCCCTTCTCCACCGGCCGCTCCTTGAGCGCCAGCAGACGGTATACAGCGTCCTCGTTCCACGGGTCGCAACCGACGCCCCAGACCGCCTCGGTCGGATAGGCGACTACCCCGCCTGAGCGAACGATCTGGGCGACACGCTGCTGCTGCCAGTTGCTGGACATGGAATACCTCCTGACTCGGACGTCGCGCAGTGTACCCAAGCGCAGCGCGAATTCGAGCCCGGCGGACTCAGGCGGTAGGCCGTGCCATCCACAGACCGGCCTCGCAGGCAGCCTTGCCGTCGAGTTCGAGCTCGGTCAGGTTCGCCAGCACCTGCGCCAGCGGCCAGCCCAGGCCGATCGCCAGTGCCTCACTGCTTGCCGGCGCCGCGTGCAGCAGGGCGAGCAGCGGATCAGTCACCGGCTGGCGCTCTGCGACGCCGGCTGGAGCGACATGCTGCCAGCCGCGCAGAGCGCCAAGAATGTCCTCGACGCTTTCCACCAGCGTGGCGCCCTCGCGCAGGAGTTGATGACAGCCGCGCGCGCCCGGGTGGTGGATCGATCCGGGTATCGCATAGACCTCGCGACCCTGCTCGGCTGCCAGGCGCGCGGTGATCAGCGATCCGCTCTGCGGGCTGGCCTCGACCACCAGCACGCCCAGGGCAAGGCCGCTGATGATGCGGTTGCGCCGAGGGAAGTTGGCGGCCTGGGGCAGGCTCTCCGGTGTCAGCTCCGAAACCAGCGCGCCGCCCGCCTCGACGATGCTCCGCGCCAGTCCAAGGTGACGTCGCGGGTAGACACACTCGAGCCCCGTACCCAGGACCGCCACGGTGCTACCACCGGCATCCAGCGCACCCTGATGGGCAGCGCCGTCGATGCCCAGCGCAAGGCCACTGCCAATCACGAAGCCACCTGCCGCAAGACTGCGGGCAAAGCTGCGCGCGGTGTCCAGCCCGGCGCGCGAGGCACGCCGACTGCCGACGACGGCCAGCTGCGGGCGCTCGAGGATGCTCGCATCGCCCTCGACGAACAGCAGCGGTGGCGCATCCACCAGCTCGCCGAGCAGGGCCGGGTAACCGGCGCCATCGAACAGCAGCACCTGACGACCTGGAGTCTCCAGCCAGGTCAGTGCTGCCGCGGCGCGTTCACGGATCGCTACCTCCCGGCGCGCTTCACCGGCCAGCGGTGGCAGGCCGAGGGCGGTCCAGGCAGACGCTGGCGCACTCAGCGCCGAACTGGCGCAGCCGAAGGCAGCGAGCAGTCGTCGATGACGGCGCGGCCCGAGTTGAGGAATACAGAGAAGGCGCAGACGCGCCTCGAGTTCGGCAGGAGAGTGCGACATGGGCGATCATCCTTGATCGTCGCGCCGCCCCAAGGCGGCCGGGGAGTCGAGCGGATACAAAAAGCCCCCGCAGGGCGGGGGCTTTCGGTATTACGGGTTGCGGACCTTGTCCATCACCGCCAGCTGCCGCTGGGCGGCAAGCACCAGGCCGTAGCTGAGCTTGTCGTAGGTGCGGAACACCATCAGCAGACCGGCACGCTCGTCCGGAATCTTGACCTGCTCGCCAGTGATACGGTCACGAACGCTCTCGCCGGTCTTGTAGACCGCCAGCACGTTGCCTTCGACCAGGCCATCACGCTTGCCCTTGTTGATGGTGACCACATCGAACTGACCAATCTGGGTCACGCCACGCGGAACGTCCAGAATCACACCGCTGATCTCGCTGGACGGCTCACTGGGCATGAAGGTCGAGTTCACCGCACGCTCTTCGGTGGGGAACAGACGATCGCCAAGACGAACTTCCTGGGTAGTACGGCTCAGCACCATGGTGGCGATGTCGCCTTCCTCGGCGACGATCTCGCCACTACCGATGTCATCGGCATTGATGCCGAGGAATTCCTCAGTCTCGGGGTCGGTATAGGTCTTGCCCTGCCGGAAGATGCCGTAGATCGCATGACCGTCGGAGAAATCGCCGCGGGCATACATGCGGTCGCCGCTGCCGCTGATGACGCGCTCGGCGGAACCCGCGACCACATAGGGAGCGGCTTCGAATACTGCGGGAGTGTCGACGATGCGGTTGCTCAGCAGGAAGCTGTTGATCGCCTCCAGCGGAATGGTCGGAATTGCTTCGGCCATCGGCGTGCTGCGAATCTGCGGAGAAAGCTTGATGGTGCCGCGCGACGCGCCGCGGTTGAGCATCAGGCGCGGCTGGCCATCTATATAAACGAGATTGAGCTGATCGCCTGGGTAGATCAGGTGCGGGTTGGCCACCTGGGGGTTGGCATGCCAGATCTCCGGCCACTTCCACGGCTTGGCGAGAAACTTGCCGGAGATATCCCAGAGGGTATCGCCCTTGACCACCGTATAGGTTTCCGGATGGCCATCCTTGAGTTGCACTTCCGCCTGCGACAAGCCGCTTGCCGCAAGCAGCAGCAGGGCGAGTAGTGATTTCCTCATACGGTGAATCCCTTTATTATGTGCCTTCACGTGGAGCGCCCTAGCGCCGCGGCCTCAAAGCCCTGTCTGCTGCGGCGTGAAGCCGTTTTTCATGCTGCTCATCATCTTAGCAGCGCTTTTTTACTTTATTCCACAAGTGCATCACAAACGCATATGGCGATTCTGAACATCCTCGAATTTCCTGATCCACGCTTGCGCACCATTGCCAAGCCGGTCGACGTGGTCGATGACGACCTGCGGACCCTGATCGACGACATGTTCGAAACCATGTACGCCGCCCCGGGGATCGGCCTGGCCGCTACCCAGGTCAATGTGCACAAGCGCCTGGTGGTGATCGACCTCTCCGAAGACAAGAGCGAGCCGCTGGTCTTCATCAACCCCGAGTTCGAATACCTCACCGACCAGGTCGAGCAGTATCAGGAAGGTTGTTTGTCGGTGCCCGGTTTCTACGAGAACGTCGATCGACCGCAGAAAGTGCGCATCAAGGCGTTGGGACGCGACGGCCAACCGTTCGAGATGATTGCCGAGGGCCTGCTGGCGGTATGCATTCAGCACGAGTGCGATCACCTCAACGGCAAGCTGTTCGTCGACTATCTGTCCAACCTCAAGCGCGACCGCATCCGCAAGAAGCTGGAAAAACAGCAGCGCCACCAGGCATGAATTCTTCAAAGGCTTGCTCCGGCAAGCCTTTTTTCATCAGCGAGAGAGCATGACCCAGCCCCTGCGCATCGTCTTCGCCGGCACCCCCGAGTTCGCCGCCGAACATCTGAAAGCGCTGCTCGCCACGCAGCATTCCGTGATCGCCGTGTACACCCAGCCGGACCGCCCAGCCGGACGCGGGCAGAAGCTTGCACCCAGCCCGGTGAAGCAGCTGGCGCAGGCCCATGACCTTCCGGTGTACCAGCCGCAAAGCCTGCGCGATCCGGCAGCACAGGCCGAGCTGGCGACGCTCAAGCCCGATCTGATGCTGGTCGTGGCTTACGGCCTGATCCTGCCCCAGGTGGTGCTCGACATCCCGCGCCTGGGTTGCATCAACAGTCATGCTTCGCTGCTGCCGCGCTGGCGCGGCGCGGCACCGATCCAGCGCGCAGTACAGGCCGGCGACGCCGAGAGCGGCGTGACCGTGATGCAGATGGAAGCCGGACTCGATACCGGGCCGATGCTGCTCAAGGTGACCACCGCCATCGAGCCGAGCGACACCGGCGGCAGTCTGCACGACCGTCTGGCACGGCTCGGTCCTCCGGCCGTGCTGCAGGCCATCGAAGGTCTTGCCGCCGGTACCCTCTGCGGCGAAGTACAGGACGATAGCCTGGCTACCTACGCACACAAGCTGAACAAGGACGAGGCGCGCATCGACTGGCGTCGCCCGGCCGCCGAGCTGGAACGCCTGGTGCGCGCCTTCCATCCCTGGCCGATCTGCCACAGCAGCCTGGCCGGCGAGACGCTGAAGATCCACGCCGCGGAGCTGGGCGAAGGTGCCGGCGCTCCAGGCCAGATTCTCTCCGCGGACAGGCAAGGCCTGAACGTGGCCTGCGGCGATGGCGTGCTGCGCCTGACCCGTCTGCAGCTGCCCGGCGGCAAGCCGCTGGCCTTCGCCGATCTGCTCAACAGCCGTCGCGAGCAGTTCGCGTCTGGCCAGGTGCTCGGCGCGTGAATCCGCGCCTGGCCGCAGCCCGCGCACTCGCCGCGGTACTCGCCGGCAAAGCCTCGCTCGGCGGCAGCCTGCCGCCGCTGCTGGACAAGGTAGAGCCGCGTGATCGCGGTCTGACCCAGGATCTGGCCTTCGGTGCTGCCCGCTGGCAACCGCGCCTGGCACTACTGATGGAAAAGCTGCTGCAGAAGCCGTTCAAGACCGCCGACCGCGATGTCGAGGCGCTGCTGCTGATCGGCCTCTATCAACTGTTCTATACGCGGATTCCGGCGCACGCCGCCATCGGCGAAACCGTCGCCTGTGTCGACAAGCTGAAGAAACCTTCGCTCAAGGGCCTGCTCAACGCCGTGCTGCGCAACGCCCAGCGTGATGGCGAGCAGCTGATCCAGAGTCTCGACCGGGATCCGGTGCTGCACACGGCGCATCCGCGCTGGCTGCAGAAGCAGCTGAAGGCCTTCTGGCCGGAGCAATGGGAAGCCATCTGCGCGGCAAACAATGCGCATCCGCCGCTGACCCTGCGGGTCAACCGCAGGCTCGGTAGCCGCGATGACTATCTGCAGACGCTGCTGGAACAGGGCGTCGGTGCCCGTGCCACTGCGTTCAGTCGCGACGGCATCAGTCTCGACGAAGCGCGCGACGTAACCGGCCTGCCGGGCTTTGCCGAAGGCCGCGTCAGCGTGCAGGACGAAGCGGCGCAGCTGGCTGCCGACCTGCTCGAACTGGCCCCTGGTCAGCGCGTGCTGGACGCCTGCTGCGCGCCCGGTGGCAAGACCTGCCACCTGCTCGAAGCAGAGCCTGCGCTGGCAGAAGTGGTGGCGCTGGACCTGGAAGAGAAGCGCATGGCGCGAGTACGCGAGAACCTCGACCGCCTCGGCCTGAACGCTCGCCTGATCGCCGCCGACGCCCGCGCCACCGCGCAGTGGTGGGATGGCCAGCCGTTCCAGCGCATCCTGCTGGATGCGCCCTGCTCGGCAACCGGAGTCATCCGTCGTCACCCCGACATCAAGCTGACCCGCCAGGCCGAGGACATTCCGGCGTTGGCGCAACTGCAGGGCGAACTGCTCGACGCCCTCTGGCCGACCCTGGCGGTCGGCGGCGTGCTGCTCTACGCCACCTGCTCGACCCTGCCCACAGAGAACACCGCGGTAATCGACGCCTTCCTCGCCCGCACCCCTGGCGCGCGCGAGCTGAGCATTGCCGGCGACTTCGGCATCACCCAGCCGCACGGCCGCCAGTTGCTCGCGCAGGAAGGCGGTCATGACGGCTTCTACTATGCCAAGCTGATCAAGATCGCCGCCGCACCCACCCATTTGCAGGCCCGGCAAGACGCCGGCACACAGGAGTGACCTGGTGAAAATCATCATTCTCGGCGCCGGCCAGGTCGGCGGAACCCTTGCCGAACACCTCTCCGGCGAGGCCAATGACATCACCGTGGTGGACACCGACGCCGACCGCCTGCGCGACCTGGGCGACCGCCTGGACATCCGCACCGTGGTCGGTCGCGGCTCGTTTCCGACCGTGCTGCGCCAGGCCGGCGCCGACGACGCCGACATGCTGGTGGCGGTGACCAACAGCGACGAGACCAACATGGTCGCCTGCCAGGTCGCCTACACCCTGTTCCATACCCCGACCAAGATCGCCCGGGTGCGCGAGTCGGCCTACCTGACCCGCTCCGGCCTGTTCGACAACGAGGCGATTCCGGTCGACGTACTGATCAGCCCCGAACAGGTGGTGACCAACTACATCAAGCGCCTGATCGAACACCCCGGCGCGCTGCAGGTGATCGACTTCGCCGAGGGCAAGGCACAGCTGGTTGCGGTGCGTGCCTATTATGGTGGCCCGCTGGTCGGCCAGCAGCTCAAGCAGCTGCGCCAGCACATGCCCAACGTCGACACCCGGGTAGCGGCGATCTTCCGCCGCAATCGGCCGATCATGCCGCAGGGCGATACGGTGATCGAAGCCGACGACGAAGTCTTCTTCATTGCCGCCAAGGCGCATATCCGCGCGGTGATGAGCGAGCTGCGCCGGCTCGAGGACAGCTACAAGCGGGTGGTCATCGCCGGTGGCGGGCACATCGGCGAGCGCCTGGCCGAAGCCATCGAAA
Organism: Pseudomonas mangrovi; assembly: GCF_003052585.1. Taxonomy (GTDB): domain Bacteria; phylum Pseudomonadota; class Gammaproteobacteria; order Pseudomonadales; family Pseudomonadaceae; genus Aquipseudomonas; species Aquipseudomonas mangrovi. Next base: position 376,980 of record NZ_QASN01000017.1, on the reverse strand, counting down.
GCCGCTATCAGGTGAAGATCATCGAACGCAATCCGTCCCGCTGCCGCTACCTGTCCGAGGCGCTGGACAGCACCGTGGTGCTGCAGGGCAGCGCCTCGGACAAAGATCTGCTGGTCGAGGAGAACATCAGCGAGGCGGACATCTTCCTTGCCCTGACCAACGACGACGAAGCCAACATCATGTCGTCGCTGCTGGCCAAGCGTCTGGGCGCACGCAAGGTGATGACGCTGATCAACAACCCGGCCTATGTCGACCTGGTCCAGGGCGGCGAGATCGACATCGCCATCAGCCCGCAGCTGGCGACCATCGGCACCCTGCTGACCCACGTGCGCCGCGGCGACATCGTCAGCGTGCACTCCCTGCGCCGGGGTGCGGCCGAGGCGATCGAGGCCATTGCCCATGGCGATGCCAAGTCGAGCAAGGTGGTCGGGCGGATGATCGAGGACATCGCCCTGCCGCCGGGCACCACCATTGGCGCAGTGATTCGCGACGAGGAGGTGCTGATCGCGCATGACGACACCATCATCGAATCCGGCGACCACGTGATCCTGTTCCTGGTCGACAAGAAGTACATCCGCGATGTCGAGCGGCTGTTCCAGGTCGGCCTGACCTTCTTCTAGAGGACTTCGCAATGACACCCGCCGCGCTGGAAGCCATGCTCGCCAAGGGCATCGACAACAGCCTGTTGCGCTTCGGTCTGGGCAAGGCCTATCTGGATGCTGCCGATGCGGCGCAAGCCGTGCAGCATCTGCAGCGCTGCGTGGCGCTGGATCCTGGCTATTCCGCCGCCTGGAAACTGCTTGGCAAGGCCCTGCTGGATAGCGGCGACACGGCCGGCGCAGCCCAGGCCTGGGAGCAGGGCATGCGTTCGGCGCAGCACAAGGGTGACAAACAGGCGGAAAAGGAAATGTCCGTCTTTCTGCGGCGGCTGCAGCGTCAAAGCTGACGCAGCCGGCAACAAAATGCGCGCGCCCGGTCAGCGGCGCGGTAGGCGCGCCGACCCCGACTGGTTCATCATGATCGATGAAATCGCTGTCTGAACAATGGATTGTGCATGTTGATCAACGCTTCTCTCCAACGCCGCCTGGCCCTGCTCGGCAGCGGTCACGCATTACCGCAACAGCGCCTGTCCAGTGCTGAACTCGACCTTCGGCTGGGTCTTGCGACAGGTACCGTCGAGCGCATCGGCGGTGTACGCAGTCGCGCCTTCGCCAACGCGGACGAAACCGCCGCCAGCCTGGCCGCGCGCGCTGCGCAAGCGGCCCTCGAGGCCGCAGGTTTGAACGCCGCCCAGCTCGACTGCGTGGTTGCCGCCAGCGGCACCATGGATCAGGGCATGCCCTGCAACGCCGCGCTGATTCATCGCGAACTCGGCCTGGGTGCCAGTGGCATTCCCGCCTTCGACATCAACGCCAGCTGCCTGGGCTTCATCGCCGCCCTCGACCAGCTGTCCTGGCCGCTCGCCGCCGGACGCTACCAGCGGGTGCTGCTGGTCTGCGCCGACATCGCCTCCTGCGGGCTGGACTGGCAGCAGCTGGAAAGCGCGGCGATCTTCGGCGACGGCGCCGCTGCCGTAGTGCTCGGCGCCGACGGCAGCGGCCAGGGTGTACGCATCCTCGCCTCAAAGCTGCGCACCTATTCCGAAGGCGCCAGGTTCTGCCAGATTCCTGCCGGAGGATCGCGTCACCATCCCTCGCGGGTCGCGGAGGGTTTTCTGCCGCTGACCCACTTCGCCATGCAGGGCAAGGCGGTGTATCGCCTGGCGTCGACGCACCTGCCGGGCTTTCTCGAGGAGTTGTTGAGCGACGCACAACTGCACCGCGAGCAGATCGACTGGGTGGTGCCGCACCAGGCCAGCCGCCTGGCCATGGATCACCTGAGCCGGCGCCTCGGTTTTGCCGCGGACAGGGTGATCGACATCTTCGCCGAGCATGGTAACCAGGTCGCGGCCTCGCTGCCCACGGCGCTGGACATCGCCCGGCGCGACGGACGCATCCAGCCGGGCCAGCGGCTGCTGCTGCTCGGTACCGGTGCCGGTCTTTCTCTCGGCGGCATGCTGCTGGAGCTGCAGGGATGAAGGTGCTGGTCACTGGCGGCACCGGTTTCGTCGGCCGCCATGTCGCCTGGCGCCTGGCGGCGGAGGGCTGCGAAGTGATCTTCTGCGGCCGCAACCAGGCCGCGGCGAACGAGGTGCTGCGCCTGGCGGCGGCGCCCATGCGCTTCGTGCCGCTCGAACATGGCGTCGATGACGCCGCTGCGCGCCTGCTGCAGGCCGCCGAGGGTGCCGATGCTCTGGTTCACTGCGCGGCGCTGTCCGCGCCCTGGGGCCGCGCCGAAGCCTTTCGCCAGGCGAACCTCGACTCGACCCGCGAGGTGATCGAGGCCTGCCGCGCGCAAGGCGTGACCCGTCTGGTTCACCTGTCGACCCCGAGTCTGTACTTCGATTTCCGCGATCGGCTGGGCATTCGCGAGGAAGAGCCCTTGCCGGCACCGGTCAACCTCTACGCGCAGACCAAGGGCGAGGCGGAAGTGCTGCTGCAACAGGCGGACCTTGGCCAGACTCTGGTGCTGCGTCCGCGGGCGATCTTCGGCCCCTGGGACGCTACCCTGATGCCACGCATGCTGCGCGTTATGCGCCGTGGCGCGATTCCGCTGATGCGCGGCGGCAAAGCCGAGCTCGACCTGACCTATATCGACAACCTGGTCGATGCCATCTGGCTTGGCCTGACACGCCCACTGCCGCGCCGCCACAACCTCTACAACCTGAGCAACGGCGAGCCGATCCGCCTCGATCACCTGCTCGCACGGGTTGCCGAGGCCTTCGTGCTGCCGTTGCGCACACGGCGTCTGCCCTGGCCGCTGGTGTCTGCCGTCGCCCGCGTGCTCGAGGCCCGGGCGCGCCTGAGCTCTGGCGCCGAACCGCTACTGACGCGTTATAGCGCAGGCGTGCTTGCCTTCAGCCAGACGCTGGATACCCGCGCGATTCGCGACGAGCTTGGCTGGCAGCCAGGGGTCAGCCTGGACGAGGGTATCCAGCGCCACGCGCGCTGGTGGCTGGAGCAGAACCCGTGAGCGCGGTGCGCTTCGAGTGGCTGCGGGTGGGCTGGTGCCGCCATCTGGAATGCATGGCGGCGCGCGGCGCGCGCCTGGCAAGGGTGGATTTCCCATCCTACTGCGGCCTGCTGCAACACCCGCAACATGGCTGGATGCTCTACGACACGGGCTACTCCGAGCAGTTCTTCGGCGCCACCGAGCGCCTTCCCGAGCGACTCTACCGCAGCATGCTGCCGGTCCAGCTACCGGCCGAGGACTGCCTGCTGACGCAGCTCGCCGCGCGCGGACTGAGCGCCGACGACATCGGCCACATCATCGTTTCCCACTATCACGGTGACCATGTCGCCGGCCTGCGCGACTTTCCGCGGGCACGCTATATCGCCCTGCGCGCCGACAGCGAGGCGCTGCTGGGACTGCGCGGCAAGCGCTGGCGGGCGACCCTCGGCGGCCAGTTGCCGGGCCTGCTGCCGGAGGATTTTCTCACTCGTCTGCAACACGCAGACGACTGCCCGACGCGACCGTTGCCAGCCTGGATGGCACCCTTTGAAAGCGGCCTGGACCTGTTCGCCGACGGCAGCCTGCTCGGCGTGCCGCTACCGGGGCACAGCACCGGCCAGCTCGGCCTGTACATCGCCGATGCCGATGGTCGCCCGGTGCTACTGGCGGCAGATGCCTGCTACTCCCTGCCGGCCTGTCGCGAGGGCCGTCTGCCGCCAGCGCCGACGCTCTGGTTCAGCAGTGCCGATCACCAGGCCTACCGCAGAACCTTCGCCGCGCTCGGCGCCCTGAGCCTGCGCGAGCCGGCGCTGGCGATATTGCCGTCGCACTGCAGTGCGGCGCGGGAGGACTTCCAGCATGGCACTTGAACGGTTGCGCAGCCTGGCCCGAATGGCGGCCAGCTTCGTCCACAGTCGCTGGTGCCTGCGCTTTCGCAGCCGTGCGCAGCTGGAAGCCTGGCAGCGGCGCCAGCTGCAGCGCTTCCTGCGCGAGGTGCTGCCGCGCGCGCCGCGTTTTCACGACCTGGCCGGAACGCCCCTGGAGCAGCTGCCGCACATGGACAAGCCGTTGCTGATGGCGCAGTTCGCCGCCTGCAACACCCGGGGCATCGAGCTGCAGCCTGCGCTCGATGTCGCACTGCGCGCCGAACAGTCGCGCGATTTCGCACCGCTGCTGGGGGAGTTCACCGTCGGCCTGTCCAGCGGCACCTCCGGCCATCGCGGGGTCTTTCTGGTCAGCGCCGAGGAGCGCGAACGCTGGGCCGGAACCCTGCTCGCCCACACCTTGCCACGCACATTGCTCAGGCATCTGCTGCCCTGGCAGGCGCCGCTGCGCATCGCGTTCTTCCTGCGCGCCAACAGCCGTCTCTACACCACGCTGGCCAGCCGCCGGATCGATTTTGCCTTCCACGATCTGTTGCTCGGCGTCGACGCTGCGCTGCCGACGCTCGAGCGCCAGCAACCGGACGTGCTGGTGGCACCGGCCACCGTGCTGCGCGGCCTGGCCGAGGCGAAGCTGGCCGGACGCCTGCGCATTGCCCCCAGGCACCTGGTATCGGTCGCCGAAGTGCTCGAACCAGCCGACGCCGACCTTATCGAACAGGCCTTCGGCCGTCGCCCGGCGCAGATCTACCAGGCCAGCGAGGGCTTCCTCGGCTACAGCTGCGAGCAGGGCAATCTGCACCTGAACGAAAGCCATCTGCATATCGAAGCCGAGTGGCTCGACGCCGAGCAGCGGCGCTTCCAGCCGGTGATCACCGACTTCTCCCGGACCACCCAGACCATCGTCCGCTATCGCCTCAACGATGTGCTGCGCCTGGCGCCGCAGCCGTGCCCATGCGGCCGGGTGGAAAGAACCATCGAGGCGATCGAGGGCCGCGCCGACGAAGTGCTCTGGCTGCCGGCGCTGGACGGCGGCGAACTGCGTCCGCTGTATCCGGATCTGGTGCGCCGCGCGCTGACCACCGCTGCCGCGGAGATCCGCGAGTGGAGCATCCGTCAACAGGGCATGACCTGGCAGCTGGGCCTGCTGGCAGACGACCCGGAGCGACAACGGCCGGCCATCGAACAGGCGCTGGGCAGCCTGTTCGAACAGCAGCGCGTACGCCCGGCACAGCTGCAGTTCGGCCCGTGGCAGGCACCTGAAACCGGCGCCAAACGCCGCAGGCTGTTGCTCGAGCAGCGTCCGCAGGAGCCTGCATGCACGTCCTGATCCTCGGCGCCCGCGCCCCGGCCTGCCTGGAGTGGGCACGCGCCTGCGCCGCCAGCGGCCATCAGGTGACGGTCGCCGACTCGCTGGCCTGGCCGCTGGCCCGCGCCAGTCGCGCGGTACAGGCGTTCGTCCGCCTGCCCGAACCGCGCAGCAATCCACAGGTCTGGATCGAGGCGCTGGCCAACCTGATCCGCGAACGGCAGATCGATCTGCTGCTGCCGACCTGCGAGGAGGTCTTCTACCTGGCCCATGGCCTGGAGCAGCTGACGCCACTGTGCCGGATCCTGACCAGTGATTTCGCGCTGCTGCACCAGCTGCATCACAAGGGGCGCTTTGCCGAACTGACCCAGGGTTGGCCGGTCGAGGCGCCGCAGACACTACTGCTGAAGGATCAGCCGCAGGCCGAGGCGCTGGCCGCGGACAGCCGGGCCTGGGTGTTCAAGCCGGCCTACTCGCGCTTTGCCTCGCGCACCCTGATTCGCCCGTCCGCGGCGCAGGTCCGTGCGCTGCGACCGACAGCGCTGCAACCCTGGATCGCCCAGCGCTTCGTCGCCGGCCAGGAACACTGCAGCTTCAGCGTGCTGGTGGATGGCGAGCTGCGCGCCCACGCCTGCTACCAGCCACGCTACCGCGTCGGACGCGGCTCGGGCATCTACTTCAGTCCGACCCGCCCCGCCGCCGTATTGGCTTTCCTCGAAGCCTTCGGCCGCGCCACCGGCTACACCGGGCAGGTCGGCTTCGACTTCATCGAGCAGCCCGATGGCCGCTTCCAGGTGCTCGAGTGCAACCCGCGCGCCACCAGCGGCATCCACTTGTTCGACGACCAGCCGCAGCAGCTGCTTGCAGCACTCGTCGAAGGATCGGGTGAACCGCTGCAGGCCAGTCCGGCGCCACGCATGGTCGCGCTGGCAATGCTGCTGGTGGCCGCGCCGCGCCAGCTGTTCTCGTCAGACTTCTGGCGAGACTATCGCCTCGGCCGTGACGTCATCCTGCGTGACGGCGACCTGGGTCCGCTGTGGGCGCAACTGCTCGGCATCGGCGAGATCGCCGGCCGCGCCCTGACGCGCCGACGCGGACTGCTCGCCGCCTCGACCGCGGATATCGAGTGGGACGGCCAGGCGCTGGACGGGCCGCACGCATGAGATTGCTGGCGGCCGACGATCCGCGCCTGGCGGCGTTCGACAGTCCCGCCGCGCGCTATGTGCGCGGCCATGCCGAGCGTGGCATCGGCAATCTGCAGACGCAGTTGCTGCTGCTCGATCTCGGCCGCTGGCAGATGCCGGTCTCGCTCAACCAGGGTGGCGAACGACAGGACAACTGCTACGTGGTTTCACCACTGACCGCCTACAGCGGCTACGCCCGCGACGAACTGCAGCGTCTGCAGCGCCCCTGGCTGGCAGCCCTGCTGCGGCCCCTGGTGGGTGCAGTGGAGCGGCTGCTGGCCGGGGCCCGGATCGAGCGCATCGTGCAGGTCAACAACTGGCTGCTGTCGACCAATCTCTACCCCGGCGACTGGCGCGGCGAGCAACTCGGCGAGCTGACCGAGCTGCTGCGCAGCCGCTTTCCCGAGCACGCGTTCGGCTTCCGCTCGCTGAACCCGCAGAGCAATGGCGAGCTGCTGACCAGGCTGAGTGAGCTGGGCTATCTGGCCGTACCAAGCCGTCAGGTCTACCTGTTCGATGGCCGTAACGGCGCAGAGAGCGCCTATCTGCAGCATCAGAACTGCCGGCATGACGCCCGTCTGCTGCGCCGCAGCGGCTATCAGGTCGAGAACGGCGACGCGCTCAAGGCGGATGAATTCGAGCGTCTGGAACAGCTCTACAACCTGCTCTATCTGGACAAGTACTCGCCGCTCAATCCGCACTACAGCGCCGCCTGGTTGCGCCAGGGCGTCGCCGATGGCTGGCTTGAGCTGCGCGTGCTGCGTAGCGCCTGCGGACGGATCGACGGAGTGGCCGGCTGGTTCGCCAGTGACAGCGTGCTGAGTGCACCCATCGTCGGCTACGACACGGCGCTGCCACAACGCGCCGGCCTGTATCGCCAACTGACCCGACTGTGCCTGGAGGAGGCGGCCGACCGGCGCATGCTGCTCAACTTCAGTTCCGGCGCCGCGCACTTCAAGCGCCTGCGCGGCGGCGAACCGCAGATCGAGTACAGCATGGTGCAGATCACCCATCTGCCGCTGCGCCAGCGCCTGGTCTGGCGCCTGCTCGCAGGGCTGCTGCAGGGCATAGGCGTGCCGCTGATGAGGCTGCTCAAGCTATGAGTCCGATTGACGAACCGTTGGCCAACTGGTGGCCGCTGGCAACCAGCCTCCAGCTCGGCACGCGCAAGCCGCTGGCGCGAGTGCTGCACGGCCGACCCCTGGTGCTGTTCCGCGCCGCCGATGGCAACCCGGCTGCGCTGCCGGACCGTTGCCCACATCGCCTTGCACCGCTGAGCCAGGGTTGCGTACGTGATGGCAATATCGAGTGCCCTTACCACGGCTGGCGCTTCGATGCCGCCGGGCACTGCACGCGGGCACCAGGCAGTCTCGACTGCCGCAGTGGGACACCGCTGCTGCAAGCCCTGCAGAGCTGCGAGGCACATGGACTGGTGTGGGTTCGCAGTGCCGGCGACGCCGGCTCAGCGCCCTGCGGGCCGACGCGGACGGCAGGCACGCTGGACCTGTTCTGGGTTCACGATCAGGTGCGCTGCAGCCTGCAGGAGGCGGCGGAAAACTTCCTCGATGCCTTCCACACCCACTTCGTGCATGCCGGCTGGATTCGTCGGGACGCGCAAAGGCAGCGGGTGATCGCCGAGGTTCGCGCGCTCGAGGACGGCGTCGAGGCGCGCTACAGCGAGGAGGGCAAGCAGGCCGGGCTGGTGTCGCGCCTGCTGGAGGGTAGCCGCGGCGAGAGCTTCGGGCGCTTTCGCCTGCCCGGGCTGGCGGAAATCGAATACCGCGACCGTGCCGGACGGCTGAACCTGCAGATCAGCGCCTGGCTGGTACCCGCGCAGCATGGCCAGCTGCAGGTCATCGCCCGCGTCGCCACACGCCGCGGCCTGTTGCCGGGATGGTTCAAGCGTCTGGCGCTGCGACCGCTGTTCGGCGTGGTGCTGGGGCAGGACAAGCAGATTCTCGAAGCGCTGAGCAGCAATCACGCCCGCTTCGCCGACAGCCCCGCCGACTGGGGCCCGACCCGCCCGCTGGACGGCCGCCAGGACCTGCTCGGTCCGTCGATTCGTCAGTTGCTGGAGCAGGGCAGGCTGGGGGAATTCGTCGCCAGCCGTCAGGAGCTGGAGCTTTGAGCTCCCAGTCCGGTAGACGGATTTCGTCGCCTCCCTGGATTCCCGCAATATGCGGCATACCGATCACCCTGCCATCCGCTGCATCCCTCATCCGGCGCTGCGCGCCACCTTCTCGCGCAGGGAGAAGGGCTGTCGAGGTCCGCCATCGGCACAACGTTCGATTCGCAAACAGGGGCGGGTTTTTACTTCTCCCGGAAGGGGAAGGAAAGCTGTACGAACGGTTGTAGTGCCACATGCAGCCGCAAGGAGCTTCGAGGGTGCCAAGGCACTTGCCTCTTCCGCCGGGAGACGGCTGAGGGATGTTTCAGGCCACTCGGACCGGATCAATGCCTGCAGTCAGTCGCGCTGAAAGCGCAGTCCCATGCCCTTGGCTTCGAAGCGCACCACTTCCATCTGCACCACGGGCGCCTCTATTGGCAGATCCTGGACCTGGCCACTGACCACCTCGCCGATCTGCAGCAGATTCTGCGCGTCGTCGAGAATCACGAACACACCGGTGTCGGAGATGTCCCGCGTGTGAACCAGCATCTTGCCGTGCTGCGGATGGTCGATGCGGATGCGCACCTTGAACGGCGTGCGAGGACTTTCGCGCTTGTTTTCCATGATCGACCTTGTTGTTGTTCTCTGCCGGGTAGATGGCGCCAAGCTACAGACATGGCGAAGCGCCATCAATACCATTTGGCTTCGCCGGGCGGGCGCCTCTTGAAGCGCTTCATGTTCCACATGTATTGCTCGGGATTGGCGCGCACTTGTCGCTCCAGCACCTGAACCATCGCCGCGACCGCCTGCTCGTCATCTTCGGCGTACATCGCTTCCGGTGCCGGCTCGACGATCACCCGATAGCCGCTGCCGTCAGGCAGACGCACCGCATGCAGAAATACGCCCACGGCCTTGTGCCCCTTGAGCAGCGAAGTAGCGAACTTGCTGGTCAGCGCAGGCACGCCGCAGAAGGGCACGAACACGCCATTGGCCAGCGCCGGCTCGGGGTCGACCGCGATGCCGGCGACGCCGCCACGGCGGACCTTCTTGATCAGCGAAAGGATGCCGGCAGGCGTGGAAGGCACCACCTCGTTGCCCATCTGCACCCGCTGCTTCTGCAGCAGCTCGTCGACGGCCTTCATCTTGATCGGGCGATAGAGAATCGCTGCCTTGCAGTGCAGGCCCAGGTAATGCAACAGCACTTCCCAGTTGCCCAGGTGGCTGCTCAGCGTCACCAGGCCCTTGCCGCTTTCCAGAGCCCGCTGCAGATGCTCCAGACCCTCGACTTCGCGCACCAGGCTGAGCGTCTTCTGCGCCGGCCAGATCCAGGCGCAGGCGCTTTCGGTGAGGGTCATGCCGATGCTGATCAGACTGCGACGCAGCAGCTGCTCCAACTGCTGTTCATCCAGTTCGGGAAAGCAGCGGCTCAGGTTGATCCGGGTGACCTCGCGAGAGCGGTTCGGCAGCTTGTAGCTCAGCCAGCCGATGGCCGCACCGAGCCCCTGCACCATTCGCCAGGGCAACAGGGCGAAGAGCCGCAGAAAACCGATGATCAGAGCGCCTTTGAGCCTTTCCACGCGCGACTCCCCAGTCAAACAAGGCGCGCATTGTAGCGGCACAGCGCAGGCTTGGGGCACTCGGGTATCCGCTCACCAGGATATGGGCACGTCCGTCACAGCTTCCCGGCAAGCTCGGTGTAGCGATCGCAATCGGTGCTGTGGTCCATGACCATCCCCGACGCCTGCATGAACGCATAGCAGATGGTCGGGCCGACGAAGGTGAAGCCGCGCTTCTTCAGCGCCTTGCTCATCGCCTCGGCTTCTGCGGTGACCGTCGGCATCTGGCTGCGCTCGCTGAAATGGTTGATCTTCGGCTGCCCACCGACGAACGACCACAGCAGCGCGGCAGGATCGTCGATCGCCAGCCAGGCGCGAGCGTTCTGTCGACTGGCACGCAGCTTGAGACGGTTGCGGATGATGCCGGCGTCCTGCATCAGGTTTTCGATCTCCTCGTCGCTGAGTTCGGCCAGGCGCCGGGGGTCGAAGCCGAACAGCACCTGGCGATAGCGCTCGCGCTTCTTCAGCACTGTGAACCAGGACAGTCCGGCCTGAAAACCTTCGAGCAGCAGCAGCTCGAACAGCGCCTGCGGGTCGCGCAACGGCACCCCCCATTCCTGATCGTGGTAGGCCTGATAGAGAGGGTCATCGGTACACCAGAAGCAGCGGGGCATGGCGAAGTCCTTTGCGCGGTTTGGGGCCGTTCACTATACCCAGTTAGGCTGTATGCATATACAGACAAAAGGGATATTGGCAACCTCCTTAGAACCGACCGGACCTGGCGCCTCCCCAACCTGCGATGCAAGGCCAGAGCCGGGCGGGTGCCTCGCCCGGCGATACGTTCGGGTATACTGCCCGGCTTTATGCCAAGCCTCGATATCGGTGAAATTCTTGAGCCAGACCAAGCCCGACGTGAGCACCTTCCAAGGCCTTATCCTCGTCCTGCAGAGCTACTGGGCAGAGCAGGGCTGCGTGATCCTGCAGCCCTACGACATGGAGATGGGTGCCGGCACCTTCCACACCGCAACCTTCCTCCGCGCCGTCGGCCCCGAAACCTGGAACGCCGCCTACGTGCAGCCCTCGCGCCGCCCGGCCGATGGCCGCTACGGCGAGAACCCCAATCGCCTGCAGCACTACTACCAGTTCCAGGTGGTGCTCAAACCCAATCCGGAAAACATCCAGGATCTGTACCTTGAATCGCTACGGCGCATAGGCGTCGACACCCTGGTGCACGACATCCGCTTCGTCGAGGACAACTGGGAATCGCCGACCCTGGGCGCCTGGGGCCTGGGCTGGGAAGTCTGGCTCAACGGCATGGAAGTCACCCAGTTCACCTACTTCCAGCAGGTCGGTGGCGTCGAGTGCTACCCGGTCACCGGCGAGATCACCTACGGTCTGGAGCGCCTGGCGATGTACCTGCAGGGCGTCGATTCGGTCTACGACCTGGTCTACTCCGACGGCCCCTTCGGCAAGGTCACCTACGGCGACGTGTTCCATCAGAACGAGGTGGAGCAGTCCACCTTCAACTTCGAGCACGCCAACGTCGACAAGCTCTTCGATCTGTTCGACTTCTACGAGTCCGAGGCCAATCGCCTGATGGAGCTGCAGCTGCCGCTGCCGGCCTATGAAATGGTCATCAAGGCCTCGCACAGTTTCAACCTGCTCGATGCCCGTCGCGCCATCTCGGTGACCGCGCGTCAGCAGTACATCCTGCGCGTGCGCACCCTGGCGCGGAACATCGCCCAGAGCTATCTGCTGGCACGTGCTCGCCTCGGCTTCCCGATGGCCACCGCCGAACTGCGTGACGAAGTCCTGGCCAAGCTGGCCGAGTCCGGCCTCCTGGCCGACGAAGTCCCGGGCAGCAACAAGGAGGCTGCAGAATGAGTGCACAAGATTTCCTGGTCGAGCTGGGCACCGAAGAGCTGCCGCCGAAGGCCCTGAAAAGCCTTGGCGAAGCCTTCCTCGCCGGCGTCGAAAAAGGCCTCAAGGCCGCCGGACTGAATTATGTAGCCGCGCGCTACTACGCGGCGCCGCGGCGTCTGGCCGTGCTGATCAGCCAACTCGACAGCCAGCAGCCGGATCGCACTGTCAACCTGGACGGTCCGCCGGTGCAGGCCGCGTTCGACAAGGATGGCAAGCCGACCCAGGCTGCGCTCGGCTTCGCCCGCAAGTGCGGCGTGGAACTGGCGCAGATCGATCAGAGCGGTCCCAAGCTCAAGTTCAGCCAGAGCATCGCCGGGCAGGCGACCGTCAGCCTGCTGCCGGGCATCGTGGAGAGTTCGCTGAACGAGCTGCCGATTCCCAAGCGCATGCGCTGGGCGGCGCGCAAGGATGAATTCGTCCGTCCGACCCAGTGGCTGGTGATGCTCTTCGGTGACGCTGTGGTCGACTGCGAGATCCTCGCGCAAACGGCCGGGCGGATCTCCCGCGGTCATCGCTTCCATGCCAACCATGAAGTGCACATCAGCAGTCCTGCAGCCTACGCCGAGGACCTGCGCTGCGCCTACGTGATCGCCGATTTTGCCGAGCGTCGCGAGCTGATCGACGCCCGCGTGGCCGAGCTCGCGGCAGCGGAGCAGGGCAGCGCCATCGTCCCGCCGGCCCTGCTGGATGAGGTCAGCGCGCTGGTCGAGTGGCCGGTGCCGCTGGTCTGCTCGTTCGAGGAGCGCTTCCTCGAGGTGCCGCAGGAAGCCCTGATCACCACCATGCAGGACAACCAGAAGTACTTCTGCCTGCTCGACGGCAACGGCAGGCTGCTGCCACGCTTCATCACCGTGGCCAACATCGAATCGAAGGATCCGGCGCAGATCGTCGCCGGCAACGAGAAGGTGGTGCGCCCGCGCCTCACCGATGCCGAGTTCTTCTTCAAGCAGGACAAGCGCCAACCCCTGGAGAAGCGCAACGAGCGCCTGGCCAACGTGGTCTTCCAGGCCCAGCTTGGCAGCGTGTTCAACAAGGCCGAGCGGGTTTCCGAGCTGGCCGGCTTCATCGCCCAGCGCATCGGTGGCGACGCCGCTCGCGCGACGCGTGCCGGTCTGCTCTCCAAGTGTGACCTGGCTAGCGAGATGGTCGGCGAGTTCCCGGAGATGCAGGGCATCGCCGGTTACTACTACGCGTTGCACGACGGCGAGCCGGAAGATGTCGCCCAGGCGCTGAACGAGCAGTACATGCCGCGCGGTGCCGGTGCGGAGCTGCCTGCGACCCTCACCGGCGCTGCAGTCGCGGTGGCCGACAAGCTCGACACTCTGGTCGGCATCTTCGGCATCGGCATGCTGCCGACCGGCTCCAAGGACCCCTACGCCCTGCGCCGCGCCGCGCTCGGCGTGCTGCGCATACTGATCGAGAAGCAGCTCGACCTGGATTTGGTCGCAGCGGTCGGCTTCGCCATCAAGCAGTACGGTGACAAGGTCAAGGCCGAAGGGCTGGCCCAGCAGGTGCTGGATTTCATCTTCGACCGCCTGCGTGCGCGCTACGAGGATGAAGGCGTCGACGTTGCCGTCTACCAGGCCGTACGTGCGGTCAACCCGGCTTCGCCGCTGGACTTCGATCAGCGCGTGCAGGCCGTGCAGGCGTTCCGCCAGTTGCCCGAAGCCGCCGCATTGGCCGCTGCCAACAAGCGCGTGTCGAACATCCTCGACAAGGCTGCCGGTGGCGTCGCCGCGCAGGTGGAACCGCACTACTTCGACAGCCCGTGCGAGTTCAGCCTCTACTCGGCGATCCAGCAGGCCGACCAGAAGGTCACCCCACTGGCGGCCGAGCGCCGTTACCGGGTCACGCTGGAGTGCCTGGCTTCGCTGCGTGAGCCAGTCGACGCCTTCTTCGAGGCGGTGCTGGTGAATGCCGAGGACGCCTCGGTGCGGGCCAATCGCTACGCATTGCTGGCGCGTCTGCGTGGGTTGTTCCTCGGTGTGGCCGATATCTCCCTGTTGGGCTAACCGCAGAACCGGCGTCCGGCGAACATCGCTGGCCGCCGGTTCGCTCTGCAACCCGCGAGGCATGCGCTGATGAAACTGATCGTTCTCGACCGCGACGGTGTGATCAACGAAGACTCCGACGCCTTCGTCAAATCCACCGACGAATGGATCCCGATTCCTGGGTCCATCGAGGCCATCGCGCGCCTGTGCAAGGCCGGTTGGACGGTGGCGGTCGCCACCAACCAGTCCGGTCTGGCGCGAGGGCTATTCGACATCCAAACCCTCACCGACATGCACTTCAAGCTGCAGCAGCTGGCGATGGAGCAGGGCGGACGTGTCGATCTGATCGTGCACTGCCCGCATGCCGCGGCGGACGGTTGTGATTGCCGCAAGCCGAAACCGGGCATGTTCCGCACCATCGCCGAGCACTTCGACCTGCGCGATCTGCGCGACGTGCCCGTCGTCGGCGATAGCCACCGCGACCTGCACGCCGGAATGATGCTTGGTTGCACGCCCTACCTGGTGCGCACCGGCAAGGGCATGCGGACGCTCGAGGGTGTGCTGCCCCCAGGCACCCAGGTATTCAGAGACCTCGCTGCCGTCACCGATCATCTTCTCAAGGCGAGTTCATGAGTCTGCTGCAACGCCTGCGTACGGTTCTCTTCTACCTGTTGCTGTCCTCCAGCTCACTCATCTGGTGCATCTTCGCCGTCGGACTGGTGCCGTTCATATCCTTCGAGCGCCGTTATCACTTGGCGATACGCAGTTGGTGCCGCCTGGCGATCTGGCTCGCGAAGGTCGTGGTTGGCATCGATTACCGAATCCATGGCCTGGAGAACATTCCTTCCCAGCGCTGCGTGATTCTGGCCAAGCACCAGAGCACCTGGGAAACCTTCTTTCTTTCCGGCCTGTTCGAGCCGCTGAGCCAGGTGGTCAAGCGTGAGTTGTTGTTCGTCCCCTGCTTCGGCTGGGCGCTCGCAACCCTCAAGCCGATCGCCATCGACCGCGACAATCCCAAGACCGCACTGCGCCAGCTCGCGCGGCTGGGCCAGCAGCGTCTGGACAAGGGCTGCTGGGTACTGATCTTTCCCGAAGGCACGCGGATCCCGGTAGGCCAGACCGGCAAGTTCTCCCGCGGTGGCGCGGCGCTCGCAGTCAATGCCGGTCTACCGGTACTGCCTGTCGCGCACAACGCCGGACGCTTCTGGCCGAAGCAGGGCTGGGCAAAGTACCCGGGCAGGATCGACGTGATCATCGGTGAGCCCATGTATGCCGACGGCGAAGGACCCAGAGCCATTGCCGACCTCAACCAGCGTGCCGAAGCCTGGATCAACGCCCGCGTGGCCGAGCTGGAAACCGCTGCAACGCCGATCTGATGGCCGAAGCCAGCCCCGTTACGCCTGGACGCCATCGCTAAGCCAATGGCCTGAAAAGAAAAAGCCCGACACTGGTCGGGCTTTTCTGTCTCTCTCGCATTCGCGCGGGGACCCGCTGCTGTTGTTCAGAAGTCCAGGTTGGACACTGCCAGCGCGTTGCTCTCGATGAACTCGCGTCGCGGTTCCACGGCGTCGCCCATCAGGGTATTGAAGATCTGGTCGGCACCGATGGCGTCCTCGATCGTCACCTTGAGCATGCGGCGAACTGCCGGGTCCATGGTGGTTTCCCAGAGCTGATCCGGGTTCATTTCACCGAGTCCCTTGTAGCGCTGGATGCTGTGGCGTTTGGTGCTTTCCGCCAATAGCCACTCAAGCGCTTCGCGGAAGGTACTGACGTTCTTGCGACGCTCGCCGCGCTTAACGTAAGCGCCAACCTCGAGCAGGCTGTTGATCTGATTGCCCAGGTCGGTGACGGTGCGGTAATCGTTGCTGGCAAAGAAGTCACGGTTGAAGGTGACATAGCTCGACACGCCATGGGAGATCGACTCGACCTCCGGCAGCCACAGATGGCGTTCGCGGTCTTCGCGCAGGCTGACCTTGTAGGCCAGACCGGATTTCTCGCCCGTCTTCAGGCGCTCCGAGAAGCCGCTCAACCACTGCTGCATTGCAGCTTCGTCTGCCAGTTGCTCGACGGTCACCCGCGGCAGGTAGACCATGTGATCGGTCAGCTCCTGCGGGTACAGACGCGAGAGACGGGCGAGGGTCTTCATCACGGTGCGGTATTGGTTGACCAGGGTTTCCAGCGCCGTGCCGGACAGGCCCGGAGCGCTTTCGTTGACGTGCAGGCTGGCATCTTCGAGCGCCGACTGGGTCATGTACTCGTCCATGGCCTCGTCGTCCTTGATGTATTGCTCCTGCTTGCCTTTCTTGACCTTGTACAGCGGTGGCTGGGCGATATAGATGTAGCCGCGCTCGACCAGCTCCGGCAGCTGACGGAAGAAGAAGGTCAGCAGCAGGGTGCGGATGTGCGAACCGTCGACGTCGGCGTCGGTCATGATGATGATGTTGTGGTAGCGCAGCTTGTCGATGTTGTACTCGTCGCGACCGATACCACAGCCCAGCGCGGTGATCAGCGTACCGACTTCCTGGGAGGAGATCATCCGGTCGAAACGCGCACGCTCGACGTTGAGAATCTTGCCCTTGAGCGGCAGGATCGCCTGGGTCTTGCGGTTACGACCCTGCTTCGCCGAGCCACCCGCGGAGTCACCCTCCACTATGTAGAGTTCGGAAAGGGCGGGGTCCTTTTCCTGGCAGTCGGCGAGCTTGCCGGGCAACCCGGCAATATCCAGCGCGCCCTTGCGGCGGGTCATCTCGCGCGCCTTGCGCGCTGCTTCGCGAGCACGAGCGGCGTCGATCATCTTGCCAACCACGGCGCGAGCTTCGCTGGGGTTCTCCAGCAGGAAATCGGCGAAGTGGCGACCCATCTCCTGCTCGACCGCCGTCTTGACCTCGGAGGAGACCAGCTTGTCCTTGGTCTGCGAACTGAACTTGGGATCAGGCACCTTCACCGAGATAATCGCGGTCAGACCTTCACGGGCGTCGTCGCCAGTGGTCGCGATCTTGAACTTCTTCGCCAGACCTTCGGCTTCGATGTAGTTGTTCAGGTTGCGCGTAAGGGCCGAGCGGAAGCCCGCCAGATGGGTGCCACCGTCGCGCTGGGGGATGTTGTTGGTGAAGCAGAGCAGGTTCTCGTTGAAGCTGTCGTTCCACTGCAGTGCCACCTCCACACCAACGCCATCTTCCTCACGCTGTACGTTGAAGTGGAAAACCTCGTTCACCGGGGTCTTGTTGGTGTTCAGATATTCGACGAAAGCCTTCAGACCGCCCTCGTACTTGAACAGCTCTTCCTTCCCGCTGCGTTCGTCCTTGAGCACGATACCCACCCCGGAGTTCAGGAAGGACAGTTCGCGCAAGCGCTTCGCCAGGATGTCCCAGCTGAAATGGATGTTGTGGAAGGTGTTTTCCGACGGTTTGAAATGAATCTGGGTGCCGGTGCCGTCGGTGTCGCCTACGGGCGCCAGGGGTGCTTGAGGAACGCCATGCACATAGGTCTGCTCCCAGACCTTGCCGCTGCGGCGAATAGTCAGAATCAGCTCCTTGGAAAGGGCGTTGACCACCGAGACACCTACGCCGTGCAGGCCACCCGATACCTTGTAGCTGTTGTCATCGAACTTTCCACCGGCGTGCAGCACGGTCATGATGACCTCGGCTGCAGAGACGCCTTCTTCCTTGTGCATGTCGACCGGAATACCACGGCCGTTGTCGCGCACGGTTATCGACTCGTCGGTATGGATGGTAATGCTGATCTCGCTGCAGTGCCCCGCCAGAGCCTCGTCAATGGAGTTGTCGACGACTTCGAAGACCATGTGATGCAGGCCCGTGCCGTCATCGGTATCGCCGATGTACATGCCCGGACGCTTGCGTACCGCATCCAGTCCCTTGAGGACCTTGATGCTGTTCGAGTCATAGATGTTTTCGTCGCTCATGCCTTACTCCCGGTGGTCCTGGCTCTGGCTTATCTGTCCATGTTCCACGTGGAACATCGACACTGGCGTATCTTCTTGCCAACCGTCCTTCAATAGATCTCTGTCTACGCAGGTGATGAATACCTGGCAGCGCAATTCTTCCAGCAATCGGCACAATGCCTGGCGATGCTGCTCATCCAGCTCGGACG
Source organism: Pseudomonas mangrovi (assembly GCF_003052585.1). Lineage (GTDB taxonomy): Bacteria > Pseudomonadota > Gammaproteobacteria > Pseudomonadales > Pseudomonadaceae > Aquipseudomonas > Aquipseudomonas mangrovi. The sequence goes on along the minus strand of NZ_QASN01000017.1, from coordinate 358,868 downwards.
GCAGGTCGTCGACCAGATAGATGCATTGTCCCTGACGGGCATCGTTCAACAGATGGCCCTGGGCTATTCTCAACGCACAGACCACCAGCTTCTGCTGCCCCCTGGACAGTATCTCCGCAGCATTGTGGCCATCGAGACGCAACCGCAGATCCGCACGCTGGGGGCCGGCCTGGGTATGACCCAGGGCCTGATCCCGCGACAGGGAAGACTGCAGTACTTCGGCGAGGCCGCGGTCCTTGTCCCAACCACGGTAATAGCTGAGAGTCAGATCCGGCAGCTCAAGCAGCTCCGCCAGCGTTCGTTCGAAAACCGGCTTGAGCAGCTGAATATATGCTCTGCGATAACCGTCAATTTCCTCGCTGGCGAGGCTCAGTTCCCTGTCCCAGGCCGCCTGCGAAGCGGCGTCCAGTGTACCACGGCGCAACCATGAGTTTCGCTGCCGCAGGGCTGTCTGCAGCCTCTGCCAGGCCGGCAGGAAGCGTTGTTCCACGTGGAACACTCCCCAGTCGAGGAACTGCCGGCGGATCTTCGGCGAGCCTTCCAGCAAGCGAAAGCTGTCGGGATTGATCAGCTGCAATGGCAGTGTCTCGGCAAGCTCCGCGGCACTGCGCACATTCTGTCCGTCGATACGGATCTGCAGCTCCCCCTGCCGATCGCGGGACACCCCCAGCTGCCTTGTTCCGCCGTCGAGAGACTGGACCTGGCCGAATACCGTGCAGGCGAGTTCCTGATGCTGAATGACCGGCATCAGGCGCGTGCTGCGAAAGGAACGGGCCAGGCCCAGGAGATGGATGGCTTCTAGCAGGCTGGTCTTGCCGCTGCCGTTGTCGCCGTAAAGAAGATTGATGCGAGGGGAGGGGTATAGCGTCACCGGGTGCAGATTGCGGACCGCGGTGACGCTGATTCGCGTCAGCGACATCGGCTACTACAAGCGCATCGGCATGACGACGTACGCCGAGTCGTCATTGTCCGCTTCCTGTACCAGCGCACTGCTGTTGGAATCGGAAAGGGTCAGACGCACCTGCTCAGCGCCCATCACCCCGAGCACATCGAGGAGATAGCTGACATTGAAGCCAATTTCCAGGTTGCCGCCGTTGTAGTCGACTGCGATCTCTTCCTCGGCCTCTTCCTGCTCGGGATTGTTGGCCTGGATCTTCAGCAGACCTGCACTGAGCTGGAGACGAATACCGCGGTACTTTTCATTGGAAAGGATCGCGGTGCGGCTGAAGGCTTCACGCAGCGCCTGGCGATCACCCACTACCAGCTTGTCGCCGCCACGCGGCAGTACACGCTCATAGTCGGGAAACTTGCCATCGACCAACTTCGAGGTGAAGGTGAAATCACCAGTGGTGGCGCGGACATGATGCTGGCCAAGGACAATGCGCACTTCCGCGTCCTGATCGGTCAGCAGACGAGCCAGCTCAAGGATGCCCTTGCGCGGCACGATCACCTGGTGCCGTTCGGCCTGCTGGATATCGCCGGTCAGCGAACACATCGCCAGGCGATGGCCATCGGTAGCCACGGCGCGCAACATCCCGCTACTGACCTCGAGCAGCATGCCATTGAGGTAGTAACGAACGTCCTGCTGCGCCATGGCGAAGCTGGTGCGTTCGATCAGGCGACGCAACTTGCCCTGCGGTACCGCAAAATTCAGCGAACCAGGACCTTCCTCGACAGTCGGGAAATCATTCGCCGGCAAGGTCGAAAGGGTAAAGCGGCTACGACCTGCCTTGACCACCAGCTTCTGCTCATCAGTACGAATGTCGATCAACGCATCGCTGGGCAGGCTCTTGCAGATGTCCATCAGCTTGCGTGCCGGAACCGTGATTTCTCCCGGCTCGGCGGCATCTTCCAGGGTCACCCGGCCGACCAGCTCGACTTCCAGGTCAGTACCGGTCAGCGACAGCTGCTGGCCGTCAACCACCAGTAGCACGTTGGAAAGAACCGGCAGGGTCTGGCGGCGCTCCACGACACCGGCAACCAGTTGCAGCGGTTTCAACAAGGCTTCGCGTTGAATGGTGAAATGCATGGTCCAGTCCCTTTGCTGAGTGCGATATCAGGTAGTCAGAGTACGCAGCAGATTCTTGTAATCCTCGCGAATGTCCGCGTCGGACTCGCGAAGTTCAGCAATCTTTCTGCATGCATGCAATACGGTTGTATGGTCGCGACCGCCAAAGGCATCGCCGATTTCCGGCAGGCTGTGGTTGGTCAGTTCCTTGGAAAGAGCCATCGCCACCTGACGTGGGCGAGCCACGGAACGGGAGCGACGCTTGGACAGCATGTCGGAGATCTTGATCTTGTAGTACTCGGCAGTCGTGCGCTGGATATTGTCCACGCTGACCAGCTTGTCCTGCAGCGCAAGCAGATCCTTCAACGACTCGCGAATCAGCTCGATGGTGATTGACCGGCCCATAAAATGCGAGTGTGCGATAACGCGCTTCAATGCACCTTCCAGCTCGCGCACATTGGAGCGAATTCGCTGCGCGATGAAGAAGGCTGCGTCATGCGGCAGATCCACCTTGGCCTGGTCGGCCTTCTTCATCAGGATCGCCACCCGGGTCTCCAGCTCGGGCGGCTCCACCGCCACGGTGAGACCCCAGCCGAAGCGTGACTTGAGGCGCTCTTCGAGTCCTTCGATTTCCTTGGGGTAGCGGTCACTGGTCAGGATGACCTGCTGCCCACCCTCAAGCAGCGCATTGAAGGTGTGAAAGAATTCTTCCTGCGAGCGTTCCTTCTTGGCGAAGAACTGGATGTCATCGATCAACAACGCGTCCACCGAGCGGTAGAAACGCTTGAACTCGTTGATCGCATTCAGTTGCAACGCCTTGACCATGTCGGCAACGAAACGCTCGGAGTGCAGGTAGACCACCTTGGCATTCGGGTTCTTCTTCAGCAGATGATTGCCGACGGCGTGCATGAGGTGGGTCTTGCCCAGGCCAACCCCGCCATAAAGGAACAGGGGGTTGTAACCGTGCTTGGGATTGTCCGCCACCTGCCAGGCCGCCGCGCGTGCCAGCTGGTTGGACTTGCCCTCGACGAAATTCTCGAATGTAAAGCTGCGATTCAGGTAGCTCGTATGCTTGAGCCCCCCCTCGACCTGTACCGAACGCTCACTGCGAGCGGGCACGGACTCGACGGCGGGACTGCTGGCCACTGCGACCTCCGCCAGCACCGGGGCAGGCGCGGAGACGGCAACCGACGGCGAAGCGCTAGGAGCGACCACAGGCCGCGCGGCCCGTTTGCTGCCAATCAGAAGAGTCAGCGCCGGTGCGTGGCCGTCCGCGCGTTCGCCCAGCAGCTCCAGAAGACGCCCTAGGTACTTGTCGTTGACCCAGTCGAGCACGAAGCGGTTCGGCGCATAAATGCGCAGCTCTTCATCAAGTGCCTCGACCTGCAAAGGTCTGATCCAGGTGTTGAACTGCTGGGCAGGCAACTCGTCGCGCAAGAGCTCGACGCACTGTTGCCAAAGATCGACCGACACACGCATCCCCTGAGGCCGAAGCCAGGCAAAAAACTGTCGGCCATTGTATCGGTGGCAGGCTGAGTTATCCACATCTTTGGCCGAGCCGTCAGCCTTGTAAAATCAACGTCTTGATAGCAAAGGCAGGGGGGTGTTCCCGGAATCTGCAAGGTCCATACGGCATACACCTGCCGATCCCATGGATCCTGTGTACAACCTGCCTTGGAACCGCCCCTGAACGCTGTGGACAACCTGCGCTGAACCTCAGCTGTTGATAAAAGGCCCTCCTGCACACAGCCAATCCACAGCAGATCCAGCGGAACTACTCAGGAAACCCACCGGCTTTAAAATACAGAAAATCCTTTAATTACATGACTTAAGAGTACTTACCCACAGATAACCGTTGCCTTAATTGCATCTGCTTCTACAAGCTTCTCTTCAAGAAATTTCTCTTTAATTATTTTTCTATCCCGATCGCTTGCACGGAAATTGACCTACCGTGCGGCTTTCTCTAGAATCGCCGGTCTCTTAAAAAGCGGGTCATTCCGGCCCGATGTCGACCATCCAGGTAACGCACCATGAAACGCACTTTCCAACCCAGCACTCTCAAGCGCGCTCGCACCCACGGTTTCCGTGCCCGCATGGCTACCAAGAACGGTCGCGCCGTCCTGTCGCGTCGTCGCGCCAAAGGCCGCAAGCGTCTGGCCGTTTGATCCGGCTCAGGTAGTGAATCGAGGATTCGGCCGGGATAAGCGTCTGCTCACCCCACGGCAATTCAAGACGGTCTTCGATTCACCTACCGCACGGGCTCCAGGCAGGAACGTTCTCCTGCTGGCGCACGAAAACCAGCTGGAACATCCCCGTCTCGGTCTGGTGATCGGCAAGAAGAGCGTAAAGCTCGCTGTCGAGCGGAATCGCCTCAAGCGCGTCATCCGCGAAAGCTTTCGTCACAGTCAGGACGCACTGGCAGGTTGGGATATCGTGGTGGTCGCTCGCAAGGGCCTGGCCGACCTGGATAACCCCGAGCTGTTCCAGCAATTCGGCAAGCTCTTCAAGCGCATCGCGCGGAGCAAACCGACCCAAGCCCAAACCGAACCTGGGGTGGCCGATGGTCCCCGTACGTAGACTTGTGCTTGCTCCCATCCGGCTCTACCAGTACGCCATCAGTCCCATGATGGCCAGCCATTGCCGCTTCTATCCGAGCTGCTCCTGCTACGCCCATGAAGCCATCGAGCAACATGGCGTGATCCGCGGTGGCTGGCTCGCGATACGCAGGCTCGGCCGCTGTCACCCCTGGCATCCGGGGGGCTACGACCCAGTCCCTGGCGCGACCCCTTCTAAAACCTCTTCGATGGCCGAGTAATCATGGATATCAAACGCCCGATCCTGATCGTTGCCCTGGCAGTCGTGTCCTATCTGATGGTTCTGCAGTGGAACCAGGACTACGGCCAGGTTCAATTGCCGCCAGAACAAACGCGGTCCACTGCACCTGCAGCCAAATCCACTCAGGCAGCACCCGGCGCCGACGATGACGTGCCGCTGCTGGAGCCCGAAATCGGCGCAGTGACAGAAGAAGCACCTGGCAGTACCGAACTGATCCGCGTGCGTACCGACGTACTGGAGCTGGCAATCGACCCCCGTGGGGGTGACATCGTCGAGCTGATGCTGCCCAAGTATCCTCGCCGCCAAGACCGGCCTGACGTCCCGTTCCAGCTTTTTGAAAACAGCAATGAACGTTTCTACATAGCGTCTAGCGGTTTGACCGGAGTGAAAGCCGCAAACTCCCCGGACTCCAGTCAGGGTCGCGAACTGTGGATCAGTAAAGAATCCTCCTACGAAATGGCAGCCAGCCAGGACGAGCTGGTGGTCGACCTAACGCTGACTAAGGGTGGGGTCGAATTCGTCAAGCGCTTCCGATTCAAGCGGGGCGACTACGACATCGGTGTGAACTACCTGATCGACAACCGTAGCGATAGCGCCTGGCGTGGCAGCATGTACGGTCAACTAAAGCGCGATGCCAGCGGCGATCCCTCTTCCACCACTGCTACAGGCACAGCGACCTATCTGGGCGCAGCGCTCTGGACTCCTGACAAGCCCTACACCAAGGTGAAAATGGGCGAGTTCGACGACATGCAGGAAGAGAACGCCAAGAATGTTCCTAATTCGTGGCTTGAGTTAAAGGTAGAAGGTGGCTGGATCGCCTGGCTGCAGCACTATTTCGTGACCGCCTGGATTCCCAAAGACCCAGGCACTAACAACATCAAAGCATTCAAAGACAGCCGCAACAATTACGTGATCCGCTTCACCGGACCGACTCTCGAGGTTCCTGCCGGTAGTCAGGGTGAAACCCGGGCCGTTCTCTACGCAGGCCCGAAGATCCAAGAAAAACTGGAGGCACTTTCCCCTGGGCTGCGTCTGACCGTCGACTACAGCTTCCTGTGGTTCATCGCCCAACCGATTTTCTGGTTGCTGGAGAACATTCACGACTTCCTCGGCAACTGGGGCTGGTCGATCATTGCGCTGACCGTCGTCATCAAGTTGATCTTCTTCCCGCTGTCCGCCGCCAGCTACCGTTCCATGGCCCGTATGCGCGCCGTGTCGCCCAAGCTGCAGGCGCTCAAGGAGCAGTACGGCGACGATCGTCAGAAGATGTCCCAGGCGATGATGGAGCTGTACAAGAAGGAGAAGATCAATCCCCTGGGCGGCTGTCTGCCGATCCTGGTACAGATGCCGGTATTCCTCGCGCTCTACTGGGTCCTGCTGGAAAGCGTCGAGATGCGCCAGGCGCCCTGGATGTTCTGGATCACCGATCTGTCGATCAAGGATCCGTTCTTCATCCTGCCGATCATCATGGGCGTAACCATGTTCATCCAGCAGCAGCTGAACCCGACGCCGCCGGATCCCATGCAGGCCAAGGTGATGAAGATGCTGCCGATCATCTTCACCTTCTTCTTCCTCTGGTTCCCTGCGGGTCTGGTGCTGTACTGGGTGGTCAACAACATCCTGTCGATCGCACAGCAGTGGTACATTACCCGCCAGATCGAGGCGGCCAGCAAGAAGGCTGGCTGACCCGAAAAGGCTTGAACGAACGCCCCCTCGTGGGGCGTTCTGCTATCCGGAGTTCGCATGAATCCTGCCGCCGACACCATCGTCGCCATCGCCACCGCGCAGGGCCGCGGCGGCGTCGGCATCGTCCGCCTCTCCGGCCCCAAGGCGGCGCCCATCGGCCGACAGATCGCCAATCGCGAACTCAAGCCCAGGCATGCCCACTACGGTGCGTTTCGCGACGCCAACTGCAGTGCCATAGACGAAGGCCTGACGCTCTACTTTCCCGGTCCGCATTCCTTTACCGGCGAAGACGTAGTCGAGCTTCAAGGACATGGCGGGCCGGTGGTGCTGGACATGCTGCTGCGTCGCTGCCTGGAGCTGGGCGCACGCCTGGCTCGCCCCGGTGAGTTCAGCGAACGGGCCTTCCTCAACGACAAGCTGGACCTGGCCCAGGCCGAAGCCATTGCCGACCTGATCGAAGCCAGTTCCGAGCAGGCGGCGCGCAATGCCTTGCGCTCCCTGCAGGGTGCCTTCTCGCAGCGGGTGGAGAGCCTTACCGAAAAACTGATCCAGCTGCGCATCCAGGTCGAAGCGGCGATCGATTTCCCCGAGGAGGAAATTGACTTTCTCGCTGATGGCCACATCCTGACCCTGCTAGAAGGCGTCCGTGCAGAACTCGCTGCAGTGCTGCGTGAAGCCGGTCAGGGGGCATTGCTGCGCGACGGCATGAGCGTGGTGATCGCTGGGCGACCTAACGCCGGAAAATCGAGCCTGCTCAATGCGCTGGCCGGACGCGAGGCCGCCATCGTCACCGATATCGCCGGGACCACCCGCGACGTGTTGCGCGAACATATCCACATCGACGGCATGCCGCTGCATGTGATCGACACCGCCGGTCTTCGCGCCACCAGCGACCAGGTCGAGCAGATCGGCGTCGAACGCGCGCTCAGGGCGATCGGCGAAGCAGATCGGGTTCTGCTGGTAGTGGACTCGAGCGCAGCAGAGGCTGAAGACCCCTTCGCTCTATGGCCGGAGTTCACCGACAGCCAGCCGGATCCGCACAAGGTCACCCTGGTGCGCAATAAGGCCGATCTCTCCGGCGAGCCGATCAGCCTTCACGAAAGCGCCGACGGCCACGTGACGATAAGCCTCTGCGCCAGCTCGGGTGTGGGGCTCGATCTGCTGCGTGAGCACCTGAAGGCCTGCATGGGCTTTACCCAGACAGCGGAAAGCAGCTTCAGCGCGCGGCGCAGGCATCTGCAGGCGCTGCAGCAGGCGTCAACCAGCCTCGACCACGGGCTGCGTCAGCTCACCGAAGCGGGCGCGGGCGAGCTGCTCGCCGAAGATCTGCGTGCGGCGCAACAGGCGCTCGGTGAAATCACCGGCAGCTTCAGCTCCGACGACCTGCTCGGGCGGATCTTTTCCAGCTTCTGCATCGGCAAATAGTTTCCAACTGCCCGCTTCAAGCGCCATTCCAATTCCGCTTGCTCACATCGGACGATCCCACGCACCCAAAATTGGGTTCAGCAGCCCTGTGGATAACAGGCCCTGAGCCCAGTCCATAACCGGTGGCAAAAGCTGAGCATAAAACAGCCTGTTGATAACCAGTGTTTCCATCCACAGGCGCAGCCCAGCTTGCCCCCCGGATACGGTCAGGTTCAGCACAGCTTTGCGGAACTCTGCAGGCCTTGTATTCAGAGGGCTGTGGAATGTTATCCACAGAAAGTCGATGCACCATACATAAACATAAGAGAAAGCTTTAAAGAAATTTCTCTTCTTCTTTATTCTGTAAGCCGGCGAGCAAAGCCTCGAAGCCAGAAGGGCACACTGGCTATTTTTTGTGCAAAAGACTTCTTTCGGTCAGGGCAAATCCCTATACTTGCCGGCTCTTTTCCCCTTCCCCAGCAACAGGCACGAGGTGCGTGGTGGATTTTCCTTCCCGTTTTGACGTGATCGTCATCGGCGGCGGCCATGCCGGCACCGAGGCCGCGCTGGCTTCTGCGCGGATGGGGGTGAAAACCCTGCTGCTGACGCACAACGTGGAAACCCTCGGCCAGATGAGCTGCAACCCGGCCATTGGCGGGATAGGCAAGAGCCATCTGGTGAAGGAAATCGATGCTCTTGGCGGGGCCATGGCTATCGCCACCGACAAGGGCGGCATCCAGTTCCGTGTGCTCAACAGCCGCAAAGGACCGGCAGTGCGTGCCACCCGAGCCCAGGCTGATCGAGTTCTGTACAAGGCGGCGGTACGCGAGATTCTCGAGAACCAGCCCAACCTGTGGATATTTCAGCAGGCTGCTGACGATCTGATCGTCGAGCAGGAGCAGGTCCGTGGCGTGGTTACCCAGATGGGCCTGCGGTTTCACGCCGACAGCGTGGTGCTGACCACCGGGACCTTCCTGGGGGGACTTATCCACATCGGCCTGCAGAACTATTCCGGCGGTCGCGCCGGCGATCCGCCCTCGATTGCCCTGGCCCGTCGTCTGCGTGAACTGCCACTGCGCGTCGGGCGCCTGAAGACCGGTACACCGCCGCGGATCGACGGCCGTTCGGTGGATTTCTCCGCGATGACCGAGCAGCCCGGTGATACGCCGATCCCGGTGATGTCCTTCCTCGGTTCCAAGGAACAGCACCCGGCCCAGGTCAGTTGCTGGATCACCCATACCAACACCCGTACCCACGAGATCATCGCCAGCAATCTGGATCGCTCGCCGATGTATTCCGGAGTCATCGAAGGCATCGGCCCACGCTATTGCCCCTCGATCGAAGACAAGATCCATCGCTTCGCCGACAAGGACAGCCACCAGGTCTTTCTGGAACCCGAAGGCCTGACCACCAACGAGCTCTATCCGAACGGCATTTCCACCTCGCTGCCGTTCGATGTGCAGCTGGAGATCGTGCGCTCGATCCGCGGCATGGAGAACGCCCATATCGTGCGGCCGGGCTACGCCATCGAGTACGACTATTTCGATCCGCGCGACCTCAAGTACTCGCTGGAAACCAAGAGCATCGCCGGGCTGTTCTTCGCTGGACAGATCAATGGCACCACCGGTTACGAGGAAGCCGGCGCCCAGGGCCTGCTGGCCGGGACCAACGCGGCCTTGCGTGCGCAGGGCCGGGACAGCTGGTGTCCGCGCCGCGACGAGGCCTACCTCGGCGTGCTGGTCGACGACCTGATCACCCTGGGCACCCAGGAGCCCTACCGCATGTTCACCTCGCGTGCCGAGTACCGGCTGATTCTCCGCGAGGACAACGCCGATCTGCGCCTGACCGAAAAAGGTCGTGAACTGGGTCTGGTCGACGATGCCCGCTGGGCGGCCTTCTGCACCAAGCGCGAAGCCATCGAGCTGGAAGAGCAGCGCCTGAAGAGCACCTGGATTCAGCCGGGCAGCGAGCAAAGCGCCGCCATTGCCGAGCGCTTCGGCACGCCGCTGACCCGTGAGTACAACCTGCTCAACCTGTTGACCCGTCCGGAAATCGATTACGCCGGCCTGGCCGAGGTCACCGGCGTTTCTGCGGAAGACCCCCAGGTCGCCGAGCAGGTCGAGATCCGCACCAAGTACGCCGGTTACATCGAGCGTCAGCAGGACGAGATCGCCCGCCTGCGCGCCAGCGAGGACACCCGTCTGCCGATGGACATCGATTACACCGGCATCTCCGGACTGTCCCGCGAGATCCAGGCCAAGCTTGGCAGTGCCCGCCCGGAAACCCTCGGCCAGGCCTCGCGGATTCCAGGCGTCACGCCCGCCGCCATCTCGCTGTTGCTGATCCACCTGAAGAAGCGTGGCGCCGGACGTTCGCTGGAACAGAGCGCCTGATGTCCCTAGCCGACTCCCGTCATCGCAGAGAACTTGTCGAAGGCGCCGCAAGCCTCGGCCTTTCCCTCAGCGATGCGCAGCAGGACCAGTTGCTGGCTTATCTGGCGCTGCTGGTGAAATGGAACAAGGCCTACAACCTGACCGCGGTGCGGGATCCGGACGAGATGGTCTCGCGCCATCTGCTCGACAGCCTCAGCGTGCTGCCCTTCGTTGCCGAAGGCGGCAACAGCTGGCTCGACGTCGGCAGCGGTGGCGGCATGCCGGGGATACCGCTGGCGATCATGTTCCCCGAGCGACGGTTCACTCTGCTCGACTCCAACGGCAAGAAGACCCGCTTCCTCACCCAGGTGAAGCTCGAACTGGGGCTGGCCAACCTCGAGGTTATCCACAGCCGGGTCGAAGCCTACCGACCCGAGCAGCCTTTCCAGGGCGTCTGCTCGCGGGCGTTCAGCTCGCTGCAGGATTTCGCCGACTGGACTCGCCACCTGGGCAACGGCGAAACCCGCTGGCTGGCGATGAAGGGCGTGCAGCCGGATGACGAGCTGCAGGCGCTACCGGCGGACTTTCGGCTGGTCGCCTGCGAAGTGCTCAAGGTTCCCGGTTGCCAAGGCCAGCGCCATCTGCTGATACTGCGTCGCTCGATCCAGGGGGGAGACGCTGCGCATGGCTAAGGTATTCGCGATTGCCAACCAGAAAGGCGGTGTCGGCAAGACCACCACCTGCATCAATCTGGCCGCGTCCCTAGTGGCCACCAAGCGCCGCGTGCTGCTGATCGATCTCGATCCCCAGGGCAACGCGACCATGGGCAGCGGCATCGACAAGCATGGCCTCACGCACTCGATCTACGACGTGCTGATTGGCGAGTGCAACCTGGTCGACGCCATGCAGTATTCCGAGCACGGCGGCTATCAACTGCTGCCGGCCAACCGCGACCTGACTGCCGCGGAAGTCGCGCTGCTCGAGATGAAGATGAAGGAAAGCCGCCTGCGCTATGCACTGGCGCCGATCCGCGAGAACTACGACTACATCCTGATCGACTGCCCGCCGGCGCTGTCGATGCTGACCGTCAACGCGCTGGTCGCCGCCGATGGCGTGATCATCCCCATGCAGTGCGAGTACTACGCGCTGGAAGGCTTGTCCGACCTGGTCAACAGCATCCAGCGCATTGCCCAGATGCTCAATCCGCAGCTGAAGATCGAAGGCCTGCTGCGCACCATGTACGATCCGCGCATCAGCCTGACCAACGACGTCACCGAACAGCTCAAGACGCATTTCGGTGACAAGCTTTACGACGCGGTCATCCCGCGCAACGTCCGGCTTGCCGAAGCGCCCAGCCACGGCATGCCGGCGCTAGTCTACGACCGCCAGTCCCGTGGCGCGATCGCCTACCTGGCTCTGGCCGGCGAGGTCGTCCGTCGCCAGCGCAACGCCGCTAAAACCGCAATCGCATAAGGAATTTCCATGGCCGCGAAGAAACGAGGTCTGGGCCGAGGCCTGGATGCCCTTCTCGGAGGTACCAGTGTTGGTGCCCTGGAACAGGAAGCCGTGCAGGCCGACAGCCGCGAATTGCAATATCTGCCGTTGGATCTGATCCAGCGTGGCAAGTACCAGCCGCGCCGTGACATGGATCCCACCGCCCTCGAGGAACTGGCCCAGTCCATCAGGTCCCAGGGTGTGATGCAGCCGATCGTGGTGCGGCCCATCGGCGGTGGTCGCTACGAAATCGTCGCCGGTGAGCGACGCTGGCGGGCCAGCCAGCAGGCTGGCGTGGATACGATTCCGGCGATGGTTCGGGATCTTCCCGACGAAGCCGCCATCGCCATGGCGCTGATCGAGAATATCCAGCGCGAGGATCTCAACCCGATCGAGGAAGCCACTGCACTGCAGCGCCTGCAGCAGGAATTCCAGCTGACCCAGCAGCAGGTCGCCGAGGCGGTCGGCAAATCACGGGTCACCATCACCAACCTGCTGCGCCTGATCGCGCTGCCCGAGGAAGTGAAGACACTGCTCTCGCATGGTGATCTGGAGATGGGTCATGCACGTGCGTTGCTCGGTCTCCCGGCCGAACAGCAGATTGAAGGGGCGCGACACGTTGTCGCACGCGGTCTGACCGTGCGTCAGACCGAGGCCCTGGTGCGGCAGTGGCTGGCCGGCAAGGAAAAGCCCGCCGCCGCGGTAAAGGCCGATCCGGACATCTCGCGCCTGGAGCAGAAGCTCGCAGAGCGTCTGGGCTCGCCAGTACAGATTCGCCATGGCCAGAAGGGCAAGGGTCAGCTGGTAATCCGCTACAACTCGCTGGACGAATTGCAGGGCGTGCTCGCGCACATCCGTTGAAACACATTCGTTACGGTCGAGGCCGCAGGAAATGCGGGCCTGGCTGTTGAACAGGGGGGGAAGCCCACCTATACTCGCCGCGCCTTTTTAATCGGCGGCATAGCCTGCGACTATCGATGCGCGGCTGACAGGATTCTCGGTGAATATTCGCAACAGGACACCGCTGCATCGCTTGCCGATTTTTCATGTGATACGTGTTCAGGCGTTGATGGTGGTTGTCGTCACGCTGGTTTGCGGCGTGCTGTTCGGGCGCGTCGCCGGATATTCGGGGCTGCTCGGCAGCCTGATCGCCCTGCTGGCGAACGTGTTCTTTGCGTCCAAGGCCTTTCGTTATTTTGGCGCACGTTCCAGCAAGGCCATCGTCCAGTCGCTCTGGTCCGGTGCCATGGGCAAACAGATTCTGACAGCAGCGCTATTTGCGCTGGTGTTCGTGGGAGTCAAACCGCTGCAGCCGGTTGCGTTGTTCGCCGGTTACCTGCTGGTCCTGGGGACTGGCGCGAGCGGCCTTCTGCTGATGAAAAAAAATCCGAAGCATTGAGCATTTGAGGCGTTTATGGCGAACACTCCAGCTGAATATATCCAGCACCACCTGCAGAACCTGACCTTCGGTAATCACCCGGAGAAAGGCTGGGTCATCGCGCAGACGCCGCAGGAAGCCAGCGAGATGGGCTTCATGGCGCTGCACATCGATACGCTTGGCTGGTCGGTGTTCATGGGTCTGATCTTTCTCATGGTGTTCCGCATGGCGGCCAAGGGCGCCACCACCGGCGTACCGGGCAAGCTGCAGAACGTAGTCGAGATGTGCGTCGAGTTCGTCGAGGGAGTGGTCAAGGACACCTTCCACGGCCGCAATCCGGTGATCGCCCCGCTGGCCCTGACGATCTTCGTCTGGATCTTCCTGATGAACAGCTTGAAGTGGATCCCGGTCGACTACATCCCGGGCATCGCCACCCTGCTGGGCGCGCCGGCGTTCAAGATCGTCCCGACCGCCGACCCGAACGGTACCTTCGGTCTGTCGCTCGGCGTGTTCATCCTGATCCTGTTCTACAGCGTCAAGGTCAAGGGCCTGGGCGGCTTCAGCAAGGAGCTGGCCTTCACCCCCTTCAACCACTGGTCGCTGGTTCCGTTCAACCTGTTCCTCGAGATCCTCGGCCTGCTGACCAAGCCGCTGTCTCTGGCACTGCGACTGTTCGGCAACATGTATGCCGGTGAAGTGGTGTTCATCCTGATTGCGCTGCTGCCGTTCTACGTGCAGTGGACCCTGAATGTGCCCTGGGCGATCTTCCACATCCTGGTGATCCCGCTGCAGGCCTTCATCTTCATGGTACTGACGGTGGTGTATCTCAGTTCCGCACATGAAGACCATCACTAACCAGTGCAAAAACCCTTTAACCGAAAAACCTTAACCTTTAGCTTCAGGAGCTTTACATGGAACTCGTCATCATCGCCGCCTCCATCATGATCGGTCTGGGTGCTCTGGGCACCGGCATCGGCTTCGCCCTGCTGGGCGGCAAGCTGCTGGAGTCCACCGCTCGTCAACCGGAGCTGGCTCCCCAGCTGCAGACCAAGACCTTCCTGATGGCCGGTCTGCTCGACGCCGTACCGATGATCGGTGTTGGTATCGCCATGTACCTCATCTTCGTTGTCGCCCCCAGCGTCGCTTAATCCGCTGGTTTCTCCGGGCGGCGCCGCGTCTGCGGCTGCCGCCCGTTGCAATCACTGTGAGACAACGAAATAGCATGAGGTAGATCAGTGAACATTAATCTGACGCTGTTCGGTCAAACGTTCGCCTTCGCTATTTTCGTCTGGTTCTGCATGAAGTTCGTATGGCCGCCCATTACCAAGGCCATGCAGGAGCGCCAGAAGAAAATTGCCGAGGGGCTGGACGCCGCTGGCCGTGCGCAACAAGACCTGAAACTGGCTCAGGAGAAGGTGTCCAACACCCTCCGCGAGACCAAGGACCAGGCTGCCCAGATTCTCGAGCAGGCGAACAAGCACGCCAACTCGATCGTCGAGGAAGCCAAGCTGCAAGCGCGCGCCGAAGGCGAGCGACTGATTGCCAGCGCCCGTTCCGAAATCGAACAGGAAGTGAACCGTGCCAAGGATCAGCTTCGTGCTCAGGTAGCGGCTCTGGCCGTGCTGGGCGCCGAGAAGATTCTGGAGTCCCAGGTGGACGCCAAGGTACATAGCGATCTGGTCGAAAAACTGGCCTCCCAACTCTAAGCGAGGCGAGCGATGATCAATACCCAGACGCTTGCTCGGCCTTACGCGAAAGCCGCTTTCGAGTTCGCCAGTGCGGCGGGAACGACCGCTTCCTGGTCTTCCATGCTCAACCTGGCGGCCGTTGCCGTCGAGGTGCCGGAAGTCGACGCGCTGTTGAAAGATCCGCGCCTGACCAGCGAAAGCAAGGTCCAGGCCGTGGTTCGTCTGTTCGGCAGCGACATCGATGAAGCTTTCCGCAACTTCGTCCTGACCCTTGGCGAGAATGATCGCCTGGATGTCCTGCCGACGGTGCGCGTGCTTTTCGAAGAGCTCAAGGCCGAGGCTGAAAAGACCGTCGATGCACAGGTCGAAACGGCTTTCGAGCTTGGCTCCGAGCAATTGAATACCTTGGCTGCCGCCCTTTCCAAGCGGCTAGATCGCACCGTCAAAGTACAGCAGGTGGTCAACCCTGCGCTGATCGGTGGTGTGGTCATTCGCGCCGGCGATGTGGTTGTCGACGGTTCGGTCCGCGGCAAACTGAGCCAGTTGGCCGAATCGTTGAAATCCTGATTTGAGGGTCATGGCATGCAGCAACTGAATCCTTCCGAAATAAGTGAAATCATCAAGCAGCGCATCGAGAAATCCGATGTGACTGCCCAAGCCCGCAATGAGGGCACCGTCGTTTCCGTTTCCGACGGCATCGTGCGTATCTATGGTCTGGCCGACGTGATGTACGGCGAAATGATCGAGTTCCCCGGTGGCGTCTACGGCATGGCGCTGAACCTGGAGCAGGACTCCGTCGGCGCCGTGGTGCTGGGCAACTACCTGACCTTGAAAGAGGGCATGAGCGCCAAGTGCACCGGCCGAATCCTGGAAGTACCGGTTGGTCCGGAACTGCTGGGTCGTGTGGTCGATGCCCTGGGCAACCCGATCGATGGCAAGGGCCCGGTTAACGCGACCGCTACCGACGCCGTTGAGAAAGTCGCACCCGGCGTGATCTGGCGTAAGTCGGTCGACCAGCCGGTGCAGACCGGCTACAAGTCGGTCGACGCCATGATCCCGGTAGGCCGTGGCCAGCGCGAGCTGATCATCGGTGACCGCCAGATCGGCAAGACCGCGATGGCCATCGACGCCATCATCAACCAGAAAGACAGCGGCATTAAGTGCGTCTACGTGGCCATCGGTCAGAAGCAGTCGACCATCGCCAACGTGGTGCGCAAGCTCGAAGAGCACGGCGCCCTGTCCAACACCATCGTGGTTGCCGCTTCGGCGTCCGAGTCGGCTGCGCTGCAGTTCCTCGCGCCCTACTCCGGCTGCACCATGGGCGAGTACTTCCGTGACCGCGGCGAAGACGCACTGATCGTCTATGACGATCTTTCCAAGCAGGCCGTTGCCTACCGCCAGATCTCCCTGCTGCTGCGCCGTCCGCCGGGCCGCGAAGCCTACCCGGGCGACGTGTTCTATCTCCACAGCCGTCTGCTGGAGCGTGCATCGCGCGTTTCCGAAGAGTACGTCGAGAAGTTCACCAATGGCGCGGTGACCGGCAAGACTGGTTCGCTGACTGCTCTGCCGATCATCGAAACCCAGGCGGGTGACGTTTCCGCGTTCGTTCCGACCAACGTGATCTCGATCACCGACGGTCAGATCTTCCTGGAATCCTCGATGTTCAACTCGGGCCTGCGTCCGGCGGTCAACGCCGGTATCTCGGTATCCCGCGTCGGTGGTGCCGCTCAGACCAAGATCATCAAGAAGCTTTCCGGTGGCATCCGTACCGCTCTGGCTCAGTACCGTGAACTGGCGGCTTTCGCCCAGTTCGCTTCCGACCTGGACGAAGCCACCCGCAAGCAGCTCGAGCATGGTCAGCGCGTTACTGAGCTGATGAAGCAGAAGCAGTACGCGCCGATGTCCATCGCCGAGATGGCCGTCTCTCTGTACGCTGCCGAGCGTGGCTTCCTGACCGACGTTGAAGTGTCCAAGGTGGGCGCTTTCGAGGCCGCTCTGATCGCTTACTTCAAACGCGAACAAGCTGATCTGCTGGCCAAGATCAACGTCAAGGGCGACTTTAACGACGACATCGACGCGGCTCTCAAGGCCGGTATCGAAGCGTTCAAAGCCACCCAGTCCTGGTAAGCCGCAGCGGGGGCCCTTGGGTCCCCGCCTGCTAACCCCGATAGGTGTCAAATGGCAGGCGCAAAAGAGATTCGCAGCAAGATTGCGAGCATCAAGAGCACGCAGAAGATCACCAGCGCCATGGAAAAGGTGGCGGTCAGCAAGATGCGCAGGGCTCAACAGCGCATGACAGCCAGCCGTCCCTACGCGGAGCGGATCCGTCAGGTAATTGGGCATCTGTCCAATGCCAATCCTGAGTACCGCCACGCGTTCATGGTCGAGCGCCCGGTCAAGCGCGTCGGATACATCGTCGTATCCTCCGATCGCGGACTGTGCGGTGGCTTGAACACCAACCTGTTCAAGACCCTGATCAAGGACATGAAGCAGTTCCACGACCAGAAGGTCGAGGCGGAGCTTTGCGTGATCGGCAGCAAGGGTGCGAGCTTTTTCCGCAGCACCGGCGGCAACGTGGTTGCAGCCATCAGCGGTCTTGGCGAGAGCCCGTCGATCAATGATCTGATCGGCAGCGTCAAGGTCATGCTCGATGCTTTCAACAGCGGCCGTATCGACCGTCTGTACGTGGTGTCGAACAAGTTCATCAACACCATGACCCAGAAGCCGACCCTGGACCAGTTGCTGCCGCTCACTTCGGCAGTCGGTCAGGAAGCGGGCGTGAAGAAGGGTCTGTGGGACTACATCTACGAGCCGGACGCCCAGCAGCTGCTGGATGATCTGCTGGTTCGCTTCATCGAGTCCCAGGTCTACCAGGCCGTGGTCGAGAACAGTGCAGCTGAACAGGCCGCGCGGATGATCGCCATGAAGAGCGCGACCGACAACGCCGGCGAGCTCATCAAGGAGCTGCAGCTGGTGTACAACAAGGCTCGCCAGGCTGCGATCACGCAGGAAATTTCGGAAATCGTCGGCGGCGCTGCCGCGGTTTAAGAACGGTTCAAATATTCAGAGGAACCAAAGATGAGTAGCGGACGCATCGTTCAAATCATCGGCGCCGTCATCGACGTGGAATTTCCGCGCGATCAGGTCCCGAACGTCTATGACGCGCTGAAAGTTCAAGGCGCGGAAACCACCCTGGAAGTCCAGCAGCAGCTGGGCGACGGCATCGTTCGCGCGATCGCCATGGGTTCCACCGAAGGCCTCAAGCGTGGCCTCGACGTCGCCAACACGGGCGCGGCGATTGCCGTACCGGTTGGCGCCGGCACCCTGGGCCGGATCATGAACGTCCTCGGCGAGCCGATCGACGAAGCCGGTCCGGTTGCCTGCGAAGAGAAGTGGGGCATCCACCGCGCGGCGCCGACCTATGCCGAACAGGCTGGCGGCACCGATCTGCTGGAAACCGGCATCAAGGTCATCGACCTGGTCTGCCCCTTCGCCAAAGGCGGCAAGGTTGGCCTGTTCGGCGGCGCCGGCGTGGGCAAGACCGTCAACATGATGGAACTGATCAACAACATCGCCAAGGCGCACAGCGGTCTGTCCGTGTTCGCCGGTGTCGGTGAGCGTACTCGTGAAGGTAACGACTTCTATCACGAGATGAAGGACTCCAACGTTCTCGACAAGGTAGCGATGGTCTACGGTCAGATGAACGAGCCGCCAGGCAACCGTCTGCGCGTGGCACTGACCGGCCTGACCATGGCCGAGAAGTTCCGCGAAGAAGGCAAGGACGTTCTGCTGTTCATCGACAACATCTACCGCTACACCCTCGCCGGTACCGAAGTGTCCGCGCTGCTGGGTCGTATGCCGTCCGCGGTGGGCTACCAGCCGACCCTGGCCGAAGAGATGGGTGTTCTGCAGGAACGCATCACCTCCACCAAGACCGGCTCGATCACCTCGATCCAGGCCGTCTACGTTCCCGCGGATGACCTCACCGACCCGAGCCCGGCGACCACCTTCGCCCACCTCGATGCGACCGTGGTTCTGTCCCGTGACATCGCTTCCCTGGGTATCTACCCGGCCGTCGACCCGCTGGATTCCACCAGCCGTTCGCTGGACCCGCTGGTAGTTGGCCAGGAGCACTACGACACCACCCGTGGCGTCCAGTACGTGCTGCAGCGCTACAAGGAACTGAAGGACATCATCGCGATCCTGGGTATGGACGAGCTGTCCGAGCAGGACAAGCAACTGGTGGCTCGCGCGCGTAAGATCCAGCGCTTCCTGTCCCAGCCGTTCCACGTGGCCGAAGTCTTCACTGGCGCCCCGGGCAAGTACGTTTCGCTGAAGGAAACCATCCGTGGCTTCCAGGGCATCCTCAATGGCGACTACGATCACCTGCCGGAGCAGGCGTTCTACATGGTCGGCTCCATTGACGAAGCCGTCGAGAAAGCGAGCAAGCTGTAATTGGCTGCGCCTGGTGACAGGCGTTCCCTGATGGTGGGAGCTTGCTCCCACCGGATTACGACCGAGGCATGAGAATGGCTATGTCAGTCCATTGCGACATCGTCAGCGCGGAGGAGGAACTCTTCTCCGGCCTGGTGGAAATGGTCATCGCCCACGGTCACCAAGGTGACCTGGGTATCCTGCCCAATCACGCGCCCCTGCTCAGCAGTCTCAAGCCGGGCCCGGTACGCGTGATCAAGCAGGGTGGTAGCGAGGAAATCTTCTACATTTCCGGCGGCTTCATCGAAGTGCAGCCGAACACTGTGAAGGTTCTGGCCGATACGGCCACCCGCGCCAAGGATCTGGACGAAGCCGCAGCTCAGGAGGCCGTCAAGGCCGCCGAGAAGGCCCTGAGCGAACAGGGTGCGGAATTCGACTACGGTTCCACCGCTGCCCGCCTGGCTGAGGCAGTCGCCCAGCTGCGGACCATCGGCGAAATGCGCAAGAAGTTCGGTCGCGGCTGATCCCATCGGATCGCCGTGGGCGACTTCATCGCACGCGAGTAAAAGGGTAGCCTTGGCTACCCTTTTTCTTTTTCCGGATTTAATCAGGATCCCGTCCGCAGCCGTGGGCGGTGTTCTGCGTTGCAACAGGGAAGAGGCAGCGTACGCGCTGCCGGCGGGCACGCCGATGCCGGCCGGACGCGTGGCTGCCGTCAACGGTTCGTCAGTTCGTAAAGGAATCCTCATGTCACTCGATATCGTCATTCTTGCCGCGGGCCAGGGCACCCGCATGCGCTCGGCCCTGCCGAAGGTGCTGCATCCGGTCGCCGGCCGTTCGATGCTCGCGCATGTCATCGACACGGCGCGCAGTCTGTCCCCGCAGAGCATCCAGGTGGTGATCGGTCATGGCGCGGACAAGGTTCGCGAGCGTCTGGCGGCGGACGATCTCAACTTCGTGATCCAGGCCGAACAGCTGGGTACCGGCCATGCCGTCGCCCAGGCCCTGCCGCAGCTGACGGCAGAAAAGGTGCTGATCCTTTACGGCGACGTGCCGCTGATCCAGAGCGCGACCCTGCAGGGCCTGCTGGGCAAGGTCAGCGATCGCCAGCTCGGCCTGCTTACCGTCGAACTCGCCGACCCCACCGGCTACGGACGCATCCTGCGTGATGCCGGCGGCCAGGTGCAGGCGATCATCGAACACAAGGATGCCAGCGAGGCGCAGCGCGCCATCCGTGAAGGCAACACCGGCATCCTCGCCGTTCCAGGCGCGCGTCTGGCCGACTGGCTCGGCCGGTTGTCGAACAGCAACGCCCAGGGCGAGTACTACCTGACCGACGTGATCGCCATGGCGGTGGCCGACGGTCTGGTGGTGGACACCGCCCAGGCCGGCGACGAGATGGAGGTGCTCGGCGCCAACGACCGTATCCAGCTGGCCCAGCTCGAGCGGCACTACCAGCAGCGTGCGGCGCGCAGCCTGATGGCCCAGGGCGTCACCCTGCTGGACCCGGCGCGCTTCGATCAGCGCGGTGAAGTGCTGGTTGGTCGCGACGTGCTGATCGACGTCAACGTGATCCTCGAAGGCCGAGTGGTGATCGAGGATGGCGTGTCCATCGGGCCGAACTGCGTGATCAAGGACAGCACCCTGCGCGCCGGTGCGGTGGTCAAGGCCAACAGTCACCTGGATGGCGCCGAGCTGGGCGCCGGAGCCGATTGCGGTCCCTTCGCCCGCTTGCGTCCGGGCAGCGTGCTGGGCGCCCAGGCGCATGTCGGCAACTTCGTCGAGCTGAAGAATGCCGTGCTGGGCGAGGGCGCTAAGGCCGGTCATCTGAGCTATCTGGGCGATGCCGAGATTGGCGCGCGCAGCAACATTGGCGCCGGCACCATCACCTGCAACTACGACGGCGCCAACAAGTCGCGCACGGTCATGGGTGAGGACGTGTTTATCGGCTCCAACAGCTCGCTGGTCGCGCCGCTGACCTTGGGCGATGGCGCCACCACCGGCGCAGGCTCTACCGTCACCGCCGATGTGCCCGCCAGCACGCTGGCGGTTGGCCGAGCCAAGCAGCGCAATATCGAAGGCTGGAAAAGGCCGGTGAAGAAAAAGCCCTGAGCCGGTGGTAGGCGCTTGGAAAGCACAACGCCGCAGGCTGCGCCGGAAACCTTGTCGGGTGGAGGGCGTCGGCCATCCTCCTCCGACGATGATCGTCGCCAGCGGCAGAGTTTCCCGTGGAATGGCGTCCAGCTTGCAGCTTCCAGTGGCTTTATGTTTTGATTCGCGACCTTAAATTTCGAATCGAAACTTAATAGATGTCGAAGCGCAACACACCGCAACGTCGCCACGCCATCCTCGCGCTGCTCTCCGAGCAGGGCGAGGTCAGCGTGGATGCGCTTGCAAAGCGCTTTGCCACCTCGGAAGTGACCATTCGCAAGGATCTTGCAGCGCTGGAAAAGAACGGCCTGCTGCTGCGTCGCTACGGCGGTGCGGTGCCGCTGCCGCAAGAGCTGATCGCCGACGAAGCGCCGCAATCACTCTCGCCCTGGAAACAGGCCATCGCCAGCGCCGCGGTGGGCTGTATCCGCGAACACGCGCGGATCATCATCGACAGCGGTACCACCACCGCGGCGATGATCCCGCGCCTTGGGCCGACCCCCGGCCTGCTGGTGATGACCAATTCGCTCAACGTCGCCAACGCATTGCGTGAGCTGGAGCACGAGCCGGTGCTGCTGATGACCGGCGGCACCTGGGACCCGCACTCTGAATCCTTCCAGGGCCAGGTCGCCGAACAGGTGCTGCGCTCCTACGATTTCGACCAGCTGTTCATCGGTGCCGACGGCATCGACCTGGAACGCGGTACCACCACCTTCAACGAACTGCTCGGTCTGTCGCGTGTGATGGCCGAGGTCGCCCGTGAAGTGATAGTGCTGGCCGAGGCCGACAAGATCGGCCGGCGCATTCCGAACCTGGAGCTGCCCTGGAGTAGCATCCATACCCTGATTACCGACGAGCGCCTCGACGAAGCGGCGCGTGATCTGATTCTTGCGCGGGGCGTTCGCCTGATCTGCGCGCGGATCCAACCCTCCAAGGAGTAGTGAACATGTGTGGCATCGTAGGTGCAGTCGCCGAGCGCAATATCACGCCGATTCTGGTCGAGGGGCTCAAGCGCCTCGAATACCGTGGCTATGACAGTGCCGGGGTGGCGTTGGTCGAGGCCGATGGCCGCCTGCAGCGTTGCCGCCGCAATGGCAAGGTCGCCGAGCTTGAGCAGGCGCTGGGCCAGGCGCCGCTGAACGGCCGCCTGGGCATCGCCCATACCCGCTGGGCCACCCACGGCGCGCCCTGCGAGCGCAATGCCCACCCGCATTTTTCCGGCGGCGAGCTGGCGGTGGTGCACAACGGCATCATCGAAAACCATGAAGCCCTGCGCACCCGCCTCCAGGCCCTGGGCTACGTGTTCACCTCGGATACCGACACCGAAGTCATCGTCCATCTGCTGCACCACAAGCTGGACAGCCTGGGTGACCTCACCGCCGCGCTCAAGGCGACCATCCCCGAACTGCATGGTGCCTATGGCCTGGCGGTGATCAGTGCGCGCCAGCCGGATCGCATCCTCGCTGCGCGCAGCGGCAGCCCACTGGTGATCGGCCTGGGCATGGGCGAGAACTTCCTCGCCTCCGACCAGTTGGCGCTGCGCCAGGTCACCGACCGCTTTGTCTACCTGGAAGAGGGCGACATTGCGGAAATACGCCGCGATGCTCTGCAGATCTGGGACGTCAACGGCGCCGAAGTCCAGCGTGAGGCAGTGCAGTACCACGAAGGTGCCGAAGCCGCCGACAAGGGTGAGTACCGGCACTTCATGCTCAAGGAGATCCACGAGCAGCCGGCAGTGGTGCAGCGTGCCCTGGAAGGCCGGCTGCGCGATGACCAGGTGCTGGTCGAGGCTTTCGGCCCCCAGGCGGCTGCGCTGTTCGCCAAGGTGCGCAATGTACAGATCGTCGCCTGCGGCACCAGCTATCACGCCGGCATGGTCGCGCGTTACTGGCTCGAGGAGCTGGCCGGCATTCCCTGCCAGGTCGAGGTCGCCAGCGAATTCCGTTACCGCAAGGTGGTGGTGCAACCGGACACTCTGTTCGTCAGCATCTCCCAGTCCGGTGAGACGGCGGACACCCTGGCGGCGCTGCGCAACGCCAAGCTGATGCAGCGTGGCTACCTGGGCAGCCTGGCGATCTGCAACGTCGCCACCAGCTCGCTGGTGCGCGAGTCCGACCTGACCCTGCTGACCCAGGCCGGTCCGGAAATCGGCGTGGCCTCGACCAAGGCCTTCACTACCCAGCTGGTTGGCCTGATGCTGCTGACCCTGTCGATCGGCCAGGTGCAGGGCAACCTGGGTCGCGCCAGCGAAGCCGAGCTGGTTGCCGAACTGCGCCGGTTGCCGATGCGTCTGGCCGAGTCGCTGGCGATGGACCGGGAAATCGAGAAACTCTCCGAGCGCTTCACCGAGAAACACCACACCCTGTTCCTCGGCCGTGGCGCGCAGTATCCGGTGGCCATGGAAGGGGCGCTCAAGCTCAAGGAAATCTCCTACATCCATGCCGAGGCCTATCCGGCCGGCGAGCTCAAGCATGGCCCGCTGGCGCTGGTGGATGGCGACATGCCGGTAGTTACGGTGGCGCCGAACAACGAGCTGCTGGAGAAGCTCAAGTCGAATCTGCAGGAAGTGCGCGCACGCGGTGGCGAGCTGATCGTCTTCGCGGACCGTGAAGCCGGGTTCGAGAATGGCGAGGGCACGCAGGTGGTGAACATGCCGCATATTCACGATGCACTGGCGCCGATCCTCTACACCATTCCGCTGCAGCTGCTCTCCTATCACGTAGCGGTGCTGCGCGGCACCGATGTCGACCAGCCGCGCAACCTGGCGAAGTCGGTCACCGTGGAATAAACGCGGCAAGGTCAGGGTTCTTTTTACCGCTTATGGTTAAAAGAACCCTGTCCGCAGTGGTCAATATGACCTTTACAGTTACAAAAATGCTTTAAGTTCAATGAGTTAGATGTGGCATCCGGATTGCTCAGGGAAAGAAAGCCTTTCACTGGATGATCTGCGATGACCGATTCCCTCCTCGATGCTTCCCTCGGCCAACTGGCCTGCGACATTCCTGGCGCGACCATGGTGTTGCGTCGTCATCAGCTGGATTTCTGCTGTGGCGGCCAGCAGCGCCTGGGCGACGCACTGCGCCAGCGTGGCCAGGACCCGCAAGCCCTGCTCGGCGAGCTGCAGGCGCTCAAGGCCGATCCGTCGAATGCGACTGACTGGCGCGTACAGCCTTTGGGCGAGCTGATCGAACACATCCTGGTGCGCTTCCATGACCGCCACCGCCGCCAGCTTCCCGAACTGATTCGCCTGGCCCGGCGTGTCGAGCAGGTGCATGGCGCCAGGTCCGAGTGCCCGGAAGGTCTCGCCGATCATCTGGCCAACATGCACCAGGAACTGGAGAGCCACATGCTCAAGGAGGAGCAGATCCTGTTCCCGCTACTCCAGCAGGGGCTGGGTGCCCAGGCCGGCGGCCCCATCGCGGTGATGCGCTTCGAGCACGAGCAGCACGCCGAGGCGCTGGCCCGGCTGGCGGCCCTGACGCGCGACATCACCCCGCCGGACAACGCCTGCAATACCTGGCGGGCGCTCTATACCGGATTGCAGGAGCTGCGCGACGACCTCATGCAGCACATCCACCTGGAGAACAACGTGCTCTTCCAGCGGGCCCAGGCTCATTGAATCCGCCGTCAACCGTTCGGTGGCGAACGGGCGCAGGAGGTACTCGAATGAAATTCATCCAACCGCTGCTCTGGGGCCTGACAGTCGCCGGGATGCTCACGGCTGCCAGCAGCCTATCGCTGTTCATGGTGGTCGCAGACAGCCACGCGGCAGGTGCTTCCGCCGATCACGCGGAGCATCTGCATACCGCCCCGGCCGGTGCAGGTCCCTGGCTGGCGGACCGCAGCCTGATCAATGGCATGCAGCGGATCGAAACGGCCGTTGGTGAAGCGCACGCACGCGGTGCGGCGTTCGACGCCTCTGCCCTGGGCTCTCTGGTGCAGGGCGAGGTTGCCCTGCTGATCGAGAACTGCCGACTCGAACCCGCCGCCGATGCTGCGCTGCATGCCCTGTTGCTGCCGCTGCTGGCGAATGCGGCGAAGCTTGGGGAAGGCCGTGAGACGCAGGCCGCTCTGGCGGGGCTGGATGATGTCCTGCAGGAATACCGGCGCAGCTTCGTCGCGTCTGCGCAGTAGCCCGGTCATGCTCATTGAACTGCGCCAGCTGTCGTCCGAGCCGAACGCCCACCCGAGCAGCAGGTCCGGGTTAGACTCGAGTCCCCCTGCGGCAGGCAAGTCCTCCGCGTACCCCAGCTCAAGGACACCAGGCATGGGCCCGCATCGCGTACACCAGCAGATCCTCCGCAGCCATCATCTGTTCGAACCCCTCAACGAGGAGCAGCTTGACGAGCTGCTCGCGGCCAGCCAGCTGGTCAATCTCGACAAGGGCGAGCAGCTGTTCCAGCAGGGTGAACCGGCGCACGCTTTCTACTTCGTGATCTCCGGTTGCATGAAGATTTTCCGCCTGACGCCCGATGGCCAGGAAAAGATCTTCGAGATCATCGGCGACCGGCAGACCTTTGCCGAAGCCATGATTCTTATGGATACGCCGAATTACGTGGCCTCGGCCACCGCAGTGGCACCCACCCAGCTCTACCGGTTCTCCAAGACCGCCTACATGCGCCTGCTGCAGGCCAATCAGGGACTGACCTTCGCCCTGCTCGGCAAACTGTGTATCCGCCTGCACCAGCGCCTCAACGAGATCGAGACGCTGTCGCTGAAGAACGCCACCCATCGGGTGGTGCGCTACCTGCTGACCGAGCTGATGAAGATGCCGGCGGGCAGCCGTTGTCTGGAGCTGCCGGTGGCCAAGCAACTGGTTGCCGGGCAACTGTCGATCCAGCCGGAAACCTTCTCGCGGATCATTCATCGTCTGGAGGCCGAGGGCATCATCGGCATCGATGGGCGCCAGATCGACGTGCTCGACCGGCTGCGGCTGGAACAGTTCGAGTGAGATTGCGGGGGTAGCGCGATGATTCGGTGTCTCTATTGCCAGCGCGACAACCTGGTTTCCGCCAGTGATTGCGAAGGTTGTGGAATGCCGCTGCCGGCGCGCTCGGTGCAGGCTGGCGAGCGTCGCCAGCGGCGCTTCCTGTGGTTCTGTATCGGTCTTGCGCTGTTCTGCGCGCTGATGATCCTTTGGCTGCCGCGCAGCATCGCCTGATGCTGATCGGCCGCTGCGGCTGTGTCAGTGCAGCAGCGGCGGCATCGGGCAGTCCAGCGAATCGGCCACTGCGCGCATCAGCTCGGCCTCGGCCGGCTCGATGCGCCCGTCGTGGGCCACGCAGACCAGCATCGCCTTGAGCAGTTGCGGCTTCTGCAGCGGCCAGAGGCGGTTGAGCCGCTTGATCGCCTCGTCCATGGCCTTCAGATCGGCCACCTCCGTACCCAACAGCTGCAGCTCGGCGAATGGCAGCGTCGCGCAGGCGGCAGCGAAGGCCGCGGCTGCTTCGCTCGGATCGGCATGGCCGGCATGCGCCAGGGCCGACAGCAGCACCTGGCTTTCGTGGGCCAGCTCGACCAGGTGGTGGCGGCCGTCGATGGGTCTCGGCCCGGACAGGTTGCGCTCGATGATCCGCAGCAGGCTCCACTCCATCAGGCTGACGTGACGGTCCGCCAGAATCAGCGCTGCCAGGTTGCGCCGCAGCGCCAGCTGCTCGGCATTCTCCAGCTGCTTGAGTGCGGGGATCGACAGCTCCAGCAGCGGCAGACGCAGATCGGCCGGCAGTTCGAGCAGGGCGCTGATGTGCTGATCGAGAGCGGTGTTCAGCGCCAGGTCGAGCTGCGGACGCAGCAACGACAGCTGATGCTGACGAGCCTGCTCGTCCGCGTCGAGCAACAGGCCGAACATCAGCGCCTGGGCTTCGACGCAGCTGTGCGCGGCGTCGCGCAGGGTTTGCGGCAGACGCTGCAGCGCGCCGCGCGCGTGCTGCAGATGAGCCTGCCCCGGCGTACCGATGGCGGCGATCGCCTGCTCCGCGGCGCCGCTACCGAATGATCCGGCGGCCATGCCCAGCACCCCCGCCTGCTCGGCCCAGGCTGCGGCAGCATCCGGCAGAGGCTGCTGTGCGCGGAGGGCTCCTTCGCTGTCCTCGATCATCACGGCGGGGAAGCTGCCGTCCCAGCGCGGTTCGATGCGACGGATGCGATCGCCCAGCGGTGGATGGGTCGCCATCAGGCCATCCATTGCCACGGACACACCCTCGCCGAAGTACATGTGGCTGAATTCCGCGGCGTTGGCGGCCTGCAGTTTCGAGCCGGCGACGTGACCGCCGATCTTCTTCAGCGCACCGGCGATGCCGCCCGGGTTGCGGGTGAACTGCACTGCCGAGGCGTCGGCGAGGAACTCACGCTGACGGCTGACCGCGGCCTTGATCAGGTTGCCGAAGAAGGTGCCGGCGTAACCCACCACGAACAGTGTGAGCCCGATGCCCATTACCGCAGCAATGGCGCCACCACCGTTGCGGTTGTTGCTGCTGCGCACCCGGGTGCGACTCATGCTGCGCAGCAGGAAGCCGCCAATCAGTCCAAGCAGCAGGATGCCGTGCAGCACCGATACCAGTCGGGTGTTGAGACGCATGTCACCATGGAAGATATGGCTGAACTCGTGGGCGATCACGCCCTGCAGTTCTTCCCGCGAGAGGGTAGCCAGAGCTCCCCGGGTAATGCCGATGACCGCATCCTGCGGTGTCAGTCCGGCAGCGAAGGCGTTGATCGCATCATCTTCCAGCACATACACCGGCGGTACTGCGGTGCCGGAAGCCAGCGCCATTTCCTCGACCACATTGAGCAGCCGGCGCTCGGCGAGGCCCTGAGGCTCCAGGTTGATCAGCCTGCCGCCGAGACGCTGGGCGACTACCTTGCCGCCGCGGCTGAGCTGGACCTGCTTGTAGAAGCTGCCGATCAACACCACGCTGATCACCAGCACCGAGACCATGCCGATCAGCTCCCAGCGGTTGATCGGGGCGGCGCCAGTCGACGTGCCACCGAAGAACTGCCACACCAGTACCAGGGCAATACTGGTCAAGGCGATCAGACCGATCACCGCCAGGATCATCAGAATGACCAGGCGGCCACTGTTGCGCCGGGCGCGGTCCTGCTGCTCGAAGAAGTTCATCGACTACCCGCGCGCTGGATCAGAAGGAAACCTTGGGTGCTTCCTGGAACGCCGCGCTGTCGGCGAACTCGAGCAGGCTGGCGTCCTGGCCATGGCCGAAGGTGGCGGCCAGCATCACCGGCGGGAAGCTCTGCTTGTAGGTGTTGTAGGTCATCACCGCGTCGTTGAAGGCCTGACGGGCGAAGGCAATCTTGTTCTCGGTGCTGGTCAGTTCCTCGCTGACCTGCTGCATGTTCTGCGAGGCCTTGAGATCCGGATAGGCTTCCATCACCACGTTGAGACGGCCCAAAGCATTGTTGAGGATGCCCTCGGCGCCGGCCAGCTGCGCCATGCTGCGAGCATCTCCCGGCTTCTCGGCGGCAGCCTGCAGGCCTGCGGCGGCACCGTTTCGCGCGGCGATCACCGCTTCCAGGGTCTCGCGCTCGTGACTCAGGTAGGCCTTGGCGGTCTCGACCAGGTTGGGGATCAGGTCGTAGCGACGCTTGAGCTGCACCTCGATCTGCGCGAAGGCGTTCTGGAAGCGGTTGCGCAGGGTGACCAGGCGGTTGTAGATGCCGATGATGAAGAAGACCAGCGCGGCCAGTGCGGCCAGAAAGATGAGCGTGGAGATGGCCATGGAGAGATCCTTTTCGAGGCGTTGAGGGAGCTCGATGGTAGCCCAATTCGCTGCAGGGCGGACTTCGGCCTCGGCGGCTTTGCCAACCCCACCGCGAAGCCGGCTGCTAGCCAAGCATTTGGACGGGTTGAAAGAGGTGTGTTCTGTGACCTGTGCGCAATCCGTCCTCCGCCTGCGGGCCCCGGAAGATCCACCGTCGCGAACGCCTGCCCGCACCCGACGCGTGGCCACCCACGCTAGAGTGTCGCTCTGATTCGAAGGAGGTCCGCCGCATGTCCGAGCTAAACGATCCACGGGTGTTCTTTGCCGCCGAGCGCACGCTGCTGGCCTGGAACCGCACCAGCCTGGCGCTGATCGCCTTCGGCTTTCTGGTCGAACGTTCCGCGTTGCTGCTGCGTCTGCTGCGTCCGGATGCGGTGTCTGCGTTCGAGCATCAGGCCCAGCTGTGGGCTGGTGTGGCCTTCCTGTTGCTCGGCGCCTGGACCGCGCTCTGGTCGTCCCTGCAGTACCGGCGGGTGGTGAAGACCCTCAAGCCGATAGAGATCCCGGAGGGTTACAGCGTCTCTTCCGGACCCTTCGCCAATTTCGTCGTGGCGCTGCTGGGGTTGCTGCTGGCGGGTTATCTGTTCCTGCTTTGAATGGGCGGCGGTCGGTGGCGATGGAACGCCGCTCGGGGGGGTGGGTCGCAATCCCGAGTTCCCGCTTTCGGAGTCTGCCGTGGCCGCCCGTCCCCTGCTGTTTGCGCTTGTTCTGTTTGCCCCGTTCTGTGATGCCGTCGAGTCGCTGCGCATCACCCAGCTGCAGCGCTGCGGCGACCTGCTCGAAGAGCAGCGCCTGAGCTATTGCCTGAGCGTTCGCGGAATCGAGGAGGGGCCGCTGGAGGTGCTGCTGGGCGAGCAGCGTCTGGCCAGCGACACGGTGCAGCGCGAGGGTGCCAGCCTGCGCCTGACGCTGCCGGTGAATACACCAAGCGCCGCGTTGCATCTCGAGCAGGGCAAGCGCCGCAGCAACCCGGTCTGGCTCTCCAGCGGCCGCAGCCAGGTACTGGCCGCCGGCCCGGACGAGGTGGAAAAGAACAGCGATGGCCTGACCAGCTACCGCGACCTGGTCGGCCTGCTGATCGAGGAGAAGCACGAAGGCCTGGCCGAGGCACGGCGGCTTGCCGAGAAGTACCAGGCGCAGGTGGTCGGCGCGATACCGCCGCTGAATTTCTACCAGTTGCGCATACCGGCGAAGAACCTTCTCGAACGTGATGCGCTGATCCTGCGCATCGGCAGCGAAACCAGCGTCGATGCCGTGGTGGTCGAGGAATCGGCGCCGGAGAAGGGCGAGGAAGCTGAGCGCAACGCCTCCGTCAGACAATCCGGCCAGGACGAATGGATCGCCAACCGCGCCGCTGACGCCGTGCATTTCTATCGTCATGCAGAGGGTCTGCTGCCGGCCGGGAAAGCACCTACGCCGCTGCGCATCGGCGTGATCGAGCGCGACCTGGATTTCGATGCGCCAGACTTCAGCGCCTATCTCGGCGCCTGCCACCCGCAGGGGCGCACCTGTGTCTACGGTCGTGACGCCAGCCGCGCGGACGGCCACGGCAGCACGGTCGCGGGAATACTTGCGGCGAACTGGGGCGAAGGCGGCAACAGCGGCTTTCTGCAGGCACTGGACGATGTCGGACCGGGCTTCGAGGTCATCGTCGAGCGCAACTCGGACGCCGGCATCAGTGCCAACATTGCCGCCTCGGTGAATCTGGTCGAGGACGGCGCGCGAATCCTCAACTGGAGCTGGGGCATCCACCGTATCGGCACCCGTGACGTGGAAGGTGATGAGGTCGACTCGCTGGTGCGTTCCGGCATCGCCATGAGCGGCTACGAGGAACTGCTCGAAGAGTTCTTCCTCTGGTTGCGTCGCGAACATCCCGAGGTGGTGGTGATCAATTCCGCCGGCAATGGTGCGGCGCACTCCGGTGCTGACGAATACCGATTGCCGTCCTCCTTCGTCACCGACCAGTTGCTGGTGGTCGGTGGCCATCAACGCAATCCGCGCAGCAAGGGCTCGGTGGAGGATCCGGACTACGTCAGCCGGCGAGACTCCTCCAATCTCGACATGCGCGTCGATGTCATGGCCGCAGCCTGCGTGCGGGCTTCCACGGCCGAGGCCGGCAAGCGCGGCGAGGTGCATTGCGGCACGTCCTATGCCACGCCGCTGGTCAGCGCGGTGGTCGCGGCCATGCTGTCGATCAACCCGCAGCTGCGACCCGAGGAACTGCGCATGCTGCTGCGCCGCAGTGCCATGACCATCGGCGGCGACTTCGAAGCCGTCGACGCCGAAGACCTGACCGCGCCGATATTGCCCTCGGAGCGTGCCTATCAGCTGGATCATCCGGACGTCGGCCGCTCGGCCCGGCTGGACATGCGCAAGGCGCTTGAGCTGGCGCGGCAAAGTCGCGACCGGGTGCGCTGAGTTGGGGCGTCAGCGTCTTTTGGAAAAAGACCTGATGCCGTATTCAAGCTAGTACCCGCACGGTCGATAGGTTTATGTCTTCCTGATCAACGCGAATAGGGTGCTCATGACTTTCATTCAGAACCTCACCCTGAGAACACGCCTGGTCGTGCTGGTCTCATTGCTTGTCCTGCTGATGCTGGTGATCGGTGCGCTCGGGCTGTTGGGTATGCGCGACGTGAAGGACGCGCTCAATACGGTCTACCAGGATCGCCTGATTCCCACCGGCCAGGTCAGCCAGATCACCGCACTGATGCATGACAGTCGCGCGCAGCTGCTGTTGGCCCTGCAGCACGATCCTGATAGTCCATTAAGCGCTTTGCACGACCATTCACAGGACAGCCATCTCCAGCAGGTCCGTAGCAATATCGACAAGGCCAGTGCTCTCTGGCAGGCCTACATGGCGACCTACCTGACCGATCAGGAGAAACGCTTTGCTGCGGATTTTGCCAGTGCCCGAGCGAGCTTCCTGAACGACGGTGTAGAGCCCGTCATGGGTGCCCTTGAGGCAGGTCGTTACAACGACGCCAATCAGTTGCTGCTGCAGAAGCTGAATCCGGCTTTCACCAAGGCCAGCGGCTCGGCTGATGCCTTGTTGCAGCTGCAGCTGGAGGTGGCCGATGCCGAGTTCGCCGGCTCCGAAGCACGTTACGCAAGCACCCTGCGCGTTACGCTGGTAGTCATTCTGTTGGCGATCAGTTTCAGCAGCCTGCTGGCCTGGCTAACGATCACGGGTATCGGTCGCGCTGTCCGTGCGTTGGAGCGTGCTTCCAGCGAGATGGCGGCCGGTAACCTCACTGTGACGGCGGATTATCAGGCCGGCGATGAACTGGGGCACATCGCCGCGGCCTTCAACCGCATGCGCGAGCGCTTCCATGGAATGGTCAGCGAGCTGGGCGGTGCCACTGCCCAGCTCGCTGCCGCCGCTGAGCAAACGTCGGCGGTGACGCAGCAGACCAATGCCGGCATCCAGCGTCAGCGCGCGGAAACCGACCAGGTGGCGACCGCCATGCACGAGATGACGGCCACCGTGCAGGAGGTGGCGCGCAGCGCCGCCGGCGCCGCCGAGGAAGCCCGACATGCCGATCACGAAGCGGCGTCGGGTCGCCAGGAGGTGCAGCGTGCCGTCGAAGTGATGGATGCCCTGGCGGCGGAGGTCAACCGCGCGGCCGAGGTGATCCGTCAACTCGAAGCGGACAGCGAGCGCATCGGCAGCATCCTCGATGTGATTCGTGGTATCGCCGAGCAGACCAACCTGCTGGCGCTCAACGCCGCCATCGAGGCCGCGCGTGCGGGCGAGCAGGGCCGAGGCTTTGCCGTGGTCGCGGATGAGGTGCGCAGCCTGGCATCGCGTACCCAGCAATCCACCACCGAAATCCAGGGCATGATCGAGAAATTGCAGGAGGGCGCCCGCAGTGCCGTGAAGGTCATGCACAGTGGCGGCGAGCAGGCACGGCAGGGGGTCGAGCAGGTGGCCCGTACGGGCGACGTGCTGGCCGTCATCACCCAGGCGGTGGGCAGCATCACCGACCTCAACGCGCAGATCGCTTCCGCCGCCGAGGAACAGAGTTCGGTTGCGGAGGAGATCAATCGCAACATCATCACGGTCAGCGAGATCGCCGAGCAGAACAGCGCCGGCGCGGTACAGACCGCCGCCACCAGCGAAGAGCTGGCCCGCCTGGCGGGTCAGCTGCAGGCACTGGTGGGCCAGTTCCGCACCTGATGTCCGGCACCCGGACCGCGCCGTGCGGCCCGGGTACGCTTGTCAGGGCCGCAGGCGACCCAGGCGCAGGAAGCGGGTTTCGCCGCTGGCGTCCTCGACGCCGTCGTTGTCGGTGACCACGAACAGCTCGCCACGAGTATCCAGCGCCACACCCTCGACCTTGTCCGGCACCCAGCCATTGCTGGCGGCAAGGTCCGGCAGCAGGTCGCGCACCAGGCGTTTGCGCAGCAGCGGCAGGGTGGTGCCGTCAGCCTGGGGTTCGACCCCGGCGATGGAGATGCCGTACAGACGCTTGACCTCGGCATCCGGGCCGCTGCGGTTGTCGCGCTCCAGCACCAGGAAGCGCTCGTCGTCGACCGCGGTGATCTCCGACAGACCGACCCAGGCACCGTCCGGCGCCTGGTCCAGCGGGTAGTGGAAGAAGCGCCACTGCTCGTTGTTCGGGTTGAACACGCCGATCTTCACCTGACCGGCAGGGTCGTTGCGCCATTCACGCTGGAAGGCGACGTAGACGCGCTCCAGCGCACCCTCGCCGGTCACCGCGACCCCTTCGAAACCGTTGCTGGTGGCCTGCGCCGCTACCGCCTCCGGCAGCGCGTACTCGCGCAGCACCTCGCCGCTGGCGTTGGTGCGTAGCAGCAGGTTCGGGCGCTTCTTGCCGTCACCTTCACTGGCCAGCCAGAAGTCGCCGTTGCCGGCCTGGGCGATGCCTTCCAGGTCGTAGTCGACGCTGCTGCCGCCCTTGTGCAGCTCGATCTCGCCGTCGATCAGTGCGGGGGTCCGACCGGCGTCGATGCGAAAGATCCGCGAGGCCTTGTAGTAGCTGTCCGGCACCGCGTACAGGCGTTTGCGTGCGTCGCGATCGGCGACCATGCCGCTGAGGGCGCCCCACGGCAGCAACTGTTTCGGGTCAGACTGGATCTGCGGATACTCGGCGCGCTTGGCGCCCAGGCGATAGATCGAAAGGGTCGAGCGATAGCCGTCATCGGCGGCGTCGGTTTCGCTGCTGACCACCAGCAGGTTGCGCGACGGAATCGGCAACAGACCTTCCGGACCGACGCCGGTGGGCAGCAGTTGCTCAAGGCGTGGCGACCAGGGCTTGCTGGCGTCGTACACCGCCACCAGGTTGCCCCGCTCGCTGCCGACGAAGAGCAGCTGGCGTTTGCCGAAGCGCGCGCTGGCGATGCCCTCGGGCTCGATGCCCTTGTTCTCCGAGCGGCTTTCCGGGTAGTGCCCGGCGCGGATCAGCGCCTGCTCGAGGCTGGCGCCTGACTCGTGCCAGATCTTGCCGCGCGGGTCGAACAGGGTGAAGCCACGGCTGCCGCCCTCGACCTTGTCCGCATCCTTGTAGTCGCCCTCGTTGGCAGTGGCCAGCAGCGGGCCGACCCAGGTAATCGCATCCGGCTCGCGGCGCTTGCCGAGCAGGCTGGCGGTCGGCTGGATGCGGTCGTTCTCCTCGATGTCGACGCCGTGCAGATCGACGCTGCCGGCGCTGAAGTGATGCAGCACCCGCGCCCGGCGCAGATCGACCAGCACCACGTGGTTGTTCTCCTGCAGGGTCACCGCGGCGATGTCCAAGGCGTTGATGCTGACGTACTCGGGTTCCGGGTCCTCGCCGGCGATCTTCGCCAGGCCGCTCAGCGCGACCTTGCGGATGCGCCAATCAGCCGGTTGCCCGGCGAGGTCGACGACATTCAGGTGGCCGGCGGGAAACTGTGGCAACAGGCCCTTGTTGAGGTCCTCGTTGCGCTCGTTCTCGATCGCCACCGCGGCGAAGCGGCCGGTCGGCGAAACTGCCACCGAATCGGGCTGGCCGCCCGTGGCCAGGCTGGCCACGCGCTTGGGCGCGCGCGGATCGCGGATATCGAATACCGCCAGCACACCGTCGGGACGGGCGTAGTCGAGCGAGGTGTTGACCGCGACCAGGATGAAGTGACGGTGAGTGGCGACCGAGGTCGGTTCGCCCTCCAGCTGCAGGAACCCGGCCGGCCGGGGCGCTTCGGGGTTGCGGATATCGACCAGGCCCAGGCGCTGACGCGGGCTGTCGGTGTAGTAGAGGGTGCTGCCGTCGCTACTGGCGGTGGTGATCTCGGCGACGGTCTCGGTCGCGCGCGCCTCGCCTTCGGCGAGGTTGTGATAGACCGGGAAGGTGGCGATACGCTCGAAGTAGTCACCCTGGGCTGGTTTGTTCGCCGCCGCGACGGCGAGACTCAATGGCAGGGTCAGGGCGAGGCTGGCGGCGCGCAGGCGCCATTGCTTGAGCGGGGTGGGACGACGAGTCATGGGTGTCTCCGGAAGTTGGACGCTGGGGACTGCTCAGGTCCGGCCAACCTGGGGCATGTGCTTTACCGCCCGGTGACGGGATTGCGACAGCTTCGTCGTATGTGATGAGGATCACGCGCAACGGTCAGGGAAAGCTTTTGTCGCAATTGCAGCCGATGCCTTGAACAGGGCACCGATATCATTTGCGGCCCCTTTCATTGAGGTTCGATCCGCCCCGCCATGACACTCCTGATAGCGTTCGCTGTCCTGTCCATCCTGGTCTCGTTCGTCTGTTCCATCCTCGAGGCCGCACTGCTGTCCCTGACGCCCAGTTACATCGCCCAGCAGAAGCTGGAGCGGCCCAAGCTCTACGAGCGCCTCAAGCGGCTCAAGGACAAGGTCGACCAGCCGCTCGCCGCCATTCTTACCCTCAACACCGTTGCCCATACCGTGGGCGCGACCGGTGTCGGCGCGCAGGTCACGCTGGTGTTCGGCAATGGCTACCTCGGCATCGCCTCGGCGGTGATGACCCTCCTGATCCTGGTGCTGTCGGAGATCCTGCCCAAGACCATAGGCGCGCGTTACTGGCCGCAGATCGCGCCCTTCCTGCCGCCGTTGCTGGGCGCGATGATCCTGATCCTCAAGCCGTTCATCGTGCTGTCCGACCTGGTCATGCGGCTGTTTGGCGGCAAGGAGCCGGACTACGACGTTCGCCAGGAAATCAAGGCGCTCGCGCTACTGGGTCGCGAAATGAACACGCTGGACGAGGACGAGCAGCGTGTCATCAGCAACATTCTTGATCTGCACGAGATGCGCGTGCGCGACATCATGACGCCGCGCACCGTGGCCACCTCGGTGCTGCCGCAGCTGGATATCGCCAGCTTTCGCGAGCAGATCCGCGAGAGCCAGTTCTCGCGCTACCCGGTGGTCGACGAGGACGAAGCACCGCTGGGCGTGATCTTCCGCTATGACGCGCTCAGCGCCGAAGACCCGGAGGCGCCAGTGTCCTCGATCATGAAGCCGATCAAGGTGGTTCCGGAAAGCACCAGCGTGGAAAGCCTGATGACCCAGCTGATGCAGGATCGCCAGCACCTGTGCCTGATCTACGACGAGTTCGGCGGCTGGCGTGGCCTGGTGACGCTGGAAGACATCATGGAAACCATCATCGGCAAGCCGATCCTGGACGAAACCGACGACATCCCGAACATGCGCCGCTTTGCCAAGCGGCGCTGGGAACACCGCCTGAAACAGGGCCGCTGAGGTCGTTGCCGCTCAGGCGCCGATGACCCCGCCGTCCTCGCGGGTGATCAGCACCGTGGTCGAGCGTGGCCGGGTCTTGCCGTCGCTGGCGGGGTAGCTCAGGCCAGGGTGCTGGATGTTGGCCCACATCGCCTTGCCGTCCGGGCTCCAGGCCAGCCCGGTGATCTCGCAGCCGCGCGGGCCGACCAGGAAGCGGCGCACCTCGCGGGTACGCGGGTCGGCGCAGAGCAGCTGGTTGCAGCCCATGCTGGCCATGGCCGGGTCCTCGTCGTCGTAGTCGGTCTGGATCCACAGCCGCCCCGCCTCGTCGAAGGCCAGGCCGTCCGGCGAGGAGAACAGATCACCGCTGATGGTGCCCTTGAGATGCGCCGGCACCGCGCTGCCTTCGGCTTCGCCGGCGAGCAGGAACAGTTCCCAGTCGAAGGCGGTGGCCGCCGGGTCGCCGCCATCCTCGCTGAAGCGCAGGATCTGCCCGTGCAGGTTGTTCGGCCGCGGGTTGGCGGCATCGGTCTCGCGGCGCGCGTCGTTGTTGGTCAGGGCGACATAGACCTCGCCGCTGTGCGGATGCACCGCTGCCCACTCGGGGCGGTCCATCGGCGTTGCGCCGGCGATGTCGGCGGCGGCGCGGGCGTTGAGCAGCACCTCGACCTGGCTGGGAAAGCCGTTCGCCGCGTTCAGGCCGTTCTGCCCGTGGACCAGGGCCAGCCACTGGCCGCGGCCGCCCTTGTCGAAACGGGCCACGTAGAGGGTGCCTTCGTCGAGCAGGTCGCGGTTGGCCGCCGGGTTGGCCGGGTCGAAGCGGCCGGCCGGGACGAACTTGTAGACGTACTCGTTGCGCGCGTCGTCGCCGGAGTAGAAGGCCATGCGGCCATCGTCCGCCAGGCGCAGCGCGGCGCACTCGCGGCTGAAGCGGCCGAAGGCGGTGCGCTTGATCGGCTGGCCAAGCGGGTCGAAGGGGTCGATCTCGACCACCCAGCCGAAACGGTGCGGTTCGTTGACCTGGCCGCCGTGCGGCTGTTGAGGATCGGGCGTGGCGTCGAAGCGCGGGTCGGCGGTTTCCCAGGCGTAGTTCTTGCTCGTGCCGCTGGCCGCCAGGCCGTAGCGGCGGTGTGAGACGCGCGCGGCGTAGTCGTCGGGGTCACGGTTGATGAAGTAGTTGTGCCAGTTCTCCTCACAGGTGAGGAAGGTGCCCCAGGGGGTGATGCCGGTGGCGCAGTTGTTCAGCGTACCGAGCACCTCCAGGCCACGCGGATCGCTGGCGGTACGCATGCAGTCGGCACCGGCCAGAGGGCCGGCAATACGCATCGGGGTGAGCATGCTGATGCGTCTGTTGTAGGCCGAATCGAGCACCCGGCGCCACTGGCCATCGGCGTCGCGGCGCACCTCGATCACCGACACGCCGTGCGCCGCCTGTTCCTTGCGTACCTCGGCCAGCGGCCGCGGTGCGCTGGTGTCGATCACCGAGGCAGGATGCAGCGGCGGATTGACGTATTCGTGGTTCATCACCAGCAGGCCGCGCTCCGGCTCGCCGGGGAAGGCGAAGAAGTTCATGCCGTCGTGGTTGTCGCCAGCCTGTTTGAGCTGTGCCTGCCAGTCGTCGCTGGCGTCGGGGTTCCAGGCCGGTGCGCCGGGCTCGACCGGATCGCCCCAGGAGAAGAACGGCACGGCACGGTAGCCCTCGGCGACCAGCACCCGGTCGAACGCCGGGTCGAGCTGCACCGGCACGCTGCGAAAGCTCAGCAACGGACTGGCATTGGCGCGGCTGCAGGCGGCGATGCCGCCGGCGAAGAAGCCCAGTGCGGCCAGGCCCAGGCCGCCCTTGAGCAGGTTGCGTCGGGTGGGGTCGAGCAGGCTGGACAGCGGTGGGTTGCCGCTGGGGTTGATCGAGGCGTCGTCATGCGCCTCCAGGCGCTGGTGGAACTGCTGGTGATCCTGGCTCATGGCTACTTCCGAGAAATTCGCGGGCCGCAGGGCGGCTATTCGATGCGGTAATGAAAGGTGTTGCGCACGTCCTCGACCGGCACGGCGCGGCCGTCGATCAGGCGCGGCTGATAGCGGAAAGTGCGCGCGGCACTGAGCGAGGGGCGGACGAACAGCGGATGGCAATCGCCGACCACCTGCGGCTCCTCGACCCGGCCACTGGCGTTGACCCGGTAGCGCACCGTGCAGTCGCCCTCGATGCCACGCTCCAGCGCGCGATCGGGGTAGTCCGGTGCCTCCTTGCTGATGGGCAGGTACTGACGGCTGGCGAGGGCCTGCGCCTGGCGTTCGCGTTCGGCGGCGGCAGCGGCAGCGGCCTGCTGCTCGCGTTGCAGTGCCTGCTGCTGCTCCAGGCGCGCCTGTTCTGCGGCCTGTGCCTGCTGCTGGAGCAGGCGTTCCTGCTCGAGGCGCTTCTGTTCGAGATGCTGTTGCTGCTCGCGGCGTTGCTGCGCCTGCTGGCGCTCCTGCTCGACCCGCTGACGCGCCAGTGCGGCGCGGTCGACCACTGGTGGCGGTACTTCGCTGGTCTGCGGAATCTCCGGCGCCGGTGGCTCGAATGCCGGCACTGGGGCCGGTGGCGGCGCCACGGTCGGCGGCGGCAGTTGCACCAGTTGCATCGCCAGTGTGCGCGGTTGCTGCGCGACGGGCGCCTGCTCGGCCTGCCAGCCGGCCAGCAGCAGGGCGAAGGCTGCCGCATGCAGGCCGACGGCCAGCCCGGCCGCGCTGCCGCGGCGCAGCCACTCGTGCAGGACCGGCGGCAAAGGTGCCAGCTGCCGGGGTTGTGAGAGGAGCATGCTGGTCATTGCGGCGGCTCGGTGATCAGACCGACATTGCTGACCCCACCCTGCTGCAGCGCGGCCATGCCGGCGATCACGTCGGCGTAGCGGCTGTCCTGGTCGGCGCGCACGTAGATCTGGGTGTCGGGGTCGGCGCTGACGATGGCACCGACCTTGGCGGTCATCTCGGCAAGGTCATCGGCGCTGTCGCTGCGTCCCTCGACGTCCAGTTCGTTGCCCAGGGCCCAGTGGTAGCCGCCGTCGGCGCGCACCGAGAGAGTGAGGATCTGCTGGCGACTGTCGCTGGGCAGCGCTTGCGCCGCGACCTTGGGCAGCTCGATCGGGATGCCCTGGGTGAGCATGGGCGCGGTGACCATGAAGATCACCAGCAGCACCAGCATCACATCGATATAGGGCACCACGTTCATTTCGGCCTTGGGGCCGTGGGCGTTCTGTGGTCTGCGCATGGCTGTGCTCCTCAGGCCGCCTGGGCCAGGCTCGGCGAGGTCTGCAGGCTGCGGTGCAGGCGGCCCTGCAGCTCGTTGCCGAAGGCGTAGAAGCGCGCGCCGAGCACGCCGCTGCGCGCGGAGAAGCGGTTGTAGGCAATCACCGCGGGAATCGCCGCGAACAGGCCGATGGCGGTGGCGATCAGCGCCTCGGCGATGCCTGGCGCGACCGTGGACAGCGTCGCCTGCTGCACCTGGGACAGGCCGATGAAGGAATTCATGATTCCCCAGACCGTGCCGAACAGGCCGATGTAGGGGCTCACCGAGCCGACCGTGGCGAGCAGCGGCAGGCCGCGGGCGAGGCGTTCCTCCTCCTCGCTGATGGCCACCAGCAGCTGGCGTTCGACGCCGTCGATCACCGCGTCCGCGGCGATGCCCGGCTCGCGGCGCAATTGCGCGTACTCGGCGTAGCCGGCGCGGAAGATCCGCTCGAGCGCCGCATCGCGGTCGTTCTCCGCCTGGCCCTGGCGATACAACTGAGCCAGCTCCTGGGTCTGGCGCGTGCGACGCAGGAAGACCTTGCCCAAACGGTCGCAACGGCCGAGGGCGAGGCTGCGGGTGATGATCAGGTACCAGCTGGCGAGCGAAGCCAGCACCAGGGTCAGCATGACCAGCTGGACCAGCAGGCTGGCCTCGCTGATCAGTCCCCAGACGGTCATCTGTTCGAGGGTGGCGTGCATCGTGAAGTCCTCCGTTAGGCCCCTCGCCTGGCGGGGGCCTTCTGTTCTATGGCGTTGCGGTTACCGACTGATGACCGAGCCGGGTCAGTCCGGTTGCAGGGTCCGGGCGATTCCGCTCCAGGGCACGAACTTGAAGTTCTGGGTCTGCTCGGGCATGCGCTTGCGGCCGTCCTGCACCACCAGCATCCCGGCGCTCCAGGGCCCGCCGAGATTGGCCGCGGTGACTTCCAGGCCGTCGGTCTCGGAGGCGCCGTCGATACCCAGGGCGCCATTCATGCCGACGCGAAACGCACCGCGCAGGGCGAAGGGAGGCTGGGCGTCGAGCACCAGGTAGCTGTCGTTGCCCTGGCTGGAGACGATCAGGTAGTCATGCCCCGCGGACTGGTACAGCGCAAGGCCCTCGACGTCGGCCTTGAGCACCTCGCCGACCTGCATCACCGAGGTGAGCTGCGCCTCGGCGTCTGCGCGGGCATCCACTGCCCAGATGCCGACATCTTCTTCGCCGATGAACAGGCGCTGGCGCTCGTCGTCGGCGACGCAGCCCTCGGGCTGGCTGTCGACCTTGAAGCGGCGCACCTGCTCGCCGCGCACCTGGCTGCCGGCGGCCTGCAGGCGGTACTGCAGGAAGCTGCCGTCCTTGCCGTTGGCGAAGGCGTAAAGCTGGCCGGGCGCCGGCTGGAACAGACAGATGCCGTAGATTTCCTTGAGTGGCGTGCGGATCTCGCCGGCCTCGCGCAGCTCGCCGCTGGCGCGGTCGATGGCGAACACGCTGATGCTGTTGTGGTCCCGGTTGCTGGCCACCGCCAGGTCTACCGTCTCGCCGGCGAGACTGAAGCCGGCACGCAGATCGACGTTGTTCAGCCGCCCGACCGGCAGGTCCTGGACCAGCCTGCCGTCGAGGTCATAGGCGAGCAGGCCCTGTTTCTTGTTGGTGCCGAGCACCCGCGAGCGGGACGGGTCCTGCGGATGCACCCAGATCGCCGGGTCATCGGCGGCATCGCCGTGGCGGCCGACCGGCTCGCTCTGACGCAGCGGCGCGACAGCCGGCAGCGTCGGCGGCAACGCCAGCGGTTGCGCCGCCCAGGCCAGCCGGCCCTGGTAGAAGCGCCCGTTGTCGTCGTCCTGCAGCAGCAGCTCCAGCCCCTCTGCGCTGCTGCGCACGGACAGCCGCTCCGGTTCGGCGAGGCCGTCCAGCGGCAGCCGGGCCACACGCTGCCAGCGGTCGTCCTGCTGTTGATAGAGGTGCAGCGCGGCGTCCTCGGCGTCGAGCGCGAGCAGCCCGCCGGGCACGGCGGCCATGCCGGCGACACTCTTGCTCAGCCCGCCGAACGGTCCCAGCAGGTCGACCGGACGGCGCGCATTCTCGGCTTCCGGATGCGCCGGATAGGCCCACAGGCCGACCCCTTCCTCGTTGACGAACAACTGCTGGCTGGCGTCGTCGACCTGGCAGTACTCGGCCTGCGGCGGCAGCGGCAGGCCGCGCACCCGGCGGGCTTCACCGAGCAGGCCGCGGCTGTCGCCGACCAGCCATTGCTCGCCCTGGCCATCCTCGCCGAGCAGGAACAGGTGCAGGTTGCGCGCGTCATCGCGGAACAGGCACAGGCCGCTCAGGGCGTAGTCGCGCGCCGGCAGCAGTAGCGGCGCCTGCCACTCGCCGCTGCTCGGGTCGAGGGCCACCAGCAGCGGACGCTGGCTGGCGCTGTCGATGCTGGCGATCTGCAGCTGGGCGCCCTGGGCGCGCACGTCGAGGGTGCTGAAGCTGCCGGGCAGGCGCGCGCGTTCGTTGCC
Organism: Pseudomonas mangrovi; assembly: GCF_003052585.1. Lineage (GTDB taxonomy): Bacteria > Pseudomonadota > Gammaproteobacteria > Pseudomonadales > Pseudomonadaceae > Aquipseudomonas > Aquipseudomonas mangrovi. Next base: position 316,214 of record NZ_QASN01000017.1, on the reverse strand, counting down.
GTCGGCGTCGAGCAGCAGCAGGCCGCGCTTCTCGCTGGCGGCCAGGCGCAGGTTGCGGCCTTCGGCCACTTCATCGGGAGCAAAGCGCAGGTCTTCGGCGCGCACCTGGGCGGAGGCGCCCCAGGGTGACAGGCTCAGCGCCGGCGTCGCGGCGCCTGGCGTGGGGAAGCGCTCGCAGCCAGCCAGAACGAGGGCGGCGAGCAGCAGGGAACGGCTGAACAGGGGGTTCATCAGGGGTAGATCCTTGTCATCGAGCGGGACAGGCCCGTGCCTGTCAGCGGCACGGGCGCGGGCGTCAGAAATGCGAGAGGGTCAGGCCGAGCTTGTAGCTCGGGCCATATTCCTCGTACTGGGCGTTGTAGCGACGGCTGCCGGTGTAGGTGTAGTAGTGCTCGTCGGTGAGGTTCTGCGCCTCGAACGACAGTTGCAGTTCGGGCGTCAGGTTGTAGCGGGCGCTGAAATCGACGAACAGCTGGTCGTCGACCCGGGTGTCGCGGAACGGCTCGCTGATGGAGGCGACCTCGTAGAGCGCGTCGGACTTGTAGTTGGCCGACAGGCGCAGGCTGAGCTGGTCGTTCTCCCAGCCGAGCATCAGGTTGCCGACGCTGTCGGACTGGAACGGCAGGTCGATGTCGCGCTTGCGTTGCAGGCCGCTGGCGGCGTCGAAGCCGCTGATGCTCGCATCCGAGCGGCTGAAGGTGGCGTTGGCGCCAACCAGCACGCCGTTCCACGGCGCCGGCAGCCAGTCGAACTTCTGCGACCAGGCCAGTTCCAGACCGTAGAGTTTTGCCGAGTCGCCATTGGCGAAGGTCGCTGCCTCGTCGAACGCCACCCAGGCACCGGTGCCGGCCAGGTCGGTGTTGTAGACGAAGTTGTCGATGTCCTTGTAGAAGACGAACGCCGACACCACGCCGGCGCGCCCCAGGTAGTGTTCGATACCCAGGTCGATGTTGCTCGATTCCAGCGGCTTCAGGTCCGGGTTGCCGAACGCGGCTTCGTCGCCATCGATCAGGAAGCCCGGGGCGATCTGCTCGAAGGTCGGGCGCACCACGCTGTTGGTCCAGGCCGCGCGCAGCTGGGTGTTCTTGTCCAGCTGGTATCGGGCATGCAGCCCGGGCAGCCAGTGGTGGTAGTCGTTCTGGTTGTCGGTGCTCTCGAATACGCCGTCGCGCAGCCCGGTGCCCTTGGAGCGCTGGCGGGTGCCCTCGTAGCGCACCCCGGCGATCAGGCGCAGATCATCGATGTCGACGCTGTTCATCAGGTAGGCGGCGTTGATGTCTTCGCTGATGCTGAAGTCGCCGATGCGCGACTCTTCCTCGTTGTAGAAATTGCCGGCGTCGAGCCTGTCGAGCAGCGCCTCGACCGCCTTGCCGCTGATGCCGGGGCCGAACGCGCCGAGGCCGTAGTCGACACGCCCCTTGAGGTAGTTGGAGAGCAGCAGCTCGTCATCCGTGATGCCGAAGGTGTCGAAGTCCTCGTAGGTCCAGACCTCGGTGTCGTTGTCCTTGTCGCGGCGGCTGAGCTTGCCGCCGAACTTGACTTGGGCGGCCTGGCCGCTGAGCTCGTAGTCGCGGGCCAGATCGAGCTTGATGTTCTTCTCGGTGTCGGTGGTGTCCTGCTCGGCCCACTCGACCTCGTCGAGCACGAACGCGGCCGGGTCATAGAAGGCGCTGCCTGCGGTCAGTACCGGCTTGCGGCTGCTGAAGAAGCCCGCATCGGTGAAGTCGTCGTCACCCTCGAAGGTGGCGCCGGCGATATGCCCCGGCGTGCGTTCGCCGGAACGGCTGTAGCCGGCCTGGCCGGCCAGGGTCCAGGCGCCCAGCAGGCGCTCGCCGCCGAACACGTAGGACTGGATGGTCTGGGTTTCCTCGCGCTCCTTCAGTTCGCGCCAGCCCTCGGCGTCGCCCAGGGTACCGGCGGCCTGTGCATCGGCGAACTCCAGGCCCGCGGCATTGCGCGTCTCGCTGTCCTTGAAGCGGCTGTAGAGCGTGCGCAGGTAGTAGCTGGAGTAGTCGTCCGGGCGGTAATCGACGTTGATGCCCAGGCCACTGCGCTCGCGGGTGATGCGGTAGTCGCGCTGTTCCGCTTCCTCCAGCCGGGCGCCATCGGTGAAGTCCCAGGCGCCACCGGTCTCGACGTTGTCCGAGCCGAAGTCACGCTCACCCCAGGTGCCCGCCAGGGCCACACCGAAGTTGTCCTGGCCGCCGCCGAGGCTGAAACGCTGGCTGAACGCGCCGGAGAGCTTGGGGCTGTGCTCGTCGGTGTTGTCATCGTGGCTGCCTTCGCCGCTGAGCGTGTAGAACAGGCCGTCGTGATCGAAGGCCGAGAGGCTTTCCACCTCGACGGTGCCGCCGAGGGAGTTGGCGTCCATGTCCGGGGTCAGGGTCTTGACCACCGACAGCGACTGCACCAGCTCGGCGGGCAGCACGTCGAGCGCGACGGCACGGCTGTCGGCGTTGGGTGAGGGAATGACGGTGCCATTGATGCTCACGCTGTTGAGGTCCGGGCCGAGGCCGCGCACGCTGACGAAGCGCCCTTCGCCCTGGTCGCGCTCGACGCTCACCCCGGGCAGGCGCTGCACCGCCTCGGCGACGTTCTCGTCCGGCAACTGCGCGACACCGTCGGCGCTGACCACGCTCTTGACGCTGTCCGAGCGGCGCTGCTCCTTGAGCGACTTGTCGATGCTGGCGGCCTGGCCGACCACGTTGACGTGCTCGGCGGCCGGCTGCGCGCTGGCTACCAGCGGCAAACCCAGCAGGGCCAGCGCCAGGGCGCTGAAATGAAAGCCCGCGCGGCGGGCGGTGAGGCGGTATCTGTCCATGTCGTGCTCCCCATCGAGAAAGGTCGGTGCCGGGGCAAGGGCCGGCGAACGGAGCGGATGCTGGGAAGCGCGGATGACGGTTGCGTGACAGGCCTGCGCTGGAGCGCCTGTTTTGGCCGGGTTTGATGGGGTTCGGCGAGGGAAATGCGCTCGAATGACCCCTGTAGGAAGTGTATTGGTGGATGGCTCCGGCCATTTCGCGTCGTTGTTGAGCGTCCCCGGATGGACGCCCACGCAGGAGCGTGGATACCAGCTGAAGTAACTCGTCCCGGCAACGCGCTGCCGCCTCGGAACGATCAGCGCAGAGCGATCAGGCCGTATGCCGTCAGCCGGGCTCGGCGAAAAAAATCCGTCAATGCCCTGAGCCCATTTGACCCCCACCCCTGCAACCAAACCGTCATCTGCCTCTGTTTCGCTGGGCGCCTTCGAACCTCGCGGAGCCCGACCATGCCGACCCTGCTGCGGCTGCATCGCCTGAAATTCCTCGCCCTGCTGCTGGCGGCCAACCTCGGCCTGCTGCTGCACCTGGCCGTCGGCGACCTCAAGGGCATTACCGAGTGGGTCTGGCTGGACATCCTCGGCGAGGGCGGCTCGGCCTTTCTTGCCCTGGCCTGGCTGGGCCTGATCCTCAAGAGCCGGCCGGCCGGGCGGGTCACCAACCTGTTGGCGCTGGGACTGGGCTGCGTGTTCTTTTCCTGGTGGATCGACCTGCTGGATGAGTTCGTGCGCATGCCCGAGAGCATCGTCTGGGACCACTGGCTGGAGTCGCTGCCGATGCCGGTCGGGCTGGTCCTGCTGACCTGGGGCATCTACCACTGGCACCACGAGCAGCTGGCAATCAGCGTCCAGCTGGAAAAGCGCGAGCGGCTGTTCCGCGAACACCGTCAGTTCGACAAGCTGATCCCGCTGGGCACCGCCGACTACCTGCGCCGGCAGATCGAGCTGGAGCTGGTCGAAAGTCGCCGCCAGCAGCGACCACTGTCGCTGGTCGCCATCGATCTGGACGACTTCGACAGCCTCAACCAGCGCTTCGGCCACGCCGAGGGTGATGCGGTGCTGCAGGCGCTGACGCAATTGCTGCTGCTCAACCTGCGCCGGCAGGATCTGCTCTGCCGTCTGGCCGGGGATCGCTTCGTCGCGCTGTTGCCGGATACCGGTGAGAGCCAGGCGCGGCAGATCGCCGAGGAACTGCGCCTGGCAGTGGCGAGCCTGGCACACCGCAGTCGCCAGCATGGCGAGCGACTGCAACTGCGCGCCAGCGTGGCCTGCGCAATGGCGCTGGAGGAGGACGCCGAGACGCTGCTGGCGCGTCTCAACCAGGCGCTGGAGCGGGCCAAGCGGCCGCTGGCGCTGAGCGCCTGAGGCCATGACCATCGCGCGGCGCTGGTACGAGCGCGACAGCCGGCTGATCGCCGCGCATCAGCAGCCGGCGGTACTGATCGACCTGTGTCTGGGGCGGGGTATCAACAGCCACAAGCTGCTGCGTGGGGTCGGCGTGTTTCATGAGGACATCCTCGCCGGCCAGCTGCGCATCAGCCCCGAGCAGTACCTACGGCTCATCGGCAACGCCCGCCAGTTGCTGGATGCCGACGATTCGGCGTTCCTCTTTGGTCAGCGCCTGCTGCCCGGCCACCAGGGCGCGGCCAGCCAGGCGCTGGCGCTGGCCGCCAATCTGGGCGAAGCGCTGGCGCTGCTGGTGGAGTTGCGCGCGCTACTCACTCCGCTACTTGCCCCGCGCCTGGTAATGGATGCCGACTACGCCTACCTGAGCTGGCATGACGCCTGTGGCGCCGGCGAGCAGCTCGACTTCCTGCTCGAAGCCAGCATGGCGGCGGTGGTGGCGATGAGCCGACGCCTGGGCGGTGAGCACCTGCCCTGGCGCTTCCACCTGCGTCGGGCGCGGCCGCGGCAGATCGAGCAGTACTGGGTACACCTGGGCGAAGACCTGCACTTCGCCGGCCCCTGCGATCTGCTGCGTCTGCCACGCGAATACCTGACCCGGCCCTGGCCCCAGGCGGCACAGACCTCCGCAGCGGTCGCTGCGCGCCAGGCGCGCGAGGCGCTGTGCGCGCTGGAAGGTCCGGCCGGACTGCTCGACTGCCTGAACCGCTGGCTGCTGCGCCACGTACGCGAGGCTCCGAGCCTGGAGCGCGCCGCCGAGGCCTTCGGCATGAGCCCGGCGACCCTCAAGCGCAAGTTGAAGAAACACCAGAGCAGCTACCAGGAACAGCTCGACCGGGTGCGCCTGGACGTCGCCCTCTACCTCTACCAGGTGCACGGCTTCGGCAATGACCAGGTCGCCAGCCACCTGCGCTTCCACGACGCCACCAACTTCCGCCGCTCGTTCAAACGCTGGACCGGCCTGTCGCCGAGTGCGGCGCGGGAGTTGATCAGGGTGTAGCGGCGGGGTCCGGCTGCGCGGGGGCTCGAACATGTATCGAATCTCAGGGCCTGAACGGTTGGGCGCGAGTTGCTCAAAAACTGTGCAAAAGCAGTAGAATCGCGCCCCTCGCAATACCAGAGCCCTTCGCCATGAGCACCTTCCGTCCCGAACTGCTGTCGCCCGCCGGCACGCTCAAGTCCATGCGCTATGCCTTCGCCTACGGCGCCGACGCGGTCTACGCCGGGCAGCCGCGCTACAGCCTGCGGGTGCGCAACAACGAGTTCGACCACGCCAACCTGGCGCTCGGCATCCAGGAGGCACACGCCCAGGGCAAGCAGTTCTACGTGGTGGTCAACATCGCCCCGCACAACGCCAAGCTGAAGACCTTCATCAAGGACCTCGAGCCGGTGGTGGCGATGGGACCGGATGCGCTGATCATGTCCGACCCGGGGCTGATCATGCTGGTGCGCCAGCACTTCCCGCAGCAGACCATTCACCTCTCGGTGCAGGCCAACGCGGTCAACTGGGCGACGGTGAAGTTCTGGGAAAGCCAGGGCGTGAGCCGGGTGATCCTGTCGCGCGAGCTGTCGCTGGAGGAGATCGGCGAGATCCGCGAGCAGGTGCCGGGCATGGAGCTGGAGGTGTTCGTCCACGGCGCGCTGTGCATGGCCTATTCCGGCCGCTGCCTGCTGTCCGGCTACATCAACAAGCGCGACCCCAACCAGGGCACCTGCACCAATGCCTGCCGCTGGGAATACAAGGCCCACGAGGGCAAGGAAGACGAGTTGGGCAACATCGTCCAGCAGTACCAGCCGATCCCGTTGCAGCAGATCGAACCGACGCTGGGGGCGGGTGCTCCCACCGACCAGGTGTTCCTGCTCGAGGAGAGCAACCGTCCCGGCGAGCTGATGGAGGCCTTCGAGGACGAGCACGGCACCTACATCATGAATTCCAAGGATCTGCGCGCGGTGCAGCACGTCGAGCGGCTGGTGCAGATGGGCGTGCACTCGCTGAAGATCGAGGGCCGCACCAAAAGCCACTACTACGTGGCGCGCACCGCGCAGGTCTACCGCAAGGCGATCGACGATGCCGTGGCCAGCCGGCCGTTCGACAGAAGCCTGATGGATACCCTGGAGTCGCTGGCGCACCGCGGCTACACCGAGGGCTTCCTGCGGCGCCACGTGCACGACGAGTACCAGAACTACGAGCGCGGCTTCTCCCTGTCCGAGCGCCAGCAGTTCGTCGGCGAGCTGACCGGCGAGCGCATCGGCGAACTGGCCGAGGTCAAGGTGAAGAACCGCTTCGCCGTCGGCGACCGCCTGGAGCTGATGACCCCGCAGGGCAACCTCAACTTCCGCCTCGAGGACCTGCGCAAGCGCAGCGGCGAAGCGGTCGAGGTGGCTCCCGGTGACGGCCATACGCTCTACCTGCCGGTACCTGAATCGGTCGACCTGCAGTACGCCCTGCTGATGCGCGAGCTGGACGGCGCAACCACCCGCGGCTGAGCGGACGCCGCCTTGCTTCTCCCGCCGGGAGAAGGTGGCGCGCAGCGCCAGATGAGGGAGGGCTGGCGCCGCAGGATGCCTGGCGTTGCCTGGTTTGCGGCGGCAGCGAGTCGCCTGAGAAATCCCTCTCCCGCCTTCGGCACCCTTTCCCGGAAGAAAGAGGGAAGAGCCTCTAACGGTGAAGCTCAGTCCTGATGATCACGCAGCATCTGCGCGAAGTGTTCGGCGGGGACAGGGCGACTGATCAGATAACCCTGGATGGCGTCGCAGCGCTGGGCCTTGAGGAAGTCCATCTGTTCCTGGGTTTCCACGCCTTCGGCCACCACCTGCAGTTCCAGGCTGTGGGCCAGGGCGATGATCGCGCGGGTGATGGCGGCATCGTCGCTGTTGTCCGGCAGCTCGCGAATGAACGACTGGTCGATCTTCACGCAGTCGACCGGGAAACGCTTGAGGTAGCTGAGCGAGGAAAAGCCGGTGCCGAAGTCGTCGATGGCCAGGCGCACGCCCAGCTCGTCCAGTTGGCGGAAGGTATCGATGACGTTGTCGACGTTGTCCAGCAGCTGGCTCTCGGTCAGCTCCAGTTCCAGAAGGCGTGCCTCCAGGCCGGTTTCCTCGAGCACCTGGCGCACCAGGCTGGAGAGGTTGCCCTGGCGCAGCTGGTGCACCGACAGGTTGACCGACACGCTCAGCTCCGCAAGGCCATCGAGCTGCCACTGGCGTGCCTGGCGGCAGGCCTGGCGCAGGACGAACTCGCCGATGGCGCCGATCAGCCCGGTTTCCTCGGCCAGGCCGATGAACTGGGCCGGCGCCACCAGCCCGAGCTGCGGGTGGTTCCAGCGCACCAGCGCTTCAGCGGCGTCGAGACAGTCATTGGCCAGGTTGAGCTTGGGCTGGTAGTAGACCTCCAGCTGGCCCTCGGTGATGCCCTTGCGCAGCTGGGTTTCCAGTTGCAGGCGTTCGATGGTGGCGGACTGCAGGTTGTCGGTGAAGAACTGGAAGGTGTCTCCGCCCAGGTGCTTGGCATGCTGCATCGCCATGTTCGCCTGGCTGATCAGCGCCTGCAGTTCGCGGGCGTTGTCCGGCAGCAGGCTGATGCCGATCGAGGCGCTCATCATCAGCTCGTGGCCAGCGACCTCCAGCGGCTGGCGCAGCTTGCCGAGCAGGCGATTGGCCATGCGCGCCAGGCTCGACAGGTTGCTGTAGGAGTCCACGACCACGGCGAACTCGTCGCTGGACAGGCGGGAGATGGTGTCCGCCTCGGGTACCGCCTGGGTCAGCCGGCGGGCCATCTGCTGCAGGAGCTGGTCGGCGACTTCATGGCCGAGGCTGTCATTGAGCAATTTGAAACGGTCCAGGTCGATATGCAGCAGTGCCAGGCTGCGCCCGCTCTGCCGCGAGCGCTGGGCGGCCTCGTGCAGGCGTTCCTTGAACAGGCTGCGGTTGGCCAGCCCGGTCAGCTCGTCGTACTGCGCCAGATAACGCATGCGCTCTTCCGCCTCGCGGCGTAGCGAGAGGTCGGCGAGGAAGCAGACGATATGGCTGGCATGGCCCTGGCCGTCGCGGACCAGTTTGATCTGCAGCAGTTGCGGGAAGAGCTCGCCGCTCTTGCGCCGCTCGACCAGTTCGCCGCTCCACTGTCCGTGCTGCTCCAGCTCCTGGCGCATCTGCTGGTAATGGCGGCGTGCCTCGGGGTCGCTGACCAGCTGCAGCACCGCCTGCCCGAGCGCTTCTTCGCGGCGGTAGCCGGTGACCTGGCTGAAGGCATCGTTGACCGCCAGGATGCGGTAGTTCGGATCGAGGATGACGATCCCTTCGCTGGCTGCCTCGAACACGGTGGCGGCCAGGCGCTGCTCTTCCTCGCGACTCTTCAGCGCGCCGATGTTGCGGCGGGTGCCGACCATGCGCAGCACGCGACCGCTCTCGTCGCGCGACACGGCGCGCCCGCGGTCCTCGATCCAGACGTAGGAGCCGTTGGCGTGTTTCACCCGGTATTCCACCACGTAGCCGTCCGCTTCGCCGCGGAAATGCGCCAGCATCGCCTCGCGCAGCACGGGGACATCGGCGGGATGCAGGCGAGGGCGCAAATCGCGCAGGGTGGTCTTCACGTCCTCCGGCTCGATGCCGAAGATCTCGCGCACCTGGGTGTGATGAACCTCGTCGGTCTGCAGGTTCCAGTCCCACAGGCCCAGACCGCTGGCCTCCAGCGCCATCGCCAGGCGGGTCTGGCTCTTGCTCAGGGCGTGGCTGGTTTCGTCCAGTTCGCGGGTGCGCTCGTCTACTCGCAGCTCGAGCTGATCGTGCGCCTGGCGCAGGTTGCGCTCGGCACGACGGCGCTGTTCGACTTCGCGCGCCAGTTCCTGATTGAGGCCTTCGGCGCGGCTCTTGGCCTGCGCCAGGCTTTCGATCAGTGCCTGGTTCTCGAAACGTCGCAACAGGCTGCGCAGGATCAGCCGGTTTACCTGCCAGGCCACCAGCGGCAGGCTGAGCAGCATGATCAGCGCCAGCAGGCCCCAGCCACGCTGAAGCTCGCTATCACTGGCCAGCAGCACGAACGACGACGGCAGCAGGCAGGGCAGGGCGAAGGCGAGAAAGGCCTGGATGCTCACGGCATAGGCGACGCAGGCGGAGATGATGGTGGCGGCGATCACGCCGAAGATCAGCGTCTGCAGAAAGAAGGCGTCTGCCGGCACCAGCCAGATGCTCACCGCCGCCAGGGTCGCTCCGGAGGCGGCGGCACCGATGAGAAACGTCTGGCGCCAGTAGGGCTTGGCCTGGCGCGACGGTAGCGCGCGATGGAAGGCGGCGACCTGGATCAGGCGCAATACGGCGAGTAGCACCAGCCAGATCAGCCAGCCGGTCAGCAGCAGGGTATCGGTGAGGTCCCAGAGCAGGCCGGCGCAGATCAGGCCGGTAAACAGCATCAGCAGGGTCGGCATGCGCGACCCCTGATAGAGCAGGCGAGTGCGCTCCGCAGCCAGTTCGGTGGCGTGGCGCTGCTGCAGGTTGCGGCGCGTTTCGGCGGCGCTATGAAGGGGAGTCGGAGCGGTCACTGGCTGTTCTTGTAATGGTGGACCTTGGGCCGAGCATACCCGAGCTAGACGCATCGCCCAAGGCCGAATGGCGAATTGCCAGTCACCTCTCGGACGAGCTGCACGGCTGCCGTCGGGCTGGTTTGCCGCTGCGCCGGCCCGCCCCGTAGAATGCCGCGATGCAAAACGATCCCGAACTCCTGCTCGCCTCCCTCAACGACGCCCAATGCCAGGCCGTCGCCGCCCCACTCGGCCGCCAGCTGGTGCTGGCCGGCGCCGGTTCCGGCAAGACCCGCGTGCTGGTCCACCGCATCGCCTTTCTCATCCAACTGCACGGCGCCTCGCCCTATTCGGTGCTGTCGGTGACCTTCACCAACAAGGCTGCTACCGAGATGCGCGCGCGCATCGAGCAGTTGATGGGGATCAACCCGGCCGGCATGTGGGTCGGCACCTTTCACGGCCTGGCGCATCGCCTGTTGCGGGCGCACTGGCAGGAGGCGGGGCTGGCGCAGAACTTCCAGATTCTCGATTCCGATGACCAGCAGCGGTTGATCAAGCGGGTGATCCGCGATCTCGGTCTGGACGACAACCAGTGGCCGGCGCGCCAGGCGCAATGGTTCATCAACGGGCAGAAGGACGAGGGCCTGCGCCCGCAGCACATCCAGCCCGGCGGTGATCTGTTCCTCAAGACCATGCGCGCCATCTACGAAGCCTACGAGGCGGCCTGCGCCCGCGCCGGGGTGATCGACTTCGCCGAACTGCTGCTGCGCGCGCTGGATCTGTGGCGCGACCAGCCCGGCCTGCTGGCGCATTACCAGCAGCGCTTCCGCCACGTGCTGGTCGACGAGTTCCAGGACACCAACGCCGTGCAGTACGCCTGGCTGCGGCTGCTCGCCAAGGGCGGCGAGAGCCTGATGGTGGTGGGCGATGACGATCAGTCGATCTACGGCTGGCGCGGTGCGAAGATCGAGAACATCCAGCAGTTCTGCGACGACTTCCCCGACGCCCAGACCATCCGCCTGGAGCAGAACTACCGCTCCACGGCGAGCATCCTCAAGGCCGCCAACGCGCTGATCGCCAACAACCAGGGGCGCCTGGGCAAGGAGCTGTGGACCGACGGCGGCGACGGCGAGGCCATCGCGCTGTACGCCGGCTTCAACGAGCACGACGAGGCGCGCTACGTGGTCGAGAGCATCGAACGCGCCCTGCGTGACGGCCTGACCCGCAGCGAGATCGCCATCCTCTACCGCTCCAACGCCCAGTCGCGGGTGCTGGAGGAGGCGCTGCTGCGCGAGAAGATTCCCTACCGCATCTACGGCGGCCAGCGCTTCTTCGAGCGCGCCGAGATCAAGAATGCCATGGCCTACCTGCGCCTGATCGATGGCCGGCACAACGATGCCGCCTTCGAGCGGGTGATCAACGTGCCGGCGCGCGGCATCGGCGAGAAGACCCTGGAGACCCTGCGCCAGCTGGCCCGCGACCAGGACCTGTCGATGTGGGCGGCGCTGCACCAGGTGGTCGGCAACAAGCTGGTGCCGGCGCGTGCGGCCGGGGCGCTGAATGCCTTCGTCGAGCTGATCGACGGGCTGGCGCTGCAGACCGAGGGAATGCAGCTGCACCTGATGACCCAGACCGTGGTCGAGCAGAGTGGCCTGCTGGCCTATCACCGTGACGAGAAGGGCGAGAAGGGCCAGACCCGGGTGGAAAACCTCGAGGAACTGGTCAGTGCCGCGCGTGCCTTCGAGAACGAGGAGCTGGAAGACGGCGAGACGCCGCTGTCGGCATTTCTCGGCCACGCCTCGCTGGAGGCCGGCGACACCCAGGCCGATGCCTTCGAGGACAGCGTGCAGCTGATGACCCTGCACAGCGCCAAGGGCCTGGAGTTTCCTCTGGTGTTCCTGGTCGGCATGGAGGAAGGGCTGTTCCCGCACAAGATGAGTCTGGAAGAGCCGGGTCGTCTGGAAGAAGAACGGCGCCTGGCCTACGTCGGCATCACCCGCGCCATGCAGCGTCTGGTGGTGAGCTACGCCGAGACCCGCAGGCTCTACGGCAGCGAGACCTACAACAAGGTCTCGCGCTTCGTTCGCGAGATTCCCGCCGGGCTGATCGAGGAAGTGCGCCTGTCCAACTCGGTGCGCCAGCCGTTCGGCGGCGCCGCGCCGCGCGGCGGGCTGCACGCCAGCTTCGCCACCGCCGCAGTGCCGGATACCGACCTGCGCCTGGGACAGATGGTCCGCCACCCGCTGTTTGGTGAGGGCGCCATTCTCAACTTCGAAGGCTCCGGTGCCCAGGCGCGGGTCCAGGTCAACTTCGATGAAGGCAGCAAGTGGCTGATGCTCGCGTACGCCAAGCTTGAGGCGCTCTGAGCGAGGTGTCGACAGGCTCTCGCCGTTGCTAGCCCGTAGGGCGGATTAGCCGCCGGCGTAATCCGCCGGCGCGTCTCCTTTTTCCCTCAAACGATTTTCGCCGGCCGCCAGGAGTGCCAAACTGCGCGCCCTGCGGTGCGTCTGGCGTCGCCCCAGACTTCTGTTTTCACTCGCTATCCGAGGAGCTTCGATGACCCGCCGTTACCTGCTGCTCGCCGCCGGCCTGCTCGCCGCGCTCGGCCTGACTGGCTGCGACAAGGACAAGCCGGCCGCCGCTGCCGCCGCGCCGGCGCAGACCTACCACTGGAAGATGGTCACCGCCTGGCCGAAGAACTATCCCGGCCTGGGCACGGGCGCCGAGCGTCTGGCGGAGCGGGTCAAGGTGATGAGTGGCGGCCGGCTGACCATCAAGGTCTACGCCGCAGGCGAGCTGGTCCCGGCGATGGAGGTGTTCGACAGCGTCTCGCGCGGCACCACCGAGCTGGGCCATGGTGCGGCCTACTACTGGAAGGGCAAGGTGCCCACCGCACAGTTCTTCACCTCGGTGCCCTTCGGCCTGTCGACCAGCGAGATGAATGCCTGGCTGTCGCGTGGCGGCGGTCAGGCGCTATGGGACGAGGCCTATGCACCCTACGGCGTAAAGCCGCTGCCGGCCGGCAATTCGGGTATGCAGATGGGTGGCTGGTTCAACCGCGAAATCGAATCGCTGGATGACCTCAAGGGCCTGAAGATCCGCATGCCCGGCCTGGGTGGTGAAGTGTTGTCGCGTCTCGGGGCGACGCCGGTGAACCTGCCGGGGTCGGAGGTATTCACCTCGCTGCAGACCGGCGCCATCGACGCCAGCGACTGGGTCAGTCCGTACAACGATCTGGCCTTCGGCCTGCACAAGTCGGCGCGCTACTACTATGCGCCCGGCTGGCAGGAGCCGCAGGCGGTGATCGAGCTGCTGATCAACCAGAAGGCCTACGACAGCCTGCCGCCGGATCTGCAGGCAATCCTCGGCGAGGCGGCCCGGGCCGCCAACCAGGACATGCTCGACGACTACGTCTACAACAACGCTCTGGCGCTGGAGGAGCTCAAGCGCCAGGGCGTGCAACTGCGGCGCTTCCCTGACGAGGTGCTCGACGCGCTGCGTCGGGAGTCGGAATTCGTGCTCGGCGAGCTAGCCGCGCAGAGCGAGCTGAACGGCCGCATCTGGGCCTCGATGACCGCGTTCCAGGCCCAGGTCACGCCGATGCACCAGCTGACCGAGAAGGAGTTGCATGACTGGCGCTGACCGTCGCCGGCATAGGAACCCTGCGCCACCGCGCGCCTCATAAATCCGGAAACACTCTGTCGCTGGTGTGGCGCGGTAGCCCTCGGCACCATGGCGCGCGCGAAACCCTTTTACTCAAGAGATCACCTGCCCATGCAACGCTTCCTCAGCATCGCCCTGGCCCTCTGCCTGGGTCTGACCCTCAGTCTCGACGCCCAAGCCAAGCGCTTCGGTGGCGGCAAGTCGTTCGGCTCGGCCCCCAGTCACCAGAGTGCCCCGCGGCGCCAGGCGGACAGCCCGCAAGCCGCGCCCAATCGTCAGGCCGGTGCTCCGCAAAGCGGCGCGTCGCGCTGGCTCGGCCCGCTGGCCGGCATCGCCGCCGGTGGCCTGCTCGCCTCGATGCTGATGGGTGATGGTTTTGAAGGACTGCAGCTGTTCGACATCCTGATCTTCGGCCTGATTGCCTTCGTCATCTTCAAGGTCATCGCCGCCCGCCGTCGCAGTGCCGCCGCCGCGCAGCCGGCAATGGCCGGCGGTGCGCCCTGGCAGCAGCGTCAGGCCGCCGACGGCGCGCCGATCTTCGGTGGTGGCGCCGCGGCCGCACCGGTGATCAATGCGCCGAGCTGGTTCAACGAACAGAGCTTCATCGAAGCCGGTCGCCAGCACTTCCTGGCGCTGCAGCAGCACTGGGATGCCAACGAGATGGACAAGATCGCCGAGTTCGTCACCCCGCAGATGTTCGATTTCCTCAAGCGCGAACGCGCCGAGCTGGGCGACGGCTACCAGTCCACCTACGTCGACGAGCTGCAGGTGCAGCTGGACGGCGTCGACGACCAGGCCGACAAGACCATCGCCACCCTGACCTTCAGCGGCACCGCCAAGACCTCGCGCTTCGACCAGGGCGAACCCTTCAGCGAAAGCTGGCGCCTGGAACGCGCGCAGGGCGAGAACCAGCCCTGGCTGGTCGCAGGCATTCGGCAGAACTGAGTCGTCAATGCATAATCAGGAAACCCGGCCACGGCCGGGTTTCTTCGTTCTGAAGAGCGAGAAAACCGTTCGTCGGGCAGCCTGAACGAGTGTTCCATTGAAATGGAAAGCGCTTGGGGGGCGCTGGCATAGTGCCAGCCTTGCTCGTATCGCCAACAAGGAGGTTGTCCATGGCTTCGCATCTGCTGTCCAAATCCCTCATCGCCCTGTCAGTCCTAGCGGCCCATGCGCATCTCTCAGCGCAGACCATCGATCTCGGTGGCGCGCCGCTGAACATCAATACCCCCTACCTCGAACAGCTGACAGTCACCGGGACGTACAACTTTGCGGCACCGATCCCTGCCTTCGTCGGCATTACTCTGGCCAATGGGGCTTCCCTGCCGGCTGGACTGACACTCGATGCGACCCTGTCCATCCAGACTACTGGGCTCGCCTTCGGCTTCTACTCTCATCCTGGCTTCAGCGTCCCGCTGGACGGCGACCTGATCAACCAAGGGACATTGCAGGCAAGCGGTGCGACCAATGCCGCAGCCATGATGCTGAACCCAGCGCGGGTGACCGGTAGTGTCATCAACGAGGGCGTGCTGCGCGCCACAACGACGGGCAGCGATCCGGCCCACGGCGCTGCCGGCCTACAAGTGATCACCAGCCAGGCAACCTCCGGTACCGTCGGCGGCAACGTCGAGAACCGCGGTGAGATCGAAGTCAACGGCTTCAACAGCAGCGGCCTGCTGATCACCGGCGACGCCACCATCGGTGGCAGTCTGCTCAACTCGGGGCAGATCGACATCAATGGTGCCGGCAGCCGCGGCATGGCCGCCGCCGGCAGCGCACCAGGGACCTTGCAGGTCAACGGGAGTGTGGAAAACAGCGGCGATATCCGGGTGACCAGCGCCGGAAGCCCCAGCCGCTCCGCGTCGATGCTGGTGTTCAACACCGAAGTGCTTGGTGCCGTGCGTAACCTGGGCACGCTCGAAGGTAGCGGCGGCGAGCGCATGGGCGGGATTTCGATCGTTTCCAGTCAGGTCACCAGCGTCAGCAATGGCGCGACAGGCGTCATCGACAACAGCGCGGCCAGTACCAGTGGGATCTACTTCGAAGCCAGCCAGGCAAGCGGGCTGGTCAGCAACCAGGGGAAGATCGAGGTTACCGGCAGCGATGCGTTCACCGGCGCCGGCACGGGATCGGGCGGCATGTCCATCGTAGATAGCCAGCTCGACGCGGGTCTCAGCAACAGCGGCGAGATTATCGGTCGTGGTGCGAATCCCCTCAGTGGCGTGGCGGGCATGTCGCTGCTAGGCAGCTCGGCGAGCTTTCTGCACAACACCGGCTCGCTGGACCTTGCCGGCTTCGAGTCCTCCGGTATCTACCTGTATGACAGCCAGGTGAACGGCTCCGTACTCAACAGTGGCGACATCAAGGTTGTGAGTGACGCCAGCGCCTACCCGGCGGCAGGCATCGTGGCGGTAGGCAGCACTGTTGTCGGCGGCGTCAGCAACACCGGCACTGTTGACGTCTCCGGCGTGGGTGCCAGCGGCGTTGCACTGCGAAACGGAACGGTTTCGAGCTTGAGCAACAGCGGCTCCATCAACGCCGCCGCGGGCGCTGGCGTCTACCTGGACGGCGTCACCCTGGCGGCGCTCACCAACACCGGCAGCATCGTTGGCGGCACCTATGGCATTCACCGCACCGGCAGCGCGTTCGGTCTGCAGATCAACCATGACGGCGGCCTGATCGAAGGCAGCACTGCAGCGATCCTTGCCGAGAACGCCAGCCTCAACTGGACGGCCGGCACCATCCGTGGCGATCTGGAAGGGCTGTATGTGGTGAATGTGCTGGGCGACGTCGTTTTCGACGGCGCCTATATCCGCACCCAGGAGGTGGAGATTTCCGGCGCATCTGGCGGCCAGCCGGCCGGCCGTCTCGCACTGCAGCGTGCCCATACCCAGATCGATGGCGGTCTTTTCCTTGGCACCGGTACGTCCGTCGACATGCTGATCAGCACGGCGCAGACCAACCCGAACCAGGCGATTCTCGCCGTCAGCGGCCAGGCGGAATTCCTCGCCGGCTCGCAATTGCGCCTGTCCGCCAGCGCCGATGACTTCTCTGCCAATGGCGCCCAATACACCCTGATCAGCGCCGGCTCTATCCTCGATGGCGGCCTGGGCGTGGTCAGCAACTCCGCGTTGCTGAACGTGGACAGCTTCAACGTCGATGCCGCCGGTAGCCGGACGGTGACCGCGGTGGTCAGTCGCAAATCCGCTGGAGAGATCGAGCAGGTACTGGACCAGGCTGGCGCATCCGGCAACGGGATATCGGCCGCGCTGCCCTTTACCACCTCGGTGCTCAGCCAGCTGGACAGCAGCGACCCGCTGTTCCAGGCGTTCGCCAATGCCAGCCCGGAAGAGCTGGCCGCACTGGCCGAGCAGCTCACCCCGGAAGTCAATGGCGGCGCAACGCAGGCGGCCATGGGCAGCCAGAGCCTGGTCAATGGCGTCACCAGCAGCCGTACCGGCGGCGGTGGCAAGGGCATGTCCTCGGGTGATGTGCTGCAGCAGACCGGTGTCTGGCTGCTCGGCCTGGGCAGCAATGCCGATCAGGACCGACGCAACGGCATCGCCGGTTTCGACGCAGAAACCCGAGGCTTCGCCATCGGTGCCGACGGCAAGCTCAACCCGCAGACGACCATCGGCCTTGCCTACGCCAATCTGCAGACCGAGGTTAAGTCGCAAACCGGCAACACCAGCGATGTCGATGGTCACGCCTTCACGCTGTATGGCGGTTACGAGGAGAGTGGCTATTTCCTCGACGGCAGCCTGACCTACGGCATCAACGACAACAGTGCCAAGCGCTACGTGGCCGGCACCCGGGTCAAGGGTGATTTCGACAGCGAACTGTTCGGCATCAACCTGCTGGCAGGCTATGGTTTGCAGCTGAACTCCGAATGGCTCTTCGAGCCAAGAATTGCCGCGCGCTATAGCCGTCTGGATATCGACAGCTACAGCGAGAAGGGTTCGGCGGCGGCGCTGCAGGTCGGTGCCCAGCGCTACGAAGTCGCCGAGCTGGGTGCAGGGGTGCGCCTGGCAGGCAATTTCGCGCTTGGCCAGGGAAATCTGCAGCCGGAACTGCGTGTGATGGGCTATCACGATTTCATCGCCGATCAGGCCAGCAGCACCTCGGCATTCCTGCTCGGGGGCTCGCCGTTCGTCACCACCGGTGCCAAGCCTGCGCGCAACAGCTATGAAGCGGGAGTGGGCCTGAACTACCACCTGGGTGCCCTGAGCATGGGCGTCAGCTACGACTACCTCGGCAAGCAGGACTTCTCGGCGGATACGCTGCAGGCCAGCGTGCGTTACAACTTCTGATGCCGATCGCCCGGCGTGGCGTGCCTCGGTGGGCCATCGCCCTGCTGCTTCTGCTGTCGCTTGGCGGCTGCCAGAGCAGCCTGGAGAGGGTCCAGCAGCGCGGGGCGCAGGCGGGCTATCACTTCGAAGTGACTGCCTCGCAACCTTTTCCGCTGTTGCAGGGCGTCGCGCTTAAGCTGCCGGCCGGCAGCCGAACCCGCGTCTACATCGAGGGCGATGGCCACGCCTGGTCGACGCCAACGCAGCCGAGCCTGGATCCCACACCCCGTGACCTGCTGGTCATGGAACTGGTGCTGGATGACCCGCAGCCGAGCATCTATCTGGCACGGCCCTGTCAGTTCGTGTTCGCGGCGGGCTGTCGCCGCGAGTTGTGGACCAGCGAGCGCTACTCGGAAGACGTGGTTCGCAGCCTGGATTCGGCGCTTTCGGCGCTGAAGGCGCGTCATCAGCTGGGTGAGTTCGAACTGGTCGGCTACTCCGGCGGCGCAGCACTGGCGCTGCTGCTGGCGGCCAGGCGCGAGGATGTGGTGATGGTGCAGACCCTGGCGGGGAATCTGACTCCACGACGCTGGGCTCGACTGAACGGGCTCAGTGCACTGGACGGCTCCCTCGAGCCTCTGGACTACAGGCAGCGACTTCGGCCACTGCCACAGCGGCATCTGCTGGGCAGCGCGGACGAGGTGATTGGAGTTGCCCTGCTGGATGACTATGCGCAGCGCCTGGATGGCGACTGTGCCGACTATGTGGTGCTTGAGGGCGTGCGCCATGCTCAGGGCGTGGCCGGTGCGTGGCAGGCCTGGCGCGATCGGCCGCTCGCTTGTGCCGAGTGAGCGCCTGCTAGGGACGCTCCTCCAGCAGCTTCGCATAGACTTCCCCGCTGTCATCGATCACCGCACGCTCGGACTCCAGGTAGGCTCGCAGCCCAGGCTCCAGCTGTTCGGCACCGACACGTTTGATGAAGTTGTCCAGACACTGGCGGAAGTAGGCGCGTACCTCCTCGACCCTTTCCGGCGTTGCCTCGCTCCAGAGCGTGCCGCGCTCGTTGAACAGGCCGATCGCACCCAGCAGTTGCACCAGCTCGAGGTGTTGTTCGCGTGTCATGCCTGTATCCTCCGGCGATGCATTCCCTGGGGCGTTCTGAAGCTGTGATTTCGCCGTCCGCGGTGGCGAGACGGCCGGTCAGGAGCGAGTGGCCTGAGCTTGAGTCGAACCCGAGCATGCGTTGGCCCATGGCGTCTGGCGAGTTCTCGCGGGCCATCTTTCAGTAGTGCCCGAAATTGCAGAATAGCCATGCTGGCGCTCTGCGCCGGGCTTTTACATCACCTCTGGTCGAGGAGCGGAAGTCGTGGAAGAAGTCATCGAAGAGCTGCGTGAGCGCAATGAGCCGGTTCCGGTACCGCTGGAACTGCCGGAAGAGGAGACCCTGGTGGAAATCCAGGAGGAGATCCTCATCCACCTGCCGTTCGGTCTGCGCGAGTATCTGCTGACCGTCAGCGATGTGGTCTACGGGCGCCTGGAGCCGGTCACCGCCGCCGACCCGCAGTCGCATACCTATCTGCCGGAAGTTGCTGCGCACGCCTGGGATATCGGCATGCCCCGTCACCTTGTACCGCTCTGCGTGGATGGCGATCGCTACTACTGTGTGGAAGAGGACGGCACCGTGCTGCTCTGGGACGCGGTGGATGGCGAGATGAGCGACGAGAGCTGGGAGACTGTCTGGCACTGGGTGCGTGACGTCTGGCTGGAGAGCTGAAACCTGCCTCTGTGGTGACTGTCCTTGAACAGGAGTCGATCGATGGCGGGGCGCGTTTGACGATCGTGAAGGGCTGAAATGATCATGCGGTTACCGCGGCGTGCGGGGGACGGCATCCAAGTCGGGGAAATCGAGATGAGCAGCAGCGGTATCGGCGAAGCAGCGATCAGCACACTACGTGAGCGCGAACGCGCACTGTTTCTGCAACGCAACCCGCGCTCGCTGGCGTTGGCCGAGCGTGCCCGCCACTCGCTGTTCGGCGGCGTGCCGATGCACTGGATGAATGACTGGTCGACGCCCAGCCCGCTGTTCGTCGAGCGTGCCCAGGGGGCGCGTTTCCAGGACGTCGATGGGCATGAGTATGTCGATTTCTGCCTGGGTGACACCGGCAGCATGTTCGGCCACTCGCCGGCACCGATTGCCCGGGCGATCGCCGAGCAGGCCAGTCGTGGGCTGACCACCATGTTGCCGGGTGAAGATGCGGTAGTCGCCGGCGAGCTGCTCGCCGAACGCTTCGGCCTGCCGTTCTGGCAGGTGGCGACCACCGCCACCGACGCCAATCGTTTCGTTATCCGCTGGGCCCGGGCGATCACCGGACGCAACACCTTGCTGGTGTTCGATGGCTGTTATCACGGCACGGTGGACGACACCCTGGTGCGTTGGCGCGATGGTCGCACCGTGCACCGCGCCGGATTGGTCGGCCAGGCCTATGACCTGACCCGCTATACCCGGGCGATCCCGTTCAACGACCTCGAGGCGCTGGAAGAGGCGCTGGCGCTGGGTGACGTGGCCGCGGTGCTGTGCGAGCCGGCGATGACCAATATCGGCATGGTCATGCCCGCGCCAGGCTTTCATCAGCGCCTGCGCGAGCTGACCCGCGAACACGGCAGCCTGCTGATCATCGACGAGACCCATACCATTTCCACCGGCCCCGGCGGCTGTACGCGTGCCTGGAACCTGGAGCCGGATTTCATCACCTTGGGCAAGCCCATCGCCGGCGGCGTGCCCTGCTCGGTCTATGGTTGCAGCGCGGCCATGGCTCAGGCGATGCAGCTGAGCAAAGCCCATGCGGCGGAGATGGTCGAGGGCCACGGCCACAGCGGCATGGGCACCACACTCTCGGCCAACGCCCTGGCGATGCACTGCATGCGCGCCAACCTGGAACAGGTGATGACCCCGGCCGCCTACCAGCACATGCTGCCCCTGGGCGCGCGCCTGGCCGAAGGCTTTCGCGCTCTGATCTCCCAGCAGGGGCTGGCCTGGTCGGTCACCGAGCTGGGTGCGCGCTGCGAGTTCCAGTTCTGTGCCGTGCCGCCGCGCACCGGTGCCGAGGCAGAGGCGGCCTTCCACGATAGCCTGCAGATGACCCTGCACCTGTACCTGATCAATCGAGGCATCCTGATCACCCCGTTCCACAACATGACGCTGTGCTGTCCGGACACCAGCGAGGCGGATGTCGATCGGCTGATCGCTACCCTCGATCAGGCCCTTGGCGAGTTGCTGGCGCTGCCTGGCGCGCGGCAGGACTGATGGCGACCTATCCGGCGGGCCTGGCGCCGGGGCGCTGACAGGCGCCCTGGTTGCCCGATTGCCTTCCGGGCCGTCGGGCGCAACCCATTCGATTCAAGCCAGGTGTCCGGCAGGTGTTGCCGGCGCCCGCCGGAGCCTTATCCATGCGATTCGCCGATATCCGGGAAGCCCATGACTTCCTCGCCGCGCACCCCCAGGTGCAGCAACTCGAACTCTTCCTCATCGACGCCAACGGCGTGCCGCGCGGCAAATTGCTGCATCGCGACGAGCTGCTGGCGGTTTACCAGCACGGTCGGCCGCTGCCGAGCACCATCCTTGCGCTGACCATCAACGGCGACGACGTCGAGGACAGCGGCCTGGTCTGGGAGGTTGGCGATGCCGATTGCTGGACCTATCCGGTGCCCGGCAGCCTCTGCCTGCAGACCTGGCGCAGCCAGCCCACCGGCCAGCTGCAGGTGTGCATGCACCCCGAGCGCGGCCAGCCCGCCACTCCGGCCGATCCGCGGCATGTGCTGGCGCAGGTGATCGAGCGCCTGCAGGCCGACGGGCTGCACCCGGTGATGGCGGTGGAGCTGGAGTTCTATCTGCTGGATGCCGAGCGCGATCCCTGGGGCCGGCCGCAGCCGGCGCGCCACGGCAATGGCGAGCGTCCGCAGGCGACCAGGGTCTACGACGTGCTCGAACTGGAGCAGCAGCAGGATTTTCTCGATGACCTCTACGCGGCCTGCCGCGCCCAGGGCCTGCCCGCGCGCACGGCGATCTCGGAGTACGCCCCCGGCCAGCTGGAGATCACCCTCGAGCACCGCTTCGACGCGCTGCAGGCAATCGATGAGGGGGTGCGCTACAAACGGCTGGTCAAGGGCGTGGCCAACCGTCATGGGCTGCAGGCCTGCTTCATGGCCAAGCCGTTCGCCGAGCGTGCCGGCAGCGGCCTGCACCTGCATCTGAGCCTGGCCGATGCCGCCGGCGACAACCTGTTCGCCTGCGAGGATGCCCAGGGCACGCCACTGCTGCGCCAGGCCATCGGCGGGATGATGGCGAGCCTGCAGGACAGCCTGGCGATCTTCTGCCCCAACGCCAATTCGTTCCGCCGCTTCCAGGCCAACAGCTACGCGCCGCTGGCGGCGACCTGGGGCGTCAACAACCGCACCGTGTCCTTCCGCGTGCCGGGCGGGCCGCCTGCCAGCCGGCATATCGAACACCGCATCTGCGGCGCCGACGCCAACCCCTATCTGGCCGCCGCGGCGATCCTCGCCGGTGCCCATCGCGGCATTCGCGAACAGCTCGATCCGGGTGCGCCGATTACCGGCAACGGCTACGCCCAGGCTCACGCGCCGCTGCCCAGCGACTGGCTCACTGCCCTGCGCGCGCTGGAGGCTTCGGACTGGGCGCGCAATGAGCTGGGCGAGGGCTTCATGAAGGTTTATCTGGCGCTGAAGCGCCAGGAATATCGGGAGTTCATGGCCGAGGTCGGCGAGCAGGACTGGCGCTGGTTCCTGACCCACGCCTGATGAGTGATGGACATGGGGCGTCGCGCTGGGTAGTGGCGGTGCTGATTCCGTGGCGCAGTGGGTTCAGCGCAGTGGCAGGCAGCGGATGCCGCGCTCATCCGGCAGCGGGCCGTCGAAGCACAGGGTGCCGGTGGTCGCATCCCAGCGCGGGGGCTGGCCGGGATAGTAGGGGTTGTCGGCGCCGGGCAGGGTGGTCAGCGCGGCGAGCAGTTCGCTTTCCTCGTCCGGCAACTGTCCGAGCAGGTTGAACAGGCGAATGCGCGCCTCAAGGTCCTGGACACGACCTGCATAGTTCTCAAAAGCGGGAGTGGCGATGTTCAGCAGGATCTGGCCGATCGGGTTGTTCGGCTGGCTCCAGGGCGAGGCGGGCTCCAGGGGCTCGCGCTCGGCCAGGGCCTGGGCAAGCCGGTCCGGCGGCAGCTGCGACAGCTCGGCAGGGTATTGGTAGGAGGGCAGGGCCTGATTGATGCTGCGCTGCGGCTTGTAGAACAGCAGCAGTGGCAGCGCGCCGTGTTCTTCGACGCCCAGCTGGCGCAGGTTGCCGAGCAGGCGGGCGATGCCACTGAATTCGTGCTGCATCGGCATCAGCAGCGAACGTTCGCTTTCGCTCAGGCCGGCAATCGGCGCGGGGTCCGGCAGCAGGCCGCGGGCGTGCCAGAGGGCGATGCGCTCAAGATCCGCGGCCAGCATGCTGGCCAGGACTATCTTGCCGATCAGGGTATCGGCCTCCGCCAGCTGGCGACGCAGACGGACGATATCCTCTTCCAGTAGCTCCAGCGCCGCGCGCGGGTTGCCCTGCTCGATCAGCTGCAGCGCCTGCAGGCCGAGCAGACGGTTGGCGACCATCAGCAGGCGATGGTTCGGCAGCGGCTCGCTGGCGCCCGGCAGCGCCTGGCTACGTGCCGGGGCGAGCTCCAGCCAGAGTCGATAGCGTTCCAGCAACACGGCATTTTCCGCCAGCAGGCGTGTGCCGTTCAGTGAGCCATCGGCACTGCGCGCCAGGCACTCGGGCTTGCCCGGTTCGCACAGCTGTTGGTTGTCGGGAAACGGCAGCAGTGCTGTGTCGGGCTGTGCCAGAACGTTCTTTTCTCCGGCCTCAGTCCAGGCGTGATAGGCGTCGAGTCGCGCACGACCGAGCTGCATCGGCTGTTCCATGGCGCCTGCGTCCAGACCCAGGAGCAGCAGATAGCTTTCGCTCGGCTGACTGCGGCGCTCCTCGAAAGCGGCCTGCCAGGCCAGGCTCTGTGGCGAAGGCGAGTTGTCGAGCAGCATCAGCGCGCTGAGCCCGGCCAGCGTGGCCAGTGAGCAGAGGGTCAGTGCGAGGCGGGTTCTGGTCATGGCAGGGTCCTTCCCGGAAGTGCAGGCGGCGCACGCTAACCAAGTTTCCGAGGACGGACAATTCATTTGCCGTACGGCTGCGGACCGGTCGACAGATGAATGGCCGAAAGTGCCCTCGCCGCTCTGCAAAGGCCGACGGCAGGCCGCGAGGGTTGTTGTCGCGCAGGTCCTGATCGCTCCGCCTGGACGAGGCAGCGAAGGCAGCGATCGCTCTGCTAAGCTGCGCGCTCGTTCGCGGAGATCGCTTGATGCTGACCCTGGGCAATTTCAGCCTGTTTCTTGTCCTTGCCGCTCTCGGCGCCTGGCTCTGGCGCGCCCACGGCTTGCGCGAACATGCGCTGGCGCTGGTGCGCCGCCATTGCCAAAGGCTGGACGTGGAGCTGCTCGACGGCAACGTCGCCTTCCGCCGCCTGGCCTGGCTGCCGGACGCCCGCGGCCAGCGGCGTCTGGCGCGGATCTACGACTTCGAGTTCACCGTCACCGGCGAGCAGCGCCTGCGCGGCAACATCACCCTGTTCGGTCGCCATCCCGGGCGTATCGAACTGGACGCTCATCCCTTCCCTGAAGCCCAACCCGCCGTGATTGCCGACCCCAAGGTCATCAGTCTCAGCGACTGGCGCCGCGAGCATCCGCGCTCCGACGATGGTCAGGCGTGACGGGTTGCGTCAGTCCCTGGCGTCTGTAGGGCGCAATTACCGCAGGGCATTGCGCCGTGGACCGCCGCGTCCCAGCAGTCTGTACAAAGGGCGGACGACGCTTCACCCATCCACCGCTTCCGCGTGTCGGTGGACAAGGAGAGCGTTGTCCACCCTACAGCTGCCCGCGGCGCCATAACGGCGTTCGCTCCGTATTTTCCCCGGGCGCAATAACCAACGGACATTGCGCCAGGATCTTCCGCCGCGCATTGGCCCCGGTTTCAGTCGTGACCGATGTAGAAAAGCAACTCACGCCTTTGCGGATGAGCCTTGAGCCAGGCGCGGACTTCATCGGCGCGGGCGATGGCTTCCTCCCCGGCGATACGGCTGAAGCGCTGGCGGCGCGCTTCCTCGCTGGCCTCCTGACGGACCTGACGCTGCCAGGCATCGGTGAAGATCGCCGGCATCTTGCGGCTCAGCTCCAGCGCCTTGAGCAACTGCCACTCGCCGTGATCCAGCCAGGCCTCGTCGCAACTGCCGCACAGGTCGAGGCGATTGGCGCGGGTGCCGCTGATCTGGAACTTGCTCATCAGCTTGGCGCACTTGGGGCAGTTCAGCGCATGGCGGGTTTCGCCGGTTTCTTCTTCTGCGAGCAGCGCTGGAGTGGCCTCATTGGCCGGCTGACGCTCGGCCCAGTCGCGATAGTGCAGCAGACTGACCAGGGTGCCGGCGCATTGCGGACAACCGTGGCCGAGCAGGCCGTCCTCGAGCTTTGCTGGTTGCAGGCGGGTGGTGCGGCAGGCGGGGCAGTGCATGGGTAGCGTCCTTTCAGTGAAGTTCGTGCAGGTTCGGTGTCGACGCGTGCGGTCGGTAGTGCAGCGATGAGCGGCACGGGTCAGTCCCAGCCGACCGTCTTGCGGTAATAGGCGGCTTGATCTTCGGGCATCATTTTCAGCAGGACCCTCAATGTGAAAGCGCCCTGCTTGACTCCGTGGCTGTCGTACGACCAGTCGCTGACCAGGTCGCGGGCAAACTTGATCTTGTGCCCGATATCGACCACCTCGACGGTGCGCGCTTCATTGGCGACCACGCCCTCGAAGCCATCCGGAGTAATGGCGATATTAGTCACCCAGAAGTGCTCTACGCCGTGTTCGTCGGAGATCTTTACCTTGAGTGCGAAGTCCGAATCCCCTTCTTGAGGGTTCTGCAGTCTCTCGATGAACGTTTCCAGGCTTTGATTGGCGTGCAGCATGGCAGCGTTCATTGCCACGTCCTGCTCGTGGACATTGACTATCTCGTTGGTATCCCGCTCTTCAGCGAAGCTGGAGCAGGCAGCGAGTGCTAGCAGGATCAATCCGATTATTTTGTTCATGTCGTCATCGCCTTCGGTGCTTTTTGAGCGTAGTGGCCGGTGGTGGGAATGTGCCTGTGGGGGGGCAGCAAGACGAAGCGCGGCATTAAATCACCGATACGTAGTCATACGATTTGGCTCGAAATTACCGCTAAAGCAGCGGAGTGCTGATACAAACCCAGCGGGGTTTAAACAGCACTTCGCTGTTTCCCTGCGGTTTTCAGTAACTCACTGAAAACGTGCCATTCCGAAGGCCGTAGAGTCCGCCGTAAGTTCTAATCCAAGTGATGTGGTCGTCCTTCGCTGCGACGGAGCCATCTAGTGTGAAATCGAATCTCGGTGAGATAAATGCCGATTTATATTTTATGGGCTGACCAAGGGGCGACTCGGATCCCTCTCGGGAAAAGAAGCCAAGGAGTTGTTCGAAACCGCTGTCCACTGTGGACTGAAGTATGCTCGCTTGCTCGGGGCTCAGTGAGGAGAGCTCTTCAACTGTATAGGTGCCAGGCAGTTGCAACATGTATTTTGATGCTGTTCCGATGTTTGGCTCATAGATGAGACCGGTAGCTATGTTTAGCGAGGACTCAGACGTTTTTACGATATACAAATAGGGGGTTATGCGGGAATCCGGATTAGTTGTATCGGTAAGGGAGAAGTTGTGCAGGCGAGCTGCGTTGCTGAAGGATTTGACCGGGTCGACGGGGATCTTGTTGGAGAGTTTATGCGTATCCGCGTCCGTTGCGGAGTTGATCATTGCGTAATTTGCGGCCGTGCCAGCGGGTCCCAATAATAGGCCTAGGGCGAGGCCGCCACCCCCAAATGTTTGCGTATATATTATATTTTTCTCGACGTTTATATGCCGGACCGTATGATTTGTAGGCTGCAATAGTGCAGAGGAGCCGAGCGCAAAAGTCTCATTTTTATTGGGTTGGCGAGTGTCCTGAAATTTTGGAGGGGCCACGCAGGCAACAAGTGCAAGAGTCATGGAGAGAACGGAAATTTTCTTTAAAAGCACGGCGTTTCCCTTTTTGTTGGTTGTGTTGGGCTTTTGTTTATATTTATTATAAGTCGTGGCTTATTTCCCGGCGTGGGATCATTTGTTACCACTATGAGGGGCGGCAAAATAATCTACTTTTCCCGAGCGTTCTATTTGGAAAAATAGAAGTAGGTGCTGGAACCGTTCTCTTTCCATACCAGCTTGCTGTTTGCCAGGCGGACAATGCTCAAGGTGGTGGGAACCGTCTTCTTGACTATTACCGCGCCGCCGGAGCACTCGAAGTTGCTGGTGGCGTTAAGGAAGGGAGGCATATTGAGTGTTGCCTTGCCATCTTTTGAGAAGGCCCAGGTCATGGGTGCTTCAGCCGGGACCAACCCGCTGTCCAGGGATTCGGAGGTATGGGTCAGTGACCAGTGGCCATAGAGCTCGCTTTTACAGGCGGCTTGCGCCATGCCAGAAAGTACGAATACGGAGAAGCCGATCAGCGCTATTTTCTTCATTGCTTGTTCCTGTATCGGTTGGTCAAGTCGTCGGGATGGCGGTTGCAGGCCGAGCGGTTCCAGCGACAACGAAGGAACTGGGGGATGCCCCAATATCCCTGAGTTCGGACTTGGCGAGGCTTTTGATTACTGGGTGAAAAACAGATAAGCATTCCATCGCTTCAACGCCATCCTGTCTGGCTACCGGGTTCAGCCGAGCGGCTGACCGAGTAGGAAAGCTGTGCGCCGAGCAGCGGCAGCTTTCTCGCAGATGCGCTGTCGACGACTCAGGAAACCTACCGATTCATTCTGCGGCCGTCCAGCGTACGGAGATACCTGAGCGGCTATCTGGTGAGAGGCGTCATGGCGGCGCTGCGGGCTCTTCAGCCAGCAACTCCATCACCTTCTGCCAATCCTGGCGTACCGGCCCGAGCATGACGCGCCTGCAGAGCCGGCAGCGCAGCCGATACCCGCGTTTCTCGCGTTTCTGCTGGTTGCGTCGGCAAGCGTCGGTCAGCCAGTCAGGGTCGAAGCCGGTCCAGACGCCGGCCACGCTATGGGTGTTCTGCCAGACGACGGGGGCGACTTCGTAGAGCAGGGTTGCCTCGAGCTCATCCAGTGGCAGGCCGCTGGCGCGCATCACCTTTGCAATGTGCGCGTGCTGGAAGGGTTGCAGCTCGGTGTCCAGCCACAACTCGGAAAGAGCCAGCCAGAGCGCTTCGCGTGTCACGCACGCGGACCGAGCAGGAAATCGACGGCGCGCTGCGCGGCTGCGTCCGGATCTTCCTGCATGAAGCAGTGGCCGCCGGGCACCACACGGGCGCTGACGTGTGGGTTGATTGCGCACCAGCGCGCTACCGAGCGGGCGACAAAGGGGTAGCTGTGCTCGCCGTGCAGGATATGCGTCGGTGTCCGGACCCGGCTCAGCGAGGACCACAGACGGCGCGGGTAGGAGCTGAAGATCTCGGCCTCGCGACTTGGGCGACATTTCAGCTCGACGCTGCCGTCCGGCAACTCGCGCAGTGCGTGGTCGACGAAGGCCTGCAGCGCAGGCTCGGTCCAGCCTCGGTAGATGCCGCGATTGTGCAGGCCCTTGAAGGCTGCCTCGCGGCTGGCCCAGCTGGCGCGGCGGCCAAGGGCCTTCTTCGCCATGGTGGTGCGGCGGTGCAGGCCGAGTGCCTCGGAGAAGGCCATGACGCCGACCATGGTCGGGGTGAAGATCACCGGGTCGAGCAGTACTGCCCGCTGGAACAGTGCCGGCTCGCGGGCCAGGATCAGGCTGGTCAGCACGCCGCCAAAGCTGTGCCCGCAGGCATAGCGCGGTACCTCGCCGAATGTTCCGCGGCCGGCCTCGAAGGCTTCCACCGCCAGTTCCGCGTTGCGGTTCCAGCCGAGGAAGCGGCCGCCGTGGTCGCTGTCGCCGTGACCCTGGATGTCGCACAGCCAGAGGTCGAAGTGCTGCGCCAGATGCGTCAGCAAGGGTTCGTAGGTCCGCCCGCAGAAGCCATTGCCGTGCAGGAAATGCAGCAGCGGCTTGCCCGACGGCAGGCTGTGCCAGCCGCGCAGGGTGAAGCCGGCGGAGCTGGAATGCGACCAGGGTTGCAGTTGCACGGACTCTTTCTCCGATAGCGCGTGGACGGAAAGGGGCGGTACTGCGCCGCCCCTCCCCTGCCTGTCAGCGCTTTGTGCGCAGCAACTCGGCGAGTGCCGCCATCGCTGGGCGGGTGGTGGGGAAGTGCGCGGCGCTCGCGGCCACCGGGTGCGACGACAGGCGCACCAGCACCAGGCCGGCGGCCGGGTTCACATGGATCATCTGGCCGTGCACGCCGAGCAGCTCGAAGGCGCCGTCGCGATTGTGGCTGATCCAGAACTGGTTGCGGTAGGAGTAACCGTCCTGGCCGATGCGCCCGGAGGCCTTGAACAGTTCGCGGTCGGCCCCTTCGCGGATGCTCGCCAGCACCTGCGGCGCGACGATCTGGCGGCCGTTGAAGGCGCCGTCGTTGCGCAGCATCTCGCCGAAGCGGGCCAGGTCACGCAGGCTGGCATTCATCCCGGCGCCGGCCCACTCGGTACCGGCCGGGTCGAGCAGCATATAGGCCTCGTGCTCGGTACCGAGCGGGCTCCAGATGCGTTCGCCGATCATCTGCGCGCTGTCCTGGCCGGTGACGCGGCGCAGGATCCAGCCGAGGACCTCGGTATGCACCGTGCGGTACTGGAATTCGCGGCCGTGGTTGCCCTTGCCGGGGATGCTCGGCAGGTAGTCGTAGAGGCTGCGCGCGCCGGGATAGTCGGCCGGCACCGGGCTCATGCCGGCGGCCATGGCGTACTTGACCACGTCCGACTCGGCGTCGGCGTATACCTCGCTGTAGCTGACGTCGGCGGTCATGTTCAGTACCTGCTGCACGGTCGCGCCCTTCCAGCCGCTGTCGGCCAGCTCCGGCAGGTAGTCGGTGACCAATGCCTCGGCGTCGAGCTTGCCCTCGTGGATCAGCTGGGTGGCGATCAGCCCGATCATCGACTTGGTCATCGACCACATGATGTGCGGCTGTTCCTCGGGCATGCCGAAGTAACGCTGGTAGACCACCTTGCCCTCGAGCAAGACGATGACGCCGTCGGTGTAGGTGTTCTTCAGGTACTCGGCGAAGCTCAGCTCGCCGCTGGCACCGTTGAAGCGCAGGGCCTCGATCTCGGCGCTGCGGTCGGCGCCTGCCGGCAGCGGGCTGGCCGGGCCGGCACCGCGCGGGATGGAGCGGCTGGGCAACAGTTCGCGCATGTGGTGGAAAGCCCAGCGCGCCTGCGGGTACTGGCGCATGTAACTGCCGGCAGTGACACGCCGGTCGGCCGCGGGTGGAAAGCCCTGCATCAGTTGCAGGCGATCCAGGCGCACGCTGGTGGGGTCGGGCAGCGACGGTGGTTGGGCGTGAGCCGAGTGAGCAAGGCAGAGGCCAAAGAGAGCGACGCAAGGCAGAAGCTTCATGGGTGTTTCCCTGTTATTGGTCTGTCGCCAGCTTAGCGGCCGCGTTGCCGCGTCGCAGTGACCGAGCGGGCCAGCGCACCTCAGGCAGCGGGCAGCAGACAGGTCTGAACCTGGTCTGTGAGGGTTGCAGTATCCTGGGCAGCGGCGAAGATCAGCTCCAGACGCGAGTCGCGCCGCCACTCGCTGCCGCGCCATTCCAGCGCCGCGCCGTCCAGTGCGTTGGCCGACTGCCAACCCACCTCGCCATGTAGCACCAGCTTGGCCCGGCGCCAGGGCTGATCCGCCAGCCAGGCTTCGACTCGCTGGAGATCGAAGCGCTGCGACGGATGCCAGCGCCAGCCGATCGCCCAGCCTTCGGGTTGCGCCTGAACCTGGCAGATCGGCTCGCGCGGATCGAGCCAGACGCCGGGCATCGAGGAGGTGCTGGCCGGCGCTGCCGGCGGTTCCTGCGCAGGCGCCGGTGAGCAGTTCACACCGGGTAGTTCGGCCAGTGCCAGGCGGCCGTGACTGGTCCAGTGCAGAGGCCGCGGCGGCAGGCTGGCGGCCAGGCGCTGGCGGGTCTGTTCATCGAGCGTTTCGGCCTTGTTCAGCACAATCAGCCCAGCCTGCGGCAGCGCCTCGCGCTGGCTGTCCGGCAGCGCTGCGCCGCAGGCCAGGGCGGCGGCGTCCAGCAGCATGACCAGCGGTTGCACCGCCAGCACGCCGCGCCAGGGTGGCTGCTGCAGCTGCTCCAGCAGGGCGAGCGGATGGCCCAGCCCGGAGGGCTCGATGAACAGACGGTCCGGCCGCGCCCGGCGCAGCAGACGACTCAAGCCAACCTGAAAGGGTGCGCCGCTGACGCAGCACAGGCAGCCGCCGGCGACCTCGGCAAAACCGATGCCGTCGTCGCCGGTCGCCAGCAAGGCGGCGTCCAGGCCGATCTGGCCGAATTCGTTGATCAGCACCGCCCAGCGTTCGGCCGGCGGCTTCTGCGCCAGCAGTTCGCGCAGCAGACTGGTCTTGCCGGCGCCCAGGGGGCCGCCGATGAGATGGGTGGGGATCTGGCTCAGCATGGCGCTATGGTGGGCCTTTCGGTCGGGCGGGAAAAGTGCCGGCTGCTGGCCTGGCGCCGGCATTGCGTGCGGATGGCCGCATGCTAGAGTCGCGGCTTCTTTTTCAGGAGGTGATCGGGAATGCGTGGCTGGCTCTTCGTTCTGTTGCTGGGCAGTTCTTCCCTGGCCTTCGGTGAGGCCTGTGTGGTGCACACCGAAGGTAACCGGGTCGAGGTGAAGGTCTGCCAGCAGAACCGCAGCATCCCCGCCGAGCTGTTTCGCAGCGGCTTCTGCCAGCCGCAGCTGAAGGGCCAGAAAGTCGAGGTCAGCTACGTCGAGCAGTGCCCGGACAACTCCTTCGGTATCTGCCGCAACGCTCAGGTCGGCGGCATGCCCTATCGCCAGGACATCCACTACTACGGCGTGGAAACCGATGCGCGCTTTCTCAAGCCGTTCTGCGAGCAGCAGAGCAAGGGCGTATGGATGGCGCGCTGAGCGCAACGCCGCTCAGCTAGCCTACCGCTGCGGCGCAACGCGCTGCGCTTGTTGCGCCCTACGGGTGCGTCGCTGTCGTAGGGTGGATTGGCCACAACGTGGCGTAATCCACCGATGGCGACGGCGAGCGCCCGAGCGATCGGTGCTACTCGCCCTAGCAGTTACGCCAGCCAGTCCAGGGTCAGCAGCAGGCGACGCTCGCCTTCTTGCGGCTGCGGTGAGCGATGGATCAGCCCGGCGCCCTCGTTACCCTGCCAGCGCTCGCCCTTGAGCAGCGCCACGTCACCGGCCTGCAGTGCATGAATCCTTGAAGCGTCGCCAGGCTCCGCCGCCGGGTCGCCGAGCCGGCGACGGTCCATCGCACCTTCCTCCAGCCATTGGCTCGCCACGCCGGCGTAGGTGCTGACCAGCCGTATCGGTACGTGGTCGACGTGAAAACGCGGGCACATGGCCTTGTCCAGCACCCGTAGGCGCAGGCCGACACGTTGTGCGTCGAGCAGCTCGCGGAAGGCCTCCACCAGCCAGACCACATCGGCAATGAAGGCGGCATGTCCTTCCAGCCCGGCGAAGCTGCGCGCCAGATCCTGCAGGCCACTGCGCCAGACGTCCTCGCACTCGATCACCCGCGATTCCGCCAGTGGCTCGCCGCTGGCCAGCAGCTGTTGGCAGAAATCCTCCAGATGCGCCGGCAGCCGGCGCTGCCAGACGCTCAGATTGACGTCGTCGCGCAGCACCTCGGCGAGCACGCTGGGACCTGAATCGAACACCTGGCGTGGCGTCGGACGTAGCTGCAGGGCGAGCATCAGGCCACCTCCTCGACCCAGCTGCCGAACGGGTCGGGCAGGCGTGCCCAGGCCTCCGGCCCGGCGGCCATCTCCAGATCATCCAGCAGGCAGGCGTCCAGCTCGGCGCGCAGCCGCTCGAAATCGATGGCCTGACCGATGAACACCAGCTCCTGACGACAGTCGCCGACCGCCTCGTCCCACTTGCGCAGGATCGCCTGCAGGCTATCGTCGTCCTGTGGCCACTGCGCGCGCGGGACGAAACGCCACCAGCGCCCGGCCGGGCCATGACGCATCAGACCGCCGGCCTGCGACCAGCTGCCGGCCTCCTGATGCTTGCTGGCCAGCCAGAAGTAGCCCTTGGAGCGCAGCAGGCGGCCGTTGCTCCATTCGCGGTCGAGGAAGGCGAAGAAGCGTTGCGGGTGGAAGGGGCGCCGCGCCTGGTAGGCGGTCGAGGCGATGCCGTACTCCTCGCTTTCCGGGATGTGCTCGCCGCGCAGTTCCTTGAGCCAGCCGGGCGCCTGGGCGGCGCGCTCGAAGTCGAAGCGGCCGGTGTCTAGGACCTTGTCCAGCGCCACCGCGCCCATGCGCATCGGCAGGATCTCGGCGTGGGTGTTGAGGCGCGCGAGGATCTCGCCCAGCTCCTCGCGTTCGGTCTGGCTGATCAGGTCGATCTTGCTGATCAGGATGACGTCGGCGAACTCCACCTGTTCGATCAGCAGGTCGGTGATCGAGCGCTCGTCGTCCTCGCCCAGGCTCTCACCACGGCTGGCAAGGCTCTGCGCCTCGTGGAAGTCGCGCAGGAAGTTCACCCCGTCGACCACCGTCACCAGGGTGTCCAGACGCGCCAGGTCCGACAGGCTGCGGCCCTGCTCGTCGCGGAAGGTGAAGGTCTCGGCTACCGGCAGCGGCTCGGCGATGCCGGTCGACTCGATCAGCAGATAGTCGAAACGGCCCTCTTCGGCGAGACGTGCGACCTCCCCGAGCAGATCCTCGCGCAGGGTGCAGCAGATGCAGCCGTTGCTCATCTCGACCAGCTTCTCTTCGGCACGGTTGAGGCTGACGTCGCGCTGCACCTCGCTGCCGTCGATGTTGATCTCGCTCATGTCGTTGACGATGACCGCGACGCGGCGGCCCTCGCGGTTGCGCAGGATGTGGTTGAGCAGGGTGCTCTTGCCGGCGCCCAGGAAGCCCGACAGCACGGTGACGGGCAGGGGGTTGCGGGTGGTCATGGTGGTTTCCTCAGGCTTCACGCTGATGCTTCTCTTTCTGTTCCTGGCGCTCCTTGGCCTCGATGCACAGGCTGGCCGTGGGGCGCAGCAACAGGCGTTTCAGGCCGATCGGCTCGCCGGTCTCGGCACACCAGCCGTACTCGCCGCGGGCCAGGCGATCGAGCGCCTCGTCGATCTTGTCGAGCAGCTTCTTCTCGCGTTCGAGCAGGCGCAGCTGCCACTGGCGCTGCTCCTCGGCGCTGCCCAGGTCGGCCGGGTCGCTGCTCGGCTCCTGTTCACGCAGATGCTCGAACTCGCCGGCGATGCGCTGCTGCAGCTCGCTGCGCTGGTCGAGCAGCAAGGCGCGGAAGAACGCCTGCTGCGGCTCGCTCATATAGGCATCTGCAGGCATGGCGAGCAGTTCGGCTTCGGTCAACACGGGTAAAACTCCGGTAGGGCTGGTTGTAATTGTTGTTATAACATAACATTTAAATCCAATTACTTCCCATGGATTCACGATGAACGCGCTGACCCTGCCGGATATCGCAGCCCAGAGCAGCCAGCACCAGCAGCCGCTGGACTGGGTAGGCATGCAGGGCATCGCCCTGCCGGTGCTGCTCGAGGGCCGCCCGGTCGCTGGTCGTTGCGATGCCGGCGTGAGCCTGGACGACTGCGCCGCGCGCGGCATTCATATGTCGCGGCTGTATCTGGGGCTGGAGCGCCTGGAAAACCGCGAGCTGGATCTGCCGGCCCTGCGTGAAGTGCTCAGCGATTTTCTCGCAAGCCACGAAGGGCTCTCGCAGGTGGCGTGCCTGACCGTCAGTGGCGAGCTGCTGTTGAAACAGCCGGCGCTGGTCAGTCCGCTGGCGGGGTGGAAGGCCTATCCGCTGCGTTTGCAGGGCCGTCTGGACTCCACCGGGTTTCACGTGGAACTGCAGCTGCAGGTCGGTTATTCGTCGACCTGTCCGTGCTCGGCGGCGCTCTCCAGACAACTGATTCAGGCGCAGTTCGTCGAGGATTTCGCCGGAAAACAGATCGATCATGCCGCTATCGTCGACTGGCTAGGCAGCAGCCGGGGCGTTCTCGCCACGCCCCACAGCCAGCGCAGTTGCGCCACGCTGCGGCTGCAGCTTGACGAACAACTGACCCGGTTGCCGCTGGCGACCTGGATCGCCCACGCCGAAAAGAGGCTGGGCACCGCGCTGCAGACGGCGGTGAAGCGCGCTGACGAGCAGGCCTTTGCCCTGGCCAATGGGCAGAACCTGATGTTCTGCGAGGATGCCGCCCGCCGTCTGCACGCAGCCTTCGCCGGGGCGCCGGGAGTCAGCGGTTTCAATCTGGAAGTGGTCCACGCGGAAAGCCTGCACGCCCACGACGCCGTGGCACGCAGCAGCTGGTCGCGGAGCCCGGCGTGATTCGCCTGGAGCAGCTGCAATGCGGCGCGCAGGGGTGAGCCCTGGTTCCACCGCTGAGCCTGCAGTTGGTGGCCGGCAGCCTGACCGCAGTGGCAGGCGCCAACGGCTGCGGCAAGAGCAGCCTGCTGCGGGTTATCGCTGGCCAGCACGCGCCACCGCTGTCGCCCCCACAGCGGTCCTTCTCCCTCCGGGAGAAGGTGGCGCAAAGCGCTGGATGAGGGATGCTTGAGCCTGCAAGGAGCCCGGCTCACCCCTTGCGCTGTTCATCGCAGACTGGCCGAGCCCCTCGCAGCGGCCTGTCCGCCAAGCCTCTGCACGCCAGCTTCAAGTAGAAATCAACGATTGCCGCGCTCAGCGTGCCGGCGTCAGCCCGCCGCAGTCGGCGGAGATCCAGCGCGAGCGGGTTTCCACCTGGGTCGGCTGGCCCTGGGCGGTGCCGCTGACGCGGGTCACCATCTCGCGGTCGCTGACGAAGCGGGCTTCGCCTTCGCCGCTGCTGTCCGGGCAGCTGTAGCGGAACTTCAGCAACTGGTCGGTGCGTTCGGTGATTTCCTGGCTGCAGCCGGACTCCTGCAGCGGGATTTCCTGGGTGTCGACCTGCGCCTGGCTGAGGCAGACACGCACGCCGGAATCGCCCAGGGATACGCCCTGCTGCTTCATCATTTCTTCCATCATCTGGCGTTGCTGCGGCGGCAGGTTCTTCAGCTGCGCGAGCATCTCTTGCATGGCCGGGACGTCCTGGCCGGCGACCTGCATGTTGGCCGTCTCGACCTC
This sequence comes from Pseudomonas mangrovi, assembly GCF_003052585.1. Taxonomy (GTDB): domain Bacteria; phylum Pseudomonadota; class Gammaproteobacteria; order Pseudomonadales; family Pseudomonadaceae; genus Aquipseudomonas; species Aquipseudomonas mangrovi. The sequence goes on along the minus strand of NZ_QASN01000017.1, from coordinate 280,224 downwards.
CCAGAGCCCGGCGCGGATCGGGCCGGCTAGGGCGAATGGCGCGGCAAGCAGGCCGCAAAGGAGCAGGGACGTACGAAGCATGGGCTCATCTCCATGTGAGAGGGGAAGGGTGCCGGCAGGCCGGCGCTGCAAGGTTAGCCCAGAACCCGTCCGCTCAGCCGTCGAGAAAGCCTTCCTCGCGCTGCTTGCGCTCCTTGAGGTACTCGCGACGGATCAGGTAGACGGCCAGCACTGCCAGCGGCGCGACCAGCATCACCAGCAGAGCGAGCAGCAGGATGAAGCTCACGCGTCGCGCTCGAGAATCACCATGTAGGCCTCGCGGGTCCAGAACAGCAGCATGCGGCGGATGTCCTTTTCCATGGTCACCACGCGCCAGCCCTCCTTGGCGTTGTTGTTGAGGAAATTGCTGAAGCGCACCGGATCGACCTTGGAGGCGCCAAGCACCAGCGAGCCAAACATGCCTTCCTGATAGACCACTACCTTGTATTGCTTCATGGGCGACTCCCGATCATTGGTTGCGCGGACCCGAGCAGGCGCTCGAGCGCGGCAGTGGCTGCCGCATGCCCGGCGGGGTCGACGGTAACCCCGACATGGTCGAGCTCGGGCACCAAGGTCACCGGGACCTGGACCGGGCTGACCGAGAATATGTCTTCCAGGGTGTCGCTGACGAATATTTCGTCAGCATTGCCGGCGACGACGGCCATGGGCTGACCGAGGTTCTGCAGCCCTTGCGGGTACTGTTCAGGACCACGGAAATTGAACGCCAGATCGTAGTCGTAGAAGGGCGTGGCGTGCCCGCTGGCAGCGTCGCTGAGCGCAAAGCGCAGCACCGGCAGGTGGTTGAAGTGATCGATGCCCAGCGCGTTCAGCCCGGCCAGCCCGGCGATGCGCGGCAGTCCGACGCTCACCCAGCCGCCGGCGTCGGGGCGCGCGTTGGGCGCCTCGTGGTGGACGAAGGGCGCCAGCAGCAGGTAGCCGGCGAAACTCTTCTGCCGTGCGGAGCCGGCATAGCGCAGTGCGAAGCCACCACCTGCGGAGAAGCCGCCAAGCAGACGCGGGCCGGCGGGGTTTACGCTGGCGAGGAAGTCGTCCAGGTCGTCCTCGAGCTGGCCAATGTAGTCGATCCGACCCTTTTCACCGGAGTGGCCGTGGCCACGGACATCCAGGCTGTAGACGTCGTAACCGTTGTCGCGCAGATGCCTGGCAAGCGGATGCAGGCTGGCGAAGTCGGCGGCACTGCCATGAACCAGCACGACGCTGGCGCGGCGGTGTGCGGCCGGGTACAGCGCGTAACTGAGCAGAACGCCGTCTCGGGCGAGGTACTGACGAGGTGCGGGCAGGTCACTGAAGTCGACCTCCTCGAAGGCTTTGCCGACGCTGGCCAGTGGCGCGGGCTGGGCTGGGCCGCCGAAGCCGATCAGGGCGGCCGCGAACAGGCCGAGGGCGACTGGCCAGGCGGCCAGAGCGATATATATCTTGCGCATCTGCGATCCCAGGAAAAGCGTCTATCACGCGGGATGCGAGCAGACTCCAGAATCAAGCTTCCACGTCCGCAGCGGGCAAATCAATCCGTCTACCCGTATGGGTGAGTCAGTGCGAAGTGCCTTCGGCGAACTCGATCTTGTTGCCGACGTTGTACTTGCCCGAGGGCTTGTTCATCGGGATGCGCTTGACCTCTTCCAGGGTCAGGCTGTCGTAGACGATCAGCGCGCCGTCGCGGTCCCAGACGCTGAGCAGCAGGTACTTGCCGTCGCGGCTGAACTCGACGTGGGCGGCGTTCTTGCCCGGCATCGGCCGCAGGGTCTTGGCGATGCTCAGGCTCTGCTTGTCGATCAGGTGCACGGCGTCGTTGTTAGGCCCGAAGAACACGTCGGTCCAGGCGTAGCGTGAGTTGGCATGGCTGCGCATGAAGAAGCCCGGGCCCTCGGTGGGAATTTCCTTGATCAGTGTCCAGGTCTTGGGGTCGAGCACCGAGATCAGCCCCTGGCTGACGTTGGGCGTGGCGAACACCCACTCTCCGTTGCGCTTCCAGTAGATCCCCGAGCCCAGATGCGGCATGCCCGGCAGCGGGATGTCGGTGATCGCTTCGCCGCTGTCCAGGTCGATCACCTGACCGCCGTGGGCCTGGCGCGAGGTGGCCAGCAACTGGCGGTAGTCGGGGGTGAAGGAGAAGTCGTCGAGAAAATCGCGCGCAGCGATGCGCCGCGGTTCGAGCGGCGGGCTGTCGTCGCTGCTGCCGGCGTAGGACAGTTCCCAGACTTCGCGCACGTCCTTCAGCGCGACCACGAAACTGCCTCGCGGCGGCGCGGTGTAGACCGCGCTGACCCGCGACGGCGTGCCATCCGCGGCCTGCGCCGGAATCACCTGGCGCAGGCTCAGGTCGCGGGCATCGAGCAGCACCAGGTTGCCCGGCAGGTAGTTGCCCACCAGCACCCAGCGGCCATCGTTGCTCACCGCCAGGTTGCGCGTGTTCAGCCCGGCGCGCACCTCGGCGACCATGCGCAGGTTGTGCAGGTCGTACTGGCTGACCCAGCCATCGCGCGAGGCGAAGTAGACGAAACGACCGTCGGGGGAGAACTTCGGCCCGCCATGCAGGGCGAAATGCGACGCAAAGCGTGCCAGCGGCTCGAAGCGGTCGCCGTCGAGGATGGTCACGTGGTGGTCGCCGGCTTCCACCACCACGAACAGGTTGAGCGGGTCGGCGTCGTGCTGTGGTGTGTCCGGCAGGCTGGCAAGATCGGCCAGCGGGCGGTGGCTGGCGCGGATGTCGGCGTCGCTCCAGGTCGGCGGCACGGCTGCTGGGCGGTACAGGTAGTCGCTCAGCGCGGCGATCTGCGCCTCGTCGAGTAGCGTCTTGTAGGCGGCCATCTGGCTGGCCGGGCGACCGTCGCGAATGACGCTGCGGGCTTCCTCCGGCTTGATCCGCGCCAGGCTCTCGGGCAGCAGCGCCGGGCCGGCACCGCCGAGGCGGTCCTGGCCGTGGCAGCGCTGGCAGTGTTGCTGGTAGAGCGCCTCGGCCGTGGCGTCTGCGGAGGCGGCCGCGGCGGGCTGCCCGGCGTGGGGCACGGCCTGTTCCAGTGCCACCGAGGTCGCCACCGGCACGGCGGCGACCAGCAGGATAAGGGCGAGATTCAGCCGCATGAGGCCTCCTTGAACACCGTGCGCGGCGCGCGCAGGCGCGCCGGGAATTCGATCTGCTGCTCGGCGAACAGACCGACCACCTTGCCGATCACCGTCAGCACCGGGGTGGCCAGCTGGTTGTCACGCGCCAGCTGCGGCAGCTCGGCGAGGGTGCCGCGCACCACCTGCTGGTCGGCGCGGGCGCCCTGGCCGATCAGCGCCGCGGGGGTATCCGGCGCCAGGCCGGCAGCGATCAGGTTGCGCGAGATTTCCTCCAGGCTGGCCAGGCCCATGTAGAACACCAGGGTCTTGGCGGCATCGGCGAGGCTGTCCCAGGGCAGGTCGAGGGCGCCGTCGCGCTGCAGGTGGCCGGTGATGAACTGGCAGGAGTGCGCCAGGTCGCGGTGGGTCAGCGGGATGCCGGCATAGGCGCTGCAGCCGGCGGCGGCGGTGATGCCCGGGACCACCTGGCAATCGATGCCGTGTTCCAGCAGGAACTCCAGCTCTTCGGCGCCGCGGCCGAAGATGAACGGGTCGCCACCCTTGAGCCGTACCACCCGCAGACCCTGGCGAGCCAGGTCGACCAGCAGCTGGTTGATCTGCTCCTGCGGCAGGCTGTGGTAGCCGCTGGCCTTGCCGACGTAGTGGCGCGCGCAGTGTCCCGGCAGCAACTGCATCAGTTGCTCGCTGACCAGGCGATCGAAGACCACGGCGTCGGCCTGCTGCAGCAGGCTCCAGGCGCGCAGGGTAAGCAGACTCGGATCGCCGGGACCGGCGCCGACCAGGGCGACTTCACCAGGCAGCAGCTGTGACTGCAGCGCGGCGGGTAGGGTGAGCGGCTGTTGCATGGCGACTCCTTGGTTCTCATCAGGTCCTGCCGCCCGTCTGCGCGGGCTGGCGGCACGGTAGTCAGACGGCAGCGCAGGGAATGCGCAGGGGCGCCGGCAGACCGATCTCTTCGTCGGTCAGGTAGCAGCCGGGGTCTTCGGCCCAGAGGTCGCCCTCGGCCCAGGCTCGGGTGCGGGTGTTGCCATTGCAGATGCCCAGCCAGCGGCACTGCCCGCAGCGGCCGCCGATGGCGCGCGGGTGCTGGCGCAGGCGCAGCAGCAGCGGGTCGGGGTGGTCCAGCCAGAGGTCACGGAAGGACTGGCGGCGGACGTTGCCGACGCAGTGCTGCCACCAGTAGGTGTCCGGGTGCACGTCGCCGATGTTGTCGATGTTGGCGATGCCGGCGCCGGAGGCGTTGCCACCCCACTCGCGCAGCAGCTGCTCGAGCCGGTCGCGCTGCTGCGGCAGGCGCTGTTCGGCCCACTGCAGCAGGAGGACGGCGTCGGCGTCGTTGTTGCCGCTGACGAAATCGCTGTCGCGGCCCTCCTGGATGTCCTGCCAGGCGCGCTCGAAGATCAGCCACATGGCGTCGCGGGTCATCTGCGCATGGGCGTCGGCCTTGCGGCTGCGCTTGCCACGACCGCTGTAGTTGAGGTGCGAGAGGTAGAACTTCTGCACGTCATGCGTGCGCATCAGTTCGAGCAGAGCCGGCAGTTGGGTGTGGTTGTACTGGGTCAGGGTGGTGCGCAGGCCGACGCGGATGTTACGCGCGCGGCACAGGTCGATGGCGTGCATGGACGCGGCGAAGCTGCCCTTGAGTCGGCGCCAGTGGTCATGCACCTCTTCCAGGCCGTCGATGCTGATACCGACGTAGTCGTAGCGGGCGGCGGCGATGCGCGCGATGTTCTGTTCGTCGATCAGGGTGCCGTTGCTCGACAGGGCGACATAGAAGCCCTTGTCGCGGGCGTAATCGGAAAGCTCGAAGATGTCCTCGCGCAGCAGCGGCTCGCCACCGGAGAGGATCAGCACGCGCACGCCGGCGGCATGCAGGTCGTCGATCACCTTGAGCGCTTCGGCGGTGTCCAGCTCGTCGCGGAACTCGCTGTCGGCCGAGGTGGCGTAGCAGTGCCGGCAGGTCAGGTTGCAGCGCCGCAGCAGGTTCCAGATCACCACCGGCGGGCGCGTGCTGCCAGGTTTGGCGCTGCGCGGCGGCGGGCTTTCGCCCGCCAGGCTGCGCAGGTAGTGACTGATCCTCAACATGGCTGATTCCTCCTGCGCAGCGCGCATTCTCAGGACCGAGAATCCCCCACGGCGGATGCGGGCTCCTTGATCGAACGCAAGCAAATCGGCCGCCGCGACATACCTCCAAGGAGAGTGGTGCGCTCGCTCGCCAAGGATCAGGCTGCAGCACTATTTCGCTTGATCCTGGAGGCTTTCGTGCTGACTCATCTGGATTCCGCCGGCCATGCGCACATGGTCGATGTCGGCGACAAGCCGCTTGCGCAGCGTGAAGCGCTGGCCGAGGCGCGAGTGCGCATGCAGCCGCAGACGCTGCAGCTGATCCAGCAGGGCGGGCACGCCAAGGGCGACGTCTTCGCCGTGGCGCGGATTGCCGGCATTCAGGCAGCCAAGCGCACCGCCGAGCTGATCCCGCTGTGTCATCCGCTGGCGCTGAGCCAGGTCAGCGTGGCGCTGTTCGCCGAGGAGCCGGACGCGGTACGCATCCGCGCGCGCTGCCGGCTGGCGGGGCAGACAGGCGTGGAAATGGAGGCGCTGACCGCGGCCAGCGTCGCCGCGCTGACGCTCTACGACATGTGCAAGGCTGTCGATCCGGGCATGTGCATCGAGCAGCTGCGCCTGCTTGAGAAGCACGGCGGCAAGAGCGGCGCCTGGCACGCCGCGGGCTGATCGAGTCGTCGCGGCCTGCCGCCCGGGCGGGGGTACCTCCACCGGGGAATGGCGCCACAGCGGCCCGCGCCGCAGGCTCGCGGCAACACTTTCCCTGAGGAGCGCCCATGGGCCATCTTGCCGAGCAGGCCTTCCAATCCCTGCGCATCGCCGTACTCACGGTCAGCGACACCCGCACCCTGGCTACCGATACCTCCGGCCAGACCCTGATCGAGCTGCTCGAGGCCGATGGTCATGCGCTGGTGGAGCGAGCGATCGTCACTGACGACATCTACCAGATTCGCGCGCGCCTCTCGCAGTGGATCGCCGACCCGTTGGTACAGGTGGTGATCCTCACCGGCGGTACCGGCTTCACCGCGCGGGACAACACGCCGCAGGCGGTCGCGCCCCTGCTGGACAAGCAGGTCGAAGGCTTCGGCGAGCTGTTCCGCCAGGTCTCGCTGGGCGAGATCGGCACGGCGATGATGCAGTCGCGCGCCCTGGCCGGGCTGGCCAACGCCACCCTGGTCTGCTGTCTGCCCGGCTCACCCGGCGCCTGTCGTACCGGCTGGGTGCATCTGTTGCGGCCGCAGCTGGACAGCCGAACCCGTCCCTGCAACTTCGTGGCGCATCTCAAGCGGCTGCCCGAGCGCGCCGTGCAGGCGTGCGGGAGCCGGGCATGAAGGGCTGCGATTGCGGCACCCCGAGTGACCGCCTGCTGCCGGTGGACGAGGCGATTGCCGAGCTGCTGCAGCGGGCGCCGGCGCCGCCCGCGGTCGAATCGGTGGGTCTCGAGCAGGCGCTCGGTCGGGTCCTGGCCGAGCCCATCGTTGCGCCCTTCGACCTGCCGCGCTGGGACAACAGCGCCATGGACGGCTACGCCCTGCGCCAGGCCGATCTGCCCCAGGGCGGCGTGCTGCCGTTGGCCGGGAGGGTGGCGGCTGGCGATGGCGCCGAGCAGCGCCTGCCCGCCGGGCATGCCATGCGCATCTTCACCGGCGCGCCGTTGCCGCAGGGTGCCGACAGTGTCATCGCCCAGGAGGTCTGCGAGGCGCTGGGAGACAGCGTGCGCCTGCCGGCCAGCGAACCCGGCAGCCATGTCCGCCGCCGCGGCGAGGAGCTGCGCCGCGGCGAGCCGGTGCTGGCCGCCGGACAGCGCCTGCGCCCGCAGGATCTCGGGCTGCTGGCCAGCCTTGGCCTGGCGCGGGTGCCGGTGCATCGGCGCTTGCGGGTCGGCCTGCTCAGTAGCGGTGACGAACTGCGCGAGCCGGGCCAGGTGCTGGCGCCGGGGCAGATCTACAACGCCAATCGCTACAGCATCGGCGCGCTGCTGCGCGGCCTGGGGCTGGAGGTGCACGACTACGAGGTGCTCGCCGACGAGCTGGCGGCCAGCCGCGATGCGCTGAGCCTGGCGGCCTCGGAGTGGGACCTGCTGATCACCTCCGGCGGGGTCTCCGTCGGTGAGGAGGATCACCTCAAGAGCGCCATCCGCGAGCTGGGCAGCCTGCATCTGTGGCGTCTGGCGATGCAGCCGGGCAAGCCGCTGGCCTTTGGCGAGGTGGGTGGCAAGCCGTGGATCGGCCTGCCGGGCAACCCTGCGGCGGCGCTGGTCACCGCGCTGGTGGTGGCGCGACCGTTCCTGCTGCGCGCCCAGGGTGTTGCCGAGGTTGCGGTGCGGCCGCTGCGGCTGGTTGCGGGTTTTGACTGGATGCGCGCCAATCCGCGACGGCAGTACCTGCGCGCACGGATCGAGCCCGCCGCTGACGGCAGCAGCAGGGTGCTGATCCATCCACGCCAGGGCTCGGCGATGCTGCTGGCGGCCAGCTGGGCCGAAGGCCTGGCGCTGGTCGAGGCTGGCCGTACCTTCGAGGCCGGTGCGGCGGTCGACTTCCTGCCCTTCGCGGCGCTGCTGCACTGACCCCTTGATGCCGGTCAAGGGGTGGGCCTGTGCGTCTGCGTAGGCTTGCGCTTTCTCCGCCGAACCCCGTGCCGCACTGTGCGGCCGAAGCTGCCGGCCTGACCGGCCCAAAGGAGTGCTTCGATGCAACTGGTCTGCCCGGCAGGTAGCCTGCCCGCGCTCAAGGCTGCCCTGCGCCAGGGCGCCGACGCCATCTACGTCGGTTTTCGCGACGACACCAACGCCCGTCATTTCGCCGGCCTCAACCTCGACGAGAAGCAGCTGCAGAACGGCATAGAGCTGATCCGCCAGCAGGGCCGGCAGCTTTACGTGGCGGTCAATACCTATGCCCAGCCGGACGGCTGGGCGCGCTGGCAGCGCGCCGTCGATCATGCCGCCGAAATCGGTGTCGATGCGCTGATCGCTGCCGACCCGGGCGTGCTGGCCTACGCCAGTCGCCGGCATCCGAACCTCAATTTGCATCTGTCGGTGCAGGGCTCGGCGACCAATGCCGCCGCGTTGAGCTTCTACCAGCAACGCTACGGCATTCGTCGCGCGGTGCTGCCGCGGGTGCTGTCGCTGGCCCAGGTGAAGCAGGTGGCGGCGAAGAGTCCGGTGCCGATCGAAGTTTTTGCCTTCGGCAGCCTGTGCATCATGGCCGAGGGCCGATGTCATCTGTCGTCCTATCTCACCGGCGAGTCGCCCAATCTGTGCGGCGTCTGTTCGCCGGCCAAGGCGGTGCGCTGGGAACAGGACGCCGCCGGGCTGAGTTCGCGCCTCAACGGGGTGCTGATCGACCGCTACAGCGAGGGCGAGGCAGCCGGCTATCCGACCCTGTGCAAGGGCCGCTTCATGGTCAACGGCCAGCGCTTCCATGCCCTGGAGGAACCGACCAGCCTGAACACCCTGGATCTGATCCCGGAGCTGGCCGCCATCGGCGTCAGCGCGGTGAAGATCGAAGGCCGCCAGCGCAGCCCGGCCTATGTCGAGCAGGTCACCCGGGTCTGGCGCGAGGCGCTGGATGCCTACCGCCGCGCGCCCGCAGGCTTCGCCGTGCAGAACCACTGGCGCCAGGCACTGGCGGGTCTTTCCGAAGGCAGCCAGACCACCCTGGGTGCCTACCACCGTTCCTGGCAGTGAGGTGAACGCCATGCAACTGAGCCTCGGCCCGGTACTGTTCTACTGGGATCGCAACACCCTGATGGACTTCTATGCGCAGATGGCGACCCAGCCGCTGGACGTCATCTACCTGGGCGAGACGGTCTGCTCCAAGCGCCGTGCGCTGTCGCTGGACGACTGGCTGGGCCTGGCCCGCGAGATGCGCGAGGCCAGCGGTGCCGAGATCGTGCTGTCCGGCCTGGCGCTGGTCGAGGCGGCCTCCGAGCTGTCCAGCCTCAAGCGCCTGTGTGAGAACGGCGAGATTCGCGTCGAGGCCAACGACATGGCGGCGGTGCATTTCCTGGCTGAACGCGACCGGCCCTTCGTCGCCGGACCGGCGCTGAATCTCTACAACGGACATGCCTTGGCGGAGCTGGCGACCTGCGGCATGGACCGCTGGGTACCGCCGGTGGAGTGCTCCGGTGCACTGATTCGCAGCGCGCTGAACCAGCTTGAAGAGCTCGGCCTCCAGCGCCCGCAACTGGAGGTGTTCGCCTACGGCCATCTGCCGCTGGCCTACTCGGCGCGCTGCTTCACTGCGCGCGCGGAGAACCGGCCCAAGGACGACTGCGAGTTCTGCTGCCTGAACTATCCCGAAGGCATCGCCCTGCACAGTCAGGAAGGCGAGGCGCTGTTTACCCTCAACGGCATCCAGACGCTCTCCGCCAGCGTCAGCAACCTGCTCGCCGACTATGACCAGCTGGCCGCCAGCGGCGCCGACATCCTGCGCCTGAGCCCGCGGGCACAGGGCATGGACGAGGTGATCGCGGCCTTCGATGCCGTGCGCAAGGGCGGCCTGCCGCCGCTGGCGGTGGATGGCTGCAACGGCTACTGGCATGGCCGCCCCGGCATGCTGCGGGCCGAGGAGGCCGGACTGTGCTGAAGCCCACTGCCCTGCTGTTCGGCGCCGGTGACCGCCTGCTGCCGCTGCTTGCCCACCTGCCTTTCGCCATGCAGCGGTTGAGCCTGGAAGCCAGTCTCAACCGTCTGTTCGCCGAGCCCCTGGCCGACGGCGCTTTCGACATACTCGACGGGCGCTGGCTGCAGCTGTGCATTCCCGACCTGGGGCTGGGCTGGTTCCTCACCCAGAGCCATGGCCGCCTGCGCATCGCCCGCCAGGCCGAGGCCGACGTGCGCATCAGCGGCAACTGGCGCGAGTTCCTGCTGTTGGCCAGCCGCCAGGAAGACCCGGATACGCTGTTCTTCCGCCGCCGTCTGGTCATCGAGGGCGATACCGAACTGGGGCTGGCGGTGAAGAACCTGATCGACAGCCTCGACCCGGACCAGTTGCCGCCGCTGCTCTGGCGTCTGCTGCAGGGGGCCGGGCAGAAACTGGCGGAGCTGGCGCAGAGCGAGGCGGTAGTCAGCCGCAGTTGATCGAAGGGCGCTGCCTTGGCCCGGCAAATACTGTATATATGAACAGTATTTGCCGGAGCCTATATTCATGTCGAATCCGACCAAGGCCGTGCGTGGCCGCGGCACCGCCAGCAACCCGCACAATCGCTTCGCCCCGCACCTGAGCGTTGCCGAGGACGACGGCTGGCATCAGGAAGTGCCGCCCACGCGTGCCACCGAGGTGCGCAGCGAGCAGGCGCGCACGATCATCACCCGCAACCAGTCGCCGGACGTCGGCTTCGACCGTTCGGTGAATCCCTATCGCGGCTGCGAGCACGGCTGCATCTACTGCTTCGCCCGACCGAGCCACGCCTACTGGGACATGTCGCCGGGCATCGACTTCGAAACCCGATTGATCGCCAAGAGCAATCTGGCCGACCGCCTCGAGGTCGAGCTGAGCAAGCCGGGCTACGTTCCGCAACCGATCGCGCTGGGCATCAACACCGACGCCTACCAGCCGATCGAGCGCGAACAGCGGCTGACGCGCAGGGCGCTGGAAATACTGCTGCGCTATCGCCACCCTGTGCACATCATCACCAAGAGCAGCCTGATCCTGCGTGATCTCGACCTGCTGGTGCCGCTGGCGCAGCAACGCCTGGTGCGGATCGCCTTCAGCCTGACCACCCTGGATGACGAGCTCAAGCGAGTGATGGAGCCGCGCGCCGCCTCGCCCGTGGCGCGCCTGCGCGCCATGCGTGTGCTGCACGAGGCGGGTGTGCCGGTGGACGTGCTCTGCGCGCCGATGATCCCGGCGATCAACGACATGGAGCTGGAGCGCATGCTCGAGGCGGCGCGCGGGGCCGGCGCCGAGTCCGCTGGTTACGTTCTGCTGCGCCTACCGCTGGAAATCGCCGAGCTGTTCGAGGCGTGGCTGGCGCAGCACTTCCCGGCGCGCGCCGAGCACGTGATGAGCCTGATCCGCCAGTGCCGCGGCGGCAAGGCCAACGACAGTCGCTTCGGCAAGCGCATGCGTGGCGAGGGGCATTTCGCCGATCTGCTGGCCCAGCGTTTCTCCCTGGCGGCGCGGCGTCTTGGCTTTGCCCGGCGCTTCGAGGACGACGGTCTGGACTGCAGCCTGTTCGCCCCGCCGGGGCAGCAACTGAGCCTGATCTAGGGCTTTTCTGGCCACAGTTGTGCGTTTCCCGGAGGGAGACGGACAGCTGTGGGGCGACGGCGGGTGTGGTTGTCATGCAAAGCTTCAAGCATGTACGGCTTTTCCCACTACCTCCGGGAGAGGGATGTGTCAGGCGACTCGCTGCGGCTGCCGGATCAGGCCGCGCCGAGTTCCCTGCAGCACCAGCCAACCCTCATCCGGCGCGGTGCGCCACCTTCTCCCGCAGGGAGAAGGACAGCTGTGGGGCGATGGCGCGGTGTAGGCGTTGGCAGAGCTTCAGGCATGCACGCTTTTCCCTCTCCCGCCGGGAGCGGGTGCCGAAGGCGGGTGAGGGATGTGTCGGGCGACTCGCTGCCGCTTTCGAGCCTTGCTGTCGGAACCATAGAACGGCCTGGAAGGCGGAACTATCCATCTCGTCGGCTGCCCATGGCTCTGTTCGGTTACCGGCAGTGGGAGGGGCATTTGGATCTGATCGATCTGTTGCAGTGGCCGGCGATGGTCACCACCGTGCTGGCCGCCTGGCTGATCGGTTCACTCAAGCCGCGACGGCGGATGATCGGCTTCGTCTGCTTTCTGCTGAGCAACCTGCTCTGGGTCCTCTGGGGCTGGCCCCGGGAGGCCTGGGCACTGGTGCTGCTGCAGTTCTGTCTCGCCGGCATGAATCTGCGCGGCCTGCGCAAGAACGAAAAGTTGCGGGCGGCGCCGGCGGGCGAGGCTGCCGCCGCGGTCAGCCCGGAATCGTCTGGGCATTGAGCTGCAGATCCACGCCGAGCTGGCGTGACAGGCACGGCCAGCGCTTCCAGGCGGCCAGGGTGCGCGGATTGGACAGGCGCTCGCGATACTCGCGCACCGATGGTTCGCTGAAGGCCTGTTCATCCAGCAGACCGGCAACGATGTCCTCGACCTGGGCATCCAGGCGGTTGGCGCACTCTTCGCCGATCAGCTGATGGGCGATGAGGTTGGCCAGGGTGGTGTCCAGTGGAATCAGTGGCTGGCCCAGGTAGGTGATGTAGCGATCATTGATCTCCTCGATCAGGCGGTGGGCCAGATAGGACTCGTCGAGCAGGCCGATCAGGTCGTCAGCGACCGCGTCACCGTTCTGGGTCAGAAAGAAACCCTGGGCCAGACGCAGTACCGGCTTGAGTCGCGCCTCGATTCCAGCCTCGCGCGCCACCTCGTCGGCCGCCTCGAGCAGCTCCGGCACCTGTTCCACATAGGCGCTGACGAAACCGCCGAGCAAGCGGTCGGCGTCACCCTCATCGAGCCGTATGCTGCGGTGCAGCTGGGTTCGTCGCTGTTCGATATGTTGCGTCAGTTGCTCCCGGGCGCCAATGCGTGACTGCGCCTGCTGGATCAGCGCTCTGAGCGCGGGCGTATTCATGGCGAATTTCCGATGCTGCGGACAGGAGAACACCTTAGTCGCTGGAGCAGGGTCGCCAAGACGGGTTGGGAATAATCCCCACGCTTTTATCGAGGCTGGCTATAACAAGTAGAGGCAGGTCGCTTGGAAAATCATTATTCCGAGTGAATTGCTAGGTTGACCGGGCTGTCTATACTGCCCAGGCGATAGGCAAGCACTACTCCGAAAGCGATAGGCGTTACCTGATGGAACCGGACTGCTGTGGCAGGTTCAGGGTTTCGGCAGACGGCCAGCATTATCGGCAGCCGCTCCCTTGGCCGCAGGCATAGCCGGCGGGATAACAAGAAAGATAAGGGGAACCCGCAATGCAGCGACATCCACGTGTCTGGATGGGCATCCTTCTGTGGCTGATGGCCGGCGCCGTGCACGCCGACTGGACGGTCAACATGACGCCGGGCGTCACGGAAGTCAGTCGGACGGTCTTCGATCTGCACATGACGATCTTCTGGATCTGTGTAGTCATAGGCGTCCTGGTGTTCGGCGTGATGTTCTGGTCGATGCTGATGCATCGTCGCTCGACCGGACAGAAACCGGCCCACTTCCACGAAAACACTCGCGTCGAAATTCTCTGGACGGTGATTCCGTTGCTGATTCTGATCGGCATGGCGGTCCCGGCTACGCGCACGCTGATCCATATCTACGACACCTCCGAGCCGGAACTGGATATCCAGGTCACCGGCTACCAGTGGAAGTGGCACTACAAATACCTGGGCCAGGATGTCGAGTTCTTCAGCAACCTGGCTACACCGCGGGCGCAGATCGACAACCGCGCGCCCAAGGGAGAGCACTACCTGCTCGAAGTCGACGAACCGCTGGTGATCCCGGTCGGCACCAAGGTGCGCTTCCTGATCACCGCTGCCGACGTCATCCATTCCTGGGCGGTGCCGGCGCTGGCGGTGAAGAAGGACGCCATTCCCGGGTTCGTCAACGAATCCTGGACGCGTATCGACGAACCGGGCATCTACCGCGGCCAGTGCACCGAGCTGTGCGGCAAGGATCATGGCTTCATGCCGGTGGTGGTCGAGGTCAAGAGCAAGGAAGACTTCGCCGTCTGGCTGGCCGAGCGCAAGGAACAGGCGCTGGCGCTGAAGGAGCTGACCAGCAAGGACTGGACGATGGAAGAGCTGATGGCGCGTGGCGAGAAGGCCTATCAGACCGCCTGCGCCGCCTGCCACATGGCTGGAGGCGAAGGCCTGCCGCCGATGTTCCCGGCCCTCAAGGGGTCGCCGATCGCCGTAGGGCCAGTCGCCGAACACATCGGTATCGTGGTCAACGGCAAGCCCGGAACCGCCATGGCGGCGTTCGGCAAGCAGCTGTCCGAAGTCGACATCGCCGCGATCATCACCTACGAACGCAACGCATGGGGCAACAACGTCGGTGACATGGTCACCCCCAAAGACGTGTTGACCTTCAAGCAGGCTCAGGAATAGGAGAGGGCGAGATGAGTGCAGTGATCGATTCGCATGCCGCGACCGGGCATGACCATCACCACGGCCCTGCCAAGGGCCTGTCACGCTGGCTGCTGACGACCAACCACAAGGACATCGGCTCGATGTACCTGTGGTTCAGCTTTGCCATGTTCCTGCTCGGCGGCTCGATGGCCATGGTCATCCGCGCCGAGCTGTTCCAGCCGGGCCTGCAGATCGTGCAGCCGGAGTTCTTCAACCAGATGACCACCATGCACGGCCTGATCATGGTCTTCGGTGCGGTGATGCCGGCGTTCGTCGGCCTGGCCAACTGGATGATCCCGCTGATGATCGGCGCGCCGGACATGGCCCTGCCGCGGATGAACAACTTCAGCTTCTGGCTGCTGCCGGCGGCGTTCGGTCTGCTGGTCAGCACGCTGTTCATGGAGGGGGGCGGTCCGAACTTCGGCTGGACCTTCTATGCGCCGCTGTCGACCACCTATGCACCGGAGTCGGTGACCTTCTTCATTCTTGCCGTCCACCTGATGGGCATCAGTTCGATCATGGGGGCGATCAACGTGGTCGCTACCATCCTCAACCTGCGTGCCCCCGGCATGACGCTGATGAAGATGCCGCTGTTCGTCTGGACTTGGCTGATCACCGGCTTCCTGCTGATCGCGGTAATGCCGGTGCTGGCCGGGGTGGTGACCATGATGCTGATGGATATCCACTTCGGTACCAGCTTCTTCAGCGCCGCTGGTGGTGGTGATCCGGTGCTGTTCCAGCATGTGTTCTGGTTCTTCGGTCACCCCGAGGTGTACATCATGATCCTGCCCGCCTTCGGTGCGGTCAGCGCGATCATTCCGGCCTTCAGTCGCAAGCCGCTGTTCGGCTACACCTCGATGGTCTACGCCACCGCGGCGATTGCCTTCCTCTCGTTCATCGTCTGGGCGCACCACATGTTCACCGTCGGCATCCCGCTGACCGGCGAATTGTTCTTCATGTACGCGACCATGCTGATCGCGGTGCCGACCGGGGTGAAGGTGTTCAACTGGGTCAGCACCATGTGGCAGGGTTCGATGACCTTCGAGGCACCGATGCTGTTCTCGGTGGCCTTCGTCATCCTGTTCACCATCGGCGGCTTCTCCGGGCTGATGCTGGCGATCGCTCCGGCGGACTTCCAGTACCACGACACCTACTTCGTGGTGGCGCACTTCCACTACGTGCTGGTGCCCGGTGCGATCTTCGGCATCTTCGCCTCGGCCTATTACTGGCTGCCGAAGTGGACCGGCCACATGTACGACGAGACCCTGGCCAAGCTGCATTTCTGGATGAGCTTCGTCGGCATGAACCTGGCGTTCTTCCCGATGCACTTTGTCGGCCTGGCTGGCATGCCGCGGCGTATTCCCGACTACAACATGATGTTCGCCAACTTCAACATGGTCTCCAGCATCGGTGCCTTCATGTTCGGGGTCACCCAGCTGTTGTTCCTGTTCATCGTCATCAAGTGCATCCTCGGCGGTCGTCCGGCATCGGCCAAACCCTGGGATGGCGCCGAAGGGCTGGAGTGGAGCGTGCCGTCGCCGGCGCCTTATCACACCTTCAGTACTCCGCCGGACATGACCGATGAGCACGAACATCGTGCAGGTCCGTCGCATGGCTGAGTCCATTTCCACCGCGCGGCTGGTGCGCTACCTGCTGTTGCTGGTGGTGCTGATGTTCGGCTTCGGTTTCGCCCTGGTGCCGCTCTACGAGGTGATGTGCCAGGCGTTCGGCATCAACGGCAAGACTGCCGGCGCTTACGGCGGCGCTCAGGTGGTGGACGAAGCGCGCAGCGTGCGCGTGCAGTTTCTCTCGACCAACGCCGCCGGCATGGTCTGGCGCTTCGAGCCGATGAGCGACGAGATGGAAGTGCATCCCGGCGCGAGCATGGAAATGCTTTTCATCGCCCATAACCCGACCGACCAGCCGATGAGCGCCCAGGCGGTGCCCAGCGTGGCGCCGGCCCGGGCTGCCGCGTACTTCCACAAGACCGAGTGCTTCTGTTTCACCCAGCAGGTGCTGCAGCCGGGAGAGACCATCGAGATGCCGGTGCGCTTCATCGTCGACCGCGATCTGCCCAAGGATGTACACCATCTGACCTTGGCCTACACCCTGTTCGATATCACTGCGCGTACACCGCCGGCCGAACTGGCTGGCCGGTAAGGAGATAAAAATGACAAACCACGAGCAGTACTACGTTCCCGCCCAGAGCAAGTGGCCGATCATCGCCACCCTCGGCCTGCTGATCACCTTCTACGGGCTCGGCAGCTGGCTCAACGATCTCAAGGCCGGCCGCGACGAGTCGAGCGGACCGCTGATCTTCTTCGTCGGCGCGCTGTTCGTCGCCTACATGCTGTTCGGCTGGTTCGGCAACGTGGTCAAGGAAAGCCGCACCGGACTCTACAGTCCACAGATGGACCGCTCCTTCCGCTGGGGTATGACCTGGTTCATTTTCTCGGAAGTGATGTTCTTCACCGCCTTCTTCGGCGCGCTCTTCTACATCCGCTACTGGGCCGGCCCCTGGCTCGGCGGCGAAGGCGACAAGGGCATCGCCAACATGCTCTGGCCGGGCTTCGAGTACACCTGGCCGATGCTCGATACGCCCGATCCCAAGCAGTTCCCCGCGCCCAGCGGCGTCATCAGCGCCTGGGGTCTGCCGCTGATCAATACCATCCTGCTGGTGACCTCGAGCTTCACCCTGACCTTCGCCCACCACGCCCTGCGCAAGGACAAGCGCGGCCCGCTGAAACTCTGGCTGGCACTCACCGTGCTGCTGGGTGCCGCCTTCCTGGTGCTGCAGATCGAGGAATACATACATGCCTACACCGAGCTGGGGCTGACCCTGGGTTCGGGCATCTATGGCGCGACCTTCTTCATGCTCACCGGCTTTCACGGCGCCCACGTCACCATTGGTGCGCTGATCCTCACGGTCATGTTGGTACGGGTTCTGCGCGGGCACTTCACCGGCGAGCAGCATTTCGGCTTCGAGGCGGCGGCCTGGTATTGGCACTTCGTCGATGTGGTCTGGCTGATGTTGTTCGTCTTCGTCTACGTACTCTGAGCGGCTCAGGCAGCGCCGGGAATCAGCAGCTGACCTGAGTGGAAGCCCCAGACGAGAAGGGCAACGATCAGGCCGGCGAGGACCACGCGCAACGTGAGTGAATTGGCCAGGCGTGCAGAACGGCCTTCGTCCCTGACCAGGAAGAACAGGCCGCTGAACAGGCTGGCGCACATGGCCAGCAGCAAGAGGACGATCGCCAGTTTCAGCATGGGGTGACTCCGGGGGATGTGGATGCAATGCAGTATAGGCAGGCGCACGACGGCCGCGCGCAGCGGCAGGACGATAGCGGTGCGCGAGCTTCGGCATTCGTTGGCGGGGCACCCATGAGCCGCTTTCGTCCGGGCTGGATGCCTTCGCTGGTGGTGTTGGTACTGTTTCCCTGCCTGCTCTGGCTTGGCTACTGGCAGCTCACCCGCGCTGACGAGAAACGCGCTCTTACCGAACTGTTCGAAACCCGCCGCGAAGCCGCACCGGTCGATGTGGACACGCTGCTGAACGAGGCCGACATGGCCTATCGCCGGGTGCACATCCAGGGGCGCTTCGATCCTACGCACAGCCTGCTGCTGGACAATCGCACACGCAATGGCCAGGTCGGCGTCGAGTTGTTGCAGCCGTTCTTCGACGAGCCGAGCAGCCGCTGGCTACTGGTCAATCGCGGCTGGCAGCCCTGGCCGGACCGACGCAGTCGACCGGTGTTCAGCACTCCTGAAGGTCTGGTGAGTCTGTATGCCTGGGTCCAGGTGCCGTTGGGCAAGCCGCTGCGTCTGCAGCCGGAGCGGATTGACGCAGGGTGGCCGCGACTGGTGACCCAGGTCGAGCCGGAGCGCCTCTGGGCCCAGCTGCAGCGCAGCGGACTGGCCTACGAGCTGCGTCTGGAGCCCGGTCCTGCTGCGTTGCAGGCGGACTGGCCGGTGGTCTCGATGGCACCTGAAAAGCACCTTGGTTATGCCCTGCAGTGGTTCGCCTTGGCGATCGCCCTGCTCTGTCTGTTCATCTACCTCGGAATTCACAACGCACGGGAGAACAACAATGATGAATCCGGCCCTGAGCGTGAATGACGCGCCACCTTCGCGGCGCGGCCGCTGGCTGCTGCTGGCGCTCCTGGCGATCGTCCTCGGCCCTATGGTGCTCGCCAGTGCGATGTACCAGTGGCGTTTCTGGGTGCCGGAAACGCGTACCTATCATGGCGAGCTGATCGGTGACGGCAGCACCCGTGGCGATCTCGGGGTGCAGGCCGACGAGAAGCGTTGGCAGCTGTTGGTGACCGCGCCGCGGACCTGTGCCGAGGATTGCCGTCAGTTGGTCTACCTGGCTCGACAGATCCAGATCGGACTGAACCGCGAAACCGCCCGCGCCAGCCATGCCCTGGCGATCAGCGAGCCGTTGGCTGACGACTATGAGGCGACTCTGCAACGCGAATACCCGCAGTTGGGGCGTTACCTGCTGGACACCCAGGCCTATCGCAGCGAGGCCGAAGGCGATACGCCTGCGCTGTGGATCGTCGATCCGCTGGGCAATCTGGTCCTGCGCTACGACGTCAGCGCCAGCGGCCGCGCGATTCTCAAGGATCTGCAGCTGCTGCTGAAACTGTCGCGCATCGGCTGAACAGGAGAGCTATCGATGAGTCGACCCGGATTTCGCCTGGCACTGTTCGCCACGGTGCTGGCCGTAGTGGTGGTGCTGCTGGGCGCCTACACCCGGCTTACCCATGCCGGCCTGGGCTGTCCCGACTGGCCTGGTTGCTACGGCTTCCTCGGTGTGCCGATGAGCGAACACAAGCAGGTGCTGGCGGCCGAGCGTTTCCCAGACGCGCCGCTGGAGGTGATCAAGGGCTGGAACGAGATGGTTCATCGCTACTTCGCTGGCGCGTTGGGCCTGGTCATTCTCGGCCTCGCCGTGCAGGCACTGCGCCGCCGTCGCGAGCCTGGCCAACCCTTGAAGTTGCCGCTGGCGTTGCTGGCAATTGTCATCATCCAGGCAGCCTTCGGCATGTGGACGGTGACCCTCAAGCTCTGGCCGCAGATAGTCAGCGCACACCTTCTCGGCGGCTTCGCGACCCTGTCACTGCTGTTCCTGCTGAGCGTGCGCCTCTCCGGGCGGGTTCCGGCGATGGCGGCGGTGCCGCGTGTGCTTCGAGTCGTCGCGCGGGTCGGACTGCTGCTGGTGATCGGCCAGATCGCGCTGGGAGGCTGGGTCAGCGCCAACTACGCTGCGGTCGCCTGTACCGATCTGCCGACCTGCCATGGTGAGTGGTGGCCGGAGATGGACTTCGCCAGTGGCTTCAATCTGGCCCAGCATGTCGGCCCCAACTATCTGGGCGGCCAGCTCTATGGCGAGGCGCGCACCGCGATTCACATGAGCCATCGTCTGGGCGCACTGCTGGTCTGTGCCGTTCTGCTGCTGCTTGCCTGGCAGCTCTGGCGCAACCGACTGCCGCGCCTTGCCGGGCTACTGCTGGCGGCGCTGGCGCTGCAGATCGGTCTGGGCCTGAGCAATGTGCTGCTGCATCTGCCGCTGGCGGTGGCGGTGGCGCACAACGCTGGCGGCGCTGCCCTGTTGCTGGTTCTTGTACTGATCAACTATCGCCTGCGCAGGCCTGCCCTGCGCGTACCCCTACCCACTGCGGGCGAGGCCGACTGGACGCTTTCCGGTCAACCAAGCCGCGGCTGAAGCGAGGAGAAGAGCATGACGACTGCGACTCAAGCGCGTACCGCGCCGGCCAGCTGGCGCGACTACCTGGAGTTGACCAAGCCGCGGGTGGTGCTGCTGATGCTGATCACTTCGCTGGTCGGCATGTTTCTCGCCACCCGCGCGGGGGTGCCCTGGACGGTTCTGCTGTTCGGCAATCTCGGCATCGCGTTCTGTGCCGGCGCGGCGGCGGCGGTCAATCACGTGGTGGACCGGCGCATCGACGCGATCATGGCGCGCACCTACAAGCGTCCGGTGACGGCCGGGCGGGTTTCGCCGGTGGCGGCGCTGGTCTTCGCGCTGGTGCTGGCGCTGGCCGGAATGGCCCTGTTGCTGACCTTTACCAACGAGCTGGCGGCCTGGCTGACCCTGGCCTCGCTGCTCGGTTACGCGGTGATCTACACCGGTTTCCTCAAGCGTGCGACACCGCAGAACATCGTCATCGGCGGCCTGGCGGGCGCGGCGCCGCCGCTGCTCGGCTGGGTTGCGGTCACCGGGCATCTGTCGGCAGAGCCGCTGTTGCTGGTGCTGATCATCTTCGCCTGGACACCGCCGCACTTCTGGGCGCTAGCGATCCACCGCAAGGAGGAGTACGCCAAGGCGGACATCCCGATGCTGCCGGTGACACATGGCGAGCACTACACCAAGGTACACATCCTACTGTACACCTTCATGCTGCTGGCCGTCAGCCTGCTGCCGTTCGCCATCCACATGAGCGGGCTGCTCTATCTCGCGGCTGCACTGCTGCTCGGCGGGCGCTTCCTGCACTGGGCCTGGGTGCTGTACCGTGACGCCAAGCCGCACGCTGCGATCAATACCTTCAAGTACAGTATCTGGTACCTGTTTCTGCTGTTCATCGCGCTGCTCGTCGACCACTACCTGCTGTTCATTCCATGACCTCAATCCAGAAGACTGTCTTCGTCCTCATCGCCTGTGTCGCCCTTGTACTGGGACTCACGGTAAACAAGGTGCTCAACGGCAAGGGTGAGGCTGACCCGGCGGAGCTGCTGGATGCGGGCATTGTCATGCTGCAGAAATCGCGCAGCATGCCGGCGCTGCAGCTGACCGATCAGGAGGGCCAACCGCAGCGTCTGGATGAACTGAAAGGGAAATGGACGCTGGTGTTCTTCGGCTACACCTTCTGCCCGGACATCTGTCCGACCACGCTGGCCGAGTTGCGTCAGCTGCATGGCGACTTGCCCGCCGAAGCACGGGAGCAGTTGCGTGTGGTGATGGTCAGCGTCGATCCGCATCGCGATACGCCAGCGCAGCTCAAGCAGTACCTGGGCTACTTCGATGCCGGTTTCATCGGGCTGACCGGCGAGCCTGCGCAGATCCAGGAGGCTGCCAATGCGCTGGGAATTCCCTACATCCCCGGCGACAGCAGCCAGGAAAACTACACCGTCGACCACAGCGGCAACCTGGCGCTACTCGATCCCTCGGGCGAGCAGCGCGGCTTTATCCGCTCGCCGCTGCGGGTGCAGAAGCTGCAGGCACAACTGGCGCAGCTCCTGACCCGGCCCTGAGCGCAGATCAGAACGCGGGCAGTACTGCACCTTTGTACTTCTCCAGAATGAAGGCGCGCAGTTCCTCGCTCTTCAGCGCCTCTACCAGTTTCTGCAGCGCCGGATCGTCGCGCTTGTCCTGGCGAGTGACCAGGATGTTCACGTAAGGCGACTCCGCACCCTCGATCACCAGCGCATCCTTGGCCGGGTCCAGGTCCGCTTCCAGCGCATAGTTGGTGTTGATCAACGCCAGGTCGACCTGATCGAGCAGCCGCGGCAGGATCGCGGCTTCCAGCTCGCGGATGCGGATCTTCTTCGGATTGTCGGCGATGTCACGGCGCGAGGCAGTGGTGCCGGCGCCCTCATGCAGGCTGATCACTCCCGCGTGCTGCAGCAGGAGCAGGGCACGACCGCCGTTGGTGGGGTCGTTGGGAATGGCGACGTGCGCGCCTTCAGGCAGCTTTTCCAGGCTGTCGATACGCTGGGAGTAGGCGCCGAATGGCTCGATATGCACGTTGGCGACGCTCACCAGCTCAGCCTGACGCGCGGCGTTGAAGTCGTCCAGATAGGGCTGGTGCTGGAAGAAGTTGGCGTCGAGGTTGCCTTCGGCCACCTGCACGTTCGGCTGCACGTAGTCGGTGAATACCCGCACCTTGAGCTCGATCCCGGCTGCGGCCAGCTGCGGTTTCACGAATTCGAGGATCTCCGCATGCGGAACCGGGGTGGCGGCGACTTCGAGGGTCTGCGCCTGGACGCCGAGAGCGACCAGCGAGGCCAGCAGGCCGAGCATTTTCTTCATCAGTGAGCTCCTTTGGGCGATGCCCTGTTCATTTGTGCGAGAAGCGCGCCACCAGCCGGTCGCCGGACATCTGCAGCAGCTGCACCAGCACTAGCAGCAGGATGACGGTGAGCCACATGACGTCTGGCTGATAGCGGTGATAGCCGTAGCGCACGGCCAGGTCGCCGAGGCCGCCACCACCGACCAGACCGGCCATCGCAGTGTAGGACACCAGGGTAATGGCAGTGACGGTCGCCGCCGCCCAGAGCCCCGGGCGGGCCTCCGGCAGCAGGGCGCGGAAGATGATCTGCGACGTGGTCGCGCCCATCGCCTGGGTCGCCTCGATGATGCCGCGGTCGACTTCGCGCAGCGCGGTCTCCACCAGGCGCGCGAAGAACGGCGTGGCGCCCGCAACCAGTGGCGGAATGGTGCCGGCGAGACCGACCTTGGTGCCCATCAGCAAACCGGTCAACGGCATCATCAGAATCAACAGGATGATGAAAGGCAGCGAACGCACGATGTTCACCAGCAGCGAGATGGCGTTGTAGAGGGTGCGCTGGGCTGGTCGGTCGCTCTGCCCGCTGAGAAACAACAGCACGCCCAGCGGCAGGCCGAGGATGACGGTGAAGAGCATCGAGCCACCGAGCATCAGCAGGGTGTCGAGGCTGGCTTCCCAGATTTCCGGCCAGTAGACGTTGGGCATCAGCTCTTCGATCATCGCAGCACCTCCAGCGTTACTTCGGCTTCCTCAAGACGTTGCAACGCCAGCGTCTGGTCGCCGCCCTGCAGCGCCAGGGTCAGCTGGCCGTAGGGCATCTCGCGGATGCGGTCGATGCGCCCGGCGAGGATGCTGTAGTCGATGCCGCTCTCGCGGGCGATTCGACCGAGCAACGGCGCGTAGGTCGCCTCGCCCTTGAAGGTCAGGCGCACGATACGGCCCTCGACGTGCTGGAAATCGTCGTTCTGTTCGCCCTCATCGACATGCTCGGCCTCGCGAACGAAACGTCGCGTGGTCGGATGCTGCGGATGCAGAAACACGTCGCTAACCGGGCCCTGCTCGACCACGCTGCCGCCATCGAGCACGGCAACCCGGTCGCATACCCGGCGGATCACGTCCATCTCGTGGGTGATCAGCACTATGGTCAGGTTGAGCTCGCGGTTGATCCGCGCCAGCAGGTCGAGCACCTGGGCGGTGGTCTGCGGGTCGAGGGCGCTGGTGGCTTCGTCGCAAAGCAGGATCTTCGGCTGGGTGGCCAGGGCGCGGGCGATGCCGACACGCTGTTTCTGGCCGCCGGACAGTTGTGCCGGATAGCTCTTGGCGTGCGCCTCAAGGCCGACCCGCGCCAGCAGCTCGGCAACTCGCGCGTCTATCTGCGCACGACTCGACTCGCCGGCCAGCTGCAGCGGCATCGCCACATTCTCCGCGACCGTCCGCGAGGACAGCAGATTGAAGTGCTGGAAGATCATGCCGACCTGGCGCCGAAAGCGTCGCAGGCCGGCGTCGTCGAGAGCCGTGACGTCTTCGCCGTCGACCCGTATGCGCCCGCCGCTTGGCTCTTCCAGGCGGTTGATCAGACGCAGCAGGGTGCTCTTTCCGGCGCCCGAGTGGCCGATCAGACCGAACACCTCGCCGGCCCGAATGTTCAGGTCGGTGGGCTGTAGCGCGGCGATTTCGCGGCCTGCGGCGCGGTAGGTCTTGTAGACGTCTTCAAATTCGATCACGTGACGAACCTTTTGGGTACGTGGGCCGGGGCGACTGGTGGCGATTCTGGTGGATCGCTCCTGCGTCCGAGCCTGGTGGTTTCGAGTAGCGCCCGGTCAGCGCGCCGGTGTCAGCACCAGGCGCGGCGGCTGATCGGGCTTGAGCGATTGAATCATGCTCGGGCTGAAGCCGGGATCGAGGCGCTTCACCCGCGCCGAGAGCAGCGCCGCGACCCAGGGGAAATCCTTCGCCTGGCGCACTTCGATGCGTACCGAACAGTTGTAGGCCACCACGTCGCGAGCGACATAGTCCATGAGATTGCGCAGGGCGTCGTTGTCCTGGCTGTCGAGCATCGGCAGGTTGATTACGCTGCTGGCGGCCCTGGGGTCGATCAGTTGAGCGCGTTGTGGCTGGCGCGCGACTGGAGTTCTTGTCGCCGCTGCCTGTTCCGCCTGCAGGCCGGCAGCCTGGCGCGCGGCCAGCAGCTGTTGCTGGCGCAGTTGCTCCTGACGCTCGGCTTCCTCAGCGCTGGCTTGCTGGCGCTGCCTTTCGGCGCGATCGATCTGCCGGCGGCGGGCATTGGCGATGGCGTCGTCAAGACCGCTGGTCAACGCCGGCGCATGGGGCATCAGGCTGCGGGCCTTGGCCAGGGATTGGGTGGCCTTATCCAGATTGCCGCCCTGCAGCGCAGCGGTGCCTTGGGCCATGTACGCGTCGGCCAATTGCCGCTGATAGGACTCCAGGCGGGTGTCGGTGGAGTTGCGCTGTTGTAGCGTATTCAGGCGCTCTTCGGCCTGATCCAGGCGACCTGCGGCCAGATCCTGATCGAGCAGACGCATGGTTGCGATGCTCTCATCGACGGGTGCCTGATAGGGCACCGGGGCGGTCTGACAGGCAGACAACAGCAGCGAAAAGACCAGAACGGGGAGGCAACGGGAGGCGAACGACATCATTTCTGCAGGTCTCGAATTGCGCAAAAAACGCGCAAGTCTACACCGCGCGTCTAGGCATCACAAAGCTCAGCAGGAATAGCGCAGCAGCGGAAACCACGATTGACGGACCAGCGGGGGTGTCTTCGAACCAGGACAGTGTCAGCCCGCCACCAACCGCGATCATCCCCAGCAGGCTGGCGCCCGCGGCCATCTGCTCCGGGGTACGTGCATGCCGCTGGGCAGCTGCAGCGGGAATGATCAGCAGCGAGGTGATCAGCAACACGCCGACGATCTTCATCGCCACCGCAATCACCACCGCGATCAGCAGCATCAGCGCCAGGCGAATGCCGGCGACCGGCAGACCCTCGACCCTTGCCAGCTCCTCATGCACGGTGATCGCCAGCAGCGGTCGCCACAGCGGCACCAGCATCAGCAGCACCAGCGCGCTGCCGGCGAGAATCCAGACCAGATCGGTGAAGCCCACCGCCAGCAGATCGCCGAACAGGTAGCTCATCAGATCGATGCGCACGTCCTGCATGAAGCTCAGCACCACCAGGCCGAGTGACAGGGTGCTGTGGGCGAGTATCCCGAGCAGGGTGTCGGAGGCCAGCGGCTGGCGTTGCTGCAGGGTTACCAGCAGCAACGCCAGCAGCACGCAGCCGACGGTCACCGCGAGTATCGGGCTGACATCCAGGATCAGACCGAGCGCCACGCCGAGCAGTGCGGCGTGGGCCAGGGTGTCGCCAAAATAGGCCATGCGCCGCCAGACCACGAAGGAGCCCAGCGGACCGGCGACCACGGCCAGGGCCAGGCCGGCGAGAAGTGCGTTGATCAGGAAGTCAGGCATCAGTGTTTGCAACTCGGGCCGTGGACGTGCGCAGGGCCGTGGATCGTCAGCGCCGGTTGCTCGATTACCGCGCCGTGCAGATCGTGAGCGTGATCGTGGTGATGGTGGTAGACCGCCAGGCTGCGAGCATCCTGGCCGAACAGTTCGAGGAAGGCCGGATCGCCGCTGACCTGTTCCGGATGGCCGGAGCAGCACACATGCTGGTTCAGGCAGATCACCTGATCGGTCGCGCTCATCACCAGATGCAGATCGTGAGAGACCATCAGCACGGCGCAGCCAAGACGGTCGCGCAACTGTGAAATCAGTCGATAGAGTTCCGCCTGGCCGGATACGTCGACACCCTGTACCGGTTCGTCGAGCACCAGCAACTGTGGCTGGCGCAGCAACGCGCGGGCCAGCAGGACGCGCTGCAGCTCACCTCCGGAGACCTGCTGCAGCGGGGTGTCCAGCACCTGGGCTGCGCCCACCTCGGCCAGCGCGGAGATCGCCATGGCGCGGTCCACGCCGGGAACCAGGCGCAGGAAGCGCAGCACGCTGAGCGGCAGGGTCGGATCGACCTGCAGCTTCTGCGGCATATAGCCGATGCGCAGGCGGGGCCGGCGCCAGACCGAGCCTTGCTGCGGCTCGAGCAGGCCCAGCACGGTGCGCACCAGAGTCGTCTTGCCCGCGCCATTGGGGCCGATCAGCGTGACGATCTGCCCGGGCTCCAGGGCCAGGCTGACATTCTGCAGGGTGGGCTTGCCGGCGAAGCTGACGCTGACATCCTCGACCCGAATCAGTGTCTGACTCACGCGACCTTCCTGCACTGGGTGCAAAGACCGACCACCTCGACGGTCTGGCTCTCGACGCTGAAGCCCACCTCCGCCGCGCCGGCGACGATGGCGCTGCTGATCTTCGGCTGTTCCAGTTCGATGGCGGCATGGCAGCTGCGGCAGATCAGGAACTGTCCCTGGTGGGCGTGCTCCGGATGGGTGCAGCCGATGAAGGCATTGAGCGAGGCGATGCGATGCACCAGACCGTTTTCCAGGAGGAAGTCGAGAGCGCGGTAGACGGTGGGGGGCGCTGCGCGGCGGCCGTCCTCTTCGCTCAGTACGGCGAGGATGTCGTAGGCACCCAGCGGCTTGTGGCTCTGCCAGACCAGCTCCAGGACGCGCTTGCGCAGCGCCGTCAGGCGGACGCCGTCGCGCGCGCAGAGCGCCTCGGCTTCAGCCAGGGCGCCGCTGACGCAGCGCGAGTGATCATGCGGCAGGCATGCCAGTGGCGGCTTGTGGGTGATCGGCTTGAGCATGGGCGGCGACGTCCTCGGCAAGAGACGTTATTCTATTACTTTGTTCCGTCGTGGTGTTGTCTTGTGGTCCGTCTCTTCGCTGTTCTGATCCTTCTTCTCTGTTCCCTGCCTTCGCGTGCGGAAGTTCAGCTGCTGGTCAGCATCCGCCCGCTGCAGTTGATTGCCGCAGCGGTTCAGGACGGCGTCGGCACGCCGACGGTGTTGCTGCCCGGTGCCGCTTCGCCGCATCACTATGCGTTGCGTCCTTCCGATGTGCGGCGTGTACGTGAGGCGCAGCTGCTCTACTGGGTAGGGCCGGATCTGGAAACCTTCCTGCCGCGCGTGCTGCAGGGGCGCAAGGGACCGAGCCTGGCGCTGCAGTCGCTGGAAGGTCTGCAATTGCGCCATTTCGGTGAAGATCATGCCGAACATGACCACGCGCACGACCAGCATGATCACGCCCATCGTCCGGGCAGCCTGGATGCCCATCTGTGGCTGCTGCCGCACAACGCCAGACTGATCGCCGCGCGCATGGCGCAGGACCTGGCTCAGGCCGACCCGGCCAACGCCGGCCGCTACCAGAGCAATCTGGCGGCCTTCAGCGAGCGCCTTGATGCGCTCGACGCTCGTCTGGCCGAGCGTCTCGTACCGCTGCGCGGCAAGCCGTACTTCGTCTTCCATGAGGCATACGACTACTTCGAGGCGGCCTACGGCCTGAAGCATGCCGGGGTTTTCAGCGTGCAGGGCGACGTCCAGCCGGGCGCGCGCCATGTGGCGCAGATGCGCGAGCGGCTGAGCAAGGCCGGCCCCAGCTGCGTGTTCAGTGAGCCGCCGCTGCGGCCGCGTCTTGCCGAGACCCTGAGCGCCGGATTGCCGGTGCGGCTGGCCGAGCTGGATGCGATGGGCGCTGATCTGCCGCTGGATGCACAGGCTTACGAGCGTCTGCTGGAAAATCTTGCCGCTGGGCTCAGCGATTGCCTTTCCTCGCTGGATGCGGACGGCGCCTGAGCCCTCGCTGCACTCAGAATGCGAAGGGCAGGGTGGGTTCCACTTGCTGCCGCGCCGCCAGTCGCCGGCGAAATTCGTTGGGGTCCTTGAGCAGTACCTGATGCCCGTCTTCCGCGGCGATCGGTGCTGCCTTGACCGCTATCAGACGTGACAGCCAGAAACGCAAGCAGGCAATGCGCAGCAACGACGGCCAATGCTCCGCCTCCTGCCGGGAAAAGGGCCTCACTGCGGCATAGGCACCCAGCAGGGCGCGTAGCCGCGGCAGGTCGAGGCTGCCGTCGAGGTTCGAGCACCAGTCGTTGGCAGCAATTGCCAGGTCGTAGAGCATCGGGCCGCTGCAGGCGTTGTGAAAGTCGATGACGCCGCTCAGGTGCGTCCCGTCGAACAGCACGTTGTCCCGGAACATGTCGGCGTGCAGGTTCGCGGAAGGCAGCTCATCAAACGCATCCTGCAGCATGGCCGTCTCGGTGATCGCCCCGCGCAGCAGCTCCAGGTCGGCTCCGTCGAGTTCCAGAGCCATTAGCGAACCTTCGTCGATCATCCATTGCAGACCGCGATCACTGGCATGCATCAGCGGGTCGTCGCGGGTAGCCAGGTGCAGCCTGGCCAGCAGCCGGCCCAGCTCTTCGCAATGGTGAGCATTGGGCTGGGCGATGTGGCTTCCAGGCAGGCGCGGTTGCAGCAATGCGGGTTTCTCGGCCAGCTCGCGCAGGCGGATACCGTCTTCCTCGGCGACCGCGTAAGGCACCGGCAACCCGGCATGACGCAGCCGCTCGAGCAGATCGACGACGAATTCCATGCGCTCTCGCGTGCCGCGCTCGACCAGGGTAAGGACGTACTCGCCGGCATCCAGGCTGACGAAGAAGTTGCTGTTCTCGCTACCGCCGAGAATGCCTTCGAACGCGTGCAGGCGCCCCAGCCGGTAAGGCTCCAGGAAGGTTTCCAGCTCGGCACGTTGCAGAGGGGTGAACACCGACATTGCGCGGCTCCTGGTGGGCGATCAGCCCGCGGTTGTCACCATTTGAAGATTTCCCATGCTGGAATCAGCATGTCCGGTTGGTCGGAGCGAACGAAGTTGCCGTCGTTGCCCTGGACCCGCACCAGGAAGTACGGCTTGCCGACCTTCGGGATGACTTTTACAGCGTAGAGCAGGCCGTTGACCCGGTACTCCTCGATGGTCTTGTCGCCGTCCTGGCGGATGGTCACGTCAGGGTCGCCGGTCAGCGGCTCTTCGGCAATCGCCGCAAGAGGAGTGGAAGCCAGCAGGCCAGCCAGCAGCAGAGAGGTAAGTGTGCGCATGATAACCTTGGCTCCATTTTCATCGACTCTCGGCATTGTAGCGCCGGATCGCAGCCACAAGGTCAATCCCGCATGAGCCAAGCGCCTCTCGTCCTGGTGGACGGATCTTCCTACCTTTACCGTGCCTTCCACGCGCTACCGCCGCTGGCCACCTCCAAAGGGCAGCAGACCGGTGCGGTGAAGGGCGTCCTGAACATGCTCAAGAGCCTGCGCAAGCAGTATCCGGACAGCCCCTTCGCAGTGGTGTTCGATGCCAAGGGCGGGACTTTCCGCGATGCCATGTTCGCCGAGTACAAGGCCAATCGACCGCCGATGCCGGAAGAGCTGCGCGGCCAGGTCGAGCCGCTGCATGCCAGCGTGCGGGCGCTGGGTTACCCGCTGCTGTGCGTGGAGGGCGTCGAGGCCGACGACGTGATCGGCACCCTGGCCCGGCAGTGCGCAGCACAGGGGCGGGACGTGGTGATCTCCACCGGCGACAAGGACATGGCACAGCTGGTCTGCCAGCACGTGACCCTGGTGAACACCATGACCGGCAGCGTCTACGACATCGAAGGCGTGCGGCAGAAGTTTGGTGTCGGCCCGGAGCTGATCATCGACTACCTGGCGCTGATGGGCGACAAGGTCGACAACATTCCCGGTGTGCCTGGCGTCGGCGAGAAGACCGCGCTGGGTCTGCTGGTTGGCGTCGGTGGTGGGCTGGATGTGCTCTACGCCAATCTCGACAAGGTGCCCGAACTGCCGATCAGGGGCGCCAAGACCCTGCCGGCCAAGCTCATCGAGCACAAGGACATGGCCTATCTGTCCTACCAGCTGGCGACCATCAAGATCGATCTTGAGCTGGATATCGCCGTTGACGATCTGCATCCCGGCGAGCCGGATCGCGAGGCACTGGTGGCTCTGTACAGCGAACTGGAGTTCCGCGGCTGGCTGGACGAGCTGCAGCGCCAGGCGGGCAAGGCGCCGGCCAAGGCCGCGCTGCGGCCGGCGGCGCCGGGCCTGTTTGACGAGGCTGCGCCGGCCAGTGCTGACGCGCCGGCCGTCGAGTCGGTGGCAACCGATACTGCCTATGAGACGGTGCTCGATCAGCAGCGTTTCGACGCCTGGCTGGAGAAGTTGCGCGTGGCCGAGGTCATTGCCTTCGATACCGAGACCACCAGTCTGGACCCGCAGCAGGCGCAGGTCGTCGGGGTGTCCTTCTCGGTCAGTCCCCACGAGGCGGCCTATGTGCCGCTCGCGCACAGTTACATGGGTGTGCCGGAGCAACTGGACCGCGATGCGGTGCTGGCCGCGCTGCGGCCGATTCTTGAAGACCCGGCCAAGGCCAAGGTTGGCCAGCATGCCAAGTACGACATGAACGTGCTGGCCCATGCATCGACGCCGATCATGGTGCAGGGCGTGGCCTTCGACACCATGCTCGAATCCTACGTACTGGACTCCACCGCCACCCGTCACGACATGGACAGCCTGGCGTTGAGGTATCTCGATCACGGCACCATCCGTTTCGAGGACATTGCCGGCAAGGGCGCCAAGCAGCTGACCTTCGACCAGATCGCACTGGAGCAGGCCGGACCCTACGCGGCCGAAGATGCCGATATCACCCTGCGCCTGCATCAGACGCTGTGGGCCAGGCTGCAGGAGACGCCGACGCTGGCCAGGGTGCTGCAGGAAATCGAGATGCCGCTGGTGCCGGTGCTGGCGCGGATCGAGCGTCAGGGCGCGCTGGTCGATGCCAAGCTGCTCGGTCAGCACAGTGTCGAACTCGGCGAGCGGCTGGTCGAGCTGGAGCGCCAGGCGTTCGCCATCGCCGGCGAGGAGTTCAATCTCGGCTCGCCCAAGCAGCTAGGCGCTATCCTTTACGAGAAACTTGGCCTGCCGGTCATCAGCAAGACCGCCACTGGCCAAGCCTCCACCGCCGAAGCGGTGCTCGCCGAGCTGGCCGAGCAGGATTACGAGTTGCCCAAGGTGCTGATGCAGTACCGCAGCCTGAGCAAGCTCAAGAGCACCTACACCGACCGCCTGCCGGAGCAGATCAACCCGCGCACCGGTCGCATCCACACCAGCTATCACCAGGCGGTCACCGCGACCGGTCGCCTCTCCTCCTCCGATCCGAACCTGCAGAACATCCCCATCCGTACTGCCGAGGGACGGCGAATTCGCCAGGCCTTCATCGCCCCCGCGGGCTACAAGCTGGTCGCGGCGGACTACTCGCAGATCGAGCTGCGGATCATGGCGCACCTGGCTCAGGACGAGGGACTGCTGGATGCCTTCCGTCATGATCGCGATGTTCACCGTGCGACTGCCGCCGAAGTGTTCGGCGTAGAGCTGGATGCGGTGAGCGGCGATCAACGGCGCAGCGCCAAGGCAATCAACTTCGGTCTGATCTATGGCATGAGCGCTTTTGGTCTGGCCAAGCAGATCGGCGTTGATCGCAAGCAGTCGCAGGCCTATATCGATCGCTATTTCGCCCGCTACCCCGGCGTGCTGGCGTACATGGAGCGTACCCGCGAGCAGGCGGCAGCTCAGGGTTATGTCGAAACACTGTTCGGCCGGCGTCTCTACCTGCCGGATATCCACGCGAAGAACCCGTCGCTGCGCAAGGGCGCCGAGCGTACGGCGATCAACGCGCCGATGCAGGGCACCGCCGCGGACATCATGAAGCGCGCGATGGTAGCGGTGGACAGTTGGCTGACGAGGTCCGGACTGGACGCCAAGGTCATCCTCCAGGTGCACGACGAACTGGTGCTGGAAGTGCGCGAGGATCGGGTCGCCGAGGTGAGTGCTGAACTGAAGCGGCTGATGAGCGCGGCGGCGGAGCTGGACGTGCCGCTGCTGGTGGATGTCGGTGTGGGAGACAATTGGGACGAAGCCCACTAAAGCGACAATTTTGGGCTCTTACTGAAAATTTTTGCGCAGGGCATGAACTTTCGCAGATGGGGCCCGGTCAGAGCTTACGAATGGCTGAGAGGCCGTTCGATGCTCCTTTGTTGTGTTAAGTGTTGGCAGACATCTGAGCCCCGCCCTAGCGGTTCAGACCTTGAACCCCGAACTTCTCCCTCCCCATATGAAGTTCGGGGTTTTTTTTGCTTCGCGAAAAGTGGCCTCGTTCAGGCGGCCTCTTCCGGCTCTCCCAGCTGCAGCCAGTGGGCCAGCACCTGCAGCGCTTCATCGGTGCCTTGTCTTTTGGGCGCGGAAAACAGCTGAAGACTGACGCTATCTCCCCACTCACGGAAGATTTCCTGGCGAACCTTGAGCAGCGCGTTCTTGGCGGCACCGAAGGCGAGCTTGTCGGCCTTGGTCAGCAGAATGTGCATGGGCATACCGCTGGCCTGCGACCAGTCGAGCATCATTCGGTCGAACTCGGTCAGCGGGTGACGGATGTCCATCATCAGCATCAGTCCGGCGAGGCTTTCCCGGCTGCTCAGATAGGCCTCGAGGTGCTGTTGCCAGTGCAGCTTTAGCGGGATCGGAACCTTGGCGTAGCCGTAGCCGGGAAGGTCGACCAGCCGGCGCTGCTCGTCCAGCTCGAAGAAGTTGAGCAGTTGGGTGCGTCCCGGAGTCTTCGAGGTGCGCGCCAGATTGGCATGCGTGAGGGTGTTCAGCGCGCTTGACTTGCCGGCGTTGGAGCGGCCGGCGAAAGCGACTTCCAGGCCTTCGTCAGGCGGGCACTGGTCGACCTTTGCAGCGCTAATGAGGAAGCGGGCCTGTTGGCACAGACCGAGGATCGGGTTCTTGGTAGACATGGCAATCCAGGAGTGCGACGCGGTGTCGCAGGAGGCGGTTTCGTTTCCGTTTGAGCGGCGTGAGTATATAATGCCGCAGATTTTGTGTGCGCTTTGTTCCTGTTCACGGGTGCTTCGCACCGCTGTACCGTTGGCTTCCCGCGGCTTAGTGCCGGGGCGGCCGCGTAGAACTTATGACGCTGAATGGCGCATGGCATGGATCCGGTCGGGCAGTGCACCGATGGACCCCAGCGAGAACGAGAGGTGTCGGAAGGGCCGTTGCGCCGCTTCGGGCCCCGGTAAATTTCCCTAGCCGTTATTGGATTAGCTGATGAACAAAGTACTCGTGAGTCTGCTGTTGACCCTGGGCATCTCCGGTCTTGCTCATGCCGCGGGCGATGCCGCCGCCGGTGAAGGCAAGGTTGCCATCTGTGGTGCCTGCCACGGTGCCGATGGCAACAGCATGGCGCCCAATTTTCCGAAGCTCGCCGGACAGGGTGAGAAGTACCTGCTCAAGCAGCTGCAGGACATCAAGGCCGGCACCGCTGCTGGTGCTGATGCGACGGTAGGACGCAAGGTGCCGGAAATGACCGGCCTGCTCGACGGCCTGACCGATCAGGACCTGGAAGATATCTCCGCGTTCTACGCCGGACAGAAGATGTCGGTTGGCGCCGCCGATCCTGCTCTGGTCGCTCGTGGCGAAGCGCTCTACCGTGGCGGCAAGCTGGCCGAAGGTATGCCGGCCTGCACCGGCTGCCATTCCCCGACCGGCAGCGGCAATGACGGTGCGAAATTCCCGCAGCTGGGTGGGCAGCATGCAGCCTATACCGCCAAGCAGCTGACCGACTTCCGCGAGGGTAATCGGTACAACGATGGCGAGGGCATGATCATGCGCTCGATTGCTGCCAAGCTGAGCAACAAGGACATCGAGGCACTCTCCAGCTACATTCAGGGTCTGCATTGACAGCGACCTGAAGCGAATGAAAAAGGGTGGCTGCGGCCGCCCTTTTTCTTTTCTGGCGCCATTACAATGGTTGAACGTACCGCTTTGCAGCCGCTCCAACGGCGGCCCCAGGTGGCGTCAATTTTCAAGGAGTACAGCATGCGCAATCTGTTTCTCGGTGCCGGTCTGGCACTGACTGCTCTGTTCGGCGTTCCTGCCATGGCTGCCGAAGACTTCCAGGCTGGCAAGCAATACACCGAGCTACGCACCGCCCAGCCGGTGTCGGTTCCGGGCAAGATCGAGGTGGTCGAGGTGTTCTGGTATGGCTGCCCGGCCTGCAACATGTTCGAGGGCGTGCTCAAGCCCTGGGCTGAAAAGCTTCCCGAAGATGTACATTTCGTCCAGGTTCCCGCCCAGTTCAATGAAGTGCTGAACCTGCACGCGCGCCTGTACTCCACCCTGGAAGTGCTCAAGGTCGAGGCCAAGGTGCATGAAGCGGTCTTCGCCGGCATTCATGAGAAGAAGGATCCGCGTGTCACGCCGGCTCGCGATGGTCGCCAGGTCACGCTGCCTACCCCCGAGCAGTTGGCGGACTTCGTCGCCGAACAGGGCGTGGACAAGGCGCTGTTCCTCAAGACCTACGACTCGTTCGCCGTGCGCAACCGGCTGGCCAAGGCCGACAAGCTGGTGCGCAGCTATCAGATTACCGGCGTGCCTGAACTGGTGGTCAACGGCAAGTACCGGATCGAACTGCAGAAGGCTGGTGGCTTCGAGCAGATGCTCCAGATTGCCGACTTCCTGATCAAGAAAGAGCGCGCTACGCAGTAGACCGGCAGCCATGCTGCGGCGGCGGAGTGCCCAACACAACGCTGGGCTGCGCGAGCGCAGCGCGGAGGACTGTGCGGTGCGCGGATACGCCACCGATGACAATCTTCTGCGGCTGCTCAGCTTCAACATTCAGGTCGGTATCAGTACTCAGCGCTATCACCACTACCTGACTCGCAGCTGGCAGCATTTGCTGCCCCACTCCGGACGCGCGGACAACCTGCAGCGGATCGGTCGCTTGCTTGGCGACTTCGATCTGGTTGCGCTGCAGGAAGTCGATGGCGGCAGTCTGCGTTCCGGCTACGTCAATCAGGTCGAGCATCTCGCGCAGCTGGGCGATTTCCCGTACTGGTACCAGCAGCTCAACCGCAACCTCGGTCGATTCGCCCAGCACAGCAACGGCTTGCTCAGTCGCCTTCGTCCGACGCTGCTCGAAGACCACCCGCTACCGGGACCGCCGGGTCGAGGTGCCATCCT
Source organism: Pseudomonas mangrovi (assembly GCF_003052585.1). Classification (GTDB taxonomy): domain Bacteria; phylum Pseudomonadota; class Gammaproteobacteria; order Pseudomonadales; family Pseudomonadaceae; genus Aquipseudomonas; species Aquipseudomonas mangrovi. The sequence goes on along the minus strand of NZ_QASN01000017.1, from coordinate 244,906 downwards.
GCTGCGCCTGGGCGAGGGAGAGGAAGCACTGGTGGTGGTGGTGATGCACCTTTCACTGGGCGCGCGCACCCGCTCGCGCCAGCTGGCGTACATCCGTGAGCTGATCGGTGGCTACAAGCACCAGGTGCTGATGGGCGACATGAATACCCATGCCAACGATCTGCTCGAGCACTCGCCGCTGCGTGATCTGGGGCTGGTTGCACCGCAGATCGAGGCCACCTTTCCCAGCTGGCGGCCGCAGCGCTGCCTGGACCATATCTTGCTCAGTTCGCAACTGACTCTGGAGAGAGTTGCGGTGCTCGCACAGCCCATTTCCGACCACCTGCCGGTGGCGGTGGATATCCGCCTGCCCGGGACGCTCGGTCAGGACCGGCTGCTGGTTCCCATCAACCCGTCCGATGAAGCAGTGCCATGAGCGACGAATCGCAGCGCTGGAAGGAAAAATACCTCAAGAGCCTGGAAGAGCAGGAAAGCCTGGAGCAGCGCTGGAAGACGCGTGTCGACCTCATGCGCCGCGGGCTGGTGCGTAGTTCACTGGCTGCCGAAGGTACCGACAAGGCGGTGGATACCTGTATGCGCGAGCTGCGCGAGGTCGTCCGTACCGATGACATGGCTGCAGGTCTCGGCATCCTTATCCCGCGGCTGGAGAAGACCCTGCTTGACGCCGAACAGCGGCGTCAGGAGCGTCTCCAGCAGATCTCTTCCGCACTGGCCGCGCTGGTGCAGCAGCTGATCCAGCTGCCGTTGCCGAGCGAGTTGCGCAAACCCCTCCGGCGGCTGGCTCGCTCTCTCGCCGAGCGCCTGGAGCGGCCTCTGGAGCTGCCGCTGGTTCTCGCCGAGCTCAGTGATTTGCAGAGCCAGGCACTGGGCGCGCTGGAGACACCGCAGAACGATCGTCGGGGGCTGCTCGAACGCCTGTTCGGAGGGCGCGAGCAGGTGGCACAGGCGAGCGCAGATGATCAAGTCGCCGCGAGCAATCCAGCCGAGTTGCCCGCACCACCTCCAGCGCTCGCTTCCAGCCCGACTCCGCCTCCTCCGACTACGCCCGCCGCCGTTGCGCGGTCGCTGCCGCCAGCCACCTCGATGCTCGACAGCCTGCCGCTGCCGTCGGACATTCTCACCGCCGGACAGAAGGTCAACGCGGTGGACGAGGGCTTTGATCTGCCTGCGAATCGCGACCCGGGCTATGGCGCGATTGCAGATCACATCGAAAAAACCCTGCTGGGTCTGCTTGAAGGGTTGGAAATCCCGGCGCAGCACCAGCCGCAGGTCGAGAGCCTGCGCGAACGCATCAGCCATGGTTTGAACCTGTATGAACTGGTCACCGTTCTGGATGATCTTGCGGTGCTGGTGCAGGCGGTAGCCACCCGCGGCGTGCACGAGTTCGAAGGTTATCTTAAACAGCTCAACGAGCGCCTGGCGGTGTTTCAGGAGAGCCTGCGAACGGCCAACGTCGGTCATGCCGAGTCTCTCGATGAAGCGCGCCGGCTGGACGATGAATTGCGCGAGCAGGTTGGCGGCCTGCAGAGTTGTGTCCTTGAAGCGGTCGATCTGGACGGTCTGAAGAGTGCCGTGGAAGGCCGGCTGGACGGCCTGCTGGGGACCATGGAGCAGTATCGTCGGCAGCGCGAGACGCGCGAGCAGGAAGTCGCCGAAAGACTGCAGGCACTGGTAGCCAAGGTCGAAAGCATGGAGCAGGAAGCACGCAATTTCCATGAGCATCTGGAAGTCCAGCGGCAAAAGGCCCTGATCGATGCACTCACCGGGCTGCCCAATCGCGCGGCCTGGGCGGAGCGGCTGGAGCTTGAGGTCGCACGCTGGCAGCGCTACGGCGGTGAGCTGCTGATGGCGGTGCTGGATGTCGATCTGTTCAAGCGGATCAACGACGACTATGGCCACCTGGCCGGAGACAAGGTACTCAAGCTGATTGCCACCGAGCTGGCGCGGCGCCTGCGCAAGACGGATTTCATCGCGCGTTTCGGCGGCGAGGAGTTTGTCGTGCTGCTGCCTTCGACGCCGCTGGAAGGTGGGCAGCAGCTGATGGACAGCTTGCGGCTGGCGATCGAAGCCTGCCCGTTCCATTTCAAGGGTGAGCGGGTGACCATCACCATCTCGATCGGGCTGTGTGCCTTCACCGAAAAAGAGACCGCGGAAAGTGTCTTCGAGCGCGCCGACCAGGCCTTGTACAAGGCCAAGCGCGACGGGCGCAACCGCATTCAGCTCGGTTGAGCGCCGCCGTCGCGCTTGTATTCAGCTGCCGTTCTAGGCCGCGACTGTCGGCATGTAGGGCTGCCAGCTGGGCGGAATGCTCGCCAGCAGCGGGTAGCTGCTGCCGTCGCCCTGCTGGTAGAGGAACGGCGTGTGTCGTAGCGCCTGCGGAACCCGTTGCAGCTCGGGCAGCCAGAGACTGACGTAGAACGCATCCGGGTCGAAGCGCCGTGCCATGCGTAGCGCGTTGAAGGGGTTCTCCTGCAGCGGGTTACTGCACAGGCTGGCGATGCAGTTCCAGTTGCCCCAATTGCTTGCGGCCTCGTGATCGATCAGGTGCTCCTCGAACCAGGCGGCGCCATGTCGCCAGTCCTGTTGCAGCTCGCTGATCAGATAGGCTGCGGCGACCTGGCGGCCACGACTCGACAGGTAGCCGGTCGCCGACAGCTCACGCATGCAGGCGTCCACCAGGGGCAGGCCGGTGCGGCCCACGCACCAGTGCGCGAAGCGCTCGTCAGTCTGGGTGGGCGCTTGCTGGGTAGCGTTGAGACCCGCGTGGCGATACAGCGCCGTGCCGTGGCGGCGCATCAGCGTGCGGAAGAACTCGCGCCAGAGCAGCGCGTCCCACAGTGCCCTGGTCGAATCGTTGGCGCCGTGTTGCGCTTCGTGGCGACGTAGCTCGGACGCTACTCGGCGTACCGAGAGACAGCCGTTAGCCAACCAGGGCGACAGCTTTGAGGAATATCCGGTACCGACAAAGTTGTTGCGGGTCGCCTGATAGTCGCGCAACTCCAGACCTTCCCAGAAATAGTCGCGGAGCCGGGCGTGCGCGGCCGCCTCGCCACCCGAGTAGGGAAAGGCACTGTTGGGCGCTGCCAGCGGTTCGCCCAGTCCGAGCTGGGAGAGGCTGGGAATGGCCTCGAACAGATGCGCGCAATTCTCCGGCAGCGCCGGCAGACGATTTGGCGCGAGCTTGGCCTGGAATACGGCATGACGCTGCGCGATGTCGGTGCGGAATCGGCTGAACACCGCCGGGCTTTCGGCGATTGCCCACGGCAGCTCGTCAGGATGAAACAGCTCGTTGCCGGCGGTTTCCCGCAGCGGGGTGCAACCCAGGCGCTGACGAACCGCTTCGACGGTTGCGCGTTCCTCGGGAGAGATTTCCTCGCTGGTGATCACGCTCTGCAGATCGAGGTGCTCGACCAGACGCGGGATGGCCTCCTCGGCGGCGGCCTGGACCACCAGCAGACGACTGCCATGGTGACGCAGGGCGCTGTCGAGCGCGGCGAGGCTTTCCAGCAGCAGGCGGGCACGGTGGACGCCGAGTGGGCGGCTACCGAGGGCGCCGGGTTCGAATCGGGCGGGGTCGATGACGTAGACCGGCAACAGACAGCGGGCGTCGAGGCAGGCCAGGAGCGCTGGATTGTCCTCCAGTCGCAGATCGTTCTTTAACCACAGCAGGCAGCGCATGGCAGCATCCTCTCGATCATCGTGCTGAGCATAGGATTGGATTGCGTTTGCGATCAGCCGTTCATACCGGTGTTAGAGCCGCTGCGGAAATAATCCGTATGCAGACGGCTGTCGGGACACCCAGCCGAGCTGCGCTATTCTTGCCGGCCGCCCACTGGAGCTGCGCCCCATCGTCATGAAATCAGCCCTTCTACTGGTCGTCCTGTTGGCCCTTGCCGGCTGCGCCGACCGCCTGTCAATCAATACCGACTACCTGTCGCAAGGGCAGAGCAGTCGCGTGCAATACATCGTTCTGCACTACACCTCGACCGATCTGGCGCACTCGCTGGCGCTGCTGACCGGTCCGGATGTCAGCAGTCACTACCTCATCGGTGATCAGCCTGCGCCGATCATCTACCGCCTGGTGGACGAGGAGCGGCGATCCTGGCACGCCGGAGAGAGCGAGTGGCAAGGCCGTACCTGGCTGAACGCCAGCAGTATCGGCGTCGAGATCGTTCACCCAGGCTATCGCACGCTCGCCGACGGCAGCCGCGAATGGCAGCCTTATTCACCGGCGCAGATCAATCTGCTGATCACGCTGCTGGAAGATCTGGTCAAGCGCCACCAGTTGCCGCCGGACTCTGTCATCGGTCATAGCGATGTGGCACCGCAGCGCAAGGTCGATCCGGGTCCGCTGTTCCCCTGGCAGCGCCTGGCGGAGGCCGGGCTGATTCGCTGGCCGGATGAGGCGGCGGTGCTGCAAGCGCGTGCGCGTCACGCGCAGCAACTGCCCGACGCGGCCTGGTTCCAGGTGCAATTGGGGCGGGTCGGCTACCGGGTACCGATGCACGGGGAGTGGGATGACGCCACCCGCAATGTCTTGGCGGCATTTCAGATGAAGTATCGCCCGCAGCGCCACGATGGGCTGCCGGACGCCGAAAGCGCGGCGCTGCTGGAGGTGCTCAACGCGTCGCTCCAGTAGTCGGTCGCCGGGAGGCTGCTGGGCGCTCGGTGGCGCCCGGCAGTCACAGTGGCAGGGCGAAGTAGAACTGGGTGCCCTGGCCCGGGCGGGAATACACGCCGATGCGCCCGCCGTGCAATTGCACGATTTCCTTGCACAAGGCCAGGCCGAGACCGGCGCCACCCTTCTTGCGGCCCACCTGCACGAAGGGTTCGAAGATGCGCAGCTGCTGGCCAAAGGCGATGCCTTCACCGTTGTCCTCGACGCTTAGAATCACCCGCTCGCCATGGCGTCGCGCCTGCAGACGGATTCGGCCGCCGGCCTTGCTGTGGCGCAGCGCATTGTCGAGCAGATTGTCGAGGACCCGGGTGATCTGGCCCGGGTCCAGCTGCAGGCGGGGTAGCGGCGTCTGCACCTCGCACTCGATGATCACGCCTTGTTCCTTGGCCTGCTCGGCGAAGCGCTGATGCGCCTGATCAAGCAGCTCGGGCAGGTCGCAGGGAACCAGATCGAGCTTTTGCATGCCGTTCTGGTAGCGGGAGAAATTCAGCAGATCGTTGATCAGCCTGACCAATCGCTGCATCTCCTCCTCCACGGTGCCGACAAGGTCCAGCTCGCGGGAGTTCGGTTGCAGAACAAGTCGCTCACGCAGCAGGCCGAAGGCCATATGCATGCCGGTAACCGGCGTACGCAGCTCATGCGAGGCGCGCAGCACGAACTCGCTGCGCAGGCGCTCGAAGGCACGTTGCTCGGTGACGTCGCGCAGCACCATGACGGCGCCAACGATGTGACCCTGAGCGTGAATCACCGGCGTCAGACTGTAGGCGAGCAGGCGTGTCTCGCCCTGGGCGCCGATCGACAGGTCCTCCGGCGCCTGCTCGAGAAAGCCGCCATGCAGCACCAGCTGCAACTGGACGTCCAGCTCCGGTTGCTGCAGCGCTTCCCCTAGGGTTTCCCCGAGATTGCGTTCATCCCAGCCGAGCTGGCGCTGGGCGACCGGGTTGATGTGTTCCAGCCGGCCCTGGCGATCAAGGATCAGCAGACCATCGTCGATGCTGTCGAGCACCGCCTGCAGGCGCCGCTGACCGGCCGCGAGCGCCTCGACATCGGTGGACTTGAACTGGCGCAGAGACTCGGCCATCAGGCCGAAACGGCGGCTCAGTGAGGACAGCTCGGAGATCGGCGAGAGCGGCAGGGCGACGTCGAAGTCACCCCGCCCGATGCGGTCGGATGCCTCCGCGAGCGCTTCGATAGGCTGGCCGAAGCGGCGTGCCAGGCTGTTGGCGGTGACAAAGCCGATCAGCAGAACTGCCAACCCGACCAGCCCGATCAGGCTGCCGATCAGTACCGCCTGCTCGTGACTGGCGGTGTTGGCCTCGCGCACGCTGGACAGGGATTGCTCCTGCAACTGCACCAGTGCATCGCGTACGGCGCGGAAAGAAAGGCTGAACTCGTTCTCGGTGCGAAGGCTGCGGGGCTGAGCAGCAGGACGGACGGCTATCGCCGAGTAGATCATGTAGTTGTTGCGGATCTCCTCGAAGCGCCCACGGGTGTAGGGGTCCCTGAAGGTAGCCTCGGCATGGTCAAGATGCCGCTCGAAGACGTCCTGGGCGGCGCGCAATGCTGCCGGATCGTAAGGTTGCTCGAGCAGCGCGGCGAGCTGGTTGCCCAGGCTCTGGCGCATCTGCTGGCTGGACTCGATCACCTGGAAGTGATGGCTCTGTACCAGCTGCTGGGCGTTGACGATCTGCCGTACGCTGATCAGCCCCAGCAACAGGCCGAGCAGCGCGACCGTGATCAGGGCGGCGAAGCTGAAGAACAGCCGGGTGCGCAGTTTCATCCAGCACGCCTCACAGGTTGTAGTGCTTGCGTTTTCGATAGAGCGTCGAGCTGTCGATACCGAGCGTCCGCGCTGCAGATTCCAGGGTGTCCGAGCCAGCCAGGACGGCGCTGATATGGGCCTTTTCCAGTTCCTCGAGGCTCAGTTGTGCACCGACCCGCGGATTGTTGCCGGTGGGTTGTTCGCCGAAGCCCAGATGACTGGTTTCGATCTCCGCCTGGGCACAGATGATGCTCGCCCGCTCGATCACGTTGCGCAGCTCGCGGATGTTGCCCGGCCAGTGATAGGCCAGCAGGGCGCTGCGCGCCTGGTCGCTGAACGCCCGCGCAGGACGCGCGTATTCCTTGACGAAGCGGGCGAGAAAACGCTCGGCCAGCTCGAGGATGTCTTCGCCACGCTCGCGCAGTGGCGGCAGCTTCAGGGTAATGACGTTGAGGCGATAGAGCAGGTCTTCGCGGAAGCGGCCCTCGCGGACCATCTCGTCCAGGTTCAGGTTGGTGGCCGCGAGGATGCGAACGTCCGCGCGCCGGGTCACCGGGTCACCGACCCTTTCATATTCCTTGTCCTGGATGAAGCGCAGCAGCTTGGGCTGGAGCGTCAGGGGGAAGTCGCCGATTTCGTCGAGGAACAGGGTGCCGCCATCGGCCTGATTGACTCGGCCCAGGGTGCTTTCGGTGGCGCCGGTGAAGGCCCCACGGCTGTGGCCGAAGAGTTCGCTTTCCATCAGCTCGGCAGTCAGCGAGGGACAGTTGATGGTTACGCAGCCCTTGCGCGCTCGGCGGCTCCAGCCGTGGATGGCGCGCGCCAGTTCGCCCTTGCCGGTGCCCGACTCGCCAAGAATGAGGATGTTGGCGTCGGTACCGGCCACCTGTCTTGCGGTCTCCAGCACCGCCATCATCGCCGGACTGTGCGATTCAAGACCATCGTTGGGCTTGCTGACCTCGCCTTCCAGCGCCTCCAGGCGGGCCGCCAGCTGGCGGATTTCCAGTTGCTTGCTGGCGGCCATGCGCAGCTGATCAGGGCTGCAGGGCTTGACCAGATAGTCGGCGGCCCCGGCCTGCATCGCATCGACGGCGGTGTCGATCGCGGAATGGGCGGTGACTATCACCACGCGCATCCAGGGGGCCTGCAGACGCATCTGCGCGAGCAGGTCGAGGCCACTGTCCTCTCCCAGGCGCAGATCGAGAAAACACAGGTCGAAAACCTGGCGCAGCAGCAGCGCTTCGGCCTGCGCCGCGCTGCCGGCGGTGAAAACGTTGTAACCGGCGTCCTCGAGGCAATAGCGGAAAGTACGCAGGATGGCGGACTCGTCGTCCACCAGCAGAATGCGGCCCTGATGCTCCGTTGTGGTGTCCATTGCTTCTCCGTGGTTGATCGATAGCCACCCTTAGTCAGGGAAAAGTCGTGCAAGTTGCAATGTGCATTTGAACCCATCCTGCAGCGTGCATGCAGAACGATCGCGCTCATATGTCATAAGTATCTGAAAAATAAAGATAAAAAATCGAATGAAAAGCTGGCACAGGCCTTGCGAAAGTCTCCCCCGTCATCACTTGCGACGAACGGAGACAGGCATGCACCATTTGAAGTCCTTGGCCTTGGCCACCACCACTGCGCTGCTGCTCGGCGGAATGCCGTTGACTGCCTCGGCCGATTCGGCCGACTTGCGCGAGGCGCGTCAGGAAGGCTCCATCTGGACCGCCATCACCCTCAACCGCCACCTCAATCCTTTCACCATCGATGTGGATGTCGAGAACGGCACTGCGATTCTCAGTGGCAGCGTCGAGAGCGATATCGACCGCGATCTTGCCGAGCAGGTTGCCCTCGGCATCGACGGCATCGAGAAGGTCGACAACCGCCTGAAGGTCGATCCTGCGACCAAGCCGCGCGAAGCCGGCAGTGAGCGCGATCTGGCCCAGCGCATCGAGGATGCGACCCTGACTGCGACGATCAAATCCAAGCTGCTGTGGAACAGCAATACCGAAGGCATGGATGTGAACGTCGACACCCGCGCCGGCGTGGTCACCCTCAAGGGTGAGGCGCGCAGCGCGGAAGCCAAGGAGCTGGCCGGACGTCTGGCGGCCAACACCGATGGCGTCAGCGACGTCAACAACCTGCTCAGCATCAGTACAACCAGCTCCACCGCGGCCAAGGCGCAAGACAGCGCCGACCAGGCCGGGGCGGCCATCAGCGACGGCTGGATCACCAGCAAGGTCAAGGCCAGCTATCTGGTCAGCAACAACCTCGATGGCCTGAAGATCGACGTCAGCACCGAAAACGGCATGGTCCGCCTCGCCGGCCAGGTTCCCAGCGCCGCGCAGAAGGATCTCGCGATAGAGACCGCGCGCAACATCCGTGGTGTGCGAGGCGTGGATGCCGACGCGGTTCAGGTCCAGTAACCAGAGGTTCCGGAGAACAGCCATGAGCAGCAAGACCGCCCGCCTGAATGAACTGATCGAAGTCACTCGTGACGGTGAGCGTTTCTACCGTCATGCGGCCGAGCAGGTTCGCGAGCCGAGTCTGCAGGTGCTGTTCGGCGAGATGGCCGAGGTCAAGAGCCAGGTGATCCAGGCGTTGGCCATGCAGGTCGCCGCCCATCAGGAACAGCCGGCCCAGGGCGGCACGCTTTCCGGCGCCCTGCGCGAGGTTTACGCGGACACCCGGGCCAACTTCTCGCGTGATCAGGCGGCTACCTACGTGGCTCAGCTGGATCTGGCCGAGGAGCGCATCCTGCAGACCTTCGAAGATGCGCTGCAGGATGCCGACAGCGAGATGCTGGCGGTGCTGAACGCCGAACTTCCGCGCCTGCGCGCCAGCCACGCGCGCATGCATGAACTCAAACGCAGCATGCAGTAAGCCTCAGGGCTTTCCGCAACCACACGGCAGGTGATCGACATGAACCCATCTCGCGCAATGATCCAGCCCCTTGGTCGGGCGCTGCTGCTGACCGGCATGGTCAGCGGAATGTTGCTGATGGCGGGGCATAGCCCTGCCGGCGAAGGTCCGGGGTCAGGTGCGCGTGCAGTGACGGTTGAGCAGTCGCTGGGTGAGTGGGCACTGCCAGCTCTTTCCCTGGAGCCGGCGAGCGGGTGGGTGGAGCGCAGCGCGCCCGTGCAGCGCTGGGTCTTCTGAGGACGGAGGAAGAAATCATGTTGATCGTATTCGCATTGCTGGGTCTGGGACTGTTGCTGATGGTGGCGCTGGGCTGCACCTGCCTCATCGGGCAGATGCTTGCCGGTTGTCGCCAGACCGGGGAGATCGCTGCGGAAATGACGTCAGACGTCGTACGGCATGACTGGCAGCTGCGCCAGCCCGCCACGGAAAGCCACTGAATTATCACGGTCGCGCGAGCGCGGTCGTAACGAGCTCCCGGCGGTCGCCGGAGACGAGAGGCGCATGCAGTCGCTGTGTCACTCCGAGCGGGAGGCCTGACGGCCTTCCCGAACAAGAAAGAGGAGAGCAATCATGCTTAGTTGGGCCATTACATTCCTGATCATCGCCATCATTGCTGCAGTACTGGGCTTTGGCGGCATCGCGGGTACCGCAGCCGGGATCGCCAAGATCCTCTTCGTGGTGTTCCTGGTGCTGTTCGTGGCTTCCCTCATCTTCGGCCGTCGCGGTCGCTTGTAGGAGACATTCGTGTTGCCTCAATGGATGATCGCCGCCTGGCTGGCTATCGCCAGCTCGGCGGTGAGCGCCGCTGAAGCGGTCGACCTGCGCACGCTGCTGGCCAACGAGGAGTTTCGCCGCTCCTGGCAACAGCTGATGCAGGCCGAGGAACGACTCCCGGAATGGATCATCAATCTTGACGGACAGAGCTTCCCGATGCAGGCCCTGGAGGCCGACGGCAAGCGTTACCTGTTCGGCAAGCTGTGCGAGCCGGAGCGCTGTTCCGGCGAGCGCCTTTTCGTCCTGGTGGACTGGGACAAGGATCAGGCGCATGCCCTTTACGTGCGGTTGCCGGAGGCCATGCCGGCCGACCGGGCGCCGAGTCGGTATGCCACGCTGCGCTGGCTGGGTGAGCCCGATGCGCTGTTGCAGCAGGTGCTGCAGGAGCAGCTGGCGCAGGAAGCGGATTGGTATTGAGGATCAGCGCGCAGGCGCTGGTCCTTACTGGACCAACGAGCTCGCTGACGCGGGCTCCGATCAGGGGATCGGGATACGCCGCCAGGCGTGCTCCAGGGGCAGAGGGGGTGCCTCCGCGCAAGCGGGTCGGATCGGGACGGACTGCAACCTGGTTGGCGTGTGTCGCCTTCCGGGTTACAGCCCTGCAGAAACATCGTCGATGACGCTGCCATTCACCTCGTCCAATCCCGGCAGTCGAGCCTTGCTTCGACACTGCCGCTCGCGAAATGAACAACCCTCCTGCTACCCAAGCCTTTTCAGCTCATCCGAGCGCACAGCCCTGCGACATGAGCGCCCTGGAAACGAGCCAGTTTCAGCTCTTTTTCAGTCGGCTGCCGTGAGCCGTCGGGCCCGGCCAAGGTTGCTGCGCCATAGGGCGAGCCACCGCGCACCTCATCGATCTGGCTCAGCTCGGGCACTGCATAGGGCAGGCCGCTGATCAGCATTCCGTGGTGCACCAGGGTGTGCCAGAAGGAGGTGATGGTGGTTTCCGCGCCGCCGCCGGTGCCGGTGGACGTGAACACGCTGCCCAGCTTGCCGACCAGCGCGCCCTTGGCCCAGAGACCTCCGGTCTGATCGAGGAAACTGCGCATCTGCGCGCTCATGTTGCCGAACCGGGTCGGTGTGCCGAACAGGATCGCATCGTAGTCCGCCAGTTCTGTCGGGCTGGCCACGGGCGCCGCTTGGTCGAGGTGGGCGCCGGCCTTGCGGGCAATCTCTTCGGGCATGGTTTCCGGCACGCGCTTGAGCGTCACCTCCACGCCCTCGACCGTTCTTGCGCCGTCGGCGACCGCTTCAGCCATGCGTTCGACGTGGCCATACATCGAGTAGTAGAGCACCAGGATCTTCTTCATTGCCTCTCTCCGTGGGTGGGTTCAGAAGCAAGGTAGACCATCGGGATGACCGTCTCGTGCCCGGGCCGCTATCATCCCCGCCTCTACAAGGAGAACGACATGCTCAACGGCCTCTGGCTGGGCTTCTTCCTGGTGGCGGCAGTGGCCGCCCTGGCGCGCTGGCTGATTGGTGGCGAGGCGGATGTGTTCGAGGCGCTGGTCAAAAGCCTGTTCACCATGGCGAAGACCTCGGTCGATCTGATGATCCTGCTGTTCGGCACGCTGACGCTCTGGCTGGGCCTGCTGCGTATCGCCGAGAAGGCCGGTCTGGTCGCGCTGCTGGCGCGCCTGCTGGGCCCCCTGTTCGCCCGATTGATGCCGGAGGTACCGCGCGGCCATCCGGCGCTGGGGCTGATCACCATGAACTTCGCTGCCAACGGCCTGGGCCTGGACAATGCCGCCACACCGATCGGCCTCAAGGCCATGCGCGCGCTGCAGGAGCTGAACCCGAGCGCGACTGTGGCGAGCAACGCGCAGATCCTCTTTCTGGTGCTCAACGCCTCCTCGCTGACGCTGCTGCCGGTAACCATCTTCATGTTTCGCGCCGAGGCCGGTGCCCAGGATCCGGCGATGGTCTTCCTGCCGATCCTGCTCGCCACCACGGCGTCGACCCTGGCCGGCCTGCTGTCGGTCGCCATCGTCCAGCGCCTGCGCCTGTGGGACCCGGTGGTGCTCGCCTATCTCGGCGGTGGTGCGCTTTTGCTGGGGTTGTTCATCGGTACCCTGGCCGGGCTCTCGGCGGCCGCCCTGACCGCGCTTTCCGGCTTGCTCGGCAACCTGGTGCTGTTCGGCGTGATAGTGCTGTTCCTCCTGCTGGGTGCCCTGCGCCGGGTGCCGGTGTACGAATGTTTCATCGACGGGGCCAAGGAAGGTTTCGAGGTGGCGAAGAGCCTGTTGCCCTACCTGGTCGCGATGCTCTGCGCCATCGGTGTTCTGCGTGCCTCGGGCGCGCTGGATTTCGGCCTTGAGGGCATCCGCTGGATGGCCGAATGGCTGGGTTGGGATACCCGCTTCGTCGACGCCCTGCCGACCGCGATGGTCAAGCCGTTCTCCGGTAGCGCGGCGCGGGCGATGATGATCGAAACCATGCAGACCTACGGCCCGGACAGCTTCGCCGGGCTGCTGGCGGCGACCATTCAGGGCAGCACCGAGACCACCTTCTACGTGCTGGCGGTGTATTTCGGCGCTGTGGGCATCCAGCGCGCCCGCCATGCGGTGGGCTGCGCGCTGCTGGCAGAATTCAGCGGGGTGCTGGCAGCCATCGCGGTCTGCTACTGGTTCTTCGGCTGAAGGCCGCGTAATGGAGAAATGCTTGAGCGATGAGGCTGAAACGGCGGTATCAATCGATACCCAGCCTCCATCGCGGCTCCGGCCAGAGGCCAAGTGTTGGAACACCCACTGCGGGGTTGGAGAAGAAACTTCCTGTTCGGCAAAAGCTGTACATAAACCAAAAGCTGTACAGCTTTTGTGCGGATAGTGGCATTGAGACAGCACGTCGTCCAGACGACTTCTCGCTAAACCCCGACCTTTGGTCGACTTTCCTCTCGGTCACTCATGAACACGAAAACGCAGTGTTCCGATCATCTGTCCCGCCTCGGTGACGACACGCACCTGCCAGCGACCGGTAGCATCCTCGGGGAAGCGCAGCTTGTGGCTCCAGGCCCGGTAGCCGGCCTTGCGCCCGCCGCGGATGTCCAGGGGAATGCGGTCGATCTCCACGCCGTTGCGGCGCCAGACGTGATAGATGCGTTCGTTCAGGCCACGCGGTGCGCTGATCGCGGTATAGGCGAACAGTCCGTTCCTGTGCAGGTCGGCCAGGCTGATCTCGCCGAGCGAGCGACCAGGCGCCCGGTTGCGGTCGTCCAGCTCGCTGGCCACTGCCATCTCGGTCATCCACAGGGTCGCTGGCGGCACCCACGAGCGCACCAGCCAGCCGCTGCCGCCCAGTAGCAGCGCCAGGCCGCAGAGTGCCAGGCCGCGCCACCAACGCCTTACCTGGAGCAGGCCGCTGAGGCTGGGGAAGGACAGCAGCACGGCGATGCCCAGCGCCAGCGGATAGCTCTGCGCGGTGCTCAGGCGCAGGATGATCGGCAGGGCGGTCAGTGCCACCGCAAACAGGGTGACGCCATGGTAGGCGAGGTACAGCCAGCGCCGCCGCGCCAGCCAGCGGTAGTACAGCGGGTCGATGATCGAGACCAGCGCGGCGACCCCGAGCAGTCCGGTGAACAATGCCTGGCCGCTGTTCCAGGCGGTGGTGATGGCGAAGAACGGCAGCACGAAGAACAGGCTTTCCTGATGCACCAGTTGGGTCAGATAGCGCAGCAGGACGCGAGGGATACGTATCCCCAGCCAGCGCGAGAGGCTCTTGCGCAGCAGGTTCTCCAGCACCAGCCAGACCCAGCTGGCGAGCATCACCAGGGCGATGACCTTGGCCAGGCTTTCGTGCCGTTCCACCAGCAGAAAGCTGGCGACGCCGGAGATGAAACCGAAGGCGGCGATCAGGCCAGGGTAGCGCTGGGCCAGTTCGAGCAGGCGGCGCAGACGATCCCGCCAGAGAGTTGCAGAGCGGTGGACGGGCGACAGGGTCAAGAGCGTGGGTCTTCGTGAAGGTGGCGGGCGGGCAATCGTTCCAGTGACCCGCGCGCCGGACGCAAGTTCAGCACCCTGGGCCGGCGTCAGGCATGGGTGGCGATCTGGTTGCGACCGTTGCGCTTGGCACGGTAGAGCGCCGCATCGGCACAGCCGATCAGCCAGGTGATGTCGTCCTGACGCCCGAACACCAGGCTGGCAACGCCGATGCTCATGGTCAGCGGCACGCGCTGCCCTTCGTGATGGACCTCAATGGTCTCGATGCCGGCGCGAATGTTCTCCGCCACCAGGGCTGCGTGCTCGATGTCGGTGGCCGGCAGGGCGAGGATGAATTCCTCGCCACCATAGCGGGCGGCCAGATCACCGGCGCGCTGGGCGTTTTTCATAATCACGTCGGCGACCTGGCGCAGACACTCGTCACCGAAGGGGTGGCCGTAGGTGTCGTTGACCCTCTTGAAATGGTCGATGTCGAGCATCAGCACCGACAGTGGGCTGCCGATGCGCTTGGAGCGCGCCACTTCCTCGGCGATCACGCTATCGAAGTGGCGGCGGTTGTGCAGTTTGGTCAGCGGATCGGTAATGCTCAGCGCGGCCAGTTCGCGGTTGGCCAGCTCCAGTTCCTGCTTGGCGTTTTCCAGATCCAGGGTGCGTTCGCGCACACGGGCTTCCAGTTCTTCGTTGGCGGCGCGCTGCAGGTCGAGTATCTGCTGCTGGGCGCGCAGTTTTTCCTCGCGCTCGTGGGCCAGGGTGCGGGTGGACAGCAGCAGGTTGGTCTGCGCCTCGACCCGCTCGGCGCGTTCGCGGTTGATCCGTTCGGCCAGCGCGATGGAGAGCATCACGAACTCGAAGAACACGCCGATCATCTGCGCGCCGAGGGTGAAGGTGGTCAGCGGCAGGGCGCCGTTGAGCGCCAGCAGGTGCACCACGGTGGCGATGATCAGCACGCTCCAGGCGATGGTGAACAGCTTGGCCGAGATATTGCCGCGGTACCACAGGTAGCCGGTGGTGATGAAGCCCGCAATGCAGGCCACGATGGGCATCAGCTCCGGCAACAGCCAGTGAGCAGCCGGCGGATAGAACAGCACCGAAGCGAGCAGGACGGACCAGTAGGTGATCAGCGAGCTGTTCAGCGCCAGCACCCAGCCGCCGTACTTCGGCAACTTGAGGAAGACCCGCCCGAAGATCAGCGATAACAGGAAGGTCGCGCTGGCAAACGCCGAATAGGCCTTGGGCGCGAACCAATGCCATTCGCCCCAGACGTACTGGTGACCAATGCCGCTGACTGCCAGCTCATAGCCCAGCGCGCAGGTGAGATAGCAGACGTAGAAGATGTAGCTGCGGTCGCGGGTGAAGATGTACAGACTGGCGTTGTACAGCAGCATCACCAGCATGCCGCCGAAGAACATGTGCATCAGCGTGAGGATCCTGCCCTCGGACGCCGCCAGCTGTTCCGCCGACATCAGCTGCATCGGCAGCACCAGTGCCTCGGACGAGCGCACATGCAGGTAGATGTGGCTGTCTTGCCCACTGGGTAGCTCCAGCGGCAGCAGCAGGTAGCGATGTTGCAGCGGGCGTTGCGAGGGCGGTATGTGATCTCCCGTGACCTGGGTGTTGCTCCATATCCCGGTTTGCGGGTCAAGCTGACGCAGTTCGACCCGATCCAGCATCGGCCACTTGATCTCCAGTTGCCAGTTGCCGTAGCGGTAGGCGTCATTGCGCACTGCGAAGCGCACCCAGACGCCCTTCAGCTGGGCGCCCAGCCCCAGGGTCGGACGAGCGCTGCGCTGCCAGTCGCTGGCCGGACGTGCGGCGATGCTCTCGAAGCTGGCATCCGGCTCGCCGAGCAGATACTCGACGTTCATGCCGATTAGCAGCGGTTGCTGCGGGCTCAACGGCAGCACGTCGTCCGTCGCTATGCTCGATTCGGCCCGGGAGGCGCCGCAGAGGATCAGCAACAGCAGGAGGATCAGGCTGAAGGGTTGGCGCATCAAGGATATCCGCACGATATGGACTTGTTCTGGTGCAGCCCCTCACCTATAGCAGCTTTGTTCGGGGCTGTCACAGGGCCATCAGGGGTGGCGTCAGATTGCTGCGTCCGGGTGGGACGGTCCGGGAGGTGGCTGGTTCGTGCGTTCGTCGAGCAGGCACCAGAGACCTTCGAAGCAGTCGGCACCGTCAAACAGACGCTCCAGGCCCGCCGCCGGGCGTGGCCGGCTGAACCAGTAACCCTGGGCCAGCTCACAGCCCTGCTCGCGCAGAAAGCCGAGGTGCGCTGCGGTCTCCACTCCTTCGGCAACCACCTGCAGGCCGAGATTGCGCCCCAGGCCGATGATCGCCTGGCTGATGATCTGCGACTCGGGGTCCTCGGGAATGCCACTGATGAAGCTCTTGTCCAGCTTGAGGATGTGCAGCGGAAAGCGCTTGAGATAGCCGAGGGAGGAAAAGCCGGTGCCGAAGTCGTCCAGCGCCAGGCGCACGCCGAGCTCGGCCAGCTCGCGCAGGCTGGCAAGGATCTGCGCGGTGTCCTGCATCAGTTGCGACTCGGTGATCTCGAGAATCAGATCGGCCGCGGCCAGGCCACTGTCCTGCAGTACCTCGGCGACCAGCGCCGCGAAGTCGCTGCGCTGCAGCTGGCGAATCGACAGGTTCACCGAGCAGCGCAGGCGCTGCTGGCCGGCACGTTGCCAGGTCCTGACCTGATGGCAGGCCTGGCGTAGAACCCAGTCGCCCACCGCGACTATCTCGCCGGATTCCTCCAGCGCCGGAATGAACTCCACCGGCGAGATCACCTCGCCGTGGTGATTCCAGCGCAGCAGTGCCTCGACCCCGACGATGTAGGCGTGGCGCTGGGCGAGCCGGCAGATAGGTTGATAGTGCAGCTCGAATTCGGCTCGGCCGAGGGCCTGGCCGAGAGCGCTCTCCAGCTGCAGACGGCGCTGAGCGGCGCTCTGCAGTGCGTCGTTGTAGCGAACGAACTGGGCCTTGCCGGCGGCCTTGGCGTCGTAGAGGGCGAGGTCGGCGGCCTGTAGCGGGTCGAGGCCCGGTT
Organism: Pseudomonas mangrovi; assembly: GCF_003052585.1. Classification (GTDB taxonomy): domain Bacteria; phylum Pseudomonadota; class Gammaproteobacteria; order Pseudomonadales; family Pseudomonadaceae; genus Aquipseudomonas; species Aquipseudomonas mangrovi. Next base: position 227,798 of record NZ_QASN01000017.1, on the reverse strand, counting down.
CGTCAGTCAGCGGCGCGATACCGATGCTGGCACTGATCACCAGGGTCTGCTGATGCAGGTGCAGGGGCTGACGCAGGCTGTCGAGCATGCGCTGGGCGATCTGCTCGGCATCGCCGACCACGGCCAAGTCGTCGAGCAGGGCGACGAATTCGTCACCGCCGAAACGCGCCAGGTGATCGCCGGGGCGCAGGCAGTTGCGCAGTCGTCGGGCGACCTCCACCAGTACCTCGTCGCCGGCGGCGTGGCCGAGGCTGTCGTTGATCAGCTTGAAGCGGTCCAGATCGATGAACAGCAGGGCGGTTTCGCGCGCGCCGCTGCGCTGGCGGCGCTTCAGCGCCTGGCTCAGCAGCTCGGCCAGCTGGGCGCGGTTGGCCAGGCCGGTCAGCGGATCATGGCGAGCCGCGTGGCGCAGCTCCTCGACCGCCGCGCGCCGGCGGCCGATATCGCTCTGCGAGCCGGCCATACGGTGCTGGCCGGGCCCCACGACCTCCGCCACCGCGCGCACCAGCACCCAGATGTAGGCATCGGCGCGGTTGCGAATGCGGTACTCATGGCGCAGCGAGGCGGTATGCCCCTGCAGATGGGCCTCGATGGCGCGGCGCAGGTCGGGGAGATCGTCCGGATGGACCCGTGAGAACCAGCTCGCACTGCTCTGCTCGAGGCTTTCCAGGCTCAGACCGAGCATGCTCGCCCAGCGCTCCGAGACGTACAGCCGATCCTGCTCGACGTGCCATTCCCAGATGCCGTCATTGGCGCCGCGCAGGGCTCGTGCGAAGCGCGCCTCGCTCTCCTCCAGGGCGCGGCTCTGCGCGAAGTTGTAGGTGTCGATGGCCAGCGCCATGTCGAAGAACACCGCCTTCAGCAGGCTGGCGTAGGTGTCCGCCTGCGGATGCTCGCCCAACAGTGTCTGCAGCATCGCATCCAGATACATCCGGTAGGCGCCGAGGTACCAGTGGGTATCGACGCCGACCCGCTGATGGATCCAGCCGACCCGCAGGCGATCAAGCACGTAGTCGCGATCATAGGGGCCCTGCCAGAGGCGCTGGTAATAATCGTACTGGCTATGTTGCAGGCGCAGCAGCGTAGCCGGGTCGGCGATCAGTCCGGCGAGATCGTGGCAGCGTTGCAGATGCTCGTAGAAGCGCTGCAGGAACAGTCGGTGAGCCGGCTCCAGGCGTTCGGCCGCGGCATTCAGGCGTGCGGCATCGGTGTCGTTCCATTGCAGGAACTGCAGGCGCCGGGCGATCTCGGTGCGATCCAGGCGCAGGCGCGTGAGCAGCCGTGACAGTTCCTCATCGATGTCCACGCGGGGCCCTTCCATGTTGGCTGATGGATCGGATCGTTAGCGAAGCCAGCGCGCAGCGGCCTCGCCGAGCTTGTCGTGCAGGTATCTGCAAGATGCCATCGGCGCACCGCGCTGACGTTGATCTGGGTCGGGTGGCGAGCGCAGAAATGCGCATGCAGGGCCAGGCGTGGGCGACTGTCGCGCCTTTCAGCGGAACGGCTGTTCATCGACCAAGGTCGAAGGTGCGGGCAGATTGTCCGTGAGCGTTTAGACTTCCCTTTCCTCCGCCCACCAGGCGGACCCCTTCCCAGCGGAAAAAACAAGGAGAACACCCCCATGAGAGGCAAATCCCTGGCATGGGCGCTGTCGGCCGCATTTCTGGCCACAGGCGCGGGTACCTCGGCTCAGGCTGCAGAGCGTTTCGTCACCATCGGAACCGGCGGCCAGACGGGCGTTTATTACGTCGCCGGACAGTCGATCTGTCGCTTCGTCAATCGCAACGCGGAGAACATGAAGTGCAATGCGCCGGCCAGCGGCGGCGGCGTGGCCAACGTCAACGGCATCCGCAGCGGCGAGTTCAACTTCGGCATCATGCAGTCCGATCACCAGTACAAGGCGATGAAAGGCCTGGAGCCGTTCAAGAGCGCCGGCGCGATGGAAGACATCCGTGCGGTGTTCTCGCTGCAGAGCGAAGTCTTCACCGTCCTGGCGCGGCGTGACGCCAACATTAAGAGCCTGGACGATCTCAAGGGCAAGCGGGTGAACATCGGCAACCCCGGCTCCGGCCAGCGCGACACCCTCGACGAGATCATGCAGGTCAAGGGCTGGGACAAGTCGGCCTTCCGCCTCGCCGCCGAACTCAAGCCGGCCGAGCAGGCCAGTGCCCTGGGCGACAACAACATCGATGCGATGACTTACTTCGTCGGCCATCCCAACGGCGCGATCCAGGAAGCAACCACCACCGTCGACGCCGTGCTGGTGCCGATCGAGGGCGCCGAGATCGACAAGCTGCTGGCGGAGAAGAGCTACTACACCAAGGCCGAGATTCCCGCTGGCCTGTACAAGGGCAACGACCAGGTGACCCCGTCCATCGGCGGCAAGGCGGTCCTCTCCACCAGCGCCAAGACCGATCCTGAAGTGGTCTACCAGCTGGTCAAGTCGGTATTCGAGAACCTTGAGCGCTTCCAGCGTCTGCACCCGGCATTCAAGGACCTGAAAGCCGAGGACATGATCAAGGTAGGTCTCAGCGCGCCGCTGCACGAAGGCGCCGAGCGCTACTACAAGGAACGCGGCTGGTTGTGACCCGGTGGCCGTTGTCGTGACGGCCCGGTCCAAGACACCGAAGTACGCCCGGAACGGTCGCGCAGCTCAGGCTGCGTGGCCGCCGGGCGTTTCCCGTCGGCGTTTTTCGCAAGGGTGTGCTGTAGCAGGATGGTAACCGCGGATCGCGCAGCAACCGGTTCCCTCCGGGACACCTTGCCGCGCAGGACGCGCCAAGGTGTCGCAGCACCTATCCTTGAGAAGCCCGGCCAGGCGCGCGCAAGCTAGCCGGCCGCGCGGGAGCCGGATTCCCGCCTCGCCTTTTCGCTCCGTTTTCAGGTGCACTCCATGCAAGACAAGCAACAACAACTTTCCGCCGAGGAACTGATCGCCCTCGACGTCGGTGCCCGGGTTCCAGGCGGTGTCGCGGCGCACGTGATCGCCGCGATTGCCCTGGCCTGGTCGATGTTCCAGCTGTGGATCGCCTCGCCGCTGCCGTTCCTGCTGCGCTTCGGCGTGCTCAACGACACCGAGACGCGGGCGATTCACCTCGCCTTCGCGCTGCTGCTGGCGTTCCTCACCTTCCCGGCGTTGCGCCGTTCCCCGCGCGATCGCATTCCCCTGAGCGACATCTTCCTGGCGCTGGTTGCCGCGGCGAGCGCTGCCTATCTGTTCGTCTGTTACGAGCAGCTGGCGCAACGGCCGGGCAGCCTGACGACCATGGATCTGCTGGTCGCCTGCATCGGCATTCCGCTGCTGCTCGAGGCGACCCGGCGCGCCCTCGGTCCGCCGCTGGCGATCATCGCGCTGCTGTTTCTCGTCTACAGCCTCGCCGGGCCCTGGATGCCGGGCATGCTGGCGCACCGCGGGGTCAGCTTCACGGCGATGGCCAACCACCAGTGGATCACCACCGAGGGTGTGTTTGGCATCGCCCTCGGCGTTTCCACCAGCTTCGTCTTTCTCTTCGTACTGTTCGGCGCGCTGCTCGAACGGGCCGGCGCCGGGCACTATTTCATCCAGCTGGCCTTCAGCATGCTCGGGCACTTCCGCGGTGGCCCGGCTAAGGCTGCGGTGGTGGCGTCGGGGATGACCGGGCTGATCTCCGGTTCGTCGATCGCCAACGTAGTGACCACCGGCACCTTCACCATTCCGATGATGAAGCGCACCGGCTTTTCTGCCGAGAAGGCCGGCGCGGTTGAAGTCGCCTCCTCGGTAAATGGCCAGATCATGCCTCCGGTGATGGGGGCCGCGGCCTTCCTGATGGTCGAGTACGTAGGTCTGCCCTATGTCGAAATCATCAAGCACGCGTTCCTGCCGGCGGCGATTTCCTACATCGCATTGCTTTACATCGTTCATCTGGAATCGCTCAAGCTTGGCCTCAAGCCCATCGGCCGGCGCAAGCCGCACCCGTGGCTGCTGCGCCTGGCCGGTTTCTGCTTCGGCGCGGCGCTGATCAGTGGGCTGTCGCTGGCGGTCTATTACGGTCTCGGCTGGCTCAAGCCGGCCCTCGGCGAGTTCGCTCTGCCAGGCATCGCCGCGCTGCTGGCCGCCGTCTACCTGGGGTTGCTGAAGATTGCCGCGAGCAATCCGCCGTTGCCTGCGGAAGATCCCGATGCGCCGCTCACCGAGCTGCCGCATACCCGCAGCGTGCTGCTCTCGGGTCTGCATTTCCTGCTGCCGGTGGTGGTGCTGGTCTGGTGTCTGATGATCGAGCGCCTGTCGCCGGGGCTATCGGCCTTCTGGGGCTCGGTGATGCTGGTGCTGATCCTGGTGAGCCAGCGGCCGCTGCTTGGCTGGATGCGGGGTGATGGCGGAGCGACCCACGGCCGCTTCGTCGACGGTCTGATCGATCTGCGCGAGGGGCTTATCGCCGGCGCACGCAACATGATCGGCATCGGCATCGCCACGGCGGCGGCCGGAGTGATCGTCGGTGCGGTGTCGCAGACCGGGGTTGGCCTGGTGCTGGCCGACCTGGTCGAGTTCCTGTCGATGGGCAACCTGCTGCTGATGTTGCTGCTCACCGCGTTCTTCAGCCTGATTCTCGGCATGGGCCTGCCCACCACCGCCAACTACATCGTGGTCTCCAGCCTGCTGGCGCCGGTGATAGTGGCGCTGGGGCAGCAGAACGGCCTGATCGTGCCGCTGATCGCGGTGCATCTGTTCGTCTTCTACTTCGGCATCATGGCCGACGTCACGCCGCCGGTGGGCCTGGCGTCGTTCGCGGCGGCCGCGGTGTCCAAGGGCGATCCGATCAAGACCGGTGTAGCGGCGTTCTACTACAGCCTGCGCACGGCGGCGCTGCCGTTCCTGTTCATCTTCAACACCGACCTGCTGCTGATCGATGTCGATTTCTGGCACGGCCTGCTGATCTTCGTGGTGGCGACCCTGGCGATGCTGATCTTCGCCGCCGGTACCCAGGGTTACATGCTGGTGCGCAGCCGCTGGTACGAGAGCGTGCTGCTGTTGCTGATCGCCTTCAGCCTGTTCCGTCCGGGCTTCTGGATGGACCTGCTGCACGATCCCTATCAGGACGTTCCGCCGGCGCAGATGGCCCAGGCGCTGGAGACGGTGGAGGAAGACAGCCCGCTGCGCCTGCGTATTCGCGGTGAGGATGCCGTGGGCGACGCCCGCGAGTTCAGCGTGCTGTTGCCGGTGCCGGCGGCCGAAAGCGGCGCGGCGAAGCTGCAGGCACTCGGCCTGGAACTCTACGAGGAGGATGGCAAGGTGCTGATCGATAGCGTGGCGTTCGGCAGCCCGGCCGCGTCGGCAGGGCTGGAGTTCGACCAGGAGGTCCTGCTGGTACGCGCTCCTACCGACCGCTGGCCCAAGGAATGGATGTGGTTGCCGGCACTGGCGCTGTTCGCGCTGGTCTGGATGCTGCAACGTCGCCGACGCCACGCAACGCACTGACAGGCGCGAACCCCACGCCGCGCTGTCGCCCCACAGCGGTCCTTCTCCCTCCGGGAGAAGGTGCCGCGCAGCGGCGGATGAGGGATGGCAAGGCGTGCAGGGAGCCTGCATGGAGTCATACAGGGCGCTGCAAAAACCTCAGAAAAACCCGTCGCCGGACTTGGACGTGCTGTCGTCCTCGTCGAAGCTGTGCTCCAGGCGGATCTTCAGGCTCAGGTCGGTGCGCGAGTCGGCGAACTTGAGCGCCTGTTCCTGGGTGATGCGGCCGGCGACGAAGTGCTGGTAGAGGTGTTCGTCGAAGGTCTGTACGCCCTGTTCGATGGCGCGCCCCATGGATTCCTTGATCTCGTGCAGTTCGTCGCGTTTGATCAGGTCGCGCAGGTGCGGCGTGCCGAGCATCAGTTCGGCGGCCAGCACGCGGCGCTGGCTCTTGCCCGGTACCAGGCGCTGGGCAACGATCGCCACCAGGTTCAGTGACAGGTCATTGAGCACCTGCTTGCGCGCGTTCTCCGGGAAGAAGTGCACGATCCGCTCGATCGCCTGCACGCTGCTGGTGGCGTGCAGGGTGGCGATGCACAGGTGGCCGGTTTCGGAGTAGTGCATCGCGTGTTCCATGCCGTTCTTGTCGCGCACCTCGCCGAGCATGATCACGTCCGGCGCCTCGCGCAGCACGTTGCGCAGCGCGGCCTCGAAGCTGTGGGTATCCAGGCCGACCTCGCGCTGGTCGACCAGCGAGCGCTTGTGCTTGTGGATGAACTCGATCGGGTCTTCGATGCAGACGATATGGCCGCTGATGCTGCTGTTGCGGTGGTCGATCATCGCCGCCATGGTGCTCGACTTGCCCGAGCCCGCCGCGCCGACCACCAGGATCAGCCCGCGGTCGCGCAGGGAGAGCTTTTCCAGTGCCTTGGGCAGGCCCAGCTCGGCCAGGGTCGGCACCGTGCTGCGCACGTGGCGGGCGACCAGGGTCACCTCGCCGCGCTGCAGGTAGACATTCAGGCGAAAACGCCCGACGCCCTCCAGGCCGACGGCGAAATCCAGCTCCAGCTCGCGCTCGAACTGCTGGATCTGCTCCTCGCTCATCATCGGGTAGACCAGCAGCTTGACCGCCCCCGGCATCAGCTTGGGCGCCGGGAGCGGCTGGGTCAGGCCCTCCAGCTTGATGTGCGGTACCGCGCCGACGGTGAGGAACATGTCCGAGCCGCCCTTCTCGGCGAGCATGCTCAGCAGGTCGCGCAGATCGGGGGAGGCGGGGGTGGACTCTTCGGACATGGAACTGGACTCCTGGTAGAAACGATCGGGTCGCGCGCCGGTCCTGCAGCGGACCGGGGCCTGGCGCCATGCCCGACGACGGACGGCAGAGCGGACAGGGGCGTAAGCATCACCGCAAAATTCTCTGCCGTCCACGACCCGCAGCGCGCCAAGCTTGGGCACAATGCCGGTTCTGTACCACGCGAAGCCTGCGCATGCTCAGCCTCTATCACGCCAACGATCTGGAAAGCCTCGGCGAACTCGCCGCGCAGCTGCTCGCGCAGCCGCAGGGCGACCCGCTGGCGCCGGTGCAGGTGGTGGTGCCCAGCCAGGGCATGGGCCGCTGGTTGACCCTGGAGCTGGCGCGGCGCCAGGGCATCGTCATGCAGCTCGACGTGCAGCTGCCGGCCAGCTTCATCTGGCAACTGACGCGGCAGGTGCTTGGCGAGCTGCCGGAGCAGAGCGCGTTCAAGCCGCAGACCCTCGCCTGGCGCCTGTATGACTGGCTCTGCGAGCCCGACAACCTGGCCCGCGCGCCGCGCCTGGCGCATTACCTGGAGGGCAGTGACGAACGTCGGCGGCTGTCGCTGGCCGGACGCATCGCCGACGTCTTCGACCAGTACCTGCTGTTTCGCGACGACTGGCTGGAGGCCTGGGAGCGCGGTCAGCTGCTCGATCTGGGGCCGGACGAAGCCTGGCAGGCGCTGCTCTGGCAGATGCTCACCGTCGACGGCCACCCACACCGCGCGCGGCTGTTCGGCGATCTGCTGGCACGGCTGCAGAGCGGCGCCGCGCCCGCCGGGCTGCCGGAGCGCCTGGTGGTGTTCGGCATCAGCAGCCTGCCGCCGCATCATCTGCGCGTGCTGCAGGCGCTGGCGCGGCACTGCGAGGTGGTGCTGTTCGCACTCAATCCCTGCCGCGAAGCCTGGGGCGAGATTCGCGACCTGCGCGAGCTGGCGCGCGACAGCCGCGTGATGCCGGACGACTGGTACCTGGACGTCGGCCATCCGCTGCTGGCCAGCCTCGGCAAGCAGGGCCGCGACTTCTTCGACAGCCTGTTCGCCCTGGCCAGCGAGGAGGGCGCGCAGGAAATCGGGGTTTACGCCGCGGATGCCGACCTGCATGACGACAGCCTGCTGCACGCCATGCAGAACGACATCCTGCGGCTGCGCAGTCGCAGTGCCGAGGAGCGCCTGCGGTTGCGCGTGGACGATCGCTCGCTGGAGCTGCACGTCTGCCACTCGCCGCTGCGCGAGGTCGAGGTGCTACACGACCAGCTACTGGCGCGCTTTGCCGCCGACCCGAGCCTGACGCCGGATCAGGTGGTGGTGCTGACCCCCGACATCGAGCGTTACGCACCCTTCATCGAGGCGGTTTTCGGCGGGCGCGGCGGCGCCACGCGGGCGACGCGCATCCCCTACAGCCTGGCGGACCGCAGCCTGCGCACCGAGCTGCCGCTGATCGAGGCGTTCCTCGAGCTGCTGGCGCTGCCGGAAAGCCGCTTTGCCGCCGAGGAACTGCTCGGCCTGCTGGAGCGGCCGGCGCTGGCCCGGCGCGCCGGCATCGAGCAGGAAGACCTGCCGCTGCTGCGCGACTGGTTGCGCAGTGCCGGGGTGCGCTGGGGCCGTGATGACAACCATCGAGCGCGCCTGGGTTTGCCGCCGGAAGCCGCCTTCAGCTGGCGCCAGGGTCTCGACCGGCTGCTGCTCGGCTTTGCCGCCCCGCAGCAGCTGGCGGGCGACGCGCCGCCGCTGCTCGGTGACTGCTGGCCGCTGGATGCGCTGGAGGGTGCCCGCGCCCAGCTGCTAGGGCGCCTGGCCGGGTTCGTCGCCGCGCTCGGCCGCTGGGCTGATGAGCTGGACCGGCCGCGCCCGCTGGCGGACTGGGCCGACTGTCTGCAGCGGCTGATCGACGAGCTGTTCGACGAGGCCGAGGCCGGCGAGACCCTGTTGCTGCTGTCGCGCGCCTGCGCCGCCCTGCGCGAGCAGGCCGAGGCGGCGGACATCCGCCGGCCGTTGCCGATGCAGCTGGTGCGCCAGCAACTGGTCGCCGCACTGGAGCAGGGCAGCGGCGCCTCCGGCTTCCTCACCGGCGCGGTGACCTTCTGCACCATGGTGCCGATGCGCAGCCTGCCGTTTCGCTGGGTCTGCCTGCTCGGCCTGGACGACGGCGCGCTGCCGCGACGTACCCCGGCCGCCGGCTTCGACCTGATCGCCCGCCATCCACGACGGGGCGACCGCGCGCGACGCCTGGATGACCGCTACCTGCTGCTGGAAATCCTGCAGAGCGCGCGCGATGGCCTCTACCTCAGTCATGTCGGCCGAGACCCGCGTGACAACGCGGCGCTGCCGCCCTCGGTGCTGGTCAGTGAGATCCTCGACTGCATCGACCTGTGCGCAGAGGCCGAGCCTGCCGCGGACAATCCACAGGGGCTGGCGAGTCGCGCACGGACCTTCCTGCATCCGCTACAGCCCTTCGCCCCGGGCAACTTCGATCCGGCGCTGGGCGGCGGCTTCGCGGCCGGGTGGCAGCGCGCCGCGCAGACCCTCGCGCGGCCGCCGCTGGCGCCGCCGGCGCCCTTCGCCGATGCGCTGGAAGCGCTCGCGGACGACTGGCTGCAGATCGAGCCGAACCGCCTGCTGCAATGCTTCCGCCATCCGGCGCGGTTCCTCCTGGAGCAGCGCCTGGGCCTGCGCCTGCCGGCCAGCGAGCAGAGCCTGGCGGGCGACGAACCCTTCGCCCTGGAGCGCGAGGTGCAACAGCGCCTGCGCCAGCTGGCCCTGCAGGCGGTGGAGCGCGGCTGGAGCGAGGCCGAGGAACGCCGGGTGGCGGCATCCGCCGCGCTGCTGCCGGTCGGAGAGCTGGGCCAGGCCTACTGGGGCAGCCTGCGCGGACCGATCCGCGCCTTCGCCCCGCGGCTGTTCGCCGAGCGCCCGCAGCAGGCGCCGCAGCCGCTGCTGGTGGATGTACAACTGGCCGGCGTGCACCTGCATGGCTGGCTCGATGGCGTCACCGAGGCCGGCCTGTTCGGCTACCGCCTGCGTGATCTGGGCCCCTGGGAGCTGGCCGGTTTCTGGTTGCGTCATCTGTTACTGAACATCGCCGCGGGCGACGGCATTGCCCGCGACAGCCGGCTGCTGTCGCCGCGCAGCGAGTGGCGTCTGGGCCCGCTGGCCGATCCGCAGGCGCTCCTGGCGCCCTGGCTTGCGGCCTACCGCGAGGCGCTGCTGGCGCCGCTGCCGCTGTTCGCCCGCGCCAGTCACGGGTTTGCCTACAAATCACGTCACCCCGGGCGCAAGGAGCCGCTCGACGCGGCGCGCAGCGAGGCGCGAACCCACTGGCTGGGCAACGACTACCTCGCCGCGGAGGCACTCGATCCGTGGAACGCCCTGGCCTTCCGCGGCGTCGATCCGCTGGGCGAGCGCTTCGAGCAGCTGGCCGAGGCGCTCTATGGCCCGGCGCTGGATGCCCTGCAGGGTGACGCGGAGGACGACGCATGAGCCAGGCACCGCTGGATCTGCTCAACGATCCCTTCGCCGGGCGCACGCTGATCGAGGCCAGCGCCGGCACCGGCAAGACCTGGACGCTGACCGCGCTCTACGCCCGTCTGCTGCTCGAGCGCGGCCTGTCGGTGGGCCAGATTCTGGTGGTCACCTACACCACCGCCGCCACCGCCGAGCTGCGCGAGCGCATCCGCGCGCGCCTGGCCCAGCTGCTCGCGGTCTACGAGCACGGGCCGGGTGAGGACGCGCTGCTCAACGCACTGCAGACGCGCTATCCGCAGGCCGAGCATCGCCGCCGGCTGCTGCTGGCGGTGCATGGCTTCGACGAGGCGGCGATCTTCACCATCCACGGCTTCTGCCAGCGCGCCCTGCAGGATGCCGCCTTCGAGGCCGGCGGCGATTTCGATGCCGAGCTGACCCAGGACGACCGCGAGCTGCTCGACGCACTGCTCGCCGACCTCTGGCGCCAGCACCTGGCCGACGCCGATGCGGACTGGGCGGCCTTCCTGGTGCAGCACAAGATCACCCCGCAGAGCCTGCGCCAGCGGCTGCGCGGCCACCTCGGCAAACCCTACCTGCGCATCGAGCCTACGCCAGGGGCGGGGGTCGAACTGGCTCCGCTGCGGCACGCCTGGAACCACGCGCAGGCGCTCTGGCACAGCCGCGCCGAGGACTGGCTGGCGCAGCTGCGCAAGTGCGACGGGTTCAAGAGCAACATGTTCGATGCGACCAAGCTGGCGGCCTGGCAGGCCAGCCTGGATGCCTACTTCAGCGATCCGGCGGCGCTCTTCGCCGGCGGCGATGCGCTGACCCGGCTGTCACGCGAGGGCCTGGCGAAAGCCTGCAAGAAGGATCGCCAGGCGCCGCCCAGTCCGCTCGGCGATGCCCTGCAGGCGCTCTGCGAGGCGCTGGCAACGGCGCGCCCGCAGGCCGAGCGCAGGCTGATCGACCTGCAGGTCGAGCTGATCGCCCAGCTCAACCGCCAGTTGCCGCAGCGCAAGGCGGCGCAGCGTCTGCTGGCCTTCGACGATCTGCTCAACCGCTTGCGCGAGGGGCTCTACGGCGAAGGCGGCGACAGCCTGGCGGCGACCCTGCGTGCGCAATACCCAGTGGCGCTGATCGACGAGTTCCAGGACACCGACCCGATCCAGTACGACATCTTCCGGCGCATCTATCCGGCCGACGTGGCCGGCGCCGACCTGTGCTTCGTCGGCGACCCCAAGCAGGCCATCTACGCCTTCCGCGGCGCCGACCTGGCGACCTACCTGCGCGCCCGCGACGACAGCGCGCGGCAGTACAGCCTGGACACCAACCACCGCTCCACCGACGCGCTGATCGCCGCGCTCAACCAACTGTTCGACCGCCCGCGACCCTTCGCCGAGCCGGGGCTGGACTATCCGCCGGTGCTGCCCAGCCAGCGTCAGCGGGCGCCGCTGGTGTTGCCCGGTGAGGTCGCGCCGCTGGCGCTGGTGTGGCTGGACGACGAGGCGCTCGGCAAGGGCGAGGCGGGTGCCCTGGCCGCCACCGACAGCGCCCGGCGTATCGCCGCGCTGCTCGCCGCCAGCGCCCGTGGGGAGGCCTACTTCGACGAGCCGGCTGGCCGTGTCGCGCTGCGTGGCGGCGACATCGCGGTGCTGGTCGCCAGCCATCGCCAGGCCGCCGAGGTGGCTGCCGAGCTGAGTGCGCGCGGGGTGCCCAGCGTGCGCCGCGGCAAGGAAAGCGTCTGGCACAGCGAGGAGGCCGGCGAGCTGGAGGCGGTGCTGGCGGCCTACGCCGAACCAGGCCGCGAAGGCGTGTTGCGCTACGCGCTGATGACCCGGTTGCTTGGGCGCAGCGCCGCCGACCTGGCGCGCTGCCAGACCGATGCACTGGCCTGGGATGCCGAGCGCGAGGCGGCTGAGCGCTACCACCAGCTCTGGCAACAGCAGGGCTTCATGCGCGCCTTCCGCGCCTGGCTGGACGAGCAGCAGGTGGCCGAGCGCCTGCTGGCGCTGGAGGACGGCGAACGCCGCCTGACCAACCTGCTGCACCTGGCCGAGCTGCTGCAGGAAGAAAGCCAGCAGCGTCAGGGCCTGGAGGCGCTGCTCGCCTGGCTGGCGGCGCAGCGCGCCATCGACAACCACGGCGAGGGTGCGCTGCTGCGCCTGGAAAGCGATGCCGAACGGGTACAGATCGTCACCATCCATACCGCCAAGGGCCTGGAATACCCGCTGGTGTTCTGCCCCTACCTGTGGGACGGCCGCCTGCTGGGACGCAACGATGACAGCGCGACCTGCCACGACGAGGACGGCACGCCGCTGCTCGATCTCGGCGGCGACCGGCTCGCCGAGCATGTCGAGGCCGCCCGCCGCGAGAGCTTCGCCGAGAAGCTGCGGCTCACCTACGTGGCCCTCACCCGCGCGCGTGCCGGGCTCTGGCTGCACTGGGGACCGGTGGCCCTGTGCAAGCCGAAGAAGGATGGCAGCCTGGCCGACGAGGGCCTGCACAGCAGTGCCCTGGCCTGGCTGCTGCACGGTCGTGAGCTGCCCGGCGGCGATGCGCTCGGCGAGCTGGCCAGCCACCTGGCCGGCCTGGAACCGGCCGGGCTGCGCCAGGAACTGCAGCAACTGGTGAACGCCAGCGCCGGGCGCATCGCCCTGCTGCCCCTGACCGGCGAGGAGGCGGCCGCCAGCGGCGAGTCGCGCGCCGCCATGCCGGCGCCGTTGCGCAGCCTGGAGCGCGCGCTGAACAGCGCCTGGCGCATGGGCAGCTTTTCCGGCCTGGCCGCCGGCATGCACAAGGAGGCACCCGATCGCGACGAGCAGTTGCCGCTGGCCAGCGTCGACCCCGGCAGCGGCTTCTTCGCCTTCCCGCGCGGCGCCCGCGCCGGCACCTGCCTGCACGCCATCCTCGAGGACTGGGCGCGCGGCAAGGGCGCGCTGGCCGAGCTGGTGGCGCCGGCGCTGAGTGCCCACGGCATCGATGCTGAGACCTGGGCCGAGACCGCCCTGGCCCAGCTCGAACAGGTCATCCACGCCGACCTCGACGGCCAGGGCCTGAGCCTGGCCGCGCTTGCGCCCGGGCGGCGGCTGCCCGAACTGGGCTTCACCTTTCCGGTCGCCGGACTGGACGTGGAGCGGCTGCGCACGCTGCTGCTCGACCCGACGCATTGCCTGCCGCCGACGATGCGCAGCGCGGCCGAGCGACTGGAGTTCGACAGCCTCAAGGGCTTCATGAAGGGCTTCATCGACCTGACCTTCGAGCATGCCGGACGCTGGTACATCCTCGACTACAAGTCCAACTGGCTCGGACCGGACGCCAGCCACTACGGTGGCGAGCGGCTAGAGCAGGCCATCGCCGGCGAGCACTACTACCTGCAGTACCTGATCTACCTGGTGGCACTGCGGCGCTTCCTGCGTCTGCGTCTGCCAGGCTTCGTCGACAGTGCCCTGGGCGGCGCCTACTACCTGTTCCTGCGCGGCATGCCGAGCGCCGGGGTGTACTTCCAGCGACCGGCGGACAGCCTGCTCGATGCGCTTGATCAGCTGTTCGCGGAGGGCGGCCGATGAGTCTTGCCGATATCCCCCTCGGGTCGCTGGAGCGCGCGCTGCTCGACAGCCTGCAGCGCCTCGACCCGCAGGCATCACCAGCGGTGCTGGCCGGCGCCGCGCTGTGCAGCGAGGCACTGGCGCGCGGCGATGTCTGCCTGCCGCTGCGCGCCTGGGCCGGTAGTCAGCCCTGGTCGGGCAGTGCGCTGCGCCTGCCAGAGCTGGCGCAGTGGCGTACGCAACTGAACGAAAGTGCGCTGGTTGGCGCGCCCGGAGCCTTCGCCCCGCTGATCCTGGATGGCGAACGTCTCTATCTGGCGCGTTATCACGCCTACGAGGTGCGCCTGGCACAGCGTCTGCTGGCCCTGGCCGGGCAGCGTCCGGCGGTGGACGAGCAGCGCCTGGCAGACAGCCTGCAGCGGCTGTTCGCCTTCAACCAGCAGAGCCCGGACTGGCAGCGCCTGGCGGCGGCCCAGGCGGTACGCCGCCAGCTGGCGGTGATCTCCGGCGGCCCCGGCACCGGCAAGACCACCACCGTGGTGCGCCTGCTCGCCGCGCTGCTGGAGCAGGGCCGGCCGCTGGCCATCGGCCTGGCCGCGCCGACCGGCAAGGCCGCGGCGCGGATGGCCGAGGCGATCAGAAATGCCAAGGCGGCGCTGCCGGTGAGCGAGGAGATCAAGGCGGCGCTGCCGGAGACCGCGCGCACCCTGCATCGCCTGCTCGGGGCCAGCGGCGACAGCCCGCAGGTACGCCATGACGCGGCCCAGCCATTGCCGCTGGATGTGCTGGTGGTCGATGAAGCCTCGATGATTGACCTGGCACTGATGGCCAAGCTGGTCGAGGCACTGCCGCCTGGCGCGCGGCTGATCCTGCTCGGCGACAAGGATCAGCTCAGCGCCGTGGAAGCCGGCGCGGTGTTCGCCGAACTGTGCGAGGGCCGCGGCTTTGACGCAGGCTCCGTGGCCGAGCTGCAGCGCATCACCGGACAGCGCGTGCCGGTGCAGGCGCCGAGCTCGCGCCTCGGCGATGCCGTGGTGCTGCTCAGCCACAGCCATCGCTTCGCCGGCGACAGCGGTATCGGCGAACTGGCCCGGCGGATCAACGCCGGCGAGGCGCGCGGCACCCTGGCGCTGCTCGCCGAGGATCGCCCGGACCTGGCCTGGAATGCCCATCCGGCTCAGAACGGCCTGCTTGAACGGCTGGACAGCGGCTACGCCGGCTTTCTCGCGGCGGCGCGTGGCGGCGAACCGGCGCAGGCCTTCGCCGCCTTCAACAGCTTTCGCGTGCTTACCGCGCAGCGTGAAGGGGGCTGGGGCGTGGCCGGCATCAACGAGGCCTTCGAGGCGCGCATCCGCCGGCGCTTCAGCCTGGGCAACGCACGCTGGTATCCGGGGCGCGCGGTGATGGTGCGACAGAACGACTACGCCCTCGGCCTGTTCAACGGTGACATCGGCATCTGCCTGAACAGCGAGCACGGCCTGCGGGTGTTCTTCGAGAGCGAGGACGGCTACCGGCCCTTCGTGCCGGCGCGCCTGCCCAGCCACGACAGCGCCTTTGCCATGACCGTGCACAAGAGCCAGGGCTCTGAGTTCGAAGAGGTGCTGCTGGTACTGCCCGAGCAACCCAGCCCGCTGCTGACCCGCAGCCTGCTCTACACCGGCGTTACCCGAGCCAAGCGGCGCGTCGAGCTGTGGAGCCTGGCGCCGCGCCTGCAGGAGGCAGTCAGCACCCGTGCCGAGCGTGCCGCCGGGCTGGCCGAGCGGCTGGCGATCGCTGCGCCGGACCAGGGCGATCCACCGGGGCCGGCCGAGGCCAATGCCGCGGGTCAGTTCCAGTTGTTCTGAATCACTCATTTCTAAGGAGAGGGGAATCCATGTTGTGTGCCATCCGCCGGGCATTGTTGCCACTGGTGCTGCTATCCAGTCCTCTGCTGCACGCGGCAGGCAATATCCAGGTTCTCGAGGGTGTGCTGGGCAAGATGCCGATAGTGGTCGAGCTGCACCTGGAGAGCGAACGCGTCGAAGGTCGCTATTTCTACCGCAAGCACCTGCTGGACCTGCCGCTGGAGGGGACTGTTACAGCAGGCGGTATGCAGCTGCAGGAAGGCTACGAGCGCTTTGGCGAGCCGTTGCCGCAGCTGGCGCTGACGCCGACCGAGGAGGGCGGCTGGAAAGGGCAATGGCGCAGCCCGCAGGGGCGGGTGTTCGCCGTGCAGTTGGCACCCGTGCGCCTGGAGGCACTTCCGGCCGGGGCCGACGCGTTCTGGGTGGACCTGTACCAGCGCCAGCCCTACGAGTTCATCCGCCTGCTCGCCAGCGGCGAAAGGCAGACCCTGCGCGAAAGCGAGTTCATGGGTCGACGGCTGCAGTGGCGTCGCGACGAGGTCAGTGGCATCGAGCTGTTCGAACTGCTCGACGGCTACTCCCCGGCGCAGCTGGAACGAATCAACCTGCAGCTGCGCGAGCGCTTCTGGCAGGAGGTGATGGCCTTTCACCAGTGCCAGCTGGGTGGCAGCGGCATGGGCAGCGAGTTCGACCAGCACGCCACCCCGCACCTGTTTTCCGCCAAGGCGGTCAGCCTGAGCCTCTTCACCAGCTACTTCTGCGGCGGCGCGCACCCGGACTTCGGCGATGTGCCGCTGACCATCGAGGTCGACAGCGGCAACGAACTGACCCTGGAGGAAGTGCTCTGGATCGGCGACGGCAAGCCGTTCCGCTACGACTATCGCGACGACTCCGCGGCCCCCGAGCGCAACGACACCGACTTCTCGAACTACTCGCGTTATCGCCGCGAGCAGCTGGCGCCCTGGCTGGTCGAGCAGCTCACCCGGCTCTACCCGGAGCAGATGCAGCCGGTCGCGACGGATGACGACTGTGACTACAGCGACACCGAGATCTGGAAATATCCTTCCTGGTATCTGAGCGATCAGGGCCTCCATCTTGGCCCCAGCTTTGCCCGCGTGGCCCGCGCCTGCGAGTACCCGGAGTGGTCGGTGCTGCCCTACGAGGTCATCCGCCAGCAACCGGGGCGGGTAAAGCTGTAGGTTGGGCCACCAGGCCCAACGGGCGGTGTTTCGGAGACCTTCGCGGCTTGCGTATGGGCAGCCACGTTGGGCCTCGCGTCGCTCGGCGTAGGACTCAACGCATGAACGATCTGCGAATGGATTCATCTGGCTGAAAAGGACGCAACGAATGCGCTGGATACCCCTGCTGGCCCTCTCGGCACTGCCTGCCATGCCACTGCATGCAGCACCCACCTGCGACGTGTTCAGCGACCCGGAAGCCTGCCTGGGGCAACCGCTGAGCGCGCTGGACGACCGCTATTTCTCACCCTATTCGCATCCGACCGCGACTTCGATACACAGCACGGATCGCGACAACCCTGCACGTCAGTACGTCGAGGTGCGAGCCAAAGAGGAGTGCATCTACATGCTGTATTTCGCGCATACCACCTCGCAGTCAGCCCGTCCTTACGCTGAGTTCGAAGCCTTTCGCGAATCGGTGCGTGCCCGCTATCCGGCGCAAGAATGGTTGCAGAGAGAGCGTTACGACAACCTGAGCATCTACGACGCCCCCGATCGGCAGATCAGGCTGTCCAATCGCCATGTGGTGTTCTATTCCCGAGCCTGCCCCGGCATCGAGATTCCCGTCCCGCGCAAGTAGGTTGGGCCGCCGGGCCCAACGGGCGGTGTCTCGGATACCTGCGGGGCCAGGACATGGGCTTCGCGGTTGAGCCGCGCTTCGCTCGGCGCCCGAAGGCTGCCGAGCGGACTACCCAGGTCGTCCCCTCGGCTTGAGCCGGCTGTCACAGTTCGCCATCCAGCGCTCTCACCCGCAGCCGTTCACGTTCGTCGAAGCGGCGTGTCTGCAGTGCGTCGATGGCTTGTTGCAGGTCGCGCTCGGCGAGGCCGGCACTGCGCAAGCGGTTGCGCTCGGCGGTGTAGTCGCTCAGGCGTGCCTGCCACTGCGCCTGTTGCTGGTCCAGCTGCGCCAGCGCATCGGCCGCCTGGGCGCCAAGACTTTCCTCGCGCACTCGGCGGAGATCCTCGGCGCTGGCGCCCTCGGACTGCAGCTGCCGGGTGGTGGCGTATAGCTCGGCGTGGCTGGTGCTTTGCTGGCGTGCCTCGCGCAGCGCATCCGGCAATTGTCGATCGAGTGCGTCGAGGGCCTGCTGGCGTTGCTGCGGGTCCAGGTCGCTGCGGGTGATCTCCAGTCGCTGGATGGTGTAGCTGTCTTCGGCATACTGGCTGGCGAAGAACATTTCGACTTCCTCGGTACTGAAGTGGCTGCGGCGCATGGCGTCGAGCGCCGCGAGGCGCTGGCGCAACTGTACGGGTTCGAGCGTGCGCGGCATGCGCGGCAGGTCTTTCAGGGCAATGCGGTAGTCGATGTAGCGGCGCAGCAGGTCGCGCGCCTGGTCCAGGGCGACGCCATTGAGCTGCGCCGCCAGATCGCGATGGATACGTTGCAGCAGCCGCGCCAGGTCATCCTCTTCGCCGCCGGCAAGGTAGAAGTCGAACAGGTGCAGCAGGTCTTCCTGGAGGATGAGCTGGCCATCCTCGCTCATGCGTAGCAGCACCCCATGCTGGGCACCCTGTAGCGAAGCGGGCAGCGGGCCGGGATCGGGCAATGCCTTGATCGATGTGTCGCGCAGTTGGCGATTGAGTGCGCGTGACTGCTCGACCGAGCTGTCCACCGCGACGGGCGGCGCCACCGGCGCTGCGGGCGGCTCAGGCATGTCGAGTTGCTGATAGGTGAAGTAGGTGCTGGCGCCGATCAGGCAGAGGCCGCCGAGCAGCGCGACACCGAGGATTCGTTGCGACATCGAAGCTTCCTCGAAGGCGGGCACGCCCGCAGGCGTGCCCGGCGGGGGTCAGAGACCGGCGTTCTTGAGGCGATTGACGTGGTTGAGCATGACCGTCTTCGGGTTGGTCTCGAACAGCGATACCAGACCGAACAGGTGGTTGTTCACGTCGATATGGTTCATCCGGTAGTTGTCCTTGAGCACCTTGCCGAAGTGGCTGGAGCAGCGCCCGGTGACGCCGTCGTTGGGCTCGCTGAAGGACAGCGAGGTGGTGACGAACAGGGGGTCGGACAGGTCGAACAGGTTGGTCATCGGCGAGGTACCGCTCATCGAGTAGAGGCGGATCGGGTGACCGCCCAGCGTCACGCTTTGCGGGCCTTCGCCACAGGCGCTGGTGGGCAGGCCGGCAGGGAAGGTGGCGTTGTTGGCGGCCGCGCCCTGTTGATTGAACTCGGCGAGCATGGCCCTGACGTCGGAGCGGCTTTTGCGGTTGTCCGAGAGCAGGTTGACCATGTCGCCGGTGGCGTTGAGCAGCACATCCAGGGTGACCCCCTGGAGGCTGCCTTCCGGTGCGGTTTCGGTCACCTGATCAGCCAGTGGCGAACCCTTGTGTGGCGAGTGCAGGGTGGTTACCGAGGCGACCAGGTCCGGGCGGGTGTTCATTACGTAGCGTGCGGTCACGCCACCCTGGCTGTGGCCGATCAGGTTGAACTTGCTGACCTTGCCGCCGGAGGCGGCGCGGATCTGCTCGAGTTGGGCGATCAGGTCTTCGCCGCGCCGGGCGGAGCTGTCGAAGGCATTGATCTTGGGCACGTGGACGGTGGCGCCCTGCTTCTGCAGGGTGCTGGGCAGCTGGTACCAGTAGTCCACGGTGGCGATGCTGTCGAAGGCGAAGATGCCGGGGACCAGGACCACCGGATTGCGGGTCTGGGCCTGGGTGCCGGCGTGCGCGGAGAGCGCGCCGAAGGCGAGGGAGGCAGCAAGCGGGAGGAGTAGCTTTTTCATGAGGTATTCCTGTGTTCGTTGTTGTTGTGGCTTTCCGCACACAGCAGCGGAAGCGGCGGCCATGGAATCACCCGTGCGTCCGCCCAGCTTGTAAGAACTGCTGAAATCTCCGGGTGGTGGGGCGATTTTCGCGACCTGTGTCGCGTTCGCTCTTCTCGCCTGTGCATGCTTGTGCTAACCCTGCGAGCACAACAACAACGAGGCTCAATGCCCATGCACGACCAGGGTCTGCTGCTGCTCTACTTGTGGGACAAGCGCACCTTCTACCTCAGCCATTTCGACCAGCCGCTACAGCTCAGCCAGGCCGCCTGCATGCTGGTGATCGGGCTCGACGGACCCTTGAGGCTGCGCAATGGCGCGGGTGAAGCGCTCTGTCGATCCGCCCTCGCACCGGCTGGCGCGGCATTCGACGCCGACAGTTGCGGCTCGCGCATCGCCATGTGCTTTCTCGATGTGTTCGGTGCGGACTGGCGCCGGCTGCAGCCGCGCTTTGCTCGCCAGCTGGGCGAGCTGGCACTCGATCTGGACGACGAGGCGCAGTGGATCGAGCGTTTTTCCAGCCTGCGCGGCGAGGCGGCCGAGCCGGCACAGGTCTGGCAGTGGCTGGAGCTGCTGATCAATCCGCAGGGCCTGCCCTGGGAGGCGCCGCCCTGTGATCCACGGGTCATGCATGCGGTGGAGCTGATCAAGCGCGACGTGGCGCGCAATCCCTCCATCGAAAGCCTGGCCCGCCAGGTTGCGCTGTCGGTGCCGCGGCTGACGCAGCTGTTTCGCCAGCATGTCGGCATACCCATCCGCCGCTATCGGCAGTGGCACCGGCTGTTCGTCACCTCGGTTGGTGTTGCCCAGGGCCTGAGCCTGACCGATGCGGCGATCGCGGCAGGCTTCACCGACTCGGCCCATTTCAATCACACCTTCCGCACGATTCTCGGCATGACGCCGTCCAGCGTGCTGGCCCGCTCGCGGGGAGTGCGGCTGTTTGTCGAGCGGGCCTGAACGGGCGCCGACCCGCGCCGGCTACCAGCGATCGATCTGGTGGCGTACGCCCGAGGCCTCGATCACCGGCTCGTGGCCGTGCCAGTCGAGGCGGTGATCCATACCGCCAAGTTCGACCCGCGCCGGCCCGTTGAAGTGCAGGTCGAGCAGATGTTCGGCGCCGGCCACGCTGGCCACACTCGGTGGCTCGCCACCGCTCAGGGTGGCGCGGATCTGGTTGCTGCTACCGTCCACGCTCAGGCTGTCGGTACGTTCGACCCGGACCTGAATGTTGACGCCGTTGACCCGTAGCGAGTGCGCCTTGTCCAGGGTCACCTGCAGGTCCCAGCCCTGCACCAGAACGGCGCCGCACTGGCCGCTGAGGCGGATCTGGTTGTCGTTGCCGCCGATGCTGACGTCCTGGCCGGTGCAGGACAGGTTCTGCACCAGGCCCGAGCCATTCACCTCCAGCGAGGCGGCCTGAACGTTGACGACGGCCAGCGCGGCGAGCAGGCCGCTGTAGAGAAAGCTCTTGTGCATGGGGGATTTCCGATAGGTAGGTTCAGTTTTGGTCGCGCGTATGGTTCGCCGCGAGCAGCGCACGCACCTGCTCCAGTACCTGCGTCTGGTGCTGTTCGCTGAGCACGATACCGTCGCGGCTCTGTTTCAGCTCGCCTGCGGCAAAGCGTGCCTTGAACCAGTCCTTGATGAAATCAGGGGCATAGCCGCCGGTGCCGAAGCCCTCTCCAAAGGCGATCAGCGCCGGGTACGCATCCAGATAGTCTTCGCGCCGCTCGACGCGATGGTGACGCTGGTAGAGCCAGAACTGCAGGTCGTACAGCAGCCAGGACAGCGGGTCGGCGTGCAGGGCGAAGTAGCGTTTTTCTTCGAGAATCCGCAGGGCAATGGTGCGCAGCGCCTCGCCGATCTGCGGCAGCGGCGCGACGTTCTCCAGCAGCGGGGCCAGCGCCGCGGAGAAGCTGCCGCGGGTCACCCGCAGCAGGTCGTCCTGGTAGTCGTCCTCGGCGCTGTCGTAGACCTCGGGGTCGACCAGGCCGCGCACGAAGCTCTCGAAGTCCGCGGCGAGAAAGGTGATTCGGTAATCGCTTTCCTGGTCGACGTGGACCACCTGCGGCTCGCCCGACGGGCCACAGGCGCGGTAGTCCAGGGCGACCATGTCGTGGCCGGCCGACGGGCAGTCGCAGATGTACACGCCCAGGTCCGGGTAGCCCCATTCCTCGATCATGAAGCGGCTGCCCAGCTCGCCACCGAGCGAGTAGGTCTTGGCGCGGCCGATGCTGAGGAAGCTGGTGATGGCGGCGTGGTCCTCGGCCCAGGAAGTCGTTTCCGTGGTGGGGAAGCAGCTCAGGCGCGGGGTGCCGCCGTTGTGCCGGCGCATGAAGGCCAGATAGCTGGCGGGCAGGCGGTAGCCGAGCTCGGCTTCGAGTTCGGCGACCAGCTCATCGGTTGGCGGCAGGTCGGTGATGTTCTGGCGCGCGTACAGATCGTCGTCCCAGAAGGCCTGCAGATCGATGTCATCGGGAAAGCCGGGCATTGGGGGCGTCCTTGTCGTTGAAACGGTCAGGGGGATTGCAGTTGCTCACGCAGCCACTGCGCCAGGCGTTCGGCGCGGCGGTCGGTCTGCCGACCGGGTACCCAGAGGCTCAGGCGGGCGCGGGTTTCGACGAAGCCCCAGGGAGCCAGCAGACGGCCGCTGGCCAGATCATCGGCTACCAGTTGCTGCGGCGCGATGGCGATACCGAGGCCGGCCAGCGCGCCTTCGAGCAGGTAGTAGAGGTGTTCGAAGCTCTGGCCCAGCACCAGGGCGCCGGGGTCCAGGTCCTGGCTGCGCGCCCAGGCGGGCCAGGCTTGCGGACGTGATGCGGTGTGCAGCAGGGGCTCGGCGAGCAGCGCGCTGGCAGGTGCGTCGCGCAGGCTGGCGCAGCGGGGGTGATGCGGCGAGAGCACCGGACCGATGCGCTCGGCGGCCAGCTCGAAGACCTGCATGTCGGCGGGCCAGGGCGGTTCGGCGAACCATAGCGTGGCGTCCAGGCCGGGCTTGTGCGGGTCCGGCTCGCCCTCGCTGGCGGAGAGCTGCAGGCGCAGCTCGGGCAGCTCGCGGTTGAGGCGGTCCAGCCGCGGGATGAACCAGCGCGCCAGCAGGCTGCCCGGACAACCGAGCACGAAGGGCGCATCGTCGGCCTGGCGGCGCACCTCGGTGCAGGCCTGGCGCAGCCGTGCGAAGGCATCGGCACAGCCGTCACGCAGGCGCAGGCCGGCTTCGCTCAGACGCAGGCCGCGACCCTCCTTGATGAACAGGACCACGCCGAGCTGCTCTTCGAGGCTGCGGATCTGCCGACTCACCGCGCCATGGGTGACGTGCAGCTCGTCGGCCGCACGGCTCACGCTTTGCAGTCGCGCGGCGGCCTCGAAGGCATGCAGCGCGTTGAGCGACGGCAGCTCCTGGCGCATGACTCAGTCCGCCACTTCCGGCAGGAAGCTGACATCCATGCTGTAGCGCTTGGGCTTCTGCGGGTCGATCAGCACGCGGATCTGCTTCTGCTCGGCGACGAAGCGACTGGGGTCGAACCACAGGTTGTCGCTGCGGAACAGATGGACCTTGCCGGTCGCCGGGTTCTGCCACTGGGCGATGATCCGCCAGGGGTGCTGGCCATTGACGCTGTAGGAGGTGTTGCGCTGCACATCCACCGGGACGGCGAAGACCGCCTCGCCAGTCACCGCCAGATCCCGCGCACGGAAACCCGAGAGCAGCGGCGGCAGCACGAAGACCAGGCCGATCAGCAGGAACACCGACCCGATCCCGCCCAGCACCAGGCTGACGAACCAGTTCTCGGTGAAGCTGTCGAGACGGGCGCTGGCGGGCGAGGCGGCGGGGTAGAGGACGCGAACACGCTCGCCGACGTCGTAGGCGGGCGGGCTGCTGCAGACGCCGCCGCGGAACTGGACGGACTGGCCGTCCACCGTGGAAAACTCAATGGTCGGGCAGCCCTGCACGACATGTGCGACCCAGCCCTCAGCGGCCGTCAGGCTGTCCTGATGGCTCAGTCGATTGACTTGAACTGCAACGGCACCAGCCAGCAGCAATGCGCCTATACCGGGGAAAATCCATAGCCATCCCTGTTTCATAGCAATCTCCGCAATCAGGTAATCTGTTAGAAAAACTCACATGAATGGGCGCAATTATCGGTATTTGCCGGCGCCTGTCCAGTCGTAGACTGCGCGCATTGTCTGACCAACCCACGGATGCCTGCCATGCCTGGTTCACAGAACTCCTATCGCAACGGTCCCGACGCCAAGGGCCTGTTCGGTCACTTCGGCGGTCAGTACGTCGCCGAAACCCTGATGCCGCTGATCCACGATCTGGCCGCCGAGTACGAGAAGGCCAAGGCCGACCCGGAATTCATCAAGGAACTGGCCTATTTCCAGCGCGACTACGTCGGCCGGCCGAGCCCGCTGTATTTCGCCGAGCGCCTGACCGAGCATTGCGGCGGGGCGAAGATCTACCTCAAGCGCGAAGAGCTCAATCACACCGGCGCGCACAAGATCAACAACTGCATCGGCCAGATCCTGCTGGCCCGGCGCATGGGCAAGAAGCGCATCATCGCCGAGACCGGCGCCGGCATGCACGGCGTGGCCACCGCCACCGTGGCCGCGCGCTTCGGCATGGAGTGCGTGATCTTCATGGGCACCACCGACATCGATCGGCAGCAGGCCAACGTTTTCCGCATGAAGCTGCTCGGCGCCACCGTGATCCCGGTGGTCGCCGGCACCGGCACGCTCAAGGACGCGATGAACGAGGCGCTGCGCGACTGGGTCACCAACGTCCACAACACCTTCTATATGATCGGCACCGTGGCCGGCCCGCACCCGTATCCGGCGATGGTCCGCGACTTCCAGGCGGTGATCGGCAAGGAAACCCGCGAACAGATCCTTGAGAAGGAAGGCCGTCTGCCCGACAGCCTGGTGGCCTGCATCGGCGGCGGCTCCAACGCCATCGGCCTGTTCCATCCCTTCCTCGACGATGCCGGCGTGCAGATCGTCGGCGTCGAAGCCGCCGGCTACGGCATTGCTACCGGCAAGCACGCCGCCAGCCTGAATGGCGGCGAGCCGGGCGTGCTGCACGGCAACCGCACCTTCCTGCTGCAGGACGACGATGGCCAGATCATCGACGCCCATTCCATCTCCGCCGGCCTCGACTACCCCGGCATCGGCCCCGAGCACGCCTGGCTGCATGACGTCGGCCGCGTCGAATACACCTCGGTGACCGACGACGAGGCGCTGGCCGCCTTCCACCAGTGCTGCCGCCTGGAAGGCATCATCCCGGCGCTGGAAAGTGCCCATGCGCTGGCCGAAGTGTTCAAGCGCGCCCCGACCCTGCCCAAGGATCACCTGATGGTGGTCAACCTGTCCGGCCGTGGCGACAAGGACATGCAGACCGTGATGCACCACCTGGGCGATGCCCTGGCCCCTCAGGAGAACAAGGCATGAGCCGCCTGCAGACCCGTTTTGCCGAACTGAAGCAGCACAATCGTGCCGCCCTGGTGACCTTCATCACAGGCGGCGACCCGGACTACGCCACCAGCCTTGCGATCCTCAAGGGCCTGCCCGCCGCCGGCGCCGACGTGATCGAGCTGGGCATGCCCTTCACCGACCCGATGGCCGACGGCCCGGCGATCCAGCTGGCCAACATCCGCGCCCTGGCCGGCAAGCAGAACCTGGCCAAGACGCTGCAGATGGTGCGTGAGTTTCGCGAAGGTGACAGCGACACCCCGCTGGTGCTGATGGGCTACTTCAACCCCATCCACCACTACGGCGTGGCGCGCTTCATCGAGGACGCCAAGGCCGCCGGGGTCGACGGCCTGATCGTGGTCGACCTGCCGCCGGAGCACAACGAGGACCTTTGCACGCCGGCCCAGGCCGTCGGGCTCGACTTCATTCGCCTGACCACCCCGACCACCGATGACGCACGCCTGCCCACGGTACTTAACGGCAGCTCCGGCTTCGTCTACTACGTTTCCGTGGCCGGCGTGACCGGGGCGGGCTCGGCGACCCTGGAGCACGTCGAGGAAGCGGTAGCGCGCCTGCGTCGGCACACCGAGCTGCCGGTCTGCATCGGCTTCGGCATCCGCACCCCGGAACATGCCGCGACCATCGCCCGCCTGGCCGAAGGCGTGGTGGTGGGCTCGGCGCTGATCGATCAGATCGCCGATGCTCGCTCGCCCGAGCAGGCCGTCGAAGGCGTGCTCGGCCTCTGCCAGCGGCTGGCCGAAGGCGTGCGCAACGCCCGCGGCTGAAGCCAGCCCCGGCGGGTGCGGCGAGTCGTCTGGAGCTTGCCTCACCCGCCTTCGGCACCCTCTCCCGGCGGGAGAGGGAAAAGCGTGCGCGCTCGAAGCTCTGCTAGCCCACACCTCACCGTCGCCCCACAGCTGTCCTTCTCCCTGCGGGAGAAGGTGGTGCAAGGAGCAACCCGCAGCATCGTCCCACGGCTGTCCTTCTCCCTCCGGGAGAAGGTGGCGCGCAGCGCCGGATGAGGGATGGCTGGCGCTGCAGGGATCGGGCTGGCGAGTTTTGCAGGGAGCCCGGTGCGGCATGAATCAGACGTCGGGGGCGGCGAGTTGCCTGAGCCATCCCTCACCCGCCTTCGGCACGCTCTCCCGGCGGGAGAAGGAAAAGTGTGCACGCTCGAAGCTCTGCTCCCTCTCCCGGAAGGAGAGGGAAAAGCCGTTCAGCGGCTGCGTTCGTGCTCCAGGGCCCAGACCGCGGCTTCGACCCGCGAGCGCAGGCCGAGCTTGTGCAGCAGGTTCTTCACGTGGACCTTCACCGTGCCTTCGGTGATGCCGAGCTTGCGGCCGATCATCTTGTTGCTGTTGCCGCCGGCGATCATCTTCAGCACCTGGCGTTCGCGCTCGGTCAGCTCGACCTCCGGTGCTGCCGGCGCCACGCGCAGGGCTCGGGCGAGGACGCGGGCGAGGGTCGGGCTGATCACCAGGTCGCCTTCCAGCGCTTCGCGGATCTGCTGGATCAGCCGCTCCGGCTCCATGTCCTTGAGCAGGTAGCCGTCGGCACCCAGGCGCATGGCGTCGCGTACGTCCTCCTCGGCATCGGAAACGGTGAACAGCAGGATCTTCCCCTCATAGCCCTGCTGGCGCAGGCGCTTGAGGGTTTCCACGCCATTCAGGCTGGGCATGTTGTTGTCCAGCATGACCAGATCCGGCTGCAGCTCGGGCACCCGCAGCAGTGCCTCGGCACCATCGCCGGCCTCGCCGATGATGTCGAAGTCGCTTTCCAGCTCCAGCAGTTGGCGCAGGCCGCGGCGCATCATCGGGTGGTCGTCGACCAGGAAGATGCGGTGACAGGTGGTTTGGTTCATGACGCAAGTACCTCCGGGCGCCGGCCGAGGAAGCCCGGCTGGAATGTCAGGTGCACACGGGTGCCGTGGGGAATGCGGTTTTCCAGCAGCAGCTCGCCGTGCAGGCTGCGCGCGCGCTCCTGCATGATGGTCAGGCCGTGGTGCTGGCGCTGGTCGTAGTCGCCGGACAGGCCGCAACCGTCATCCTCGATCAGCAGTTCCAGCGCCTCGCCCTGCTGGCGCAGCTCGACCCGGACCTGGCTCGGTGCGGCATGCCGGGCGCAGTTGGAGAGCGCTTCGCGGGCGATCTGCAGCAGGTGGATCTGTTCGTTGGCGCTGAGGGTGAAGGCCAGCGGGCGCAATTGCAGCTGGATGTCGAACTGGCCGCGCTGGGCGAATTCGCGGGTGGTTTCCTGCAACGCCTGCTCCAGCCCGCCGTCCTGGATCTGCAGGCGGAAGGTGGTAAGCAGCTCGCGCAGCTGGCGATAGGCGCTGTTGAGCCCGTCGCGCAATTCCTCGGTGACCTGTTCCAGGCTGGCGACCGACTCGCCGCGACTGACCAGGGTCTGCAGCCGGCTGACCTGCAGCTTCATGTAGGAGAGTGCCTGTGCCAGCGAGTCGTGCAGTTCGCGAGCGATGATCGCGCGCTCCTCGAACAGCAGCAGGCGGTGCTCCTGCTCGCGCCGGCGCTCCAGCGACAGGGCAGTGCCGATCAGGTTGGCCAGCGCCTGGATCAGCTCGCTCTCCCAGGCCTGCGGCGGACGGCCGTCGGCGAAGCCGGCGCGCAGCTCGCCCAGCTCGCAGCCCTGGTTGACCACCGGGCAGGCCAGCAGATTCCTGCCTGTGTGCATCTCGCAGGTGGCGCAGTCCTTCGGCGAACAGATCTCGCGCAGGTCGCTACCGTGCAGGGCGATCAGCTGCTCGGCCGGCTCGCCGGGATTGCCATGCAGGCAGAGGCTCAGGCTCAGGCCCGGCAGGCGCTGCTGAAAGCTGTGCAGCAGCCGGTCGAGGGTATTGGCATCGGCAGCATCGGTGGCGACGCTGGAGCTGCTCTGGTAGAGCAGCTCCAGCGCTGCGTTGGCCTGTTCCAGATGGGCAGTCTTCTGCGCTACCCGGGTCTCCAGGGTGCGATGCGACTCCTCGATGGCCTCGGCCATGGCGTTGAAGCTCAGCGCCACCTGGCCCAGCTCGTCGTCGGAGCGAAAGCCGACCCGCGCGGCGAGATCGCCGGCGCGAAAGCGCTCGGTGGCCCCGACCAGCTCCTGCAGCGGGCTGAGCACGCTGCCCTGCAACTCGTACATGCCGATCAGCAGCACGATCACGGTGATGAACAGCGCCAGGCCCTGGATGGTCTGCTGCCAGCTCTGCTTGCTTTCGCTCTGCTTCTGCAGCAGCAGGACGAACTGGTCGAGCTGCTCGACGAAGTCATCGGCGTTGTTCTGGAACAGGCTCGCCTCGCCACTGGCCAGCGCCGGCTGCAACTCGGTGAACCAGCGCTGGTGCAGGTGCCGATAAGCCTGGTTGAGCGGCGAGTCGGGGTCTTTGTCCAGCACACGGGTCAGGTCGGTGCTCTGCAGGCGTTGCTGCAGGTTGTCGCCGAGCTGGCGAATGCTTTCGGCAGGCGCACCGGCTTCGAGCTTCCAGCTCAACCGATAGGTGGCCATGCGCAGGGAGCCGGCGGTATTGATCGCCGCCGCATCGTCCTCGCTGAGCCAGGCGATCAGTCCGGCGCTGACCGCGCTGCCCAGCGCCAGGGTGGCGATCAGGATCACCGCAAGGCCTGCCCGAGCCGGCAGGGAACCGCGCAACCACTGCCACATGCAGGCGCTACCTCGAAAGAGTTGGCGGGCTCGGCGTGCCGCACGGATCAGCCGAGAACTTATTCCAACTTACTGTTTATAAAGTGATTTTTTTTTGAATTCGGGGCTACCTCGAAGGGGGTAGCGGGGCAAATCATAGTCTTTTGCTCGGGTAAGCCGTCTTGACGCTGGTCAAGCGAAGCGGCGGTTGCGCTGCCTAGGGTGCGAGCCATGGACAACGGATCAGGAGTCCGCCATGGCTAGTCACAAACTGCAGCAAGGCCTGGTGCTCGGCATGAGCACCTTCGCATTCACCATGTGCTTCATGGTCTGGATGATGTTCGCCGTGCTCGGCGTACCGGTGAAGGAGTTGCTCGGCCTCAACGAGACCCAGTTCGGCCTGCTGGCCGCCACTCCGGTGCTGACCGGTTCGCTGATCCGCCTGCCGCTGGGCATGCTCACCGACAAGTTCGGCGGGCGCCTGGTGTTCTTCGTGCTGATGCTGGTCTGCGTATTGCCGATCTACCTGATCAGCGAAGCCACGGCCTACTGGCACTTCCTCGTGCTGGGCCTGTTCGTCGGCCTGGCCGGCGGCTCGTTCTCGGTCGGCATCGCCTATGTCGCCAAGTGGTTCGACAAGAGCAACCAGGGTTTCGCCATGGGCATCTTCGGCGCCGGCAACGCCGGTGCCGCGGTAACCAAGTTCGTCGCCCCGGCGATCATCGCTGCGGCCAGTTGGCAGATGGTGCCCAAGGTCTACTCGGCGATCATGTTCATCACCGCGTTGCTGTTCTGGTTCCTCACCAGCGAGAACCGGGCGCATCGGGTAGCCGCCAGCGTGACCTTCAGCGAGCAGCTCCAGGCGCTGAAGGACCCGGCGGTGTGGCGCTACTGCCAGTACTACTCGATCGTCTTCGGCGGCTACGTGGCGCTGTCGCTGTGGATGACCAAGTACTACGTGCAGGAGTACGGCTTCAACCTGCAGACCGCGGCGCTGCTGGCTGCGGCCTTCTCGCTGCCGGGCGGCGTGCTGCGCGCCATCGGTGGCTGGATGTCGGACAAGTGGGGCGCGCAGAGCGTGACCTGGTGGGTGATGTGGGTCAGCTGGGTGTGCCTGTTCCTGCTTTCCTATCCGCAGACCGACCTGACCATCCAGACCGTCGACGGGCCGAAGAGCTTCCAGATCGGCCTCAACGAATACGTCTTCACCGCGCTGATGTTCACCATCGGCATCGCCTGGGCCTTCGGCAAGGCCTCGGTGTTCAAGTACATCTCCGATGACTACCCGCAGAACATGGGCGTCATCTCCGGCATCGTCGGCCTGGCCGGCGGCCTCGGCGGCTTCGTCCTGCCGATCATGTTCGGCGCCCTGGTGGACCTCACCGGCGTGCGCTCCTCCTGTTTCATGCTGCTGTACGGCGTGGTCTGGGTCTCCCTGATCTGGATGTACTTCAGCGAAGTGCGCAAAACCCCGCTCATGGGCAGACAGGCCGCTTCCGGCCAGGCGTCTGCCGCATCCTCCGGAGAAAGATCATGACCGTGATATCGAAAGGTGCGGGCGGCTCGCCTGCGCGCAAGGGCCCGGTGATCCACGATTGGCACCCCGAGGACGCGCAGTTCTGGGCCACCGGCGGCCGCGCCATTGCCAACCGCAACCTGTGGATCTCGATCCCCGCACTGCTGCTGGCCTTCGCCGTGTGGATGGTCTGGAGCACGGTGATCGTGCGCCTGAACGCCATCGGCTTCGCCTTCAGCACCGACCAGCTGTTTTGGCTGGCGGCGCTGCCGGGGCTGTCCGGTGCCACCCTGCGGATCTTCTATTCGTTCATGGTGCCGGTGTTCGGTGGCCGCCGCTGGACCGCGATCAGCACCGCCTCGCTGCTGCTTCCGGCGCTGTGGATGGGTTTTGCCGTGCAGGACGCCAGCACGCCCTACAGCGTGTTCGTGATCATCGCCCTGCTCTGCGGCTTTGGCGGCGGCAACTTCGCCTCCTCGATGTCCAACATCAGCTTCTTCTATCCCAAGGCGCAGCAGGGCACCGCCCTGGGGCTGAACGCCGGCCTGGGTAACCTCGGCGTGTCGGTGATGCAGTTCAGCGTGCCGCTGGTGATCGGTCTGAGCCTGTTCGGCGCGGCCGGCGGCCAGCCACAGGAACTGGCCGGCGGTGGCCAACTGTGGCTGCAGAACGCCGGCTTCGTCTGGGTGCCGTTCATCGTCGTGGTGACCCTCGCGGCCTGGTTCGGCATGAATGACCTGTCCAGTGCGCGCGCCTCGTTCGCCGATCAGGCGGTGATCTTCAAGCGCAAGCACAACTGGCTGATGTGCTGGCTGTACCTGGCCACCTTCGGCTCCTTCATCGGCTTCGCCGCGGCCTTCCCGCTGCTGATCAAGACCGCCTTCCCCGAGGTCAACGCGCTCAGCTTCGCCTTCCTCGGCCCATTGGTCGGTGCGCTGATCCGCCCGGTCGGGGGCTGGATCAGCGACAAGCTCGGCGGTGCCCGCGTCACCCTGTGGAACTTCGTGCTGATGATCGCCGCGGTGTTCGGCGTGCTGCACTTCCTCCCGGCCGCAGGCGAGGCCGGCAACTTCTACGGCTTCCTGGCGATGTTCATGCTGCTGTTCGTCACCACCGGCATCGGCAACGGCTCCACCTTCCGCATGATCCCGGTGATCTTCCGCACCTTCCACGAGCGAGCCAGCGCCGGCCGCGGGGCCCAGGCGCAGGAGCAGGCGCTGCGTGCCGCCGGCAAGGAATCCGCCGCGGTGCTGGGCTTCAGCTCGGCCATCGGTGCCTTCGGGGCCTTCTTCATTCCCAAGTCCTTCGGCAGCTCCATCGCCCTCACCGGCGGCCCGGAGATGGCCCTGTACCTGTTCGTCGCCTACTACGCCAGCTGCATTGCGGTGACCTGGTGGTGGTACTCGCGCCAGGGTGCCGAGAGCCCCTGCTAGCACTGCCGCCAACCCATTAGAAAAGAGCGCCGGACCGCCATCCGGCGCTTGCCTGAGAGGAAAACCAAGATGAGCCATCTACTCGACCAGCTGCGCTTCTTCAACAGAAAGCAAGGCGAGTTCGCCGACGGTCACGGCGAGACCCGCAAGGAGTCCCGCGACTGGGAGAACGTCTACCGTTCGCGCTGGCAGTACGACAAGATCGTGCGCTCCACCCATGGGGTGAACTGCACCGGATCCTGCTCCTGGAAGATCTACGTGAAGAACGGTTTGATCACCTGGGAAACCCAGCAGACCGACTACCCGCGCACCCGCAACGACCTGCCCAACCACGAGCCGCGCGGCTGCCCGCGCGGCGCCAGCTACAGCTGGTACATCTACAGCGCCAACCGCCTCAAGTACCCCAAGGTACGCAAGCCGCTGCTCAAGCTGTGGCGTGATGCGCGCGCACGGATGAACCCGGTCGAGGCCTGGGCCAGCATCGTCGAGGATCCGGCCAAGGCCGAGTCCTACAAGAGCAAGCGCGGCATGGGCGGCTTCATCCGCTCCAGCTGGGACGAGGTCAACGAGATCATCGCCGCGGCCAACGTCTACACCGTCAAGCAGTACGGCCCGGACCGGGTGGTCGGCTTCTCGCCGATCCCGGCCATGTCGATGGTTTCCTACGCTGCCGGCAGCCGCTACCTGTCACTGATCGGCGGGGTCTGCCTGAGCTTCTACGACTGGTACTGCGACCTGCCGCCGGCTTCGCCGATGGTCTGGGGCGAGCAGACCGACGTGCCGGAATCGGCCGACTGGTACAACTCCAACTACATCATCGCCTGGGGCTCCAACGTCCCGCAGACCCGTACCCCGGATGCGCACTTCTTCACCGAGGTCCGCTACAAGGGCACCAAGACCGTCGCCATCACCCCGGACTACTCCGAGGTGGCCAAGCTCACCGACCTCTGGCTCAACCCCAAGCAGGGCACCGACGCGGCGCTGGCGCAGGCCTTCGCCCACGTCATCTTCAAGGAATTCCACCTCGAGCAGCCCAGCGAGTATTTCCGTGACTACGCCAAGCGCTACACCGACCTGCCGGTGCTGGTACGCCTCAACGAGAAGGACGGCAGCTACATCGCCGACCGCTTCCTGCGCGCCTCGGACCTCGCCGGCAACCTCGGCCAGGAGAACAACCCGGAGTGGAAGACCATCGCCCTGGACGGCACCACCGACCAGCTGGTCTCGCCGCAGGGCTCGATCGGCTATCGCTGGGGCGAGAAGGGCAAGTGGAACATCGAGGCCCGCGAAGGCCGCAACGGCGTCGACATCGATCTGCGCCTGTCGCTGATCGACGGCGGCGAAGTGGCCGAGGTGGCCTTCCCCTACTTCGGCGGCATTCTCCACGAGCACTTCACCCACGCCGAGGGTGACGACATCCAGCTGCGTCGCGTACCGGTGCGCAGCATCGCGCTGGCCGACGGCAGCGAGGTGAAGGTCGCCACCGTGTTCGACCTGATGGCCGCCAACCTCGGTATCGACCGTGGCCTGGGCGGCGGCAATGTCGCCAACAGCTACGACGACGCCAGCGTCCCCGGTACCCCGGCCTGGCAGGAAGTCATCACCGGCGTGGCGCGCGAGAAGGCGATCCAGATCGCCCGCGAATTCGCCGACAACGCCGACAAGACCCATGGCCGTTCCATGATCATCGTCGGTGCGGCGATGAACCACTGGTACCACATGGACATGAACTACCGTGGCCTGATCAACATGCTGATGTTGTGCGGCTGCGTCGGTCAGACCGGTGGCGGCTGGGCGCACTACGTCGGCCAGGAGAAGCTGCGGCCGCAGTGCGGCTGGCTGCCGCTGGCCTTCGGCCTGGACTGGCACCGTCCGCCACGCCAGATGAACGGCACCAGCTTCTTCTACAACCACAGCTCGCAGTGGCGCCACGAGAAGATGAGCATCCACGAAGTGCTCTCGCCGCTGGCCGACAAGTCGCAGTTCCCCGAGCACATGCTCGACTACAACATCCGCGCCGAGCGCGCCGGCTGGCTGCCGAGCGCACCGCAGCTGAACCGCAACCCGCTGCAGATCTGCCGCGACGCCGAAGCCGCCGGGATGTCGCCGGTCGACTACGTCACCCAGTCCCTGCAGGACGGCTCGCTGCGCTTTGCCTGCGAGCAGCCGGACAGCCCGGTGAACTTCCCGCGCAACATGTTCATCTGGCGTTCCAACCTGCTGGGCAGCTCGGGCAAGGGCCACGAGTACATGCTCAAGTACCTGCTGGGTACCCGTAACGGCGTGATGAACGAAGACCTCGGCAAGCGCGACGGCTTCAAGCCGGGCGAGGCCGAGTGGGTCGACGAGGGCGCCATCGGCAAGCTCGATCTGGTCACCACCCTGGACTTCCGCATGTCCAGTACCTGCGTGTATTCCGACATCGTCCTGCCGACCGCGACCTGGTACGAGAAGGACGACATGAACACCTCGGACATGCACCCCTTCATCCACCCGCTGTCGGCCGCCATCGACCCGGCCTGGGAAGCGCGTTCCGACTGGGAGATCTACAAGGGCATCGCCAAGGCTTTCTCGCAGATGAGTGAAGGCCACCTGGGTGTGGAGAAGGATCTGGTCACGGTGCCGCTGCTGCATGACAGCCCCGGCGAGCTGGCCCAGCCGTTCGGCGGTACCGACTGGAAGAGCGCCGGCGTCGCCCCGCAGCCGGGCAAGAACTGCCCGACCCTGTCGGTGGTCGAGCGCGACTACCCGAGCACCTACAAGAAGTTCACCTCGCTCGGTCCGCTGCTGGACAAGCTCGGCAACGGCGGCAAGGGCATCAACTGGAACACCCAGGATGAAGTCGATTTCCTCGGCGAGCTGAACTACACCGTGCGCGAGGAGGGCGTCAGCCAGGGCCGGCCGAAGATCGAGTCGGCCATCGATGCCGCCGAGGTGATCCTCTCGCTGGCCCCGGAAACCAACGGCCACGTCGCGGTGAAGGCCTGGGCGGCGCTGTCGGAGTTCACCGGCCTGGACCACAGCCACCTGGCACTGCCCAAGGAGCACGAGGCGATCCGCTTCCGTGACATCCAGGCGCAGCCGCGCAAGATCATCTCCAGCCCGACCTGGTCGGGCCTGGAAGACGAGCACGTGTCGTACAACGCCGGCTACACCAACGTCCACGAGTGCATCCCGTGGCGGACCATTACCGGTCGCCAGCAGTTCTTCCAGGACCACCCGTGGATGCAGGCCTTCGGCGAGCAGCTGATGAGCTACCGGCCGCCGATCAACACCCGCACCATCGACTACGTGAAAGGCAAGAAGAGCAACGGCAACCCCGAGATCGTCCTCAACTGGATCACCCCGCACCAGAAGTGGGGCATCCACAGCACCTACTCGGACAACCTGATCATGCTCACCCTGAGCCGCGGCGGGCCCATCGTCTGGATGTCGGAAATCGACGCCAAGCGGGCCGGCATCGAGGACAACGACTGGGTCGAGTGCTTCAACGCCAACGGCGCCCTGACCGCCCGCGCGGTGGTCAGCCAGCGGGTGATGGAAGGGATGATCATGATGTACCACGCCCAGGAACGCATCGTGAACGTGCCGGGCAGCGAAACCACCAAGACCCGCGGCGGCCACCACAACTCGGTGACCCGCGTGGTGCTCAAGCCCACCCACATGATCGGTGGCTACGCCCAGCAGGCCTACGGCTTCAACTACTACGGCACCGTCGGCTGTAACCGCGACGAGTTCGTCGTGGTGCGCAAGATGGACAAGGTCGACTGGCTCGATGGCACCGATGTCGGTGGCCTCGGCGGTGACGCCCTGCCGCAACCCCTGCCGCAAGATCTCTGAGGAGCATTGCCATGAAAATTCGTTCGCAAGTGGGCATGGTCCTCAACCTGGACAAGTGCATCGGTTGCCATACCTGCTCGATTACCTGCAAGAACGTCTGGACCAGCCGCGAAGGCATGGAATACGCCTGGTTCAACAACGTCGAGACCAAGCCCGGCATCGGCTATCCCAAGGAGTGGGAGAACCAGGACAAGTGGAAGGGCGGCTGGGTGCGCAACAAGGACGGCTCGATCAACCCGCGCATCGGCGGCAAGTTCCGGGTGTTGGCGAACATCTTCGCCAACCCGGACCTGCCGACCATCGACGACTACTACGAGCCGTTCGACTTCGACTACCAGAACCTGCACACCGCGCCGCTCGGCCAGCACCAGCCGGTGGCCCGGCCGCGCTCGCTGATCTCCGGCAAGCGCATGCAGAAGATCGAGTGGGGTCCGAACTGGGAAGAGATCCTCGGTACCGAGTTCGCCAAGCGGCGCAAGGACAAGAACTTCGACGCCGTGCAGGCCGACATCTACGGCGAGTACGAGAACACCTTCATGATGTACCTGCCGCGGCTGTGCGAGCATTGCCTCAATCCGGCGTGCGCGGCCTCCTGCCCGAGCGGTGCGATCTACAAGCGCGAGGAGGATGGCATCGTCCTGATCGACCAGGAGAAGTGCCGCGGCTGGCGCATGTGCATCAGCGGCTGTCCGTACAAGAAGATCTATTACAACTGGAAGAGCGGCAAATCCGAGAAGTGCATCTTCTGCTACCCGCGCATCGAGGCCGGCATGCCGACCGTCTGTGCCGAGACCTGCGTCGGGCGCATCCGCTACCTCGGCGTGCTGCTGTATGACGCCGACCGTATCCACGAGGTCGCCACCACCCCGGACGAGAAGGACCTCTACCAGAAGCAACTGGAGCTGTTCCTCGACCCGCACGATCCGGCGGTCATCAAGCAGGCGCTGAAGGACGGCGTGCCCATGTCGGTGATCGAGGCCGCGCAGAAGTCGCCGGTGTACAAGATGGCGGTGGACTGGCAGCTGGCGCTGCCGCTGCACCCGGAATACCGCACCCTGCCGATGGTCTGGTACGTGCCGCCGCTGTCGCCGATCCAGAACGCCGCGGCTGCCGGCAAGATCGGCATGGACGGCGTGCTGCCCGACGTCGACAGCTTGCGCATCCCCATGCGCTACCTGGCCAACCTGCTCACCGCCGGCGACGAGAAGCCGGTGCGCCATGCGCTCAAGCGCCTGCTGGCCATGCGTGCCTACAAGCGTGCCGAGCAGGTCGAGGGCAAGCAGGACCTGGCCGTGCTCGAGGAGGTCGGCCTGTCGGTTGCCCAGGTCGAGGACATGTACCGCTACCTGGCCATCGCCAACTACGAAGACCGCTACGTGATCCCCTCGGCGCACCGCGAAGAGGCCATGAGCGATGCCTTCGGCGAGCGTTCCGGTTGTGGCTTCAGTTTCGGCAGCGGCTGCGGTGGTTCTTCCGACGCCAACCTGTTCGGCGCGAAGAAGGCCAACCGCCGCGACATCATCCAGACCGTACAGATCTGGGAGGACTGAACATGCAGATTCTCAAGGTGATATCCCTGCTGCTCGACTACCCGAGCGCGGAGCTGCGCGAGGCCCACGCCGAGCTGGCCGCGGCCATCGCCGCCTCCCGCGAGATCAGCCCGCAGCAGCGCGGCGGCCTGCAGGCGCTGCTCGACGAGCTCTGCGCAGGCGAGCTGATGGACGCCCAGGAGCGCTACAGCGAGCTGTTCGACAAGGGTCGCTCGCTGTCGCTGCTGCTGTTCGAGCACGTCCACGGCGAGTCGCGTGACCGCGGCCAGGCGATGGTCGATCTGATGGCCCAGTACGAGGACGCCGGTTTTGCCATCGGCGTGCGCGAGCTGCCCGACTACATACCTCTGTACCTGGAGTACCTCGCCAGCCGCGAGGACCTCGAGGCGCGCGAAGGCCTGGCCGACGTGGCGCATCTGCTGGCGTTGCTGGCCGCGCGCCTGCAGGAGCGCGAGGCCCCGCAGGCGGCCTGCTTCGTCGCCCTGCTGCAGATCGCCGGGCAGCCGCTGGAGCAGATCGATGCGCTGCGCGCACAGGTCGCCGGCGAGCAGCGTGACGACTCGCTGGAGGCACTGGACAAGGTCTGGGAGGAGGAGCAGGTGAACTTCCTCCAGGCCGAGCAGCAGGACCGTTGTCCGTCGCTGCCCGGCGGCCCGGGCAAGGCCCGCGAGGAAAGCGCGGTACCGCTGCACTGGACCGATTTCAAGCATGCGGGAACGGCCGAGGCGCCGTTCCGGGAGGTGGGTAATGTCTAAGCTGAACTTCTTCCTGTTCGGGGTCTACCCGTACATCGCCCTGGCCATCTGCCTGATCGGCGCCTGGGCGCGCTTCGACCTGGCCCAGTACACGTGGAAGACCGGCTCCAGCCAGATGCTCTCGAACAAGGGCATGCGCCTGGCCAGCAACCTGTTCCACGTCGGCATCCTGTTCGTCCTCGCCGGCCACTTCGTCGGCCTGCTGACCCCGCACGCGGTCTACCACCACGTCATCAGCACCGAGAACAAGCAGCTGCTGGCGATGGTCTCCGGCGGCTTCTTCGGCCTGCTCTGCCTGATCGGGCTGCTGATGCTGATCCATCGCCGGCTGACCAATGCGCGCGTGCGCGCCAGCTCCAGCACCTCCGACATCCTGCTGCTGTTCGTGCTGCTGGCGCAGTTGCTGCTGGGGCTGGGCACCATCTTCGCCTCCACGGCGCACATGGACGGCTCGGTGATGGTGATGCTGGGCCACTGGGCGCAGCAGATCGTCACCCTGCAGCCGCAGGCCGCGGCCGAGTCGATCGCCCCGGTCGGCTTCATCTACAAGGCCCACGTGGCACTGGGCGTGACCCTGTTCGTGCTGTTCCCGTTCACCCGCCTGGTGCACGTGGTCAGCGCCCCGGTCTGGTACCTGGGCCGGCGCTACCAGATCGTCCGGCAGAAGGGCTGAGCCGGCTTGATCGCCGACAAGGGCAGGGCGTGGCGGCTGGGGTGCAATGACCCGGTCGCCGTGGCTGCCGGCAGCCTGGGTCGAAGACCCGGCGAACGGCCTTGCGCATTCCGCGCCGGCCAACCCGGCCCCTGACGGGGCGCGAACACGCAAAGCGGTGCCAAGGCGCCGCGAGGAGTACCCAGATGGCCTGTGGATGCGGTGGTAGCAATGGCGGCCATGGCGGCTGTGGTGGTGGCGAGCCGGCAGCGGCCAGCCTGGCCCAGGACGATGTGGCGGTGGTTGCCGCGGCGCTGGCCGAGGAAGTGCGCAGCGAACCGCTGCTGATTGCCAGCAGCGAGCAGGAATGGCCGCGGGTCAGGGTCAACGGCGTGGAAATTCCCGCCGAGGAGATCGGCCAGGAGCTGCAGTATCATCCGGCCGAAAGTCGCGAACAGGCGGTGTTCCTCGCTGCCCGTGCCCTGGTGATCCGCGAGCTGCTGCGCCAGCGCGTGGCCGAACTGCGCCTGCCGCTGCAGGTGCAGCCGGGCGAGAGCGAAGAGGAAGCCTCGATCCGCGTGCTGATCGAACACGAGGTCGACATGCCCGAGGCCGACGAGGAGGCCTGCCAGCGCTTCTACCAGCAGAATCGCGCACGCTTCGTCAGTGCGCCGCTGGTGGCGGCCAGGCACATCCTGCTGGAGTGTGCGCCGGATGACCTCGACGCCCGCCACAGCCAGCGCGAGCTGGCCGAACAGCTGCTCGCGCAGCTCGGCAGCGAGCCGTCGCGCTTCGCCGAGCTGGCGGCGCAGCACTCGGCCTGCCCGTCGAAGACCCAGGGCGGTGCCCTGGGTCAGATCAGCAAGGGGCAGACGGTGCCGGAGTTCGAGCGCCAGCTGCTGCGTCTGCCCGAAGGTCTGGCGGAAAAGCCCCTGGAGAGTCGCTATGGCTATCATCTGGTCTGGATCGACCAGCATATCGACGGCCGCGAGCTACCCTTCGAGTTCGTCCGCGACGACATTCGCGGCATGCTGCAGCAGGGTGTCTGGCAGAAGGGCGTGGCGCAGTACCTGCAGACGCTGATCGGTGCCGGCGTCATCGAGGGCATTCATCTGCAGGGTGCGGATTCGCCCCTGCTGCAATGAACCGCTGGATGACGGCCGCGTTGCCTGCCCCATAAGCAATGCGTATCAAAGTTGGGTCGAGGCCGGCATCGGAGTAGCCTGGCGGCGGCCAGGCAGAAACCGACAGAAGGTCGGTGGCGCAGAGCTTGGGCACGCGCAGCGAAGCCCGACAGCCGCCTGCCGCCCCCACGGCCAGCCTGGA
Organism: Pseudomonas mangrovi; assembly: GCF_003052585.1. Lineage (GTDB taxonomy): Bacteria > Pseudomonadota > Gammaproteobacteria > Pseudomonadales > Pseudomonadaceae > Aquipseudomonas > Aquipseudomonas mangrovi. The sequence continues at coordinate 188,038 of NZ_QASN01000017.1, read as the reverse complement.
AAGAACACGAGCACCACCGCACTACCCGTACCCTGGGCCGAAGACCACGCAGTATCGGCTCGGCTCGCCACCTGGAGGACCCATGAGCGACGTACTGCTCGACGGCTGCGGCCGCAGAATCGACTACCTCCGGCTGTCGGTCACCGACCGCTGCGACTTTCGCTGCGTCTACTGCATGGCCGAGAACATGACCTTCCTGCCGCGCGCCCAGGTACTCGGTCTGGAAGAGCTGTATCGCGTGGCGTCGATCTTCGTCGCCCAGGGTGCGAGGAAGATCCGCCTGACCGGCGGCGAGCCGCTGGTGCGCAAGGGCATCGTCGGGCTGTGCGAGAAGATCGCCGCGCTGCCGGGGCTGCGCGAACTGGTGATGACCACCAACGGTTCGCAACTGAACAAGCTGGCCGCACCGCTGGCGCGTGCCGGCGTGCGCCGTCTCAACATCAGCCTCGACAGTCTCGATCCGGCCCGTTTCCGCGCCATCACCCGCACCGGCCACCTGCATCAGGTGCTCGCCGGTATCGAGGCTGCGCGTGAGGCCGGCTTCGAGCGCATCAAGCTCAATGTCGTGGTGATGAAGGGCCGCAACGCCGACGAGGTCCCCGATCTGGTCGACTTCGCCATCGCCCGCGGCCTGGACATCAGCTTCATCGAGGAAATGCCGCTGGGCGAGGTCGGCCGCGAGCGTGGTGAGAGCTTCTGCTCCAGCGACGAGGTGCGCGCGCTGATCGCCGAGCGCCATGCGCTGATCGACAGCGCCGAACACAGCGGCGGCCCGGCGCGTTACGTGCGCCTGAAGGATCATCCGCAGACCCGCATCGGCTTCATCTCGCCGCACAGCCACAACTTCTGCGCCACCTGCAACCGCGTACGCCTGACGGTGGAAGGCCGCCTGCTGCTGTGTCTGGGCCACGAGAACTCCCTCGACCTGCGCGCTCTGCTGCGCCGCCACCCGACCAGCGACGCCCCGATCCTCGACGCCATCCACAATGCCCTGCAGCGCAAGCCGGCACGCCACGAGTTCTCCAGCAGCGGCGAGGTCCAGGTGCTGCGCTTCATGAACGCCAGCGGCGGCTGATCCACTCACTTCCCGGGCGTGCCTTCGGGTACGTTTCTTCGGCGTCGGCGGCTGGACGAGCTCTTCCGATGCTGCCGCCAGCCTAAGGGGTCAGCAGCATCTGTTCTGTGGTGCTGGCAATCTGCTCCGCCAGTTCCGGACTTTCCAGCGCGCGCGCCAGAGTTACTGCTCCGGCCAGGGTGGCCAGCGCGGCCAGCGCGGCGCTCTGGCTCCGGGGTGCGCCGGGGGACACGGGGCCTGCGGTGATGATCGCGGCGACTTCTTGCAAGTCGGCTTCGAAAGCCTCCCGCGTCGTTACATCGGCGCGCGCCACCTCAGGGGCGAGGCTTTGCAACGCGCAGCTCTCTTCCAGGCAGCAACAACGTTTGCTACCAAGATAGAAGCGCACGAACTCTGCCCACCAGCGCGGGCCGTGCTCGGCCTGGAACTGACTCACCCCTGCCTTGAGCTCTGCCATGCCAGCGGCCATCGCCTCTCGAAATGCCTCGGCCTTGGAGCCGAAGTGACTGTAGAACGCGCCGGAAGTAACGCCGGCTTCTTTTGCCAGGCCATCCACGCCTGCACCGCCGAAGCCACCCTTGCGAAAGCCGCGGCCGGCGGAGGCGAGAATGCGTTGGCGGGTCTGTTGCTTCTGCTCGGATCGTGACATCGCATGTCCCCACACTGTCGTTCGAACAAATACTACTTGATTGGATAACGATCGCTATGCCAATTTAAATAACGATCGTTATCTTAGCGGTCGTGCGGGAGCTGTTGCCTCGGCGCCAGCGCCAGCCCTGTGCACCCAACTGGAAGGAAAACTCCGATGCAGACCAAAGCGTTCGTCTACACCGAGCTGCAAAACTCCGTGCTCTTTGCTGATGTGCCCTGGGAGGCCTTGAACCGGACGTTGCTGCGACAACCCGGCCTTATCGACAAAACCTGGCTGTCCGGGACAGGAAGCCAGTCACTGGGCGGTTTTTACGCATTCGACAGCCTGGTCAATGCGCAACGCTTCGTTACTGGCTACTTTCCCAGCGAAGCGCGCGGTTTCAACCTCGCCCAGAGCAGCCGCATCTTCGACGCGGAAGTGGTGGCACAGGCAAGCAGAGACATGAACTCGGTGCATTTCGGTGGTCAGCTCGACATGCCACCCGGTGCCTTCGTCTACACCGAAGTGCAGCTGCATCTGCCTTTCGATCAGGTGCCCTGGCGAGAGATGAATCCGCTCCTCAAGCAGCAACCGGGCATCCTCGGCAAGACCTGGCTGAGTGGCATCAATACCCATACGCCGGGCGGGTTCTACGCCTTCGACACGGTGGAAAACGCAACGGCATTCGCGGTCGATTACTTTCCTACGGAGGCGGCCAATCTGAATGCTGCCTTCACCGCACGCGTTTTCGACGCGGGGCCGGTGGAACAAGCCAGCCGGCAGCTGCGCTCGCCGTTCTTCGCCTAGGTTCTCGTTGCGGCGGCTGATCCGGCCTGTCGCTGAGCCGCCAGCGGGTGGCTTCTTGTCCGATGGTTCCCCTGCTTCAGCGGGGGGGCCATCAACCTGCAGGGCCGCACACCCGATGCGCCGATGACCGGCAACTCGGGTAACGAGCCCGCACTTTCAACACCTCTGCCCGCTCGGGCATCCGTGAACAGCCCCGCCTGCTGCGATGGGCGCAATGGACGCTGGCGTCGCCGCATCGCGCTGGGCACAATCGCTGGCTCGAACAGCGCCACCAGGGACGGCCCATGCGCAGCAGATCGATTTGCCTGATTCTCCTTGTCTGTCTGGGAGCGTCCGCCCAAGCCGGTACGATCCACCGCTGGGTCGATGAAAACGGCCGGGTACACTTTGGCCAGACGCCGCCAGCAACTGCCGGCCTCGATGTGCAGACCACCGCGCCGCGTCAGCGACCGACCGTCGATCCGGTGTGTTGTACAGACGTCGGCCGGCTTGGCGGTGAAGTCGCCAATGCCTTCACCCGTGGCTACAAGCTGGTGGACGTACATCAGATGTTCCCGCCCAGCCGCCACCCGCAGATCGTCGAGATCGCCAACTTCGTTTCCGACAAATCGCGCCTCGGCTACCCGCCGCAGCGGATTGCCGGCATGACCGAAACGGCCTGCCTGAACGGCTCCCTGCTGGCCTGTCGTGGCGAGGCGGGGATCGACAGCGGTGCCCCCAACGGTCCGGCGACGGGCAAGGCGTCCTACGGCACCGGCTTTCATGTCAACGCGCGGCTGATAGTGACCAACAACCACGTGGTGGTTGGCTGCAGCCGGATCAGCATCGGTGAAGACGACATCCCGGTCGAGCTGCTGGCTCGCGACACCGGCCGCGACCTTGCCCTGCTGCGGGCCAGTCAGCCGGGTGCCGGGGTCGTCTCGCTACGGGGCGACGACCAGCTCGAACTGGGCGAGTCGCTGCTGGTGGCCGGCTATCCACTGCGGCACATTCTTGGCTCGCTGAACATCACTACCGGTAATGTCAGCGCGCTCAGCGGGGCGGCCGGCAATCAGGGCCTGTTTCAGATCAGCGCACCTATCCAGCCCGGCAGCAGCGGTGGACCGGTGCTGGATCGCTACGGTCAGCTGATCGGTGTGGTGGTCAGCAAGCTCAACGACAACTACGGTCTCGCCGCCAGTGGCTCGGTACCGCAGAACGTCAATTTCGCCATCCAGTTGCGCGAGCTGAAAGCCTTTCTTGGCCAACAGGGGGTCGATTACCAGCAAAGCAGGTTGAGCGATATCAGCGAGCACGCCGCCACCTCACGCGCGGCACAGGACTACACCGTGGCGATTCGCTGCCAGGGTTGACCGCCGCGGGGCGTTGTTCCCGTGCGGAGCATCGGAACGATCAAGGATCTAGCAGCCAGCTGCAGCGACAAGGAGGCGAGATGCACCCGGAGATGAAAGGCGCACTCGGAGCATTTCTCTACGCCGGCACCTATGTGCTGGCGCCCTTTCTGTTCATCGGCGGTGCCCTGATCGGAGCCGCCGGTGGTTACCTGATCTGTTTCTCGACGCTGCTGGCCATGAGCGCCGGCCACGTACTGGCCACGCAGAGCAGCGCACCCGTGACTCTCGTCGAGGGCGTTCTGGAGACGCTGTTCTGGTGCATGACCAGCACCGGCACCGTTCTGCTGGTTTTCTTCGCCGTAGTCCGGTCCTGGCTCGCGCTGGGGATCGCTGGCGCGGCGGCGGGGTTGGCCGTCTGGCTGTGGTTCGCAAGCTCTGCCCGAACCAGAGCGAGGATCCGGACGCTGACGTTCGTACGGTTCTAGAGTGACAGCAGCGAGGGCGTTCGCTGGCTTGCCGGGCCGTTGCTGCCAGCCAGGAATCAATTACTTGGAACAGAAGCTCGGAGTGCAGATGAGCGAAGAAGGTCTGGTCAAGGTGTGCGTGGAACTGCCCAATCACTGGGCAATCAACTCGGAGACTTTCTGGGCTTCGCCGTTGGGTGTCGATCTATACCGTCTGGAAAACGTCCCATTCTTTGCCTATGGCCTGAGCTATCTCGACATTGTCCGCGCCACGCGCGGAGCTGATGGGATTCTGCAGATTCAGGAAGTCGTTGAGCCCAGCGGACATCGAACTTATCGGGTCCGATTCGAAATTACCGAGCGTGAGCGGCAGGAAGATCTGCTGATGTTGTTGCGTCCCTTCGGAGCCTCCTTGGAGCGGGCTGACAGCCGCATTGTCGCTGTCGACCTTCCCCCGACAAGCGACCATCTTGGGGTATTCGATCAACTGGATGAGCTTGAGGCGGCAGGCTATCTGATCTTCGAAACCTGTCAGCCGCGCGTTGATGGCAGCTTCGATGATGCTCCAGACGAAGAAGAATCGCGGCCGCCAACTTCTGCTGATGGAGCAGGTGAATGATCACCCCTCTCGAGTTGGCACTACTGCTGGCTTGGCTGGTCGCTGTGCCATTGCTGAGCGTTTGGAGCGGATGGTTCGTTCTAGGCTTCCGTTGGCCTGCTTTGCGAGGTTTCTTCCGCGTCTGGAGGCTGTTGATGCATGCGGCTGTTTCAGCGGTCTTGGCGCTTTTGAGTGTCATCAAAGGGCCTGACCGCTGGGGCTCGCTGCTGGGGTTCCAGGACTGGCCATTTCCCTGGGCACCCTTTGCGATCCTGGCAGTGCTCGTGGCATTGGTACCCGTGTATTTCTTGCCCTATCTGGTCCGAGTCTGGCGCTCAAGAATGGGTTGAAAAGCCGTTCTCCGGGCATGGGGCAACCCGCTTGCCGCGCTTTCCCTTTGCTAAACACAAGGATGTTGCTGATGAAAAAGATGTTGCCGTTGCTGGCGCTGCTGTTGTGCGGTCCGGCCCTGGCTTTGTCGGACGGTGAGGTGGAGGCCCATTACCAGTCCTGCGTGGCACGGATGGACGCCGCGCCTGCCGAGGCGATCAGCTGTTTCGAGTCGCTCCACCAGCTCGACCAGCCATCGGTCAACAGCCTCTACTACCTGGGCAAGCTGTACCTGCGCACCCAGCAGCCTGGCCCGGCGGTGGTGGCGTTCGAACAGGCGCTGGCGCTGGACCCGACTGACCGCTGGGCGTTGCAGGCATTGCTGGATGCGCTGGATGCCGATGGTCAGCAGGAGCGCTCTCTGAAAGCTGCGCAGCGAGCGCAGCAGGCGTTTGCGGAGCATGCGGGCTTTGCCGCCTATCTGGTGCAGCGCTACCAGGGTCTGGACCAGCTGCAACAGGCGCACTCGATGCGTGAGCATCTGCTGGCACTGGTGGCCGCCGGCAAGACCGATGGGTTGGTCAGCGAGAACCTCTACCTGCGCCAGCGTGTGGCGGTCGGCGAGGTGGACGTGCATGGCCTGGAGTACTTCAAGCCGGCCGCCGGCAAGCCGCGCTACGTATTCATTGCGCAGTTCCCGGATGGCTCGGAACGTCGTTACCAGACCACCTACCGAGCGGGAATGGAGGACGCCGTGCGCAAGGCTCATGGCGCCGATGCACTGCCGTACTTCTTCGATGCTTTCGACAAGCGCCGCCAGTATCTGGTGAGTTTTCTGGCCCGTGAGCCGGTGTTCGAAGAGCTGCGTGACCTTGTGCTCAGTGATCTGCGTGGCGGCAAGGTTGGCGCTGGTTTTTCCTACTAGTGGACGGTGATCAGGGAATGATGGCGCTCGCACTGTTGGCCGGGCTCTGGCTCCCGCTCATCTGCAGCTATGGATACGGACGCTGGCGCAGGTTGGCGAGCCCGCTGAGCTTTGCTCTGTTTGCAGGTACTGCCAGCGTCGGGCTGCATCTGTTGCTGACGACCTCGACATTTCTTCTGGCCGAGGCTTTTCTGAATCCCGGAATGCTTCAGCTGTGTCTCCAGCCGCATGGGGCCTGCTTGGTATACGAAGCCCTGCATGAGTGGGCCGCGCTGGTGCTGTGGGTGCTGTTCGCCCTTGCTGGCCCGGTCGTGGTCGCGCGATACGTCTGGCGCAAGTAGGGCGCCTTAGTGGCGCATGAAGCCGCTTGAGCGTTTGCCTGCCGTTGAAGGAGTTCGAAATGTTCAAGCCGGTTCTGTTTCTGCTCGCCGCTGCGGGCGGCACTCTGGTAGCGATCTGGTTGGGCGTGATTGTGTTCTTCATCGCGAACATGCTGATCGGTTCCTTTTGCCGGGATGCCTGGTATTGCGCGCTGCAGCAGCCACTGTCGATGTTGGCGATTTTCCTCTGCATGTGTTCACCGCTCCTGGGGGCCGGCCTGGCAGGCGTGCTGATGGTGGCGAGTTCGCGCCCACCAAAGGCGCCGGCGCGACCGCATGACCCCGACCACCGCGACAGCTGAGCCACTGTTTCCGCTGCTTCCCCCCTTGAAGCCTGGGGACGATCAGGGCTTTGAGCGCGGCTTCTGCCCGGAAGGACCCGGTCGACGGCGGTCAGTCCCCGATCAAACCCTGCGGAGCCGTGGCCGTCCAAGTGCAGTCGATGAGGCGGAGATGGCTAGATGAATGAGTCCTTGCAGATGCTCTGGCGCCGTCTGGACGACGTCGGCCACGACGCCTGCCGGCTTTGGCTGAGCAAGGGGCGTGTGCGGCTGGAGGGCATGGCGGTGTTCATCGCTGACGGACAGGTCTGCCAGTTGCGCTATCGAGTCGACGCAGACGCCGCTTTTTGCGCACGACGAGCGAGCGTCGATGGCTGGCTGGGCGCGAAAGCGATCAAGCTGCGGGTGCATGTCGAGGATGGCTGCTGGACGCTGAACGGCGGCGCTCAACCGGCGCTGGATGGCTGCCTGGATCTGGACCTTGGTTTCACTCCCGCGACCAATCTGCTGCCGTTGCGCCGGCTGGCCCTGGCTGTGGGCGAGACGGCGCCAGCGCCGGCGGCCTATCTGGCTTTTCCCGCGCTGCGCCTGGAGTTGCTGCCACAACAGTATCGACGGGTCGCGCAGCGCGAATACGACTATGCGGCGCCGAGCGTCGGCTACCAGGGCATCCTGAAGGTCTCCGGGCAGGGCGTGGTGATCGACTATCCGGGTCTGTTCCGACTGGAGTCATGCGTTGGTCCGGTCGGACGCTGACCTTTCTGGGCGGCACGACGACTGTCCACTGCAGGGAACGCCAGCCCCGCTATGCTCTTTCCGAGCGCGTGCCGATAGGCAAATGCAATTTGCCGCTCCCTGCCCGAATAATGGCTAATCGCCATCTTGAAATTCGCTCTTCCGGAGAGCTGCATGGCGGATGAAGCCAGAGCCGATCGCATCAGGGTCGATATCGCCCAGTTGGCCATCGGCATGTATGTCGTCGAGTTGGACAGGCCGTGGACCGAAACCCCGTTTCTGTTCCAGGGCTTTCGCATCCGCATGCAGGAGGAGATCCGACTGCTCGGCGAGGTCTGCAGTTATGTCTGGGTGGATGCGCGCCGCTCGCTCGGTGTGCGCGAGCAACTGGCAGAGAACAGCGCGCGGGCCGAGCAGCTACAGCCACTGATCGCCAAGGTCGACTTCAATCGTGAGGCGGAGCAGGCCTCACCCGTCTGGCATGCCGCCCGGGACGAATCACTACGCATCCTGCAGGCGGTCAGGCTGGGTCAGGAGCTGGATGTCGGTGCGGTCAAGCGGGTGATCAAGGAGTGCGTCGAGAGCATCCTGCGCAACCCGGCAGCGATGCTCTGGCTGGCGCGGATCAAGAACAGCGACGACTACACCGCCGAGCACTCTCTGCGGGTGTCGATCCTGTCGATTGCGTTGGGGCGGGAGCTGGGGTTGCCCAGTTACCAACTCGAGCAGATCGGCGTCTGCGGCATGCTGCACGACGTCGGCAAGATCAAGGTGCCCAACGAGATCCTGAACAAGCCCGGCGCCCTGACGGCAGACGAGTTGCGGGTGATGCAGAGCCACGCCAGCGAAGGCCGCAAGCTGCTGATGAGCAACCAGCAGGTGACCGCCGCCACGGTGGACGTTGCCTACTCGCACCATGAGCGTCTGGACGGACGTGGCTATCCGCGGGGACTGGATGCCGGGCGAATACCTTACTTCGCCAAGCTGATCGCGGTAGCCGACGCCTACGACGCGATCAACAGCGACCGCATCTACAGCAAGGGTCGCTCCAGCCTGGAATCGCTGCGCATCCTGCTGGACTCGGTCAACAGCCACTTCGACGAGGACATCGTCGGCCACTTCATCCGCATGGTCGGCATCTATCCGCCCGGCGAGATCGCCGAGCTGAACAGCGGCGAGGTCGGCATCATCATCGGCTGCTCGCCGCAGAGCAAACTCAAGCCTCGCCTGCTCTGCGTGCTGGATGCGCAGAAGCAGCCCTGCAAGGAGTTCATCCTCGACCTGGCAGCGCTGCCACGCGACGCCGCCGGGCGTGCCTATCGCGTCCGCGAGGTGCATGGCAGCGGGGCCTTTGGTGTCGATATCGAGGCATACCGGCGCAAGGGACTGGTGATTCCGGCGCACCTGTAGCGCTGGTTGAAGATGGCCGGCCGGGTAGCGCTGCGGCCCTTCGTGGGTCCTCGCAGAGCTTTCTGACGACTACGCTGGCGCGCCCATGACCTCCGACTATGCTGCGTGACGCGCTTGCGTTCAGCCTCCGGCCGGGCTCGTCGCAGGCCCGCTGATCATGAACCTGCAAGCAAGGAAGACTGCCATGCCCCACCCCTTCGCCCTGAAAAACACGCATAGCGCCCCGGAACTGGCGATCGCCTTCGATCAGGGGTTCGATCCCGGCAACCCGCTCCTTCATATTCATGGCGCCTTGCTGGCGCTGTGCAATCCAGGGTTCGACAAGCCTCGCACGCGCGCCGCGATTCAAAAGCCGGTCCTCGATCTTTCCCTTCTGCAAGCCCGCTTCAGCAACATCGAACTGTTCTTTCGCAATGCCCTGGCCGAGGGGGCCATCAGCTTCCGACCGGATACGCCCATCCACGGCAATGACGAAGGACGCTATGAGGGTGGAAGCCAGCGTGACCGCATCGATCAGCGCGCCCGGCACTTCGAATTTGGCGCGGTCGGCGGTGGTATGCGGGTGGTCTTCGACGCCGATCTGGAAGAGATCTATATCAGTGCTCACTACAGCTACCCGGCGCGCCTGACTGCAGCGCCGGGCTCTGCGCAGGAGGATTGGCTGCTCACGACCAAAGCGCGTTTCTGTCGTGAATGCTGGGTGATGGCTGATCACTCGGCCGGCGTGACCCGGCAGCAGAGCGATGAGGCCGGGCGCTTGCGCGAGCTAAGCAGCGAGGCGAAGCAGAAGGGCCTGGGGCAGACGGCGGTCGATGGTGAGCGGCGGGCGAACCAGCTGGCCGACTCGTTGCACCTGCGGGCGGTGCGCAACCGGGCCTTCAATGCCTGGCTGTACGATCCGAAGTCGAACATGACGCCCGAATTGCGCAAGCAGATCTATGGACTTGGCAGCTGAGGCTCTCCGCGCCTGAGGGACTCCGGCATTCTGCCGGCGCTCCCAGGCAGGTTCGAGCCCGCGCGCTCTGCCGCCGGTTCTGCTTTAATCGCCTGCCTGATCTCCAGCAAGAGAACTCTCATGCGTTCATCTCTTTCAGGCGCTGCCCTTGTGCTGCTCGCACTGGTCGGCTGCGACCAGGCCGCAACCCCTCCCGCGGCCACGCCGAGCACCTCGCCGGCGGTCGTGCAGACGCAATCGCTCGACCTCGGCTCCTACACCAAGAACCAGACGGTGCTCGAACTCCAGCACTATCTGGTCCTGCCCAGCGACGATCCGCTGAAGTTGCGCGTGCTGTTCACCCCCGATGCTCTGTCCGATACCGAGCGCCAGCAGGTGCTGGAAAATCGCTCGTTCCCCGGCATGGCTCTGTTCCAGAAGGCCTCGCCTGAACCGGCGCGCTGGCAGTGGTATCCCTATGTGCTGGTCGAGGCGCACCTGGACAGGCCCGAAGTGAGCACCGAGAACGTCACCAGCTTCTACGTGATGGCCTACGGCATCGAGGAGCAGAATTTCACCGACAACATCAGTGCGCCGTCGCAGCCCGGCAACGGCTTCGAGCAGCTGGAGTATCGCGACGGTTTGTTGCGGATGCGCTTTGCCGGCAAGGCGGATTTCTCCGACAGCCGCGCGCACTGGGATATCCGGGTGAGCGAATAGCGCATTCCCCCGCACGTCCGTCCAACAACAAGAGCGCTCCTTGCGCCAGCACCGGAAGACTTTCATGCATCAGTTCTACGCCGCTCCGCATTCGCTCTACAGCGCCAAGGCGCGCTGCTACCTGCGCAAGCAGGGCATTGCCTATCGCGAGGTGATGCCGACCGACGCGCGTTTCGAGCAGCACATCGTGCCGCGCATCGGCCGCGGCATCATTCCGGTGCTGGAGACGGTCGACGGTCAGATCATCCAGGACACCGTCGACATCATCGATCACTTCGAGGCCCGGGGCGTGCGCTACCCGGCCTACCCGAGCGGGCCGCGTCAGCGCGTGCTGGCACTGCTGATCGAGTACTACGCCAGCCTGCCGATGCTGCGTCCGGCGATGCACTACCGCTGGAGCTTCTTCGCCCAGCAGGAGCGTTTCATCCGCGATGCCTTCGTCGCCGGTTCCGGCGCCCAGGCGGCGGAAAAGATCATGGGGCGGATGGCTTCCTACCTGCCGGCGCTGGGTGTCAGCGAGGCGACCATTCCGCTGATCGAAGCATCCCACGAGCGTCTGCTGGACATCCTCGAAGCGCACTTCGCCGAGCATCCCTACCTGTTCGGTGGACGGCCGTCGATCGGCGACTACGGCCTGATCGGCCCGCTGTTCGCTCACCTGGGTCGTGATCCGGTGCCCGAGCAGATCATGAAGCAGCGCGCGCCCAAGGTATTCCGCTGGGTCGAGCGGATGAACGCCGGTGATCTGGACAGTCCGGAGTTCCCCGCCGCGGGCGACGACTTCCTCGCCGACGACGCCATCCCTGCCACGCTTGAGCCGTTGCTGCGGCTCATTGCCGAGGAGGTCTTCCCCGAGCTGGACGACTGCCTGGCCTTCCTCGATCAGTGGGTCGAGCGCGAGCAGCCGCAGGATGGCGATCCGGTTGCGCGTGAAGCGCACCAGCGGCGTCTCGGCGGGGTGCAGACCCGTTTTCGCGGTGCGCCGGTGCAGGCTGGCGTGCAGCCCTACATGATCTATCTGCTGCGCCGCGTCGACCATTTCATCGCGGGACTGGATGCGCCGGGCCGCCAGGCCGTCGAGGACTACCTGCAGGCTTTCGGACTGGCGCGTCTGCGCGTGGGGTCGCGCGGCTACAGTGTCGGCCGGCGCAACAACATCGAGGTCTGGGAGATCAGCGGGCGTTAGACCGCGACCGTCGTGCCCGACGCCGATGGGCATCGCGCAGGCTCGAATGCCCCCGGCAACGACAACGGGACTCAGGGAGGAACCATGCGCAATCTGCTGATCATCCTGCTGGGGCTGGCGGTGTGCGGGCGCTACATGGATCTCGCTGCGCCCAGCCGGCTGCAGTCCGTGCTGCTGCCGCTGCTGTTCTGGCTTTTGGTGCTCGCCCTGGTGCTCTGGCTAGGTCGGCGACTGCGTGGTGGCGACGGTTCCGGTGGAAGCAGCTCCGATCATTTTGATGGCGACTGCGGAGACGGCGGCGGCTCGGACTGAATCCGCAGGGAAAAGGGTGGATGGCTTCGTCCATCCACCCTACGAAGGTCCGGCGCCGTAGGGTGGACAACGGCGCAGCCTTGTCCATCAAAGCGAGTTGCCAGAGTCAGCCGCGGTGCGACAGTCGTGCGCGGACAGAGACTTTTTCTCGTACTTGCGAGAGCTTCCAGCACGACGCGCTGTCCCGCCTGCCCACCAGAGAAATGCTGGACGCTTGCATCCTACGAAGACTGCAGCCGTAGGGTGGACAAGGGCACAGTCTTGTCCACCACAGCGTCCTTGCTGTCTGCGATCAAGCTCGGCATAGGCTTTTCCTTCCTTGCGCAGCAACTGCCACGTGCGCCATGCCCACCGCTCACCCGGCGCCGACGAACTGAATCACCGCGCCGCACGTCTACCGGACCTCACAACAAGAATCGATGGAGGCGTCCGAGATGACGGTAACCCGTGGGGTAAAGATATTGGCGCGCAGCGGCTACGCTGCGCGCGGCATGGTCTATCTGATCATCGGCTTCTTCGCCTTTGCCGCTGCGTTGGGTAGCGGCGACACGGTGGACAGCAAGGGCGCGCTGCAGAAGGTGCTGGAACACCCGTTCGGTGCCGTGCTGCTCTGGCTGCTGGCGATCGGCCTTTTTGCCCATGTGGCCTGGCGCTTCACCCAGGGCATCGGCGACACCGACCGGCATGGCACCGACGCCAAGGCACTGCTGATCCGCGCCGGGTTGATCGGCAGTGCGTTGGTCAACCTGGCGCTGGCGCTGTTCACCCTCAGCCTGCTCGGCGCCGGCCTGGAGAGCTTTTCCGGCGGTGGTGGCGGGGGCGACAAGCCGGACGTGCTGGCGCGCCTGCTCGGCCATGAAGCTTCTCGCTGGCTGATCTACGTGGTGGCGCTTATTCCGCTCGGTGCCGGCATCGCTCACCTGATCAAGGCCTGGCATGTGCGCTATGAGCGCTACTTCGAATGCGACGAGCATGTGATGCAGGTGGTCCGGCCGATTTCGCGCATCGGACTGGTCGCGCGCGGGATCGTTTTCCTGATCATTGCTACGTTGCTGCTGATTGGCGGCAATCGCTATGAAGTCAGTGATCCACCCGGTCTCAAGGAAGCGTTGGAAGCCCTGCAGGGCTGGCCGTTGGGCAGTTGGCTGTTGATGGCGATCGGCCTTGGGCTGCTGGCGTTCGCGCTGTACAGCTTCGCCCAGGCGCTATGGCGGCGTATCGACCTGCAGGAGGTCCTGGACTGATGGGCTGCCGGCGTATTGCGGAACCGTCGCCGCGCTTGCGGCCTCTGACACTGGCAGGCCCGGTGCATTCGCGCCGCTAGCCACCTACGGGAGGAACGATCATGGAACTTACCAACAAGGATCTCGGCACTCTGTTCGAACAGCTCGGACTGCCGGGCGACCCGGCCAGCATCGATGCCTTCATCGCCAGCCATCATCCGTTGCCCGACGGCGTCAAGGTCTCGGAAGCGCCGTTCTGGAACGAGGCGCAGGGGCGCTTTCTCAAGGAAGAACTGCTGGAGGATGCCGACTGGGCGCCGATCGTCGATGAGCTCAATGTGCGCCTGCACGCCAACAAGGACGATTGAGCCAGGACGGCTGTCGGGCACGCCAGCGCCGTCTCGACTAGCCGCAGCCGTCAGGCGCGGCGGCGCCGCTCAGAGGATTCGTTGCGGCCTGCTGCGCTGCGCTGGCCAGCAAACGCTCGCGTTCGTCACGCAGAAAGTCGCGCAGCCTGGTCAGTTCCAGTAGACGCTGTTCCACGTCAGCCAGCTTGTCACCCAGCATTGCAGCGCCGCGCGCGCAGTCGAGAAGCCGGCTGCGCCGCGCCTGCAGCAACGCACGGATCTCGGTCAGGGTGAAGCTCATCGCCTGCGCCTGGCGGATGAACCCCAGCTCCTCGAGTGTTTGGTTGTCGTATTCGCGGTAGTTGTTGCCGGGCTGCCGTCGTGCGGTGATCAGGCCGATGCGCTCGTAGTAGCGCAGTGTGTCGCGGCTGGTTCCGCTGCGGGCTTGCAGTTCGCCAATGCGCATGCGCATGCCTCTTGACCCTGGAGTAGGCTCCACAGTTTAGCCTTCGCGCTCCCCGATGCATCAGGAGCGTGCGCATGAAACAGACCTGCCTGGTTACTGGCGCTACCGGCTTCATTGGCCGTCATCTGCTGGCCAGCCTGACCCGAGAGGGTCATCCGGTCCTCGCCCTGCTGCGCCAGCCGCAGCAACTGCCAACCCTGCAGACACAGGTGACAGCCCTCGGTGGGGCGGGTGAGCGGGTCTCGGCGCTGGTTGGCGATCTCGGGGTTGCCGGGCTCGGCCTGAGCGCCGTCGACCGCGCCCGGGCGCAGGCGGTGGCGGCGGTGTTCCACCTGGGCGCGCACTTCGCCTGGCGTCTGCCGCTGCAGCAGGCGCGTACCGTCAACGTGGAGGGTGCTTTGCAGGTAGCGGACCTCGCGGCAGCGGCCGATGCGCGACTGCTGATGGTCGGCGGCTTCATGCTGCACAACCCTGCGCACTTGCAGCGTCTGGGGGTGAACCTGCCGCAGCCGGCCAGCAGCGACTGGCCCCGGGTCTACCGGCGCAGTGGCGGCTACGAGGGCAGCAAGATCGAAGCACACTTCACCGTACAGCGACGCATGCGCGAGCTACAGGGGCGGTTGACCTGCGTGCACCCGGCAACGCTCTGCGGGCACAGCCACAGCGGCCATCTGCTACCGGGCCAGCCGCTGGCCGGGCTGATCGACAACCTGGCCCATGGCCGCCTCAGCGCCATCCCCGGTAGTCCGCAGCATTGGCTGCCCCTGGTGTGCGTGGACTTCCTCGCCGAGTTGCTGCGCCTGGCGGCCTTCGATCCGGCGCTGGAGGGCGGCGAGCTGTTGGCACTGGACGATCGCACGCCGAATCTGGCCGGGCTGGTCGCATGGCTGGCGCAGGCACTGCAGACCAGCGCGCCGCGCCGACATCTGCCGATCGGCCTGCTGCACACGCTGCTGAAGCTGCCTGGCTTGCCGACGTTGCTGCACACCGAGCCCGAGTCGCTGGACTTCATCCAGACCCAGCGCTTCGACACCCAGGACACCCAGGCCTTTGCCGCCCGACACGGGCTGGCCTGGCCGGACCTGGAGAGCGCGGTCCGGGCCAGCGCACGCTATCTGTTTCCCCACCGTGCCCTAGGCATGTGACAGACAGGTGCCAGCAACCCTATCGACCAATCCATCCCTCATCCGGCGTGGCGCGCTACCTTCTCCGAGAGGGAAAAGGAAAGCTTGCGGGGCTTTGGGCATGCACGCTTTTCCCTCTCCCGCAGGGAGAAGGACAGCTGTGTGACGATACCGCGGCGAGGGGTTCAGCAGCGCGGGCTGAAGTACAGCTGGTCTCCCCGTGACAGATCGGCGAGCAGCTGGTCGCGGACCACTTCGGCTTCGACCAGCTCGTCCTGGCCTTCCACTTCCAGAGTGATGCGCACCAGTGCGCCGAGCGGGCGGATGTCGCGCACCCGGCCGCTGTGTCGGCCGCCGCCGGCTTCACGGCTGAGGGCGATCTCGTGCGGACGGAACAGCACCTCGCCTTCATCCACGCGCAGCCGGTTGGCGTCGCCGAGGAAGTGATAGACGAAGTCGCTGGCCGGGTTCTCGTAGACCTCGCTGGGTGAGCCGATCTGCTCGATCACGCCCTTGTTCATCACCACGATGCGGTCGGCGACCTCCATCGCCTCTTCCTGGTCGTGGGTAACGAACACGCTGGTCAGGTGCACCTCGTCATGCAATCGCGCCAGCCAGCGGCGCAGCTCCTTGCGCACCTTGGCATCCAGCGCACCGAAGGGTTCGTCGAGCAGCAGGACCTTGGGCTGCACCGCCAGCGCGCGGGCCAGGGCAATGCGCTGGCGCTGGCCGCCGGAGAGCTGCTCCGGGTAGCGGTCGGCGAGCCAGTCGAGCTGGACCATGCCGAGCAGCTCGTGCACGCGCCGGTCGATTTCCGCCTCGCTCGGGCGCTGGCCCTGGGGCTTCATGCGCAGGCCGAAGGCGACGTTGTCGAACACCGTCATGTGGCGGAACAGCGCGTAGTGCTGGAACACGAAACCGACGTTGCGATCACGCACGTCGCGCCGCGAGACGTCTTCGCCATGGAAGACGATGTTGCCGCTGTCCGGGGTCTCCAGCCCGGCGATGATCCGCAGCAGGGTGGTCTTGCCGCAGCCGGACGGGCCGAGCAGCGCCACCAGCTCGCCGCTGTTGATGTGCAGGTTGATCTGATCGAGCGCCTTGAACGCGTTGAAGCGCTTGCTGACGTTGGAAATTTCGATGCTCATTCATTCTTCCTCGGCCGTGTGGCGCAGGCGGTTGATGCGTGACTCGCTCCACTGCTTGAGCAGCAGGATGATCAGCGCCAGGCCCAGCAGCAGGCTGGCGACGCTGAAGGCGGCGACGTGGTTGTATTCGTTGTAGAGAATCTCGACGTGCAGCGGCAGGGTGTTGGTGTAGCCACGGATATGCCCGGAGACCACCGACACCGCGCCGAACTCGCCCATCGCCCGCGCGGTACAGAGCACCACGCCATAGATCAGCCCCCATTTGATGTTCGGCAAGGTGACGTGCCAGAACATCTGCCAGCCGCTGGCGCCGAGCAGGCGCGCGGCCTCCTCTTCCTGGCTGCCCTGTTCCTGCATCAGCGGGATCAGCTCGCGGGCGACGAAGGGCACGGTGACGAAAATGGTCGCCAGCACGATCCCCGGCAGGGCGAAGATGATCTGGATGTCGTACTTCTCCAGCACCTCGCCGAAGAAGCCCTGGGCGCCGAACAGCAGCACATAGATCAGGCCGGCGATCACCGGCGAGACCGAGAACGGCAGGTCGATCAGGGTCACCAGGATGCTCTTGCCGCGGAATTCGTACTTGCTCACGCACCAGGCGGCGGCCACGCCGAACACCAGGTTGAGCGGCACCGAAATGCCCACCGCGAGCAGGGTCAGCTTGAGCGCGGAAATCGCATCGGCCTCGAGCAGGGCGCTGAAGAAGGTGCCCAGACCCAGCTTGAGCGCCTCGCTCAGCACCACCAGCAGCGGCAGCAGCAGGAACAGCGCAAAGGCCAGGTAGGCGCCAAGGATCAGCAGGATCCGGCCGGCCGGGCTGCCCCGGCGGGCAGCACTGATGTCACCGGCAGTCAATGTGGTACTGGTCATGCCCGGCTCCTCATGGCGTCTGGATGCGGCGCTGCAGCAGGTTGATCAGCAGCAGCAGGATGAAGGACACCACCAGCATCAGCACGCCGATGGCGGTGGCGCCGTGATAGTCGTACTGGTCGAGCTTGACCATGATCAGCAGCGGCAGGATCTCGGTTTTCATCGGCATGTTGCCGGCGATGAAGATCACCGAGCCGTACTCGCCGACGCCGCGGGCGAAAGCCAGGGCAAAGCCGGTCAGCCAGGCGGGCAGCAGGGCCGGCAGCAGGACGTGGCGGACCACCTGAAAGGGCTTGGCGCCCAGGCAGGCCGCCGCCTCCTCGACTTCACGCGGGATGTCCGCCAGCACCGGCTGGATGGTCCGCACGACGAAGGGCAGGGTGACGAAGGTCAGCGCCAGGGTGATCCCCAACGGCGTGTAGGCGATCTTGAAACCGAGCCAGGCGGCGATCTGGCCGACCATGCCGTTGGGCGCGTAGAGCGCGGTCAGGGCGATGCCGGCCACTGCGGTGGGTAGGGCGAAGGGCAAATCGATCATGGCATCGATCACCTTGCGGCCTGGGAAGCTGTAGCGCACCAGCGCCCAGGCCAGCAGGGTGCCGATCAGGCCGTTGATGAGGGCGGCGACGAAGGCGGTGCCGAAGCTGAGCTTCAGCGCGGCAACCACGCGCGGCGCGGAAATGATCGTCCAGAACTCGGCCCAGGTGAGCTGAGCGGCGTGGACGAACATGGCACCCAGGGGAATCAGCACCAACAGGCTGAGGTACACCAGGGTGTAGCCCAGCGTCAGCCCGAAGCCGGGTATGACGGGGGAAGTACGGCGAGACATGCAAGCTCCTTGGGTAGGGCGGGTGGCCCCCGCCACGTGCAGCGGCGATTCGAATGCAGGGGGCTGAGTGGCGCCGTTTGGTGGGCGTCGCTTTCCACGTCCACCACGCGAACCCCGGTGGGGCCGGTGGTGGATCGATGGAGCGTGATCCACCCTACGGGCGCGGGCTCATTCGCCCAGGTAGATCTGGTCGAAGATCCCCCCATCGTTGAAGAACTTCGGCTGGGCGGTTTTCCAGCCGGCGAAGTCCTTGTCGATGGTCACCAGCTTCAGCTGCGGGAACTGTTTGGCGAACTCGGCGGCGACTTCCTGGTTGCGCGGGCGATAGAAATGCTTGGCGGCGATGCGCTGGCCTTCATCGCTGTACAGGTAGTTCAGGTAGGCGTTGGCCAGTTCGCGGGTGCCCTTGCGCTCGACATTCTTGTCGACCACCGCCACCGGCGGCTCGGCGAGGATCGACAGGCTCGGCGCTACGATTTCAAAGTTGTCGCCACCTTCTTCCTTGAGCGCCAGGAAGGCTTCGTTCTCCCAGGCCAGCAGGACGTCGCCGATGCCGTTGTTGACGAAGGTGATGGTCGAGCCGCGTGCGCCGGTATCCAGTACCGGGACGTTCTTGTAGAGCTTCTCGACGAATTCCTGCGCTTTCTCTTCGCTGCCGTATTTCTGCTGCGCATAGGCCCAGGCGGCGAGGAAGTTCCAGCGTGCGCCGCCGCTGGTTTTCGGGTTGGGGGTGATGACTTCCACGCCCGGCTTGACCAGGTCGTCCCAGTCCTTGATGCCCTCGGGGTTGCCCTTGCGTACCAGGAACACGATGGTCGAGGTATAGGGGGTGCTCGATTCCGGCAGGCGGCTCTGCCAGTCCTCGGGGATCAGTTTGCCGAGCTTGTGCAGCTCGTCGATATCGCCGGCCAGGGCCAGGGTCACCACATCGGCGCGCAGACCGTCGATCACCGCACGGGCCTGCTTGCCCGAACCGCCATGGGATTGCTGGATGGTCACAGGCTGGTTGCCGGCCGCCTGCCAGTGCTTGTTGAAGGCCGCGTTGAACTCGCTGTAGAGCTCGCGCGTCGGGTCGTAGGAAACGTTGAGCAGGGTCTGGGCAGCGGCGCTGCCGACGTAGAGGGTCGACGCCAGAGCGGCGGCGAGGAAACGCGAAAGGGACATCGGAATACTCCTGAATAGTGTGAAAGACGGCTGTTGCCGCGCTTGCCCGGCGCACTCCCGGAAAGGGGTCGGCGCTGGTCGATGCTGTTCACACCCTCTGGAGGTCCAGTCGGGGTCTCGAATTACTGGGTCTTGCCGGTGCTGCCGTGGAGGCGGAATTTTTCCTTGCGCTCGATCTGCACCACCTGGCCGTTGTGCACGGTGATCTCCACCGCGCCAAAGCGCAGGCCGGCCAGGGCGTTCTGCACCTCGCGCAGGATGCTGGCGTCATCCTCGGCTGACACGGGTTTCAAAGGGATGGACATGGGTTGCTCCTCGCAATGTCAGCGGTTCGCTGGGTGACGTGGAGCGGATCCTAGGCGTGCCGAATTATTCTGAAAAATAATGTTTAGCTCTTTTGAAAGATCAAAAAGAAATAACAAAACGAAAGACGATGCCTTCGTCGATCTCTTTCTAAAGAGCATAAGCAAATTCGTTTTTATTCTTTTTTGTTTGTAACATTTCGCCCCTAGACTGCGCCGTCTTCCTTGGTCAAATCGGGAGCGCGTCGCCATGACCCAGACCGCCATTCATTACCTGATCGTCCCCGGCTGGCAGAACTCGCCCGCCGATCATTGGCAGAGCCACTGGCAGCAGTGCCTGCCGAATGCCCGGCGGGTAGAGCAGGACGACTGGTTCATGCCGCAACCGCAGGCCTGGGTGCAGCGCCTGGACGAAGCGGTGCGCGCTGCGCCCGGTACTCTGGTGCTGATCGCCCACAGCCTGGGTTGCGTGACGCTGGCCCGCTGGGCAGCGCAGGCCGATGCGCAGACGCTGGCGCGGATCGGCGGTGCACTGCTGGTGGCCCCGGCCGATGTCGAGCGGTCGAACTGCCCGCCGCCATTGCGCGGCTTTGCTCCCATCGCCAGCGAAGCCCTGCCGTTCCCGAGCCTGCTGGTCGGTTCGGACAATGACCCCGCGGCCTCCGCGCAGCGCGCATTGCAGTTGGCGCGGGACTGGGGCAGCGAGGCGGTGCTGCTGACCGGTGCCGGGCATATCAATCGGCAGTCCGGGTTCGATCGCTGGGAGCAGGGCTTCGCCTACCTCTATCGCTTGCAGCGGCGGATCGAGCAGGCGGGACGATTGCGCGCATGATTACGCATGAGCAGCGACCCTACTGACCTCAATTTGTCAGGCGAGCGGCGGCAGGGTGGAAGTCCACCCTGCGACCCCCCTCGTGGGGCCGGTGGTGGATCGGTGAAGCGTGATCCACCCTACGGCGGCAGTCGCCAGCGCCCCGGCCGCGATTGGTTTGGCGAGCGGCGGTAGGGTGGACGTCGCGTTCCACGTCCACCCTGCGATCCCTAGTGTCGAGGGCGGATCGACGCTTCCGACCGAGAGTTACCGATTGCGCGCGGTGCGGAGAGGGCGATGAAGTTTTTTGTTTTCATATTCAAAAAAGAACTAAAAGAATAACTATTAATTCCTTTAACGATTAAGCGGGGTTTCGTAGATTTGCCCCGCAAGCCGATAGCGGACCGCCGCACCGGGCCTTGAACAATGGCCTCGTGCGCGTGAGCGTTGCCTGAATCAGGCAGGTTCCCGACGCGGCCGTCACTGCTGTCCGCATCGGAGCACATCCATGAAAGCACTTTCCGTCAGCCTCGCGGTTGCAGCCGCGCTGGTTACCCAGCAGGCTTTTTCCGCCGGCTTTATCGAAGACAGCAACGCCACCCTGGGCCTGCGCAACTTCGTCTACCACAACGACATCGCCAACCGGGACGATGCGCCTTCCGCCCGCGAGTGGGGCCAGGGATTCCTGTTCAACTACAGCTCCGGTTATACCCGCGGCCCGGTGGGCTTCGGGCTTGATGCGGTCGCGCTGATCGGCGTCAAGCTGGACAGCGGCGGCGATGGCGGCAGCCCCACTGACAGCCGCACGCCGGGTGCGCTGTTCCCCCGCGAAAGCAACGGCGAGGCGGTGGACAACTACAGCAAGGGCGGCCTGACCGCCAAGCTGCGGTTTTCCAAGACCGAAGCGCGGCTGGGGATCCTGCAGCCCAAGCTGCCGGTGGTGACTTTCAATGACGGGCGGCTGCTACCGCAGACCTTCGACGGTGGTCAGATCACCTCCAACGAAATCGAAAACCTGACCCTTACCGCTGGCCAGCTGGAGAGCACCACCACCCGCAGCTCCACTGACAGCATCGGCCTGCGCATCGCTGGCGCAGCAGCGGCCAATGGCATCCAGGCGGACTCCAACACCTTCTACTTCGCCGGTGGCGACTACAAGATCGGCAAGGATCTGCTGGCCCAGTACTACTACGGCAACCTGGAGGACTTCTATCAACAGCACTTCCTCGGTCTGACCCATACCCTGGCCCTCGGCGACGGCTCGCTGAAATCCGACCTGCGTTACTTCGACAGCCGCTCCGATGGCAAGAATGCCAGCGCCGCCGGACGCGCCCAGGGCTATCGCAGCAGCGGCTACTGGAATGGTGCAGCGGCCAATCCGGATCGCTTCGAGGTCGACAACCAGACCTGGAGCGCGCTGTTCACCTACAGCCAGGCAGGCCACAGCCTGGGTGTCGGCTACCAGCAGCTCAGTGGCAGCAGCGCGTTCCCCTTCCTCAGTCAGGGTGACGGCGCCACCGCCTACCTGATCACCGACCGCCAGATCGGCAAATTCCTCAGCGCCGGCGAGCGTACCTGGCTGGCGGAGTATGGCTATGACTTCGCCAAGCTCGGCGTGCCGGGCCTGAAGGCCAGTGTTGCCTACCTCAAGGGCGACAACGTGAATCGCGCCGGCTCCGACGCTGAAGAGTGGGAACGTGACCTGCGCGTCGACTACACGGTGCAGAACGGCGCGCTCAAGGGGCTCGGACTGTCCTGGCGCAACGCCATCCTGCGCGGCGACGTTGCCGATGACGCCAAGGAGAACCGCCTGATCGCCAGCTACAGCATTGCGCTGCTTTGACGCCCAGCTTCCATCCCAGCACGCCGCACTGTCCCTCATCCGACGCTGCGCGCCACCTTTTCCCGGAGGGAGAAGGACTGCTGTGAGGCTGTCACACCCCTGTCCCCATCAGCGGCTATAGTGCGCCGCTGATCTACCACCGCGGAGCCTTCCTGCATGTCCGAGACCCCTGCACAGCCGCCATCGGCGGTCAGCCTGCGCCAGGCACTGGGCTTCTGGCTCAAGCTCGGGCTTATCAGCTTCGGTGGCCCCGCCGGGCAGATCGCGATCATGCACCAGGAGCTGGTGGAGAAACGCCGCTGGCTGTCCGAGCGGCGTTTTCTGCATGCGCTCAACTACTGCATGCTGCTGCCCGGCCCGGAGGCCCAGCAGCTGGCCACCTACCTGGGCTGGCTGTTGCATCGGACCTGGGGTGGAATCATCGCCGGCGCGCTCTTCGTGCTGCCGTCGCTGGCGTTGCTGATCGGTCTTTCCTGGGTTTACCTGGTCTACGGTGACGTGCCGCTGGTGGCGGGGATCTTCTACGGCATCAAGCCGGCGGTCACCGCGATCGTCGCCCAGGCGGCCTGGCGCATCGGCTCGCGGGCGCTGAAGAATGGCTGGCTGTGGAGCATCGCGCTGGCCTCGTTCGTCGCGCTGTTTGCCTTCAACCTGCCGTTCCCGCTGATCGTCCTGGGCGCGGCGCTGCTCGGTTACCTCGGCGGGCGCCTGCTACCGGAGCGCTTTGCCATCGGTGGTGGCCATGGCGGCGCACAGAAGTCCTACGGCCCTGCACTGATCGATGACCAAACCCCGCCGCCAGCACATGCGCGCTTCAGTAGCCTGCACCTGCTGAAGATCGTGCTGATCGGCGCATTGCTCTGGTGCCTGCCGATGGGCCTGCTGACCCTGCTTTTCGGCTGGGAAGGCCCGCTGACGCAGATGGCCTGGTTCTTCACCAAGGCTGCGCTGCTGACCTTTGGCGGCGCCTATGCGGTGCTGCCCTACGTTTATCAGGGCGCCATCGGCCACTACAGCTGGCTCACGCCGACGCAGATGATCGACGGCCTGGCGTTGGGCGAGACCACGCCGGGGCCGCTGATCATGGTGGTCGCCTTCGTCGCCTTCGTCGGCGCCTATCCGCTATCCATTCCCGGTATCGGTGACGGCTTCGTCGCCGGTGCGGTGGCGGCGAGCCTGGTCACCTGGTTCACCTTCCTGCCATCGTTCCTGTTCATCCTCGCCGGCGGCCCGCTGGTGGAGTCGAGCCACGGGCAGTTGAAGTTCACCGCACCGCTGACCGGCATCACTGCGGCGGTGGTCGGCGTGATCCTCAACCTGGCGCTGTTCTTCGGCTATCACGTGCTCTGGCCGGACGGCTTCGCCGGTCGCTTCGACTGGCCCTCGGCGCTGATCGCGCTGGCGGCCGCCGTGGCGCTGTTCGCGTTCAAGCGCGGGGTGATCGAGGTGATCGGCGCCTGCGCGCTGGTCGGGCTCGGGATCACCGTGCTGTTCTGATGGCCTTCGAGGCTTGACGCGGATCAATTTCATTCCTGGCGCATATAGCTACCTTGCACAATATCTTGTGTCGTTTGTATTGAGCGACACTACTTGTTGTGTCTGGAGGCGACATGGATGGGGTGATGAGGGCGCGCGGGCCGCGCCTGGTGCGCAAGCGCGACGGCAGCCAGGCGGCGTTCGAGCTGGACAAGATCCGCGAGGCGATTGCGGCCGCCGCGCGGGCCAGCGCAGAGTTCGACGAAGCCCATGCGCCGGCGTTGGCCGAAGCGGTGTTGGCGCGCCTTGTGGGCGAGGCCGAGCTAGGCATCGAGCAGATACAGGATGTGGTCGAGCGGGTGCTGATGGAGATCGGCTACTACGCCACCGCCCGCGCCTACATCGTCTACCGCGAACGCCGTGCGCGCCTGCGCCGTGAGCGGCAGAGCGTGGTCGAGGTCGCCGCCTCGATGAACGAGTACCTCAGCCAGGAAGACTGGCGGGTGCGCGCCAACGCCAACCAGGGCTACTCGCTTGGCGGGCTGATTCTCAATGTCGCCGGCAAGGTCACCGCCAACTACTGGCTGGACCAGGTCTACAGCCCGCAGATTGGTGAGGCCCATCGCGAAGGCGATCTGCACATCCATGACCTCGACATGCTCGCCGGCTACTGCGCCGGCTGGTCGTTGCGCACGCTGCTGACCGAGGGCTTCAACGGCATCCCCGGACGCGTCGAGGCCGGTCCGCCAAAGCACCTGTCGAGCGCCCTGGGGCAGATGGTCAACTTCCTCGGCACCCTGCAGAACGAGTGGGCCGGTGCCCAGGCGTTCAGTTCCTTCGATACCTACCTCGCGCCCTTTGTGCGCAAGGATGCGCTGAGCTTCGCCGAGGTGCGCCAGGCGATTCAGGAGTTCATCTACAACCTCAACGTGCCGTCACGCTGGGGCACCCAGACGCCCTTCACCAACCTGACCTTCGACTGGGTCTGCCCGGAAGACCTGCGCGAGCAGATCCCCTACATCGGTGGCGTCGAGATGCCCTTCGCCTACGGCGAGCTGCAGGCCGAGATGGCGCTGATCAACCGCGCCTACATCGAGGTGATGATGGCCGGCGACGGTCTCGGCCGGGTGTTCACCTTCCCGATCCCGACCTACAACATCACTCACGATTTTCCCTGGGACAGCGACAACGCCACCCGCCTGTTCGAGATGACCGCGCGCTACGGCCTGCCGTACTTCCAGAACTTCCTCAACTCGGACATGCAGCCCAACCAGGTGCGCTCGATGTGCTGCCGCCTGCAGCTCGACGTGCGCGAGCTGCTCAAGCGCGGCGGCGGACTGTTCGGTTCGGCGGAGCAGACA
The DNA here is from genome assembly GCF_003052585.1 of Pseudomonas mangrovi. Lineage (GTDB taxonomy): Bacteria > Pseudomonadota > Gammaproteobacteria > Pseudomonadales > Pseudomonadaceae > Aquipseudomonas > Aquipseudomonas mangrovi. The sequence goes on along the minus strand of NZ_QASN01000017.1, from coordinate 162,952 downwards.
GGCTCGCTGGGTGTGGTGACCCTCAATTGCGCGCGTCTCGGGCATCTGTTCCGGGGCGACGAGGCCGGGCTGTACCGGCGCCTGGACCAGTTGCTGGAGCTGGCCTTCGAAAGCCTGGAGGTGAAGCGCAAGGTCATCCAGCAGCACATGGATGCCGGTCTCTACCCGTACACCAGGAGATACCTGGGCACCCTGCGCAACCACTTCTCCACCATCGGCGTGAACGGTCTGCACGAGATGCTGCGCAACTTCACCAGCGACTGCGAAGGCACGCACAGCGACGCTGGCCGCGGCATGGCGCTGCGCCTGCTCGATCACGTGCGAGCGCGGCTGGTCGAGTTCCAGGAGCACAGCGGCCATCTCTACAACCTCGAAGCCACCCCGGCAGAAGGCACCACCTACCGCTTCGCCCGGGAAGACCGCAAGCGTTTTCCCGACATCCTCCAGGCCGGCACGCCCGAGGCGCCGTACTACACCAATTCCTCGCAACTGCCGGTGGGCTTCACCGACGACCCGTTCGAGGCGCTGGAGCTGCAAGATGCGCTGCAGACCCGCTACACCGGCGGCACCGTGCTGCACCTGTACATGAGCGAGCGGATTTCCTCGGCCCAGGCCTGCAAGACCCTGGTGCGCAACGCCCTGAGCCGCTTCCGCCTGCCGTACCTGACGATCACGCCGACCTTCTCGATCTGCCCGGTCCACGGCTATCTGGATGGCGAGCACGAGTTCTGCCCGAAGTGCGACGAGGCGTTGCTGCACAAGCAGCGTGCCTGCTGCGCCTGAGCTTTTTTCCCGCAAGCCAAAGGAGCGACACCATGCAAGACAGCAAGACTCTTCCGCAGGAGCAGCGTCAGCGCTGCGAAGTCTGGACCCGGGTGATGGGTTATCACCGTCCGGTCAGCGCCTTCAACGTCGGCAAACAGTCCGAGCACCGCGAGCGTCTGCACTTCCGCGAGCGGAGCTGAGGGCGATGGCAGCGGCGCTGCGGGTCGGCGGCATGGTGCCGCTGACCACCCTCGACTATCCGGGGCGGCTGGCCTGCGTGCTGTTCTGTCAGGGTTGTGCCTGGCGTTGCCGCTACTGCCACAACCCGCAACTGATCAGCTCGCGTGGCGAGCAGGCGCTTGGCTGGCGCGAGCTGCGTGCCTTTCTCGAACGCCGTCGTGGCTTGCTCGAGGCGGTGGTTTTCAGCGGTGGCGAGCCGACCCTGCAGCCGGCGCTGGCGGACGCCATGCGCGAGGTGCGCGAACTGGGTTTTGCCGTCGGCCTGCACAGCGCCGGGATCAAGCCCGCTGCACTGGCCCGGGTACTGCCGCTGGCCGACTGGGTCGGCTTCGACGTCAAGGCGCTGGCCGAGGATGCGCCGGCGCTGACCGGCGTGGCCAACAGCGGTCGGGCCAACTGGCGCAGTCTGCAGCACCTGCTGGACAGCGGCGTCGAGCACGAGGTGCGCACCACGGTGCATTGGCAGCTGCTCGATCCGCCGCGGCTGCTGCATCTGGGCGAGCGCCTGGCGACAGCCGGCGTGAAGCGCTTCGCGGTGCAGCTGGTGCGGCCCCAGCGGATGCTCGATGCGCAGTTGCAGATCCCGGTCCAGCCGGCCGGGCTGAACGCGTTGTGGCAGGCACTGGATCAGCGCTTCGACAGCTTCGTGCTGCGCGGCTGAAGGGTCAGGGCGCCGGGCAGGCGGGTGGTTCGCTGCAACTGCCCGCGAGGGGCGCGGTTGATTTTGGCGCCTGCAGGCGGCTGTCTTGCGGCGCCAGCTTGCGTGCGCAGGCAAAGGCAGCGCCGGCCTCTGGCCCGCAGCCGCGCTCGGCGAGCAGGTGAGCAAAGTTGTTCCAGGCCGCAGGCAGCGGCGGCTGCCCCTGGGTCGCACGGCGCAGCGAGGTTTCGGCAGCGTCGATTCGGCCGGCGGCGTACTGGCTGTTGCCGAGGGCGAACCAGGCCAGCGGATCGTTCGGCCAGCGTTCGCTGGCGCTGCGATAGGCGCGGGCCGCTGTCTCCGTCTGACCGGTCTGCTCCAGGTCGCTGGCCGCCTGCAGCCAGCGACTAACCTCGACTTCGGCCGGCATTCGCTCCGGCGGCAGGGTGAGGATCGCCCAGCGCCCGCCGCGGGCCCAGGTGGCATCGAAATTGGTCAGGCTCAGGCGCTGGCGCCTCTCGGTGCCGGAGCGCAGCAGCACGGACTTGTCGGCGCGGTCATAGCCGACCACCACCGCGTAGTGCCACTGCGGCCACCAGTCGAATCCGAGGTTCTGCAATACCAGCACCGGATTGCCGGCGGCCACCTCGCCGAGCAGGCTTTCCAGCGTTGGCTGCAGCGGGTAGGCCAGCATGCCCTGCCTGCGCGCCGCGGCCACCAGTTCGACCTGCAGGCTGCCTTCGCGACCGGGCAGGAACACTCGCGGTGTCAGTGCTTGCGGCGACACCTCCACGCCGCGCTGACCCAGCACGGTGGCCAGCGCGGCAGGGCCGCACTGATAGTCCTCCTGAGGATGAAAGGGCGTTTCGCTCAGCTCGACCTGGGCAGGGAGATGGTCGAGCTGCAGCGGCTGGATCGGCGCCCGCGCGCAGGCGCCAACCAGCAGTACCGCGAAGAGTAGGGTGAGGCTCTTCAGTTGATGCATTTGACGAAGCTGAAGATGTCCGTGGCGCAGAGCATGTCGGTGACGATGAAAATTACCAGGAACAGCACGATCACACCGGCTGCGCTGGCACCGGCAGGTGCTTCGGCCAGTTGCTGGTTGAACTGCGCAAGTTCGGCCGGGGTGAGGCTGTTGATGCGCTCCTCGACCTGACTGCGATCAACACCGAGCGCGGCGAGGCGCTCCTGCACCTCTTCTTCATCGAGCATCTTGCGCAGCTCGACCCGGTCGACCTTCTGGCGTTGCTCGGCCACCACTTCGGCGGTACCGAGCATCGCCGCCTGCGCCACCGGAACATGGGCAAAGGCGAAGAAGTGAAATGCGGCGAGCACGCTCGCCAGATAGCGGTTCAAGGCTCTCTTGGACATGGCGGTAATCTCCAGGGTGTGTCTGGATGGAGTCAGGCAACTCGCTTGAAGTTCCACCCGTCGCAACGGCTGCCACAGCGGCCCGTCCGATACTGTCGATCTCATACAAGCCACGAACAAGAAAGGAGCTGGCGATGAACAGCAGCTATTCCACAAACCCGCCAACGCGGGCGGAAGTCGACGCCCTCGACGGCCCCTTGCTGATCGAGTTCGGTGCGCCCTGGTGCGGCCACTGCCAGGCCGCGCAGCCACTGCTCGAGGAAGCCCTGGCGGGCCGCCCGCGCATACGTCACCTGAAGATCGAAGACGGCGCCGGCCGCCCGCTGGGCCGCTCGTTCCGCGTCAAACTCTGGCCGACCCTGATCTTCCTGCGCGGCGGCCACGAAGTCGCACGGCTGGTAAGGCCAGGGGATGTTCAAGCGATCAGCCTTGCGCTGGCGCAGATTGATCCGGAGTAGTTTGGGCGCAAGGCCTGGGTGATCTGCCGTTCAATCGTTGGGCCTCGCTGCGCTCGGCGCCAACCTACGAAAACGGCTACTGCTGCGCGGACAGGGATGCTGCGCGCGAAAAGTGTCGGGCGACTGTGCGCCAGCAGGCTGGACTTGTCTTCTGTCGTCCCTGGGATAATTGAAAATAAATCCGTCCCGTTTGGTCCCTGGTTTCTACTTGGAAGTGAGTTAAAAGAGGAAGGATGAAAAAGAGCAGATTCTTTTCAATGAGTTGTTTTGGTAAAGGCTTTTTTGGTGCCCTTGTTGTGTTGGCCGTCGCAGCATTTTTAGTCCCGCAGTATGCTGACTACGCCGCATCCGCTGAAACTTCGGCATGGATGGCACAAGTAGTCTCAGTTCAAGATCATGTTGCTGCAAACGCAGAGCGAAATGACTCTCTCGTCAACTCAGGACTAGACGCAAAACAGCCAAATTTTTCTACTCGTGCCCCTACCTATTTTGAGGTTACGAAAGACGGCACGATCTTTATCCAGGGCGGGCGTGAAGGTCAGTTAATCGTTTTAGTACCAGCGCTGAAGGAGGGTAAGGTCTCCTGGCGTTGTATCGGAGGCTCTCGGAACGCTACGACCAGATGCAATCGAAATAATTAAAAATGAAAGACAGGCAGATTTATCTGCGGACGGCGGTGAGGTAATGGAAAGTAAATTAGCGCTCTTTGGCGCTTCACACATTTTTGCGCAGCGGAGCCATTTTGTCTTTGCTGTTGTTTGAAGGGGTTTTAGGGTGACACCAAGGTTCTGGCATTATGTCAGTGTAAAAGTCGAGCCGTACAAGAAACGGTTGTTAGCTGGCGCTCTGGTTGGCTTTATCTTCGGTCTAATATTGTTTGTGGTTGGGCTGCTGTTGGCGGATTACAACAAATGGCACTTTCTGTTGCTGTGGTCATCCGTTAGTTTGTTATTCTGGTGTTTCGGCTTGCTATTGGTAAACTCGCTCTATCGAACGTTGCCGACCAGGTCCGGTAGGGGTTTATCTCGGATTCAGTATTACTGGGAGTTAGTCATGGGTTGGTACGGGGCCATATTCCTTACGGGATGGTTCTTGATCCTCACTCTAATTACCATGGTCGCTCCATTTGTTATCTTTCTTGCGCCGCTTTCGGCCTGTTGTGGTTAGCCAGTATGGCCTGGTTTTTTAGGGAGGGAATATCATGTCAAGGCACAGAATGTTCAAGTTTGTACGAGAGTCGGTAGATGCGGTGCCCGGCCTCGAAAAGTGGACGCTCAAACAGTTGGTTAACCCCGCGGATCCTGAGTCAACGCGAATATCTTCAATAAAAGTTGCAATGGCCTGGGAGACGTTCGGGGAATTCTGGCTGGAAAATACCGTCCTGGCGATAAGTCAGGAGCATCGATTTGGTCAGCCGCCGCGGCCCGTATGCTTCTCGTTGCCGCAGGACGGGGTATTCGGTGACTCGATCATCTACAGTATCAAGAATGGAAAGATGGCTATTTTGGCGGGGGAGATAGGTAGCCCGGAGGGTCGAATGTATCAATTGCCCTCTCCCGCCGGGGCTTCTCAGGCGGTTGCCGAGTGGATTGAGGGTTTGTCTGAAAACACCTGTTGGGACGCCTAGTTATTTGCATCTGTGCCTGTAGGACGGAAAGTCAAAAGGCGCAGAATTTTCGCAAGAAGCATTTACCGGGGCGTAGCGTCGTAGGGTGGACAACGCCTTTCTTGTCCACCGTTGTTCACGCATTGAAAGGCGGATAACCGCGGCAGATTGGCATGTCCGCAGCCTGCTCCCTCACCACCCCCAGAACTGCAACCACCATCCCGTCAGCACCAGCCCCACGCACAGTCCCAGCCCGCTCAGCGCCGGCAGGCGCTGCACGACGTTGAGCGAGCGGCAGGCGCGCCAACCCAGGTACAGGCACCAGAGTGCGGCGCCGGCGAGCAGGGCGATGCGCGCCGGGGTTACCCAGAGCAGTTGCAGGCCCTCGTAGCGCAGCAGTTTTACCGTGGTGGCGGAGAGTCCTAGGAACAGACCGGTACCGCCCAGCGGCACCAGGCACAGCGCCAACTGGCGGAAGAACGCCTGGCCCTGCCCGGCCAGGGCGCTCGCGCCGCGCAGCAGCAGGTGCAGGACGCCGCCGAGCAGCAGACAGGCGCCGAGGATGTACAGGCAGATCACCGCGCCATCGAGCCAGGTGAAGGCGTCGTTGAGCTGCGGGTAGTGGGTCAGCAGCCACCAGGGCGCGTCGGCCTCAAGGGGCCAGAAGATGTCGCGCTCCACCAGCGATTCGGCGAGGGTCTGCTTGAGGGCGATGAACCAGGGGCTGACCGTCCACTGGAAGGCGCCCATGGCCAGGCCGATCACCCCGTAGAGCAGCAGGCGAACCGGCCAGGCGTTGGTCTCCTCGCGACCGTACTCGATGATTTCTTCATTGCAGGATCGGGCGATCAGTCGCACCGCATCGCGCTGGCCGCTGCAGCGACCGCAGGCGTGGCAGTCGGACGCGCCGTGCAGGCGGCGGATGTCCAGCAGCGGGGCGCAATTGGGCGTTGGCAGATGCGGTGGCGGGTTTTCCAGCCAGCGCGCCTCGTCGGTGCGAAAGTGCACTGGCGCCAGCTTGGCGAGCAGGGCGAAGACGCCGCTGACCGGGCACAGGTAGCGGCACCAGATGCGTTTGCCGCGGCCATAGAGAAAGCCCACCAGCATGGCCGCGACCGTCGAGCCACCGAGGATCAGCAGTGCCGCCTGGGCGTAGTCGTAGACGCTGATCAGCTGGCCGTAGAGGGTAGTGAGGATGAAGGCCAGCGTCGGCCAGCCGCCCCAGCGCAGCCAGCGCGGAACGCCGCGCCCCAGCCCGCGTTCGCTGGCCCATTCGCTGAGCGCACCTTCCGGGCAGAGGGTGCCGCACCAGAGGCGGCCGAAGAACAGCATCGACAGCAGCACGAACGGCCACCAGATGCCCCAGAAGACGAACTGGGCGAACAGCGTCAGGTTGTCGAGCATGCGCGCTTCGCCATCCGGCAGCGGCAACAGCGCCGGTATCACCAGCAGCACGGCGTAGAAGATGACTACTGCCCACTGCAGGTTGCGGATCAGCCGGGCGTGACGGCGCATGCCATCGCCGAGACTGGCCAGCGTTGCGTTGATGCGCATCATGCGTGTGCCTGAGCCAGCGCGAGCCCCCTGCGCGGGCGACGCAGCAGCCGCCAGGCCAGGCTCCAGTAAAGCGCCATGCCGGTCACTGCGAAGGCAGATGGCATGGCGCGGTAGCCGGTCAGGCTGGCGATCAGCATGCCGGCGCGGGAACCATCGTCGAGTAGCGCCGAGCTGTCCCAGAGCGCATCGCCGAGCAGGCCGTAGGCGTAATCGGACAGCTCCAGGGCCATCAGCTGGCCACTGGCGCGATCCATCGCGGCCATCAGCATGGCGCTGCCGAGCAGGAGCAGCAGCACCTCGCTGACGCGGAAGAACAGCTGCCAGCCGAGGACCCGGCTGCCGCGCTGCAGCAGATGAAAGCACAGCAGGCCCAGCCCGAGACCGGACAAGGCGCCGAGGATCAGGTCGCTGGGGTCGCCGCGGGCGCCGATGCCGTAGAGAAAGATCACCGTCTCGCTGCCTTCGCGGGCGATGGCCAACGCGGCCAGCAGCATCAATCCGAGGTAGCGGCCCTCGCGCAGCGCAGCGCCGGCCTGGTCTTCCAGCTCGCCGCGCAGGCTGCGGCCGTGCCTGGCCATCCACGCCAGCATGTGCAGGATCAGCAGGGCTGCGCAGAGCGTCATGCCGGCCTGGAACCACTCGCCGGCGCTGCCGTTGAGCCAGTCACCGGCAAGCAGCATCACCGCGCCGAGCGCCGCTGCAGCCGTCAGGCCGAGTGCCACGCCCGCCCACAGATGGCGCAGCGCCAGGCGATTGTCCGGCTGCCGCTGCAGCCAGGCGTAGAGGATGCCGACCACCAGCAGCGCCTCGATGCTCTCGCGCCAGACGATGAACAGGGCTTGGCCCATGGCGATAACTCCTCGGCAGCAGTGCCGCCGACATATCAGCGAGCGATGATCTTGCCCTCGGGGAGGTCCATGCGGAACTCGTCGAAGAACGGATAGCGACCGGGTTTGAGGGGGTGGACGACGACGAAGGACTGCGCGCCGGGGGAGAGCACCTTCTCCACCCGCAGAGGGGTGCTCTCGAACTCGATCGGGCCCTGACCGACGTTCCTGACGATGATCTTGAAGCGCTGGCCGGCGGGCACCTCCAGACGCGCCGGCGTGAACACCCCGTCGCTGACGTCGATCTGGTAGGTGGGCAGGCCACCGGCCTGGGCGGTGCCGACCAGGCCCAGCACCATCAGCCAGGGTAAGGATTTGCGCATGCAACGATGCTCCTGTGGCAGCACGGTAGCGGTGGGTGGCGACGCGATGAAGGCGCCGCCGCGTGGGTGGTCAGTAACCGCCCTTCTTGCCGATGCCGGCGAAGGTGAATTCGTAATGCAGCTCGCAGCGTTCGAACCAGGGCTGCACGCCGGTCTCCTTGTCGATGTGGCGTCCGAAGGCATGCGCGCCGTGGCCGGCATGATCGGCGACACCACCCGGCGGTGTGATGACGTAGGTCAGTTGGTACTTGCCCGCCCCCATCAGCTTGATGTTGTCGCCGTAGTGCGGGCCGTCGTTGGCGACCATGGCGTGGAACACGCCTTCCTGCACCTGTTCGCTGCCGACCTTCTGCAGCCGGTAGCTGACGTTCAGGTAGGGCACGAAGCTGCCTTCCTGGAAGCCCTGCGGATTGTTCTCCAGCGCGCTTATGTCGGCTTCCATGTGCACGTCGGAATCGGCGGCGGCACGCATCAGGCCGGGTGGGTCCATCACGATCGGCTGCAGGTAGACCGCGCCAACTTCCAGGCCGCCGCATTGTTGTGGCTGGCCAATGGGATATTCCCGCGCCTGGGCAAGGTTGCTGTAGAGCAGGGGCAGGGTGAGCAGGCCGGCAAGGGTGGCAAGACGCATGGGGGGCAGACTCCGCAGGAAAATGAATGTGGAGTGAGCATGCGTCTAGCTGAATCAGATGCTAATGATTCTCGTCAATAAAAGGGAAAATAGTGCTCCAACTGGCGATGCGTCACGCTGATCGATGTTCGGCCGGGCGACGGAGCCGCAACACGCAGGTAATATGCGCCCCTTGATTGCCATGCCGAACGCGTGGTGCGGACGCGACACACTGCGTCTCTGAAAAATATTGCACTCGATCTGACGTCGTTGGAATCAAGCGTCTTTCCGCTTGTTTCGTCTTCTCAGACCTTCGCTCGCTACCTTTTTCAGAGGCTTCCAGGTCGCCGATAACGAGGAGACATGATGGTGAGGTGGTACCAGGAAGATCCGCTGACGGCCTTTCAGGCCAAGGAAGAGGCGCAGAAGCTGGCCTTCGCCCCTATCGCCTTCCAGGCCGCACTGAGCCTGCGTGACCTCGGCATTCTCGCGGTGCTCGACGCCGCCGGTGACGAGGGCCTCGAAGCCGGGCTGATCGCCGAGCGCAGCGGCGTGTCCGAGTACGGCGTCAAGGTGCTGTTGGACATGGGCCTGAGCGCGCGCATCGTCACCCAGACCGGCGCCCGCTTCTACCTCGCCCGCCTCGGCCACTTCCTGCTGCACGACGGCATGACCCAGGCCAACATGGATTTCACCAACGACGTCTGCTATCGCGGCATGATCCATCTCAGCGAAGCCATCCGCACCGGGCAGCCGTCCGGGCTGAAGGAGCTGGGCGACTGGCCGACCATCTACGAAGGCCTCTCGCGCCTGCCGCAGAAGGTTCGCGACAGCTGGTTCAAGTTCGACCACTACTACAGTGACCGCTCCTTTCCCGAGCTGCTGCGCCGGGTCTTCGCCGAGAAGCCGAAGACCCTGGTCGACATCGGCGGCAACACCGGCAAGTGGGCACTGCAGTGCATGGCCCACGACGCCGATGTGCAGGTAACCATCGTCGACCTGCCCGGCCAGCTCAACGTGGCGTTGGCCAACGCCCGCGACGCCGGCTACGCCGAGCGCATCCACGGGCACCCGCTGAACATTCTCGACGCTTCGCAGCCGCTGCCTACGGCGGGCGATGTCTGGTGGATGAGCCAGTTCCTCGACTGTTTCTCGCCGATGGAAATCCTCGGCATCCTGCGTCGGGTGCGCGCCGCCATGCCGGCCGAGGCAACCGTCTACATCCTCGAGATGTTCTGGGACGTGCAGCAGTTCGAGGCCGCGGCCTACAGCCTCAACGCCAGCTCGCTGTACTTCACCTGCCTGGCCAACGGCAACAGCCGCTTCTACCGTAGCGACGACTTCCTCGAGCTGGTCCGCGAGGCCGGTTTCGTGGTGGTGGAACAGGACAACGACATCGGCCTGGGTCACACCCTGCTCTGTCTCAAGGCCGGTTGAGTCGGCGGCGATGACCTGGGGTCATTGCCGCTCCTGCAGAAAGGCGCGCAGCGCGGTCAGCGGCATGGGCCTGGCGAAGTAGTAGCCCTGGAAGCTGTCGCAGCCGTTGTTGCGTAGAAAGGTCGACTGCGGTTCGGTCTCGACGCCTTCGGCGATCACCGACAGCTTGAGGTGGTGGGCCATGGAGATGATCCCCAGGGTGATGGCGGCATCGTTGCTGTCGCTGGTCACGTCCTGGATGAACGCGCGGTCGATCTTCACCTTGTCCAGCGGCAGGCGCTTCAGATAGCTGAGGCTGGAGAAGCCGGTGCCGAAGTCGTCGAGGGCTATCTCCACCCCCAGCTGCTTGAGCTGATGCAGAGTCTGGATCGCGCGCTCGGCATCGTGCAGCAGTACCGACTCGGTAATTTCCAGCTCCAGATAGCGGGCCGGCAGCTGGTGTTTTTCCAGCACCGCGCGGACCTGCTCGACGAAACCGGTGCGCTGGAACTGCATCGGCGAGATGTTCACCGCGATGGTGAAGCCGCCCATGCCCTGATCGGCCAGCTGGCGCGTCTGGGCGCAGGCGCGGTCGAGCACCCAGGCGCTCAGCGGGATGATCTGCCCGGTATTCTCCGCCACCGAAATGAACTCCGCCGGCGAGACGAAGCCGCGCTCGGCATGGTTCCAGCGCAGTAGCGCCTCCATGCCGATCATGCGACCGCTGTTCGCGTCGATCTGCGGCTGGTAGTAGAGCTCGAAGTCCTGGTGGTCGATGGCTTTCTGCAGATCGTTGCGCAGGCTCACCAGATCGCTGACGCGCTGGTTCAGATCCGAGGTGTACCACTGGTAGTTGTTGCGACCGACTTCCTTGGCCTTGTACATCGCCAGATCGGCCTGCTGGATCAGTTGCATGGGCTGATCCAGCACGCCGTCACTGAGGGTGATGCCGATGCTGGCGGTAACGTGCAGCTCGACCTCCTGGATGCTGAAGGGACGACTGATCGCCTCGATCAGGCGCTCCGCCACCTGCAGCACGTCTTCCTCGCGGGCGAGATCGGGCAGCAGGATGATGAATTCGTCACCGCCCATGCGCGCCACGGTGTCGCCGGGGCGCACTTCCTCCAGCATGCGCCGGGCGGTTTCGGCCAGCAGGTGGTCGCCAAAGGCGTGGCCGAAGGAGTCGTTGATCGGCTTGAAACCGTCCAGATCGATGAACAGCACCGCCAGCATGCGCTGGTAGCGGCGCGCGATCTGGCAGCCCTGGGTCAGGCGGTCTTCGAGCAGCGCGCGGTTGGGCAGGCCGGTCAGCAGATCGTGACTGGCGTTGTGGCTCAGCTCGTTCTCGTAGCGTTTCTGCTCGCTGATGTCGTTCTGGATGCCGACGAAGTGGGTCAGATCGCCGCTGTCGTCGAAGACTGGCGAGATGAACAGATCGTTCCAGAACAGACTGCCGTCCTTGCGATAGTTGCGCAGCACGGCGCGCACGTCGCGCCGGGCAGCGAGACCCTGGCGGATCTCCTCGACCTGCAGACTGTCTCGCTCATCTCCCTGGAGGAAGCGGCAGTTGCGGCCCATGGCCTCCGGGCTCGAGTAGCCGGTGATGCGTTCGAAGGCCGGATTGACGTAGATGATCGGGTGGTCCGGTTGGCGCGCATCGGCAATCACCACGCCGTTGTTGCTCGACTCCAGGCTGCGCTTGAGCAGGCGTAGCTGGGTCAGCGAGGCCTTGCGCTCGGTGATGTCGCGCAGCGACAGCAGGTTGACCGGTTCGCCTTCCCACTCGGTATGCGAGCGATGGATTTCCACATCACGCAGACGGTCCGGCAGCGTCCACTCGAACAGCTCCTGGTTATCCGCAGGCAGGCTGAAGTGCTGCGGCATCTGCCCGCTGCTCTCGAACAGCTGGCGCGCCGCCGGGTTGGCGTAGCGCAGGCCGCCGTCGTGATCGACCACCAGCAGGGGATCGCGCGTGTCATCGAGCAGCTTGCGGAACATCTCCTCGCGGTGCTGCAGCGCTGCTTCCGCCCGCTTGCGCTCGCTGATATCGCGGAAGTAGACGGCCAGACCTTCCTCGGACGGATAGGCGTGGATCTCGAACCAGCGCTGCATTGGCGGGAAGTAGGTTTCGAAGTGCTGTGGTTGCTGCTGATCCATCGCCAGCCGGTAGCGCTCGCCGATCTCGCTACTCTCCAGCTCGGCGAACAGTGACCAGATGTCCTGACCCAACAGCTCTTCGCGGGTATAGCCAAGCTGCAGCGACGCTTCGTGGTTGGCGTAATCGAAGTGCCAGTTGCGGTCCAGGGTATAGAAGGCGTCGGTGATGCTCTCCAGCGTGGTGGTCAGGCGATCCGCCAGGGCCTGCAGCTCGCTCTGCGCCTGGCGCCACTCGCCGATGTCCTGGATGGCGCCGATCACGCGCTGTATCACGCCCTGCTCGTTGCGCACCGCCTGGCCAATGGCGCGGACGTCCATGCGTCGCTTGTCGATGGTGCGAATCTGCAGATATATGTCGAAGCTCTCGCCGCTGGTGATGCAGTGGTCGATCGCGGCTACCAGCCCGCGGTCGATCAAGCTGGTGTCGAGCTGGATTTCCTGGGCAAGGCCGAAGCGCGCCGCATCCGGATAGCCCATCAGCTCTGCCAGTTCCGCCGACCACAGCAGCTTGCGCTGCGGCAGCTCCAACGACCAGCCGCCGAGCCTGGCGAGCTTGCCGGTCAGGCTCATCAACAGGCTGTTCTGTTGCACGCGCTCGTCGGCCAGGCGCTGTTCGGTGACATCGCGGGCGCCGCAGTAGATCAGCCGCTGCTCATCCATCACCGCGGTGATGTTCAGCCAGCGCTCGTTGCCGCCGGCATCCAGCGCGCGCAGTAGCAGGTCGCGCACCAGCTCGCCGGAGAGCATCAGCTCGATGGCCTCCTCGAGCTTGTGGCGGTCGTCGACGTGGATCAGCTCCCGGTAGGGTTTGCCGAGCAGCACTTCCTGCGGGTAGAGCAGCACCTGGGTGAATGCCGGGTTCACCTGCACGAAATTGCCGTGCAGATTGACCATGCAGAACAGCTCCAGCGACAGGTTGAAGAACTGGTCGCGCTCGCGCAGTGCCTGGAGCATGCGCTGGCGTTCGGTGATGTCCTTGCCGATGCCGAAGACGCCGACGATCTGCCCGTCAACCTTGATCGGGAGGGTGGTGATGTCCACCACCCTGGCCTCGCCGGAGCGATCCTGGATGCCCACCTCGTAGCGCTGTTCCTCGCCGCGCAGCGCGGCGTCGAAATATTTGGCGACCCTGTTGTGGTCGGCCTTGTCGAGCAGCTTGCGCCAGTGCTGACCGATGAAGCGTTTCTCGTCCAGCCCGGTGGTGGTGAGTACCGCCGGGTTGACGCTCTGAAAGCGCCCTTCGAGATCGATGGAAAAAACCATATCGGGGTTGTTGCTGAACAGCGAGCTGAAACGCTGGCGGCTTTCGTCCAGCTGCTGGCGGTCCAGATGGCGCTCGATGGCGATCCCGGCCAGATAGGCGGCGTCCGCCATCAGACGTAATTGTTCCTCGCTGGGTGATCCCGGCTCGCGCTCGTAGACGGCGAAGGTGCCTAGCACGCGAGCGTCATTGGATATCAGCGGTTGGGACCAACAAGCGCGAAGCTGATGTTCGAGGGCCAACTCGCGATAGCCTTCCCAAAGCGGGTCGGTTTCGATGTTCTCGGTCACCACCAGCGTCCGCCGCTGAGCGGCAGTGCCGCAGCAGCCGGCCATCGGGCCGATCTTCGTGCCAATGATCGCCGCGTTGTAGCTGGATGGCAGGCTGGGCGCCGCGCCTTCGCTGAAGTGCGTGCCATCGGCGTCCAGCAGCAGCACCGAGCAGAGCGCGCCGGGGTCGAGTTCTTCGAGCATCAGGCAGAGAAAGGTCAGGGTTTCCTGCAGTGGCGCGTCGGTCGAGATCATTTCCAGCGCCCGGCGCTGCAGTTCGTAGCGTCGCTCCTGCTGGACCAGCTCGGTAATGTCGCGCGCGACCGCGAACAGGGTGCTGTCCTGTGCCGACCAGTCTGCCGACCAGAGCACCTCGACGAGACGCCCGTCGCGCCGCTGGACGCGATTGCGGAACAGCCGGGTCGGCTGCCCGGCAACGACTGCGGCGGCTGCCAGGCGCGTCGCTTCGCGGTCATCGGGATGGACCAGCTCCTCGTGTCGGCGGCCGATGAGCTCGGCCTGGGTGTAACCGAAGACGCGCTCGCAGGCACGGTTCACCTGGGTAAAACGGCCCTCGCCATCAAACGAGCAGAGCACATCCAGCGAGTACTCCATGATTCGCTGGTTCTGCGCCTGTACCTGCTCCTGGCGGGCCAGGCTTTCCTCCAGGCTGCGGGCGCGTTGCACCGCGATCCAGCCCAGGCGCTGACTGATCACCAGGAAAAAGCTGCAGACCAGGCCGAACAGCAGAACCAGGGTCGGCAGCAGGCTGGTTAACGCGAGGTGATCGATCTGGCGCAGATGGCTGTGAAGCTGCCACTGGCTGTCGCCACCGATAAGCAGATCGCGCTGTTCGATGGGCGGCAGCGCTAGGGCGCGCTCGTCGAACGTGGATATGGGCCGGTCGTGCTCGTTCACTTCGACGGAAATGCTGTCGATGCGCGAGTCCAGAGTCGCCAGCAGGGAGGTCGGGTCGATGCTCGCCACCAGCAGCCAATCACTGGTTTCAGGCACTTGCAGCGGTAGCGCGATCACGCCGCGCGTGCCGCCCTGCGGGCCATGGCGCAGCGGCGAGAGGCTGGCCGTGCCGGCTGATCGCTGCTGCGCATGCAACCAGGTCATCCCATCGGCATCGGCGCTGAAGTCGACGAGAAAGGCCTGTTCTTCGCCGGCCAGGCTTTCCAGCCAGTGCGCCTTCAGGTTCTGATCGAGTACCGCGATGGCCTTGAGCCCTTCGATATCGTGCAGGTAGCTGCGGCTTTCCTGGTGCCATAGCGCGGGGACGGGTAGCTGCCCGATTGCCTGCCAGCGGTCGCCCATGCGCTGCAGCAGTGCCAGGCGATCCTCCAGGCCCAGGCGCAATTGCTGCTCCGCGCGGTCGAGTGCGGCTGCGCTTTCCTGCAGCCGGTCGTTGATCTGCTGCTGGCTGGCGAGGAACCAGGCGAGCATCGTCAGCAGTACCGCCACCAGGCCGATGGTCAGGCTCACACGGTCAAGCAGGCGCTTCGGTTGCGGCGGCAGCTGACCGACCAGCATGACGCCAACGCCGGTGAGTACCAGCAGCAGGCTGGCCACCGCGTTGGTATCGGGTTTGAAGCCCACGCGAAAGGCCTCTGCTGGCAGGAGCCAGGAGAGGCTTTGCGAAACCACGGCCAGCAGGATCAGCAGGCTTCCAATCAGGCGAGCAGCCACCTGGGCTGCAGTATGTTGCGAGCGAGCCAGCAGCAGCCCGACCAGCAGCAGCAGAAATGCTCCGGCCATGGTGCTGCGCACCCGCAGGAAGTTGCTGATCAGAGACACGCCCTGGTCTGCCCCGCCGGCGATCAGGTTGTGGCCGAGCGTGTAGACACACAGGGCCGCAAGCAGTGCGGCACTGCCCCATAACAGCCCCCGCGCATCGCGCGCGGCGGACAGCAAAAGCAGTCCGCTGAGCACTGCCAGCAGCGCGCCATCGGGCAGCACCAGCAAGGTGTGCACGCTGGGGTTGGCGGTGCCCAGGTAGGCCAGTACCACACTTGCACCCATCACCATCAGAGCGAAGGACAGCGTGTGCAGGTAGGCCTGGAAAATGATGTGGCGACTCTTCAATCCACTACTCCCGAGTTGCTGCGGCCCAGAGGATAGCTTCCTAATCCCTGGCTCATGCATTGGTCGGTCGGCAAGTTGCTGTTGTTGTACCCGCATCATGGCCTGTAGGCGCTGGTGGGCTTAAGGGTAGAACACGCGAACGGGCAACCGTGCGGGAGGGCGGTGAGCAGATGCATTGGAAATGGATGACGCGGTGGGGTGAGCGAGGTTGCTGACGTCGGTGGGCATCGCACGTCGCCTGCCCCGCGACCCCGTGCGCGGGAAAGCCGACAGGGGAACGTGGCGTGATCAGGCGTCCCGGTTCAAGCGTCGCTGATTCTGCAGGTGCCAGCGCCTGAGCTTGCGCTCCCGGCGAATGTCGGTCCATTGGCCCTGGGCCCAGTCTCGGGCTCGGAGATAGTTTCTGGGCGTCATGGATAATTCGAAATCGTCCCAGCAAAGCCATTGGGAGAGTTTGTAGCGACCACGGCGGGTGACAAATATCAGTTCCTCGGAAGAAATCTGGACATCCACGACGTCATCCCACGAGAAGCTCACGCTCTTGAATGGAGAGAGCAAGACGCTGTGCAGGGTTATACCTGTATCGCTGAGCTGTACTCGTCGATCTCGTGGCGAGATGGCCAGATAACTCGCGGCGACGAGGAATAAGAGAGTGGTGGTCACTTGAGTACGGAGGTTGGCCTTGAATGAGTCGTCAAAGAACCCATACGCACCGAGCATGACGACGAAGCATCCTCCAAGGACTACGACACAGAGCGAGAGCGGTATCTTGTAGCTGAAGTTCATCCGTTGCCCGCCATCATTTTGCATTCCGCCGTAGCGACCGAGCGCGCATTCTAGATCTTCGACTGAGGATCTGACTGAGCAGCATTAGACAGGCTGCAGCTGTTGCGCTGCGTATGCGCCGGAGGCTGAGGTTCTGCGCTGATTGAGCGCTGCAGAAACGACAGAGCCCGCACTGGGCGGGCTCTGTTCTGCTGCCTTCCTCTACGAGAGGGGAGGAAGCTCGATCTGGCGCATCCGGCGGGATTCGAACCCACGACCCCTGCCTTCGGAGGGCAGTACTCTATCCAGCTGAGCTACGGATGCGTTGCGGGGCGCAATCATACGCATCCGCCGCGCGGGCGTCCAATTCGGGCGCGCATGGGTTCCGAGGACGCTTCGGGGTGCCTGCGCGTAAATTTTCTTGAACGGGCTATTGCCCTTTATCGAACACGACCCTAGCATCGGCCGGGATTTCACCTCGCCGCGTTCGGGCGTCATCGACGTCCTCCTGCTGTCCATGTACAGACCCACGGCCGTCCGCGCCGCGTCTGGCCGTGTCTGCAGGCGTTTTTCGACCGGCCGGTCAGCATTCACCCCCATTTCTTCCGGCGCCCTGCTGCCGGCTCCCAGGAGACTGCCATGCAACTCAAAGACAGCCAGCTGTTCCGCCAACAGGCCTTCATCGCCGGTGAATGGTGCGATGCCGATGGTGGCAAGACGCTCGCCGTGAACAACCCGGCGACCGGCGAGACCATCGGCACTGTGCCCCGCATGGGCGCCGCCGAGACCCGTCGCGCCATCGAAGCGGCCGACAAGGCCCTGCCGGCGTGGCGCGCACTGACTGCCAAGGAGCGCTCCGCCAAGCTGCGCCGCTGGTTCGAACTGATGATGGAGAATCAGGACGACCTGGGCCGTCTGATGACCATGGAGCAGGGCAAGCCGCTGGCCGAGGCCAAGGGCGAGATTGCCTACGCCGCCTCCTTCATCGAGTGGTTTGCCGAGGAAGCCAAGCGCATCTACGGCGACACCATTCCTGGCCATCAGCCGGACAAGCGCCTGATCGTCATCAAGCAGCCGATCGGTGTCACCGCCGCCATCACGCCTTGGAACTTCCCCGCTGCGATGATTACCCGCAAGGCCGGCCCGGCACTGGCCGCCGGCTGCACCATGGTGATCAAGCCGGCGTCGCAAACGCCCTATTCGGCACTGGCGCTGATGGTTCTGGCTGAGCGCGCCGGCATTCCCAAGGGCGTGCTCAGCGTGGTCACCGGCAGCGCCGGTGAAGTCGGCGGCGAGCTGACCAGCAACCCGATCGTGCGCAAGCTGTCCTTCACCGGCTCGACCGAGATTGGCCGCCAGCTGATGGCCGAATGTGCCCACGACATCAAGAAGGTCTCCCTTGAGCTGGGTGGCAACGCACCCTTCATCGTCTTCGACGACGCCGACCTGGATGCCGCCGTCGAAGGCGCCATGGCCTCCAAGTACCGCAATGCCGGGCAGACCTGCGTCTGCGCCAACCGTCTGTACGTGCAGGACGGCGTCTACGAGGCCTTCGCCGAGAAGCTCAAGGCGGCGGTGGCCAAGCTGAAGATCGGCAACGGTCTGGAAGAGGGCATCACCACCGGTCCGCTGATCGACGAGAAGGCCGTGGCCAAGGTTCGCGAGCACATCGAGGATGCCGTTTCCAAGGGCGCTCGCGTGGTTCAGGGCGGCAACGGTCTGGGCGGCAGCTTCTTCGAGCCGACCATCCTGCTCGACGTACCGAAGAACGCTGCAGTGGCCAAGGAAGAGACCTTCGGCCCGCTGGCGCCGCTGTTCCGCTTCAAGGACGAGGCCGAGGTGATCGCCATGTCCAACGACACCGAGTTCGGTCTGGCTTCCTACTTCTATGCACGCGATCTGGGCCGGGTGTTCCGCGTCGCCGAGGCGCTGGAGTACGGCATGGTCGGCGTCAACACCGGGCTGATCTCCACCGAGGTCGCGCCCTTTGGCGGAGTCAAGGCATCCGGCCTGGGCCGCGAGGGTTCCAAGTACGGCATCGAGGACTACCTCGAGATCAAGTACCTCTGCCTTAGTGTGTGAATGACGTCGACCTCCGGGTCGTCGGCCATACGGCGTTGGCGACGGATTTCAGATGCTCACGTACTCCAGTACGCTGCGCTCTGAAATCCGTCGCCGCCTTGTCTGGCCTTAGCCCCGAAGGTCTTGCGGCGGGGGTGGCTGGAAAGTCGAAGCGCTCGGTTTACCGCAATCGTTGAGCAGACAATGAGGGTCCATGGCATGAGCAAGAGCAACGAATCGCTGATGCTGCGGCGTCAGGCCGCGGTGGCGCGGGGTGTCAGCCAGATCCATCCGATTTTCGTCGAGCGCGCGCACAACGCGACCGTGGTCGATGTCGAGGGACGCGAGTACATCGACTTCGCCGGCGGTATCGCGGTGCTCAACACCGGCCACCTGCATCCGAGGGTAATCGAGGCGGTGCAGCAGCAGCTGCAACGTTTCACCCATACCTGTTTCCAGGTGCTGGCCTACGAGCCCTACGTCGAGGTTTGCGAGCAGATCAACGCACGGGTTCCGGGCGAGTTCGCCAAGAAGACCCTGCTGGTGTCGACCGGCTCCGAGGCGGTGGAGAACGCGGTGAAGATTGCCCGCGCCGCCACCGGGCGTGCCGGCGTGATCGCCTTCACCGGCGGCTACCACGGCCGCACCATGATGACCCTGTCGCTCACCGGCAAGAAGAATCCCTATGCCGCCGGCATGGGCCTGATGCCTGCCGGCGTCTACCGCGCGCGCTTCCCCGACGCCCTGCACGGCGTCAGCGAGGACGAGGCCATCGCCAGCATCGAGCGCATCTTCAAGAACGACGCCGAACCGCGCGACATAGCTGCCATCGTCATCGAGCCGGTGCAGGGTGAGGGTGGTTTCCTGGTTGCCTCGCCGGCGTTCATGGGGCGGCTGCGCGCTCTCTGCGACCGCAATGGCATCCTGCTGATCGCCGACGAGGTGCAGACCGGCGCTGGGCGTACCGGCAGCTTCTTCGCGATGGAGCAGATGGGCGTGGCGGCTGATCTGACCACCTTCGCCAAGTCGATCGCCGGGGGTTTCCCGCTGGCCGGCGTCTGCGGCCGTGCCGAGCTGATGGACAGCATCGGGCCTGGCGGCCTGGGCGGCACCTACGCCGGCAACCCGCTGGCCTGCGCCGCGGCGCTGGCGGTGATGCAGGTGTTCGACGAGGAAGACCTGCTGGCGCGCAGTCGCGCACTGGGCGAGCGACTGATGGGCGGGCTGCGCGAGATCGCCGCGCGGCATTCGTCGGTGGCCGAGGTGCGCGGCCTGGGTGCCATGGTCGCGCTGGAGCTGTGCGAGCAGGGCGACCCGCTGCGTCCCGCCGCCGGCCTGGTGACGCGGATCGTCGAGCGCGCACGGGACAAGGGCCTGATCCTGCTGTCCTGCGGCACCTACGCCAACGTATTGCGCGTCCTGGTGCCGCTGACCGTGCCCGACGAGCAGCTCGAGCGAGGCATGGCGCTGCTTGCCGAGTGTTTCGACGAGCTGGCCTAGGCCGGCCCGCACGGAGTATCGAGTGGGCCACGGTTCTTCCCTCGCCTTCGGCAGAGGGTGCCGAAGGCGGGTGCGGGATGCTTCGGCGTGCAGGGTCTTTCCATCCGTAGGGTGGATGACGCCTTGTTCATCCACCGGCGATTGTCTGGTGGATGGGTAAAGCGCCATCCGCTCTGCGGTCGAGGCCAGCCGACGTGCAGCCGCGGCCTCCCACCGGCGCTGCGCGCCACCTTCTCGCGGCGGGAGAAGGACAGCTGTGGGGCGATGGCGCGGGGTGGTTGTCGGGCAGGGCCTAGATGGCTGCCAGCCGGCTCAGGCTGGTGCGTACCTGGTCGAGACCTTCTTCCAGCAGCTTGTCGTCAATGCAGCCGAAGCCGAACAGCAGGCCGCCGCGCGGCTGCGGCTGGCTGTAGAACGGACGCAGGTCCAGCAGACCCACGCCGCCCTGGCGCAACTCATGTGCCAGGGCGTCTTCATCGATCGCCAGCCGCAGCCGCGCGGCGAGGTGGATGCCGGCCAGCGGCACTATCGGTTCCAGCCAGGGGCTCAGGTCGCTGTGCAGGCGTTGCAGCAGACGCTCGCGCCGCCATCCATAGACCCGCTGCATGCGCCGGGTATGGCGGGCAAAGCCGCCGCTGACCAGGAAGTGCGTCAGCGCACGCTGCTGCAGGCTGCAGCTGTGGCGGTCGCTCAGGTGCTTGGCGTGGATGAGCGCCGGCTGCAGACCGGGTGGCATCAGCAGGTAGCCCAGGCGCAGCTCGGGGAACAGGGTCTTGGAAAAGGTCCCCAGGTAGGCGACCAGGCCGTGACGATCCAGGTTCTGCAGCGACTCCAACGGTCGTCCTTCGAAGCGGTATTCGCCGTCGTAATCGTCTTCGATGATCAGCGCGCTGCGGGAGCCTGCCCATTCCAGCAGGGCCAGACGCCGACCCAGGCTCATTGGCATGCCCAGCGGGAACTGATGCGATGGCGTCACGTAGACGATGCGGGCATCGTCGGGCAACTGCTCGACCAGCAGGCCTTCCTCGTCGACGGGCACCCCGACAACCCTGGCGCCGGCCGCGAGGAAGATCTGTCGCGCCGGCGGGTAGCCGGGCTCCTCCATCGCCACGCACATCCCGGGTTCCAGCATCACCCGGGCAAGCAGGTCGAGTCCCTGCTGTGCGCCCTGGGTGATCAGCAGATCTTCCCAGGCACAGCTCACCGCGCGACTTATTGCCAGGTAACGGGCGATGGCCTGGCGCAGCGGCGGGTGGCCGGCGTCCTCGTCATAGAAACCGGGCGTTCGCCCCAGCTCGCGCAGTGCCTGCTGCAGGCAGCCGCGCCATTCCGGGAAGGGGAACAGCTGCTTGTCGGTGGTGCCGCCATGGAAGTTGTAGCGACTGGCTCGTTGCCGCAGTGGCGTGTGCGCGTCGGTGAGCGCCTGGCGCAGCCGAGTTGGCTGCAGCGCGCTTGCCGACTGCATGGGCGCGCGGGCCGCCGTGCGCTGGATGCCCTGGCTGACGAAGGTGCCGCTGCCGGCACGGCCATGGAAGAAGCCTTCGGCGCAGAGTTGCTCGTAGGCTTCGCTCACCGTCTTGCGTGACACCTGCAGGCGCTGGGCGAGAAAGCGCGTCGGCGGCAGCCGATCGCCGCCGGCCAGGCGTCCGCTCAGCACCGCCTCGCGCAACTGACGGTAGAGCTGATTCGCCAATGGCAGACGCGGATCCAGATCAAGATGCAGATCCATCGGAATTGGCCTCCTCAAATTTCGGCGAATTGGCTATTTGGCCACGCCGCAGCCGGGCCTAGTCTGAACGCCTGACTCGCAAGGGGCGAGTCCCACAGGAGCTATCCCGATGCGCCTCAACTGGATCAAGACCTCGTCCGACGCCTACAAGGCCATGCTTGGCCTGGAGACGGTGCTGGAGCAATCCGGCATCGAACTGCCGCTGCTGGAGCTGGTGCGGCTGCGCGCCTCGCAGATCAACGGCTGCGCCTATTGCGTGAACATGCATGCCAGCGACGCGCGCCGCGGCGGGGAGAGCGAGAAGCGCCTGCAGACGCTCTGCGTGTGGCGTGACACCGGGCATTTCAGCCCGCGCGAACGCGCCGCGCTGGCCTGGACCGAAAGCCTCACCCGGCTTTCCAGCGGGCATCCCGACACGGCGCAATACCAGGCGCTGGGCGAGCACTTCAGCGAGGCGGAGATCGTCAGCCTGACGCTGGCGATCGCCACCATCAACGCCTGGAATCGCTTCGGCGTGGGCTTCGACCTTCAGCCGGAGTGAGGCCCTGTCAGGCCAGGGCCTCGCGCACGAAGTCCAGGCGGTCCTGGCCGAAGAACAGCTCATCACCGACGAACATGCTCGGTGCGCCGAACACGCCGCGGCGCACGGCTTCTTCGGTGGTGGCCTTGAGCGCGTCCTTGACGTCCTGCTGCGCGGTCAGGGCGAGTATCGCCTGGGGCTCGAAACCGGCCTTGGCCAGCGCCTGCCCGACCACCACCGGATTACTCAGGTCCAATCCTTCAACCCAGATTGCGTTGTAGATCGCAGTCACCAGTGCCTCGAAGCGCTCCGGCATGTACAGCTGAACGCCGGTGGCAGCGCGCATCAGCGTCAGGGTATTGATCGGAAAATTGGGGTTGAAGTTGAGCGGCACGCCATAGCGGCGGGCGAAGCGGGAAAAATCCCTGGAGGTGTAGGCGCCCTTGGCTGGAATTGTCACCGGCGAGGCATTGCCGGTGGCCTGGAAGACGCCGCCGAGCAGCATGGGCCGGTACACCAGGGTGGCGTCATGCGCCGCGCACAGCTGTGGCAGCTGGGTCCAGGCCAGGTAGCTGGCGGGGCTGCCGAAGTCGAAGAAGAACTCAACGGTCTTGCTCATAGGGATTCACTCTGCAGGTCGGGGTGTGGGTGGCTTACCAGCGTTCCATCCAAGGGCGCAGGTCGAGTTCGAAGGTCCAGGCATCGCGCGGCTGGCTGTGCAGGTACCAGTAGTTGTCGGCAATGTGCTCGGGATCGAGGATGCCGTCCTGATCCTTCTGTGCATAGCGCTCGGGGAAGTTGTCGCGGATGAATGCGGTGTCGATGGCGCCGTCGACCACGACGTGGGCGACGTGCACGTTCAGCGGCCCCAGCTCCCGCGCCATGCTCTGCGCCAGCGCGCGAATCGCATGCTTGGCGCCGGCGAAGGCGGCGAAGTGGGCGGCGCCGCGCAGGCCGGCGGTGGCGCCGGTGAAGAGGATGCTGCCGCGCTTGCGCGCAACCATGCGCCTGGCCACCGCCTGGCTGGTGAGAAAGCCGGCGAAGCAGGCCATCTCCCAGATCTTGAAGTACTTGCGCGCGGTTTCCTCGAGGATGCTGCAGGGCACGTTGGCGCCGATGTTGAAGACGAAGGCCTCGATCGGGCCGATTTCATTCTCGATCTGCTCGATGAGCGCGCTCACTTCTTCTTCCTTGCGCGCGTCCACGCCGAAGGCATGCGCCTCGCCACCTTCGGCGCGAATGCGCTCCACCAGCGGTTGCAGCTTGTCCAGGCTGCGCCGGACCACGCAGGCGACGTAACCCTCACGGGCGAAGCGGCGGGCTATCGCGCCGCCGGTGGCATCGCCTGCGCCTATCACCAGTGCCACCTTTCTGCGGTCTGTCTGCATGGTATTCGCCTTTAATTAACGATCGTTAAGTAAACGAACGTTATGCTATGGTTCGGACATCGTCAAGCAAGCAGCGTGAGTGGAGATCGAATGCGTTACTCGGCGGATCACAAGGCGCAAACCCGCGAGAAACTGCTCTGCAGCAGCGGTGCCATCGCCAAGCGCGGGGGCTTCTCCGCCACCGGTGTCGACGGCCTGATGAAGGCCATCGGCCTGAGCGGCGGCGCGTTCTACAGTCACTTTCCGTCCAAGGGCGAGCTGTTTTCCGCGATCGTCGAGCGTGAGCTCAGCCAGAGCCTGGAACGCCTGGGCGAGTCGGTCGAAGCGCAAATGTCCCGCGCCCGGTTGCAGCGCTGCCTGGACATCTACCTGAGCATGGCCCACGTCGAACACCCGGACAGCGGCTGTGCGCTGCCTACCCTGGGGGCGGAGATCGCGCGGGCCGAACTGCCGGTGCGCGAACAGGCCGAGCACTGGATCAGCCGCCTGCAGCAGGCCTGGGCTTCGGCGCTGGGCGATGAGCAGCAGGCCTGGGCAATCCTCTGCCAGTGCGTTGGCGCGCTGCTGGTAGCGCGCATGCTGGCCACGCCGCAGATACAGCAGCAGGTGCTGGAGGCGAGCAGACAACTGGTGACTGAGCTGGTGGCGGCAGAGCGCGACTAGCAGGGTGGGAGGGCGCCATAGCCGCCGTGTTGGCGCGGCGGATATGGCAGGTAGCCGATGGGCCGGGTGCTCCCGAGGGAAGCGCGCCCTGTCGGGGGAAAGCCCCCGACTCCAACATGCAGCGCCTGTCTGCCCGTCCTTGTGGGAATGGCGGAAGGCGCTGCGGGGCGATCAGGTGGCGACGGCGGGACTGTCCTTGGGCGCCCACTGTTCGAGGTCGTCCAGGCTCTTGCGATAGTGCTTGAGCCCCATGCTCAGGACGATGGCCGCACCGAGCAGCGC
This sequence comes from Pseudomonas mangrovi, assembly GCF_003052585.1. Taxonomy (GTDB): domain Bacteria; phylum Pseudomonadota; class Gammaproteobacteria; order Pseudomonadales; family Pseudomonadaceae; genus Aquipseudomonas; species Aquipseudomonas mangrovi. The sequence goes on along the minus strand of NZ_QASN01000017.1, from coordinate 138,399 downwards.
AATGCCGGTGACGATGCAGATCGAATAGCGCAGCATCTCGTCGGCGCGGAAGCCGTACTGGGTGACCATCGCCACCGCGGTCGGGCCGATGCCCATGCCGATCAGCGTGATCACGAACAGATAGATCGCCGATGCCTGCCCGCGCATCTGGTTGGGCATTATTTCCTGGATCGCCGCGGCGGCGACGCCGAAGGGCATGGCGACGAAGAACACCTTGACGGTCATGAGCGCGATGACGGCTGTGCTGTTATCGACCAGATAGACGCCGTTGAGAAAAAAGCCGATGACCGCGGAGAGAATGCCGACGCGCATGCCGGCGTCGCGACGGCCGCGCTTCTGCAGCCAGTCGGCAATGCGGCCGCCAAGCAGGATGCCCAGCGCGCCTGAGCCACAGACCATGCCGCCATAGATCAGGCCGATCTCCGCACGCTCCCAGCCGAACGTGCGCGCGAAATACTCTGGAATCCAGGCCGAACCGCCGTAGGAGGCGAAGGACAGCAGGGCGAAGCCGACGTTGTGGCACATCACCGACTTGCGGTTGGCCCTGATATAGCTGGCTACCTGGCCGAGCGGCACGGCCACGCCGGCGCCTTTGCCCTGGCGGGTAGGCTCCTTGATCAGCATGAGGATGGGCACGAAGATCACGCCGGCGGCGCCGAGGACCAGGAAGATCAGCTGCCAGGGGCGGGTTTCGCCGAGCAGCGGCAGGTCGACGTTGCCCTTGGACTGCGCCCAGGCGGCGACGGTGCCGCCGATCATCAGCGCCAGGCCCGAGCCGAGATAGATGCCCATCGAATAGACGCTGATGGCGGTGGCGCGCAGCCGCGGCGGAAAGCTGTCGGCCAGCAGGGAATAGGCCGACGGCGACAATGCCGCTTCACCGGCCCCCACGCCGATGCGGAAGGTGAGGAACGTCCAGAAGGTCTTGGCGGTACCGCACAGGGCGGTCATCAGACTCCAGACCAGCACGCCTGCGGCGATCAGCCCGCGCCGGCTTTTGCTATCCGCAACGCGCCCCAGCGGGATGCCACAGATGGTGTAGAAGAGCGCGAAGGACAGGCCCATCAGCAGGCTCATCTGCGTATCGGAGATCTGCAGATCGGCGCGGATCGGCCCCACGAGCAGGGTGAGGATCTGTCGGTCGACGAAGGACAGGACGTACGCGAGCATCAGAATGGCGACTGTCAGCCAGGCGCGGGTGCTCGAGGGGTAGCCGTTGTTGTTGTGCATTGACGGGCTCCAGTGACTCGTTCGAACGGCCGGCAGGGCGCGGCCAAGCGCCTTTTATACGGGAAACCGAGTTTCGTTATGCAGAATTTTTGTTGTTATTTGTTGCCTTTGATGGCCATCTGTTCCGCTCTGCGAAACGTGTTTCGGATGAAACGGCTGTCTCGCTCGTGCAGCCTAGGCGAGATGCCCAGCCGCGCCAGGGGCCTTGCGCCTCTGGCGTGCGGCTGGCAAGTGAGCGCGAAGTGAGGCGGGCCAGGCGCGGCGCGCGGGGCGCCGCTGGAGGTAGTGGCCGTGCCTGAGTGGGTGCAGCAGGGGCTTAGACGCCCAGGCTTTCGATGTCCCGGGCGAGCATTTCCAGCTGGTGCGCCAGGGAATTCTTCAGCGTGTCTTCGGACAGCTGGAAGGACGGCGCGCCGCAGGTCAGCACCATGATGCTGCCGTCCTGCAGATGCAGCGCCACGCCAGCGGCGTTGACGTTGCGATCCCAGTCGCCGAGCGACAGGCAGAAGCCATGGCTGCGGAATTCGGCGAAGGAGGCTTCCAGCGAGGTGCGCATGCTCGGCCAGTCGTCCTTGCCCATCTTGTCCGCCAGCGCCGCCAGCAGGTGCTCGCGCTCCTTCTCCGGCGTGGCGGCCAGGTAGGCGCGGCCGGCGGCGGTGGTCGCCAGCGGCAGGCGTACGCCGGCATCCATGCGCAGTGAGGTCAGGTCAGTCGGTCGGCAGTTCTCGACGTAGATCATCGACAGCCGATCGCGGCAGGTCAGGCCGACCGTGGTGTTGGTGCGACGGGCAAATTCGTCCATGTACGGCTTGGCCAGCTGGCGCACGCGCAGGTTCGACACATAGGCGTAGCCGAGGGCCAGCACACCCGAGTCCAGCTGGTACTTCTCCAGCTGCTGGGAGTAGCTGAGATAGCCGAGCTTGGTCAGGGTGTAGGTCATGCGCGAGACCGTCGGCTTGGGCAGCCCGGTGATGCGCGCGATGTCCTGATTGCCCATGACCACGGTGCCGTGGGTGAAGGCACGCAGCACATCGAGGCCGCGGGCCAGGGCTTCGACGAACTTGCGGTCTTTCTGCGGGCTGGTCTCTTCGTCGTCTTCGATCATGGGTTCTCGGTTCATCGGCTAAATATAAGTGGCTCCCTGACCAGGCGCGCCCGCGCCCAGCGCGCGATGGCCAACGGCCACTCGGCTGGCAATTGGGGGCGAACGATAGCAGATCGACCTGCTCCGGGCAGCTGCGGGCGCAGACCGATGGACGATTGCGCCACGAAAATCTATCGCATACCATCGGATTTCGACACTAAATTTCGCACAGCAGAATAATAAATCGATTTTGGAGGTTTTTGGATGTCTTCCACCGCCACTGGTTATGTCGCTGCGCAACTGGCTGCGAACCCCCTGCACAACGTCTACGACCTGTTGGCCCAGGCCGCTGCAGCCCATCCGGACTGGCGTGCCTTCACCTGTGGCGACACCTCCTTCAGTAACGCCGAGTTCCTCGCCCGGGTCGACGCCTTCGCCAGCTACCTCACCCATCACAGCGGTCTGCAGCGCGGTGACCGCATCGCCGTGATGATGCCCAACGGCCTGCAGTATCCGGTGGTGACCTACGCCATCTTCAAGGCCGGCCTGATCCAGGTGAACACCAACCCGCAGTACACCCGCGACGAGGCACTGCACCAGTTCCGCGACTCCGGCGCCAAGGCCCTGATCGTGCTGGATCGCCTGTTGCCGCTGGTGCGCAGCCTGCAGGCGGACACCGATATCGGTCTGCTGATCATCTCCAGCGCCGACGACTTCGAGAATCCGCAGTACGCCACCGAGGAGGTTGGGGCGATTCGCTTCATGCAGGCCCTGCGCCTGGGTGAGCAGAGCCCGCCGACCGAGGCGGTGCGGGGCATCGAGGACGTCTGTCTGCTGCAGTACACCGGCGGCACCACCGGCGTGGCCAAGGGGGCGATGATCTGCCACCGCAACCTGCTGGCCTGCGTGATCCAGTGCAGCGAGCTGTTTCTCCAGCCGGGGCGCATCGAGCCGGGCAAGGACACGCGCATCGCGCCGCTGCCGCTCTACCACATCATGGCGTTCGTCACGAACATGCTGCTGCCGGTGGGACTTGGCATCCACACCGTGTACATCCGCGATGCGCGCAACCTCGACGAGATGGTCGGCGCCATGCGCAAGCACGACTTCACCCTGATGAACGGCATCAACGCGCTGTTCGTCGGCCTGATGGCGCACCCGGATTTCGACAAGATCGACTTCTCTCGCGTGAAGTACGCCAACTCCGGCGGCGCACCGCTCAACAGCGCGGTCGAGCAGCGCTGGATCGAGCGCACCGGCTCGGTGATCCGCGAAGGCTTCGGCATGACCGAAACCAGCGCCGTGGTCTCCACCGGCACGCCCTGGACGCCACATGGCAAGGGCAGCGTCGGTGCGCCGACCATCGACACCGAGGTCCGCGCGGTACGCGAGGACGGCAGCGATGCCCCGACCGGCGAGCCGGGTGAGTTGTGGATACGTGGCCCGCAGGTGATGCTCGGCTACTGGGGGCGTCCTGAGGCCACCGCCGACACCCTCACGGCCGATGGCTGGCTGAAGACTGGTGACATCTGCACCATCGACGAGCAGGGGCTGATCCGCATCGTCGACCGCAAGAAGGACATGATCCTGGTCTCCGGCTTCAACGTCTTCCCCAACGAGGTGGAGGACGTGGTGGTGCGTTGCCCCGGCGTGCGTGAGTGCGTGGCGGTCGGCGTGCCGGACGAGAAAAAGGGCGAGGCGGTGAAGATCTTCGTCAGCCTGCTCGACCCCAAGGTCACCGAGGCACAACTGATCGCCCACTGCCGCGAGCACCTGACCGGGTACAAGATTCCCAGCTTCGTCGAGATTCGCGCCGAGCTGCCCAAGAGCAGCGTCGGCAAACTGCTGCGCCGCGAGCTGCGTGACGAAGCGCGCAAGGCGGCCCAGGCATGAGCCTGATCGGCGTCCATGACGCCGAGGGCTGGCGCGAACTGGTGCTCGACGACGGCAAGGTCAATGCGCTTTCGCAGGCCTTGCTGGATGAGCTCAATCAGCAGGTGCAGCGCGCTGCGCAGGATGGGCTGGGATTGCTGATCAGCGGCCGCGACGGCTGCTTCAGCGCCGGCTTCGACTTGCGCGTGATGCGCGTCGAAGGCGAGCAGAAGAAGCGCCTGCGTGCGGCGGGCGGGCTGCTCACACGGCAGTTGCTCAGCCATCCGGCGCCGGTGGTGATGGCCTGCAGCGGCCATGCCATGGCCAAGGGTGCCTTTTTGCTGCTGTGCGCCGACTGGCGTGTCGGCAGCCTGGGCGACTTCCGCATCTGCCTGAACGAGACGGCGATCGGCATGCCCATGCCCGAGCCGGCGCTGACGTTGGCCCGCGAGCGGCTGGCGCCGACCTGGCTCAGCCGCGCGGTGCTCCAGGCTGAACCCTTCGACCCGCGTCAGGCCCTGGCAGCGGGTTTCTTCGATCAGCTCAGTGCTCCTGATGCGCTGCTGGACAATGCCCGTACGGCCATGGCCCGCCTGGCTGCGCTGGATCGTCCCGCCTACGCGGAAACCCGCCGCCGGTTGAACCGCGATCTGCTCGGACGGCTGGAGTAATACCGGCATAGACCCATACCGCTCCACCGCTATCCTTCTCCCCCAGTAGAAGGTGGCGCGCAGCGCCGGATGAGGGATGCCGCGACTGCACGCCGACTGGCCTTGGCCGTAGGGTGGATGGCGCTTTACCCATCCACCAGACAATCTCCGCTGGATGAGCAAGGCGTCATCCACCCTACGGATGGAAAGGCCCTGCACGCCGAGGCATCCCTCACCCGCCTTCGGCACCCTCTGCCGAAGGAGAGGGAAAAGCGAAGCCCTGCCAGCCCCCACACCGAGCCGTCGCTCCCGCAGCTGTCCTTCTCCCTCCGGGAGAAGGTGGCGCGCAGCGCCGGATGAGGGATGGCTGGCGTTGCAGGGAATCCGTCGGGTTGGTTGCAAGCGGCGAAGGCCGCCCCTGACGCCGCTCAGCGCAATGCCGCATGCGGTCCGCTGAGGTAGTCGAGCAGGCGATACAGCGGCATCCCCGGCGAGCGGCAGTGGTCGCTGCCTTCGCGAATGCTCGCGGCGTCCTGCACCGCGCCGGCCATGCGCAGGTCCTCGCCGGCATGCACCAGCAGTGCCTCGACGCTCTCCGGGGTGCTTTCCAGATGGCACTGCAGCGCCACGGCGCGCTCCTCCCAGACAAAGCCCTGCCAGCGGCAGACGGCGCTGCCGTACAGCGCTATCGCATCCTGCGGCAGGCCGAACGCCTGGGCGTGCCAATGCAGTGCCATAAGCCGCTGCGGCAGCATCCGGCCGAGCGGCGAGTGGCGTGAGTCGGCGTATTTCTCCAGCGGCCACCAGCCGATCTCCGACTGGCCCATGGCGGCCACGCGCGCGCCGAGGGCATCGGCGAGCAGCTGGCCGCCCAGGCAGATGCCGAGCACCCGCTTGCCAGCGGCGAGGGCGTTGCGCAGCAGGCGCTTTTCCGCGCCGAGCCAGGGATGCAGGTGTTCTTCGTCGATGTTCATCGGGCCGCCGAGGAGGATCAGCAGGTCGAAGTCATCGAGTTGCGGTAGCGCATCCCCGGCATACAGGTGGTGGGTACGCGCCGGCAGGTTGCGCAGCGCCAGCCAGTCGGCGATGCGTGCCGGGCCCTCGAAGGCGACGTGCTGGAGGATGGCGATACGTTTCATATGCCGGTCTCCGGCTGAGGTCGAGGCTGGCGCGCGCGGGCGAAGGCACGGTCGAGGCGGCGCAGCATCTCGTCGACATTGGCGTGGCTTACCGTCAGCGCGGGTGAGAAGCGCAGGCAGTCGGGCTGTGGTGCGTTGATCAGCAGGCGCTCTGCCAATGCCGCCTGGACCAGGCTCGAGCCTTCCTGGCCAATCAGCGGCAGGCCGATCAGCAGGCCGTGGCCGCGTAGCGGACCGTGCCCATGGCGGCGGGCGAGACGGGCCAGGCCGTCGCGCAGATGCACGCCGATTTCGCGCACATGCTCGAGAAAGCCCGGCTCCAGTACCGTGCGCAGCACCGCAAGTCCCGCCGTGGTCATCAGCGCGTTGCCATGGTAGGTGCCGCCCTGCTCGCCGGGCTCCAGACAGCAGGCATTGCCGCGCGCCAGCACGGCCGCCAGCGGCACGCCACCACCGAGGCCCTTGCCCAGGGTGAGGATATCGGCGCGGATGCCGTAGAGGTCTTCGGCCAGCAGCGCGCCGCAGCGCCCGACGCCGGTCTGCACCTCGTCGAGGATCAGCAGCAGGCCGCGCTCGCGGCACAGGCGCGCGGCGCCCTGCAGGTACTCCAGGGTTGCCGGGATCACCCCGGCTTCACCCTGCACCGGTTCGAGCATGACCGCTACCGTCTGCTCGTCGATGCTGGCGGCGAGCGCGTCGAGGTCGTTGAACGGCACCTTGGCAAAGCCGGGCAGCTTGGGTTCGAACATGTCCTGGAAAGACGGTTTGCCGGAGACCGACATGGCTGCCAGGGTGCGCCCGTGGAAGCTGTGTGCGGCGCTGACGATACGGTGCGCGCCGCCGCGGTGGACCTGGCCCCACTTGCGCGCCAGCTTGATCGCCGCCTCGTTGGCTTCGGCCCCGGAGCTGACGAAGTAGGCCTGGTCGCTATCGGTCACCTGGCACAGCCTGGAGGCGAGCTTGAGCATGCCGCGGTTGTAGTAGGCCGGGCCGGGGTTGATCAGCGCTTCGGCCTGTCGCTTGAGCGCCTCGACCAGCACCACCGGGCTGTGGCCCAGGCTGTTCACCGCCCAGCCCTGGGTGAAGTCGAGGTAGGCCTCGCCCAGGCGGTCCCAGAGCCAGGAGCCCTGGCCGCGTACGAAGATCTGCGGCGGGCGTTGCACGGTGGGCATCAGGCGCAGATGGTCGAGTGGCTCACGCATGGCCGATCTCCCGGACTGCCGCGTCCGCTTGCAGTGGTAGGGGGGCGGGGCGCCCCTGCAGCCGACCGCTCCAGTCTTCTACCTGGTCGCTGGCCAGGCGCGCGGCGGCGGCCTGTCGCCAGCGCTCGCTGAGTGCCGCGCAGGCGACCAGCTGATGCAGGCCGGCTCGCTCCAGCGGGAAGTGAAAGAAGCTGCGGATCGCGCGGGCCACGCTGAGCCCCGGGTAGCTGCGCTGAACCAGTTCGAGCGGGTCGTCGCTGCTGACCGCGCCTTCGCGCAGGACCCGGTAGAACCAGCCGCAGCGGCCGCTGTTCTGCACTATCAGCGGCAACTCGGCGAGATCCTTGTGCTGGCCGAGGCGATAGCACGGCGAACGGGGCTGGCTGACCTGCAGCAGCGCTCCGCCCCAGCGGAAGATGTCGCCGATGCATACCTGGCTTTCCAGCAGGCCGAGGCTGCTGAGATTTTCGCCGAACCCCGGCGCCTGCCAGGCGCGCTGCGGGTAGCGCCGGCGCCAGGTCGGATAGTGCTCGCGCGGATAGTGGTGCAGCGCGCGCTCCGGGCCGCCGTGAAAGCGCGTATCGGCCTGTTCATCCTCGGCCAGGCCCTCGCGATGCAGCCAGATTCGCCCACTGACCGCCTGCTTGTTGATCGCCGAGCGCAGGCCCGGCAGGATAACTTCCGCTTTGCCTATGAATACGCCGTCCACCCTTACCGCTCTCATGACTCCCTCGTGCAGATTGGCTCAACAATGTGGCTAGCCTAGGCGGGCGGAGGGGCTGCTCTCCATTTCGATTTTCCAGCATCTCTTATAAGTAGAACTTATGGATTTTCGCCAGCTTCGCTATTTCGTCGCGGTATTCGAAGAGGGTCATGTCGGGCGCGCGGCGGAGCGTCTGAGCATTTCCCAGCCGGCCCTGTCGCAGCAGATTCGCCAGCTCGAACAGGACCTCGACGTCAGCCTGTTTCAGCGCGGTGGGCGGCGGCTGTTGCCGACGCTCGCGGCGCAGACGCTGTATGGCCACGCATTGCCGTTGCTCGACGGCCTGGAGCGTGCGCGCGAAGCGCTGCGCGGATTTCGCGGCCAGGTGCCGCGCAGCCTGGCCATCGGCGTGTTGCAGACGGTGAATGCCAGCCTGGTGCCGCTGCTGCTGGAGCGCTTGCGGGTGGCGCAGCCGCAGTTGGTGGTGCAGCTCTACGAACTGTCCGGCATCGACATCGAACGTCGCCTGCTGACCGGCACCCTGGATGTCGGCATCGGCTTCCTGCCGCCGCGCCAGCCCGGCCTGCACGCGCTGCCGCTGTATGAAGACGAACTGCAGCTGGTGATGGCGGCGGACCACCCGCTGCGCGAGTTTCGCAAGGTGTCGCTGGCGCAGGCGGCAGCCCTGCCGCTGCTGATGCTCGGCGAGGAGTTTCGCGTGCGGCAGATCTGGCAGGAACAGCTCGCGGCCATCGGTCGCCGGCCGCAGGTCCAGGCCGAGATGAACCAGATGGGGGCGATCCTCGACAGCCTGCCGAACACCGGCCTGGTGACCGTGCTGCCTGGCCGCGCACGGCAGATGACTGGCGCTCGTGAGCTGCTCTGGAAGCCGATCAGCGAGCCGCGGGTACCGCTGCAGGTAGGGCTGGTCTACCGTGACGCACAGCGCCAGCAGGCGGTGCTCGATCTGCTGCGCTCCCTGCTCGAACCACTGGTGACGGCCGTCTGAGCGCTGCTGTTCATGCCAGCAGCGGCAGCAACCCCAGCGGCAGCAGAGCGAGCAGGACAAAGCGGCCGTTCCAGCTGACGGCCACGCGCCAGGGCGACAGCTGCGCATAGCGCGCCAGCAGCAGCGCCGAGGCACCATAGGGCGACAGCAGCATCGCCAGCGAGAAGCCGCCGAGCAGTGCCACCGCCGGGCCCAGCGGGTCGACGCCCTGAGCTGCCAGCTGGGCGAGCAGGCCGGCGCACAGGCTCAGCGAGATGATCGGGGCCAGCCCTACCAGCGCCACCAGCACGATGGCCAGCATGCCCAGCAGACCAAACAGCAGCGGCAGCCAGAAGGAACCGCCGAACCCGCCGAGCAGGTGCTCCACCGGGATCAGCAGGCTGACGGCGCCGCCGAGCACGGCGGAGCAGGCGAAGATGAACACCTCGTTGCGCATCCCCAGCAGGTTGTCGCTGATCTCGTCGTGGGTCTCGCCAACCGAGCGGGTCTGCCAGCCGAGGAACAGCGCCACCGCAACGGGCACCAGGATCATCGCCGCCTGGGTCGCCGACAGCCAGCTGCCGGTGGCCAGTGCCACTATCCCGCCGATGCCGAGCAGGCTGCCGAGCAGCAGGCCGCGGAAGGAGCCGCTGGCGGAGGGTTCCACGGACAGGTCGTCGGGCTGGCGGCACAGCCGCTGCAAACGCCGGTTTTCCAGCTGCCAGCCGATCAGCAGCAGGATGCCGGCGGCGATGGCACCGAACGGCAGCAACATCGCCCAGCTCAACCCGGGCAGCTCGCGGGTGAGGATCGCCACGCCGACGCTGGTCGGTGCCAGCAGCGGTACCAGGGCATAGCCGCGCAGGGCGCTGACCATCACGCCGCGCATGCCTTCGCGGCGCCGCTCACCCTCGATGCCGCGCTGGCGCAGGTAGCTTTCCAGCGAGCCGCAGACCAGGTTGAGCATGCCGAAGGAGAGGATCGAACTGATCGCAAAGCAGCTCGACAGGTAGCCCGGGTAGAGCCAGGCACGCGGCCCGGCCAGCAGCAGGCGGTGGATCTCGCCGAGCTGCGGCAGGCGCCGGACCAGGCACTGCATCAGCCCCAGCGCGCCGATGAAGGCGCCGTAGTAGGCGGCGCCACTGGCCAGGCGTGCGGCCTGTTCGAGATCGGGTTCGCCGATCAGCAGCCAGCTGCCGACGGCCGCCAGGGTGACCAGGCCGAGGTTGCGCGGATAGGGCATCAGCGAGCGCCAGTGCCAGGCAAAGAACAGCCCGAGCAGCACGCCACTGGTCACGCTCAGCACGGTCTGCCGACTGGCCAGCGCCGCCAGTTCCAGCAGCACCGCCAGAGGCAGCAGGCCGCGCAGCAATCCTGCGCAGAGCTTCATCGCCTCAGGGCAGCTCGCGACGCAACGCGCCGCGCTTGAATACACCTTCGCCAAAGGCCAGCAGGCGGTCGTCCTGATCGAGCAGGTCGCAGGTCGCCATGAAGATCTTGTGGCCCTTCGAGCGGCAGCGGGCCACCGCGCGGACCCGGCTGCCGGCCGTGGCTGGCGCGGAGAAATTGACGTTCATCGACAGGGTGATGGCGACCTGGCGCTCCTCGGGCGCCAGGCTATAAGTACCGCACAGGCCCATGGCCGCATCCATCAGCGTGGCCATGACGCCACCATGCATCTGGCTGGCGTTGTTCATGTGCCGCGGCAGCAGCTCCAGCGCCACCACCACCTCCTCGGCGGAATAGGTCTGCAGTTGCGCGCCGAGGTCCTGGAAGAACCCGGTGACTGTGCTTTGAATCTGGTCTTTGCTCTCGGCGGACATCGGCAGCTCCTGGCTGTCTGGCTTGGCAAGGGGTGGCAATTCGAGCATAGCGGAATGGCTTGCAGGAAAGATTGCTAGCTACTAATCTCGCTGTCAATTTATTGGAATGCAGTTCCGCTATGCGGAATAACTCATGCAAAGAGAGGTGAATGCATGTTTTCCCGGATCGGAGTCATCGGCGCGGGTGCCATGGGCCGCGGTATCGCGCTGCTGTTCGCCAGTGCCGGTCAGCAGGTGCAGCTGTTCGACACCCGCGGCGAGGCCATCGAGCAGGCGCTGGCGTTCAACCGTGACCTGCTGGCGCGCAACCTGGCCAAGGGCCGCATCAGCGCCGAGGAGCTGGAAGCGACCATGGCGCGCATGCAGCCGGCGCATACGCTGGCCGAACTGGCGGGCTGCGAGCTGCTGATCGAGGCGATCGTCGAGATCCTCGAGGTCAAGCAGAAGCTGTTCGTCGAACTGGAAGGCCTGGTCGCGGCCGATGCGGTGCTGGCGAGCAACACCTCGTCGCTGTCGGTCACCGCGATCGCCAGCGCCTGCAGCCGCCCCGAGCGGGTTGCCGGCTTCCACTTCTTCAACCCGGTCACGCTGATGAAGCTGGTCGAGGTGGTGCGCGGTGAGCGCACCGACGAAAGCGTGATCCGGCGCCTGGTGGCACTGGCTGAACACGCCGGGCATTTCCCGGCGGTGACGCCGGATACCCCCGGTTTTCTGGTCAACCACCTGGGCCGTGCCTACGCCACCGAGGCGCAGCGCATCCTCGCCGAGGGCATCGCCGAGCCGGCGCAGATCGACCGCATTCTGCGTGACGGTCCGGGCTTCCCCATGGGGCCCTTCGAGCTGGTCGACCTGACCGGCCTGGACATCTCCCATGCGGTGATGGAGTCGATCTTCCAGCAGTACTACTTCGACCCGCGTTACACCCCCTCGAACCTGGCGGCACAGCGCGTCGCCGCCGGCCTGCTCGGGCGCAAGAGCGGCCAGGGCTACTACCGCTACGAGGACGGCAAGCCGCTGCGCGACCCGGAGCCGAGCTGGCCGCCGGTGAGCGTGGAGCGGCCGTTCTGGCTCGACAGCCAGGACCCCGCCCTGCGTGCCCAAGTGAACCAGGTGCTGAACGCTGCTGGCCACACGCTAGAGCAGGGCGCCGCGCCAAGCGCCACTGCCATCTGCCTGATCACGCCGCTGGGCGAGGACGCGAGCAGCGCGGTCGCCCGCCTGGGTCTGCCGGCCGAGCGGACCCTGGCGCTGGAGAGCTTCTGCAACTGGGACAAGCGCCGCGTGCTGATGAGTCAGCCGGCGCTCGATCCGTCTCTGCTGGCGCAGGCGCGCCAGGCGCTGGCCGCCGATGGCGTGCCGGTGGAGGTGATCAAGGACTCGCCCGGCTTCGTCAGCCAGCGGATCATCGCCAGCATCGTCAATCTGGGCTGCGAGCTGCTGCAGCGCGGGGTCACCGATCCGGCCACCCTGGACAAGGCCATCCCCATGGCCCTGGGCTACCCAATGGGCCCGCTGGCCTTCGGCGAGCACTACGGCGCGGCCAAGGTTTTCACCATCCTGCGCGGCATGCAGGACAGCTACGGCGGTGAGGCGCGCTATCGCCCCAGCCCCTGGCTGCGTCGCCGCGTGCAACTGAATCTGCCCCTGAACACTGTGGAGGCCCGCTGATGACTGCCTATATCTATGACGGCCTGCGCTCGCCCTTCGGCCGCCACGCCGGTGCGCTGGCCAGCGTACGCCCGGACGACCTGCTGGCGACGGTGATCCGCGCCCTGGTCGCGCGCAACCCCTTTGCCGGCGAGGACTACGAGGACGTGGTCGCCGGCTGTACCAACCAGGCCGGTGAGGACGCGCGCAACATTGCCCGCCACGCCGGCCTGCTCGCCGGTCTGCCGGTGGCGGTGCCCGGTGTCACGGTCAACCGCCTGTGCGGTTCGGGCCTGGCCGCCATCCTCGACGCCGCCCGCGCGGTCCGTGCCGGTGAAGGCGAACTGCTGATCGCCGCTGGCGCCGAGAGCATGAGTCGTGCGCCCTTCGTCATCGCCAAGAGCGAGAGCCCCTACAGCCGCGAGTTCCGCGCCTTCGACAGCACCATCGGCGCGCGCTTTCCGAATCCGCAGGTCGAGGCCGAGTTCGGCGCCGACACCATGCCGGAGACCGCCGACAACGTCGCCCGCGAGCTGGGCATCAGCCGCGAGCAGGCCGACGCCTACGCCGCGCGCAGCCAGGCGCTGTACGAGAAGGCCCGCGCCGAGGGCTTCTTCGCCGACGAGTTGCTGCCGATTGAAGTGGCCCAGGGCCGCAAGCAGCCGCCGAAGGTAGTCGCGGCCGACGAGCATCCGCGTGCCGACAGCAACCTGGAGGCCCTGACCCGGCTCAAGCCGCTGTTCGCCGACGGCGTGGTCACCGCCGGCAATGCCTCCGGGGTCAACGATGGCGCCGGTGCCCTGCTGATCGGCAGCAAGACTATCGGCGAGAAATATTCCATCAGGCCGCGCGCGCGCATCCTTGCCGGCGCGGTCGCCGGCGTCGAGCCGCGGCTGATGGGTCTGGGTCCCGTCCCGGCCAGTACCAAGGCCCTGCGCCGTGCCGGACTGACGCTCGCTGACATGGACGTCATCGAGATCAACGAAGCCTTCGCCGCCCAGGTGCTGGGCTGTGCCAAGGAGCTGGGCATCGCCTTCGACGACCCGCGACTGAACCCCAACGGCGGTGCCATCGCGGTAGGTCATCCGCTCGGCGCCTCGGGTGTGCGCCTGACACTCACCGCGTTGCGCCAGCTGGAGCGCACGGGTGGCCGCTACGCGCTGGTCAGCCTGTGCATCGGCCTCGGCCAGGGCGTTGCCTGCGTCATCGAGCGTCTCGACTGAGGCGAGCAAAAGCGCGCCCGGCCTCAAGCATCGCCGGGCGCGACCGATACAACGAGCGCATCACTGCACAAGCGCTGCGCTCGGTTCCGTTGCGCAATCGCCGCTCCAGGCGATCTGCATTTCCTGACAGTACCCGGTCGGCAAACTAGGCTAGGGACCTGTACGGTCGATTCGTCAGCGCGAGAACCCGGCCTGCGGTTTGACCAAGGTGCAATGGTCGAGCCTCGGCGCGCGGTGTCGAATCGGAAGTCCGCGGGACGCAGTCGCGCCCCTGGCACAGGAAAAGATAAGCATGCGCCCTGCCTACGCCCGTTTTCCGCTGGTCTGCCTGTTTCATGCCATCGGCCTGGCTGTGTTGATGCTGGTCTACCAGCGCGGCGGCATGCCGCTCTATCTGAGCATTCCGGCCTATCTCGTCGTCGCGCTCTGGCCGTGGTTCGGCCCCTGGCGACAGCCGGCCGAGGAACCGCAGCCAGAGCGCGAGCAGCCACTGAGTGACGGCCTCAGCCAGCAGCTCTCGCAAGCTACCTGCGACAACGCGCTGGCGGCGGCGCGGGTCGCCGGTCTGGTCGGGCAGCTGGCGCAAGGTCTGCGGGCCCAGGGTGGTGCTGCGAGTGAGGCGGGTGACGCGGCGCGGGCCATGGACCACACCGAGCAGCTCAGTGCAGAGCTGGCCCGCCAGACCCTGGAGGCCGCGGGGCAGATGCGCGAAGTCAGCCAGTCGGGACAGCAGGCTCTGCAGCAGGCGATTCAGCGCATGCATCAGCTCAGCGAACAGACCGGCGTCAGCCGCGGCATGCTCGATGAGCTGACGGCGCGTACCGAGCAGATTCAGCAGGTGGCCCAGTCGATCCAGTCGATCGCCAGTCAGACCAACCTGCTGGCGCTGAACGCCGCCATCGAGGCAGCGCGCGCGGGGGAGAGCGGTCGCGGCTTTGCGGTGGTCGCCGACGAGGTACGTACTCTGGCCTCGCGCACCAGCAGCGCCACCGAGGAGGTCGGTCAGCTGCTGGCGGATATCCGGCAGCAGAGCGGTGCGGTGGTCGCGCATATCCAGCAACAGGCGGATGAGCTGCTGCAGGCAGGCAGTCAGGTGGATGCTGCCGGCGAGCAATTGCGCGACATCACCGGCCTGGCCGAAGACGTCGCCCGCCAGGTTGGCGAGATCAACCAGGGCAGCGAAAGTGTGCATCTGCGCCTGGCCGAGCTGCTGCAGCGCTTCGCCACCCTGACCGACGACGTCGCCGACAGCGAGCAGCGCACCCGCCTGCTGGCCGAGGCCGCGGAGACCATGCTGACGCGGGCCGAGAGCGTCAGCGAACAGCTTGCCGAGGTAGGCCTGGCGGCCTATCACCAGCAGATCTACGACCTTGCCCGGCAAACGGCTGCGGCCATCCAGGCGCGCTTCGAGGCCGATATCGATGCCGGTCGTATCGGTCTCGACGAGCTGTTCGATCGAAACTATCAGCCCATCGCCGGGACTACGCCGACCAAGTATCGGACCCGTTTCGACAGCTACGCCGACCAGGTCCTGCCTGCGCTACAGGAGCCGGTGCTGCAGGCCGGCGCGCCTGTGGTGTTCGCCATCGCCTGCACCCCGGAGGGCTACGTGCCCACCCATAACAATGCCTTTGCCCACCCGCCGTGCGGTGATCCGGCGCAGGACCTGCTGCGCAGCCGCAGCAAGCGCCTGTTCAATGACCGGACCGGCGTGCGCTGCGGCAGCCATGAGAAGGCGTTGCTGCTGCAGACCTACATGCGCGACACCGGTGAGCTGATGCATGACCTCTCGGTGCCGATCCGGGTCAAGGGCCGCCACTGGGGCGGGCTGCGGATCGGTTACCGGCCGCAGGCGTAGACGGCTGTCGGTCAAGTGGCTGGCGACGGCCAACCGGGCGCCGCCGAGGCTCCAGCGGTCATTGGCGAGCATCGTTGGGGGCGTGCATGATCCACGGCGACGCATTCCTGAGGGCCCAACAATGAAGAACCTCGTAGATCACCTGGCGCAGTACGCCGCCTACCATCGCGACAAGCGCAATATCCTCAGCCACTTCATCGGCATCCCGCTGATCGTTCTCGCCGTGGCAGTGCTGCTGTCCCGCCCCGGTCTGGTACTGGGCGGCTTCTGGCTGTCACCGGCAGTGCTGGTGGCGCTGCTGGCCTGCGTCTTCTACCTGCGTCTGGACCTGCGCTTCGGCCTGTTGATGACCCTGTTGCTGGCGCTGTGCGTCTGGTGCGGGCAGTGGCTGGCGCAAGGGACGACGCTGGTGTGGCTGGCGGCCGGAATCGGGCTGTTCGTGATCGGTTGGATCATCCAGTTCGTCGGCCATTACTACGAGGGGCGCAAGCCGGCCTTCGTCGACGACATCATGGGGTTGGCGATCGGGCCGCTGTTCGTGGTTGCCGAGGCGGCCTTCCTGCTCGGTTTGCGCTCCGAGCTGCGCGCGGCGGTGGAAGAGCGCGCCGGGCCGACCCGGCGGCGGGAACTTGGCCAGGGGCGCTGAGCCCGCCGAATCGAGAAGGTCTCAGGCGTCGCGTTGCCAGAGTGCGTAGTGCACCTGGCCGGTCTTCTTCTCACGGTGCAGGCGCCAGTTCGCCGGCAGCCCCAGGCTCGACGGTGCTGTTTCGCTTTCGGTGTAGATCCACGCCCGCGGCGCCAGCCAGCCACGTTCCTCCAGCAGCGTGCAGGCGGGTGCCAGCAGGTTCTGATGGAACGGCGGGTCGAGGAACACCAGATCGAAGGGGCTCGGCTCCTGGTTCTGCAGATGGCGCAGCGCATCGGTCTGCAGTAGCTGACCGTTGCCGCAGCCGAGGGTGTCGAGATTGCGCCGCAGGCAGGCGACCGCCTCGGCATTGCTGTCGAGCGCCAGCGCCAGCGTGGCGCCGCGTGACAGCGCTTCCAGGTAGAGCGCGCCACTGCCGGTGAACGGATCCAGCACCCGTGCGCCTTCCACCTGGCCGGCCAGCCAGTTGAACAGCGTCTCGCGCACCCGGTCGGGAGTGGGCCGCAATCCAGGCCCCTCGACGAACTGCACCCGCCGCGAGCGCCATTCACCACCAATGATGCGCAGCTGGCTCAACGGCGGAACCGGCTTCTTGCCGCTTGGCCTGGCCATCAGTGCCGCGGTCCGCTGTCGACCGGTGGTGCGGGCTGGCTACCGGGCTCGGGCAGCGGCTTCTGCTCGACCGCCGGGCCGACAGTGACCACCACCAGTTGCTCGGCATCCAGATGGCGCTGCATCGCTTCGCGCACCTGCTTGGCGTCGAGTGCCTGGACCTGGGCGACGAAGTCTTCCAGCCAGTTCAACGGCAGGTCGTAGAAACCGATCGCGCCGAGCTGGCCGACGATGTCGGCGTTGCTCGCGGTGGACAGCGGGAAGCTGCCGCTCAGTTCGCGCTTGGCGTTGTCCAGTTCGGCCTGGGTCGGGCCATCGGCGAGAAAACCGCTCAGTACCGAACGCACCAGTTCCAGGGTCGCCTGGCTCTGATCGGCGCGGGTCTGCAGGCTGATCATGAACGGGCCGCGCGCCTGCATCGGACTGAAGCCGGAGTAAACGCCATAGCTCAGGCCGCGCTTCTCCCGAACTTCTTCCATCAGGCGGCTGCCGAAGCCGCCGCCACCAAGAATCTGATTGCCCAGGTAGAGCGCCGGGTAGTCCGGGTTGCGCCGCTCGACGCCGAGCTGGGCGAGCAGCAGGTGGGTCTGGTTGGAAGGAAATTCGATATGCGACGGGCCAGGCTCGGGCTGCTCGGGTGCGCCGATCTTCGCCAGCGCCGGTCCCGCGGGCAGCGCGGCGGAAACCTCGGCGGCGAGCGCTTCGGCCTGCTCGCGGCTGAGGTCGCCGACCAGCGCGATGACCAGATTGCCGGCGGCATAGGCGCGCTGATGAAACGCCCGCAATGCCGCCACATCGATCTGCCGCAGCGAGTCGGCGGTGCCGTCGCTGGGGCTGGCGTAGGGGTGGCTGCCATAGAGGCGCTGGAACAGCGCGTTGCTGCCGAGCTTGGCGGGGTTGCGCTTCTGCTGCTCGAGGCTGGCCAGCAGCTGGTTGCGGATGCGTTCGAGCGAGTCCTGCGGAAAGCTCGGCTGGCCGATCACCTGCTTGAACAGGGCGAGCGCGGGCTCGCGCTGTTCTGCCGCACTCAGGCTGCGCAGGCTGAGTACGGCCATGTCGCGGTAGGCACCATTGCCGAACTGTGCGCCGAGATCCTCGAAGCCCTCGGCAATGGCGGTCACGTCCTTGCCCGGTACGCCTTCGTTGAGCATGGCGTTGGTCAGCAACGCCAGCCCCGGCAGGTCGCCGTCCTGGCTGCTGCCGGCGGCGAAGGTCAGGCGCAGGTCGAACATCGGCAACTGCGGCGCGGCGACGAACAGCACGCGCGCGCCCTGTTCGGTCTGCCAGCTCTGGATGTCCAGGCTGCGATGCGCTGGCGGCTTGCCGTCCAGTTCGGCGAGGGTCGTCAGGCCCTTCTTGGCGGGCTGACTGGATTCGACCGGCTGCTCGTCGCCAGCGTCGGGCGGCGTCGAAAAACGCACGGTCGCCAGCAGGGCGCCGACCAGCAGCAGGACCATCAGGCCAAGCAGGCCGTAGCGGGGTGCCTTGGCTTCACTCATTGCGGGCCTCCTCGGGCAGCACATGGACGACGGTCAGGCGCTCGCGGGTGAAGAAGGTGCGTGCCGCCTGCTGGATGTCTTCAGGCGTCACCGCCTCGATGGCCGCCAGTTCCTCGTCGATCAGTCGCCAGGACAGACCGACCGATTCCAGCTTGCCGATGGCAGTGGCCTGGCCGGCGATGGAGTCGCGCTCGTAGACCAGGCCTGCGATCACCTGGGCGCGCACCCGCGCCAGCTCTGCTGCGCTCGGTGGTTGCTCCTTGAGTACCTGCAGCTCACCCCAGAGACCCGCTTCGGCCTCCTCCAGGGTGCGGCCCTTCTGCACGTTGGGAGTGGCGGAGAGGATGAACAGGCTGTCGCCGCGGGCGTGGCCCTCGTACCAGGCCGAGGCGCCGGAGACCAGTTCCTCGCCGCGCTCCAGGCGCGTCGCCAGACGGGCACTGTAGCCACCGTCGAGCAGGGCCGAGGCCAGGCGCAGAGCATGGATCTGCCGTGCCTCCCTGGCCGTGGCCAGGCTGGGAACGTTGAAACCCATCATCAGGCTCGGCAGCTGGGTCTTCAGATACAGGCGCAGGCGACGCTCGCCGGGCTCGCTCAGCTCCAGCGGCAACTTGGCACTAATCGTCTTTCCCGCTGCAATGCTGCCGAAGTGACGCTCGGCCAGCCCGCGAACCTCATCCGCGGTAACGTCGCCGACCACTACCAGCGTGGCGTTGTTCGGCGCATACCAGAGCTGATACCAGGCGCGCAGGTCCTCGATGGTCATGCGCTCCAGATCCTTCATCCAGCCGATGGTCGGGTTGCGATAGCCGCTGGCGGGATAGGCGAGCGCCTTGAAGCGTTCGTAGGCGAGCGAAGAGGGGCGGTCGTCGGTGCGCATGCGCCGCTCTTCCTTGATCACCTCGATCTCGCGGGTGAATTCGTCAGCTGGCAGGGTCAGGGCCGTCATGCGGTCGGCCTCGAGCTCGAAGGCCACCGCCAGGCGGTCGCGCGCCAGTACTTGGTAGTAGGCGGTGTAGTCGTCGCTGGTGAAGGCGTTTTCCTCCGCGCCCAGTTCCCGCAGGATGCGCGAGCCCTCGCCGGGATCGAGCTTGTCGGTGCCCTTGAACATCATGTGTTCCAAGGCGTGGGACAGGCCGGTACTGCCGGCAACCTCGTAGCTGGAACCGATGCGGTACCAGAGCTGGGATACCACCACGGGGGCGCGGTGGTCTTCGCGAACGATCACCTTCAGGCCGTTGTCGAGAGTGAACTCGTGGGTGGGTTGTGCTTCGCCGGCCAGTGCTGCGAGGGGCAGCAGCAGGGTGCCGAGCAGCATGCGGGTGGCTCGGTGGAGGATCGCTTGCATCGAATTCGGAACCTGTGTGGCAGAGCCCGCAACGGCTTAGCGCCGGCGAGCGGGGAGGTGCTAGGATACCCATCCGTTTTACTGGCGGCCACGCCTGTTGGCGCGGCGCCCCCTTGGGATAGTCGCTTGCATGTTTGGTTCCAACGACGACAAGAAGGCTCCGGCAGACCCCGGAGAAAAGAAGGGCCTGTTCGGCTGGATGCGCCGCAAGCCCCAGGAAGAAGCCGAAGCCGTCCCGGCACCATCCTCCGACACTAGCGAAGTTGCCAACTCCCTGCGCGCCGAATCAGCGCTCGTCGAGCCGGCAACGCTGGAGTCCGTCGAGGCGCCAATCGACCCGGCGCTGATCGTCGAGTCACTGCCACAGCCTGAACCAAAGCCGGAATCCGAGCCCGAGCTGGACCTCGAGCGGGATCTGGGCCTCGCGCTGGATCTTGACCTGCTACCTGAGGTGGAGCCGCAATCCCTGCCGCTGGCCAGGCCAACGCCTGCCGCGGAGCCCCTCGCCCCGGCCGTCAGCGAAGCCCCGAAGGCTGCAGCTGCGGTGCCGGTTGTCGAAGAGAAGGCCGGCTTCTTCGCTCGTCTGCGCCAGGGTCTGTCGAAAACCAGCGCCAGCCTGGGCGAGGGCATGGCCAGCCTGTTCCTCGGCCGCAAGGCCATCGATGACGAACTGCTGGAAGAAATCGAGACCCGTCTGCTGGTTGCCGATGTAGGCGTCGAAGCCACCGGCATCATCGTGCAGAACCTCACCCGGCGCGTGGCGCGCAAGGAGCTGGCGGACAGCGGTGCGCTGTATCGCGCTCTGCAGGAAGAGCTGGCTGCGCTGCTGCGCCCGGTCGAGCGACCGATGCTCATCGACGCCTCGGTCAAGCCCTACGTGATCCTGGTGGTCGGCGTGAACGGCGCCGGCAAGACCACCACCATCGGCAAACTGGCGGCGCGGCTGCAGCGCGAAGGCAAGAAGGTGATGCTCGCCGCCGGCGACACCTTCCGCGCCGCGGCGGTCGAGCAGCTGCAGGTCTGGGGCGAGCGCAACAACGTCGCGGTAATCGCCCAGCACACCGGCGCCGATTCCGCCTCGGTGATCTTCGATGCGGTGCAGGCAGCCAAGGCGCGTGGCATGGACGTGCTGATCGCCGATACCGCCGGCCGCCTGCACACCAAGGACAACCTGATGGAGGAGCTGAAGAAGGTCCGTCGGGTGATCGGCAAGCTGGACGAGAAGGCGCCGCATGAAGTGCTGCTGGTGCTGGATGCCGGCACCGGGCAGAACGCGATCAACCAGGCGCGGCAGTTCGACCAGGCGGTGCAGCTCACCGGCCTGGCGCTGACCAAGCTCGACGGTACCGCCAAGGGTGGGGTGATCTTCGCTCTGGCCAAGCAGTTCGGCCTGCCGATCCGCTATATCGGGGTCGGCGAAGGGATCGATGATCTGCGCGCATTCGAGGCCGATGCCTTCGTCAGCGCGCTGTTCGCCGAGCGGGAAGGCGCATGATTCGCTTCGATCAGGTCGGCAAGCGCTACGCCAACGGCCACGTCGGTCTGCACGAGCTGACCTTCCGCGTGCGGCAGGGCGAATTCCTCTTCGTCACCGGTCACTCCGGCGCCGGCAAGAGCACGCTGTTGCGCCTGCTGCTGGCGATGGAGCGACCGACTTCGGGTAAGCTGCTGCTCGCCGGGCAGGACCTGTCGACCATCTCCACCGCGCAGATTCCCTTCCTGCGCCGGCAGATCGGCGTGGTGTTCCAGAATCACCAGCTGCTGTTCGATCGCAGCGTGTTCGACAACGTCGCCCTGCCACTGCAGATCCTCGGTCTTGGCCGCGAGGAAATCGCCCGCCGCGTCGGCACCGCGCTGGAGCGCGTCAGCCTGCACGACAAGGCCGAACTGTTTCCGGCCGATCTGTCCACCGGGCAGCAGCAGCGCGTCGGCATCGCTCGCGCGGTGGTGCATCAACCGGCGCTGCTGCTGGCGGATGAGCCGACCGGTAACCTCGACCCGCGCCTGGCTGCGGAAATCATGGGCGTGTTCGAAGACATCAACCGCCTCGGCACCACCGTGCTGATCGCCAGCCACGACCTGGCGCTGATCGCCCGCATGCGTCATCGCATGCTCACCCTGCAACGCGGCCGTCTGATCGGCGACGGGGAGGCCGCATGAGCGCGACCCGCGTTCCGCCACCCAAACCCTCCGAGCGCGTCGGTGCCACGCGCAAGGCCGAGAACGGCCGGATCAACGACGAGCCGGATTTCCAGACGCTGCTGCGCGCCTGGCTGGAAAGCCATCGCGCCAGCCTGATCGACAGCCTGCGGCGGCTGGCGCGCCAGCCGATCGGCAGCTTCTTTACCTGCCTTGTGATGGCCATCGCGTTGAGTCTGCCGATGGGGCTGGCGCTGTTGCTGGACAGTGTCGAGCGCCTCGGCGGCTCCTGGCAGCGCGCGGCGCAGGTCTCCGTGTATCTGGATCTGAAAGCCAGCGAACAGCGTGGCGAGGCGCTGCGCGACGAGATCGCGGCGATGGAGGATGTCGCCGAGGCTCAGTGGATCAGCCGCGAGCAGGCGCTGGAGGAATTCCAGCAACTGTCCGGGCTGGGCGACGCCTTGCGCGAGCTACCGGAGAATCCGCTGCCTGGGGTGGTACTGGTCACGCCGAGGGAAATCGACAAGGCGCGCCTGGAAGCGCTGCGCCTGCGCCTGGCCGAGTTGCCCGACGTCAACCAGGCGCAGCTCGACCTGCTCTGGGTGGAGCGGCTGAGCGCGATCCTCAAACTCGGCGAGCGTTTCGTCTTCGGCCTCACCCTGCTGCTGGTGCTGGCGCTGCTGCTGGTGATCGGCAATACCATCCGCCTGCATATCGAGAACCGCCGTACCGAAATCGAGGTCATCAAGCTGGTGGGGGGCACGGATGGCTATGTACGTCGGCCCTTCCTTTATATGGGCGCGCTCTACGGACTTGGCGCCGGCCTGCTGGCCTGGGCCGTTCTGGCCTACGGTCTGAACTGGCTGGATCAGGCAGTGGTACGTCTGGCCGGTCTCTATGGCAGTGATTTCGCTCTGCTCGGCGTGCCGCTGGCCGATGGGCTGTCGCTGGTGCTGGGGGCGGTGTTGCTCGGCTACATCGGCGCCTGGCTGGCGGTCGCCCGTCACCTGCGCGAGTTGGCGCCGCGCTAGCGCGACCGGGTTGCCGGGCGCGCGCTTCTGCTGTAGTTTCAGTGCCCTGCGGCGTTCTCCCGGTAGTATCGGTGTCGCCTGAAATATGCTTTGACGGCAGGGTCTTAGGGAACTTATCCACAGGCAGGCCGTCTGAGTTCGCAGTCAAGACTGCACAAGCTACGTGAGTCGGAGGTTTGCATGACCACTTCCCTGCAACCTGTACATGCCCTGGTTCCCGGCGCCAACCTGGAAGCCTATGTGCATGCGGTAAACAGCATTCCCCTGCTGACGGCCGAGCAGGAGCGCGAGCTGGGCGAAAATCTCTTCTATCGCCAGGATCTCGAAGCTGCTCGCCAGATGGTGCTCGCGCACCTGCGTTTCGTTGTCCACATCGCCCGCAGCTATTCCGGCTACGGGCTGGCCCAGGCCGACCTGATCCAGGAAGGCAACGTCGGCCTGATGAAGGCCGTCAAGCGCTTCAACCCAGAAATGGGCGTGCGCCTGGTGTCCTTTGCCGTGCACTGGATTCGCGCCGAGATCCACGAGTTCATCCTGCGCAACTGGCGCATCGTCAAGGTCGCCACGACCAAGGCGCAGCGCAAGCTGTTCTTCAATCTGCGCAGCCAGAAGAAGCGCCTGGCCTGGCTGAACAATGACGAGGTCAAGGCGGTGGCCGCGAGCCTCGGCGTCGAACCGCATGAAGTGCGCGAGATGGAAAGCCGCCTGACCGGTCAGGACATGGCCTTCGATCCGGCCACCGAAGCCGACGATGACAGCGCCTATCAGTCGCCCGCGAACTATCTGGAAGACCATCGCTACGATCCGGCCCGGCAGCTGGAAGACTCCGACTGGAGCGACAGCGCCAACGCCAATCTGCACGAGGCCCTGGAGCGTCTCGATGAGCGGAGCCGCGATATCCTCTACCAGCGCTGGTTGGCCGAGGAGAAGGCGACCCTCCACGACCTGGCAGCCAAGTACAACGTCTCTGCCGAGCGTATCCGCCAGCTCGAAAAGAATGCGATGAACAAGCTCAAGGGTTCGATCTCGGCCTGAGCCAGATCACGCTCTTCCCCAAGCCGCATGCCTGTCATGCGGCTTTTTTCTATCCGGTATCTGCATGAACCTTCCCTCGCTGCGTGGCGTACGACTGCCGCTGTTCACCCTGTCCGCCCTGTTGTTCATCCTGCTTTTCTGGCTGCTGCAGCCGGCAGACGAGGTGCCGGAGCAGCCGATGCCGGACTGGGAGCGTCTGGATCAGGGCTTGCTGCAGCCGCTGGCGGCAGGAACGCTGGATCTGGCCCGTTTGCGCGAACAGGCACCGGGTGCCCTCTGGTTGCAGGCCCGGCTGGACGGCAGCCGCCTTCTGCACCGGGCCGAGCTGCGCACCGATGCGGCGGTCTGGCAGCTGCAGGCGGAGGTTGCGGTAGCCCCAGAGGTACTGGAGGCGTTGCGCAGCGAGCTGGGGTTGCAGAACACCGAACAGCGGCTGGAGAGCGCGCAGCTTGAGCGTTTTCAGCGTCAGCCGATCGAGAGTCTCTGGTTGCAGGCGGATCCCCAGCCAACGGCCTCGGCCTGGATCGCCAGTGCCGGCGAGCCGCGCCTGCGCTTGCAGATGCCGCCTGCGCAGGCCTGGGTCTATCCGCCTCGCGGCCTGACCGCGCACGTAGAGGACGGCCAGGTGACGCTCATTCAGCAGGTGCCGGCGCGCGCCATGCGCGGCAGCCGGCCTTAGGAAGGCTCCTTAGCGGAACCGCTCGCGCAGGGCTTCGGGCCACCACTGTGGCGGCTTCCAGCGCAGCTGGTTGAGGTAGTGGCTGCCGCCGAGCTGGCGGGTCTGCTGGCGAATCCAGGCAGAACGTTGCAGGACGTAGGGGCTCGGCTGGCCCGCGCTCCAGTTGCGCGGGTTGGGTAGTACCGCGGCCAGTTGCGCCGACTGCTGGCTGGACAGATAGGCGGCGCCGACATTGAAATGGTGGCGCGCCGCCGCTTCCGCACCGAACACGCCGTCAGCCCATTCGACGCTGTTGAGATAGACCTCGAGAATCCGCTCCTTCGGCCAGAGCAGTTCGATCAGCAGGGTGAACCAGGCTTCCAGGCCCTTGCGTGGCCAGCTGCGACCGGACCACAGGAACAGGTTCTTCGCCACCTGCTGACTGAGGGTGCTGGCGCCGCGCAGCGAGCCGCCCTGCTGGTTGTGCTGCAGCGCGGCCTGGATGGCATCGACATCGAAGCCCCAATGCTCGGCGAAGCGCTGGTCCTCGGCGGCGATCACCGCCATCTTCAGATCGTCTGGCAGCTCCTGCCAGGGTCGCCAGCTGCGTTGCAGGTCGATGGGCTCGCCTGAAGTCCAGGATTCGATCTTGCGTTCGAGCATCAGCGCAGTGCCGGGTGGCGGGACCCAGCGCAGTACCAGTACCAGCAGGACGCTGGCGAGAATCAGCCAGAGCAGCAACTTGATCAGACGACGGAGCAGGGTTCGCAGCATGGCGCTTGGCCCGGACGGATGAGCGGGCCATTATAGCCGCCCGTTTCGCTGCGTCTGGGAGCTCGTCGATGGTCCGTCTGTTGGTATTCTGCGCCGCCCTGTTCGGTTTCACCGGTGTTGCTCTGGGGGCCTTCGCGGCGCACGGCCTCAAGGCGCGGCTGGCGGCGGAGCAACTGGCCACCCTGCAGACCGCCGTGCACTACCAGATGCTGCATGCCCTGGCGCTGCTGGCCGTGGCGCTGCTGGCGCTGTACCGGCCGCAGCCCCTGCTGCACTGGGCCGGCGGTTTCTTTCTGCTCGGTGTGCTGCTGTTCTCCGGCAGTCTGTACCTGATGGTCCTGGCCGGCTGGAAGCTGGGCGTCGTCACGCCTGTCGGAGGAGTCAGTTTTCTGCTCGGGTGGGGCTGTCTGGCATTTTCGGCGTTGAAGCTGGCTCGATAGAGGTACGGACGGTAGCTGTCGACCAGTTCACACGGCTTGGTGATCGCCGCCAAGCCAGCTAGAATGCCGGCCCCATTGCAGGTGACGGTCTGGTCATGCTTATCCGGTTGAACGGCGAACCCTACGAGCTTGCGGAGCCCGCCTCGGTGGCGGATCTGCTTGAGCGGATGGACCTGGTCGGCCGTCGCGTGGCCGTCGAGCTGAACCTGGAGATCGTCCCGCGCAGCAGCCACGCCAGTACCTTCCTGCAAGAGGGAGATCGGGTCGAAGTGGTTCATGCCATCGGTGGCGGCTAGCCACGAGGAGGTTCCATGCAGCAGCTACCCAGCGACAAGCCTTTCGTCCTCGCGGGCAAGACCTACCAGTCGCGCCTGCTGATCGGCACCGGCAAGTACCGTGATCTGGAAGAAACGCGCCAGGCCATCGAGGCATCCGGCGCCGAGATCGTCACCGTTGCCGTGCGCCGCACCAACATCGGCCAGAATCCGGGCGAGCCGAATCTGCTCGACGTGATTCCGCCGGATCGCTACACCATCCTGCCGAACACCGCCGGCTGCTTCGACGCTGCCGAAGCTGTGCGTACCTGCCGCCTGGCGCGTGAGCTGCTGGACGGCCACAAGCTGGTCAAGCTGGAAGTGCTGGCCGACCAGAAGACCCTGTTTCCCAACGTCATCGAGACGCTGAAGGCCGCTGAAGTCCTGATCAAGGACGGCTTCGACGTGATGGTCTACACCAGCGATGATCCGATCATCGCGCGCCAGTTGGCGGACATGGGATGTATCGCCGTCATGCCGCTGGCCGGCCTGATCGGGACCGGGCTGGGCATCTGCAACCCATACAATCTGCGCATCATTCTCGAAGAGGCCAAGGTGCCGGTGCTGGTCGACGCCGGCGTGGGCACCGCCTCGGACGCGACTATCGCCATGGAGCTGGGCTGCGAAGCAGTGCTGATGAACAGCGCCATCGCCCACGCCCAGCAGCCGCTGCTGATGGCCCGTGCGATGAAACATGCGATCGAGGCAGGGCGCCTGGCCTATCTGGCCGGGCGCATGCCTAAGAAACTCTATGCCAGCGCATCCTCTCCGCTCGACGGACTGATTCGCTGATTCAAGGCCTTACCGGTGATGCGTCGCCGCATCGCGAAGATAGCGAACTAACCAGGGTGAGCATGAGCGAGATAGACACGGCTGGGCAGACTGACGCTCCCCGCCTTCGCACCATCAAGAGCTTCGTCATGCGCGCGGGACGGATGACCGAAGGTCAGCAGCGGGGCCTGGACAAGGGCTGGCCGCGTTTTGGCCTGACACTGGAAGCCGGTCCGCAGGACCTCGACGGACTGTTCGGCCGCAGTGCGCCGCGCACGCTGGAAATCGGTTTCGGCATGGGACAGTCGTTGCTGGAAATGGCGGCGGCGGCGCCGCAGGAGGATTTCATCGGCATCGAGGTCCATCGCCCGGGCGTCGGTGCGCTGCTATCCGGCCTGCTTGCACAGGATTTGTCCAACGTTCGCGTCTATGCTTGTGATGCCCTTGAGGTGCTCCGCCAATGCATCGCAGACGCTAGCCTGGATCGGGTCCTGCTGTTCTTTCCCGATCCCTGGCACAAGGCCAGGCATAACAAGCGGCGGATCGTCCAGCCGGCGTTTGCCGAGCTGGTGCGCAGCAAGCTCAAGCCGGGTGGCGTTCTGCACATGGCCACTGATTGGCAGCCATACGCGGAGCATATGCTCGAGGTAATGGATGTGGCGCCGGGGTACCTTAATCTGGCAGGCGACGAGCGTTTCGTTGCACGTCCCCCAGAGCGGCCGGTAACCAAGTTCGAGCGCCGCGGCGAGCGCTTGGGGCATGGCGTCTGGGATCTCAAGTTTCAGCGCGTGGACTGAGAGGTCTGCGCGCCACGGATGAATCGACAAGACCGGCGAACCGGCACAGGGATAGCGCTTCACCTCACACGCAGAACGTTTTTTCATGGCCCAGCGAGGCCTGCAGGTATCAACGGTGCGACGGACAATCAGACGTCGCAAGGAGAAAGCTGTGTTGAGAAAGTTTGGAATTCTGGCAATCGCGTTCTGTGCTCTGGAAGCACAGGCCAAGGTCGATGCGGTTCAGGCCGCGCGCCTGGGCAATGACCTTACTCCACTGGGTGCCGAGCGCGCCGGCAATGCGGACGGCACCATCCCTGCGTGGACCGGCGGTGTCACGCCACCGGCCGAATACCAGCGCGGCATGCATCACCCCGACCCCTACAAGGGCGATCAGGTCAGTTTCGTCATCGACGGCAACAACGTGGCGCAGTATGCAGATCGCCTGCCGGTTGCCCTCAAGGCGCTGGTCGAGCGCACGCCGGGCTACCAGATGCGCGTCTTCCCGACCCGCCGCAGTGCCGCTGCACCACAGCGTATCTACGATGCGACCAAGGAAAACGCCACCCGTGCGACCCTGATCTCCGGCGGTAACGGCATCGAGGGTGCCCACTCCGGCATCCCCTTCCCGATCCCCCAGGAAGGCCTTGAGGTGATCTGGAACCACATCATGCATTACAAGGGTGATCAGGTTCATATCCTCAACAATCAGGCGGTGGTGCTGGCCAACGGCTCCTTCAACCTGATCAAGCGTGATCGCTACATCTACTACTTCTACAACCGCGAGGGCATGACGCTCAAGGATCTGGACAACACCCTGCTGTACTACAAGTACAAGGTGCTGTCGCCGGCCAAGCTGGCCGGCAACGCCCTGGTGGTGCAGGACACCCTCGACCAGATCCTCTCCACCCGCCGGGTCTGGCGCTACAACCGCGCCGACCGCCGCGTCCGTCGCCTGCCGTCGCTGGCGTATGACTCGCTGCAGCCGGATACCAACGGTCTGGCTACCGCCGACGTGGTCGATACCTACAACGGCGCGCCGGATCGCTACGAATGGAAGATGATCGGCAAGAAGGAAATGCTGGTTCCGTACAACAGCTACGCCGTGCATCAGCAGGGCATTCCTTACGACAACATCGTCGGACCCAAGGCGCTCAATTCCGACCTACTGCGTTACGAGCTGCACCGTGTCTGGGTAGTAGAGGCGGAGTTGCGTCCGAGCTTCAACCATCCCTATGCCAAGCGTCGTTTCTATGTCGACGAGGACAGCTGGCAGATTCTCGCGGTGGACCTCTACGACAAGAAGGGCGACCTGGTCGGCCTGCAGGAAAGCCACCCGATCAGCTACTACGAGATGCCGCTGTTCTCCAGCACCCTGGAGACGGTCTACGACTTCAAGGGCAGCCGCTACTTCGTCGACGGCCTGGACAACAACGAGCCGATGTACGACTACGACATCAAGCTCAGCCCACGCGACTTCTCGCCGCAGGCGCTGCGCCGCGACGGCAACTGAGTTTGCCCTGCTGAAAGAAAAAAGGCCGCGAAAGCGGCCTTTTTCGTGTCTGGCTTCGGACTGCCGCGCGCTGCCCGGTTGATCCGACGCAGATCGGACAGCGAGGAGCTCAGCGCTAGTTGCGGTCGGCGATGACTCCGATCAGGAAGAACAGCAGAAGCAGTACCGGGGCCAGGGTGTAGTTGTTGAAGTAGCCCAGGCCCTGGGCCAGCAGTGGCGTCAGGAAGACGATGGCGAGGCCGTAACCAACCGCGCAGACCAGTACGAAGATCAGGGTGCGGAAGAAGAAATTGAGGCCGCTGATGGACTTCTGCACCCAGGCGTTGAGCGCAGGGCCAAACAGCACGAACAGGGTCGCCATGATTGCCAGGGATATATCGTAGAGATGACTGCGGCTCCAGCGCGAGAGGGTGGCGATCAGGTCGAGTAGCAGATCCATGGCGGGTCCTTGTACGTCTCAGGGAAGAAAGTACTGCAGCAGATCGTTGAGGAACAACTGACCGCGAGGCGTGGCCTGCAGGCGTTGCGGATCGGCTTCCAGCAGCCCGCGGGCCTCGGCCGCCGCGCGCGCCTCGGCCAGCGTGTCCAGTGCCAGTCCGGTGCGCTCGCTGAAGCTGGGCGCGGACACCCCAGCGGTCAGCCGTAGTGCGTTCATCAGGAACTCGAACGGCAGTTCCTCGCGACTCAACTCGCGTTCGCCAGCACGGAAGGGCTTGTCGGGGTTGAGGTAGTCACGTGGGGTGCGGGTTTTCCACAGGCGCTGGATGCGCCCGTCGCGGCTGCTGAGTTTGGCGTGGGCGCCGGCGCCGATGCCGAGGAAGTCGCCGAAGGTCCAGTAGTTCAGGTTGTGCCTGGCCCTGCGCCCCGGCTGGGCGTAGGCGCTGGTCTCGTACTGGGCGAAGCCTGCTCCGGCGAGCAGAGCCTGTCCGGCCTGCTGGATCGCCCAGAGCGCTTCGTCGTCCGGCAGCGTCGGTGGCTGGTTCCAGAACTGGGTATTCGGCTCCATGGTCAGCTGGTACCAGGACAGATGCGTCGGCGCCAGCGCGATGGCGCATTCGAGATCGTGCAGGGCGTCATCCAGCGTTTGCTCGGGAAGGCCATGCATGAGATCGAGGTTGAAGTTGTCGAAGCCGGCCTGGCGCGCCATTTCCGCAGCGCGTTGTGCATCGCCGGCATCGTGGATTCGCCCCAGGGCCTTGAGCTTGGCATCCTGGAAGCTCTGCACGCCGATAGACAGGCGATTGATCCCCAGAGCGCGGTAGTCGCGGAACTTGACCTGTTCGAAGGTGCCGGGGTTGGCTTCCAGGGTGATCTCGATGTCGTCGGTGAACTTCAGGCGCCGCTGCACACCCTGCAGCAGGCGATCGAGGGCCTGTGCCGAGAATAGGCTGGGGGTGCCGCCGCCGAAGAAGATCGATACCAAAGGACGGTTCTCGGCCAGATGCAGGTCGAGATCCAGGTCGGCGAGCAACGCGTCGACGTAGGCTTCTTCCGGCAGTTCGGGGCCGGCGGCGTGGGAGTTGAAGTCGCAGTACGGGCATTTGCGTACACACCAGGGGATGTGTACGTAGAGCGCCAGGGGCGGCAGCGCGAGGACCGGGGCGGCATGTGGCATCAGCGCGGCAGCCATCGAGCGCGGGTGAGCGGATCAGACATCCGCCAGACCCAGCCGCGCGCGCAGCACTGCCATGGCTCGAGCACGGTGGCTGAGACGGTTCTTCTGTTCCGCGTCCAGTTCAGCGCTGGAGCAGTCGTGCTCGGGCAGCCAGAACAACGGGTCGTAGCCGAAACCGTTACTGCCGCGGGGAGCGTGCAGGATCTGCCCTTGCCAGAGCCCTTCACAGATGATCGGCAGCGGGTCCTCGGCATGTCGCACCAGTGCCAGGGCGCAGACGAACTGGGCGCCGCGCTCGGCATCGGGCACCGCGCGCAGGGCCTCGAGCAGCTTGGCGTTGTTCGCTGCATCACCGCCGCCACCGGCATAGCGTGCCGAGTGAATGCCCGGCGCACCACCGAGGGCGTCCACCGCCAGACCCGAGTCGTCGGCCAGCGCTGGCAGACCGGAAACCCGCGCGGCATGCCGGGCCTTGATCAGCGCGTTCTCGATGAAGGAAAGACCGTTCTCCTCCGGCTCGACGCTGGAAAACTCGCCGATCGAGCGGACCTTTACGGCATCACCGAGCATCGCCTGGAGTTCCTTGAGCTTGCCGGCGTTGTGGCTGGCCAGTACCAGTTCGTTCACGTGCATCATTCCTCGGGAAACACTTCCTGGGTCACTTTGAAGCTATGTTCCGGGCCGCCGCTGGCCTGCACCTTGAAGTCGAAATGCAAGATCTCGCGGCTGTCGAAGGGGAACTGCGCGATGTAGTAGATGGCCTCGCCTTCACGTATCTGCTTGAACTCCAGCGCGCGACTCTGGCCGAGCAGGTTGCGCACGCTGCCGGTCACGCGGGCCTCGCGGGCCTTGCCGGCATCGAGCAGCGCGATATTCACCACGCCCTGCTTGGGCCCGCGGACCAGGCCGTTGGCGGCGGCAACCTGCGGCTGCAGGAAGCTTGAATTGAAGATGCTGTAGTGGACATCCAGCGAGCCGAAGCTCTGCTTGCGTTCGGCCGCGGCGGGCAGGGCCAGGCAGAGGGTCAGAATGAACAGGGCCAGGTGGCGCATGGGGCAATCCTCGTGTCGATGACGAATCAGGTGGCGTCGGGTCGGCTGACCCGGTAGATACCGATCTCACCCAGCAGGTTAGGCCACAGACGGCTGCTCAGGCTGTCGCGATGCTGGTGGTCTACCGCCAGCCGGTCGAGCACGCGCAGGTGCTGCTCGCGGCACAGCGCTTCGAAGTCCTTGAAGGTGCAGAAGTGGATGTTCGGCGTGTTGTACCAGGTGTACGGCAGAAATTCGGAAACCGGCATGCGGCCATGACGGATCAGGTGCCAGCGGCAGCGCCAGTGCCCGAAGTTGGGGAAGGTGATGATGCACTGGCGACCGATGCGCAGCATCTCGCGCAGTACCTCGTCCGGCCGGTCGACCGCCTGCAGTGCCTGGGTCATCAGCACCACGTCGAAGCTGTCGCTGGCGAAATTGCCCAGGCCCTTGTCCAGATCCTGTTCGATCACGTTGATGCCGCGCTCGATGCAGCGGGCGATGTTGTCCGGATCGATCTCCAGGCCGTAACCGCTGACCTGCTTGTTGTCGCGCAGCCAGGCGAGCAGCTCGCCGTCGCCGCAACCCAGGTCGAGTACCCGACTGCCTGCGGGAATCCATTCTTGGATGATGTCCAGATCGGCTCTCATGGCGGGGTCAGATCTCGATTCGATTCATGTAGCTGCGGAAGGCGTGCAGGTAGCGCGGGATCGGAATCAGGAAGGCGTCATGGCCCTGCGCCGCTTCCACTTCCAGGTAGCTGACGTTCTTGCCTGCGGCGACCAGGGCATCGACGATCTCCCGCGAGCGAGCCGGTGAGAAACGCCAGTCGGTGGTGAAGGAGATCACGCAGAAGTCTGCCTTGGCGTTCTCCAGCGTGCGGACCAGATCACCGTCATGGGCGGCGGCCGGGTCGAAGTAATCCAGCGCCTTGGTCATCAGCAGATAGGTGTTGGCGTCGAAGCGTCCGGAGAACTCTTCACCCTGATAGCGCAGGTAGCTTTCCACCTGGAACTCGACGCTGTGGAAATCGTAGTTGAGCTTTTCGCTCTTCAGCCCGCGGCCGAATTTCTGGCCCATGGCGTCGTCGGACAGATAGGTGATATGGCCGACCATGCGCGCCAGCATCAGGCCGCGTTTGGGGATCACGCCCTGCTCGCGGAAATGCCCGCCGTGAAACTCGGGGTCGGAGAGGATCGCCTGGCGGGCGACCTCGTTGAAGGCGATGTTCTGCGCCGACAGCTTGGGCGCGGAGGCGATGGCGACGCAGTGCGCCACGCGCTCCGGATAGCTGATGCTCCACTGCAGCGCCTGCATGCCGCCGAGGCTGCCGCCGACCACCGCCGCCCAGCGCTGGATGCCGAGCGCGTCGGCCAGGCGCGCCTGGCTGTTGACCCAGTCCTCCACCGTGACCACCGGAAAGTCGGCGCCAAAGGGTTTTCCGGTCGCCGGATTGATGCTGGCCGGTCCGGTGGAGCCGTTGCAGCCGCCAAGATTGTTCAGGCTGACGACGAAGAAGCGATTGGTATCGATTGCCTTGCCCGGGCCGATGCAGCTGTCCCACCAGCCGGGCTTGCGATCATCCTCGCTGTGGAAGCCGGCGGCATGGTGATTGCCGGAAAGCGCGTGACAGATGAGCACGGCGTTGCTGCGCGCCGCGTTCAGTTCGCCATAGGTTTCATAGACGAGTTGGTAATCGACCAGATCGCGTCCGCAAGCCAGCGTCAGCGGCTCGCCGAAATGCCAGGTCAGTGGCGTGACCAGGCCAACGGAATCGGTGGGGAAAACGCTGGGCATCGACCCTGCTCTCGCTGAAAGGAGGCGTCAGTCTAAAGAGCGCAGGGGGGCAGGACAAGGAAAGCCGAGTGGCTTGTTTGCAGGGAATGGGAGCTCCCGGCGGAGCCCCCGCTCAAGGGCCTTCAGGCGTCGCTGGTGCTGTGGCCGCGCGCCGCGCCTGGCAGGTTGACCACCTTGCCCTGGCGCTGCAGCGGTGCCGGCCTGCGCAGTGCACGGAGAATATCCGCAGCCTGGGCCAGCTGCTGTTCGAGCGTTTCGATGTAGCGCGCCAGCAGTTCGCCGCGCTGACGTGCCTTTTGGGTCTCTTGGGTCAGCGACTTCAGGCGCAGCATGTGCGTTTCCAGCAACTGCTTGTGTTCGAGGGTGTGTTGCATCAACGGCAGCAAGGTGTCGTTGCTCCACTGTTCGGCCTCCTGGCGCAGCCGTTGCATCATGCCGATGACTTCCTGCACCAGGGTTGCGAAGAAGCGCCGACCCAGCGCGCGCTGCTCGGTGAACAGGGTCCGCGGATGCAGGCGGAACTGGTCGCCCTTGGCCTGCAGCTTGGCCAGCTCGCGAATGTAGCGCTGGATGTTGAACTGCGGCGCATCTATGCCGTGCAACGGGTTCTCCTCGTTGTGCCGGCGATAGATGGCGGCAACCATCTTGTTGGCCATGTCAGCCTCGTGCTCGAGGATGCTCAGGTCGTTGCTGACGCTGGCGAAGAACTCGACGATGGCCTGGTTGATGCCGACGGTAGTCAGGCTGCTGTTGAGCTCCTTGCGCACCTTGTCCAGATAGCTCTGCAGGCGTTCCGGGCGGGTGTTGACCCGCAGCGGCTCGGCGAGTCTGCTGAGAAGTCGCTGGTTGGTCTTCAGACCAAGCAGGCGCTTGTGATGCTGGCTGTGGTCTTCCTTGGTGCGGGTGGTCAGCTCGAACAGGGTCTGGCTGTTGTCTTCCTGATTGTGTTGCAGCAGTGCCTGCTGCTCACGTGCCTTCTCCAGGCGTACGGTCAGCAGATGCTGGCTGTTCTGCAGCATCGCCATGACCTGGCCGACGATGCGCTCGGCGATCAGGTGCTCCTTCTGCGCGACGATGCGCTCGCAGAGCAGATCTTCCAGAGTGCCGAGCTGGCTGCGCTCGAGCAGCGCTTCGTCCTTGCGAATTTTTGCCAGCAGTGCCTGCTTGGCGCTCAGTGGTAGTACGTCTTCATGGTCGATGCCCAGTTGGCGTGCGGTCATCGCCTGCATCTCGAGGATCGAACGCTGCACCGCGACATCACCGGCGAGGTCGTCCCAGAGTACGTCGATCTTGTTCAGTACGGCGAACAGGCTGGTCTGGGTGTTGTCGTCGAGCTGACGGATGTACTGCTGCCAGATCTCCATGTCGCTGGCGGTCACGCCGCTGTCGGCGGACAGCATGAAGATGATCGCCTGGGCGCTGGGCAGCATCGACAGGGTCAGTTCCGGCTCGCTGCCGAGGGCGTTCAGGCCGGGGGTATCGAGAATCCGCAAGCCCTTGCGCAGCAGCGGATGATCGAAATTGACCATCGCATGGCGCCAGGCCGGTACCAGTACCTGGCCCGGCATGCCGGTGGGTTCGAGCATGTCGGGATGGAAGCCGAGCTGGATCGCTTCCTCGATCTTCATCGGCTTGGTCTTGGCCACCTGGGCAAAGGCCTGCGCCATGTTCTGCGGATCGCTGGCGTCCAGGGGGATGTTCACCCAGTGCTTGGGGATGCGCTTGAACTGGGCGACGCTGGCATCGGCCATGCGCGTCTCGATCGGCAGCAGGCGAATGTAGGCGCGCTCGGAGCGCGGGTCGAAGAACAGTTCGGTCGGGCACATGGTGGTGCGGCCGGCCTGGGAAGGCAGCATGCGCTGGCCGAAGGAGGAGAAGAACAGGCTGTTGATCAGCTCGGTCTTGCCGCGCGAGAACTCGCCGACGAAGGCCAGGGTGATGTGGTCGGTACGCAGCAGGCGCAGGGCCCGCTCAAGCTTGGCATCGACAGCATCGGTGATCAGACGGTTGCCGGCCAGCCAGCTGCGGTAGCGGGTGATCTCGCGAACCAGCTCGCGCTTCCAGTCGACGTAGGCATCGACCTGTTGACTGAGACGTTCCATGCTCATGCCGGTTTCCTCTCGCTAGCGCGGCCACTGGCCGGGTTGGGGTCTGATGCCTGTCGAGTTGCCTACTGCCTTGAAAGCCTCTGAAAAACGACTGCGCTCGGTCTGGCGTTGCGAAGATCAATGCCGGGCTGTTCACCTGTCGCAGGTAGACACAGCCACTTCGCTGGATTGCTTCGCTTGGGCGTTCCGGTCTGCTCCTCGTGGGTCTCCGGGGGAGGTGCGCGGGAAAACCGGGGGTCGCTCGCAGACTGAAGAAAAAGTGCCCGGCATTATGCGGCCTGGTCGAGGTGGCACATCAGCGCTGGGTCACAATTTCCGTGAACGGTCGCTCGCGGTTACCGGGCGGTAATCCCGAGGTGGTTCGGCAGGCATTGCGGATGACGGATACGTACCCGCTTCAGCCTGCTCGATTCGCCGCTTTCGATTTCTACATTGCGTCTGGCCACGCCGAAGGCCTTGGCCAGTAGCACCAGCAATTGCGCATTGGCCTTGCCGTCTACCGGCGGTGCGCAGAGACGGATCTTCAGGCGGGCGCCCTGCAGGCCGGCAAACTCGTCGCGACTGGCTCTGGGCTGCAGGTGGCAGTCGAGCAGCAGATCGTCGCCGTCCCAGCGCCAATAGGGCCCATCAGTGTCCTGCGTGGCGCTCACATGAAGGGCGCGAGAATTCGCGGCATGTCGGTCATCACCGCCAGATTGCGCAGCACGAAGCGATCGATCAGGTTGATCGCGATGAAAGCGAAGATCGGCGAAATATCCAGCCCGCCCAGGCTGGGCAGCACTTTGCGCAACGGCGTCAGCAGCGGCTCGACGATCTGGTTGATCAGCAGTGCGCCGGGGTTGTGATTGCCCGGTGCGATCCAGGACAGGATGACGCTGGCGATCAGGGCGAAGAACAGCACCTTGAGCAGCAGCGAGGAAATGCCGAGCAGCGACCAGACCAGCAGTTGCGGTAGCAGGCCCAACGGGTTGAGTCCGATCAGGGCGACCACCACCGCCATCAGCAGCAGTTGTAGCAGCAGCGCCAGCATCAGCGAAGCGAGG
Organism: Pseudomonas mangrovi; assembly: GCF_003052585.1. Lineage (GTDB taxonomy): Bacteria > Pseudomonadota > Gammaproteobacteria > Pseudomonadales > Pseudomonadaceae > Aquipseudomonas > Aquipseudomonas mangrovi. The sequence continues at coordinate 101,830 of NZ_QASN01000017.1, read as the reverse complement.
TCGACACCGCCGAAGCCGGGAATGATCCGTCTTAGCGGCCGCAGCAGTGGCTGGGTGGCGCGGACGATGAACTGGCTCAGCGGGTTGTAGAAGTCGGCCCGCACCAGTTGCAGGATGAAACGCAGAAGCACTACCAGCAGGTACAGGCTGCCAAGGGTCTGGATGATGTAGATGATGGCTTCGAGAAGTCCGGACATGTGCTGCTCCTATCGACCCAGTTGGTCGGCCAGCTCGGCCGAGCGGTGTGCGGCGGCGGCGAGCGCCTGATCCACCAGCGCCTCGAAGCCGCCAGCCTGGAAGGTTTTTATCGCCGCCTCGGTGGTGCCGGCTGGCGAGGTGACCCGACGGCGCAGTTCGGCGGCGTCGACGTCGCTCTCGATCGCCATGCGCGCAGCGCCCAGGGCAGTTTGTTGGGTCAGGCGCTCTGCGACCTCGCGTGGCAGGCCGAGTTTTTCTCCTGCGCGGGTCATGGCCTCTATAAGTAGAAAGAAATAGGCCGGGCCGCTGCCCGAGACGGCGGTTACCGCGTCGATCTGCGCTTCCTCGTCCAGCCACAGGGCCAGGCCCACCGCCGACAGCAGCTGCTCGGCCTGACTGCGCTGCTCGTTGCTGACTCCGCCGTTGGCATACAGCCCGCTAACGCCCTGACGCAGCAGCGACGGCGTGTTCGGCATGCAGCGCACCAGCGCGCGCGGCCCGAGCCACTGTTCGAGGCTGGCGCAGCTGATGCCGGCGGCGATGGAAACGACCAACTGGCTGGCGGCAAGATGCGGAGCGAGCGCCTGGCATACCGCCTTCATGCTCTGCGGCTTGACCGCCAGCACGACCACGTCTGCGCCCTCCACCGCAGCTGCATTGTCTTCGAAGGTGGCAATCCCCAGTTCGCGGGTAATGCGCTGACGCTGCTGCTCATTGGGGTCGCTGGCGCGCAATACGGATTTGTCCACGCCCTGGGCGCACAGGCCGCCAATCAGGCTTGCCGCCATGTTGCCGGCGCCGATGAAGGTAATGCGGATATCGTTCATTGCTACGGGGTTCCCTGTTCGGTATCGGGGCTGGCGTAGTCGCGCGCACCAAAGATGGCGGTGCCGATGCGCAGCCAGGTAGAGCCTTCGGTTACGGCGGCCTCCAGATCTGCGCTCATGCCCATGGAGAGAGTGTCGAGATCAAGCCCGAGATTCTGTTGCAGTTCGCGCAGCGAGGCGAGCACCGCGCGTTGGCAGGCGGGATCGTCACTGGCCTGCGGAATCGCCATCAGGCCACGCAGGCGCAGTCGCGGCAAGGCCGAAACGGCCAGGGCCAGGGCGGAAAGCTCTTGCGGCGCGCAACCGGACTTGCTGTCCTCGCCACTGATGTTCACCTGCAGACAGATGTTCAGGGGGCCAAGATGGTCGGGGCGTTGCTCGGACAGGCGCTGGGCAATCTTCAGGCGGTCCACGGAATGCACCCAGCTGAAGTGCTCGGCGATGGCGCGGGTCTTGTTCGACTGGATGGGGCCGATGAAATGCCATGTGAGCGGCAGATCGCTCAGCTGCTGCTGCTTGTCGAGGGCTTCCTGCAGATAGTTTTCGCCGAAATCACGCTGGCCGGCGGCGAAGGCGACGCGGATTGCGTCGGCAGACTGGGTCTTGCTCACCGCCAATAGCCCGATTGCGGACGGATCGCGGTTCGAGGCTTGCGCCGCCTCACGGATGCGCGCTCCGACCTTTGCAATATTCTTTGCTATCGTGGACATTACCTGCGCCCGCCGCCTTGTCTGCGGCAATTCTACCTGTTTGTCTGTAATCGGGGAGTCCCATGGATATCACTGAGCTGCTTGCCTTCAGCGCCAAGCAAGGCGCCTCGGACCTGCATCTCTCGGCCGGTCTGCCGCCCATGATTCGCGTCGACGGTGACGTGCGGCGGATCAACCTGCCGGCGATGGAGCACAAGCAGGTGCATGCGCTCATCTACGACATCATGAACGACAAGCAGCGCAAGGATTTCGAGGAGTTCCTCGAGACCGACTTCTCCTTCGAAGTGCCCGGTGTGGCCCGTTTCCGTGTCAACGCGTTCAACCAGAACCGCGGCGCCGGTGCGGTATTCCGTACCATTCCCTCCAAGGTGCTGACGATGGAAGACCTTGGCATGGGCGAGGTGTTCCGCAAGATCACCGACGTACCACGCGGCCTGGTGCTGGTCACCGGGCCGACCGGTTCGGGCAAGTCGACCACCCTGGCGGCGATGCTCGACTACCTGAACAGCACCAAGTACCAGCACATCCTCACCATCGAAGACCCGATCGAATTCGTTCACGAGTCCAAGAAGTGCCTGGTCAACCAGCGTGAAGTGCACCGCGACACCCATGGCTTCGCAGAAGCGTTGCGTTCGGCACTGCGTGAAGACCCGGACATCATCCTGGTCGGCGAGATGCGGGACCTTGAGACCATCCGCCTGGCGCTGACCGCCGCGGAAACCGGTCACCTGGTGTTCGGCACCCTGCACACCACCTCCGCGGCCAAAACCATCGACCGGGTGGTCGACGTATTCCCGGCCGAGGAAAAATCCATGGTCCGCTCGATGCTTTCCGAATCGCTGCAGTCGGTCATTTCCCAGACCCTGCTGAAGAAGATCGGTGGTGGCCGGGTGGCGGCGCACGAGATCATGATCGGTACCCCGGCAATTCGAAATCTGATCCGCGAGGACAAGGTCGCGCAGATGTACTCGGCGATCCAGACCGGCGGCGCGCTGGGCATGCAAACGCTGGATGCGTGCCTGAAAAATCTGGTGGCCAAGGGACTGGTCAGTCGCGACGCCGCACGTGAAAAATCCAAGACCCCGGAAAACTTCTGACGGTCGGCGCAGGGCAGTCGGCTGCGGTCCACGCCTCGCAGTCGCCGGCCACGGAGAGTTCTCCGCAAGATTGACGAGGCGTGCTAGGCGAGAACGACATGGAATTTGAAAAGCTGCTGCGCCTGATGGTCGAAAAGGGCGGTTCCGACCTCTTCATCACCGCCGGGGTACCGCCATCGATGAAGGTCAACGGCAAGATCATGCCGGTCACCAAGAATCCGATGTCGCCGGAGCAGACCCGCGAGACGGTGCATTCGGTGATGAACGAGCAGCAGCGCCGCGAGTTCGCCGAAAACCACGAATGCAACTTCGCGATCAGTGCCCGTGGCGTCGGCCGCTTCCGCGTCAGTGCCTTCTATCAGCGTAATCTGGCCGGTATGGTCCTGCGCCGGATCGAGACCAACATCCCGACCATCGAAGATCTCAAGCTTCCGGAAATTCTCAAGAAACTGGCGATGACCAAGCGTGGTCTGGTGCTGTTCGTCGGCGCCACCGGTACCGGCAAGTCCACCTCGCTGGCGTCGATGATCGGCTACCGCAACAAGAACTCCAGTGGCCACATCATCTCGATCGAAGACCCGATCGAGTACATTCACCAGCATCAGAACTGCATCGTCACCCAGCGCGAAGTCGGCATCGATACCGAATCCTTCGACATCGCCCTGAAGAACACCCTGCGACAGGCGCCGGACGTTATTCTGATCGGTGAAATTCGTACCCGTGAAACCATGGACTACGCGGTCGCCTTCGCCGAAACCGGCCACCTGTGTCTGGCAACCCTGCACGCCAACAACGCCAACCAGGCGCTCGACCGGATCATCAACTTCTTCCCGGCCGACCGTCAGAATCAGGTCTGGATGGATCTGTCTCTCAACCTCAAGGCGATTGTCGCGCAGCAGCTGGTGCCGACGCCGGATGGTAAGGGCCGCCGTGCGGTGATCGAGGTGCTGATCAACACGCCGCTGGCGGCGGACCTGATCCGCAAGGGCGAAGTCCATGAGCTCAAGCCCTTGATGAAACGCTCCACCGAGCAGGGTATGCAGACCTTCGACCAGGCGCTGTACAGCCTCTACTCCCAGGGTGAGATCACCTACGAGGACGCGTTGCTGCACGCCGACTCGGCAAACGATTTGCGTCTGATGATCAAGCTGGGTTCGGAAACCGATGGCGACCACCTGAGCAGTGTGGCCCAGGGGCTTTCTCTGGAGATAAGCGAAGACGACGTTGGGCGTCGTTTCCGTTAGGGCATGAGGGGCTGCAGGCGCGGCCAGGCCCAGAGACAAAGCCCCGTGACGAAAGTCGCGGGGCTTTTTTCTTTCAGAGCGTTGAGCCGGCGATACCGGCGATCATCATCACCAGGAAGAACAGTACTGTCAGGCCGAGACCGAGGTAGCCGAGGATCAGGCCTGCCAGAGCCATGCCGTCGCCGGTCAGGGCGCCGCGGCTGTCGCGGATGTTCGAGCGGGCAATGTGGCCGCAGATAACCGCGATCAGCGAACCGAAGATCAGCAGACCGAGGATGCCGGCAATCAGACTGATGATTGCCAGCACCGACGGAGTCGGCACTTGCGCCGGCGCTGCCGCCGGTGGCGCGAACGGAGAGGCTGCCTGAGGCTGCGCGGCTGCCGGTGCCTGGGACTGCACGCGATAGAGGTTGCCCGCCTGTTCGCCGTTGGGTACGAAATCGACCCGCTCGCCTGGTTTGGGCAGATCGCTGCTTTTCCACTCCTCGATCGTGAAGTTGTAGCGCGTGCCTTGATTGCAGCGCACTACGCCGGTGCTGCTGTCGAGATTGAAATCCAGAATGACGCCTTCCATGTATGGCTCCCCGCCAGTGTGTTGTGTGCTTCGTGTGGCTGTCAGGTCGTGTAGCTCAAGCGACCGTCGCAGATGGTGTAGCGAACCCGGCCGGGCAGGCAGTGGCCCAGAAACGGACAGTTGCGCCCTTTGGAGAGCCACTGTTCGCCAGCCAGGGTCTGGCCGGCGGGGTCGAAGATCAGCAGGTCCGCCGGGGCGCCGAGCTGTATCCCGGCGCTGGGCAGTCGTAGTGCGGTCGCCGGGCCGCTGCTCAGGCGTCGAATCAACTCAGGAAGCTCGAGCAGCCCGTCTTCGACCAGCGTCAGGGACAGGGGCAGCAGCAGTTCGACACTGCTGATGCCGGGCTCGGTGGCGCCGAAAGGCGCCTGCTTGGCATCGTCCTCATGCGGTTGATGGTGACTGGCGATGGCGCCAATCACGCCGCTGCGCACGGCTTCACGCAATGCGTCCCGATCCCTGCGCGAGCGCAGAGGCGGCTGGACATGATAGAGACTGGAGAAGTCCGCGAGGGCTTCGTCCGTCAGGATCAACTGATAGAGCGCTACGTCTGCGGTCACCGGCAGGCCGCGGGCTTGAGCGGTGGCGAGCATTTCCACTGCGCGAGCGCTGCTGAGCTGGCTGAAATGCGCGCGCACGCCGCTCTGCTCGACCAGCAAGAGATCACGGGCCAGTGCCACCGTCTCGGCGCTCTCCGGAATGCCGGGCAGGCCAAGGAAGCTGGCTGTCGGCCCTTCATGCGCCAGCCCGCCCTCAGCCAGGTCGTGATCCTGCGGCTGGAAGATGATAGTAAGGTCGAAGGTCGCGGCGTACTCGAGTGCACGGCGCAGGGTGCGACTGTTGTGCAGGCCGCCGATGCCGTTGCCGAAGGCGACACAGCCGGCGTCGCGCAGTGCTACCAGTTCGGCCAGTTGTTCGCCCTGCAGGTCCCTGGTAAGTGCGCCGATCGGGAAAACCTTGGCATGCCCGGCAACCGTGGCGCGATCCAGGATCAGCTCGGCCACGGCAGTGGTGTCGAGAACCGGGCGGGTGTTGGGCGGGCAGCACAGGCTGGTCACGCCGCCTGCCGCAGCTGCCTGGGTTTCGCTGGCGATGCTGCCCTTGCGCGTCTGACCGGGCTCGCGCAGCGATACGCTCAGGTCGACCAGACCGGGCGTCATCACCAGGCCCTCGCCGGCGATCTGGCGCAGCGCTTCGAAGCCGACTGGCGCTGTGCCTATGCCAACGATGCGGCCCTGATCCAGATGAACGTCATCGACCCGATCCAGGTCGTTCGCGGGGTCCAGAAGGCGCGCGCCGAGGATGGAGATGGACATCAGGCTTGCTCCTCGGATTCGCTGTTGGTCTGGCGCTGTGCGGTTTGTCCGCTCATGGCCATCGACAGTACTGCCATGCGGATGGCGATGCCGTAGGTGACCTGGTTGAGGATCACTGACTGGCTGCCGTCGGCGACGGCGGAGTCGATTTCCACGCCGCGGTTGATCGGGCCGGGGTGCATGACGATGGCCTCGGGATGGGCCAGTGCCAGGCGCTGGGGAGTCAGGCCGTAGAGGCGGAAGAACTCGCCCTCGCTTGGCAGCAGGCCGCCCTGCATGCGCTCGCGCTGTAGCCGCAGCATGATCACCACGTCGACGCCGGCCAGACCCTGGTCCATGTCGGTGAAGACCTGTACGCCGTACTGCTCGAGTCCTACCGGCAACAGTGTGCGCGGGCCGATGACGCGGATGTCCGGGCAGCCGAGGGTCTTCAGTGCGAGCATGTTCGAGCGCGCGACTCGCGAGTGCAGGATGTCGCCGACGATCGCCACCGACAGCTTGTCGAAATCGCCCTTGTGACGGCGGATGGTCAGCATGTCGAGCATGCCCTGGGTCGGGTGCGCGTGGCGGCCGTCGCCCCCGTTGATGATCGCGACGCCTGGGCAGACATGCTCGGCGATGAAGTGTGCCGCGCCGGAGTCGCCGTGACGCACCACGAACATGTCGGCGGCCATGGCTTCCAGGTTGCGCAGGGTATCGGTGAGGGTCTCGCCCTTGCTGGTCGATGACGTGGAAACATTCAGCGTGATGACGTCGGCAGACAGCCGTTTGGCGGCCAACTCGAAGGTTGTGCGGGTGCGCGTGGAGTTCTCGAAGAACACGTTGCAGACCGTCTTGCCGCGCAGCAGGGGTACTTTCTTCACCGCCCGCGCGCCCACCTCAAGAAAGGAGTCGGCGGTGTCGAGGATCTCGTTGAGCAGGTCGCGAGACAGGCCGTCGAGTGAGAGAAAATGGCGCAGCTGACCCTGGTCGTTCAGTTGCAGCGGAGGTTTGGCGGCGGTCATCGGCAGGGTCTCAGTGAGCGGCGAGTGTCTGGCGTTCGAGGGCTAGGGGCGCGGGGCCGAGCAATTTTACGCGCTCGCCAGGCTCCAGCGACAGCGTCGCACCGACCACGTCGGGACGTATCGGCAGTTCACGCGCATCCAGATCGAGCAGGCAGACCAGGCTGATGCTGGCGGGGCGGCCGTAGTCGAACAGCTCGTTCATCGCCGCGCGCACGGTGCGTCCGCTCATGAGTACGTCGTCGATCAGCACCAGGTGGCGGTCCTCGATCTCGAACGGCAGCTCTGAAGGCTGCACCTGCGGGTGCAGGCCGTTGCGGGTGAAGTCGTCGCGGTAGAAGGACACGTCCAGTACGCCTAGCGCCGAGCTCTCGGCCATGTGTTCAAGCAGGGCCTGGGCAACCCACACGCCGCCGGTGCGGATACCGATGAACTGCGGCTCATCGATGCCATGTCGAGCCAGATGCTGGCTCAGTGCGTCGGCCATCTGCGGAATCAGAAGCGCTGGGTCGGGAAGAGTCATCGTCAGGTCTCGTTGCAGTGGGTTTCCAGCCAGCCTTCCAGCAGCAGAGCCGCGGCCAGGGCATCGACCGGATTATCCCGGTAGTTGCCACTGTGGCCCTGGCGCATGCGTTGGCCCTTGGCCTCGAAGGTGGTCAGGCGTTCGTCGTGGGTGTGTACCGGAAGGCTGAAGCGGCCATGTAGCCGGCGGGCGAACTTCTCCGCGCGGGCGCTCATCTCGCTGGCGCTGCCATCCATGTTCAGGGGCAGGCCGACCACCAGGGCGTCGGGCTGCCACTCGCGCAGCAGTGCTTCGACCTGCTGCCAGTCCGGTACGCCGTTCTGCGCGCGCAGGACGCAAAGCTCGCGAGCCTGGCCGGTGATGACCTGGCCAACCGCTACGCCGATCTGGCGCGTGCCGTAGTCGAAGCCGAGTAGCAGACGCAGCGCCATCAGGCGTGCCCGGCTTGGCTGGTCAGCAGATTCAGGTCCACGCCCAGCAGCGCTGCAGCTGAGTCCAGGCGCTGTTCAGGCGGAGTATCGAAAAGAATGCGTTGCTCCGAAGGGCTGCTCAGCCAGGCGTTGGCTGCCAGCTCCGCTTCGAGCTGGCCCGCTTCCCAGCCGGCGTAGCCGAGGCAGACAAAATAGGCGTCCGGCCCCTGACCGTCGGCGATGGCAAAAAGCACGTCCTGGGAGGTGGTCAGCGCCAGCGCGCCCAGTTGCAGGGTCGCCTGGAACGGTTGTCCGGCCGGATGAAGGACGAAGCCTCGATCGGTCTGTACCGGGCCGCCGGTGAAAATCTGCAGATCGCCGCGGCTGTCGATGCAGGGCGTGGTTGGTCGCAGCTGTTCGATCACATCGGCTAGGGTCAGCTCGCCGGGACGATTGACCACCAGCCCCATCGCGCCCTGTTCGTTGTGCTCCACCAGATAGATGAGTGTGCGCGCAAAATTGGGGTCGGCCATGTGCGGCATGGCGATCAGGAAGTGGTTCTTGAGGTAGCTGACGGTGCTCTTCATCGGCCTAGTTTCGGGGTTCCGGAGGCGGGCATCAAGCCGCGTCGGCCGAAGTTGCCGGGAGGCAAGTCGGCACTACTGGCTCATCAGGCGATCGCCGCGCTCGAAACGCCAGGTGCGGATGATCTCCAACCGGTCGAACTCGGCCAGGTCCCCACTGAAGGGGGCATAGGGGGCGGCTAGGCGAACGATGCGCAGGGCGGCCTGGTCGAGCACGTCCTGGCCGGAAGATTCGAGAATCTGCACTTCGTAGAGGGTGCCGTCACGGTTGATCGTCACCAGCAGGCGCAGGCTGCCGTAGATGCGCTGGCGACGGGCTTCGTCCGGGTAGTTCTGGTTGCCGACCCGCTCGACCTTCTTGCGCCAGTCGTCCTTGTACCAGGCGCCCTTGTCGCGCATGGTCGAGGCGGCATTGAGGCGATGCACGCGTGGCCGCTTTGCATACTCCTGCACTTCCCGAGCGAGGTCCGCCTCCAGGCTGGCGATCTCTGCGGACAGCTGCTCGCGGTCGAAATGCACCTGCGGCTGCTGCGGGGCGGGCTTTTCTTCCTCGCGCTTGATCGGCGTCTGCTGCTGCTGCGGCGAGCGAGTCGCCAGCGCTGCCTTGGGTGCTTCCTCACGGGATGGGGGTGGAATCGGCGTGCTTGGCGGGGTGACCTTACGCAGCTCGTTGTCCTGGAAGATTGCCTTTTCGGTCGTGGTGGGCGTTGCCTCATGCTCCAGGCTGCCGCTGCCCTGCTGGTTGTCCTGGGCGAGGAAGTCGGCCTGCTTGGGCTTTTCATCGCTCTTGAAGGTGGACAGGGTTACCTCGAGCGACTTGCTGATCTGGCTCGGCTCGCTCAGGCCGAAGCCGAGCCCGAGTATCAGGGCGACGTGCACCAAAGCAGCGACGAACAGAGTGAAACCCAGCCGATCCGCGGGGCGCACGCTGCTGTTGGTGAGGTCGCTGGGATGGGTGGCTGCGTTCATTGCGGATCAGGCCGTTACGAATAGTCGCGCAGTCTGCCGGCAACCGCCGGCAGGCTTCAAGCCCAAAGCCCAAAGCTGTTAGCTGGATCAAGCTTGTGCGGGCTTTCCGGCAGCGGCGAGCTTGAGCTCGATACAGTCCATCAGGTGCGCACCGATCTGCGTATCGAAGGCGTAGTCGATTTCACGGATGCAGGTCGGGCTGGTGACGTTGATCTCGGTCAGGTAGTCGCCGATCACGTCCAGGCCGACGAACAGCAAGCCTTTTTCACGCAGCGCTGGGCCGACCTGGGTCGCGATCCAACGGTCTCTCTCGCTCAGGGGGCGGGCCTCGCCGCTGCCGCCGGCGGCGAGATTGCCACGGGTCTCGCCGACGGCCGGAACCCGCGCCAGGCAGTAGGGTACCGGTTCGCCATCGATCATCAGAATGCGCTTGTCGCCCTGGAGGATCTCCGGAATGTAGCGTTGCGCCATGATCTGCTGGGTGCCGTGGGCGGTCAGTGTCTCGATGATCACCGAGAGATTCGGGTCACCTTCGCGGTGGCGGTAGATCGAGGCGCCACCCATGCCGTCCAGGGGTTTGAGAATGATGTCACGATGCTCTGCGGCGAACTCGCGCAGAATGTCCTTGCGCCGGCTGACCAGGGTGGGCGGCGTGCAGTGTGGAAACTGGGTGGCGAACAGCTTTTCGTTGCAGTCACGCAAGCTCTGCGGATTGTTCACCACCAGAGTGCCGGCTTGCTGCGCCTGTTCCAGCAGATAGGTCGAGTAGACATATTCGTTATCGAACGGCGGGTCCTTGCGCATCAGGATGACGTCAAGTTCGCTTAGTGCCTCGTCCTGCTCCGTGCCCAGTTCGAACCAGTGGGCGGGGTCCTCGAACACGGTCAGGGCGCGCATGCGTGCGCGGCTTTCACCCTGTCTGCTGTAGAGGCCCTGTTGTTCCATGTAGAACAGGGTCCAGCCGCGGGCCTGGGCGGCCAGCAACATGGCCAGGGAGCTGTCCTTCTTGTAGGAGATGCTCGCAATGGGGTCCATGACGATCCCGAGGCGTACGCTCATGGGGAGAAATTCCTCATCGTGATAAAGCGGCAGCGGAGGGCTGGCGCGACTAGACTGGCGTACTTCAGGGTGGCGCCAGCATCATCCCGAGGTCAAGGTTTCCTTGGCTTTCCGGGGCTTATAGATTGCATCTAGAGAGTGTGCTAAAAAGGCCGCACGATTGCGTCGGAACCTGTCGAAGTCGGGCCTCAAGCGCACTGGATGCAAAAATAACGATTTACCAAGGCGATGGTAGGGCAAACATGGAACAGCATTCTGAAGGTTTGAGAGTCATGGTCATCGACGATTCGAAAACGATTCGTCGTACTGCCGAGACGCTCCTGAAAAAAGTCGGGTGCGACGTCATAACGGCAGTGGATGGCTTTGATGCCCTGGCCAAGATCGCCGATACCCACCCCAGCATCATTTTCGTCGACATCATGATGCCGCGTCTGGATGGTTATCAGACCTGCGCCCTGATCAAGAACAACAGTGCCTTCAAGTCCACGCCGGTGATCATGCTGTCCTCCAAGGACGGCCTGTTCGACAAGGCGAAGGGGCGCATCGTCGGTTCCGACCAATATCTCACCAAACCTTTCAGCAAAGAGGAGCTGCTCGGCGCCATCAAGGCCCACGTGCCTGATTTCACGCCGGTGGAGCAAGCATCCTGAAGTCCGGCGAAAGCCGTAGAAGCCTCACCGAATGGGAAAAAACATGGCTCGTATTCTGATTGTTGATGACTCGCCGACCGAGATGTACAAGCTGACCGCCATGCTCGAGAAGCATGGTCATCAGGTACTCAAGGCGGAAAATGGCGCCGACGGCGTGGCTCTGGCGCGTCAGGAAAAGCCGGACGCCGTGCTGATGGATATCGTGATGCCAGGCCTCAACGGCTTTCAGGCTACCCGTCAGTTGACCAAGGATGCCGACACCAGTCACATCCCGGTGATCATCGTGACCACCAAGGATCAGGAGACCGACAAGGTCTGGGGCAAGCGCCAGGGCGCACGCGACTACCTGACCAAGCCGGTCGACGAAGATACGCTGCTGAAAACCCTGAATGCCGTTCTGGCAGGCTGAGTCCAGGTCCTAACCATCCAAGAAGGCTCGGCCCGGCATGTCGGACGCGAAGACTCCTTTCAAGCTTCTGCAGGAAATCGATCAGCGCTGTCGCCAGCTCGCGGCAGGCCTGCCGTCGCAGCAGGAGGTCGTGCAGACCTGGAGCGGTATCGGCTTCCGCATGGGCGAGCGGCACTTCGTCGCGCCCATGGGTGAGGTCGGTGAGGTGCTTCACGAGCAACGCTACACGATGCTTCCCGGAGTAAAGGATTGGGTCAAGGGCGTTGCCAACGTGCGCGGACGCCTGCTCCCGGTCATGGATCTCTGCGGTTTTTTCGGTAGCGAGCTGTCGCCGCTGCGCAAGAAGCGTCGTCTGCTGGTGGTGGATCACCAGGAAGTGTTTGCGGGCCTGACCGTAGACGAGGTTTACGGGATGCAGCATTTTCCGGTCGACTCCTTTTCCGACCAGTTGCCACCGCTGGAGTCCAGTATCCGGCCGTTCGTGCATGGTGTGTTCCAGCGCGAACAGCCATGGCTGGTATTCAGTCCTCATTCGCTGGCGAAAGACCCGGGGTTTCTTGATGTTGCACTTTGACGAATTTTCGGTTGGGTCGGCTTCGCCGACCTTTTGGCGTTACATGGAAACCGTGGTGCGGTCGGTCCAGGCGGGGGCCAGATAATGAAGAAAATCCAAGCAGGAAATCTGTTGGCAAGCATGCGCAGCAGCACATTGATCACCGGACTATTCGTGGTCCTGATCGTGTCCATCGTGCTGTTGTTCGCGAACTTCGCCTACCTCAATACCCAGTCGAACTACGACACCGAGTACATCAGTCACTCCGGTGAGCTGCGCGTACTCTCCCAGCGTATCGCGAAGAACGCCACCGAGGCGGCGGCGGGCAAGCCCGAAGCGTTCGGCCTGTTGAAGGAGGCACGCGACGACTTCGAGGGTCGCTGGGGCATCCTGACCAAGGGCAACCCGGAAACCGGTCTTCCTTCCGCGCCGGATGCGGTGCAGCCGCAGATGGCGCTGGTGCAGCAGGACTGGAACAGCCTGCGCGAGAACACCGACGCCATTCTGGCCAGTGAGCAGACCGTACTGTCGCTGCACCAGGTAGCGGCGACGCTCGCGGAAACCATTCCGCAGCTGCAGGTGGAGTACGAAGAGGTCGTCGACATCCTGCTGGAAAGCGGGGCGCCGGCGGCCCAGGTATCGGTTGCCCAGCGTCAGTCGCTGCTGGCCGAGCGTATTCTCGGCTCGGTGAACAAGGTGCTCGCGGGTGACCAGGACTCCGTCCAGGCCGCCGACATGTTTGGTCGCGACGCCAGTCTGTTCGGTCGCGTACTGCTGGCGATGCTCGAAGGCAACGAGGCGATGCAAATCTCCCAGGTGACCAACGAGGATGCTCGCGAGCGTCTGGCAGAGATTTCCGAGCTGTTCGAATTCGTTTCCGGTTCGGTGGACGAGATTCTCGAAACCTCTCCTGAGCTGTTCCAGGTCCGCGAATCGGCAAACACCATCTTCACCGTTTCCCAGACCCTGCTGGACAAGGCTTCCACCCTTGCCGAAGGTCTCGAGCAACTGGCCGGCGGCCGCTACCTGAATACCATCGCCGGCTACGTTCTGGGCCTGCTGGCCCTGGCATCTATCATCCTCATCGCACTGGTCATGGTTCAGACCACTCGCCGTCGTCTTGCCGAAACCGCCGAGAAGAACGAGCGGAACCAGGCGGCGATTCTGCGACTGCTTGATGAGATCGCCGACCTCGCGGATGGTGACCTCACGGTGGCAGCGACGGTAACCGAGGACTTCACCGGTGCCATCGCCGACTCCATCAACTACTCGATCGACCAACTGCGCGATCTGGTACTGACGATCAACCAGACCGCGGTTCAGGTGGCGGCAGCCGCCCAGGAAACCCAGGCGACAGCGATGCATCTGGCCGAAGCTTCCGAGCACCAGGCGCAGGAAATTGCCGGCGCCTCCGCGGCGATCAACGAGATGGCGGTGTCGATTGACCAGGTATCGGCGAACGCCTCGGAATCCTCCGCGGTAGCAGAACGTTCCGTAGCCATCGCCAACAAGGGTAACGAGGTGGTGCACAACACCATCACCGGCATGGACAACATCCGTGAGCAGATCCAGGACACCTCGAAGCGGATCAAGCGCCTCGGTGAATCGTCCCAGGAGATCGGTGACATCGTCAGCCTGATCAACGACATTGCCGACCAGACCAACATCCTCGCACTGAACGCTGCGATCCAGGCGTCCATGGCTGGTGATGCCGGTCGAGGCTTCGCGGTGGTTGCGGACGAAGTACAGCGACTGGCGGAACGTTCCTCGGCAGCGACCAAGCAGATCGAGGCACTGGTCAAGACCATTCAGACCGACACCAACGAGGCGGTCATCTCGATGGAGCAGACCACTTCGGAGGTGGTCCGTGGTGCGCGCTTGGCGCAGGACGCGGGTGTGGCGCTGGAAGAGATCGAGAAGGTTTCCAAGACCCTCGCGGCCCTCATCCAGAACATTTCCAACGCTGCACGCCAGCAGGCTTCCTCGGCCGGCCACATCTCCAACACGATGAACGTCATTCAGGAGATCACCTCGCAGACGTCCTCCGGTACCACCGCTACGGCCAAGAGCATTGGTAACCTGGCCAAGATGGCGAGTGAGATGCGTAAGTCGGTATCCGACTTCACCCTGCCTGACGCCCAGGCCTGAATGGAGATGGATGGCGGCCGCCAGGTCGTCATCCGACGGCCATGAGCGAGAGGCAAGGCATGCAATCGAGCGAGGGAGTCTGGGCCTTCAGGCCCGTGGCGGACATGACCGCTGCGGAGTTCAACGAATGGCGAGCGTTGCTCGAGGAGCGTACCGGCGTCGTGGTCAGCGATCAGCGCCGGACCTTTCTGCAGACCAATCTGACCGCTCGGATGCGCGAGATTGGGGTATCCGATTACGCAAGTTACTACTGCCAGGTCACCGACGGCCCGAGGGGCGCAGTCGAATGGTCCGCGCTGCTGGATCGTCTCACCGTGCAGGAGACGCGTTTCTTCAGGCACCCGCCTTCGTTCGCCCTTTTGCGTCGTCATCTGACGGAAAAGCTCGAGCGTGAAGGGATCGAGCGACCCTGGAGTCTCTGGAGCGTAGGTTGTTCGAGCGGGGAAGAGCTTTATTCCCTAGCGATCACCGCCGCGGAGACGCTCAAGGAAAGCTCCCATCCTGGCTACTTTGGCGTCACCGGAACGGATATCAGCCTGAATGCGCTTTCCAAGGCACGTCAGGGAGTTTATGACCCGAGGCGGCTGGAAAGCGTCGAGGGTGCTTATGTCGACGCGTATTTTCAGCGTCGAGAGGACGGACGTTTCTGTGTCAGCCCGAGTCTGGTCGAGCGGGCCTGCTGTGCGCGACTCAATGTGCTGGAGCTGGCCAAGGCGCCCCTCTCCGGCATGGACGTAATTTTCTGTCAGAACCTGCTGATCTATTTTCGCCGCTGGCGGCGCCGCGAGATCCTCAATCGCCTGGCCGAGCGGCTGGCGCCGGGAGGCTTGCTGGTCGTCGGAGTGGGAGAAGTGGTCGGTTGGCAGCACCCGGACCTGCAACCGGTGGCTGATGAGGAAGTTCTGGCATTTACCCGGAAAAGTTTATGAGCGGAGTCGGTATGGGTGATCGGCATGACTATGTCGCCCTGGAATGGGTAAAGGGTGAGATCGCCGAGACGCTGAAGCAGGCGCGCCAGTCGCTCGAAGCGTATGTCGAGAACCCCCAGGACTCGACGCGCATGCGTTTCTGCCAGACCTACGTGCATCAGGTGCTCGGCACCTTGCAGATGGTCGAGTTCTACGGCGCTGCGCTGCTTGCCGAAGAGATGGAGCAGCTGGCCGAGGCGCTGGTCGTCGGCCGGGTCACCAACCAGGGTGAAGCGCTGGAAGTGCTGATGCAGGCGATTCTGCAGCTGCCTGCGTACCTGGACCGAATCCAGGCGGCCCGCCGTGACCTGCCGATGGTCGTGTTGCCGCTGCTGAACGATCTGCGCGCCGCGCGTGGCGAGAAACTGCTTTCCGAAACCAGTCTGTTCAAACCGCACATGGCGCAGGAAGCTGCCGCGCTCTCGCTTGAGAGCCTGGCTACCCTGCGTACTGCCGAGCTGCCTGTTCTGCTACGCAAGCTGCGCCAGATGTTGCAGATGGCATTGGTTGGCGTGATCCGCAATCAGGACCTGGGAACCAACCTGGGTTACATGGCGCGGGTATTCGCGCGTCTGGAAACCCTGTGCAAGGAGTCTCCTCTCGGGCCCTTGTGGCGCATAGCTTCCGGCCTGGTCGAAGGCATGGCGACCGGCAGTGTGGTGAATGGCACCTCTGTCAGGACCCTGCTGCGTCAGGTCGACAAGGAGCTCAAGCGCCTGGTCGACGAAGGCGCCGATGCGATCAATCAACCAGCGCCGGACGATCTGCTGAAGAACCTGCTGTTCTATGTGGCCAAGGCTCCGGCGCAGTCCCCGCGTATCCGCGCGTTGAAGGACGAGTATCGTCTGGACGAGGCGTTGCTTGCCGACGACCAGGTCGACGAGGAGCGCGCGCGCCTGGCCGGGCCCGACCGCGATGCAATGCGTTCGGTGGTTGCTGCGCTTTGCGAAGAGCTGGTGCGGGTCAAGGACAGCCTCGATCTGTTCGTTCGTAGCGACCGGCAGAAGGTCATCGAGCTGGACGCGCTGCTGGCCCCGCTCAAGCAGATCGCCGACACCCTGGCGGTCCTCGGCTTCGGCCAGCCGCGCAAGGTCATCCTCGACCAGATCGATGTGGTTCACGCGCTGACGCTCGGCCATCGTGAGCCGAGCGATGCGGTGCTGATGGATGTAGCCGGTGCCCTGCTGTATGTGGAAGCGACGCTCGCCGGAATGGTCGGTCCGTCCGAGGACGGTCGTCAGGAAGAGAGCCACCTGCCCACTACCGATGTGGCGCAGATTCATCAGCTGGTGATCAAGGAAGCGCGCAACGGACTGGAACAGTCCAAGGACGCGATCATCGAATTCATCGCTTCGCAGTGGAATCACGATCACCTGGCCCGTGTACCGGAACTGTTGACCCAGGTCCGCGGTGGCCTGGCGATGATCCCGCTGGCGCGTGCCGCGGCCCTGCTGGATGCTTGCAACAAGTACATTCAGGAACAGCTGCTGGCGCGCAAGGCCGTACCGAACTGGCAGAATCTGGATACCCTCGCCGACGCCATCACCAGTGTCGAGTACTACCTGGAACGTCTCGCCGAAGACCATGCGACCCAGGGTGACATCATTCTCGATGTGGCCGAGGAGAGCCTGGAAGCCCTTGGTTATCCGCTCAAGCCGCGCCCGTCGATCTTGGATCGTGAAGAGCCGGAGCAGAGCGCGGCGCTGGAACAGCCCGCTCCGCTGGTCGATCCGCTGGATGACATCGAAGTCTTCAGCAACCAGCAGGCGCACGAAGAGCCGGTTGAGCCGGAGTTCGGAGTGGCCGAGCTGGCCGTCAGCGAGCTGGACTTTGATCTCGGCGCTGCCGACGACCTCGATCTGGGCGCAAGTGAAACCCAGTTTGGCGACCTTGATCCGGCGTTTGCCTCGCTCGACGAGCCCGATGCGCTGGCCACCGAATCGGCTTTCGAGCTGAGCCTCGATCTGCCCCCGGCGCAGCAACCGACCGAAGAAGAAGCGCCCGGCGAGTTTTCCGCGGAACTCGACTCTTCTCTCGAGCAGCTTGAGCTGGAAGCAGGCCCTGCCGTCTGGAGCGAGGCCGAGATGGCCGAGCTGGACCTGCCAGAGGTCGAGATGCCCGCCATGCAGGTGCAACCGCCTGCCATGGAGCAACCCGCAGAGCCGACCATGGCGGAAGTCATGGCTGCGCCTGTCGAGGCGATCAATCCGCCTGCTCGCGACGTTCCACCGAGTCTGCTGCCACCGCCTGCGGATGAAGAACCGGTCGATGAAGATTTGCGCGAGGTGTTCATCGAAGAGGCCGGCGAAGTGCTGGAGACCATCGGTGAGTACCTGCCGGTCTGGCAGGGCAACGTTGAAGATCGTGATGCGCTGGTGGAAGTACGCCGCGCGTTCCATACGCTCAAGGGCAGTGGCCGCATGGTTCGTGCCCTGGTCATCGGCGAGCTGGCCTGGTCGGTAGAGAATCTGCTGAACCGTGTTCTTGATCGCAGCGTCGCCGCTGATGCACCGCTGTTCCAGGTCATCAACGAGATCGTCGCGCTGATGCCTTCACTGGTTGACGAATATGCCGCCAGCGCCCAGCGCCAGCGTGATGACGTCGACCTGCTGGCCGCCCAGGCCCATGCGCTGGCAAAGGGCGAGCCGTTGCCGGTTGCTAGCCAGCAGGCTCCTGAAGCGGAGCAGCCGGAGCCGATCACAGAGCAAGCGCTCGAAGCGGAAGAAGTCGACGTAGGCCCTGAGGAAATTGCGCCGGCGAATGTGGCCGACAGTGCCGAAGAAGTGCTTGATCCCCAGCTGCTGGAGATCTTCCGTAATGAGGCCGAGTCCCACCTGGAAACCCTGGGCGCATTTCTCGCGCGTTGCCAGGACGAGTTGCCCCAGCCGGTAACCGATGATCTGCAGCGTGCGCTGCACACACTCAAGGGCAGTGCGTTCATGGCGGGCATTCTGCCGATCGCCGAGATTGCCGCGCCCCTGGAGAAGCTGGCCAAGGAGTTCAAGGCCAACCTGATCCAGGTGGACATGGCCGAACGCGACCTGCTCGGCAAGGCCCAGGTTCTGTTCACGCTTGGCGTCGAACAGCTGGAAACCGACCCGCTGCGTCCGATCGACGGTACCGCCGAGTTGCTGGAAGAAATCCAGCAGCTGCACAGCGAACGCCTCGACGCCGCAGAAAACGCTCGCCAGAGCGAGCAGGGGGAGGTGCGCGATCCGCAGTTGATCAGCATCTTCCTGGCCGAGGGGATGGACATCCTGCTCGACGCCGAAGAGTTGCTGAAGCGCTGGCGCCAGCATCCCTCCGAACGCCAGGAGCTGAGTGCGTTGCTCGATGAGCTGACGACGCTTGCTCGTGGCGCCGACATGGCCGAACTTCCGCAGATCAGTCAGCTGTGCAATGCGCTGCTCGATCTCTACGGCGCTGTGGGCGAAGGGCGTCTTGCCGTGAGCGAGCGCTTCTTCGGCGAGGCCGAGAAGGCCCATGAGGTCCTGATCGGGATGATGGACCAGGTTGCTGCCGGACTTCAGGTCAGTGCACAGCCGGCGATCGTCGATGGATTGCGTGCGCTGCTCGACGAAGCCTTCGATCCGACCACGCTGGCTCTGCTCGAGCCGGGCGCCATCGATGGCCTGGAAGTCATCGAGATGGATGTTGCGCCGGTCGACGAACCGAGCAACGAGGAGCCGGCTACTGAGGCAACGACCGACGATGCCTGGGCCCCGGTCGAAGACCTGCCGCTGGCCGCTCCGCAGGGCGAGCCGGCGGAGTCGCCAGAATCTCTTCCGCTCGCCACCAGCGAGGCGGAACAGCCCGCGGCCGTGGAGCAGGTTTTCCCGCTCGAGGCTCTGGATGAGGAGATGGTCGAGATCTTCCTCGAGGAAGCCGTCGATATTCTCGAAAGCGCCGGTCAGGCCCTGGAGCGCTGGCTGGCAGAGCCGGACAACCAGCACGTTCTCTCCTCCCTGCAGCGTGATCTGCATACGCTCAAGGGCGGCGCGCGGATGGCCGAGATCACCCCCATCGGTGACCTGGCTCACGAGCTGGAGTCGCTTTACGAAGGATTGGTTGATCGCCGCTACAGTCACTCGCCGCGCCTTGAGGATCTGCTGCAGCGTAGCCATGACCGCCTGGCGCTGCTGCTCGATCAGCTGCAGGCGCGCACCCCGATGCAGAGCCCGGCTGATCTGGTACAGGCGATCCGGCAGTTTCGCCAGGGTGGTGGGGCGGGCGACCTGCCCGTGGCCGTCGAGGAGCCCGAGCCTGCTGGAGGAGCGACTCAGCTGAGTGTCGGCGACGAATGGTCGTCGACTGCTGAACCGTTGGCAGAAGCTCCCGCCGAACTTGAGGCTGAGGCTGAGGCTGAGGCTGAGGCTGAGGCTGAGGCTGAGGCTGAGGCTGAGGCTGAGGTCGAGGAGATCGCTTTCGAACTGCCGGTCGCCGCTGACGAGCCGGAGCAGTTGGCACCCGAGTCCGTCGAGGAGCCTGCCGATGCCTGGGCACCGCTTGCCCAGGTAGAGCAGCCTGAGCCGCAGGCTACGCGTGCCGTTGCAGACGATCGTGATCCGGAACTGGTCGAGATCTTCCTCGAAGAGGGGTTCGACATCATCGAAAGCTCCGGTGCCGCCTTGCAGCGCTGGATGGACGAGACCGACAACACCCTCGAGGTCGAGTCGCTGCAGCGCGATCTGCATACCCTCAAGGGTGGCGCGCGGATGGCGGAAATCCGCGAGATCGGCGATCTGGCGCACGAGCTCGAGTTTCTCTATGAGGATCTGGGCGAAGGCCGGCTGCGCGCCAGCCCGGAACTCTTCACCCTGCTACAGACCTGTCACGACCGTCTGGCGCAGATGCTTGAGGCGGTGCGGGACCACCAGCCGCTGCCGGACGGCCAGGCACTGATCGACACCATCAAGCGTTTTCGCAGCAACCCGGAAGAGCAACTGAGCATTCCTGCCAGCGTGCATCTGAAGGCTGCTGTCGATGATCGGCACAACGACACTGAGTCGGACATCCTCGACATCTTCCTCGAGGAAGGTGATGACCTGCTCGAGGCGCTTGAAGCGGCTATCGGCAAGTGGGAGCAGCCGGGGAGCGAAAGTGCGGCACTGGATGAGATGCTGCGGGTCCTGCACACCCTCAAGGGCGGTGCGCGGCTGGCCGGTCAGCGCTCGCTAGGCGACATGAGCCATGATCTGGAGCAGGTGCTGACCGAGGCGCAGCAGCGTGGGGCGCCCTGGCCGCAGAGTCTGACGCTGGACATCCAGTCAGGCTTCGAAGGCCTGCAGAAGGAGCTCGACGAACTGCGCCAGCGGCTGAGCAACAGCCACGCGGCGGACCTGGCCGACGAGGCAACCCCGGAACTCACCGCAGAGGCTCCGGCCACCCCGGTGGCTCAGGTTTCCCTGGCGGCCCCCATTGTGGCTGCCAGCAGCAGCGAGCGTGGCCTGGCGCCGAACAAGGTGCTGCCTTTCGTCCAGCGTGCCGAGCAGGCGGCGCAGGAAGCTGCATCCCGTCGCGCTCCGCAGGAACTGGTCAAGGTTCCTGCCGACCTGCTCGAGGGCCTGGTCAACCTCGCTGGTGAAACCTCTATCTTCCGTGGTCGGGTCGAACAGCAGGTCAGTGACTTCAGCTTCACGCTCAGCGAGATGGAAGCCACCATTGATCGTGTACGCGATCAGCTGCGCCGGCTGGACACCGAAACCCAGGCGCAGATTCTCAGCCGCTTCCAGGCCGAGGCCGAGCGTGTCGGTTATGAAGATTTCGACCCGCTGGAAATGGACCGTCACTCGCAGCTGCAGCAGCTGTCACGGGCGCTGTTCGAGTCCGCCTCCGACCTTCTCGATCTCAAGGAAACCCTGGCGGCGCGCAACCGTGATGCCGAAACCCTGCTCCTGCAGCAGGCCCGGGTGAACACCGAACTGCAGGAAGGGCTGATGCGCACGCGCATGGTGCCCTTCGATCGCCTGGTGCCGCGTCTGCGGCGCATCGTTCGGCAGATCGCCGGCGAGCTGGGCAAGCAGGTCGAGTTCGTCGTCGGCAACGCCGACGGGGAAATGGACCGCACCGTACTGGAACGCATAGTCGCGCCGCTGGAGCACATGCTGCGCAACGCGGTCGACCACGGCATCGAGTCCGCTGATGCGCGCCTTGCCGCCGGCAAGCCGGCCGCCGGAACGATTCGTCTGAACCTTGGCCGTGAGGGTGGTGACATCGTCCTGACCCTGGCCGACGACGGTGGCGGCATTCGCCTGGAAGCGGTGCGGCGCAAGGCCATCGAGCGCGGTCTGATGGACGCGGACGCCGAGCTCAGCGATCACGAAGTGCTGCAGTTCATCCTCGAAGCCGGCTTCTCCACCGCCGAGAAGGTTACCCAGATCTCCGGGCGCGGCGTCGGGATGGACGTGGTCCACTCCGAGGTGAAGCAGCTCGGCGGCAGCATGAGCATCGACTCGACTGCAGGCGTGGGCACGCGCTTCACCATCCGCCTGCCGTTCACCGTATCGGTGAACCGCGCGCTGATGGTTCTTTCCGGCGAAGACCTTTACGCCATTCCGCTGAATACCATTGAAGGCATCGTGCGCGTCTCGCCCTACGAGCTGGAGGCCTATTACGGCCCCGATGCTCCGCGTTTCGAATACGCCGGGCAGAATTACGAGCTCAAGTATCTGGGTGACATGCTGAAGAACGGCCAGCATCCGAAGCTGGTCGGGCAGAGCCTGCCGTTGCCGGTGATCCTGGTGCGCTCCAACGAGCATGCGGTCGCGGTTCAGGTCGACAGCCTGGCCGGCTCACGCGAGATCGTGGTGAAGAGCCTGGGCCTGCAGTTCGCTGCCGTCCACGGCATTTCCGGCGCCACCATTCTCGGTGACGGTCGGGTGGTAGTGATTCTCGATCTGATGGCCACCATCCGTACCCAGTACGCCCTGCAGCAGGGGCCGAGCCAGCCGCGCCTGGCGGCGACCGCCAGCGAACTGGAAGAAGCCGAGCGCGATCGCCCGACTCTGGTAATGGTGGTGGACGACTCGGTCACGGTACGCAAGGTCACCAGCCGTCTGCTCGAACGCAACGGCATGAACGTGCTGACTGCCAAGGACGGGGTCGACGCCATTGCCCAGTTGCAGGAGCACAAGCCTGATCTCATGTTGCTGGATATCGAGATGCCACGCATGGATGGCTTCGAAGTCGCCACCCTGGTGCGCCACGACGAGCATCTCAAGGACCTGCCGATCATCATGATCACCTCGCGAACCGGCGACAAACACCGCGAGCGGGCCATGGCGATCGGCGTCAACCAGTACCTCGGCAAGCCGTATCAGGAATCGTTACTGCTTGAATCCATCCAGCAACTGGTCAAGAAGAAATGAGCGAGAAAGCCGCCGCACGCATCGCCGTGATCGCCGATACCTCGCTGCAGCGTCACGTGCTGCAGCAGGCGCTGACCGCCAGTGGCTATCAGGTCGTGCTCAACAGCGACCCGCAACGTCTCGACGAGGAAGCCCTGTCCGCCTGCGAGGCCGACCTCTGGCTGGTCGACCTGGCGCAGTCGGAAGATTCGCCGCTGGTCGACAACCTGCTCGAACGTGCCTCCGCGCCGGTGTTGTTCGGCGAGGGGCAGGCGCCGGAGCGCCACTCGGAGAACTATCCGCGCTGGGAGCGCCGTCTGTTCGGCAAACTCAAGCGCCTGGTAGGCGACCCTTCCGGTGCGGTAGGCCCGAGCCTGGAAGCACTGCTTGCCGAGGGGCAACGGCCGTCGCGCCTGGAACTGCCGCCGATGCTGGCGGAGACGCCGCTGGTGGCGGGCGAGCCGGCACGCCAGGTCTGGCTGCTCGCTGCGTCGTTGGGCGGTCCGGCGGCGGTGAAGGCGTTTCTCGATGCCCTTCCCGGTGGTTTGCCGGTCGGCTTCGTCTATGCCCAGCACATCGATCCGGGCTTCGAGTCGGTGCTACCGCAGGCGGTCGGGCGACACAGCCAGTGGAAGGTCAATGGCGCTCGCCATGGCGACGCGTTGCGCTGCGGTGAGGTGGTCGTGGCGCCGATCAGCAACGAGCTGGGTTTTTCCGATGACGGCCTGATGCAGATTCAGGCGCATGGCTGGCCGGAGCCCTACAGCCCGTCGATCGATCAGATGATGCTCAACCTGGCGCAGAGCTACGGCAGTCGCTGTGGCGTGATCGCCTTTTCCGGGATGGGTAGCGACGGCAGTGCCGCAGCGGCCTACGTCCGTCGCCAGGGTGCCGAGATCTGGACCCAGCGCGCGGACAGTTGTGCCTGCCCGAGCATGCCGGACAGCCTGCGCGAGGGTGGCTACAGCGTACACAGTGGCGATCCGCGCGAGCTGGCCGAGCTGCTGGTCAATCATCTCGCCGCGCAGTGCGCCTGAGCTTTCGAGGAAGTAGTCAAACATGAGCCAAGCACCTGCCACCACCAGCAACGCCAGCAGCGGTCTGACCGCGCTCATGCTGCCGCTGGCCGACCGCAACCTGTTGCTGCCCAACGTTGCGCTGGCGGAACTGATTCCGTACCGCAACGTCCAGGCGACGCCAGGACTGCCCGACTGGTTTCTCGGCCAGATCGGCTGGCGCGACCTGAGCCTGCCGCTGCTGTCGTTCGAACTGGCGTCCGGCAGCCGCCAGGCGTCAGCCGGCAACATGCCGCGCGTTGCGGTGCTCAACGCCCTGGGCGGTCGGCCCAAGGTCAAGTTCATCGCCCTGCTGGTGCAGGGTATTCCGCGCTCGTTCAAGGTCGACGGCGAACTGCCGCGGGCCGACGTCGAACTGGCCTCGTTGGAGCTGGACGCGGTGAGCCTGGGCAGCGACGTGGCGCGCATTCCCGATCTGATCGCCCTCGAGCAGAAGCTGGCCGACGCCGGCCTGATCTGATCAGCCTGTCGCGACTGGTGATCGACGCCGGTCGCGGCCTCGGCCTTCAGGCGCTCGGGGCCAGCTCCTCGATCAGCCGCCGATAATCCGTTACCGCAACGAACTCCGCCGTGTCTTTGGCAGGCTGGCGGCTGTCCGGCTGACTGATCGCGCGCAACTGGCTAATGCCGAACTGCTGTGCACTGCGCAGGATCGGCAGACTGTCGTCGATGAACAGCGCGCGTTGCGGATCGAAGCCGACGTCCTGCTGCAGGGCGAACCAGAACTGCTGGTCTTCCTTGGGGAACCCGTAGTCGTGGGAGCTGATCAGCCGCTCGAACCAGGGCGCCAGCTCGACGCGCTCGAGCTTCAGCGAAAGTGAATCACGGTGCGCGTTGGTGATCAGCACCACGCGCTTGCCGGCACTGCGCAGAGCCGCAAGAAAGCTGTCGGCGTCCGGTCGCAGGGCGATCAGATGGGCGACCTCGCGCTTGAGGGCGGTGATCGACAGCTTCAGCTCCGCGCTCCAGAAGTCCAGGCAGTACCAGGTCAGTTTGCCGGCATGCTCCTGGAACAACGGCAGTAGCTCGGCATCCGCCTGGGCCCTGGAAATGCCGTGATGCTGCGCATATCTGCTGGGCAGATGCTCGAGCCAGAAGTGATTGTCGAAGTGCAGATCGAGCAGGGTACCGTCCATGTCGAGAAGCACGGTATCGATCTGGTTCCAGGGTAGCGGCGGCATGCGGTGGGATGATCTCGGCAGGATGAAAGGTGGGCCCGCGCAGGGACAATCGGCGCAGCCCGGTTATGATAGCCGGATGAACGAGGAGAGTGCCCATGCGTGAGAAACCCACCGTGCTGGCTCGCGAGATTGTCGCGAACAGCCGTCTGTTCCGTGTCGAAGAACTGCAGTTGCGCTTCAGCAATGGCGTCGAGCGCACCTACGAGCGGCTGGTGGGGAAGGGCAGCGGCTACGGGGCGGTGATGATAGTCGCGCTGGCCGACGAGCAGCATGCGCTGCTGGTCGAGGAGTATTGCGGCGGCACCGACGACTACCAGCTGTCGCTGCCCAAGGGGCTGATCGAGCCCGGCGAGGACGTGCTGCTGGCGGCCAATCGCGAGCTCAAAGAGGAGGCCGGTTTTGGCGCCCAGCGGCTCGAGTTGCTGGCGGAGCTGTCGCTGTCGCCGGGCTATATGAGCCAGAAGATCCAGGTGGTGCTGGCGCGCGACCTGTACCCGGAAAGTCTGCCGGGAGACGAGCCGGAGCCGATGCGGGTCGACCGGGTCAGCCTGCACGAGCTGTCGGCGCTGGTGCAGCACCCGCAGTTCAGCGAAGGTCGAGCCCTGGCGGCGCTCTATCTGGTGCGTGACCTGTTGCAGCAGCGTGGGGAGCTGGCGCGATGAACACGCCGCTGCTCAATGAGGTCATCGAGCTGGTCCGCGTCGCGGGCGCGGCGATTCTGCCCTACTGGCGCCAGGGCGTGGCGGTGCGGGAAAAACAGGACGCCTCGCCAGTCACCGCTGCCGACATGGCTGCCCATGAGGTCCTGGCGCGCGGGCTGAGCGCGCTTGATCCGCAGATTCCGGTGCTGTCCGAAGAGGATGCCGAGATCCGTCTCGGCGAGCGCAGCGGCTGGCAGCGCTGGTGGCTGGTCGATCCGCTGGACGGAACCAAGGAGTTCATCGCCGACAGCGAGGAATTCACCGTCAACGTCGCGCTGATCGAGCAGGGTCGGGTGATCTTCGGTGTGGTCGGCGTGCCGGCGCGCGATCTGTGCTTCTACGGCGGGGCTGGACTGGGTGCCTGGCGCAGTGCAGGCAGTGGCGAGGCAACCAGACTGGTGGTGCGCGAAGCGCCACCGGCAGCGCTGACCGTGGTCGCCAGTCGCCGCCATTCCAGCCCAGCGCAGGAGAGGCTGCTTGCGCAACTGGCCGGGCGTTTTGGTGATCTGCAATTGGCCAGCGTCGGTAGTTCGCTGAAGTTCTGCCTGCTGGCCGAAGGTGCAGCAGACTTCTACCCGCGTCTGGCGCCGACCTCGCAGTGGGATACTGCCGCGGCCCAGGGCGTACTCGAAGGCGCCGGCGGCGTGGTCCTCGATCTGCAGGGCGCGCCGCTGCGCTATGAAGCGCGTGAAAGCTACCTGAATCCCTCGTTCATGGCCTTGCCAGCCGCCGCCGACTGGCGCGCCGAGCTACTGCAGCTGGCGCGCGAGCTGGCCTAGCGACTCAGTCGAGCATGTCCTGGTAGCGCTCATCGCGACGGTAGATGAGCGGCTGCTCGAAACCAGGCACACGAATCTGCTGCTGATCGATGGCAATCGCCGTGTCGTCGATCAGGTCATGGCCGAAGTTATAGATGATCCCCAGCTCGCCCAGCAGAGCTTTGCGGTCGTACTCGCTGGCGCGCGCGCGGGTCTGCTCGCGACGGGCGCAGTAGTCGGCATAGACCCGCTCGCCGTGACGCTTGCGCAGCATGCGCTCGACCACATGCGGCGCCAGCACGTAGGCGCTGGCGTTGTTGCCGCCGAATCCCTTGGAATTGAGGAAGCACAGGTCCAGGCTCTCGCGCGGCTGGTCCTGGGTGGAAATGCGCAGGTGTTGCTGATGGACATCATCGGCGACCTTGTCGATGGTCTTGATGCCCGGGATCAGGCCATAGCGGAACGAGCCAAGCGCCGAGATCAGCTGGTCGCCACTGGCGGGTGCCAGTGAGTGACCGACATAGGCCTTGACCGCAGCGACCGGCCAGTCGGCGATATCGAAGGCTTCGGCGACGCGGTCGAGCAGCTGTGATTCGGTCACGCGGTTGGCCGGCGTGCTGGAGCCGTGGGCATGCACGAAGCTGCGCTGGCGCACGGCGTCGATCCCGACCAACTGGGCGGCGGCAGCGACTGCCTTGGCCATGGTCAGGTAGTTGCCGGGGCCGGGGGCCGAGATCGACTTCTTGAAGCCATCGGCATTGATGAACACGTCGGGCACCGAACCATGGATATCCGCGCCCAGCTCGATGGCCAGGGCATCGTCCATCAGCACCACGAACTGACTGGACTCGGCCAGGGTGAAGCCGCAGTTGTTGCCGAACGGGCGGCTGGCCCGGCGGAAGTCGACCTCTTCGCGCCCTTCCACCAGGCGCAAGCCTTCTTCGGTCGCCAGGGCACCCATGGTGCCGTAGCCATCGATGCATTCCAGGGTAATCGGTGCCTCGCTGTTGCCGACGATCACCACCCGTGCCTGGCCGCTGCCGATGGCCTCGATGCCGCGCTGCAGGTTGTAGAGGAAGGTGGCGCAGGCGCCGGTGACACTGCCGGTGCTGCCGACACTGCCAAGCACGTAGGCATTGATGAAGTCGGCAGGCATGGTGTTCAGGCCCAGCGCCAGTTGCTTGGCGGTGACACGGCCGCCCTTGAGACGCGACTGCATCAGCCCGCCGAAGCCGTTTTCGTCGAGCTGGCTCATTACGCTGCCGGCGTAGACCGCCACTTCATCGGGGGCGACATGGGCGACGATCTGCTGCCAGTCGATGCCAACCGAGCGCAGCGCATCGGTGACGCCGACGATGGTCATCTGCAGGCCGCGGGGATGGAAGCGCGAGCTGTACAGCTCGCCGGGCTCGAAGCCGGTCGGCAGCTGGCCAGCGGATTTGACCGGCAGCGAACGGTAGCTGTCGACGCGGACCTCGCAGCTGTCATGCAGGGTGACGCGGACCTGGCCGTCGTCCAGTGGCGTCACCTGCCAGTTGCCAGGCACCGGTTCCGGCAACTGCTTGGCACTGGTGACGAAGCTCAGCTCGCCGTCCTGGCCGGCCAGCGACATGCTCTTCTGCCAGTGCGAGGCATCCACGTCCAGATGCTGCTTCTCGATCCGGCGGACCAGGGTCGAGGCGAGGATCTGCTCGCCATAGCGTGCCTCGATGGCCGCGGCATCCAGCTTCAGGCCGTCGGTGCTGTAGTGCTCGCCGTTCTCCACTTTGACCAGCTTCATCATCACTGCCAGGCCGGCGAGGGTTTCCTGGCGCGCCTGGGCATCGAGGGAGTCGATCACGGTGCGGCGGAAGCCATGATGGAAGGAGCTTCGGCCCGCCGAGTTGTAACCACCGAAACCGACAATGACTGGCAGGCGCGACATCACGTTTGAAAACTCCTCGAAGTGGATGGGCCGGCGCTGGCGTGGTCAGCCCTGGAGGGGCGACGGCACAGCGAGTGCGCGGCTGCTCGTCGGCGGCGCCGAACGGGTGCGTAGGCAGACGAGAACTGTGACTATCAAGTCACGAATTGTTGCAAGGGTCGCCGATTCCAGGCGCTGCTGTCGAGACTCTTGCGGGTGGCAGTTGATCCAGACACGCCTGCAGCGCCAGCTGCCAGGGTGGCAGCTCAACCCCCCAATCCTGGCACAAGCGACTGCAGTCGAGACGCGAATTGGCCGGGCGTCTTGCCGGTGTCGGGTAGTCGCTGGAGGGGATCGGGATCAGCCGCGCGCAGGGCAGGCGCTGCGTCTTCAGATGCTGGGCGATGGCGCTGGCAAAGCCGTACCAGGAGGTCTCGCCCTGCGCAGTCATGTGATACAGCCCCCAGGGCCCGGCGGTCCCAGTCTGCCAGGCGCGGATCAGTTGCAGGCAGGCCTTTGCAATGCTCCAGGTCCAGGTCGGCGCACCTATCTGGTCGGCCACCACGCGCAACTCGTCGCGCTCCTGCAGCAGCCGCAGCATGCTCAGCAGGAAGTTACTGCCGTGCTGCGAGTAGACCCAGCTGGTACGCAGGATCAGATGTTGTCCGCCCACCGCGCTGAGCGCCTGCTCGCCGGCCAGTTTGCTGCGTCCGTAGGCGTTCAGCGGAGCGGTGGGATCGTCCTCCAGATAGGCGCCGGGTTTGCTGCCATCGAACACGTAGTCGGTGGAAAAGTGGATCAGCGGCACACCCAAGGCGCCGGCTTCCTCGGCGAGCACGCCGGGGCCTTCGGCGTTGATCCGCCAGGCCAGCTCGGCCTCGCTCTCGGCGCGATCGACCGCGGTGTAGGCGCCGGCGTTGATGATCAGGTCTGGCCGCAACTCGCGCACCTGGCGACGGATCTGCGCGCTGTCTGCCAGGTCGAGCTGCGCGCGTGGACGGGCCAGCACTTCACCCACGGCGGCCAGGCCCTGCTGCAGCGTCAGCCCCAGCTGGCCACTGCTACCGGTCAGCAGGATCCTCACACGAAGCGCTCGCAGTCAGTCAAAAGTGGCGCGGCGGCGTCCTTCGCGGACAGCAGCGGCGGACCCTGCAGTGGCCAGTCGATGGCCAGTTGCGGATCATCCCAGCGCAGGCTGCGTTCGTGCTCCGGAGCGTAGAAATCGGTGGTCTTGTAGAGCACCTCGGCTTCCTCGCTGAGCGTCAGGAAACCATGGGCAAAGCCCTCGGGTATCCACATCTGCTGGCGGTTCTCGGCGGACAGTCGCGCCGCCGTCCAGCGACCGAAGCTTGCCGAGCCCTGGCGCAGGTCGACAGCGACATCGAAGATCTCGCCGCGCAACACACGCACCAGCTTGCCCTGGGGTTGCTGCAGCTGGAAATGCAGGCCTCGCAGCACACCACGCCGGGACAGCGAATGGTTGTCCTGAACGAAGGGGCTGTCGCGGCCGGTGGCGGCGGCGAAGGCGCGTTGATTGAAACTCTCGAAGAACAAGCCGCGGTCGTCCTCGAATACGCGCGGCTCAAGGATGAGCACGCCCTCCAGGGATGTTGGCTGCACCTTCATGTCGGCGCGTCCGCCAGACCGTGCAGGTACTGGCCGTAGCCGGTCTTCTCGAAGCGGCGGGCCTGGACCAGCAATTGCTCGCGGTCTATCCAGCCCTGCTGGTAGGCGATCTCCTCGAGACAGGCGACCTTCAGCCCCTGGCGATGCTCGATGGTCTGCACGTATTGCGAGGCATCCAGCAGGCTGTCGTGGGTGCCGGTGTCGAGCCAGGCGAAGCCGCGGCCGAACAGCTCCACGCGCAGATCACCACGCGCCAGATAGGCATTGTTGACGTCGGTGATTTCCAGCTCGCCGCGCGTCGAGGGGCGGATGGCGCGGGCGATGGAAATGACGTCGTTGTCGTAGAAATACAGCCCGGTCACTGCGTAGCTGGACTTGGGCTTCAGCGGCTTTTCCTCGATCGACACCGCCTTGCCGCTGGCATCGAACTCGACCACGCCGAAGCGCTGCGGATCCTTGACCCAGTAACCGAAAACGGTGGCGCCCCTGTCGGCCGCGGCGGCGCGCAGCAGCTTCTCGGTGAAGTGCTGGCCGTGGAAGATGTTGTCGCCCAGGATCAGGCACACCGAGTCGTTACCGATGAACTCTTCGCCGATCAGAAAAGCCTGCGCCAGCCCGTCCGGCGACGGCTGCTCGGCGTAGCTGAGCTGAATGCCGAACTGGCTGCCGTCGCCGAGCATCTTCTGGAAATTGGGCAGATCCTCGGGGGTGGAAATCAGCAGGATCTCGCGAATGCCGGCGAGCATCAGCACCGACAACGGGTAGTAGATCATCGGCTTGTCATAGATCGGCAGCAGCTGCTTGGACACCCCAAGCGTGATCGGGTGCAGGCGCGTGCCGCTGCCGCCCGCCAGTACGATGCCCTTCATGCGTTCACTCCCAGGCGTTGGCGCTGGTAGCTGCCGTCCTGCACGTGGCGGCACCAGTCGAGGTTGTCCAGATACCAGCGCACCGTCTTGCGCAGACCGCTGGCAAAGCTTTCCTGCGGCGTCCAGCCGAGCTCGCGCTCGATCTTGCCGGCGT
The DNA here is from genome assembly GCF_003052585.1 of Pseudomonas mangrovi. Taxonomy (GTDB): domain Bacteria; phylum Pseudomonadota; class Gammaproteobacteria; order Pseudomonadales; family Pseudomonadaceae; genus Aquipseudomonas; species Aquipseudomonas mangrovi. The sequence goes on along the minus strand of NZ_QASN01000017.1, from coordinate 70,979 downwards.
CGATGGCGTAGCGCAGATCGTGGCCGGGGCGATCGCTGACGAAGCGGATCAGCTCTTCATAGCGCGCGACGCCTGCGGGTTTGTCCGGCGCCAGCTCCTCGAGCAGGGCGCAGATCGCGCGGACCACCTCGATGTTCTTCTGCTCGTTGTGGCCGCCGATGTTGTAGGTCTCGCCGACCTTGCCTGCACTCACTACCTGCAGCAAGGCGCGGGCGTGGTCCTCGACATACAGCCAGTCGCGCACCTGGGCCCCGTCGCCGTAGACCGGCAGCGGCTTGCCTTCCAGCGCATTGAGGATCACCAGCGGGATGAGCTTCTCGGGGAAGTGATAGGGGCCGTAGTTGTTCGAGCAGTTGGTGATCAGTACCGGCAGGCCGTAGGTGCGGTGCCAGGCGCGCACCAGGTGGTCGGAGGCGGCCTTGCTCGCGGAGTAGGGCGAGCTGGGCGCGTAAGGGGTGTCTTCGCGAAACAGGTCGTCGGCGCCGTGCAGGTCGCCGTAGACCTCGTCGGTGGAGATGTGATGGAAGCGGAACGCCTCGCGTCGCGGCTGATCCAGCCCAAGCCAGTAGGCTCGCACGGCTTCCAGCAGCACGTAGGTGCCGACGATGTTGGTCTGGATGAAGGCCGCCGGACCGTCGATGGAACGGTCGACGTGTGATTCGGCGGCCAGGTGCATCACGGCGTCGGGCTGGAACTGCGCCAGGGCTTCGGCCACGGCTGCCGCATCGGCGATGTCCGCCTGCAGGAAGCGATGGCGCGGGTTGTCCTGGATGCTGGCGAGGGATTCGAGATTGCCGGCGTAGGTGAGCTTGTCGAGATTGAGGACCTCATGCGCGCTGTGCTGCATGAGGTGGCGAATCAGTGCCGAACCGATGAAGCCGGCCCCGCCAGTGACCAGAATGCGCATGCTTGTCCTTGTTCGTTGAGCCGTTCTGCACCGGCCGCCGCCGGGTCGATTGGGCAAGCATACCCGAATGCTCCGCTGCTGCACTGCAGGGTTCGCCCGGACGTCGGGCGGCCTCGGAGCACCTCGCCATGGCGTGCGCACAGAAGCAAAGATTCACCGGGGGCTGGCGCCATGCGTTGCGCCCGTCACCGAGCGCGGGGGAAGTGGTTTCGGACCTGCACGCTTTGTTTACAGGCCAAAAGTTGACAGATCGACCGCTGCATCAAGGCTGTCTAGCTTCGGCATGGATCAACTCTTCGAGGTGCTGAGCCATGCTGCTTGCCGAGGTTCTTCTCAACTATCCGGCCCCTTGCCTGTTGGCTGTCGTGGCGCTCGTGCTGCTGGCGCGCATCGCCTACGGCAACCCCGAAACCTAGAGTCCCGGCGCTTCTCAGCGCGTCGCCAGCGGGTTGCAGCTGGCCAGATCGACCTCGCCGACGAAGCTGTTGGCGTGGCCCTGGACACAGGCGATGCGCCGATTGCGCCAGATTTCCCATTCGCTGACCGGGTATTGCCGGCTCCAGGCGTCGTACAGGCGCCGGTCCTGTTTCGACAGGCGCAGGCCGTAGCGCTGGCTCATGTACAGATAGATCCGGGCGATGGCGCCACGGGTATGTTCCGGCGGCATTGCGGTGCGCTGGCGAAAGTCCACCACGAACGGGCAGGCGCCGTACTGGTGCGGCTTCTGCGGCAACATGCCGAAACCGTAGTTGCTGCGATCGCCATTCACCTCACCGACCACCGGCACCAGGTTGTGCAGGTCGGCTTCGGCCTTGCGGAATACCGGATCGCTGCGCTCGCAAGCCTTGCGCCCGCCCTCCTTCCAGCATTGGCGCTGGTGGCCGATGACCCAGGCCGGCACCACGTGTTCCCACTCCACCCGTTCGGCGCGCTTGGGCTGCTTGCGCGGCTCGTAACCGCAGCTGGCCAGATCGATGCGGTTGCCCTCAAAGCGACAGCCGCAATAGAAGTCCACGGGACGCTCGGCATAGAGGGCCCAGGCGATCTTCTTCGCCTCGCGAAAGCTGCGCGGCGGTTCGGCATGCAGGGGGGAGATGGTGAGCAGGAGCAGCAGGACAACGGCGATGCGCAACATGAAGAGACTCGACGACCCGTGACGAGCGCCTCCCTGCGCGGCCGGCATCCTACCTGCGAGCGCAGACAAAGTCCCGCCTGATCGCCCGGCGCCGGAGGTCCCTGGCGCGGTATTCCCGCCCTGTAGGAAAGTCGCCTGCAGGCTACCCGGCGGCGCCCCTGAACCGCGTGCAGCGGCGCCGCGCAGTGCTTGCGCTGGTGGGCAGTGCCGCCGGGTTTGCGACCTTTCTGGGGAATCCTTGGAGCGAATGGCGCCTTCTTGTGGTCCATGCCTGTGTAACCGAAGCGGCATGGCCTGCTTCGGCGCACTGTCGGCGGCAGCCGTCGCCGGCAGGGTGGAAGCAGTACGTCGATTGAGCATCGGACGTTAAGGGAGCAGTTGTGGCTTTTTTCCCCCTGGATCAGCCAGCCCAACCAGAACAGGACAGCGCCTCGTCGCGTGGCGTACCGGCTGGCGTACGTGCCGGGCGGATGCCTCGGTTGCGGGCACAGGCTTTCGCTCTAGGTGCCGCCGCGCTGCTGCTGAGCGCCTGTGCCACGGTCGAGCCCGAACCTGCGCAGCTGTCCTTCGCTCTGCCGGCCGAGTTTGCTGCGCATCCGGGCGAGGCGTTCGCCGGGTCGGAGCACTGGTGGCAAGGCTTTGGCGATGCGCGCCTGGACCAGTTCGTCACGACCGCGCTGCAGAGCAATCCGGCGCTCGCCCAGGCCCTGGCGCGGGTGCGCATCGCCGAGGCGCAGGCGCGGGTGAGCCGCGCCGATCGCTGGCCACAGATCAGCCTGGGTTCGACCCATGCGCGCCAGCGGCAGAACCTCGAAGGCATGCTTCCAGGGCTGGAAGGCTCGCTGTTGAGCAACAACCACGACCTGACGCTGGATGTCAGCTGGGAGCTGGACCTGTGGGGGCGGCTGGCGGCGATGTCGGCGGCATCGCGCACGGATTTCCTGGCCAGCGCCGAGCGCTTGCGCGGCATGCGCCAGTCGGTGGCGGCGCAGGTCGCCCAGCTGTACTTCGAGATCGTCCATGCCCGCGCCCAGGTCGACCTGTCGACGCGCACGGTCGAGGTGCTGCAGGAGATGGCGCGGCAGATCGACAACCGCGTGGCGGTGGGCATCGCTTCGCCGGCCGACGCCATGCTCGCCAATGCCAACCTGGAGTCCGCCCGCGCAGGGCTTGAGCAGCGCAGCGAGGCGCTGCAGCGCAGCCTGCGCCAGCTCGAAGTGCAGCTGGGTGGCTATCCACTCGGCACGCTGCAGACCAGCCAGCAGCTGCCGCCGATTCCTGCGCCGCCCGCGACCGGTGTACCCGCCGAGCTGCTGGCGCGGCGGCCGGATGTCCGCGCGGCCGAACTGGCAGTGCGCAGCGCCGGCTATCAGCTGGGTGCAGCCGAGCGATCGCTGTTGCCCTCGATTGCGCTGAGCGGCTCGGGCGGCTTTTCCAGCAGCGAGCTGTCCGATCTGTTCGGCAGCGACACGCTGATCTGGTCGATTGCCGGGCGGATTCTGCAGCCGGTATTCCAGGGCGGCCGGCTGGTTGCCCAGGTGGACATTGCCGGCGGTCAGCGCGAAGAGGCCCTGCACGCCTATGGCGAGACGGCGCTGACGGCCCTGGCGGAAGTCGAAAGCGCGCTGGTGGTGGAGAAGCTGCTGGCACGTCGCGAGCGCGCGCTGGAGGCCTCCGCCAGCGCCGCGGAGCAGGCGGTGACGGTGTCGTTCAACCGTTATCTGCAAGGCATCGACCCCTTCCTCAACGTGCTCGAGAGCCAGCAGCGTGCGCTGGATGGGCGCAGCGCCCAGATCAGCGCTCATCACGCGCAGCTGGAAAACCGCATCGCGCTGCATCTGGCCCTCGGCGGCGGCTTTGACGGCGCCGCGGTGAACACCCGCGCGACTTCCACTCCTCCGGCCGCGACTGATGCCGGCCCCGACCCGGTCTCCAACCCATGACCCACCTGATCGAACGTCTGCGCACGCTTTCCTTCGCCCTGCTGCTGTTGAGCCTCGCCGCCTGTGGCAATGGCGACAGCCCCGACCCGCAGGAGGCGAACAGGGAAGCCGGCACCCCGCAGGAGCTGGTCGAGGGATCGCCGAGCATCAGTGTCAGCGTCACGCCGGTGGTGCGTCGCCAACTGCAGGCCTGGGTCTACAGCCAGGGCACGGCGCGCTCGCGCCAGCGCGAATTTCTCACCTTCACCCAGCAGGGCATGGTCGCGCACGTCGACCCGCAGTTGCGCGTCGGCAGCCCGGTGAAGGCTGGCCAGGTCATCGCCTACCAGGCCCCGGAGCGGGTCCGCGCCGAGCTGCAGGCGGCCAGGGCAGCGCAGGCCGAGGCCGAGGCGAACCTGGCGCTGGCCAAGGTGACCCAGCGCCGCTATGAAACCCTGATCGCGCAGCGTTCGGCGTCGCAGCAGGAACTCGACGAAGCCAGGGTGCGGGTCGAGCAGGCGGTGGCTGCGCGCGACAGTGCCCGCGCCCAGGTGGCGCAGGCGCAGGTCGGTGTCGACGAATCGCGCCTGGTCTCGCCGATCGATGGCGTGCTGGCCCGGCTGAACATCGAGAAGGGCCGCTACTTCATGCCCAGCACGGTGCAGACCAACACCGAGCAGAGCGCGCTGCGCACCGTGCCGGCTCTGGTGATCGATCCGCATCGCTTCGAGGTCAGCGTCGATCTGCCGGCCTATGAATTCCGCCGCATCCGCAGCGGCGCGCGCGCGGTGATCGGCGGCTCGGCGCCGGTGGGCGGCGACGATGCCGACCCGCTGGCGCTGCGCGACGGCATTGCCGGCCAGGTCTATGCAATCAGCCCGTCGATCGATCCGGACACCCGCACCTTCCAGGTGCTGGTGCATACCGAGGGTAGCAATCCCGGCCTGCAGGACGGCGAGTTCGTCGCCGTCTGGATCGCCGAACCGGCGCTGGAGAATGCTCTTGCGGTGCCGGCCGAGGCGATCCGCTATCGCGCCGATCAGGCCTTCGTGTTCGTCGTCGATCCGGCCAGCGGGCGGGTCAGCGAGCGACGCCTGGAGCTGGGCCAGCAGGCGGACAACTACCGCGCGGTGATCGAGGGCGTCGAGGAAGGCGAGCGGGTGGTCACCGATGGCCGCGCGGCGTTGCACGACGGCCAGCGCGTGCGCGTGCTGCAGACGGCGGGAGGTGCGCGGTGAATCCGTCCGGCGAAGAACCCGCGAGCGCGGCGGAAAGCGCGGAAGTCCGCAACGCCCACCCGCTGGCGCGATTCTTCTTCCTGCAGCCGATCTTCGGCACCCTGCTGGTCGCCACCCTGTTGCTCGGTGGCCTGATGGCCTATCTGCAGCTGGTCAAGGAATCGCTGCCGGATCTGGACATTCCCCAGGCCACCATCACCACCACCTGGCCCGGTGCCGACCCGCAGACCATGGAGGAGCAGGTCACCGACCTGATCGAGGACGAGGTCACCACGCTGCAGGGCGTGCGCAAGGTCAACAGTGCCTCGTTCGACTCCTTCTCGATCATCTCGGTCGAGTTCGACGCTTCGGCTGAAACCCTCGACGCCATGACCCGGCTACGCGCCGCGGTGGCCGACGCCGAAGCCGAGCTGCCCGCCGACGTGGAGCGGCCGACCATCAAGCAGGCGTCGGTCGACGACCGACCGATCTTCACCTTCACCCTGCACGGCGCCAGCGGCTCGGCGCTGATGAACCAGCAGGCGCGGCGGATTCGTGATGCGCTGGAGCGTATCCCCGGCGTCGACGAGGTAGACATCGGTGGCGAGCGCGAGGAGATCGTGCAGATCCTGCTGCGCCCGGAGCGGCTGCTGGCGCTGGGACTGTCGCCCTCGGCGGTGCGCAATGCGGTGCAGCAGGCCAACATCGAGCAGCCGTTTGGCGAAATCCGTAGCGATGACATCGGCGCGGTGGTGCGTCTGGAAGGCCGCTTCCGCGATGTGAAGGATCTGCGCGCGCTGCCGATCGCGCGCTTCGGCAGCGCCGGCGCCAGCCGCGCGGTGCGCCTGGACGAGGTGGCGTCGGTGCGGCGCATGCAGGAAACCGAAACCACTCGCGCCTTCTTCAGCGACCGTGGCGAGGCCTTCGAGCCGTCGCTGGAGCTGTCGGTGCGCAAGATGCCCGGCGCCGACACCGTGAAGCTGGTCGAGGCGTTGCGCCAGGCGCTGGCGCAGATGACCGAGGCGGGCGCCTGGCCCGCGGGCCTGGAGTACACCGTGACCCAGGACGAAGCGGCGCAGATCTGGGAGTCGTTGGAGGATGTGTTCATCAGCGCCCTGCAGACCATGGTCATCGTCTTCATCATTCTGCTGCTGACCATCGCCTGGCGCGAGGCCATCGTCGCCGGGCTGTCGGTACCCGTCACCTTCGCCGGCGTGCTGCTGGTGATCCTGCTGATGGGCTATTCGCTCAACGAACTGGTGGTGATCGGCATGGTGATCGCCCTGGTGATGATCGTCGACGTCTTCATCATCCTGATGGAAGGCCTGCACGACGAGATCTACAACCGCGGCCTGAGCTTCGGCCAGGGCGTGTTGGCGACCGTGCGACGCTATGCCGTGCCGGCCTTTGCAGCGCAGCTGACGACCATCCTCGCGCTGGTGCCGCTGATGTCGATCAGCGGCACCGTGGGCGAATTCATCCGCGTGCTGCCGACCACCACCGTGGTCTGCCTGGTGCTGTCGTTCATCGTCGCGATGCTCTGTTCGCTGCCGCTGTCGCGGCTGCTGCTCGGCCGCCAGCGCAAGCTCGACGGCGCGCGCAAAGCGGGACTGTCCGACCGGGTATCGAACTGGGCGGTGGAGCGGCTGGAAGGCTGGAATACCCGCTGGGTGGTGCGCAGTCGCGGGCAGGCGTGGCTCTGGCTGTTCGCCGCCCTGGCGTTGTTCATGGTGTCGATGCTGGCCTTCTCCCAGGCGCGGGTCGAGCTGTTCCCACCCACCGACGGCGAGCGCCTGGGGATCAACATCGAGCTGCCGCCTACCGCGCAACTGGCCTATGCCCAGGAGGTGGCGGACGAAGTCGGCGCACTGCTCAAGGACAAGCCCTACTTCGAAAGCGTGGTCAAGCTGGTCGGCCTGAAGAGCCCGTTTGCAGGCGGCTCGGTGGCCGCCGCGCTGCAGCCCAGCGAGGCGGAGAACTTCGTCGGCTTTTCAGCCATCTTTCGCCCGCGCGACCAGCGCGATGCCGAGTCCCACGAGCTGGCCGAGGCGCTGCGCCGCGAGCTGTCGGAATACCTGCAGGGGCGGGTGCCCGCCGCGCAGTTGCTGGTAGTACCCGAAAACAGCGGGCCCTCTACCGGCGACCCGATCGAGATCCAGCTGATCGGCAGCGACATGGACCAGTTGCAGGCACTGTCGCGCCAGGTCCAGGGCCTGCTGATGCGCACGCCAGGCACGGTCGACGTACGCGACAACATCGGCATGCTCAAGCCGCAGCTGGCACTGCGCCCGGACCGCGAGGCAGCGGACTACTTCGGCATCGGCCATGGCGATCTCGCCTCGCAGCTGCGTATCGCCTTCAGCTCGGACGAGGTCGGCACCTTCGTCACCGAGAGCGGCACCGACAACATCGACATCCGCCTCGGCACCGAGTGGCCCAGCCGCCCCGGCGAAGCCGGCGGGCCGCGCAACACCGACGAGCTGGCGCGGGTGCGCGCCTTCAGCGAGGACGGCCGCTCCTTCGCCCTCGGCCAGTTGCTCAAACCGGTGCAGTCGGAGGCGGCCATCGCTATCTCCCACGTCGACGGCGAGCGCGCGCTGACGGTGATGGCGAAGAACGAGGGCCGCACGGTCACCGAGATCGTCGCCGACATCGCCCCGGAGCTCGAGGCCATGCAGGCGCAATGGCCGAGCGGCTATCGCGCGGTAATCGGCGGCGAGTCGGCCGACACCACCGAAACCTTCTTCTCGGCGCTGGTGGCGCTGGTGATCGCGGTGGTGCTGGTGGTCGGCGTGCTGGTGCTGGTGTTCAGCAGCTTCCGCCAGGCGATCATCATCTTCGTCACCATGCCGCTGGCGGTGATAGGCGCGGCGCTGGGCTTCTGGGCCTTCGACATCACCTTCTCGTTCTTCGCCATGATCGGCCTGGTCTCGCTGATCGGCATCGCCATCAACAACGGCATCATCATGGTCGACACCATGAACGGCTACATACAGGAAGGCATGAGCATCGCCGAGGCAGCGGCGGCAGGCGCGGCCCGACGCTTGCGCCCGCTACTGACCACCGCCATCACCACCATCGTCGGCCTCGCCCCGCTGGCGATCAGCAGCGCCTACTACCGACCGCTGACGCTGGTGATCATCTTCGGCCTGATCTCGGTCTCGGTGCTGGCGCTGTTCGTAGTGCCGGCGCTGTTCCTGCTGCTGACGCCGGCCGACGCGGGGCAGCCGAAGTCGCTGGATTGAGGGGCTAGCAGAGGACGATTCAGAACGCTGAAAACGAAGAAGCCCCGCATCGCGGGGCTTCTTTTATATGGTGCCGGCACCAGGAGTCGAACCCGGGACCTACTGATTACAAGTCAGTTGCTCTACCAGCTGAGCTATACCGGCGGCTTTCGCAAGCGCGCCATTATAGCGATCTCGATTCTGCTGTAAACCACGGCGCGTGCGAGCGTCTGGCGCGGGCTTATGCACAATTGCAGTGATGGCGCCGGGAAATTGCCTGGTTTTTGTGCGCTTGCGCACGGCGAAACGCAAGTTGCTGTTTCTATTGCTTTTTCTACAAATATCGAAACAACGCTTGCGCGCCTGGAAGCCAGAGCCGGCAAGGCTTGCGGCAATCTGCCCAGATTCTTTCAACAGAGTTATCCACAGGCTGGCCGCTGCGCCAGTAGCAGAAGGTTGCGCGGACTCAGGCGGTATTCGCAGAAGCGACCCAGGCGCACCTCATAGCCGCGCTCCTGCAGGTACAGGGCGCGGTCGAGCAACAGCCAGATCTCCAGCGGGCGGCGGAACAGGCCGCGCAGCAGTTCCAGGTTGCGTACCTGGGCCAGGCGTTGCCAGCCGGCGGCTTCGTACTGCGCCCAGGGTTGTTCGCCGGTCAGCGCTAGCTGTTTGAGCGCCGCCAGGTGCCGGCAGTACTCGGCGAAAGGGCGGCCCAACCAGGCCACTTCTAGCGAGGGAGTCGGCAGGTAGTCGTCGCTACCGCGCAGTTGCCGCTGCAGCAGATCGAAGCCGAGCCGCCAGGCCATCGACTGGTCGCGCTGGCGACGGGTGCGGGCGCCGGCGGTGACGGTTTCGCTCAATGGCAGGGCCAGGTCATCTCGATCCAGGCGCAGGCTGGATTCGTTCGCCGGTTGCGATAGCGCCTGGTACCGGGCGTCGCGGGTGCGGTTGTAGCAGCAGGGCGCGACGGCGAGCTGCGGGCTGCCGGCGGCGCTGGCGACCTGCAGCAGGCGTACGTGCAGATCACCGCAGGCGTGCAGGGCCACCGCAGTGGTGGCGTCGTTGAGGTGTTGCTGCACGTCGGCAGCCATCACGTCCTGCTGCGCATGGACGGCGCAATGACCGTGGCGTTGGCTCAGCGACTCACCGGCACTGCACAGCGCGGCATCCCACTCCAGGCAGGTCAGCGTCGCACCGTCCTGGGCCAGCCAGCGACCGAGATGCCCCTTGCCGGCGCACCAGTCGAGCCAGTGCCGGGGCGCTCGGTCGAAGTCGAGGGCCGCGGCAAAGGCCTGGATCTGTTCCAGCTTGCGCCCGGGTACATCGACTGCCAGACGCGGATTACGCGCGGCGACTACCTGCTGCGGCAGTTCGCCGACCGCGCTCAGACGGGCACTGATCTGCGCCAGCTGCGGAAATGGTGCGGGAGCATCCAGGCATTCGGGCGAGTTATGCGCCTGCTCGGCCTGCGTCAGGCTGCGGGCGCGCAACCAGTCGGCAAGCTCCCGATGCCCGGCTTCCCACGGCAGCTGCAGGTGATGAAACGGCCTGGGCCGCCAGAGTTGCTGGTGCTCCACGAGGAAGGCGTCGAGCGCCCGGAAGCGCTCGGCCAGCTGCTCGCCGGCGAGTACCGCGGCCATGCTCAGCGGCCCTGCAGCGCGTCCACCCGCAGCCAGCGTTCGAGCAGGCGGAAGGCCTGTACCAGGACGAAGGAGATCAGCAGGTAGAACAGGCCGGCGGCGAAGTAGATCTCGGTCGACAGGTAGTTGCGCGAGATGATCGTCTGCGCCATGCCGGTCAGCTCCATCAGGGTGATGGTGCTGGCCAGGGCGCTGGCCTTGAGCATCAGGATCACTTCGTTGCTGTAGGCCGGCAGGCCGATCCGCGCCGCGCGCGGCAGGATGATGTGGCGCATCGACTGGGCATAGGACATGCCCAGGGCACGTGCTGCCTCGATTTCGCCCTGGGGCACCGCGCGAATGGCACCGCGGATGATTTCGGCGATATAGGCGGCGGTGTGCAGGGTCATGGTGACCACCGCGCAAACGAAGGGCTCGCGCAGGCCGGGGATGGTGAAGTCCAGCGCCCAGCGGTGGAAGCCCAGGTCGAGGGTGGTCTGCACGTGGCTGCCGGCCCAGATCGCACTCTCGCGCACGGAGTCGAACTGCGACAGCCCGTAGTAGAGCAGGAACAGCTGCACCAGTAGCGGCGTGCCGCGGAAGAAGAAGATGTAGACGTAGGGCAGTGCGCCGATCCAGATGTTGCCGGAGGCCCGGGCGATGCCCAGCGGCAGGGCGAGAATTAGCCCGACGACCACCGAGATGCCGACCAGCTCCAGGGTCAGCAGCGCACCCTCGAACAGGCGCGGCAGGCTCTTGTAGACCGCATCCCAGCGCACGTCGGCGGTGACGCCGTAGAGAATCGCGGCGATCAGGCCGAAGAACAGCAGCCAGGGCCAGATGGCCTTGAGTACACGGGTCATCGCGCGGCCCTCGTGAAGCCACGGCCGGCACGTTTTTCCAGGAAGTGCATGACCAGCATCGAGGCCACCGTGAGGCTCAGGTAGAGCCCCGCGGCTGCCAGGTAGAAGGTGAACGGCTGCTTGGTGAAGGACACCGCGATCTGCGCCTGACGCATGATTTCGGTGAGACCGATGACCGACACCAGGGCAGTGTCCTTCATCAGGATCATGAACAGGTTGCCCAGGCCGGGCAGCGCCATGCGCCACATCTGCGGCAGGATCAGTCGCCAGAAGATCCGCGGCGAAGACATGCCCAGCGCCAGCCCGGCCTCGCGATGGCCGCGCGGCACCGCCAGCAGCGCGCCGCGAAAGACCTCGGTGGCATAGGCGCCGAAACACAGACCAAGCGCCAGGGTGCCGGCGGCGAAGGCGCTGATCGCCAGGTTAGGCCGGCCGATCAGCTGGCCGATCTGCAACAGCAGACTGCTGGTGCCCAGGTAGATCAGCAGTACCCAGATCAGCTCCGGTACGCCGCGAACGATGGTCGAGTAGCCGCCGCCGATCCAGCGCAGCGGCAACGAGGAAGAAGTCTTGGCCAGTGCGCCGGCCAGGCCGAGCACCAGGCCCAGCGCCAGCGAGGAAAGCGCCAGCGCAATGGTCATGAGCATGCCGGCGAGGAGTACGCCGCCGAAGCCGTTGAGATCGAAGGTCATGGGGGCCTGTCAGCCGGCGCGACCACTGGGGTCGCGCCGGCACACGGTCAGTAGATGTCGAAGGGGAAGTACTTGTCGTTGATCTTCTTGTAGGTGCCGTCGGCGACGATTTCCTTCAGCGCCGTGTTCAGCTTCTCGAGCAGCGGGTCGCCCTTGCGTACGGCGATGCCGATCTTGTCGTTGTCGAACACCGGTTCACCCTTGAATTCGAAGTCCTTGCCGGCGTCGCTCTTGAGCCATTCCCAGTTGACGAACTTGTCTGCCAGCACCGCTTCGACGCGGCCGGAGGCGAGGTCCAGGTAGGCGTTCTCGTTGGTGTCGTAGAGCTTCACCTCGACGGTGTCGCCGAGGTTTTCCTCGAGCCAGGTGCCGGCGATGGTGGCGCGCTGCGCACCCACGACCTTGCCTTTGAGGGCAGACTTGTCGGTGCTGAAGTCCTGGCCCTTGCGGGCGACGAACTGCAGGCCATTGGTGTAGTAGGGGTCGGTGAAGTCGACGGCTTCCTTGCGCTCGTCGGTAATCGACATCGAGGCGGCGAGGAAGTCGAACTTGCGCGCGTTGAGCGCAGGAATGATGCCGTCCCAGCTGGAGGTGACCACCTCGCACTCGACCTGCATCTTCTCGCACAGGGCCAGGGCGATGTCGACGTCGAAGCCGGTGACCTTGCCATCCTTCTCGATCATGTTGAACGGGGGATAGGCGCCCTCGGTGCCGATGCGGACCTTGTCGCCGCCTTCGTCCGAGCAGCCGGCGAGTGCGAGAACCGCGGCAACCAGCAGGGTCTTGAATTGAGCTTTCATTGAGTGGTGCTCCGTCAGAAATTGCTGGACATGAACTGTTTGCAACGTGCCGACGCAGGATTGCCGAACACCTGCTCGGGCGTGCCCTGCTCTTCCACCAGACCCTGGTGAAGGAACACCACCTGGCTGGAAACCTGGCGGGCGAAATTCATTTCGTGGGTGACCAGCAGCATAGTCCGGCCCTCGTCGGCCAGCGCGCGGATGACGTTAAGCACTTCCTGTACCATTTCCGGGTCGAGCGCCGAGGTCGGCTCGTCGAACAGGATGACCCGCGGCTGCATGGCCAGGGTGCGGGCAATCGCCGCGCGCTGCTGCTGGCCGCCGGAGAGCTGGTTGGGATAGACGTGACGCTTGTCGCCGATGCCGACCTTGGCCAACAGCGCTTCGGCCACTTCGATGGCTTCGGCCTTGCTCTGGCCCAGTACCCGGCGTGGCGCTTCGATGATGTTGTCGAGCACGGTCATGTGCGGCCAGAGGTTGAAACTCTGGAAGACGAAGCCGACCTGGCTGCGCAGGCGGTTGATCTGGCGGTTGTCCGCGGCGATCAGTTCGCCGTTGCCCGAGGGTTTCAGCTTGAGTGCCTCACCGGCCACCAGAATCTCGCCCTGGTGCGGGTTCTCCAGCAGGTTGATGCAGCGCAGCAGGGTCGACTTGCCGGAGCCTGACGAACCGAGGATCGAGATGACGTCACCGTCCTGGGCGCTGAGCGAGATGCCCTTGAGCACCTCCAGCTCGCCATAGCGCTTGTGCAGGTTGCGAATTTCCAGTGCCGGCGTGGCCTCGGCCATCGGTGCTTCTCCAGGTTTTCGGGTTACATCCGTGCTTGCAAAAAAGGGGCCCTACCTGGCAAGCGCGCAAAACTAGCACGCTCGCGCAGGGGCGCCAAGCCGTTGCGCTCAGTCCTTCGACACCTCGCCGGGTGGCTCGCTGGAGAGCATTTCATCGTGTTCCTCCATGCGCCAGGGCAGGCTGCCGGGCGAGATGTGCAGGAAGTGCAGGTACTTCTCGAACTGGTCGAGGATGTCGCTGATCACGTCCTGCCCGTCGTAGCCAAAGATGTCGTAGGACTGGCCGCCGCGGCGCAGGAACACCTCGGCACGATAGTAGTGTTCGTCGCCTTCGGCACTGCGCGGCTGGGCAAAGGCCGGCATGGCGTAGGCAATCAGGCGAATCTCATAGATGAAGTCCAACTGGTCGTCCTTGATCACTTCCAGATAGACCCGGTTGTTGGCGGCATCGTCGTGCACTTCGGCAGGCCAGCCCTCCTCGCGCAGGGCGCGCTTGACCCGTTGCATGCTGCGCTGCACCGGGCCGTTGATGAAGGCCTCCACTTCGCTGCGCTCGGGAAAGCGCACCAGCCCGGCCAGGCGCTTCTTCCACAGCCCGGGACCTGCGTTGCTGGCCAGGCGGCTGCCCTGCATCTGCTGACGCAGGCTCACCTGGTTGTGCCCTTCGATGACCAGCGCCCGCCACATGCCGACCGCCGCCAGCATCATGATCAGGGCAAAGGGCAGGGCGCTGGCGATGGTCATGGTCTGCAGCGCGTCCAGCCCGCCGGCGAGCAGCAGCGTGGCCGCCACCGCGCCTTCGGTGGTGGCCCAGAACACCCGTTGCCACACCGGGGTATAGCTGGCGCCGCCGGCCGCCAGCGAGTCGATCACCAGGGAGCCCGAGTCCGAGGATGTCACGAAGAAGGTGATGATCAGCAGCACCGCGATGAAGGAGGTGATCGAGCTCAGCGGCAGCCGTTCGAAGAGCTGGAACAGCGCGACCGCATGGTTCGCCTGGACCTCGCCGATCAGCGAGCTGTAGCCCTCGACCATGATCAGGTGCAGGGCGGTGTCGCCGAAGATCGAGAACCACATGAAGGTGAAGGTGGTCGGTACCAGCATCACGCCGAAGACGAACTGGCGGATGGTCCGGCCGCGGCTGATCTTGGCGATGAACAGCCCGACGAAGGGTGACCAGGCGATGGTCCAGCCGAAGATGAACAGTGTCCAGTTGCCGATCCAGTCGCTGCGCGTGTAGGCCTGCAAATTGAAGGTGCGCTCGATGATGTTGTTCAGGTAGGCGCCGGTGTTCTGCAGGAAGGTTTCGAGGATGAAGATGCTCGGGCCGACGAGGAACACGAACGTCATCAGCGCGATCGCCAGCAGCATGTTCAGCAGCGACAGGTTCTTCACTCCGCGATCCAGGCCGGCAGCGACCGAGGCGATGGCCAGCCCGGTGATCACCACGATGGCGACGACCTGCACCTGCGCGTTGATCGGTATCTGCGGCCAGAGGTAGTTCAGCCCGGTGTTGATCTGCGTGACCGACAGACCGAGGGTGGTGGCGATGCCGAACAGGGTGCCGAGGATGGCGAAGACGTCGACCAGATGGCCGATCGGGCCATAGATACGCTCGCCAATCAGGGGGTAGAGCGCCGAGCGCATCGACAGGGGCAGGCCGTGGCGGAATGAGAAGTACGCCAGCACCAGGCCGACCAGTCCGTAGATCGCCCAGATGTGGAAGCCCCAGTGGAAGAAGGCGATCTGCATCGCCTGCTTGGCGGCGTCCACCGTCTCTGGTGCGCCAGCCGGTGGTGTGGCGTAGTGCAGCACCGGTTCGGCAACGCCGAAGAACAGCAGGGCGATACCGTAGCCGGCGGAGAACAGCATGGCGAACCAGGCGGGAAAGCTGTACTGCGGTTCGGCATGGTCCGGGCCGAGCTTGATCCGGCCCCAGCGAGTGCAGGCGATGCCGACGGTGAAGACCAGGAAGAACGCGACCGCCAGCATGTAGAACCAGCCGAAGGTGCGGGTGATGAACGCCAGGGTCTGTTCGAAGAACAGTTTCGCCAACTCGGGATTGCTGGCGGTGCCGATCACCAGTAGCAAGGTGATGATCACGGCAGGTAGGAACACCGGCACGAGGATCACGGCGCGGGGAAGTCTGCTGGTTTCGCTCATGTCTTGCTCCTTGGTTCTTCTCGTGCGCCCTGCTGGCGGCTATGGATGTGAGGCTCCGGTGTCGCTAGGGTTCGATGGAGTTTTTGCGCTGAATGAAGTTCGTCCGTGGCGGTTGCCCAAGGCGTCCGGCGTCTGGACCGTTCCGATTTGTCGCCAGGCAGCCCGGCGTTGAAGACTACCAGGCCGGCTCCAGTCGGTGCCGACGCAGGATCGCGGGGATGGTGCCGTCCTCGATCAACTGATCGAGCGCGTCGCTGAAGCGCTGGAACTGCGCCGCGTCGACGCTGGCGCGCGACAGGCCGATGCCGTAGGCGACTTCGCCGAGCTCGCCCGCCTCGCGTACGCCGGGCAGGCGTTCTTCGTCGATCAGATACCAGGCGACATCCTGGTTGGCCACCACTATGCCGTCCTCGCCGAAGCGCCCCGAGTCGAGCATCTTCAGCAAGCGTCTGTTGTCCGGCGTCAGGTGCACGGTCACCCCGGGCACCTGCTGCAGCGTTTGCGAAAGCACATAGGAGGTGCCGGAAGGGCCGTAGACGCCGATGGTGCGATTGGCCATGTCCTGCGGGCGGTGATAGACGAAAGGACTCGATTCGCGCACGTAGAGGCTGTACTTGGACTTCACCAGCATGCGGGTGATATGGAAGCGTGCCTCGCGCTCCGGCGACTGGATCACCGTGAAGATGCCATCCGCGTCGCCATTCTCGGCCTCGATCAGCGCGCGTCGCCAGGGCAGCAGCTCGATCGGGCAGTCATAGCCCATGCGCGCACAGGTCGCCGCGACCACCTCCACCAGTGGCCCGGCCGCCTGTTTCGGGTCGTCACGGGCGGCGTAGGTGAAGGGCGGAAAGTCCTCGGTGACGAAGCGCAGCTGACCGGCCTGAGCCGTGCTGCCGAGCAGCAGCGTGAAAAGCAGGATGGAAAGATGTCTGAGCATTCAGCGTCCCTGACTACCGTACTGCGAGCGAGCCATGCAGCCTGCCTGTGCGAAACCTGAGTCGCCAAGCATAGACGCTGGACCTGGAACTGCCGCTTCGGCGTCGCTCGCAGCTACGCCGAAGTTGTTCGCGCCGAGTCATCGGTTGGCTTTCACGTTGCTGCTGAGTTTTTTTGGGTGCAGCGCCGGGGGGCAGACTTCAGGGGAGAAGCTGAAATCGCGAGAGCCTTTCGCTACGCCGCCCGATGCCGTCTCCGGGAGCTAAGGCGCCCGACTCTATAGCAGTTTGATGCCAAAGCACGGACCCAGGGCCGGCCAATGAGGCCGCCGGGCATCGCCGAACCGGCTGTGCCCCTGAGGGAGCCAGGGCCTACAGGGGAGTGATGGGGAAATTCAGGCAACAAAAAACCCGCACTAGGCGGGCGTCTTGGGGGGCTTTCGGGTGGTTTTGGCACCACCTGAAATCAATAGATGGTGCCCAGGGACGGAATCGAACCGCCGACACGGGGATTTTCAATCCCCTGCTCTACCGACTGAGCTACCTGGGCAACGGGGCGCCATTAAACGGATTTGGCTTTTGACTGTCAAGCGAGCGGCGGAAAATATTTAGGCGGGACGGGCGTTTAGCCGTCCCGCCGCTCCGTTTCAGGCGCTTGGCGGGACGTAGCCTTCGGCCTGGGCGTATTCCTCGCCGGAGAGGAACTTGTCCATTTCCTGCTGGAGGAACTTGCGGTCCTCGACGTTCATCATGTTCAGCCGGCGCTCGTTGATCAGCATGGTCTGGTGCTTCTGCCACTCGTCCCAGGCCTGGCGCGAGACGTTGTTGAAGATGTCTTCGCCCTTGGCGCCCGGGTACGGAGGACGGTCCAGGCCCGGCAGTTCCTGTTTGTGCTTGCGGCAGTTGACGGTGCGGGTCATGGGATTTCTCCTGCGGTCAGTTCGGCGGCGGCGCGCTTGAGCAGTGTCTTGACCGGAGCGGCAAGGCCCAGGCGCGGCGGGGTGGCGAGGTTATACCAGAGCCAGTCCGCCTCGGCCACGCGCTCGCCGTCGACGCTGGCCGGTATCAGCCAGGGCTCGATGGCCAGCTGGAAGTGGCTGAAGGTATGTGTCAGCCCCTTCAGTTCGTGGGCTTCGCCCAGCGCCAGGCCGTGGCGCTCGGCAAGCGCTGCCAGCTCTTCCAGGTCTTCCAGCTCCGGCAGGCTCCACAGGCCGCCCCAGAGCCCGCTGGAGGGCCTGCGGTAGAGCAGGATCTCGCCGGCGGGGTTGACCAGCAGCGGCATCAGGGTGCGCTTCTGCGGCAGAGCCTTGCGCGGCTTGCTGACCGGCAACTGCTGTTCCAGGCCGAGCAGCTGCGCGCGACAGCCGTCGCGCAGCGGACAAAGCAGGCAGCTGGGCTTGCTGCGGGTACAGAGGGTGGCGCCCAGGTCCATCATCGCCTGGGTGTAGTGGTTGACCCGCGTCTGCGGGGTGAGGCGCTCGGCAACCTGCCAGAGCTCGCGCATGGCCGCCGGCTCGCCGGGGTATTCCCGCAGTGCCAGGTAGCGCGCCAGCACGCGTTTGACGTTGCCATCGAGGATGGGCGCGCGCAGGCCCATGCTCAGGCTGGCGATGGCGCCCGCCGTGGAGCGGCCGATGCCCGGCAGCTCGGCAAGCTTCTCGACGTCGCGGGGAAACTCGCCGGCATGCTCGGCGACGATGATCTGCGCAGTCTTCTGCAGATTGCGCGCGCGGCTGTAGTAGCCCAGGCCGGTCCACAGATGCAGCACCTCGTCCTCGGCGGCGGCGGCCAGCGCCTGAACGTCGGGCAGTGCCTCGATGAAGCGGTCGAAATAGCCGAGCACGGTGCCGACCTGGGTCTGCTGCAGCATGATCTCCGAGACCCAGACCCGATACGGATTGATGCCCTGCTGCCAGGGCAGATCCTTGCGCCCGTGCAGGTCGTACCAGGCCAGGACTGCCTGGCCGAACTGCTCGGGGCTCATCGGTTGAACAGACCCTTGAGTGCGTCCTTCAGCTCGGGGCTGACCTTCTCGCCGAGTTTCTCCTCGATCTTTTCACTGAGCTTGTCGCCAGCCAGACGCGCGGCAACCTTGCCGATGCCGTCCTGGTCGATGCGGCAGGCCTTGGCGCCGAGTTCCAGTGGACCACGGCAGCGCAGCGGCCACTCCAGGCCGACATAGCGCTCGTTGACCTGACAGGCCTCGTCCGGCATCTCGCGCTGGTCGCCCTCGATGATGATGCCGACGCGGTAGTCCATGCCCAGCACGCGCAGATCGAGGTCGCCGTTGCCATTGACCGTCAGGCCGGGGATGCGCGCCTTGAGGTCGGGGTTGGTGGCCACGCCGTTGCGGATCTGCAGGCTGCCGCCGAGATCCTTGAACGGCGTGTCACGGCCGCGACCTTCGCCGGACAGGCTCTTGCGATTGAGGGTGGCGATGGCGGTACACAGTTGCTGCTCGAGATTGGCGTCGACCAGCATGCCGTCGCTGACCAGGAAGCTGGCGTTGCCGTTGAGGTTGTCGACCCAGGCCTGCTGGCTGTTGCCGCTGGTGGTGAGGCGCGCATCCAGATTCAGTCGGCCCTTCATCGGCGCCGGCTGACCGTCGCTGGCGAGGAACGGCTCGACCTGCAGACGACTGATCTTTGTCTCCAGATTGAGCTCGGGGGGGGTGGGACGCAGGTCGATCTTCGCGTTGGCGTCGATGCTGCCCTGGTAGGCGTCGGCGCGCAGGCGCTCGAGGGTGATCACGGCGGACTTGCCGCGCGCCTTGAGCTCGACGTTCTCCAGCAGGTGCTCGGCGATGCGCAGGCTGCCCAGGGTGACGCCAGCCTGCAGGTCGAGGTTGCGCAGGGTCTGCAGCGGCAGCACCGGCTCGTTGCTCCAGGCTTGTCGGCTCGGTGAGCTGGGCAGGTTGGTGCTGCCGCTCTGGCCGGCGGCGGCGACGGTTTCGCGCACTTCCGCCTTGCGGATGGTCTCGGCGCTGTCGGCGGCTTTCGGCGGCAGGTAGCGGTCCAGGTCGAGCTTGTCGCCCTTGAGCTGCAGGCGCAGGGCCTGAGTCGTGAAGTCGCTGACTCCCAGGTTGCCGGTGAAGGTGCTGTCGTCCAGTTTCAGGGTCAACTCATCGAAGCCGACGCTGTTCTGGGTTCCGCTCAGGCGTGAGGCGAACTCGAAATGGGTCAGGGTCTTGGCGTCGGCGGTGGGCGGCAGCGGCTGGCCGATACCGGTGAGGAATTCGCGCAGATCGAAGGCGGCGATCGACAGGTTGCCGCTCAGTTGCGGCTTGCTTTCCAGGTCGCGGATCTTGAGTTCGCCGAGCGCGCGCAGCTGGTTGGCGGAGAGTTTCAGACCGCTCAGTTCGGCGACCTGCGCCGCCTGGTCGAGCAGCAGCTGGCCTTGCAGTGCGTAGGTGAGGGTCTTGCCCTGCAGCGGTTCGCCAGATGCTTCGCCAGACAGGCGCATGTCGGTCAGTTGATAGCGCTTGAGTGCGCGGTCGAAACGCAGCAGGCCTTCAAGCTCGGTGCGCGCGCGCATGACCGGCTGGTTGGTGCCGAAGAAGGCGCTGAGCTTGACCGGGATTTCGCTGCCTTCGCGGATGGCGCCGGTCTTCAGCTCGATGCCTTCGACGTTGAACTGCTTGCCGCTGCGGGCGTCGCGGTAGTCGACGCGGGCGTTGTTGACCGACAGGCTGTCGATGTCGAGGCGGATCGGCGCGCGCTCGGCCTGAGTGGTTTGCTGCGGCTGCTCTGCGGTGGGTTCTGCCGGGGCTTCGGTGGCCGCGCTGGCCTCGGCCGGGCGGCCGATGTCTTCCCAGTTGCCACGACCCTGTTCGTCGCGCAGCAGGTTCAGGTTGAGCCCCTCCACGCGAATGTCGCTCATCTGTACTTCGCGGCGCAGCAGCGGCATCACCCGCACCGACAGCCCGAGCATGTCGAGATCGGCGAAGGGCGCGTCGGGGGTGGCGGCGCTGGCAAGAGTGGCGTCATGCAGTTCCAGGCCCAGCCAGGGGAACAGGCTCCAGCCGATCTCGCCGTTGAGGGTCAGTTCGAGGTTGGCCTTGTCGCGCGCCAGGGCGCGGATCTCGTCCTTGTAGTCGTTGGGATCGAACAGGTGGGTGAGGGCGAAACCCAGGGCAACCACGAGCAGCAGCAATCCGAGAATGAGCAGCCCGAGCAGTTTGCCAAACGCTTTCATGACGAATCCTTGTGGTGACGACGGGTGAAAAATGGCGGAGCGCGAGTATAACCCCGCTGCGAACGGCTTCACGATCCTGGCCTGCCCGGTTCAGAAGGCGGCGGCGACGCGCTCGGCGATGGCCAGGCTGGCGGTGAGCCCTGGCGATTCGATGCCGAACAGGTTGACCAGTCCGGGCAGCCCGTGAATCGCGGCAGTTTGGATGAGAAAGTCGGCGGCCGGTTCCCCCGCACCGCTCAGCTTGGGCCGGATGCCGCTATAGCCGGCGCTCAGGCGCGCCGGGTCCAGCGTCGGGAAATAACGGCGGATGGCGCTGGCGAAATCAGCGGCAAGGGCCGGGTCCACCCGGTAGTCGATGTCGTCCAGATAGCGCACGTCGGGGCCGAAGCGCAGTTGCCCGCCCAGGTCGAGGGTGGCGTGGATACCCAGGCCTGCGGTATTGGCCTCCGGCATCGGGTAGATCAGATGGCGAAAGGGCGCGCGCCCGGCGTAGCTGAAGTAGCGGCCCTGGCACAGATGCAGCGTGGGAACCTGCTCGGCTGCAAGCCCGTCGGTCTGCCGTGCCAACTGCTGGGCGAACAGGCCGCCGGCGTTGACCACCTGCTGGCTGCGCAGGCTGAAGGCCTCGCCGCCGCTGACGCCCTCGGCGATCCAGCTGCTGCCGTCACGCCACAGCCGCTCTATCCGTGTGTCCAGCACCAGCTGCGCGCCCTGGCTTTCGGCGGCGGCGAGCAGCGATTGCATATAGGCGTGGCTGTCGATGATCCCGGTGCTGGGCGAGAGCAGGGCGGCGACGCCGCGCACCGCCGGTTCCAGGGCGTGCAGGCGGGCGCCGTCGAGGGGCTGCAGATCCGTCACACCACAACGCTCGGCATTGCTCGCCAGTCGCTCCAGCGCGGCGCGTTCGTCATCCTCCACCGCCACCAGCAGCTTGCCGATGCGCGCGAAAGGCACCTGGCGCTCAGTGCACCAGGCGTACAGGCGTTCGCGCCCTTCCAGGCACAGCTCGGCCTTGAGCGAGCCGGGCGGGTAGTAGATGCCGGCGTGGATCACCTCGGAGTTGCGACTTGAGGTGTGGCTGCCGAGCAGCCGCTCGGCCTCGACGATCAGCGTGCTGCGGTCGTTGCGCGCCAGGCGCGCGGCACAGGCCAGGCCGACGGCGCCGGCGCCGATGATCAGGGTATCGATGCTATCCATCGTGGTTTCAGATGCGTTCCAGCGGCAGTTGGCAGCGCGCGGCCATGGCCTGGCTCTCCAGATGATCGAGCGGCGCCGCCAGGTGTAGCGGCTGGCCGGCTTCGGTAGCCAGCCGGCGGGCTTCGTCGAGCAGGCGGCGAGCCACGCCGCGGCCGCGGGTGACCTTGCGTACGCAGATGTGCGACAGGCGCCAGCGGTCGGCGAACTTCTCCAGCAGCGCGGCACCGAGCAGGCGATCGTTGAAGCGCCCGGCGATCAGGGTGGCGTCCGCCAGTGCCGTGTCGATCAACGCTTCGGCACTGGCGTGCGGGGTGAGCAGCCAGTCGGGCGCGTCGGCGTAGATCTTCGCCAGGTCGGTGCGATCCTGCGGGCTGGGTTGGGTGACGGATTCGACGTAGATGGGCATGGCGACCTTGCTGCGCTGCGGCGGGAAGCGGGCAAGCATAGCGCCATACGCCCGGCGTGCGCAGTGTTGGTGGATGGCTTCGTCCACCCACCCTACAGCCTCCGATACTGTTGAAGCGCCCGCGTGAGCACAGGCACCGGGGGCGCTGCGCGTCCCGCAGACGCAGAGCGGTTCCCACGCGAAGCCTGGGAACGCTCAGAGGTGCCGATTGGTAGGGTGGACAATGGCGCAGCCTTGTCCACCCGCTGTCGAGGACGGTCCCGGTCTCGGCCGCTACTGCAGCCGATGCCGGTCGTGCAGGAAACTCAGCACCGCCGCCCGGTAGTGGTTGTAGCGTGGGTCGTCGGCAAGGGCGATGCGGTCGCGCGGGCGTGGCAGGTCGACGCTGAGGATCTCGCCGATGGTCGCCGAGGGGCCATTGGTCATCATCACGATGCGGTCGGACAGCAGTACCGCTTCGTCGACGTCGTGGGTGATCATCAGCATGGTGTTGCCCAGATCCTTCTGGATCTTCATCACCTCGTCCTGCAAGTGCGCGCGGGTCAGGGCGTCGAGGGCGCCGAAGGGCTCGTCGAGCAGCAGCACCTTGGGCTTCATCGACAGTGCGCGGGCGATGCCGACGCGCTGCTTCATGCCGCCGGAGATTTCCTGCGGGTACTTGTCCAGCGCGTGGCCCATGTTCACCAGACGCAGGTTGTGCTCGATCCACTCGCGCCTTTCGCTGCGACTCATGCTGCGCTTGAACAGCTTGTTCACCGCAACCGCGACGTTCTCGTAGACGGTCAGCCAGGGCAGCAGCGAGTGGTTCTGGAACACCATGCTGCGATCCGGTCCCGGTCCGCGCACTTCCTTGCCGTCGAGGATGACGCCGCCCAGGCTCGGGTCGAGCAGGCCGGCGACGATGTTCAGCACCGTCGACTTGCCGCAGCCGGAGTGGCCGATGATCGAGATGAACTCGCCCTGCTCGACGCCGAGGTTGATGTCCCGGAGCACCTGCGAGGCCAGCTTGCCGCGCACGAAGCTCATGTCCAGGTGTTCGATGGAGAGATAGCTCATGGTCGGATTCCTCAGGCGGCCGGAGCGCCGCGGGTGATGCGCCGGCCGACGAAGGCCACCAGGCGGTCGAGACAGAAGCCGACCACGCCGATGTAGACGAGCGCGAGAATGATGTCGCTGATGCGCGAGGCGTTCCACGCATCCCAGATGAAGAAGCCGATGCCGACGCCGCCGATGAGCATCTCCGCGGCGATGATCGCCAGCCATGACAGGCCGACACCGATGCGCAGGCCGGTGAAGATGTAGGGCGCGGCCGCCGGCAGCATGATGCTGGTGAAGTATTCGATGCTGTTGAGCTGCAGCACCCGGGCGACGTTGCGGTAGTCCTGCGGGATGTTGCGGATGCCCACGGCGGTATTGATGATGATCGGCCAGATCGCGGTGATGAAGATCACGAAGATCGCCGACGGGTGGCTGTCCTGGAAGCCCGCCAGCGACAGCGGCAACCAGGCCAGCGGCGGTACCGTGCGCAGCACCTGGAACAGCGGGTCGAGCCCGCGCATGGCCCAGTCCGACTGGCCGATCAGTACCCCCAGCGCCACCCCGGCGATCACTGCCAGCAGATAGCCGTAGGCGACCCGCTCAAGGCTGGCGAGCAGCTGCCAGGCCAGGCCGACGTCATTGCCGCCGTTGTCGTAGAACGGATCGATGATCAGCTCCCAGGTCTCGCTCAACACCACCGACGGCGGCGGCAGCGCCGCGCCGGGCCCCGAGCAGAGCAGCTCCCAGAGCAGGCCGAGCAGGGCCAGGATCACCACCGGTGGCAGCAGCCGCTGCAGGCCGAACAGGCCGACGGCGGTGGCCATGCGCCGTGCCCGGCCGGGCGTCGGCGGTGCGGATTGCGCGAGGGGCGCGGGGATCTTCACGTTCGCGTTCATGACGAATTCCTCGGGTGGCGCGGGCGGTCAGGCCAGCGCCTTGATGGTCAGGCTGTCGAGATAGGCCTTGGGGTTTTCCGGGTCGAAGACCTTGCCGTCGAAGAAGGTCTCGACCCCACGCGAGGTGGAGGTGGGGATCTGTGCTGCAGGAACGCCCAGCTCGGTCGCCGCGGCGCGCCAGAGATCCTCGCGGTTGACCTTGGCGATCAGCGCCTGGGTGTCGAAGTCCTGCGGCAGGTAGCCCCAGCGCTGGTTCTCGGTGAGGAACCAGAGGTCGTGGCTCTGGAACGGGTAGGAGGCGAAATCGTCCCAGTAGCGCATCTGCTCGGGGCTGTTCTTGACCACCTTGCCGGTGCCGTAGTCGAAGTCGCCGCGCATGCGCTCGACGATGTCCTTGAAGGGTGCACCGATCCAGCGGCGTTTGGCGCAGATCTGCGCGACCTCCTCGCGGTTTTCCGGCTTCTCACAGAATTGCTGGGCTTCCATCACGGCCATCAGCAGCGCCTGGGTGGCATTCGGGTTGGCATCGACGTAATCGGCGCGCAGGGCGAAGGCCTTCTCCGGGTGGTTGTGCCAGAGCTCGCCGGTGGTGTTGGCGGTGTAGCCGATCTTCTGGTTGATCAACTGCTCGTTCCACGGCTCGCAGACGCAGAAAGTGTCCATGCTGCCGACCTTCATGTTGGCGACCATCTGCGCCGGCGGCACGGTGATGGTATTGATGTCGCTGTTCGGGTCGATGCCGCCGGCGGCCAGCCAGTAGCGGATCCACAGGTCATGGGTGCCGCCGGGAAAGGTCATCGCGGCGCTGACTTTCTTGCCGCTGGCCTTCTTCGCCTCCAGCGCCTTCTTGAACTCGCGGGTGTCGAGGCCGACCTTGAGGTCGGCGTATTCCTGGCCGACCGAGATGCACTGCCCAGCAAGATTCAGGCGGGCGAGTATGTACATCGGTACTGGCTGGTTGTTCGGCGTGACCGTGCCGGCGCTGATCAGGTAGGGCATCGGCGAGAGGATGTGACCGCCGTCGATGCCGTTGTTGGCCGAGCCGAGGACGATGTTGTCGCGGGTGGTGCCCCAGGACGATTGTTTGAGCACTTCCACGCCGGTCATGCCGTACTTGGCGAAGAAGCCTTTTTCGTCGGCGACGAACAGCGGCGCGGCGTCGGTCAGGGCGATGAAGCCGAGCTTGGCCTTGGTGGTTTCCAGCGCACCACCTGCGGCCCAGGCGGTGGAGCGACCGGCCAGCGGCATGCCGCCGAACAGGGCGACGCCACCAGCGGCGAGCAGGGAATTCTTGAGAAAGCGACGGCGCGAGGCCATCGAGGGGTTTTCCAGGTCTTCTTTGCTCGGCTTGTCGGTCATGTCCGCTTTCCTCTGGGCGAAAAAAAACGGTGCCACGCAGACCGGCTGGAGCCGGCAGGCGTGGACACCGTTGTCCTGACTGGATTGTGTGGGCGGCTGTGAATCTGCCCTGGCAAGGCATTAGCGAAAGCCGTGCCAAAGGCGCGAGAGTGGTCTGGACAATCGCCCGGCGCAGCGGATTAGTTCAATCCGTTCAGTGGCTTGCGCTCTTCAGTGGCCGCGCTCCGGGGTGGTCGGCACAGGCCGCGAGCGGGCGCTGCGTGACGCCCTGTCGACCGGGTAGGGTTGTTGTCCGTTCGGCGTGCATCGAAAGCGGGCGTGCTGCCTGATTTCAGTGCCGCGCGCGCGGCCGGATCAGCGCTTCATGCTGCTCGCTGAGCGCGAGCAGGCGGCGGGCGACATCCTCGATGCTCAGCCCCTGATCCATCGCTGCCTTGCGCAGCGCGGCATAGGCTTCGCTCTCGCTCAGCTGGCGGTCGCGCATCAGCGTCTGCTTGGCGCGTTCCACCTGCTTGCGCTCGTCCAGCGCACGCCGCGCGTCGTCGAGTTCGTCGCGCAGCACCTGCATGCGCTGGGTCTGGTTCTGCAGAAGCTCGAGGGTGGAGCGGGCGACCATCGAGGTCATTCCGTCCGCGGGTGGGGCGTCCAGATCGCTGGCCTGCACACTGAACAGTCGCGCCTGCTCGGCGGCGGCGTGCATGTCGGCCAAGCCGTCGAGCAGCTTGCGGTGACTGAGCAGGTCCTTGCGAATGCGTCCGATGCTTTCGCCGCAGCGCTGCAGCAGATCCTGCTCCAGGCGTGTTTCGACGTGCTTCATCGCGTCCATGCGCCGGGTGTGCAGCTCGAACCAGAGCTCACACAGATCGGCCGAGAAGCTGTTGTCCGGTCCGGCGCGACGTGCCACCTCGCGCATACGGCAGGCCTGGCTGCCGGCGTCGCTCTCGAGCAGTGCCTGCCAGAGCGCGAGGGCGTCCGGTCCGGCGAAGCGGCAGAAGGTGGCGAAGCAGCGCTCCTGCGCCTCCCAGAGCTGTTCCAGACGCTCAAGCTTGTCGGGCTCGAAGTGGCCGCCGGCGAAGCCGGCAACGCCTATGGCGCGCTCCTGTCCGGCCAGTTCCTTGCCCTGCATGAAGTTGAACAGCGCCACCAGGCTGCGCGTGGTCTCGGGGTCGGCGGCGGTGTCGGCGGCCTCGAACACCACCGCCAGCAGACTGCCAATCAGCCGGATCAGGCTGGCAGTCGCCTCGTGCATGCTCAGGCGATGTTCGCGGATGCGTCGGCGCAGCGCCGGCAGCTCGTCGAGGCCGTGCAGGGCGTAGGCGATGCGGGTGAACAGGCGGGTCTTGTCCGGCCCGCCGATCGCGTCCAGATCGATGCGGGCGAAGCCCTCGCGTACCTCGCGCAGCGCCGCGTCTACCTCGAGGCTGAGCACGTCGAGTTGGGCGCGGTGGTGCGGGGCATTGCCGCTCAGGTAGATGTTCGAGTAGCCGCGTTCCTTCTGCAGCGCATGCACCAGCCGGCTCAGGCGGGTGACCAGCTCGCAGGTCTGCGCCAGGTCTTCCAGGCCCAGCAGCTCGCTGCGCCGTGCGGCCAGCATGAAGCGCAGCGTGGTCGGCAGTTCTCGTTCGCGCATGGTCGGCTCCCCGGTCTCGGTAGGCGCGGCCCTGCAAGATGCAGTCCATACGGCAGGGCGCGTAGCCCCTGGCGGAGGTTTGCACCTATAATGCCGGCCTTTCCGCAAGACACTCTGGAGCTGGTGATGGCCGAACGTACGGCATTCGTCGAGCGCAACACCCTGGAGACCCAGATCAAGGTCTCGATCAACCTGGATGGCACCGGCAAGGCGCGCTTCGACATCGGCGTGCCCTTCCTCGAGCACATGCTCGACCAGATCGCCCGTCACGGCCTGATCGACCTCGACATCGAGTGCAAGGGTGACCTGCACATCGATGATCACCACACCGTCGAAGACGTTGGCATCACCCTCGGCCAGGCCTTCACCAAGGCTATCGGCGACAAGAAGGGCATGACCCGCTACGGCCACTCCTACGTGCCGCTGGACGAAGCGCTGTCGCGCGTGGTGATCGACTTCTCCGGTCGCCCGGGCCTGCAGATGCACGTGCCCTTCACCCGCGCGGTGGTCGGCGGCTTCGACGTCGACCTGTTCCAGGAATTCTTCCAGGGCTTCGTCAACCACGCCCTGGTCAGCCTGCACATCGACAACCTGCGTGGCACCAACACCCACCACCAGATCGAGACGGTGTTCAAGGCCTTCGGCCGCGCCCTGCGCATGGCCGTGACCCTGGATGAGCGCATGGCCGGGCAGATGCCGTCGACCAAGGGTTGTTTGTAGAACCCACCCACCCAGAATTAATGCCCGCGCCGGCGGCTGCTTTTTCGCAGCGCAAGGCAAGAGGAGAGAAGTTTGGTTATTCCAAATGAACGACGATTAACGCAGGGCTGCGAAAAAGCAGCCCCGGCCCGCAGGGTTGCGCTCAAAAGCGCACCATGCGGCGTTGCGAAACTTGCCAATGGGAGCGCCATTGGCTGCGTTCCGCGCCTTGCCTGGTGCGCTTTTGAGCAGCAACGCGGGCAAGAATTCTGGGTGGGTGGGTTCTGATGCAGACAGTCGCGGTCATCGACTACGGCATGGGCAACCTGCACTCGGTGGCCAAGGCCCTCGAACACGTGGGTGCCGGTCGGGTGCTGGTGACCAGCGATGCAGCGGTGATCCGCGAGGCTGACCGGGTGGTGTTCCCCGGCGTCGGCGCGATCCGCGACTGCATGGCCGAGATCCGCCGCCTGGAATTCGATGCGCTGGTGCGTGAGGTCAGCGCCGATCGCCCGTTCCTCGGCATCTGCGTCGGCATGCAGGCGCTGATGGAGCGCAGCGAGGAAAACGGCGGGGTGGACGGCATCGGCCTGTTCCCAGGGCACGTGCGCTTCTTCGGCAAGGACATGATCGAAGAGGGTGAGCACCTGAAGGTGCCGCACATGGGCTGGAACGAAGTCGAGCAGACGGTCGAGCACCCGCTCTGGCACGAGATTCCCGACCGCGGCCGCTTCTACTTCGTGCACAGCTACTACATTGAGGCCGGCAAGCCGGCGCAGGTGGTCGGCGGCGCTCACTACGGCAAGGACTTCGCCGCGGCACTGGCCGAAGGCTCCAAGTTCGCCGTGCAGTTCCACCCGGAGAAGAGCCATACCCATGGCCTGCAGCTGCTGCAGAACTTCGTCGGCTGGGATGGCCGCTGGTGAGCCGAGCCAAGCTCAAGGCTGCAGTGCTGACGCTGGATCCTGCCCAGGAGCAGAGCGCGCAACAGGTCATCAAGCGCTTTCTTGAGCAGCGCTTCGAGCTGGAGCTTGGCTCGTTCGAGGCCCAGGAAGTGCTCGATCTGTTCGCCCGGGAAATTGCGCCGCTGTACTACAACAAGGCGATCTTCGATGTGCAGACGCACCTGAAGGAAAGGTTCGAGAGCATCGAAAGCGACTTGTGGGCACTCGAGAAGAGCTGACCCTTTAATCCGACACTTGATTTGAACAGGTTGCAGACATGCTGATTATCCCCGCTATCGATCTGAAGGACGGCGCCTGCGTGCGTCTGCGCCAGGGCCTGATGGACGACGCCACGGTGTTTTCCGACGATCCGGTGGCCATGGCCGCCAAGTGGGTCGAGGCCGGCTGCCGTCGTCTGCACCTGGTCGACCTCAACGGCGCCTTCGAAGGGCAGCCGGTCAACGGCGAGGTGGTCACCGCCATCGCCCGGCGTTATCCGGACCTGCCGATCCAGATCGGCGGCGGCATTCGTTCGCTGGAAACCATCGAGCACTACGTTCGCGCGGGCGTCAGCTACGTGATCATCGGTACCAAGGCGGTCAAGCAGCCGGAGTTCGTCGCCGAGGCCTGCAAGGCCTTCCCGGGCAAGGTGATCGTTGGTCTGGACGCGAAGGACGGCTTCGTCGCCACCGACGGCTGGGCCGAGGTGTCGAGCGTTCAGGCGACCGACCTGGCGCGGCGCTTCGAGGCTGACGGCGTGTCCGCCATCGTCTACACCGACATCGCCAAGGACGGGATGATGCAGGGCTGCAACGTCGAGGCCACGGTGGCCCTGGCCAACGCCAGCCGCATCCCGGTGATCGCCTCCGGCGGCATTCACAACCTCGGAGATATCCAGAAACTGCTCGACACCCGCACGCCGGGCATCGTCGGCGCCATCACCGGCCGGGCGATCTACGAAGGCACCCTGGATGTCGCCGAGGCGCAGGCGTTCTGCGACAACTTCAAAGGTTGAAAGTGATCTGAAGCCCTCGCTAAGCGAGCCCGCTTCAGCCGTAGGGTGGACACGCTGCGCTTGTCCACCAAGCATCCGCTGACCCGGTGGACAACGCTGCGCGGTTGTCCACCCTACGAGAGAGACTGTCATGGCCCTGGCCAAACGCATCATTCCCTGCCTCGACGTGGACAACGGCCGCGTGGTCAAGGGCGTGCAGTTCGAGAACATCCGTGACGCCGGCGACCCGGTGGAGATCGCCCGCCGCTACGACGAGCAGGGTGCGGATGAAATCACCTTCCTCGACATCACCGCCAGCGTCGACGGCCGGGACACCACCCTGCATACCGTCGAGCGCATGGCCAGCCAGGTGTTCATCCCGCTGACCGTGGGTGGCGGCGTGCGCAGCGTGCAGGACATCCGCAACCTGCTCAACGCTGGCGCCGACAAGGTCTCGATCAACACGGCCGCGGTCTTTACCCCGGAGTTCGTCGGCGAGGCCGCGGACCGCTTCGGCTCGCAGTGCATCGTGGTCGCCATCGACGCGAAGAAGGTTTCCAAGCCTGGCGAGCCACCGCGCTGGGAGATCTTCACCCACGGCGGGCGCAAGCCGACCGGCCTGGACGCCGTGCTCTGGGCGAAGAAGATGGAAGACCTCGGCGCCGGCGAGATCTTGCTCACCAGCATGGATCAGGATGGCGTGAAGAGCGGCTATGACCTCGGCGTGACCCGGGCGATCAGCGAGGCGGTGGGCATCCCGGTGATCGCTTCCGGCGGCGTCGGCAACCTGCAGCACCTGGCTGACGGGATCACCGAAGGCAAGGCCGACGCGGTGCTGGCGGCGAGCATCTTCCATTTCGGCGAATTCACCGTCCCGGAAGCCAAGGCCTACATGGCCGCGCGTGGGATCGTGGTGCGCTGAGCGGCCGCCGGCAGGAACAAAAAAGCCCGGGTGTTGCCCGGGCTTTGCATGTCGGCGATCAGTCGCCGCGGGTAACGCTCAGACCCTTGAGCAGATTCAACGCCTGGCCCAACTGATAATCGTCATCCTGCAGGCGCGGCGGCGCGTTGCGGCTCTTGCTGCTCGGCTTGTCCGGGCCACCGTTGCCGTTGCCCAGGTGCCCGGCCAGATCGGCCTCGCGCAGGTTTTCGTTTTCCTGCTCGCGGGTCAGCTTGGCGCGCGCCACCTCGATGTCCGGCTCGATGCCCTGGGCCTGGATGGATCGACCGCTGGGGGTGTAGTAGAGCGCGGTGGTCAGCTTCAGCGCGCGGTCGTTGTTCAGTGGCAGGACTGTCTGCACCGAACCCTTGCCGAAGCTGTCGGTGCCCATGACCACGCCGCGCTTGTGATCCTGCAGGGCGCCGGCGACGATTTCCGAGGCCGAGGCACTGCCGGCGTTGATCAGCACCACCAGCGGCACGCCTTCGCTGGCATCGCCCGGGTCGGCGGAGAAGCGCAGCTCGGAGTTGGCGATGCGGCCTTTGGTGTAGACGATCAGCCCGTCCTTGAGGAAGTGGTCGGTGACCTCGACCGCCGCCTGCAGTACGCCGCCAGGGTTGTTGCGCAGATCGAGCACCAGGCCGCGCAGCGGCTTGCCGTCGTTGCTCTTCTTCAGCCCGGCGAGCGCCTTGCCGACTTCGCCGCCGGTGTTGATCTGGAACTGGGTGATGCGCAGGTAGCCGTAGCCGGGCTCGAGCAGCTGGCTGCGCACGCTGCGCACCTTGATCACCGCGCGGGTCAGTTCGACATCGAATGGCTTGCCGCCCTCACGCACCAGGGTGAGCTCGATCTTGCTGCCGGCCTTGCCGCGCATCATGTCGACCGCTTCCATCATCGACAGGCCCTTGGTCGGCTTGCCGTCGATCTTGATGATCAGGTCGCCGGCCTCGATGCCGGCGCGCGCCGCAGGCGTGTCGTCGATCGGGGCCACCACCTTGACGAAGCCATCCTCCATGCCGACTTCGATGCCCAGGCCGCCGAACTCGCCGGAGGTGCTTTCCTGCAGCTCCTGGAAGGCTTCGGGTTCGAGGTAGGCGGAGTGCGGGTCTAGGTTGCTGAGCATGCCCTTGATGGCGTTTTCCAGCAGAGTCTTGTCGTCGACCGGCTCGACATAGGCCGCCTTGATGCGATCCATCACCTCGGCGAAGGTGCGCAACTCGTCGAGCGGCAGCGGTGCTGCGTTCGACGCGCTGGGCGGGACCGGAATCGGCGCCAGCGAGGCGGGCTCGCGAGTCGGGTCCGGCTCTGCGGCCCATGCCGGCGAGCACAGCGCCAGTGCCAGAGCCAGCGAAGTGAGGCGAAGGGGGCGGGCGTACGGCATGGCGAACTCCAGAAATGAGGGGGGCACACGGCCGGCTGGTAGCCTGGGCGCCGGGCGGCTGAACGCTGCGTTGAGGTCATCGCCGGCCATCTGCGCCGGTCGCTGTCTACTGTCGGCTGTCTCGAAAAAATTGTTCAACGAGCGGCTATCCCTGTGTGCGACACCATTGGGCCGGGTCTATCGGACGACCCTGCTGGCGGATGGCGAAATACAGACCCGGTGCGTCCTGGCCGCCGCTGGCGCCGACCGTGGCAATCGCCTCGCCGGCGCGGACCTGGGCGCCGGCTTCCTTGAGCAGGCTCTGGTTGTGGCCATAGAGGCTCAGGTAACCATCGCCGTGGTCGAGAATCACCAGCAGTCCGGCGCCACGCAGCCAGTCGGCGAAGACCACGCGACCGGCGTGGATGGCGTGGACCTGGGTACCGGCACCGGCGCCGATCAGCACGCCGTCCCACTTGGTTCGTGCGTCGCCGCCGCGCGGAGTGCCATAACGGGCGACCAGCTGTCCGTCGACCGGCCACGGCAACTGGCCGCGGGCGCGGGAGAAAGGCCCGGTAACACTGCTGCCGGTAGCCACTCGCGGACCTGAGGCTGCGGTACTCGGCGTAGGGTTCTGTGCGGCGATGGCAGCCTGGCGGCGGGCTTCCTCGGCCTCGCGGGCCTGGCGCGCGAGGGTTTCCTCGATGGTCTTGAGCAGCCTGTCGAGCTGCGCCTGTTCCTGCTGACGAGTCTTCAGGCGCTGGTTCTGGTCACCCTGCTGGCGCTCCAGCTTGGCCAGCGCCAGGCGTCGCTCCTTGCGCACTTCGCCAAGCTTGCCGGTGCGCTCTTCCAGCTCGCTCTTGCGCACCAGCAGTACGGCCTGCTGGCGGTCGATGTCGGCCTGGATGTTGCCCAGCTGGCGCAGGGTTTCATTGAAGGTGTCGAGCTGTTCGATGCGCGCGCGACTGAGGTAGTCGTGATAGGTGAGGGCGCGCGAGAACTTTTCCGGATGCTGCTGGTTGAGCAGCAATCGCAGGTACTCCTGGCGGCCGCTCTGGTAGGCGGCGCGGGCCTGTACGGCGATCAGGCGCTGCTGTTCGTCACGGGCGCTCTGGAGTTTTTTTTTCTCCTGGTCGAGGCGCTTGAGCTCCTTCTCACCGTCGCCGAGCTCGTTCTGCAGCTCGCGGACCTCCTTCTCCAGGGTGCCCATCTCGGTTTCGGTCTTCTTCAGCGACTGCTGCAGGGCGGACTTTTCCTGCTGGATCTTTTCCAGCAACTGCTTCAGCTCGGCGACGTCCTTGCGCGCCGCTTCAAGTTGCTCGCGTGTTTGCGCGCGTTCATCGGCGATAGCCGGAACGAGCAGGCAGGCGAGCAGCAGGGCAATCGGGATGCGGAGCGTCAAGGCGTCGGTACCGTCGGTTCGCGTGGAGCGTAGTATGCCTAAAAAAGCGCCTACCGGCTGCCGACGATAGCTGCGCTTACGCTGCCGTCGTCGGCACGGGAGCTGTGTCTCAATCCTGCAGCTCGACGATGCTGCGGCCGGTCATCTCGCTTGGCTGCGGCAGCCCGAGCAGCGTCAGCAGGGTCGGTGCGACATCCGCCAGTACGCCGCCGTCGCGCAGGCTGACCTGGCGCTTGCCGACATAGATGAAGGGCACCGGCTCGCAGGTGTGCGCGGTGTGGGCCTGGCCGGTGCACTCGTCTTCCATCTGCTCGACATTGCCGTGGTCGGCGGTGATCAGTGCCTCGCCGCCGACCTTCTCCAGCGCCGCGACAATGCGGCCCATGCATTCGTCCAGGCATTCGACCGCCTTGACCGCGGCCTCGAATACGCCGGTGTGGCCGACCATGTCTCCGTTGGCGTAGTTGACGATGATCACGTCGTAGCGCTGCTGCTCGATGGCTTCGACGATGCGGTCGGTGACTTCGGGCGCGCTCATCTGCGGCTGCAGGTCGTAGGTGGCGACGTTGGGCGAGGGGATCAGGATGCGCTCCTCGCCTTCGAAGGGCTCCTCGCGGCCGCCGGAGAAGAAGAAGGTGACATGGGCGTATTTCTCGGTCTCGGCGATGCGCAGCTGGGTCTTGCCGTTCTTCGCCAGGTACTCGCCGAGCACGTTGTCCAGCGACTCGGGGGCGAAGGCACTGGGGGCCGGGATGCTTGCCGCGTACTGGGTAAGCGTGACGAAGCCGGCCAGCGCCGGTACACGCTGGCGGGAGAATTCGGCGAAACCCGGCTCGACGAAGGCGCGGCTCAGCTCGCGGGCGCGGTCGGCGCGGAAGTTCATGAACACCACGGCATCGCCATCGGCGACCGGGGCGGCTGCGCCAATAGTGGTGGCCTTGACGAACTCGTCGCTCTCGCCGCGCTGGTAGGCCGCTGCCAGGCCTTCGCTGGCGGTAGCGGCAGAGAATTCACCCTGGCCGTCGACGATCAGCTTCCAGGCCTGCTCGACGCGATCCCAGCGATTGTCGCGGTCCATGGCGAAATAGCGGCCGATCAGGCTGGCGATGCGGCCCTTGCCGAGACGCTCGAAAGCGGCGTCGAGCAGCTCGATGGACGGCTGAGCACTTTTCGGCGGTGTATCGCGGCCGTCGAGGAAGGCATGCAGATAGATGTGCTGGGCGCCGCGGCGGGCGGCCAGTTCGGCCATCGCGACCAGGTGGTCCTGATGGCTGTGGACGCCGCCGTCGGAGAGCAGGCCGAGGATGTGTACCGCCCTGCCGGCCGCCACGGCCTTGTCTAACGCGGCGCAGAGAGTCGGGTTGTCGAAGAACTCGCCGTCGCGGATGGACTTGGTCACCCGGGTGAAGTCCTGATACACCACGCGTCCGGCGCCCAGGTTCATGTGGCCGACCTCGGAGTTGCCCATCTGCCCGTCTGGAAGGCCGACATCCATGCCGCTGCCGGAAACCAGCGTGTGCGGCTGGGTCGCGCGCAGCCGGTCATAGACGGGCGTCTGTGCCGCATGGATGGCGTTGTATTGTGGGTCGTCGCTGTGACCGAAGCCGTCCAGGATCATCAGGACAACGGGTTTGGGCGTGGCAGTCATGTGGCGGCTCGCTTGATACGGGTGGTCGAGTGCTCTGCGCGGGTCGCGGCACGGTGCGCGGAATTGGGCAGGCGGCGGTAAAAAAGGTTCGACAGTTTAAGCGGCGCTGCGCCCTGCGTCACGGTGGCCCGTCATTGGCCGGCGTTTCGGGGTGAACTGCGTTGCTGCGTCAAATGGCAACCGGCCGAGGCTTTGGGCGGTGTTTTGCGCTGTGTATACTGGCCGGCATTTTATCCCTCTGGAAGCCGTTGATGCTTGCTCAACTGATCGAATTCGCCACCAACCACTATGTGCTCAGCGGATCCTTCGTGGTTCTGCTGGCCCTGTTGCTCGCCAGCGAGATGCGCAAAGGCGGCAAGAGCCTCAGTACCCGGGAACTGACCGCTCTGGTCAATAGCGAGCAGGGTGTTGTGCTGGATGTGCGACCGAAGAAGGAATTCGCCGGCGGACACATTGTCGATGCCATCAATATTCCTCACGACAAGCTGGTGGCGCGTATGGGTGAGCTCGACAAGCACAAGGGCAAGACCCTGATCGTGGTCGATGCGATGGGTCAACATTCCGGCAGCATCAGTGCCCAGCTGCGCAAGGCCGGTTTCGAGGCTGCCAAGCTGGCCGGCGGGATATCCTCCTGGCGTGGCGACAACCTGCCGCTGGTGAAGTGACATGCGTCCGGTCGTGCTCTACACCACCAGCTTCTGCCCCTACTGCATTCGCGCCAAGCAGCTGCTCGACAGCAAGCAGGTTGCCTATGAAGAGCGTTCGGTCGACGGTGACCGGCAGTTGCGCGCGGAAATGAGCATGCGTGCCGGTCGCACCAGCGTTCCGCAGATCTGGATCGGCGACACCCATGTGGGTGGTTGTGACGACCTTTACGCGCTGGAACGCAAGGGTAAGCTGGACGCCCTGTTGCAAGACTGACTACCTCCCTACGAACAAGAAGGCTCTGCCAAATGACTGAACAAACTACCAACGGTGCTGCCCAGAACGAACAGGCGCAGTTCTCCCTGCAGCGCATCTACGTGCGCGACCTGTCCTTCGAAGCACCGAAAAGCCCGGAGATCTTTCGCCAGGAGTGGGCGCCCAGCGTTGCGCTCGACCTGAA
Organism: Pseudomonas mangrovi; assembly: GCF_003052585.1. Taxonomy (GTDB): domain Bacteria; phylum Pseudomonadota; class Gammaproteobacteria; order Pseudomonadales; family Pseudomonadaceae; genus Aquipseudomonas; species Aquipseudomonas mangrovi. Next base: position 34,902 of record NZ_QASN01000017.1, on the reverse strand, counting down.
TACCCGGCAGAAGGCGCTCGAAGGCGATTTCCACGAAGTCGTGCTGACCCTTTCGGTCACGGTAAAGACCGGTGAAGAAGTTGCCTTCATCGCCGAGGTACAACAGGCCGGCATCTTCCTGATCAAGGGGCTCGACCCGGCGTCCATGAGCCACACCCTCGGCGCCTTCTGCCCGAACATCCTCTTCCCCTACGCCCGCGAGACGCTCGACAACCTGGTCACCCGGGGCTCGTTCCCGGCACTGATGCTCGCGCCGGTCAACTTCGATGCGCTCTACGCGCAGGAAATGGAGCGTCTGCAGGCGAGCCAGGCCCAGGCCTGAGCCGCTGTGGCAATGCTCGAAGGGCGTCCAATGGGACGCCCTTCGTCGTTTCAGGGTTTCCATTGCCAGGGGTCAACACGGCGTAGTGTGCTGGTCGTCGAGAATGGCTATTCGAGGGCGAAGCCCTGCTGGCGCCAGGCCTCGTAGACGGTGATCGCCACGGTATTGGACAGGTTCAGGCTGCGCGAGCCCGGGCGCATTGGCAGGCGCAGGCGATGCTCTTCGGCAATCGACTCGCGTACCTCGAGTGGCAGCCCGCTGCTCTCGGGGCCGAAGAGGAATACATCGCCGGGACGGAACTGGAATTCACTGAAGTTGCGACTAGCCTTGGTAGTGAATGCCAATATTCTGTCGCTTCCGATTTCCGTGATACAGTCCGCCAGCGAATGATGGCGTTTTAATGTCGCGTATTCGTGATAGTCCAGTCCGGCACGGCGCAGCCGCTTGTCGTCCAGTTCGAACCCCAGTGGCTCGATCAGGTGAAGATGGCAGCCCGTGTTGGCGCAGAGGCGAATGACGTTGCCGGTATTCGGGGGAATTTCCGGCTGGAAGAGAACGACATGGAACATCGGCGGGACTCAGGGATGATCGACCAGCCGCATTCTACAGGCTGACGGTCCACGGGCGGTGTCAGGCAGACAGCGCACCAGGGCTTCTGGGGAAGACCATTGTTTGGTTTGCTGAAGCACAACAATAAAAGCTCCAAGAAGGGGCTGCTGGGAGTCGAGACAGGCCCCGAGGGCATTGCCCTGGCGTGGGTCGCGCGCGATCCCGGGGCCGCGCCTTCTTTGCGCCATTGCGAGTTCCGTGCCTGTGCCCCCGCCGCACAGCTCGACACCCTGCGCAAGATGGTTTCCAGTGCAGGTCTCGAGGGGCTGCCGGTCAATCTGGTGCTGCACCCTGCCACCTACCAGTTGCTGTTGATGGAAAGCCCCGAGGTCGAGCCGGCCGAATTGCGTGATGCGATGCGCTGGCGGCTGCGCGAGATGATCAGCGAGCCCATCGACGAGCAGATCATGGATTGTTTCGCGCTACCCGCCGATGCCTATCGCGGACGCTCGCGCATGGCCTACTGCGCAACCTTCGCCAAGACGGCGATGCTGCAGTTCCGCCACCTGATCAATCACGCCGGCCTGACTCTGCAGTGCATCGACATCACCGAGATGGCCTTGCGCAACGTCGGCCTGCTGGCGGGCGCGGACGGCATCAATCTGGGCCTGTTGCGTCTGCGCACCAGCGAGGGGCTGATCTGCGTGCAGAACGGTGCCGAGCTGTACATGGCGCGGCGCATCGAGCAGGGCCTGGCCCCGCTCGGGGATGATCTGGCCGGGATGATCCTGGAGGTACAGCGCTCACTCGACTACTTCGAAAGTCAGCTGGGCAAGGGTTATATCAGTCGCCTGCTGCTGCTACCGATGAAGCGTGAGGGCGATCGGGCCCGTGAAGCGTTGCGGGCGAATCTTGCGGTCAACCTGCAGGCGCTCGAGTTGCGCGACCTGTTTCCCGGCCAGGCGGCCGCCGAGCTCGACGAGAGCGAACAGGCCTACTGTCTGGCTGCCGTCGGCGCGGCCCTGCGCCAGGAGGCTGACTGATGCAGAACGTCAACCTCTATCAGTTCCAGCGTGAGCGCCGCACCGGTCCTCACCCGCGCCTGCTGCTGGTGGGTTTTGCCGCTCTTGTGCTGATACTGCTGCTGCATGCTCTGTGGCACGTCTGGCGAGGCAATCAGGCCGGCGCGGCGGCAGCCGCGGCGGAACTGCGGGCGGTACAGGCCGACGGGGAGTTGGCCGAGGCGCAGGGCTCGTTCGTCGAGCCGGTTCTCGATCCGGCGCTGGTGCCGCAACTGGCCGAGCGCGAACGTTTCAATCTGCAGTTGCAGCAGCTGGTCGACTATCTCGATGGCGAGGCGCGCAGCCGTCAGGGCGGTTTCCTGCCGATCCTCTCGGCGCTGGGTGACCGGCATCCGCCGCAAGGTCTGTGGCTGACCCGTATTCGTTTGCGCGAAGGCACCAGCGAGCTGCGTCTGGACGGCCTGACCGAGGATCAGGAGCTGATCCCGGCCTATCTGGAAAGCCTGGGTCGCAGCGACGCATTCCGTCAGCGGCAGTTCGCTCGCCTCGACGTGCAGCGTGAGGATAACGGGTTGCTGCGCTTCGAGCTGTCCTCCAGTCCCAAGGGAGCGCCCGGTGATGAATAAGTGGCTGGAACGCTGGAAGGGTCTTGGCCCACGCGAACAGTGGCTGGCGACCGGGGTGGCTGCCGCTGTCCTGGTGGTGCTCTATATGCTGCTGGTGCTCGATCCGCTGTCTGCGCGAATTGCCTCCGAGCAGCTGCGCCAGCGTCTGGCCGATACACGTGAGCTGGAAGCGCGTAACGGCGTGCAGGAATTGCAGGCGCGCCTGGCGGCCGACCCCAATCTGCCGCTGCGCGCTGCGCTGGAGGGCGCCGAGCTGCAGCGTGTCCAGCTGGATCGGCGGATCGAGGCACAGACCCAGGTGCTGCTGCCGCCGGAGCGGATGAAGCAGCTGCTGCAGGAGCTGTTGCGCAACCAGAAGGGCCTGCAGCTGGTCGAGCTGCAAACCTCCAGCGAGCCGCTGCGCCTCGGCGCTCCCGCGCCGGCTTCTGTTCAACCCGAGCAGGGCGCCGAGCAAGCGCCGGCGGTCGTGCTGCACAAGCACAGCCTGGAACTGCGCCTGGAAGGCGGCTACTTCGATCTGCTGAGTTACCTGGTGGCGCTGCAGGGCAGCGAATTCCGCGTCTACTGGGACGGTCTGGACTATGAGGTCGGCGAGGCCGGACACAAGCGCGCCAGCATCACTCTGCGCCTGCATACCCTGAGCCGATCAGCGAGGTTCCTTGGTGTCTAGATTGCTCGCATACATGCTCGGACTGGGTGTTTTCGGCGCTGCCTGGGCGGCCGATCCGACAGCACCGCCTGCGTCGCGCAGCGAAGAACCCCGTGCGACCGAGCAGCAGGCACCCCTGCAGGCGCTGCAACTGTACGCGGTGATGCGCAACCGCAATCAGTCGCGGGCGGTGATCAACGGCCAGAGCCTGGCGGTCGGTGAATCCATTTTCGAGGCGCGGGTCATCGAGATCCGCCCCCAAGCCGTATTGGTCGAACGCCAGGGTAGCCGCGAGTGGCTGCGCCTGGCGGCCCCCATCTTCCAGGAGAGTCGATGAAGTCCATGACGCGAAAACTCCCGTCACGCCTGAGCCTGATCGCGCTGGCCGGGCTGCTTGGTGCCTGCCAGACCTTCCAGGATGGCGACAAGCAGCTCTACGAACAAAGCAACCGCCTGTTCGAGGAAAGCCTGGCGCAGAGCGCCACCCGCACCGCCCCGCCGGCGGCGGTCCAGGCGGCGCTGATCCCGCCGCTGGAGCTGGGTGGCGCGGCGGGCGCCGCCAGTGCCGCGCGCTTCGATGTCGCAGTGCGCGACATGCCGGCGCGCGAGTTCTTTCTTAGTCTGATGGACAGTGCCGGGCAGAACCTGGTGGTGCATCCGGGGGTGAGTGGCGAGATCACCTTCGCCCTGCGCCGGGTGACGCTCGAGGAAGTGTTGGCCGCGGTGCGCGACAGCTACGGCTATGACTACCGGCGTACGCCCTATGGCTACCAGATCATGCCGAACCAGGCGATCACCAAGACCTACGATCTCAACTACCTGAACGTGCAGCGTCTGGGAAGCACCGATACCCGCGTCAGTTCGGGTCAGGCCACCACCAGTGAAAACACCGGTAGCGGCGCAGCCGGGACCACCACCAGCAGCACCTCGAACACGGTCAACGCGAGCCAACTGATCACCCGCAGCGATGCGGACTTCTGGAACGAGGTCAGCACCGTGATCGCGATGATCATCGGCACCGAGGAGACCAACAAGGTGGTGGTCAATCCGCAAGCGGGTCTGCTGGTGGTGCGGGCTTCCAGCGCCGACCAGCAGTCGGTGCAGGAGTTTCTGCGTCAGGCCCAGCGCAATCTGCAACGCCAGGTGATCCTGGAGACCAAGATCCTCGAGGTCGAGCTTTCCGATGGCTTCCAGTCGGGCGTCAACTGGAGCTTCCTGCAGGGCCAGAAGGGCATCGGGCTGGGTGGCTTCAGTACCCTGGCCAACGGCGTCAATGTGCCGAATATCCCGGTTCAGGGGCCGGATGGCGTCGGCGGGGTGTTCGGCATGACTTTCGACTTTGGCAACTTCGAGGGGGTTATCCAGCTGCTCGAGACTCAGGGTGAGGTGCGCGTGCTGTCCAGTCCGCGAGTCTCTTCGCTGAACAACCAGAAGGCGGTGATCAAGGTCGGCACCGACGAGTACTTCGTTACCGACGTGTCCACCACCACCACCTCGCTGGCCGGTGGCACCACAGCGCCGGACCTGGACGTGACCCTGACGCCGTTCTTCTCCGGCATCTCGCTGGATGTCACGCCGCAGATCGACGAGAACGATCAGGTCACCCTGCACGTGCGTCCAACCGTGAGTCGCGTCGAGGACCAGAACAAGAGCATCCGCCTGGGCGGCAGCGACAACGTCTTCAACCTGCCCCTGGCACTCTCCACTACCCGCCAGTCCGACTCCATCGTGCGGGCCCGCAGCGGCCAGGTGGTAGTCATTGGCGGACTGCTGCAGAACGCCAATGAGAACACCGACGCCAATCTGCCCTGGGCGTCGAAGCTGCCGATCGTCGGCCCGCTGTTCCAGCAGCAGCGCAAGGCGCTGCGCAAGAGCGAGCTGATCATCCTGATGCGTCCGCAGGTGGTCGGCGAAGACACCTGGCTTGAAGAACTGCGCAAGAGCGCCGAAACCTTCCGCGAGTTGAGGTAGGCAAGGCATGTATCAGGCCTTCTTCGGTCTGCGCGAGAAACCCTTCGCGCTGACGCCCAATACCGGCTTTCTGGTCCAGCTGGCGCCTTATCAGGCCTGCCTGAATCTGCTGCGCGTGGCGCTGGCCGAGGGCGAGGGCTTCATCAAGGTCACTGGCGAGGTGGGCACTGGCAAGACCCTGCTCTGCCGTGCCCTGCTCAACGGGCTGAACAGCGCTCGCTACCAGCTCGCCTACCTGCCCAATCCGCATCTCACGCCGCTGGCCCTGCGCCAGGCGCTGGCTCTGGAGCTGGACATCGAGCAGGCTGCGCAGCTGGATGAACACGGCTTGCTCGAAGCGCTCAACCGGCGCCTGATCGAGCTGGCGCGGGCGGGCCGCAGCACCGTGCTGCTGATCGACGAGGCGCAGGCGCTGAGCCACGATACGCTGGAAGCGCTGCGCCTGTTGACCAACCTGGAGACCGAGCGCAGCAAGCTGCTGCAAGTGGTGCTGTTCGGTCAGCCGGAGCTGGACCAGACCCTGGCGCGCGAGGACTTCCGCCAGCTGCGCCAGCGCATCACCTTCTCCTATCGGCTGCGTCCGCTGGATGTCACCGATACCACCCGCTATCTGCAGGAGCGCCTGGCCGTGGCCGGTTATCGCGGTGAGCCGCTGTTTTCCACGGCGGCCGTCAGGCTGCTGGTGCGTGCCAGCGGCGGCATCCCGCGGCTGCTCAACATCCTCGCCAACAAGTCGCTGATGGTTGCTTTCGGCGAGGGACGCCGGCGGGTCGACAGGCCCCAGGTGCGCCGGGCGATCGCCGATACCGAAGGCTGCAGGTCTGCAGCGGGCGGTTGGCGTCGGCTCGGCTGGGGCCTGGCTGCCTGCGGCGTTTCGGTCCTGCTGCTGGTGGGCGCGTGGCCGTGGCTCGCGCCGCTGGCGGAGGTGCTGCCATGAGCCTGGTCAACGACATGCTGCGTGACCTGGAGGAGCGCCGCGCCGGCCCGGAGGAACGACTGCGGCTGAGCGGCATGCACGCCGTCGACGAAGTCGCCGCCAGCCGTCGCGAACGCTACGAACGCATTCGTCGCGGCAGTATCTGGTTCGCTGCGGTGGTGCTGATCGCCGTGCTGGTCGGGCTGATGCTCGGTCGCCTGGTGCGTGGCCCGGTGCAGCCGCTGCCACTGCCGGTCAGCGAGCCTGCCGTGGTCGCCGCGCCCGTGCCGGCGCCGGCGCAGGTGCTGGACGTGTTGCCGCAGCACGACGGTCGGCGTTTCGTCCTGCAGCTGCTGCTGGATCGCTCGGTGTCCTATCGGCGGGTCGAGGAGAGCGGCGCGGTGAGCCTGCTGCTCACTGACGTCGAGCTGGCAGGTGAAACCCAGAGCGGCAGGGTGCAGCGCGATGGTCGCAGCCTGTCCTGGCGAGTGGAAAATCGCAACGGTGCGGTGCAGGTATTGCTGGTCGGTCTGAGTGGCGAGATCGAAGCCAGCGACCGCCTCGAGCGCGCCGGTGATCGCTGGCAACTGTGGGTCGAGGTGCCGCTGGCCGAGGCCCATGGGCAGGAAAGTGCCGAACCTCTGAGCCTGCCGATCGCGGAGCCTGTGCAGGAGCAGGAGGCTCAGGTGCCGGAGTGGATGAGCCGACCGGTGCCGGCGCGTGAGCCGGCTGTCGCCGTAGAGCCGGTGGTTGCGCCCGTTACGCCAGCGCCAGCGCCTGCTGCACCGCGCAATCCCGATCTGCGCATCTCCAGCCATGTGCCTGACGCACTGAGCCTGGCACGCCAGGCCCTGCAGGACGGCGATCACAGCCGCGCCATTCGTGAGTTTCAGGCGCTGCAGCGGGCCCGCCCGGCCGATCCTGAAATCACCCGCTGGCTGGCCCGTGCCTATCTTGCCGCCGGTGAGCTGCAGCAACTGCAGGACTGGGTTACCCCCAGGCTTGCCGCCAACCCGCATGACAGCGAGCTGCGCATGCTGCTGGCCCGCGGCCAGTTGCAGCGCGGCGAGAAGGCTGCAGCGGTGGCGACCCTTGAACAGCACGCGCCGCCGCTGGCCCGCGACAGTGCCTATCACGCACTGCTGGCGGCGCTCTACCAGCAGGACAGCGACTGGCAGCGCAGCGCCAATCTCTATCAGCAACTGGTGGCCCTGCGTCCCAGTCAGGCGACCTGGCAGCTGGGTCTGGGGGTTGCCCTGGAACAGCTCGGTCGTGACGCCGACGCGGCACGCCACTATCGAATGGCATTGCAGGGCATCGGTCTGGACGAGGCCTCGCGGCGTTTCGCCAGCGAGCGAGCCATGGCATTGGGAGGACGGCGATGAGCCAGGAAGACGTACGCCAGCGCAAAGTCCGCCTCGGTGATCTGCTGATCCAGGCCGGCCTGATCGATGACGCCCAGCTGCAGCTGGCGCTGCAGGAACAGAAGCGCAGTGGCTCCAAGCTGGGCCGCACCGTGGTCGATCTCGGTTTCGTCGACGAATCCAAGCTGCTCAAGGCGCTCTCGGAACAGCTGAAGATCCCCTTCGTCGAGCTGCGTCACTACAAGTTCGACGCCGAGCTGGTGCAGAGCCTGCCGGAGGCGGTGGCGCGGCGCTTCCGGGTCATCATCCTGTCGCGCCAGGGCGACGGCCTGCTGGTCGGCATGTCCGACCCACTCGATCTGTTCGCCCTCGACGAGATCGAGCGCCTGCTGCACAAGCGCGTTTCGCCGGCGGTGGTGCGCGAAGCCGAGCTGCTCGCGACCCTGGACCAGGTCTACCGACGCACCAAGGAAATCGCCTCGATCGCCGGCGAGCTGGAAGGCGAGCTGCAGGGCAGCGACTTCGACCTTGGCGCGCTGGGGGCCGACAACAACAGCGACGCGCCTGTGGTGCGCCTGCTGCAGACGCTGTTCGAGGATGCCGTGCAGATGAAGGCGTCCGACGTGCACATCGAACCTGACGAGGGCCTGGTGCGCATCCGCCAGCGCATCGACGGGGTGCTCAACGAGCAGGTGATGAAGGAGCAGCGGGTCGCGTCGGCGCTGGTCATGCGCCTGAAGATCATGTCCGGCCTGGACATCTCCGAGAAGCGCCTGCCGCAGGATGGTCGCTTCAATATCCGGGTGAAGAATCGCAACATCGACGTGCGCGTCTCGACCATGCCGGTGCAGTTCGGCGAGTCGGTGGTGCTGCGTCTGCTGGATCAGAGTGGCACCATGTTCCAGCTCTCCGGCACCGGCATGCCGAGCAACATTCTCGAGCGTTTCCGTCTGCTGCTGCAGCGCCCGCACGGCATGGTACTGGTCACCGGCCCGACCGGCTCGGGCAAGACCACCACGCTCTATGCCGGGCTCTCCGAGCTGAACAGTCCGGAGAAGAAGATCATCACCGTCGAGGATCCGGTCGAGTATCGGCTGCCACGGGTCAACCAGGTCCAGGTCAACGCCAAGATCGAGCTGACCTTTGCCCGCGTCCTGCGCGCCGCTCTGCGTCAGGATCCGGACATCGTGCTGGTCGGCGAGATTCGCGACCAGGAAACCGCCGAGATCGGCCTGCGTGCAGCGCTGACCGGTCACCTGGTGCTCTCGACGCTGCACACCAACGACGCCATGACCTCGGCGATGCGCCTGATCGACATGGGCGTCGAGCCCTTCCTGGTCGCCACCGCGCTGAACGCGGTGCTGGCCCAGCGGCTGATCCGCAAGGTTTGCCCCAACTGTGGCGAATCGCACGAGGCCGACATGCGCCAGCTGCCCTGGCTGGAGGCGCTGCATGGCAGCTCGCTGGCGGGGCGCAGCTTCATGCGCGGGCGCGGCTGCCACCAGTGCCACAACAGCGGCTACAGCGGCCGGATCGGCGTCTATGAACTGCTCGAGCTGGATGAACCGCTGATCGCCGCGTTGCGCCGGGGTGACCCGCAGGAGTTCGCCGAGGCGGCGCGTCGGCAGGTGCACTACCGACCGTTGGCCGCCTGCGCGCTGGACTATGCGCTGCAGGGCGTGACCAGTGTCGATGAAGTGCTGAAGGTCTGCGCGACCCTGGCCGATGAGGTGCCGGCATGAGTATTCGGGGGCGTCCGGCATGAGTCAGTTCCGCTATACCGGGCGTGACGCGCGCGGGCAGAAGGTCAGCGGCACCCTCGATGCCAGCAGCGCCGATGCGGTGGCTGGCGAGCTGCTGGCCAAGCAGATCACCCCGCTGACGGTGGAGGCCGAGCGCGCGGCCGAGGTCGACGTGCTGGCCGTGCTGCGCGAGAAGATGCGGCGCAAGAAAGTCGACCTGGAAGAACTGATCATCTTCTGCCGGCAGATGTACAGCCTGGCCAAGGCCGGCGTGCCGATCATTCGCGCCATCGCCGGCCTCGGCGAGTCCAACCGCAACCTGTACTTTCGCGAGGTGCTGCAGGAGGTGCGCAACGACCTGGAGAGCGGCCAGGCGATGGCGGTAGCGCTGCATGCCCATCCGAAGGTGTTCAACCGGCTGTTCGTCAGCATGATCAGCGTCGGCGAGAACACCGGTCAGCTTGACCAGGCCTTCCGCCAGTTGGCCAGCTATCTGGAGCTGGAGCGCGACACGCGCAAGCGGATCAAGCAGGCCACCCGCTACCCGATCTTCGTCCTCGCTGCCATGGGTGTGGCGCTGACCATCATCAACCTGTTCGTGATCCCGGCCTTCGCCAAGGTCTTTGCCCAGTTCAAGGCCGAGCTGCCCTGGGCCACCCGCGCGCTGATCGGCACCTCGGAGTTCTTCCAGGCCTGGTGGTGGGCGATGCTACTGGCGCTGATCGGCGGGCTCTACGCCTTCTTCCGCTGGATCGCCACCGATGAGGGCGCGCTGATCTGGGATCGCTGGAAACTGCGCCTGCCGATCGTTGGCGGGGTCTTCGAGCGCATCGCCCTGGCGCGCTTCACCCGCACCTTCGCGATGATGTACCGCGCCGGCGTGCCGCTGCTGCAGACCCTGACGATCAACAGCGCCAGCGTCGGCAACCGGCACATCGGCCAGGCCATCATCGCCATGCGCGAGAGCGTCGAGCGCGGCGAGGCGCTGACCCGTTCGGCGGCCAACAGCGGCCTGTTCACACCGCTGGTCCTGCAGATGATGGCGGTCGGTGAAGAAACCGGCGCGCTGGACGATCTTTTTGTCGAGGTCGCCGATTTCTATGAACAGGAGGTGGACTACGACCTCAAGCAGCTGGCAGATGCCATCGAGCCGATCCTGATCGTCGCCATGGGCGCGATGGTGCTGGTGCTGGCGCTGGGGGTGTTCCTGCCGATGTGGGAACTGGCGTCGGCGGCCAAGGGCGGCGGCTGATGAGCGATACGGAGCTGGCAGTGCGCTCCTGGCGTTTTCGGGGGTGGCTGCTGCTCGCGGTCATGTTGTTGCCGGCCGTTGCGGCGCTTGGCTGGCGGATCCTCCAGGTCAGCGAGCAGCGGGCCTACGAGGCGACCCTGGCGAGTCTGGCGGCTAGCCTCAATGGACTGGTGGCTGAGGGTGTTGCGCGGGGCGGCCAGGGTGCCGAAGCGGCGCTGCAGGAAAACCCCTTCGCGTTGCTGCGCTGGCAACCGGACGACTACTGCGGCGAGCTGGTGTTGATGGAGCGGGCGGAGCGCGGTTGCTGGTACTACCTGCCGCAGCAGCGCTGGGTGCTGTACCGCAGCCGTTTCTTTGACCGGCGGCAACGAAGTGGCGACGAGCTGCACCTGTTCGGCCTGGTAGCTGTTCCCCAGGAAATGAGAAATGCATCACAATCCGTCGGAAGTGTGGTCGGGCTGGAACTGGTGCCGATCGAGGTCTCCGACCCGACTCAGCGGCAAGAGAGGTAAACCGATGAAACAGCAGAAAGGCTTCACCCTGATCGAGCTGGTGGTGGTCATCGCCATCCTCGGCATTCTCGCGGCGGTGGCCCTGCCGCGCTTCATCAACGTGACCGACGATGCTCACGAGTCCGCCATACGCGGCGCGGGCGGCGCACTGGCCTCGGCGGTGCTGCTGGTGCGCTCGCAATGGGAGGTCAACCGCGGCAAGGGCATTGCTACGCCCAACGTCAACGTTCAGGGTTTCGGCGCGGGCAACGTCGACGTGAATGCTGCAGGTTGGCCGGTGGGCATTTCCGACGGCGCGACACTGGGCTCCGCCGGTGACTGCGTAGACCTTTGGAACAACCTGCTGCAGGGCTCCGCGCCACGTGTCGCCATTGCCGCTGGTACCGATATCGACTATGTCGCCAGCCTTGCCGGCCAGGTATGCACCTTTACCTACCAGGCCCAGGGTACCAACGACACCATCGTCTACAACGCTGCCGACGGCACCGTTGTGACGAACTACATCGCTCCTTAAACACTGCATCAACAAAGAGAGAACCCCCATGAAAAAACAACAAGGCTTTACCCTTATCGAACTGATCATGGTGATCGTGATCCTTGGCATCCTGGCTGCCTTTGCACTGCCGCGCTTCGTCAACCTCGGCGGCGACGCGCGCGCGGCGACCGTTCAGGGTGCGTATGGCTCGGTCAAGGCCGCGTCAGCCCTTACACATGCTTCTTGGTTGGCGAAGAACAACGCCGCTCTTACCAGCATCGACGTTGAAGGCGGCACTGTGACGATGATCGCGACCAGTGGCTACCCCGCTGCGACTGCAATTGCTGACGCTGCGGGCGTAACCGCAGCTGATTTCACCATTACCACTACCGGCGGAACAACGACCATGAGCGCCAACGGTGCGACTACTCCGGCCAGTTGCCAGGTCAGCTATACCGAGCCAGCAGCCACCGCCGGTGCTGTGCCGACTATCTCGGTTGTTGACACCGGCTGCTGATCGCCATGCAGCGCGGCTTCACCCTGATCGAGCTGATCATGGTGATCGTCATCCTCGGCATTCTTGCCGCGGTGGTGGGGCCGCGCTTTTTCGATCGTCGGGTGTTCGATGAGCGCCTGTACTTCGAACAGAGCCTGACCGCCGTGCGCTACGCGCAGAAGCTCGCGCTGTCGAGCGGCTGTCCGATCCGCGCGCGGATCGACAACGGTGGTTATGCGCTGAGCTATGCCGGTGCCTGCGGTGGAATCGCTGCCGGCACTGTAGTGAGTGACCCTTCCGGTGGCAGCTATGCCGCCGGACTTCCTTCCGGGGTGAGCGTGCAGCAGGCGCTGGACGTCACCTTCAATTCCCGCGGCTGCGTGGCGGCCGGCGGGGCCTGCGGCAGCGGCACCCAGCTCGGTCGGCTCGGCGGTTTCAGCCTGGCGGTGCATGCCGATACCGGCTTCGTCGAGGCCAATCCCTGATGCCGCGGTATCTCTCGGCTCCGCGCCCGCTGCGCCGAGCCCCGCGGGCTGCGCGAGCCTCGACCGCTTCGCTGGCCTGCGCGGCCCGGCAGCGGCAGAGCGGCATGACGCTGGTCGAGCTGATCATCAGCATCGTGATCATCGGCATCGCGGTGGCCGCGCTCTATACCGCGATGGCCTCGATCACCGGACGCTCGGCCGACCCGATGCTGCGCCAGCAGGCGCTGGCCATCGCCGAAGCCTATCTGGAGGAGGTCAGCCTGCAGGCGTTCCCCACGAGCAACAACTGCCCCGCTTCGGCCAATGGCGCCGGTCGCGGCAGCTTCGATGACGTCTGTGACTACAACGGCCTGAGCTATCCGGGCGGGCAGCCACTGGCGCCGCGCAATGCCTTTTCCACCACGCCGATTGCCGGTCTCGAGGGCTATCGCGTGCAGCTGCAGGTGGCGCCGTTCACGGTCAGCGGGTTGTCGGCGGCGGATGCCTTGCGCATCCAAGTGACCGTCACCGATCCTCTCGGCCAGGACCTGGCGCTGGTCGGCTACCGGGCGCGCTACTGATGAGCACTGCTCGCGCGATGAACGGCGGCGCCCGGCGCAGGGCGCGCGGCTTTACCCTGGTCGAGCTGATCATGGTGATCGCCCTGGCGGGGGTGGTGGCGGTGATGATCTCCAGTGTGCTGAGCAATCCGCTGCAGAGCTTCGTCGACCAGAGCCGGCGTGCCGAGTTGGTCGATCTCGCCGCCACCGCACTCAATCGCATGGCGCGCGACGTACGTCTGGCCGTGCCGAATACCCTGCGCGCCCGCGATGCTCAGACCATCGAGCTGCTGCTGATCGACCAGGCCGGCCGTTACCGGGCCAACCAGCATGGCGGCGCCGGGGTGCGCTTCGACCCGCCGCGCTGTCCGCCCAGCGGCGCCTGCAGCATCGAGGTGCTCAGCCCTGGTCTCAACTCGGCGCAGGTGGCGACGGCGCGCTGGATGGTGATCTACAACATCGGCACCAGCTCGCTCGGCGACAGTGTCTGGCCGCCGTTCAACCAGAACAGCAGCGCCGCGCCTGCGGTGATCACGCCCAGTGGGGTGGCCTTCTCTCACGCGTCGGGCGCGCTCGCGTTGGGCGGCACTGCGGCAAACAACTTCCGCTTCAAGTTCGCCTCGCCGCAGCACCGCTTCTACCTGGCGCGCGATGTGGTGGGTTACCGCTGCGACAACGCCGGTACCGATGCTGCCGGCAACGGCACGGGGGTCGTGCGCCGCGCCACCTTCAGCAGCCTGGCGGCGACCTACAGTTACAGCGCGGGTAATAGTTCCGTGCTGGTCGATTCGGTGGCGGCCTGCCAGTTCAGCTATTCCCCCGGCACCAGCACCCGCGGCGGGCTGGTCAGCCTGCGTCTGACATTGAAGAAGAGCAATGAAGAAATCGTCCTACTGCAACAGGTGCACGTCGACAATGCGCCCTGATGCCCGCCAGCGTGGCTTCGGTCTGGTGGCCGCGCTGTTCATCATCATCGTCATCGCTGCGGTGATCGCGGTCATGGCACGCCTGTCAGTGACCCAGAGCGCCACCAACAGCATGGGTCTGCAGCAGGCTCGCGCCTACCAGATGGCCCAGGCGGGACTGGAGTGGGGCATCGCCCGGGCGGTGGCAGGGCAGAGCTGCGCAGGTAGCTTGACCCTGGAAGGTTTCTCGATTGCCGTCACCTGCGCCGCCACCTCGGCCGGAGCAGTGGCGGAAGAGAACAAGACCGTCAACTTTCGTCAGATCACCGCCACCGCGCAGTACGCGGCAGCGGGAAGCCCGGACTACGCTTATCGCCAGTTGACTGCAGTCGTGGAGTTGCCATGAGTCCTGCTTGCCCTGTAGGTGACGCGCCTGTGTGCTCCCTGCTCCGTGCATCCGCCACCCCAACCCCTATCGCCCTGGGCGCGCCTGAACAGCAGTGGGGGCAGTCATGATCAAGCGTGCGTTGCTGCTGTCGCTCAGTCTGCTGAGCCTTCCGGCCTGGGCGGCAACCTATACCTTCAGCAGCGACACGCTCTTCAACCCCATCTCGCCTCCGCCCTGCACCGGCAGTTGGAGCCAGTCGGGCAGTACCTTTACCTGTAGCGGCCGGGTGGTGCTGGCCGCCGGGGATGTGCTTCGCGTGTCCACGGTGTTCTGGGAAGGTCTGGGCGATATCCGGGTGGTTGCCAATGGCGGCTTTGCCCTCAGTAGCGGTGTCACCGTAGGCACGTCGGCGAAGAACATCTCGCTGGAGTCCACCTTCGGCACCATTGATGGGTCAGGCAACAACACGATTCGTGGCTCGATCACCACTGGCAGCGGTGCGGTAAATCTCTCCGGCAGCAACAACCAGATCTTCGGCTCGGTCAGCGGTAACAGCGCTGCGCTGAACATCAGCGGTGGAACCATCAGCGGCTCGGTTTCGACCAATGGCTCGGTGAACCTGAGCAACGGCAGCGTGGCTGGCGCCGTGTCTGGCGGCAATGGCGTGACTACCAACGGCATGACGGTGAGCGGAGACGTGACCGGCAGCGGGGCATTCGATCTGCGTGCCAGCAACCTGGAGGGTCTGGTACAGAGCGCAGGTTCGATCACGACCAATGGCACGGTGGTGAGCGGAACGCTGACCTCCACAAACGGCAGCATCAGCCTGACGGGCGGCAGCATCAACGGTCTGGTACGCAGCGGCTGCTGCACGGTTACCAGCAACGGCACCAACCTGCTCGGTGGCGCGCGTTCGGATTCGTCCAGCCTGAGCATCACTGGCGGAACCATCCAGGGAAACTTCCACGCAACCAATAACACCGCCCAGTTCAGCGGTGTGACCATGATCTCCGGCAGTGTCACGGGAGCGGGTTCGGCGAGTTTCAGCAACAGCACGCTGGGTAGCGCCGAGCTTCCGATCACGGTCACCACGGTCAGTGGGGCGGTGACGCTCAACAGCACCACCGCTTTCGGCGACTTCACGGCGCCCAACTATTCGACGATCTTCGTCAACAGCCCCAGCACGGTGACCGGCACCTGTCTGCCGAACTCCACTCCCGCCAATGCCTGTCGGCCAGCGGCAGTGCCGAGCTGTCTGAACGACAGGTTCAACCGCTCCAGCCTGGGCGATGACTGGGCCGTGACCAGCCGCAACGGCAGCTTCGGCACGCCGCGCATCATCAACAATCGCCTGCGCCTGACGGATAACAGCGGCAACGTCGCCACCGGTGCCACCGTGCAACGGCTGGTGCCAGCCGCCGGCAACCTGGTGGAGATCGAATTCAAGTACTACGCCTACAGCGGCTCGGGCGCCGATGGTGTAGCGGTGATCTTCTCGGATGCTTCCGTCACGCCTCAGCCAGGTGGCTATGGCGGCTCGCTGGGCTACGCGCAGCTCAACGGTACGAGCGGCTTTTCCGGCGGCTGGCTCGGTATCGCGCTGGACGAGTTCGGCAACTTCTCCAACCCAAGCGAGACGCGCGTGGGCGGGCCAGGCGCCCGGGCGGACTCGGTGTCCATTCGCGGGTCCGGCAGCGGCACCACGGGTTACCGCTATCTGCGCGGCACCGCGGCCAATCTCAATCCGGGTGTGGACGTGTCCGGCACGACCCCCGGTCCGGGGCACACCTATCGCATTACCCTCGACAGTCGGGTCGCCGGACGGACGTTGGTCAGCGTCCAGCGCAATACCGGCTCGGGCTTCACCACCCTGATCGCGCCCTTCGACGCCCAGGCCGAAGCCGGCCAGGCGGCCCTGCCGCAGAACTTCTTCGTTACCTTCACCGGCTCTACCGGTGGGTCGAACAACATTCACGAGCTGGACGATCTGAGCTTCTGCGCGGATCGGCTGGAGGCGATCGGCCAGCAGATCGACCATTTCCGCTTCGAGTATTCCGGCGATGCGGTGACCTGCAATCCGCAGCCAGTAACCGTCCGTGCCTGCCTGGACAGCGCCTGCAGCAGCCTGTTTACCGACCCTGTAACGGTCACTTTGGCGCCGAACAGCGGCTGGACCGCGACCGCACCGGCATCGGTGAATGGCGGCAATGTGCTCAGCTTCAGTGGTGGGGTGGCCAACGCGCAGTTGCGCAGCGGAACCGTCGGTACCGTCACGCTCGGGGTCACCGGTTCGGTGCCAGCGACCAAGCCGCTGAGCGTGCCGGTATGCTCGACGGCCAACTGCCGGATCACCTATGCCGAGAGCGGCTTCATTTTCGATGTGCCGACGCTGCTTTCTGCTCGGCCTCAGGCGAACATCCCATTGCGGGCAGTACGCTCGAGCAACAACGCGCAGCTTTGCGTGCCGAGCTTTGCCAACGTCACCCGGACGCTGCAGTTCAGCTCTTCGTATGTTGATCCCGGCAGCGGAACCCAGCCGGTAGTGGTCAATGGCACCGGGGTTGGGAGCAGTCCGGTCGCGATCGGTCTCGCATTCGACGCCACCGGGAGCGCTTCGCTGACGGTTCGCTACGACGATGCGGGGCAGATGCGTCTGACTGCAACTTACAGCGGTAGCGCATCGACCGGCGACAATGGGCTCAACATGACCGGCAGCGATCCTTTCCTGGCCAAGCCCTATGGGCTATGTCTGCAGACCGATTCGCTCTGCACCGCAGCCGGGGTGAGCTCCGCGTGCCCAGCTTTCTCGGCGCGCGCTGGCGACAGCTTTCCGCTACGCATTCGTGCTGTGGGCTGGCAGTCGGATGGTGAGGCAACGACCGCCGAGGCGCTGTGTAGCGGCAATATCACCACGCCGAATTTCGGGCTCGCCAATATAGCGCTGTCCAGCGAACTGGTGGCGCCTTCGCCAGGTAGCCCAGGGACCCTGACGCCGCTGAGCTACAGCCATGTGCTTGGTGCTCAAACGAGTGTCAGCAGTACTCTGTCGGAGGTTGGCGTCTTCAGGCTTGTCGCGACGCCTGCGACCTACTTCGGCGAGTCGATCAGTGGAGGCAGCAGCGGCCTGGTTGGCAGAATCATTCCTGCTTCGCTGGATGTGCAGGGAACCGCCGCGCTACAGCCAGCGTGCGGAGCCTTCAGCTATCAGGATCAGCCGATCGACTTCGCACAGAATCCCAATCTCACCGTAACCGGACGCAACCGGCAGGGCGCGGTGACCAACAACTATGATCGTGGACTGTTCTGGCGGCTGACCCAGCCGGCGACTCTGGCCGTCCCGGCTTCCGAGATTACTGGTCGCCCGACGCTTAACGGGCGCTTGGCTGCGCAAGGCACAATGACCGCGACGCAGCAGGATTCGCTGCTCGGAGACGGTGCCAGAACCTTCGTCTGGGCTGGCCGGCAAATCGTCTACGGCTCTGCCTCCAGCCCCGGCAGCGAGGATGCGCCAGCAAACATTCTCGCGCGACAGTCGTTTTCCGCCGCGGAGCTCACCGATCAGGACGGCGCCTGCTATGGCGGCACCAGCTGCCAGCCCTATTCCTTCACCTTCAGCGGCAGCGAGCTACGCCTCGGTCGTCTGAGCGTTGGCAACGCCCACGGCTCCGAGCTGCAGGGGCTGAGTCTGCCGCTGCGCATCGAAAGCTGGCGCGATGGAGCGTTTCAGGTCGAGCCGCAGGACACCTGCTCTGCCCCGTTGCTGGGCAATCCTGCACCGGTTGCGGGCACCTTTACCGGCAATCTGACCGCAGGGGAAACGACGCCGAGTCGCAGCGGACCCACGGCAGGCGTCGGACAGATCCTGCTGAGCGCCCCCGGAGCGGGTAATGATGGTTCGCTGCAGGTCGAGTTGCCGGGGCTGCCGGCGTGGCTGCTGTACGACTGGAATGGCACTGGACGCCAGGGTGCACGCGGTCTGGCGAGTTTCGGCATCTACCAGGGCTCGCCGCCGCTGATCTTCCGCCGCGAGCTCTATCGCTAGAAATGCAGAAGGGCCGCTGATGCGGCCCTTCTGGCGTTTGTAAAAGAGGGGATTCCCCGGCCTGCCTGTACCAAGGCCCCCAAAACTGGAGTTGCCAGATACTAAGCATTTGGTATGCCAGTTTTGTTACGGCGCTCGGTATGACGTGAAAATTTTCTCAGGACTCGGGTTGGCGGCGTCCGGCTGGGGCTGCGTTAAGTTGGGCCTCGCTTTGCTCGGCGCCAACCTACGACGCTGAGCTTCGCCCGGCCGAAGTAGGTTGGGCCGCAAGGCCCAACGAGAAGGGGCGGTCTCTTCGAAACGCCATCTTTCGCGAAGCGCAGATTGCGGCGGTCTGGATGCCGTTGGGCAACGTTGCCTTGTGGCACGGGCTGGTCGCGGACGCTTTCTTATGGAAGCTGCGGGGGTATTCCAGGGCTGCGTTGTGTTGGGCCTCGCGTTGCTCGGCGCCAACCTACGACGTTGAGCTCCGCCCGGCCGAAGTAGATTGGGCCGCGAGGCCCAACAAGCGAAATGTCGGTCGGAGAACGGACGCCTGGGCTCTACTCGTCGCTGTCGTCGTCATCTCCATCGACGTTCATGCCCAGTTCCTTGATCTTGCGCGTCAGGGTGTTGCGGCCCCAACCGAGTAGCAGGGCGGCGTCGCGGCGGCGGCCGGCGGTGTGCTTGAGCGCGGTCTCGATCATGATCCGCTCGAACGCCGGCACGGCGATGTCGAGCAGGCTCGACTGACCGCGACTCAGCGCCTGGTCGGCCCAGTTGCGCAGACCCTGTTCCCAGTTGCTGGCGACCTGGTTTTCCTGGGGCGCATGCAGCAGCTCCGGCGGCAGGTCGTCGACATGCACCTCGCGGCCCGACGCCATCACAGTGATCCAGCGGCAGGTGTTCTCCAGCTGGCGCACGTTGCCCGGCCAGGGCAGGTTCTTCAGGTACTCCTCGGTCTCGCCCTTGAGCAGCTTGGGCTCGACGGTGAGCTCCTGCGCGGCACGGCTGAGGAAATGGCGGGCTAGCGCGGGGATATCCTCGCGGCGGTCGGACAGTCTGGGGATATGGATACGGATGACGTTCAGACGGTGGAACAGGTCCTCGCGGAACTTGCCTTCGCGTACCAGGTTTTCCAGATCCTGGTGGGTCGCGGCGATGATGCGCACGTCGACCTTGATCGGCGTATGCCCGCCGACGCGGTAGAACTCGCCATCGGCCAGCACCCGCAGCAGACGGGTCTGGGTTTCCGCCGGCATGTCGCCGATCTCGTCGAGGAACAGGGTGCCGCCGTCCGCCTGTTCGAAGCGGCCGCGACGCTGGTTGGCTGCGCCGGTGAAGGCGCCTTTCTCATGGCCGAACAGCTCGGACTCCATCAGGTCTTTCGGAATCGCCGCCATGTTCAGCGCGATGAAGGGCGCGGCGGCACGCGGGCTGTGGCGATGCAGGGCGTGCGCCACCAGCTCCTTGCCGGTGCCGGATTCACCGTTGATCAGCACGGTTATGTTGGAGTGCGAAAGGCGGCCGATGGCGCGGAACACCTCCTGCATCGCCGGGGCTTCACCGATGATTTCCGGGGTGTGCTGCTCGACCGGCGCCTCCAGCCCCTGCTGTTCCTGGGCGTGCTGATAGCCGCGCTTGACCAGCGAAACCGCCTCGTCGACGTCGAACGGCTTGGGCAGGTACTCGAAGGCGCCGCCCTGATAGGAGGCCACCGCGCTGTCCAGATCGGAGTGCGCTGTCATGATGATGACCGGCAGGCGCGGGTGCATCTCGCGGATGCGTGCCAGCAGGTCGAGACCGCTGGAGCCGGGCATGCGGATGTCGGAGATGATGACGTCCGGCTGCTGGCGGCTGAGCTTGCCGAGCACGCTCTCGGCGCTGTCGAAACTCTGGGTATTCATGCCTTCCTGCTGCAGTGCTTTCTCCAGCACCCAGCGGATGGAGCGGTCATCATCGACGATCCAGACGGTTTCGGTTTGGCTCATGGCGCAGTGGCTCCTTGTTCGAGCGGCAGGAAGATCGAGAACACGGTATGGCCGGGATGGCTCTCGCATTCGATCAGGCCCTGATGCTGACTGATGATGTTCTGGGTGATGGCCAGGCCCAGTCCGGTACCGTCCGGCCGTCCGCTGACCATCGGGTAGAAGAGGGTGTCACGCAGCTCCGCCGGAATGCCCGGGCCGTTGTCGATGATCTCGACCTTGACCACCAGGCGGTGCCGCACATGGCCGATGGTGAATTGGCGCAGGGTGCGTGTGCGCAGGCTGATGCGGCCCAGCGATGCGCTGCCCAGCTCGCCCAGGGAGGCGAGCGCCTGCATGGCGTTGCGCACGATATTGAGCACCGCCTGGATCAGTTGCTCGCGGTCGATCAGCAGATCGGGAATGCTCGGGTCATAGTCGCGCTGCAGGTTGATGCGGCCTTGGCTCTCGGCGTCGACCAGGCTGCACACCCGCTCCAGCACCTCGTGAATGTTGGTGACCGAGAGCGACGGCAGCTTGTTCGAGCCGAGCATGCGGTCGACCAGATTCCGCAGCCGGTCGGCCTCCTCGATGATGACGTTGGTGTAGTCCTTGAGCGACTCGTCAGGCAGTTCACGGGCCAGCAACTGGGCTGCTCCGCGAATCCCGCCGAGCGGGTTCTTGATCTCGTGCGCCAGGCCGCGGACCAGAAGCTTGGTGGTCTCCTGCTTGGAGATCTGCGCTTCTTCCTTGGTGATGCGCAGCAGGCGATCACGCGGATGCACTTCGAGCAATAGCAGGGTCTGGCCGCGGTTGATGATCGGCGTGACGGCATAGTCGACGGTCAGGGTCTGGCCGGCCAGCGAGGTAAGCACCGCTTCACGCTTGTTGAACGGATGGGCCTCCTCTACCGCCTGGCGCAGCGATGCCAGTGCCTCCGGCGACTCGGTGAACAGCTCGCTGATGAACTGGCCGTGGCTGCGCTGGCCGCTGACTGCCAGCAGCATTTCTGCTGCGGGGTTCATGTATTCCAGGCACAGCTCGGCATTCAGCAACAGAGTCGCAGTGGTCAGGTTGTCGAGCAGCAATCGGTGCAGGGAATCGTTGATCGTCATGGGCAGCCTTTCCGGGAGTAGGGCGGAAAATGCAAGAAGCAAACCAAGGCCCTGAAAAGACGCGTCACCACGCGACAATTCGGTGATTGCGCCGCTTGCCGGCGCACGGCGGGCCGGCAAGGCGAACCAAAATGGGGAGCGCGGCGGGGCGGGTCAGGTTTTTAGCACCATCATGGTGCAAGACTACATGAAGGGGAGGAAGCGAATGTCCTTTTCCTTGGGTTTGTCCTTCAGCGGACATTCCGGACGCACGCCGTAGTCTTCCTTCTTGCACGGGTTGACCCTGCGCTTGTCGGCGAGACTGATGCGCTTCACGTGGAAGGGCTGGGCGGGGGTGCGCTCGATGATCCGCTCGTCCTGGTCGATGATCTCGATGGCCACCAGGTGGGTGCCGCGGTCGACATTGCTCAGGGGGAATACTGGGCTGCTTTGGGGGGCAGAAGCTGTGCCGTCGAGAACCATGCGGAACGAATGTCCAGGGTGCAGCGAGGGTTCGCTGGTGGCGGTCACGATCAGATTGCCGGCATTGTCGCGGATGGTTGCGTCCGGAGCAGGAGCGAGGATGCGCAGCACCTCGTAGCGCTGATCTTCGGTCGGCGCCGTCAATACCCGAGTGGGTGGCGCGACCGGCGCGGCGTCCATGCGGTTGGAAGGGGCGAGCTGGATCTGCTCCACCGGGCGGTTGTCCGGCGGTCTGTCGGTAAACACCCGGTTTCCTTCGGCATCGATGTAGGTGTAAACCCCGGCAGTGGCGGGAAGCGCTATCAGCAGCAGGCAGCAGAGAATGCTTCGCACCATTTCAGGGCGTCGCCTTCGGGGTGGGTACTGGTGTGGGCTTCGGGCGCAGCGCCGGACTGGTATTCACGTTGACGCGCTGCACCGTGATGGTGGTGGCGGCGCTTTGCTGCAGCGACTCGCCGTTGGCGTTCAATACCTCAACGGCAAGACTGTGTTCGCCGCGATCGATGTTTACCAGCTCCAGGCTGGTGCTGGTGGTCGGCTTTCCATAGGGCTCGCCGTCGAGCAGCAGGCGCAGGCTGTGGTTGTCCATCAGCTTGGGTTCTATCGCGACCTCGACGCTGAAGGTGCCATTGTTGGCGCGCAGGGCTTCATCATCGGGGATATTGGTCAGTTCGAGGCGTTCGTAGGCATCCTGGGTCTGCTCGTCGGTGCTGCCCGAATCGCTGTCCAGCGGCTTGCTTGGCGCTACCTTGACCGTATTGGGTTGCTGGATCTTCACCTCTTCGCTTTGCACGCCACTGGGCGGCTGGTTGGTGAAGACCGCGTTGCCATTGGCATCGGTGTATTTGTAGATCTGCGCGCTGACCGGCAAAGCCAGCGCGAGCAGCAGGAAGGCGAGTACTCGAGGCATGGGAAGCTCCAGCTACAGGGAGAGGGTCTGATCGACCGATGATGCCCATATTAGCTGGCCCAGACCAGCTCCGCGGTGCGCTGGCGCACGTGCCGGTAGGCAGGCATGGGCTTGGGCTGTCGTGTCCGTTCCACGGTGGACGTTGGTCGGGGTTTTCGCCCGCGGCGAGAATCGCCAGATATCGGATGCATGCAGCAACGCGGCGCGATGAGGTGGGTATGGGGCGGGCAAGCAGGCGCAACTGGCGGTATTTGCGGTTCACCAGTCGGCCGGCAGTCCAGAGGTACTGCGGTGACAGGCAGAAAACGAAAAGGCCTCCCGAAGGAGGCCTTTCATCAGCAAGACCCTCGCGAGCAGGTCGCGAGGGTTTGCCGCGCTGCTTAGACGCTGTAGTACAGGTCGTATTCCAGCGGGTGAACGAAGGTGCGGACCTTGATCTCTTCCTCGGACTTCAGCTCGATGTAGGCATCGATGAACTCGTCGGAGAAAACGCCGCCCTTGGTCAGGAACGCACGACCCTTGTCCAGCTCTTCCAGCGCTTCCTTCAGGCTGCCGCAGACTTGCGGGATGTTGGCAGCTTCTTCCGGCGGCAGGTCGTACAGGTTCTTGTCGGCTGCATCGCCAGGGTGAATCTTGTTCTGGATGCCGTCGATACCGGCCATCAGCAGCGCTGCGAAGGCCAGGTAGGGGTTGGCAGCCGGGTCCGGGAAGCGTGCTTCGATGCGGCGGGCTTTCGGGCTCGACACATAGGGGATGCGGATCGAGGCGGAACGGTTGCGGGCCGAGTAGGCCAGCATGACCGGTGCTTCAAAGCCCGGGACCAGACGCTTGTAGGAGTTGGTCGACGGGTTGGTGAAGCCGTTCAGCGCCTTGCCGTGCTTGATGATGCCGCCGATGAAGTACAGGGCGGTATCGGACAGGCCGGCATAGCCTTCGCCCGCAAAGGTGTTCTTGCCATCCTTGGAGATGGACATGTGTACGTGCATGCCCGAGCCGTTGTCGCCGTACAGCGGCTTCGGCATGAAGGTGGCAGTCTTGCCGTAGGCGTCGGCCACGTTGTGCACGCAGTACTTCAGGGTCTGAACTTCGTCAGCCTTGTTGACCAGGGTGTTGAACTTCACGCCGATCTCGTTCTGGCCGGCAGTCGCCACTTCGTGGTGGTGCACTTCGATGACCAGGCCCATCTCTTCCATGGCGTTGCACATGGCGGTACGGATTTCGTGGTCGTGGTCGCACGGCGGGACCGGGAAGTAGCCGCCCTTGACTGCCGGGCGGTGGCCCTTGTTGCCGCCTTCGACGTCGCCGTCGGTCATCCAGGAGCCCTGCTCGGAGAAGATCTTGAACATGGAGCCGGAGATGTCGGACTTGAACTTCACTTCGTCGAAGATGAAGAACTCGGGTTCCGGGCCGACGAAGACGGTGTCGCCGATGCCGGTGCTCTTGAGGAACTCTTCGGCACGCTTGGCGATGGAGCGCGGGTCGCGATCATAGCCCTGCATGGTGCTCGGCTCGATGATGTCGCAGACCAGGATCAGGGTCGGCTCTTCGGTGAAGGGGTCGAGCACGGCGGTGTCGTCGACCGGCATCAGGATCATGTCGGAGGCTTCGATGCCCTTCCAGCCATGGATGGAGGAACCGTCGAACATCTTGCCATGCTCGAAGAAGTCTTCGTCCAGCGCGTCGCGGGCCGGCATGGTGACGTGGTGCTGCTTGCCCTTGGTGTCGGTGAAGCGCAGGTCTACCCACTTCACGTCGTGTTCTTTGATCAGTTGAATCGTCTTCGACATGGTTCTCTCCAGTTGGCGGAAGCCGCGCAAGGCTCCCAAATTCGTGCGATGCCGGGCGGCGATACTCCGCCAGGGCAGGCTGCCTCACAAGGGAGCAAATTGCATGCCAGTGCATGACTATGGTGCCGGGCCCTGAAATACAGCGTTGGCGCGGGTTGCAGCGAATATTTCGTCGACGCGATGCACCAGAGTGGTACATCCGCTTCGCCTGGCGCACCAAATGCGTGCAAAAAGACCGAGTGGCATTGTTCTGGTCAAGTCTTGAGCAATTTCCGCTATAATCCGCGCCCCTCTTTTCAGCCCCTGCCGCGCCGGCCCTTCATGAAGCTCATCGTCAAGCCATTTCCCGAGATCACCATCAAGAGCCGGCCGGTGCGCAAGCAGTTCCTCCGTCAGCTCGGCAAGAACATTCGGGCAGTGCTGCGTGACCTTGATCCGCAGCTGGTGGTCGAGGGCGTCTGGGACAATCTGGAAGTCGACACCGCGGTACAGGACCCCAGGGTTCTGCAGGAGATGGTCGAGCGCCTGAGCTGCACGCCGGGGATCACGCATTTCCTGCAGGTCGCCGAATATCCGCTGGGCGATCTGGATGACGTGGTGGAGAAGTGCAAGGCGCACTTCGGCCATCTGCTCGCCGACAAGATCTTTGCCGTGCGCTGCAAGCGCGGCGGCAAGCATGATTTCACCTCCATGGATGTCGAACGCCATGTCGGCAGCCAACTGCGCCAGCAGTGCGGTGCGGCCGGCATTTCGTTGAAGGACCCGCAGGTGCTGGTGCGCCTGGAGATTCGCAATCAGCGCCTGTTCGTCATCCATAGCCAGCACGACAGCATCGGCGGCTACCCGCTCGGCTCGCTGGAGCAGACGTTGGTGCTGATGTCCGGCGGTTTCGATTCCACCGTGGCGGCCTATCAGATGATGCGTCGCGGGCTGATGACGCATTTCTGCTTCTTCAATCTCGGTGGCCGCGCCCATGAACTGGGGGTGATGGAAGTCGCCCACTACCTGTGGAAGAAATACGGCTCCTCGCATCGGGTGCTGTTCATCAGCGTGCCCTTCGAGGAAGTGGTTGGCGAGATTCTCGCCAAGGTCGACAACGCGCAGATGGGCGTGGTGCTCAAGCGCATGATGCTGCGCGTCTCCACCCAGCTGGCCCGGCGTCTGGAGCTGGATGCGCTGGTCACCGGCGAAGCGATTTCCCAGGTGTCCAGCCAGACCCTGCCGAACCTCAATGTGATCGACACGGCCACCGACATGCTGGTGCTGCGCCCGCTGATCGCCAGCCACAAGCAGGACATCATCGACACCGCCTACGCCATCGGCACCGCCGAGTTCGCCAAGCACATGCCCGAATACTGCGGCGTGATTTCGGTGAACCCGACCACCCGAGCCAAGCCACAACGAATCGAGTACGAGGAGGCGCAGTTCGACATGGCGATCCTCGAGCGGGCGCTGGAGAAGGCGCGGCTGGTCGCCATCGACCGGGTCATTGATGAACTCGGCGAAGATATTCAGGTCGAGGAAATGCCCCAGGCGCAGCCTGGGCAGATCGTCCTCGACATCCGCCACCCGGATGCGCAGGAAGATGCGCCGCTGACGATCCCCGGGGTAGAGGTTCAAGCGCTGCCGTTCTACGCGCTGAACAGTCGCTTCAAGACACTGGATGAGAACCGTCAGTACCTGTTGTATTGCGACAAGGGCGTCATGAGCCGCCTGCATGCTCACCATCTGCTGAGCGAGGGGCATGCCAATGTGCGCGTTTATCGTCCGGCATAAGACCCCCGGCCTGAATGGCGGCAGTATCCGCCACCGGCCTCCCGACCCGTCGCTGCGCTGATGCGCGCCACTGCCAGAATTCCTTAACCACCTGTCTGTACTTTCAATCCTGATTTTTCGTGTTGGGCGTCGCTACGCTCGACCAACCTACGAGACCGCTACTGTGATCGAGAATCTCCGCAACATCGCCATCATCGCCCACGTCGACCATGGCAAGACCACCCTCGTCGACGCCCTGCTGCGTCAGTCCGGCACCCTGGAGCGCAGCGAGCTCAACGACGAGCGCGTGATGGACAGCAACGACCAGGAAAAGGAGCGTGGCATCACCATCCTGGCGAAGAACACCGCCATCAAGTGGAACGACTACCGTATCAACATCGTCGACACCCCCGGTCACGCCGACTTCGGCGGTGAAGTCGAGCGCGTCATGTCGATGGTCGACTCGGTGCTGCTGGTGGTCGATGCCCAGGACGGCCCCATGCCGCAGACGCGCTTCGTGACCAAGAAGGCCTTCGAAGCCGGCCTGCGTCCGATCGTGGTGATCAACAAGATCGACCGTCCGGGCGCGCGTCCGGACTGGGTCATGGACCAGATCTTCGACCTCTTCGACAACCTCGGTGCCACCGACGAGCAACTGGACTTCCAGGTCGTCTACGCCAGCGCCCTGAACGGCATCGCCGGCCTCGACCATGCCGACATGGCCGAAGACCTGACCCCGCTGTACCAGGCCATCGTCGACCACGTACCTGCTCCGCAGGTCGATATCGACGGCCCGTTCCAGATGCAGATCTCGGCACTGGACTACAACAGCTTCCTCGGCATCATCGGCGTCGGCCGTATCGCCCGCGGCAAGGTCAAGCCGAACACGCCGGTGGTCGCCATCGACGTCGACGGCAAGAAGCGCAACGGCCGCATCCTCAAGCTGATGGGTCACCACGGCCTGCACCGCGTCGACGTCGAAGAGGCTACCGCTGGCGACATCGTCTGCGTCAGCGGCATGGACCAGCTGTTCATCTCCGACACCCTGTGCGACATCAACAACGTCGAGGCAATGAAGCCGCTGACCGTCGACGAGCCGACCGTGTCCATGACCTTCCAGGTCAACGACTCGCCGTTCTGCGGCAAGGAAGGCAAGTTCGTCACCAGCCGCAACATCAAGGAGCGCCTGGACAAGGAGCTGCTGTACAACGTTGCCCTGCGCGTTGAAGAAGGCGACTCGGC
Source organism: Pseudomonas mangrovi (assembly GCF_003052585.1). Classification (GTDB taxonomy): domain Bacteria; phylum Pseudomonadota; class Gammaproteobacteria; order Pseudomonadales; family Pseudomonadaceae; genus Aquipseudomonas; species Aquipseudomonas mangrovi. The sequence goes on along the minus strand of NZ_QASN01000017.1, from coordinate 7,430 downwards.
CGACAAGTTCAAGGTCTCCGGCCGCGGCGAGCTGCACCTCTCGGTACTGATCGAAACCATGCGTCGCGAAGGCTTCGAAATGGGCGTCGGCCGCCCGGAAGTGATCATCCGCATCGTCGATGGCGTCAAGCACGAGCCCTACGAGAACGTCACCATCGACATCCCGGAAGAAGCTCAGGGCAAGGTCATGGAAGAGATGGGTCTGCGCAAGGGCGACCTGACCAACATGTCGCCGGACGGCAAGGGCCGTGTGCGTCTGGAATACAACATCCCGGCACGTGGCCTGATCGGTTTCCGTAACCAGTTCCTGACCCTGACCAACGGCGCGGGCATCCTGACCTCGATCTTCGACCGTTACGACGTGATGAAGTCCGGCACCATGTCCGGCCGGCAGAACGGCGTACTGGTATCGATCGATACCGGCAAGGCGCTGACTTACTCGCTGGAAACCCTGCAGGCGCGCGGCAAGCTGTTCGTCGAGCACGGCCAGGAGATCTACAACGGTCAGATCGTCGGTCTGAACAGCCGCGACAACGACCTCGGCGTCAACCCCACCAAGGGCAAGAAGCTCGACAACATGCGCGCGTCCGGCAAGGACGAGACCATCGCCCTGGTGCCGCCGGTGCGCTTCACCCTGGAGCAGGCGCTGGAGTTCATCCAGGACGACGAGCTCTGCGAAGTGACGCCCAAGTCGATCCGTCTGCGCAAGAAGATCCTCGACGAGGGCGAGCGCACCCGCGCTGCGAAGAAAGCCAAGGCCTGACGCCTGACGGCATTCTCCAGCTGCAACTGAAAAGCTCCGCCGGCGTCAGCCGTGCGGGGCTTTTTTATCTGGGTCGGCGCGTCGGCGACCGGACAGCGAGCGGCTTACCTGCGTGTCCTGGCGATGGACATGGCAGCTATTGAGATGACTCCTGTTGAGCGGAGTCGACGCAAAAAAACGCGGCCGTAGCCGCGTAATAAGGGGTAAGCAAGAGGGCGGTATCACATCTTCCAGTGTGCATTCAGCGCAACGAAGTGCGAGTTGCTGCCGCTGCTGAAAGCGCCGTTGTAGTCGATGTCGAGGATGACGTTGCGGGTCAGCGAATAGTCCGCTTTCACTTCCAGCAGCAGGCTGTTGCGTGGCATCTCTGTGCCCTGGATGGTGAATTTGTTGGTGCCGGCAAGCTGCAGATCGACTTCCGGACGCAGGTCTCCCTGCAAATTGCGCCAGGTGGCATGCCCGGCCAGCAGCAGGTCGCGCCCGCCCACCTTGAATTTCTGTTTCCCGCGGGAGCCCAGGCTGCTGACCAGCAGGCGGTTGCTCTGGCTATCGACGCTGGCCGCCGAGATGCCGCCGCGTTCGTTGAAGGAATCACTGTTCTGCTCGATGACGAGAAGGCCGAAGAAAGGCTCCAGATACCCGGGTTTGCCCATAGGCAGATTGAGCGCTACCTCGCCAAAGACCTGCTGAGTGGTCAGGTCGTAGCTGCCTTTGTTGCGCTGCGGATCGTCGGGGAACGCCACCCGGCGCGAGCTGCTCAGATCGTGGCGGCTGTAGGCCGCTCCGCCGAAGAAGCGTAGCGATGAAGACGGCAGCTTCAGATCCCGTCCGCCATAGAGCGAGTAACTGTCGGTGATGGTGGCGGCACTGGCGTCGCGGGAAGAACTGTTGAGTTTGTCCTCGCCATAACCCAGCGCCCCGCCGAGCCGCCAGCCACCGGCAATCGGCAGATCGCCACCGAAGACCGAACGGCGTTGATCCTGGCGCATCTGTGCGCCATTTCCGTCTCCGTCGATACGTTGGCGGCCGGCGCCTACCTGGGCCCAAAGAGAGGGTTGTTGGCTGTCGTCGTCCATGCTGCGGCGCATGTTCGCCAGCGGCGCGCTGCTCAGGCCGATGTCGCTGAACATCAGACTTGACGTGAAGCTGCCGTGGCTGTCGGCGGAAAGCTGGGAATAGATGTAGGGAAGGTCCGCGTCCGGGATATCACTCAGAATGCTCAGCAGCAGCGTATCGAAGACAGGTGGCGGGCCGCTGGGGAAGGACGGCGAGCTGAGGAAACCCAGCGCATCACTGAACGCCTGCTGATTCGCCGTATAGGGCGCGGCATGCGCCAGAAAGGCCGGCAGGCCGAGAGCGAGCATGGTGCTGGTGCGCGCAACGCGCTGGGCAAGACGGTTCATCCCTGGGTGTCTCCGTGGTGTCTGTCGGCTGTGGTCGGTGGCGACTACGCAGTGCAGTTTCGCTCGTGGCGCGCAGCGGCTCCCGCGCCAAAATTCCGTGAAGGACGCCTAGGATAGCCATTTTTATGCCGCTCGCCAGACCCATTCGGGCGAGCGGTCATGTCGATCAGTTCGGGGCAGGACAGAGCGCTTGCTGTTGGCTCTGATCATCGGCACCTGCGCCGATCTGCAGGTAGCAGGCCTGGCTGATCGTGGCTTCGACGATATGACTCTGCACCGGCAGCAGATCGCCCTCGAACAGGCGCTGGCGAATCACCTTGGCGTCGAACTGGTTGCCGCCGAGCAGCAGCTGCTGCACGCCGATGCTCTTGAGTCCCGACTGCTCGATCGCGGCGAACTGGTTGTCGAGAATCAGCACCTGACCTGCGCCCTGCAGGGAGATGGCGTGGCCTGCGTCGGCCAGCCGATTTCCCCGTAGCAGCAGGTGACCCGCGCTATGCGCGTCGACCAGGTTCTGGTTGGCATGCGCCAGGCGATTGTCATGCAGCACCACCACACCGCGTGCATCCATCTCGCGCAGCTGCACGGCGTGGGTGGCGTTGTCGTTGAGCACGTTGGCGCGGGCGAGTAGCGTTCCGCTGAAGCTCGACAACTCGATACCCGCCTTGCCGGTGCGGCGTATGTCGTTGTTCAGCAGCAAGGCTCGCGAGGCGCCGCGCAGGCGGATGCCGCTGTGGTTGCGGACCTCATCGATGCTGTTGCCGTCGGCATTCAGGCGGCTGTTTTCGGCGTCGATGGCGTACAGCTGCATCTGCCTGAAGCTGCTGGCCTGGATCAGCGCATCCGAGTTCTGCAGTTGCACGCTGGACAACTGCTCCAGCGTGCTGCCGCGGATCAGCAGACGCGCCGGCGGCACGCTGGCGGCCTGGTGGACGCTGCGGGCGGCGCTCAGGCCGCGAGCCAGGTGGGCGTTGTAGCCCAGGCGCGAGAGCTGGCTGTCGACGATGCGGGTCTGGCTGCCCGCCCAGGCCATGATGAACGGCCGGTAGGCGCGCTCCTTGCCGCTTTCGCCGCTCCAGCTCTCGACCCCGCTGCGGATGATCTGCAGCCGTCCCTGATTGATGATCGCGGCGCCTGAGTGGGCATAGAGATAGAGGTGGGTGTCCTCGATGCTGAGGGTCGCACCGGGTGCGATCATCAATGGATAGGTGAGCAGGTAGCCGTCCCGGTGCGGGCGCAGGGCTTCGCTGTCGCCGAGCTGCTGGCGGACCTGGGTCAGCGTCAGGTGGCCGCCGCTGATCTGGACCATCCTCGGGTGTTTGACCTGATAGCTGCCGATCACCTTGAACAGACCCGCGTGGACGAACGACTCGAACGGCCAGCTACCCTGTTGCGAGGAATACAGCGGCTGCAGGCTGGCCTTGCCGGTGCCGCTGCGGGAGAAGGCCGGAATGTCGGTGACCTCTGCCGCATCGCTGGCCAGGAGCTCAAGCTGCTGCGCCCGGGCGTGCGCCTGCTCCGCGGAAACGATCCGCATGACGGGCGCGGTCAGGCTCTGGATGACCGGCTCGGCGCTGGCCAGGCTGCTGACCAGGATGCCCGCAAGCGCCGCGATCAGGTGATTGAGAGTCAGGCGATGCATGGTTTTCCTCACAGAGCGAAAGCGGGGTAGAGCGGTTTCAGCGGGCCGCCGACCTGGCTGTAGCCGTCGACGTCGCCCTGCTGTCGTTGGTACAGGCGGCGGGCCCAGGTGTGCTCTGGATGGCGGTTGAGAAAGGGGATCAGCCAGATCATCTTGTGGCGCGAGGGGTAGCGTTGGCGGCCGTCGAGTTCCGGCAGCTTCTCTGGCTCCAGCGCACTGCGCGCGGCGAAGTTGGCCAGCTTGCCGAACAGCTCGCGCTCGCGCTCGTTCAGCGGCCGGCCGTTGGCCTCGCGCGTTTCCACCAGCAAGGTCAGAGGCACCATGGCGTAGTGGCTGTATTCGGCGCCGAGCTTGCCACGTGCGGTTTCCACCGGCAGGTAGGCGTAGTCGCGTCCTTCCACCTCGACCAGTTGCCCGAACATCTGCTGCAGGCCGGCGAAGCCCCAGTCGAGATAGTCTTCGCGCTGGCTGAGAATGCCGACGCCGACCACCGCCCAGGCGGCCCAGTAGTCGTGGTTGTTGTAGTAGCGAAAGCCTGCGACACGGCGCGGCTGATAATCCTCGATGACGATGTCGGCCAGGCGCTGCAGCCAGGCCAGCTGGGTGTCGCTGGCGCGGTAGCGATCGCCGCTCATGGCCTGCGTGCGCAGCAGGCTGGCGCTGAGCGCAGCCAGCGCCCATTTGCGCGCGGCCATGCCGGTCTTGCTGGCGTCGCGGCTCTGCAGCGCACCGGCCTGGGCCCAGGCGTCCAGCCAGGAAGACAGGCAGCCGAGTGCCTCGGCGGACTTTGCCGGGTTGTTGGCCCGTTCAGCGCGTTGCGCATAGCGCTGCAGATCCTTCAGATAGCTTTTGACGCGTCTGCCGGCGAAGAAGGTCGACGGTGAGAAGCCCAGGCTCAGGCTCGATTTGCTGGCATCGCTCTGGTTGTACTTGCTCTTGAACTGCAGGGCGTCGGTGTAGGGTGTCGGCGGCTCGTCGCGACAGGGCGCAGGCTCTGCCGGCACCTGGATGCGCGCGTTGTCCAGCGCAGGCCAGAGACTTTCCACCGCCGCTGCCGGTACCGCACAGAAGAGCAGGAGCAGCGCGGTGGTGGAACTGATCCGGACTACTGGCATAGCTGAACCTCGAGGGTCGAGGGCGCCTCCAGAACCTGGTTGGGCTCCAGCAGAACCGACAGCAGATTGGCCTGGCGCAGGTTCGCCGCGCGGCTCAGCTCCAGATGGTAGAGACCGCCGCTGACCACGGCCGGACGGCGGATCCTCACCTTGTCGCGCTCACCGTTGTCGTAGTAGCTGATCAGGTAGAAGTCGCGCAGGTTCTTGTCCGCCAGGCGCAGCTCGAGGAAGCCGTCCTGGCCGGTGAACTCGAGCCTGCCGGCGCCGGAGTTGTTGAGGATCTCCGCGCGCTCGCCTACTGCCATGCGGGGCAGATCGCTGTGTTGTGCACGCAGTACCTTCGCCTTGCTGCAGCCGCCTTCGATCGCGGGGATCAGCTGACGGTACATGGCCGGGCTGTCCAGCCGGTAGCTGGCCGGCAGTTCCCAGACCAGCAGGCGGGGTGGACGGTCGGAGTCGTACTCGGGCGAATGCAGATATTCGAGCAGCGCCCCGTACTCGCCGGCGCCCTGCATCGCGAAGTTGAGGACGTCGAGCTGGGTGTACTCCTTGAGGTAGCCGTCGAAGTTGTAATGACGGATTTCCTCGTCGCGCGCGGCGGAGTTGCTGGTGCCGGTGAGCACCACCTGCGCGTCGGGCTGCTCGTCGAACAGCGCTGCGGCATCCTCGACTACCGGTACGGTGCGATAGCCGCGCAGGTACTGGTGGCCGAAGCCGTTGCGACAGAGGCGGGCGAGCGCAATGTCGAGGGCGCCGTAGTTGACGATGGTGACGCCGGGCTCGGTGCGGAACTGTTTCTTCTCCAGCGCCGGATAGTAGGGCAGCGCGCGTATCGCATCGGCGGTCAGCCTGGCGCTGGCCTGGGCGCCGGCGGGAGTCCAGTGGGTATCGCGGCGGAAGAAGTACTCCTGCTCCGGCGGGTGGTCCACCAGCGGCAGGATGTCCGGTACCAGTGCGCCGCTTCGGCGCAGCTGGGCAAGGAAGTGTTCGAGGTTGCGTCGTGCCTTCGGGTAGTCGAAGCCGTAGGCGTGATCGGCGAGGATCTTGTCGCGATGCATCATGCCGCGGGTCGGCTGGATGGCGAACATGACGTCGCTGCCCCTGTCCCTGAAGGTGCGCAGCAGCCGGCGCAGCTCCGGCTCCATGGCCGCAGGAACGCCGAAGTCGGCGTCGAAATCGACCTCCGAGCGGAACAGCCACTGGTCCTTGCCCAGAGCCAGATGGCGCACCATCCCCATGGCGCCGCCCTCGTACTTGTCGGGATCGGCGGCGGCGGGGCAGACCAGGCAGCTCAGGTCCAGGCAGGGCGGCTCCTGCTCGGCGGCCATCGAGGGCAGGCTGGACAGGGTCGCGATGAATGCCGCAAGCAGGCGCAGGGACAGGTTCATGAAGGTGCTCAATCTAGCGGGTCGAGGCCGTTGGCCATGCTCAGGGCGCGCACGCCGTCGCTGCCGGCGGGCAGGATCAGGTAGCTGTAGGTGCGACCCTTCTTGAGGAACACCTCGGGGAAGTCCGCGATTTTCTGCTCGCCCTGGTAGGCGGCGAAGGCGATCTTCAGCTCGTTGACCATGCGGCTGCCGTTCTGCCCGGCGGCCACGCTGTCGACGATGGCGTGCTTGCCGTCCGCGGTCTTCAACGACAGGGTCTGCCCGGAGAGGTTGTAGAAGCCGACCTGGGCCTTCTTCGGTTCGTTGATGAAGGCGTCCTGCAGCAGACGCAGGCTGCTGCCGTCGTAAACGAAGGTGTTCGCCGTGTTGGCCGCGAGGTCCACGCTGGTGCTTTGTCCCTCGACGTCCAGATGAACCTTGCCCGGCACGGTGAAGCGATAGCCGCCGAGTTGCCCGGCGGCAATCTGCTGCGCCTGGTTCTTGCCGCCGAGCATGGCCCGGACTCGACCGTCGCTCAGGTTGAGCACGCGGACGAAGGCCGAGTCGGCGGGGGCGGCGGCGTCGTAGAGTTCGGCGCCGGCGTCTTCGCGGGCGTGGCTGGCACCGGCCAGCAGGCCGAAGCTGACCAGCAGTGAGGCGATGATTCGTTTCATGGCGCGATCCTCAGGGGTGATTGGCAGAGGAGATCTGCCAGGGTCGTGTGGGGCTGCGTTGGGCGAGCAGGGTGCGTACCGGGTATTCCCAGATCACTACCTGGATGTCGTCGTCCTGCAGCGAGGGGCTGTCGAGGAATTCCTGCATGGCCTGCAGTGGCCCGCGACCCTCCACCGCGATGGTGAGCAGATCGTTCTGCAGCGCTTCGCGCAGGAAGCCGGCGAAGTTCCAGTCCTCGATCTTGGTGTAGCTGGTGCCGACCAGCATGATCGACTGGCTCTGGTCGCCGAAGAGGTCGTCGGCGCTGCGTTCGGCGTCGTCGGCGAGGGTCTCGTAGACCGGCACCACCGAGGACTCGGCGAACAGCTCGGGGTCGAGCCAGGCGCCGAACTGGATGAAGTTCATCAGATCGCTCTTGAGCGGCTTCTCGCTGACCACGCGTGACTGGAAGGCGGTGCTGCCGAC
>NZ_QASN01000016.1 GCF_003052585.1 Pseudomonas mangrovi | reverse complement strand
CCGCCGGTGAGGGTGGTGGCCGGCGCGGTACCGGAGAGGTTGCACGGGTAGGAAACACGTGCCGACAGGTAGCTCAGCGAGGTCAGACCACTGCTGTAGTCGCACACCGCTTGTCCACCGTTGCTACCCGGAGCGGGGCCAGCCAGAGCGGAAGCGGACAGGAACAGGCCGGCGGCCAGGGAGGCAAATTTCAGGTGTGTTTTGATCATGTTCGTTCTCTTTTATTGTTGAAACATGAGTCCCGACTACGTCGGTCGCGAGAGATCAGCTACTCGCTTCCCGCGGGGCGTTTGGCCGGAGCCGGTGGCAAACATAGCGCCGGTACCGGAGGCGCACTTGAACGAATCCACTGATATTGGCGTGTCCACCCGTAAGGGTGAAAAGTGATTTCGTGTCTTTGCGAAGATCTGGCAGCGGAGCCGTAAACGCAAAAAGGCCCCGCCGGAAACCGGTGGGGCCTTCCATCGCTGTCCGCAGGGCGGACGAAGCTTCAGCTCACGGACGGTACTGGTATTGGGTGTACCAGCCAGCCGAGACGTTGCGGTTGTGCTCGGTCCCATTGAAGTAGGTCTGGTAGCTGGTGTCGCCGGTCAGGTAGGTCTTCAGCCAGGCAGTGGTCAGCGTCTTGAAACGGGTCTGCTGGGCGTTGGAGGCAGTGAAGCCGAACCAGTCGAAGTGGCTGGCGCCACGCACTTCAGCCAGGCCGCGGGTCAGGCCGCTCGGCAGGTTGCGGTAGTAGCCGGCGATGGTGCTCGGGAACGCCACAGTGTCGCTGGAGCCGGAGATGATAAGGGTCTTGGCGCTGATGTTGCGGTAGGACGGGTAGAGGGTGCCGAGCCAGGGCGCCAGCGGTACTGCGGTCTTGACCTGGCTGCCGAGATCGGCTGCCGCCAGCAGGGTGCCGCCGCCGCCCATGGAGAAGCCCATGATGCCGAGGCGGTTGGTGTCGACCTTGCCGCGAATCGCGGAGCCGAAGCGCGAGTTCTCCGAGCGCAGCTTGTCGATGCCGCCCTTGTGCGCGGTTTCCCAGGTCAGCGGGGTGCCCAGGGTGTTGGTCGGGGTCATGGTGATGACGATGTAGCCATGGCTGGAAAGGTGGTCAGCCAGCCAGTACATGTCTTCCTTGGTGTTGGTGAAGCCGCCGGTCAGGGTGGTCGCCGGGGCGGTGCCGGAAAGATTGCACGGGTAGGAGACGCGTGCTGACCGGTAGGAGAAGGACGTCAGGCCGCTGGTGTAGGTGCAGACACGCTCACCACCGTTGCTGCCGGCCGCCGGGCCGGCGTTGGCGACTGAGGTGAAGGCAGCCAGGGTGAGGCCGGCGAGCAGGGCGGGCATTTTCAGGGTTTTTGCATTCATGGTTGTTTCCACACTGTTGTTTTTGTGAGGTGAGGACGCGGGCGTCCGCCATGCCTGCCAACGTGGCTCGCGGCAGGTGGGCAGAACCTTAGCCCCGACCGTGCGCATCGCACTTGAACGAACTGGCCGCCAATTCGGGGGGGGTAGAGATCGCTGCGCTTTCACCGCCGTTGGCCGGGTTGACCAGTATTTTCAACTCACAATGGCTACGGGTCAGCGCCGAAGGCTGGAAGCCGAGCATGTCGCTAAAGGTGCGCGAGAAGTGCGATGAGTCGGAAAAGCCCGAGCCCATCGCAGCCTCGGTCAGGCTGCAGCCTTCGGCGAGCAGGCAGGTGGCGTAGTGCAGCCGGCGCCACAGCCGGTAGCGGCGGATGGGGATGCCGGCCTGCTGTTTGAACAGGCTGAGCAGGCGCGAGCCAGAGAGGCCTACGCCTGCGGCCAGTTCGTCCACCGACAGGTTGTCGCGGGCGGTACGCTTGATTCGCGCCACCACCTGTTCGACCCGCGGGTCGCTGTAGTGCTCCGCACTGGCCACCAGATCCGCCGGGTTGAGCAGGGCCTCGAGCTGCGGCCAGAGTGCTGCGGCCGGCGCCAGCTGCAGGCGCGCGGCGTTGAGCATTTCGCGTAGCGGCTGCTCGTCGCGCAGATCGCAATAGATCGCATGCTCGCAGCGCCGTGCCTGCTGGCGCAGCACGGCGTAGTCGAAGCCGCAGACGTCCAGGTAGCAGTCGGCGATCAGCGCCTCGCTGCTGTCGACCGTCACGGGCAGCCCCACCGGCAGCAGCAGGCTGCTACAGGGAATCAGCGGACCTTCGCCGAACGGCTGGTAGCGCAACTCGCCTTCCAGACAGAGGATCATCCGCGAGACGGGCAGGACATGGCGTCGGATCGTCAGCGGCGTGCCCATGAACAGGGCGCGGCGATCGGCGAGATACAGCAGTGACGCGCTCATGATCGAGCCCCCTCGGTGGACGAGGGTATGGCTAGGTGGCGACTCGCCGCAGCGAACGCGTGGTTCTTGTTGTTATGCACGGTGCTATCCCGTCAGGGCGCAGGCCTTCCCGTTGCGCGGGACGACGTGGACATCCCTGTCGGCGCGCAGCTGGTAACGATCGGGGCGGCAGTGCCCCAGACTGCTCATCTATGCGTCCTGTTCAGTGTCCCAGCAATAGCCCATACGGGTGGTGAGCGCTCAACCAGCGGGTCAGACAGCGACGGATGAGTCGCAGGTCGGTCGCATGGGTCATTCGCTAGCCGGGGGTTGCGCCATTCGCTGACTGGATAAGCCTGCTCGCAGAGTCGGCTGAGTGGCTACTCTGGGGCTCAACGTCAGACAGTTGCGCGCCTTGCGCAGTGGAGATAACCGCGCCATGTCCAATAACAACAACGGTTACCCGACGAGTCTTTCAGCCTGGACCACGGTGTTCCTGCTGATGCTCGCCTACGTTCTCTCCTTCGTCGATCGGCAGATTCTCAGTCTGCTGGTCGGACCGATCCGTGCGGATCTGGACATCAGCGATACCCAGATGAGTCTGCTGATGGGCTTCTCCTTCGCGCTCTTCTATACCATCTGCGGCATTCCGCTCGGGCGTCTGGCCGATACGCGCAGCCGCCGTGGCCTGATCGCCTGGGGCATTCTGGTGTGGAGTGCGGCGACTGCCGCCTGCGGCATGGCCAAGTCCTACATGCATTTTCTGTTTGCCCGGGTCGGCGTCGGTGCCGGCGAAGCGGCGCTGTCGCCTGCGGCCTACTCGCTGATTGCCGACAGCTTCCCGCCGGAGCGTCGCGCCAGTGCCATCAGCGTCTATTCGATGGGGATCTACCTGGGCTCGGGGATGGCATTGCTACTCGGGGGGCTGGTGGTGAAGTTCGCCTCGACGCAAGGCAACACCATCCTTCCGCTGATCGGCGAGACACGCCCGTGGCAGTTGATCTTCCTGGTACTCGGACTGGCCGGCGTGTTCTTCAGCCTGCTGATGCTGGCGGTGCGCGAGCCGGTTCGGCGTGGCGCCGGTGCCGGGGTGGCGGTGCCGTTCAGCCAGGTCGGACGCTACCTGATGGCGAATCGCAAGACCGTGCTGCTGCACAACTTCGGCTTCGCCTTCCTGTCGTTCGCCGGCTACGGCAGCGCGGCCTGGATTCCCGAGCTGTTCCGCCGCACCTACGGTTGGGACATGCCCACCGTGGGCCTGGTCTACGGCAGCATCGTGGCGGTGTTCGGCTGCCTGGGTATCGTCTTTGGGGGGCGTCTGGCCGATGTCATGGCCAAGCGCGGCAAGACCGATGCGAACATGCGCGTCGGTCTCTACTCGGCCATCGGCGCGTTGCCGCTGGTGCTGCTGTTTCCGCTGATGCCGAGTGCGGTCTGGGCTGCAATCCTGCTGGCCCCGGCGGTGTTCTTCCTGAGCATGCCGTTTGGCGTGGCGCCGGCGGCGATCCAGGAAATCATGCCCAACGCCATGCGCGGCCAGGCCTCGGCGGTATACCTGTTCGTCATCACCCTGTTCGGCCTGGGCGTCGGTCCGACCGCGGTGGCGCTGGTCACCGACTACGTGTTCGGTTACGACGAGGCGCTGCGCTACTCGTTGCTGATCATCACCACGGTCGCGGTGCTGGCTGCCGGAGTGCTGCTCTGGCTGGGACTGAAACCCTACCGCCAGAGTGTCGAGCACCTTCAGCAGTGGGCGGCCGAGCGGGCCTGATCACACCGGCCGGCAGCAGCGCTCAGGCTATCCTGCCTGGCGCTCCTGCCAGGGCGGGGCTAGCAGGCTGTTGAAAAGCGTTGGCGCGCTTTTTCGACTGATTTCGCCTAGCCAGACCTTCGCCCGCTACCTTTTCAGAGGTTCCCTAGGTCTCGTCCGCCGGCTTCTTCTTCCAGCCCTCGCCGCCGGGCAGCAGCAGGTTGAGCAGCACGGCGGTCAGGGCGCACAGCGAGATGCCCGACAGGGCAAAGCCGGCGCCGCCGAACTTCATCCCGCCGATGCCGAACACCAGGGTCACCGAAACGATGATCAGGTTGCGCGGCTCGCCCAGATCGACCTGATTGCGGATCAGGGTGTTCAGGCCGACCACCGCGATGGAGCCGAACAGCAGGCAGAGAATGCCGCCCATCACCGGCCCCGGAATGCTCTGCAGCGCCACGCCGAACTTGCCGATGAAGGCCAGTGCGATGGCGAAGCAGGCTGCCCAGGTCATGATCTTCGGGTTGTAGTTGCGCGTCAGCATCACCGCGCCGGTGACCTCGGCATAGGTCGTGTTGGGCGGGCCGCCGCACAGGCCGGCGGCGGAGGTGGCGAGGCCGTCGCCAAGCAGGGTGCGGTGCAGGCCGGGTTTCTTTATGTAGTTGTTGCCGGTCACGCTGCCGATGGCGACCACGCCGCCGATGTGCTCGATGGCCGGCGCCAGCGCCACCGGCAGCATGTAGAGAATGGCACCCCAGTGAAATTCCGGTGCGATGAAGTTCGGCAGAGCCAGCCAGGGGGCCGCTGCGGCGGCGCTCAGATCGATCCTCCCCAGGGCGAACGCCATCGCGCAGCCGGCGATCACGCCGGCCAGGATGGGGACCAGGCGCAGCAGGCCGCGGCCGAGCACGGCCACCAGCAGAGTGACGGTCAGCGAGGTCATGGCGATGATCATCGCGGTCAGGTAGGGCATCTGCTGCAGGGCGCCATCGCTGCTCTTGCCCATGGCCATGTTGACCGCTACCGGCGATAGCGCCAGGCCGATGCAGATGATCACCGGGGCGATCACCACCGGCGGCAGCAGGCGGTCGATGAACGCCGGCCCGCGCAGCTTTACCGCCAGACTCAAGAGCATGTACATCGCCCCGGCCGCGACTATGCCTCCGAGTACCGCCGGCAGTCCCAGCTCGGCCTTCAATGCCAGGATGGGGGCAATGAAGGCGAAACTGGATGCCAGGAAAACCGGTACCTGGCGACCGGTCACCAGTTGGAACAGCAGGGTGCCGATACCCGCGGTGAACAGCGCTACATTGGGGTCCATGCCGGTGATCAGCGGCATCAGCACCAATGCACCGAAGGCAACGAAGAGCATCTGCGCGCCGGTGACTCCCTGGCGCCAGAGCGGGTCCTGGGGCTGCTGCATGTCAGGCGTCCTTCTGCTTGGTGCCGAAGATCTTGTCGCCGGCATCGCCCAGGCCGGGAATGATGTAGCCCTGCTCGTTGAGGTGCGAATCGATCGAGGCGGTGAAGACCTGCACGTCCGGGTGGGCGGCGTCGACGGCCGCGATGCCCTCGGGCGCGGCGACCAGAACCAGCGCACGAATCTCGCGGCAGCCGGCCTTCTTCAGCATGTCGATGGTGGCGATCATCGAGCCGCCGGTGGCCAGCATCGGGTCGATGATCAGCGCCATGCGCTGGTCCAGCTCGCGCACCAGCTTCTCCAGGTAGGTATCCGCCTGCAGGGTTTCCTCGTTGCGCGCCAGGCCTACCACGCTGACCTTGGCGCTGGGGATCAGGCTGAGCACGCCGTCGAGCATGCCGATGCCGGCGCGCAGGATCGGTACCACGGTGATCTTCTTGCCGGCGATCTTCTCCACCTGTACCTCGCCGCACCAGCCGGCGATCGCGCAGTTTTCCAGCGGCAGGTCCTGGGTTGCCTCGTAGGTCAGCAGCGCGCCGACCTCCTGGGCCAGTTCGCGGAAGTTCTTGGTGCTGATATCGGCGCGGCGCATCAGACCGATCTTGTGGCGGATCAAGGGGTGGCGGATTTCGCGGATGGGCATGGCTGGCTCCAGGGCACGGCAGAAAACCGCGCTAGAGTAATCCAGACCGTCCCGCGGCAGCCAACGCAAGCGTGCGGGAGCGCCGCCGAGCGCGCCGCGCCCGCACGCGTTGCTGTAGCGGCCGGACGTCGGTTCCGGCAGGCGGCGCTCTTGCAAGACTTGCCCTGCCTGCGCAGGCTGGGTAACGTGCGCCGCTTTTCCCGCGCGCTGTGCGGCCTTGCGGCCGGCCGGGTAGATTGGCCGTTCGTCGCCGTCTGTCCGCCAGTGTCGCCGCGTCCCGTTTTCGCCCCTTGCCCTGGAGTAGTCATGTCCGTTGATCTCGCGCATATCCGTCAAGTCATGGCCGAAGCCGACTGTCTGTACGACAACGCCGACGTCGAGCGGGCCATTGCCCAGGTCGCACAGCAGATCAATGGCGAACTGGCCGAGCGCAACCCGGTGGTCTTCTGCGTGATGAATGGCGGGCTGATCTTCGCCGGCAAGCTGCTGCCGCTGCTGGATTTCCCGCTGGAGCTGTCCTACCTGCACGCCACCCGCTACCGCAACGAAACCAGTGGCGGCGAGCTGTTCTGGAAGGCCAAGCCGGAAATCTCCTTCATCGACCGCGAAGTGCTGATCATCGACGACATCCTCGACGAGGGGCACACCCTGGCGGCGATCATCGACTTCTGCCGCCACGCCGGCGCCAGCCATGTGCATACCGCGGTACTGATCAACAAGGAGCACGAGCGCAAGGCGCGTCCGGATCTGGTCGCCGACTACGTCGGACTCCCTTGCATCGATCGCTACATCTTCGGCTACGGCATGGACTACAAGGGCTACTGGCGCAACGCCGCGGGTATCTACGCGGTCAAGGGCCTCTGATGCCGCCGCGTTACCTCGATCAGGCGCTGTTCAGCGAACTGGCCGCGCAATCGGCGGCCAATCCGCGTCAGCGCCAGCATCACAACTTCCACGCGATGGAAGAGCCCTGTCATCGCATGGCGGTCGGGCTGCAACCGCATACCTACATACCGCCGCACCGCCATCTTTGCGCGGATAAGGCCGAGGCACTGCTGGTGCTCAAGGGCCGGCTCGGGCTGTTGCTGTTCGATGCAGACGGCCAGGTGCTCGGCAAGCGGCTGCTGGAGGCGGGCGGCGAGTGCATCGGCGTCGACCTGCCGCCGGGTGAGTTCCACGCGCTGGTGGTGCTCGAGCCGGACAGCATCCTGTTCGAAGCCAAGGCCGGCCCCTATCGGCCGGTCGCGGAGGGCGAGCTGGCTCCCTGGGCGCCGCGCGAGGGTGAGCCGGCTGCCGCCGCCTATCTGGCCTGGATGCGCAGTCAGTTCGACTGAGGGACCGCCGCGTCCTCACCCAGCCAGCGCAGCGCCCGCTCGCGGGCCTGGGCCAGGGTACGCACGTAGGTCAACCGGTGATCATGCCGATGGATGCCGGCGCGGCGCAGCTTAAGGCGCACCCGCGGATTGGCGCCGACCAGGATCAGGGCGATGCCCTGCTTGCGATAGTCGCGCAGGATGTTCTCCAGTGCCGCCAGGGCGGTCATGTCCAGCAGCGGCACCGCGCCCATTTCAACGATCACCACGCGAATGGCCGGGTTGAAGCGGCGCAACACGCTGAGCGCCTTCTCCGCTGCACCGAAGAACAGCGGGCCGCGGATGCTGTAGGCCTGCACTGCATCCGGCAGGTCCTGCTGCGACATGTCCAGGCGGCGGGGTAGCGCGGCGGTATCGGTCAGCTCGCTCATGCGTTTGATGAACAGCCCGGCGGCCAGCAGCAGGCCGACGCTCACCGCCAGCACC
This sequence comes from Pseudomonas mangrovi, assembly GCF_003052585.1. Classification (GTDB taxonomy): domain Bacteria; phylum Pseudomonadota; class Gammaproteobacteria; order Pseudomonadales; family Pseudomonadaceae; genus Aquipseudomonas; species Aquipseudomonas mangrovi. The sequence goes on along the minus strand of NZ_QASN01000016.1, from coordinate 55,198 downwards.
ATGTCGAACAGCACCGTCAGGACCAGGCACACCAGCAGCACCAGTACGTCACCGCGCGGCGCCACCCGCAGCGTATGCAGTACATGGCCTGCCTCGCTCATGTTCCAGGCGACCATCAGCAGCAGGGCAGCCAGAGCGGCCATCGGCAGATAGCTGAACAGCGGGGCGAGCAGCAGCATCGCCGCCAGGACCACACCGGCATGGATGATCGCCGCCAGTGGCGAGAAGGCGCCGGCGCGGATGCTCGCGGCGCTGCGGGCTATCGCTGCGGTGGCAGTGATGCCGCCGAACAGCGGCGCAACCAGGTTGCCGATGCCCTGGCCGATCAGTTCGGCGTTGGGGTCGTGGCGGGAGCCGGTCATGCCATCGGCGACCACCGCGCAGAGCAGCGACTCGATGGCACCGAGCATGGCGATGGCGAACGCCGGGGCGAGCAGTTGCCGGAACAGTTCGAAGGACAGCACCAGCGGTGCACCGTCGGGCCCGGCGAGTAGCCAGGGCCAGGCGAACTCCGGCAGCAGGGGCGGGATGCCCGGCTGCACGACTCCATCCAGTTCGTAGCTGAAGCGCTCGCCGAGGGTCGCGACGGGCAGGCCGGCGGCTTCCAGGGCCAGGCCGAGCAGAGCGCCGACCAGCAGTGCAGCCAGGTGCCCGGGCACCCTGGGTATCCAGCGCGGCCAGAGGATCAGCACCAGCAGGCAGCCCAGGGCGACCAGCGCATCGCCGGGCTGGATGCTCGGCAGGGCTCCACCGATGGCCTGCAGGTGATCGGTGAAGTGCTGCGGCTGGCCGGCATAGCTCAATCCCAGCAGGTCCTTGATCTGCAGCGTGGCGATGACGATACCGATGCCGGCGGTGAAGCCCAGGGTCACCGGATAGGGCACGAACTCCACCAGACGACCGGCGCGCAGCAGGCCCATGGCGATCAGAATAAGTCCGGCCAGCATGCTGCACAGCAGCAGTCCGCCGAGGCCGAAGCGGATCGTGATCGGCAGCAGTATCACCACGAAGGCTGCGGTGGGGCCGGAGATGTTGAAGCGCGAACCGCCGAACAGGGCGATCAGCGGGGCACCGATCAGCACGGTATAGAGGCCGTGCTGCGGCGGCGCACCGACCGCGATGGCCAGGGCCATGGCCAGCGGAATGGCAATGATGCCGACGGTGATGCCGGCGATCAGGTCGCCGCGTAGCGCCTTAAGTGAATAGCCTGCCGCCAGCGCCTGGCGCACGGCACTGAACAGCGGAATGGCAAAGCGCGACATCGAGGCTCCTGCGGGCGGCGCTCCCGCGCGGGGAGCACTGCGTGGTTGTACTGCCGGCATGCCACGGCTGTCCAGCGCTCAAGCCAGCGCAGCGGCTGCAGCCGGCTATCCTTTGGTCTTATGGCGCGCTCGATGGATCTGCGGCGCAATGCGCCCAGCCCGCGACCCACGCCGATTTGCGCGTTGAGCGCCAAGCCGGGCGGGGGTAAAATCGCCGCCCTTCAATTCAGCTGGCGGTAGCGGACGATGCGCAAAGACAAGAAGCAGGTGATCGGTGAAGAGATCGGCGACGATGCGATCAAGCTCTTTCTTGCGGTAGAGCCGGCGGACGATACCCCCCCCGCGCTGCACAAGCTGATCAAGGCCTACCGTGGTTTGCGCGTGGATGATTTCGAACGTTTTGTCGGCTTCTTCGTCGAAGCTGGCTACGACCTCAAGGCTTGCGACAGCCAGGGCAACGACTTCATCGCGCTGATCCGCGATCAGCGCATGGCGGAACCCTATATCGAGGTCATCAAGGCCGCGCGCGGCTGATGGAATCGGCACTTTGCCCCGACGGAACGGGGCGAAGAAAGCACCGAAAAGAAGCAATCTCGGTGCGTTGAGAAGGAAAAATCAATATTTTCGTTTTTCTTGAGCCTTAGTGGTATTGTGCGCGCCGAAAACCATGCCCGGCGCCCATGGGTCTGTGTCACAAGCACGGACCGCCGCCAGCGGATGACTGAACCTAGTGTCTGCAAACTGGTACCTGTAGAGCTGCTACCCCTTGCTCCAGGCTCCGTTGTACGAGTTGCGTATTCACGCGCTTGCCCAGGTCAAGTCCCGCCCAGGCCGCTCTAACGAGGCATGGCGGTCATTGAGTTCGCCTGGGTCGTCTCCTGATCCGAGAGAACCTCTGACTGAACAAGATTCGGTGCGGACGCCTGCGCGCGGCCGTCAGCTTTTGTTGAGTTCTTGGAGAAGGGTAATGGCGCAACACGAAAACCAGGCAGTTGATGTGGTGTTGGTCGGCGCGGGCATCATGAGTGCGACGCTGGCGGTCCTGCTCAAGGAGCTGGACCCAAGCCTGCGTCTCGAGCTGGTCGAACTGATGGACTCGGACGCCACCGAAAGCTCCAATCCCTGGAACAACGCCGGTACCGGTCATGCCGGTCTGTGCGAGCTGAACTACACCCCGGAAGGCGAAGACGGCAGCATCGACACCAAGAAGGCCATCAACATCAATGGCATGTTCGAGGTCTCCCGGCAGTTCTGGTCCTATCTGGTGGCCAAGGGCGCCTTCGAGTCGCCGCGCAAGTTCATCAACCCGGTTCCGCACCTGAGCTTCGTCAGGGGCGAGGAGGGTGTGGCCTACCTGAAGAAGCGCTTCGAGAGCCTGCGCGGCCATCATTGCTTTGCCGAGATGGAATACTCCGAAGATCGCGCCACCCTTGAGCAGTGGATGCCGCTGATGATGCCCGGCCGTGCGGCCGACGAGCGCATCGCCGCGACCCGGGTGACCGGTGGCACCGACGTCAACTTCGGTGCGCTCACCCATCAGTTGCTCAAGTATCTCAACTCGCTGGATGGCGCCCAGGTTCTCTATAACCAGAAGGTCGTCGACCTCGAGCGCGCCGGCGAGGGCTGGAAAGTCAAGGTCAAGGACACTCGCAGCGGTGCCTCGCGTACCGTCAGCGCGCCCTTTGTCTTCCTTGGCGCAGGTGGTGCGGCCTTGCCGCTGCTGCAGATGTCAGGCATTCCGGAAAGCAAGGGTTACGGTGGTTTTCCGGTCAGCGGCCAGTGGCTGCGCTGCGACAACCCGGAAGTGGTCGAGCAGCACCAGGCCAAGGTCTACAGCCAGGCCGAGGTCGGTTCGCCGCCGATGTCGGTACCGCACCTGGATACCCGTGTGGTCGATGGCAAGAAATCGCTGCTGTTCGGGCCCTACGCCGGTTTCACCACCAAGTTCCTGAAGAATGGTTCCTTCCTCGATCTGCCGCTGTCGGTACGTGCCGGCAACATCCTGCCGATGCTGGCGGTGGCGCGCGACAACATGGACCTGACCCGCTATCTGATCGGCCAGGTCATGCAGTCCCAGGAAGAGCGCCTGGATGCGCTGCGCAAGTTCTATCCGCAGGCGCGCAGTGAGGACTGGCGCCTGGAGGTGGCTGGCCAGCGCGTACAGATCATCAAGAAGGACTCGGAAAACGGCGGCAAGCTGGAGTTCGGCACCGAGATCGTCGCGGCTGCCGATGGCAGCCTTGCGGCCCTGCTCGGCGCGTCGCCCGGTGCTTCGGTGTCGGTCTCGGCGATGCTTGATCTGCTCAAGCGCTGCTTTGCCGAACGGCTGGGCAGTGAGGAGTGGTCTGCGCGCCTGAAGCAGATGATCCCGGCCACGGTGAAGGAGCTGACCGCCGACGCCGAGCTTTATCGCGAGGTGCAGGCACGCAACTGCGCCACCCTGCTGCTGGATCAGCCTGCCGACGTCTGAGTCAGCCGACTTGCTCGCACAGGCCGCTCTTCGGAGCGGCCTTTTGCATTCTGCTGCGGCTGACGCGTCGCCTCAGGACAGCGCCAGGCGTCGCCGTGCGCGAGCGTGGCTTGCCTGTGGCTGTACGCAGGCACTGCCGGGTAGGGGACGGTTGAGCCAGGTGGGTAGACATTCGTCGACTTCGACCCAGTCGCTGCCTTCGGGTATCTGGCGACACTGGCGCAGGGCCCGACAGATGCCGTGTCGATCAACCAGGGCAAAATGCCGTGTGCGTGGACGCAGCAGCAGGGAGTACAAGGCCAGCATGGTTAACCTCCGCAGGGTGTGGGGTCCTTTATCCCTGCTGGTGGTGACATGCGTATGACAGGAACCGTGGCGCTACCGGCCGGTCCCATGCCCAGTCTGTCAGTGCCGCTCGTCGGTCGTTATACTGCCGCCCTCTTTCGCATCCATCCCCTGGAGACATACAGATGCTGCCTCGTCCGTTGTTCGGTCTGATCGCTGTTTTCGCCCTGGCTCTCGGCGGCTGTGCCCACAGTCCTCAGGCGCTCAGCCCGCAAGTGAAGATCAATGCGCCCGTCACCGCCGTGGGTCAGGGCCAGCCGGTAGTGGTCAAGGTCGTTGACGGTCGCGCATCGCCGAATCTGGGTACCCGTGGTGGCCTGTATCCGGAGACCAGCACCATCAGCGTGAGCTCCAAGGACATCCTGCCGAAGCTGCAGGCCCAGGCCGAGGCTGGTGTGCGCCTGCTGGGCTTCACGCCGACGGCCAATGCCTATAACGCACCGCAGATCACTTTCACCCTGGCCGACCTCAAGTACCAGTCGCCCAAGGAGGGTCTGTACGTGACCGAAGCCGATCTCAAGGCCTCGATCCGTGTCGATGTGCAGAATTCGCGCCGGCGCTACACCGGTCGTTACGGTTCGTCGCTGAATCAGCGCTTCGGCATGGCGCCAAACCAGGCGACCAACACCAAGCTGGTCAGCGATGTATTGAGTGATGCACTGACCCGTGCATTCAAGGACCCGACGCTGGGCGAGCTACTCGCCGAGTGACGATGAAAAAGGCCCCGTCTCGACGGGGCTTTTGGGGTATGGCGAAAGGCGCTGGCTGCTCGGCAGCGGCTGTTCTGCGGGGCGTTTTCGTAACTCGCTGCGGCATCAGGTGCAGTCGCGGTTGGAAAATCATGCGCCGTTTGTCGTCGTGGCCGCCGCTGGCGGCGGCTGTTGGGTAGAATCCGCGCCCGAAAATGTCGCTGGCCATTGCTGGCCTCGCTACCTCAGCAGTAGGGCCTAGCCGCCCGCGTGGAACGTTCGATGTCAGTGCAATCCCTCTGGAGTTTCGTCGCCGGCCATCCTGGTCAGGCGCTCAATGCGGTCGCCCTGTTCCTGGCGTTGGCTGGTAGCTGGTTGCTGCTCGCCACTCGGCTGCGCGAATCGCGTGCCGCCACGCTATTTGCCGCCGAGCGCGGCAGCTTCGCCGGGGAAGCGCCAGGCGCACGCATCAACCTGTTCTTCTACCGCTTCTCCAGCTTCTCCCTCGCCGCCGCACTGGCGCTGTCCTGGTTCAGTACGCACCTATAGAGCTCAGAGCGGCAGCCCTGCGCGAATGCGGTACTGGTTGCGGACCGGCATGGCGTACTGCATCACCAGGTAGGGGCGCTGCTCTTCCGGGCAGGCCTGCAGGCGGCGTTGCCACTCCCGGGTGGCCTTTTCCAGTTCGGCGCTGCCGAACAGCGTGCTGGCCGCCGGGACCTGCAGCTGCGGGTCGGCGTCCTGCCACTGGGCGTAGGCCAGGTAGTGCACCGGGAAAAGCCGGTAGCCGGTGAGAATCTGTCGATCCATCTCCGCGGCGAGTTGCTTGGCGTCCTCGAAGGTTGCACCCGGCTGGCTGTTGAAGTGCAGGTGTACCCGGCCCTTGTAGCCGGTGATGCCCAGCGCGATGCTGGCGTCGTCTTCGCCGGGCGCCTTCTCGTAGGTTCCCGTGGTGGCGCGGATGTACAGCTCGCGCGCCTTGGCCTGGTCGCAAGGGTCGTACTCGTAGCTGATCGACACCGGTGTCAGGTTGAGCCTGGCGATCACCTCGGCGAAGGGCTCGTCCTTGCGGCTCATGTGGAACATCTTGAGGATCGCCGAGTCGGTGCGATCGTCACCGTCCTTGGCACGGCCTTCGGCCTGGGCGATCCAGATCGACTCGCCATCCTCGCGAATCGAATGATTGATGTAGGCCGACAGCAACTGGTAGCTGGCGAGCTTCTCGCGCCGGCCGGTGATCGAACGATGCACGATGAAGCTCTTGTTCAGGCGCATCAGGTCGCTGACGAAGGGCTTCTGCAAGAGGTTGTCGCCGATGGCGATGCGTGGGGTCTTGAGCCCGTTGTGAAAGACCACGTAGTTGACGAAGGCCGGGTCCATGACGATGTCGCGATGGTTGGCCAGGAACAGGTAGGCGCTGCCGGAGGCCAGGTTCTCGGTGCCGGAGAAGGTCACGCCGTCGGTGGCCTTGTCGATGGTGCGGTCGATGTAGGCCTCGATCTTTTCCTGCAGGCTGTGAACCGAGGCGCTGCTGCCGAACTCGCGGCGCAGGCGATGAGCTATAAGAGGTTTGAGCAGCCAGCCAAGCGGGCCGGCCAGGCGCGGGAAGCGAAAGCGCGCGAGCACCGCAAGAAAGGCGGGGTCGGCGAGCAGGCGCGCCAGCACGGCAGGGACTTCGGTGTCGTTGTACGGTCGGATGGCATCGAACTCGCCCATCATGCTCTCTATTGGTTGGTTCGGTTGCAGAAAGGTGTGGCCCCTGGGGTGAGGGGCCAGCAATAGACCGGCGATTATAGCGCCAAGTCACAGTCGGCCACCTGCAGCGAAGCGACGCGGGCCGGAGCAGGAGTCTGCATGCTGAGAATCTATGAGCCACGGGACCTGATGGAAGCGCAGATGCTGGTCGGCATGCTCGAGACCGAAGGCATCGAGGCGCGCGTCGTGGGCAGTGATCTGTTGGGCGCGATTGGCGAGCTGCCGGCTCTGGGCCTGCTGGGGTTGCTGGTGGCGGCGGAGCAGGCCGAGCGGGCCAGGAGCCTTATCGCCGCGTACAATGCCGCGCTGCCGGTGCCGGGCGACGAACCCGATCACGAGCAGGGCACTCTGCTCTGCTGACACCGGGTTTCTCGTTCAGGGGTATCGCGCATGTGCGCTCGCTTTGCGTTGTTTCGCTGGTCCGCGGAGTTCGCTGCTCTGCGCGGATTTCCCGCACGACAGGCACCGCACTGGAACATCGCCCCTGGCGCCAGCGTGCTGATGCTGCGTATGGATCAGGACGATCTGGCGCTGGCCGAGGCGCGCTGGGGGCTTACCCCGGCCTGGCTCACCGACCTGTCGCGCACGCCGGCACAGGCGCGTGCCGAAACCCTTGCCGAGCAACCGATGTTCCGCGACGCTTTCCGTCAGCGCCGGGCGCTGGTGCCGGCCAACGGCTTTTACGAATGGCGCGGCTCGGCGCGTAAACGCCCTTACTGGATGTCCGGTGATGGCGCGCTGCTGCAGATGGCGGCGATCTGGGAGGCCTATCCGCTGGAGGACAGGGTCTTCCTCAGCGTTGCTCTGGTGACCCGTGCCGAGGCCGGTCAGCGCCGGCCGCTGCTGCTGGACGGAGCGCAGCGCGACGCCTGGCTGGATCCTGCGACCACGCTGCCGCGCCTGCAGTCACTGCTGCTAGACCCCTCTGTCGCGTTGCGCGAGCGCGCACTGGCCAGCTTCGTCAACGACCCGAAGCTGGACGCACCAGAGTGCCTGACGCCGGCCTGATCAGACCTTGAACTGATTGATCAGGCGACGCTGCTGCTCGGCCAGTTTGGTCAGCTCGGCACTGGCCTGACTGGCCTGGTCCGCGCCCTGGGCCACTTCGTTGGCGACCTGGCCGATGTTGCTGATGTTGCGATTGATATCCTCAGCCACCGCACTCTGTTCTTCCGCCGCGCTGGCAATCTGGGTGTTCATGTCGTTGATCACCGAGACCGCCTGGGTGATGGCTTCGAGTGCTTCGGCCGCGGCAGCGGCCTGACGCACGCTGGAGTCGGTGCGCGCCTGGCTCTGCTCCATGACGTTCACCACTTCCTGGGTGCCGCTCTGCAGTTGCTGGATCATCGCCTGGATTTCCTGGGTGGCCTGCTGGGTCTTCTGCGCCAGATTGCGCACCTCATCGGCAACCACCGCGAAGCCACGACCCTGCTCGCCTGCGCGCGCCGCTTCGATGGCCGCGTTGAGGGCGAGCAGGTTGGTCTGCTCGGCGATACCGCGGATCGCCACCAGGATGGCATTGATGTTCTCGCTGTCCTTGGCCAGGTTCTGCACCACCGCAACCGCCCGGCCAATCTCGGTGGCCAGCGCGGTGATGGCGGTGGCCGAGTCCTCGACCACGCGCTTGCCCTGGTTCGCCGAGCGATCGGCATTGCCGGCGGCTTCCGCGGCCTGGGTGGCATTGCGCGCGACGTCCTGGGCGGTGGCGGTCATCTGATGCACCGCGGTGGCGACCTGGTCGATCTCGGCCATCTGTTTCTGGATGCCCATGTTGGTCTGGATGGCGATGTCGGCGGTGGACTCGGACGAGTCGCTGACCTTCTGCACCGAGCTCACTACCTGGCTGATCATGGTCTGCAGCTTGTCGAGGAAGGTGTTGAATCCGCTGGCGATGCGTCCCAGCTCGTCGCGACGCTGCACGTGCAGACGCTGCGTCAGGTCGCCGTCGCCCTTGGCGATGTCATCGAGCATTTCCGCCATCTGCCGTAGCGGCGCGGCGATACGCTGGGCGACGAACCAGATCAGCAGCAGGCCGATGGCGGCAATCAGCAGGCCTGCAAAGGCCATGTTGCGCACGTCCGCACGCTGCTGTTCGGCGAGCCCGGCCTGGAATTCGTTCAGCTCGGCGCGGGCGATGTCCAGTGGCAACTGCAGCATCAGCAGCCAGGGCTTGCGAGCGCCCTTGAGTTCCAGCGGGACGAAGACCTCGATGTGGTTATGCTCTTCATCGATGTCATAGAAGGTCTGGCCGGGGACCAGGCGCCCGAGGTTGGCCAGTTCGTTGGCGTCGAGGATGCCCTTGATCGACTGGCCCAGTTTGTCTGGCGCGCCGGTGTGGGCCACCAGGTGGCCGTTGGCGGAGATCAGTGCCATCTCGCCGGCGCCGCCATAGAGGCCGCCGTCGGCCTTGATCAGCAGGTCCTGGATGAAACTGAGAGAAAGATCCACACCGGCGATGCCGAGAAATTCGCCCTGATGCAACAAGGGCACGGTCAGCGAGGTAATCAGGATTTCCTTCTCGCCGACCTGATAGGTCGCCGGGTCCATCAGGCAGGCCTGGCGGGTTTCCTTGGGGCAGAGGTAGTACTCGCCTTCACGGACCTGGGTCGGCAGCAGTTTCTCGCTGTCGAATCCGTAGAGCGGGTCTAACCCAAGGCTGCCGTCGGCGTTGCGGTACCAGTAGGGAATGAAGCGGCCGCTGCCGTCATAGCCGTCGCCCTCGGTACCGGCGTAGATGTCGTCACTGGCATCGAAGGCATTGGGTTGCCAGCCTATATAGGCGCCCAGCAGCTTGGGGTTTTGTACGGTGGTCTCGCGCAGCAGGGCGGACAGTTCCTCGCGGGTGGTCGCCAGTAGCGGCGATCCCTGGTCGTCGGTCTGCGCCAGCATGCCGTTGAGCCGCGCCAGGCCCTCGGCGATGGTCATTGCGTCGCCCAGTTCCTTGCTGATCAGCGAGCCCTGGACCTGGGCCAGGGCTACCAGGCGCTGCTCGATCTGCTGCATCAGCAACTGTTCGCTCTGGGTCCCGACTTCCTGCTGGGTGCGGGCTCCCGAGACTAGAGCGTAAAGCACCAGGACGGCGACCACGGCGAGAATGCTCGCGCCGGCAAGGGTGGCAACCAGCGTTCGAATGGAATTGAATTTCATGTTGACCCCGCCCAGTGGATGTACGGATTGCTATCGGCCACTACGACCAGAAACCTTAGAGAGTCTGTGGAAAATTTTGCCTTGCGAGCCGACTTCGGTGAAAAGCTGTCTGCGTCACCTGGTGTCTGCTCTGGTTCTGGTCATGCTGCGCAGTTGGCCTTTCTCGCTGAAGGCTGCCGGCCCGGCCGGCTGACGACCCACCGCGGCGCGGCTATCACGCGGCGTGATCGACATGGCATATGCTGGGTAGCTTGCTTGCCGGGGTGGGTACCTCCACCTAGCATAGGCGGCCTTTTCAATGGAGGGATACGATGAAGACTTGGTCAATTCTGGCGCTCGGCGCCACCCTGGCCCTGGCGGGTTGTCAGGCCGTCAGCACGACGAGTGCTGGTGCGGTCGGTGTCGAGCGCAAGCAGTACATGTTCAGCATGCTCTCGACCCAGGAAGTCAACCAGATGTACGCGCAGTCGTATCAGGCCAGCATAAGCAAGGCGGCCGGCCAGGGCGTTCTTGATCGCAGCAGTAACAATGCGCGGCGTCTGGACGCGGTGGCCAAGCGTCTGATCGCCAAGGCGCCGATCTTCCGTCCGGACGCGGCGCAGTGGCAGTGGGAGGTGAACCTGATTCGCAGCCCCGAGCTGAACGCCAGTTGCGGACCCGGCGGCAAGATCATCTTCTACAGCGGGATCATCGAGAAGCTCGCCCTCACTGACGACGAGATCGCCGCCATCATGGGGCACGAGATCGCCCACGCCTTGCGCGAGCATGGGCGCGAGGCGATGTCGAAGGCCTATGGAGTCGAGCTCAGCAAGCAGGGTGCGGCCGCGCTACTGGGCCTAGGCCAGAACGAACTGGCTCTGGCTGACACGGCAGTGCAGTACGGCATGACTCTGCCGAACAGCCGCAGCAACGAGAACGAGGCCGATCTGATTGGTCTGGAGCTGGCGGCGCGCGCAGGCTATGACCCCAATGCGGCGGTCAGCCTGTGGCGCAAGATGCAGCAGGCCGGGGGCTCGGCTCCGCCCGAGTTCATGAGCACGCACCCGGCCTCGCAAAGTCGCATTGCTTCATTGCAGGCGGCGATCCCGAAGGTCATGCCGCTCTATCAGCAGGCCCGCGGCCAGCGCTGAGTCTTTGAAGGAGTGTCAGGCAAGCGCCGAGTGCGCTTGCTCGGTACGCTCCAGGCCCAGCTGAGCGCGAACGTTCTCCATATCCAGCAGCGTGCAGATCTCACGGATCTCGCCGCTGCTGTTGAACGTCCAGAAGGCAACCACCGAATAGCTGAGCACCCGATCGCTGACCGGGTAGCCATCCACGGGTCTTTCGATGGTGCCCAGCAGGGTGCTCCAGGTGACCACTCGCTCGCCTTCGGCAATGCATTCCTCGACCACGGCCTCCAGCGTCGGCATCGCATGCCGGACCTTCTGGATGAACAGCACGAAGTCGCTCGCCGGCAACGAGTTGCCGAGCAGTGCGCTGCGGTAGATGAAATCCTTGCTCTGCAACTGCTCGGCGAGCGCCAGGTGCCCCTTGTTCCAGGTGAGGTCGATGTGGCGTCGGGCGGTCTTCTTGTTCTCTTCCAGCGTCATCCGATACTCCTGGGCGGCGGCTGATTCGATCCATCGGACTCTACCAGAGCGCGACCGCCCACCGTATCGCTCAGGCGGGTGTGGCGAGCATCCAGGCCTGATAGCCGGCGTAGAGAGCCAACAGCAGGAAGGCCAGCGCGGCGAGGCGCCGAATCAGATTCAGTGGCAGGCGATCGGCCGCCAGATTGCCAGCCAGAACCACGGGAACGTTGGCCAGCAGCATCCCCAGGGTCGTGCCCAGCACCACCAAGCTCAGGTATTCGTACTGAGCGGCAAGCATCACGGTGGCGACCTGGGTCTTGTCACCCATCTCGGCGAGGAAGAACGCCACCAGGGTCGCCAGGAACGGACCGTAGCGTCCGCCCGCGCCCGCATCGTCGTCATCGAGCTTGTCGGGTATCAGGGTCCAGCCGGCGACCGCGAGAAAACTTGCGGCGAGGATCCAGGCAAGCAGGGCGGGGGAGAGCTGGGATGCGACCCAGCTGCCGATTGCGGCGGCGGCGAAGTGGTTGGCCAGGGTCGCCAGCACTATGCCCCAGATGATCGGCCAGGGTCGGCGGTAGCGCGCGGCCAGCAGCAGGGCAAGCAGTTGTGTCTTGTCGCCGATTTCAGCGAGCGCAACGATCAGGGTGGGGACGAACAGGGATTCGAGCATCGGGCTTCCAGAGGGGCGGGTCGACTATTAACCATGACACGCAGAACCTCCCCGCCCCGGGTCAGGTGTGCGTGTCATAGGTCTTGTCAAACCCTTGGCCGGTGAGGGCCGGGTCGCGCACGCCATGGTCTGCGGACCAAGTATGTTGACGTGTGCCGGGCGAGCCGATGGCGGATCGCGGGAGACTACTCCCCTAGGACGGCGGCTATTCTGCCCAAGCTCTGGGGGCTATACAAGTCTCAGCGGCGAGAGGCGCGGTAGATGCGGAATCCCCTGGCTTCGGCAAGAACCTGGCATGGCCCGAGATGCGCCTCGATCAGCGGCTGATAGCGCAGGAAGCTGTTCGCCACCAGGCGCATTTCGCCACGCGGCTCTAGATGCAGGGCCGCCTCGGCGAGCAACGCCTCGCTGGTGCTGTAGTCGGTCTTCACGCCCTGATGAAAGGGCGGATTGCTGACGATCGCGCTGAGTCCGAAAGGAGCGGCAGCGATGCCGTCGCCGGCGATGATCTCTGCCTCCAGGCCATTTTCCTGCAGGGTCAGCCGGCTGCTTTCCAGGGCGAAGGCATCGACATCCAGCAGACTCACGCGGCTCTGCGGATAGCGGCGCTTGAGCAGCGCACCCATGACGCCGGCGCCGCAACCGAAATCCAGCAGGTGCCCGCTGGGCAGACCGTCCAGATGTTCGGCCAGCAATGCACTGCCGACGTCGAGGCTGCCATGACTGAAGACGCCGGGCAGGCTGACGACCTGCAGCGAACCTTCAGTCGTGTCCAGCGGGTAACGCCGAGCGAGATCATGTAGCCGTGGCGCCAACGGCGCTTCGTTGACCTGGACCTGCCAGAGCTGGCAGTGGCGGGCGCTGTCGAGCTTGCGCGGCTGACCGAAGGCGCTCAGACGGCGCGCGGTACTTTCTACGCCGGCGCGCTTTTCGCCGACCAGGTAGAGCATTCCGCCGGCAACCGCGCTGGCCAGGCTGGCAAGCAGATAGTCACTGAGCTCGCGCGACTTGGGCAGGAACAGCACGGCGGCGGCGAAGCTGCCGGCGGGACGTTCGACAGCGAACTCGACTCGACCGGGGAAGCGCGTCTCAAGCGTTGCCTGCTCGCCGGCATGCCAGCTCCAGCCGCGCGCCAGTGGCAGGCGGCCGAGCAGATCGTCTGCCGGCAGACCGGCGAGCAGCAGCTCGCCAGTGAAGAGTTCGGTCTGGCGCAAAAGGACTTCGCTGCGCGGATCCATGGATGCTCCCTATTGCTTGCCGCGCCGCTGCGGCGCAAAGCGCGCAAGCTTATCAGCTCGTCGTCCTGGTCTGGAGCGCTCAGCACAGCTCGATCGCGACTGCCGTGGCCTCGCCGCCGCCGATGCACAGTGCAGCGATACCGCGCTTGCCACCGCTCTGGCGCAACGCGTTGATCAGCGTGACCAGCAGGCGCGAGCCGGTCGAGCCAATCGGATGGCCCTGCGCGCAGGCGCCGCCATAGATGTTGACCCGGGCGGGGTCGAGGTCGTGGGCGCGGATCGCCAGCATGCTGACCAGGGCGAAGGCTTCGTTGATCTCGAACAGATCCACGTCACTCCGGTTCCAGCCGGTCTTCTGTAGCAGGCGTTCGATGGCGCCGATGGGGGCGAGGGTGAACTCGCTCGGTGCCTGGCTATGGGTCGAGTGGCCGACGATTCGCGCCAGGGGCTGCAGTTGCCGGCCGCCCAGTTGCTCGGCGCTGGCCAGTACCAGCGCCGATGCGCCGTCGGAGATCGAGCTGGCGTTGGCTGCAGTAATGCTGCCATTGCTGGCGAAGGCGGGTTTGAGTAGCGGGATCTTCTCGATTTTCGCGCTCTGTGGCTGTTCGTCCTCGCTGACCAGGCGTTCGCCGTGACGGTCGCGGACAGTCAGCGCAACGATTTCCGTCTGCAGCAGGCCGGCACTCATCGCCGTTTGCGCGCGACGCAGCGACTCCATCGCATAGGCGTCCATCTGGGCCCGGTCGATGCCTTGCGCATCCGCGGTTTCCTGGGCAAAGGAGCCCATCAGGCGCCCGCTGGCGGCGTCCTCCAGGCCGTCGAGAAACATGTGGTCGTGCAGGGTTGCGTGACCCATGCGCAGCCCCGCGCGGGCCTTGGTCTGCAGGTAGGGGGCGTTGGACATGCTTTCCATGCCGCCTGCCACCATCAGCTCGCAGCTGCCGGCGCGAATCAGGTCGTGGGCCAGCATCACCGCCTTCATGCCCGAGCCGCAGAGCTTGTTGATGGTGGTACAGCCAGTGCTGCTGGGCAGTCCGGCGCCCAGTGCTGCCTGGCGCGCCGGGCCCTGCTTGAGACCGGCAGGCAGTACGCAGCCCATGATCACTTCGTCGACGCTGGCGGGCGCGATGCCTGCGCGGGCCACGGCGGCAGAGATGGCTGCGCTGCCCAGTTCGACGGCGCTCAGGCTGCTGAGGCTGCCCTGGAACGCGCCCATCGGCGTGCGTGCGGCGCCGACGATGTATATCTCTCGCATGTCGTTGCTCCTGTGGGTGGTCACGGTTGCCCGAATCATCCTTTTGGTCGATTTGAGCAGCCAGGGGGCCTTCTAGAGTGGCGGGGACGCTTCAACAATAACAAGTCATCCGAAGGTGTTTCCCATGCTGCAGACCCGAATCATCCCGCCGGCGCCCAACGCCTACACCTGTCCCTTGCTGATCAAGCGCCTGCTGCTCTCCGGCGTGCGCTACGAGAAGACCCGCGAGATCGTCTACCGTGATCGCCTGCGCTACAGCTACGCGACCTTTACCGAGCGCGTCGCGCGTCTGGCCAACGTCCTCACCGAGGCCGGGGTGAAGGCGGGCGACACCGTCGCGGTGATGGACTGGGACAGCCATCGCTACCTGGAATGCATGTTCGCCATTCCGATGATCGGGGCGATCCTGCACACCATCAACGTGCGCCTGTCGCCGGATCAGATTCTCTACACGATGAACCACGCCGAAGACCGCTTCGTGCTGGTCAACAGCGAGTTCGTTGGGCTCTACCAGGGTATTCAGGGACACCTCACCACGGTCGAGAAGACTCTGCTGCTGACCGATGGCGAAGAGCACGACGCGGCGCTGCCCAATCTGGTTGGCGAGTACGAAACCCTGATGGACGCAGCGTCCACGCGTTACGAGTTCCCCGATTTCGACGAGAACTCGGTCGCCACCACCTTCTACACCACCGGCACCACCGGCAATCCCAAGGGCGTCTACTTCACCCACCGGCAGTTGGTGCTGCACACCATGGCCCAGGCGGCGTCGATGGGCAGCAACGACAGCGTCCGCCTGCTCGGCACCAGCGATGTGTACATGCCGATCACGCCGATGTTCCACGTGCACGCCTGGGGTCTGCCATACACCGCGACCATGCTGGGACTCAAGCAGGTCTACCCGGGGCGTTACGATCCGGAACTCCTGGTCGAGCTGTGGCGCCGTGAAAAGGTGACCTTCTCCCACTGTGTGCCGACCATCCTGCAGATGGTGATGAACGCCAAGGCTGCGCAGGGCGTCGACTTCAACGGCTGGAAACTGATCATCGGCGGCAGTGCGCTTACTCGCGGTCTCTACGAGGCGGCCAAGGCCACCGGGATCCAGCTCACCGCTGCCTACGGCATGTCCGAGACCTGTCCGATGATCTCTTCCGGCCACCTCAACGAAGAGCTGCTGGCGGGCAACGAGGACGAGTGCATCAGCTACCGGATCAAGGCTGGTGTGCCGGTGCCGCTGGTTGAGGCCTCATTGATGGATGCCGAGGGGCGGCACCTGCCACTCGATGGCGAAAGCCAGGGAGAGCTGGTGCTGCGTGCGCCCTGGCTGACCCAGGGCTACTTCAAGGAGCCGCAGAAGAGCGAGGAGCTGTGGGAAGGCGGCTGGCTACATACCGGTGACGTGGCGTTGATCGATGAGATGAGCTGCATCGATATCCGTGACCGGATCAAGGACGTGATCAAGACCGGCGGCGAGTGGATTTCCTCGCTCGAGCTGGAAGACCTGATCAGTCGCCATCCGGCGGTGCGTGACGTGGCGGTGGTCGGCATTCCGGACCCGCAGTGGGGTGAGCGGCCCTTCGCCCTGGTGGTCGTCAACCCAGGCCAAGAGTTCGATGCGCGAGCCCTCAAGGAGCACCTCAAGCCCGCCGTCGAGGAGGGGCACATCAACAAGTGGGCGATACCCACCCAGATTGCATGTGTTACCGAAATTCCCAAGACGAGTGTGGGGAAACTCGACAAGAAGCGCATCCGCGCGGATATCGCCCAGTGGCTGGATTCGGGCAGCCCCTTCCTTTCCACCCTCTAAGCCTTGCCTGGCGCGCCTTCATGCGGCGCGCCAGAGCCTCTCGCGGGGCATTGGCCTACTTATTGCTGTCGGTTTGGTCCGTCGCTCTTGTTCCTTCCTTGGGAGCTAAGGCGGCTCGAATTTTTTCGTTCATCCTTTTGGGTTATCAGTCCTTGGGATGTTCGACTGAAGTCTGACCTAACTACAAATATGGAGTAGCCCAATGACCCCTGCTAAACCGTTCTGGCGTCTGGCAAAGCTGCCGCTGGCGATCGGCCTGGCTTCCACCCTTGCCGCGCCGGCCTATGCGGTCTCTTTCAATATCGGGGATATCGAGGGCCAGTTCGATTCCAGCATGTCCCTGGGTGCAAGCTGGGCGATGGACAAGGCAGACAAGGACCTGGTGGGCACTCCGAATGGCGGCATTGGTTTCACCACCACGGGTGACGATGGTCGTCTGAACTTCAAGCGCGGCGAGACCTTCTCGAAGATCTTCAAGGGTGTTCATGACCTTGAGTTGAGGTATGGCGATACCGGCGTGTTCGTTCGTGGCAAGTACTGGTACGACTTCGAACTGAAGGATGAGTCGCGTCTGTTCAAGGACATCAGCGATTCGAACCGTAAGGAAGGCGCGCAGTCTTCCGGCGCGCAGATTCTGGATGCCTTCATCTACCACAACTACAGCCTCGGTGATCAGCCGGGTAGCGTCCGTGCCGGTCGCCAGGTAGTGAGCTGGGGTGAAAGCACCTTCATCATGAACAGCATCAACAGCATCAACCCGATTGACGCTGCTGCGGCTCGTCGCCCCGGCGCGGAAGTCAAGGAAGCGCTGCTGCCGGTCAACATGCTCTACGTTTCCCAGAGTCTGACCGATCAACTGGCGATGGAAGCCTTCTACCAGTTGGAATGGGACCAGACCATCGCGGAAAACTGCGGCACCTTCTTCTCCGTCGATGTGGCGGCAGATGGCTGCGTTGACTATCCGGCATTGAGCAAGGCTCAGATCGACGGCCTGAAAGCGTTTGGGTTTCCGGCAGTTGCTGCAGCCAACGGCATTCGTTTTACCGATGAAGGCGTGATGATTCGTCGAGGTCAGGACCGCGACGCGCGTGATAGCGGGCAGTGGGGCCTGGCGCTGCGCTGGCTGGGTGAGCAGACCGAATACGGCGCCTTCATCATGAATTACCACAGCCGTGCGCCAATTGTGGGCTATCAGAACGGCAGCGCTGCGGACATTCAGAACGCTTTTGCTACCGCCGGCGGGGCCTTCGCTCAGCCGATGCTGCTGGGAACCGGCAACTACTACCTGGAGTACCCGGAAGACATCCGCCTCTACGGTCTGAGCTTCTCTACCACGTTGCCTACCGGCACCGCCTGGCAGGGTGAGGTCAGCTACCGCCCGAACATGCCGATCGCACTCAACACCACCATCAACACTGGCAGGATCGCAACTGACCCGGTTGGCGCCTTTGCTGGCGCGGGCGGCGGTCTTGCTGGTGTAGCGGCTGCAGCTGGTCGTGCGGGGATTGATCATCGGGGCTACAACCGCAAGGAAATGACCCAGGTTCAGACGACCTTCACGCACTTTTTTGATCAGGTCATGGGGGCCGATCGCCTCACTGTCGTGGGTGAAATTGGTGCTACCCGTCTCGGTGGGCTGGAGGCTCGTACTTACGGTCGCGATGCATTTTCTGGCAACCCGTTCAGCGATCCGCTGGCGGCCGCCCGCTATGGTACCGGTGGCTACTTCACTTCCAGCTCCTGGGGCTACCGTACCCGCGCGGTATGGGACTACAGCGACGTCTTCGCCGGTGTTAACCTGAGCCCGGTCATCAGCTGGTCGCATGACGTGGACGGCTACGGGCCGACCTTCAACGAAGGGTCGAAAGCAGTCAGCATTGGTGTGGATGCGAACTACCGCAACACATATAGTGCGAGCCTGTCGTATACCGACTTCTTCGGCGGCGACTACAACGTCATGACCGATCGCGACTTCCTCGCTCTCAGCGTTGGCATGAACTTCTAATAAGAAACGGATGCAAGGAACCCTCTAGATGAAAAGAACCAAAGTGATTCTGCAGACAGGTGCTCTCGCCCTGTCGATGATGGCTACTGGTGTGATGGCAGCCGTCTCCGCCGAAGAAGCGGCCAAGCTTGGCAATTCTCTTACCCCGCTGGGTGGTGAAATGGCCGGCAACGCCGATGGCAGCATCCCGGCCTGGACCGGTGGCCTCAAGCCCAGCGCGGGCAAGGTCGATGAGCGCGGCTTTCTGGAAAATCCGTATGCCGGTGAGCAACCGCTGTTCACCATCACCGCGCAGAACATGGACCAGTACAAGGACAAGCTGACCCCCGGTCAGCAGGCGCTGTTCAAGCGTTATCCGACCACCTACAAGATCCCGGTGTACAAGACCCATCGCAGTGCTGCCAGCACCCAGGAAGTGTACGAGGCTGCTCGTCACAACGCCCTGAACACCAAGCTGGTCGAGGGTGGCAACGGTCTTGAGGACTTCAAGATGGCGCACGCCTTCCCGATCCCGCAGAACGGTATGGAAGTGGCGTGGAACCACCTGACCCGCTATCGCGGTGGCAGCGTGCGTCGCCAGATCGTCCAGGCCACTCCGCAGGTGAACGGCTCCTTCAACCTGGTCTACTTCCAGGATGAGTTCACCTATCGCGAGAACCTCAAGGACTACAACCCGGACAAGCCGAGCAACGTGCTGTTCTACTTCAAGCAGCGTGTGACCGCGCCGTCGCGTCTGGCGGGTAACGTTCTGCTGGTCCACGAGACCCTGAACCAGGTCAAGGAGCCGCGTCTGGCATGGCTGTACAACGCCGGCCAGCGCCGCGTGCGTCGTGCGCCGCAGGTGTCCTACGACGGTCCGGGTACCGCTGCAGACGGTCTGCGTACCGCTGACAACCTGGACATGTTCAACGGCGCCCTCGACCGTTACGACTGGAAGCTCAACGGCAAGAAGGAAATCTACATTCCTTACAACAACTATGCCGTCGACAGCCCCAAGCACAAGTACGACGACATCCTCAAGGCTGGCCACGTCAATCAGGACCTGACTCGCTACGAGCTGCATCGTGTCTGGCACGTGACCGCCACGCTGAAGAACGGCGAGCGTCATATCTATGCCAAGCGCGATTTCTTCATCGACGAAGACAGCTGGCAGGCTGTTGAAATCGACCATTACGACGGTCGTGGCAACCTGTGGCGCGTAGCTGAAGCAATGACCGAGTACTTCTACCATGTAGGTGTGACCGGCTATGCCTTTGAAACCCTCTACGATCTGCAGTCCGGCCGCTACCTGGCGCTGGGCATGAAGAACGAAGAGAAGAAGGGTGTCGACTACGGCTTCATCGCTTCGGAAAACGAGTACACCCCGACCGCGCTGCGCCAGGCTGGCGTGCGTTGATCTGAGGCAGGTTGCTCGGCCATCGATTGGCGTCGCAAGACGCCACTCAATGGCAGTCACAAGAAACCGCTGCAGGGTGATCCTGCAGCGGTTTTTTTATGGGTGTGGTGCAGCGTTCAACGAAAGCGACAGCGCGAGCAGGAGCGCGAGCGAGTCGGTGTGGCAGTGCGGGACGGCACGGCTCGGCTGCTGACCCCGACAGACTGGCGGTTGCCGGCCTGAGCTGGCGCCATCTGGGTGGGTTTGCTGCTTCCGCTGGGTGTGGAGTTGTCGACTTTCAGGGTGTCGGCAGAAACGCTGCTGGTGGGGCAGCCATGCTGGGAGAAGGTCACCTTCCCCGCGTCATCCACGCACTTGGCGACCGTGGCAGCCTGCGCGCCGGAGGTGATCAACAGCGAGGCGTAAATAATGATGTGGCGCATGAGATTCCTTCTCCGGTTCTTCCTGTGCGAACCCTAGCATGCTCGTCAGCCCCCATATACCCGCTAAAGCGCGATGTGGTCGTGGTCGCCGCATTGCCTTTTGCTACATTTGCAGGCTTCAAATACGCCCTGCCAGACTCTAGGCTGTGGCGCGTTGCAGGCGCCAGCAAGGGTGACAGGTGCGCAGTTCTCTGGCTGGCCAGGCCGTGGCGCAGGGACATGGATCTGCCGGGTCGGCTGCGTTGCTTGCCTGGGCCGGTGTCCTTTTCATCAGCGTGGATCATCGAATCTGGCGTGTGAGCCTCTGGCCTCTCGTGCCTTTCATTGCCCGGGATCGCTAATACAGATGCCTTCCAGTCACAGTTTCTTCCGTCCGCCGCTCGCCGCGGGTTACGTCTCGCGGCCGCGTCTCTGCGCGCGGTTGCAGAGCGTGCTGGACGGGCGCCTGTTGCTGATCTGCGCGCCAGCGGGGAGTGGCAAGACCAGCCTGGCCCTTGAGTTTTGTGGTCAGTTGCCCGCGGACTGGCAGAGCCTCTGGTTGGCGCTGGATCGACGGGATGCCGAGCCCGGGCGATTGTTTGAACGGATACTGGCAACCTTTTCGCCTGCACTGCCGGGGTTCGGTGAATCGGCGCTGGAGCTTCTGCGTCTGCGCCAGCCACATCAGCCCTTTGCCTTCGAGAGCTGGCTGGATGGCGTGATTGAGGATCTGCAGCAGAGCATTGATCCGCAACGTCCGATCCTCCTGGTGCTGGACGATTACCATCTGGCGCAGGGGCCGGTGGCCGACGCCTGTCTGCAGTACCTGCTCGACCACTTGCCCGGTGGGATATGCCTTCTGGTCTGTACCCGCCAGCGACCGTCCTGGCACCTGGCCAGGTTGCGTCTCGCGCGCCAGGTGCTGGAGCTTGGCGAGGCGGATCTGCGTATGGATCTCAGCGAGGTCGAGCAATTGCTCGGAGCCGGATTTGCCGCAGAACCGGACCTTGCCGAGCTGCTGGCACGCAGCGAAGGCTGGGTCGCCGGGCTGCGGTTGTGGCAGTGGATGCGCGAGCGCAGTCCGAGGGATTCTGGGCGAGCCGTGCCGCGCATGCGTGGGGACGAAGGGGTCATCCGCGAGTATCTGCTCGAGGAGGTCATCGCGCACCAGCCCGAATACGTGCGTGAGTTCCTACTTGCCACGGCTCACCTGGAGCAGATCTGTGCTGATCTCTGCGATCAGGTGCGCGAGGCACACGACAGTTCCGCGGTCATCGAGCACCTGCTCACCCACCAGCTGTTCCTGGTGCCGCTGGACGAGCAGGGACTCTGGTATCGCTATCACCACCTGTTCTCCGACCTGCTGCGTGCGCGGCCGCTGTCATCGGATACCTCGCTCAGTACCTTGCGTCTGCGCGCCTGCCGTTGGTTTGCGCAGCGGGGGTATTTCAGCGAGGCGGTTGAGGAAGCGTTGCGCGCCGGCCGGGTGGACGTCGCGGCCAGTCTGGTGGAGGGCCTGTCCGAAGAGCAGCTGCTCACCGAGCAGAGCGTCACCCTGCTGCTGCGCTGGAAGCGTGATCTGCCGGACACGCTGCTGGCCAGTTCGCCACGATTGATCGTCCTGTATGGCTGGGCGCTGGCGTTGGCCTGCCAGCTCGATGCTGCCGACGATCTGCTGGCGGCGCTTGGCGGTTTCCTGCCGGCGCCGGGCATCTCTCAGCAGCAGACGCTGCTGGCGCAGTGGCTGGCGCTCTCGGGAATCATCGCACGGGCCCGGGGCGATCTGTCGCGCGCCCGGCAGCACTGCGAGCAGGCGGTGCAGAGCCTGCCGGCGGAAAGCTTCGGGCAGCGCCTGATGTGCCTGTCCTGTCTGGCCGGTATCGCGCTGGCCGAGGGGGAGCTGCTACGTGCGCGGAGTCTGCAGCGCGAGGCGCTGGAGTTGGCTCAGCGGGTCGGCAATCACCTGCTCGAGGCGTTGTTGCGAGCGGACCGTGCCTGGCTGCAAGCCTCTCGCGGGGAGCTGGCGCGCGCTTGGGACGAGCTGCGCAGCGGGCGCCTGCGCATTGCCGAGCTGGACACCCAGCGCAGCTATGCCTCGCGCGGACGACTGGCGCTGGTCGAGGGCGAACTGCTTTTCGCCAGCGGCGATCTGGATCAGGCGCGCCGGCGTCTGCGCGCCGGCATGGATGAGCTGCGTGTCTGTCGTGATCTGATGGTGATTCGTGGCTACGCCTGCCTGGCACGGGTCGAGGCGGATGATCTGGGTGCCGACGCCGGCTTTGCGGTGCTGGCTGAGGCAGAGTCCCTGATGCACGCCTGGGATGTACCGGCGATCTGCTATCTGGCCTTTATCACTCTGCGCAAGTGCGAGCTGTGGTTGCGTCTGGATCGCATCGAGCTGGCCGAGCCCTGGCTCATTCGCCTGCGCCAGACCTACTGTATCCAGGCGGCCGCGGTTCCGGAGCTGGCGCCGTACCTGGCGCAGGAAGTCGAGTTGCAGTACGCCCTCTTGCGCGACCGCCAGGCGCAGGCAGAAGAGGCCCTGGGTCTGCTCGACCGACTGCGCCTGGAGACCGAGCGAGCAGGCGCAGGGGCGCTAACCCTGCAGGTAGATGTCGAGCGTGTGCGCCTGCTGTCGCAGGTCTCGGAGACTCAGGCCCGACGCCTGCTTCGAGAAATATGCGCCGGTCGGTGCGATGCACAGCGCCATGCCTTCCGGCCCCTGCTGCGCTTGCCACCGCTGGCGGCAGAGCTGCCCTGGAACGTGGCGCGGCCGCCATCGGGGGAAGTACCAGCGGAGACGCTGAGCGCGCGTGAGCGCGCGGTACTGCAGCTGATCGCCGAGGGCTTGTCGAATCAGCAGATCAGCGAGCGCCTGTTCATTTCCCTGCCGACGGTGAAGACCCACGCGCGCAACATCAATGCAAAGCTCGGCGTGCAGCGCCGGACTGAGGCGGTAGCCCGCGCCCAGCAGCACGGCTGGCTGGGCTGATTGACGCTGAACGATCATTCATTTATGTTCCCTGCTCGCTGTGCCGCTCTGTCGGGCTGCAGTCCAGGGCCACCGTAGTGGCCCGTCATCGAACCCAGGAGAACAACAATGAAATACGGGCTATTGCGCGTGCTGGCGGCTGCCGGCCTGACCTTTTTTCTCGGCCATGCGGCGGCTGCCGAGGGGCAGGGCGCCGAGGCAGAACTGCTGGAGATGATCGCCAGCGGCAAGGCCTACAGCGCGGAGGAGTTGATGCCGCTCTACGAGCAGCTCGAGCCGGTAAGCATCGAGTTCATGCTTGGCACCTGGCGTGGCGGCAAGTTCGATGGCGGTAGCGAGCCGGACCCGATCAACTGGTACGGCAAGCGTTTCGATTCGGCGGCTCATGCCGAGCCGCTGCTGGTGCGCGCCAAGGACGGTTCGATCCAGGCCTACACCGCGCTGGGCGCGGCGCAGTTGCGCGAAGTGAAGTTCGCCGGCAAGGTCACTGCAACGCTGATCTACGACAAGCAGCCGATCATGGACTACTTTCGCAAGGTCAACGACGACGTGGTCATCGGCCTGGGCGACATCAAGGGCAAACCCACCGACTTCTTCTTTCACCTGACCCGCGACAACTGAGATCTCCGAGGGGCGCTGCTGGCGGTCCCGCGCGAGGGCTTCGGCGCCTTGGCGCTGGTGTGTCTGCCAGGCGGGAGCCGGCCGGATATCCTGGTTGTCGGTTCCCGCTTCGCTCTGCGCATGCCTAAAATGCCGGACGCATTCGCCGGAGCCCGAAGATGTCTGCCCAACCCGCCCTGATCCGCGAAACCTTTCCCGTCGGCCCCTTGCAGTGCAACTGCACGATCATTGGTGATCCGGTAACCGGCAAGGCGCTGGTGGTAGACCCGGGTGGCGATCACGAGCTGATCCTGGCACGCCTCGACGCGCTCGGGTTGAAGGTCGTCAGTATCATTCACACCCATGCGCACCTGGATCACTTCCTAGCCTCCGGGCAGATGAAGGAGAAAACCGGCGCCACCCTGCATCTGCATCAGGATGACAAGTTTCTCTGGGACAATCTGGAGATGCAGTGCAGGATGTTCGGCGTGCCCTATCAGCCTGTGCCGGCTCCGGACCAGTGGCTGGCCGATGACGAGGCGCTGGCCTGTGGCTGTGGCGTAGCCATGCACACACCGGGGCATACGCCCGGGTCGATGAGCTTCTGGTTTCCCGAAGCAAAATTGCTGATCGCCGGCGACACGCTGTTTCGCCGTGGAATCGGCCGCACCGATCTGTGGGGGGGCGACTTTGCGCAGATCGAGCGCTCGATTCGTCTGCGCCTGTACAGCCTCGATGAGGATGCGACCGTGGTCACAGGCCATGGCCCGGATACCCGGCTGGGCGACGAAATGCGTGAGAATCCCTTTATCCGCGCTGGGCAGTAATGCCCCGCGCGGGAACCTATTGCCGTCCGTCGGTTCCAAATCGGCAATTTCGGACTCGATTCCGGATTCATAAGAGGAGCAGTACATGAAGACTTATTCCCGCCTGACACTTGCCGCCGCTGTCGTTGCATTCGCAGCGGGTTGCGCCTCGCAGAATCCCTACGATGGTCAGCCCCGAGACACTAACAAGACTGCGATCTATGGTGGTCTCGGCGCGCTGGCGGGGGCTGCCGTAGGCGCCGCCACTTCCAGCAGCAAGGACCGTGGCAAGGGTGCGCTGATCGGTGCTGCTGTCGGTGGTGCCGCAGGTGCCGGCTACGGCTACTACGCCGACAAGCAGGAGGCCGAGCTGCGTCGCAGCATGCAGGGCACCGGTATCGAAGTGCAGCGTCAGGGCGACAACATCCAGTTGATCATGCCCGGCAACATCACCTTCGCCACGGATTCCGCGGAAATCTCCAGCGGCTTCTATACCCCGCTGAACAACCTGGCGTCGTCCTTCCGTCAGTACAACCAGAACAGCATCGAGGTGGTCGGTCATACCGACAGCACCGGCAGCCGCGCCTACAACATGACGCTCTCGCAGCGCCGCGCGCAGGCCGTGGCCGACTATCTGCGTGCCCAGGGTGTCGATGGCTCGCGACTGAGCACCTACGGCGCCGGCCCGGATCGTCCGGTGGCGAACAACGCGACCGCGGATGGCCGCGCGCAGAATCGCCGGGTGGAAGTCACCCTGCGTCCGCTGCCTGGCGCGCAGTACTGACGGACGCGTGTCCGGTTCTTTACCGGGCGCCGCTGTTCATACCGAATCCCCCGGGGAGCATCTTCCCGGGGGATTTTTTTCACCTGTCAAAATTGCCAGGGACTTCCTGTCGCGGTCGTGCCGTTCGTCGACCACGTCGCCAAGTCCGACGTGCTGACTACACTTTCGTTAATTGGCGCGGCTTGCCCGCGTTTTCTTGGTGTCGCTGCGGCCCAGGCGCACCTCCTGATGGAGCAGGACACCTCATGGGTGTTGAGTCGTCGTTTCTTCATTCACGAAAATCCTGGATACCCCTGCTGGTCGGCGCGCTTCTGCTGGCAGGACTGGGCTCGCTGGTGATCTGGCAGTGGCAGGTGTTGCAGCGCAATACCCAGCAGGCTCATCAGGAGCGATTCGCCATCGCGGTGGACGAGATCGAGCTGGGTTTGCGCGAGCGCATGCGCGCCTACGAGATGGTCCTGCGCGGCATGTCCGGCCTGCTCGTCGGTAGTGAGGATGTCTCCAATGAGGAGTGGCTGCGTGCGGCCGAGCAGCTGCAGTTGCAGAAGCACTATCCAGGGATTCAGGCGCTTGGCTGGGCGCACTATCTGAAGAGCGCGCAAGTGCCGGACTTCACCGATGAAATCCGTCGCTCCGGGCGAGAGGATTTCCGTATCTACCCGCAGAGTGCACAGGACTCGCACCTGATCGTCAGTTACATCTACCCGCTCGACTGGCGCAACAGGCGAGCGATCGGCTTCGACATGTTCAGCGAGCAGACCCGTCGCGCTGCAATAGAGCGCGCCCGCGACAGCGGCGATGCGGTGCTCACGGGGCCGGTAGTGCTCAAGCAGGAAACGGCCAAGAACGTGCAGACAGGAGTACTGCTTTATCTGCCGGTGTATCAGGAAGGCCTGCCGCTGAGCAGTGCGGCGGAGCGGCAAGCGTCCCTGATTGGGGTGGTGTCCGGTTCCTTTCGCATGTCTGATCTGCTGCTCAGTATTCTGGGCAGCAACGGGCGTCGTTTCGATATCCGCCTGACCGATATCACCGATGACCCGCTGCTTCTGGCCAGTGAAGGAGCAGGTAGCGCGGCGGCGACACCGCGCAGCGCCAGCCGCAATCTGGAAATGTACGGGCGGGTCTGGCAGCTGCAAGTGAACAGCACGGCACGATATGAAGCCTCGATGGGGGAGGGTGGGCTGCATCTGAGCCTGGCTGCCGGACTTCTGCTGGCGCTGCTGATCTCGATCCTGGTGGGCGGCTTTCTTTACCTGCGCGAACGCTCCCTTACCCTCAGTGCGCGGCAGGCGCAGGATCTGCGCGAGAGTGAGAGCCGCTTCCGTCTGGTGGTCGAGGCGGCGCCCAATGCCATCGTTCTGGTCGACAGCAAGGGTCGGGTCGCGATGCTCAACCAGCAGGCCGAACAGCTATTCGGGTATCGCCGCGAGGAGCTGCTCGGACAGCCAATCGAGCGGCTGCTGCCGGACGGTTCGCGAGCAGCGCACGTAGGCATGCGCGAGGGTTTCTTCAACAACCCGGAACAACGCCGCATGGGCAGCAATCGCGAGCTGTTCGGGCAGCGCAAGGATGGCGTGCTGATCCCGCTGGAGGTCGGCCTGTCGCCCATTCGTACCAGCGCCGAGCTGCTGGTGCAGGCGGTGATCATCGACATCAGCGAGCGCCGTGCGGCCGAGGAGCGCTTCCGCCTAGTGGTCGAGGCGTCGCCCAATGCCATCGTTCTGGTCGATGGTGGCGGGCGAATCGCCATGGTCAACCGGCAGACCGAGCTGATGTTCGGCTACCCGCGCGAGGAGTTGCTGGGCGAGGCCGTGGAGAAGCTGTTGCCCGAGTCGCTTCGCGGGTTGCACGTGGCGCAGCGCGAGGCCTTTCTGCGTGACCCTTCACCAAGGCGCATGGGCGGAAATCGCGAGCTGTTCGGCCGTCATCGAGAGGGTCAACTGATTCCGCTGGAGGTCGGACTTTCGCCGCTGCGCAGCGGTGACGATCTGCTGGTGCAGGCGGTGATCATCGATATCAGCGAGCGCCGGCTTGCCGAGCAGCGCTTGCGCGACCACGCCGAGCAACTGGTGCTGGCCAACCGTTACAAATCCGAGTTTCTCGCCAACATGTCGCATGAGCTGCGTACGCCGCTCAACAGCATCCTGATCCTCGGCGAACAGCTGGCGCAGAACGTTGCCGGCAACCTGACCGAAAAGCAGGTCCGTCACGCCGAGATCATCCACAAGGCCGGCAACGACCTGCTGCATCTGATCAACGATGTACTCGACCTGGCGAAGATCGAGGCGGGGCGCGTCCAGCTCAAGCTGGAACCGGTAAACCTGCAGGATCTGCTGGTCGAGCTCGATGCCAGCCTGCGGCCGATGGCGGAGCTCAAGGGCGTGCGTCTGATCAGCCGGGTGTTGCCTGGCGTGCCACGCACCATCAGCGGTGATCGTGGGCGACTGCAGCAGATTCTGCGCAACCTGCTCTCCAACGCGTTGAAATTCACCGACAGCGGTGAGGTGGAGCTGCAGATAGGGCTGTCGGATGTCTCGCTTGATGAAGAGCGTGAAACCCTTGAGTTCAGCGTGCGCGACACCGGCATAGGGATCGACCCGCAGCAGCACGAACGCATCTTCCAGGCATTTCAGCAGATCGACGGTTCCACCAGCCGGCGCTTCGGTGGGACCGGCCTGGGGCTGGCGATCACTCGCCAGCTGGTGGAGGCGCTGGACGGTCGGATCAGCGTGGAAAGTGCCCCCGGCAAGGGCTCCCGGTTCGTCGTGCGCATGCCGGTGGTGGCGCTGACCCATGCCGACGCAACCGGCTCCGCGCTGAACGCGAAACCCCTGCGCAGCGGCAAGGGGCCGGCGGTTCTGATCGTCGAGGACGACGCCAATTTTGCCGGGGTCATTGCCGAGCAGGCCCAGGCCCACGGTTTTGCCAGTGTGCTCTGTCGTAATGGTCGTGCCGCGCTGGAGCTTCTGGAGCACGAGGATTTTGCTGCAGTGATTCTCGACATCCTGCTGCCGGATCTCAGTGGCTGGCAGATCTACCGGCGCCTGCGCAGTCTGCCGCGTTGCCGCGAAGTGCCGGTACACATCATCTCCTGCGTACCGCAACCGGAGGACTGGCAGGAGGACGGCACGCGCTATCTGGTCAAGCCGGTGGCGCGCGATGATCTCGAACAGGTCTTCGCCGACATTGCCAGTCCCGGCCTTGCCGTGCGCAACCTGCTGCTGGTCGAGGACGTAGAGCTTGAGCGCGAGTACTACCGGGGTCACCTGCAGCAGCTGGGCTTCGAGGTAACTGCGGTCGGTAGTGCGGCGCAGGCGCTGCAGGCCTATGCCGAAGAGCCTTTCGCGGTGATGGTCATTGATCTGAATCTGCCTGACCGCGATGGCTTCGAGCTGCTCGAGCTGCTCCAGGCGATACGTCCTGAGCATTCGCCGCAAGTGCTGATCAATACCGGCATGGAGCTGGGTCATGAAGACCTGCAGCGCCTGCGGCGCTATTCGGCCCTGGCCGTGCGCAAGCAGGACGGCTCGCCCGGCGCGCTGGAAGCGGCCTTGCGCGGTTTTCTTGCCCAGGTGGCTGAACCGCTGTCCAGCAAAGAGGCTCTCAGTGGCAGAAGAGTGCTGCTTGTGGATGACGATATCCGCAACATCTACGCGATGAGCGCGCTGCTCGACGAGCTGGGCCTGGTGGTCGTCACCGCCCAGAACGGGCTGGAGGCTCTCGAGAGTTTCGAGCGCCAGCCGGTTGATCTGGTGTTGCTGGACATGGCCATGCCGCAGATGGACGGCTATACCGCGGCCGGCATTCTCAAGCGCGAACGCGGCTGTCGGGTGCCAGTGATCGCGTTGACTGCGTATGCGATGAAGGGGGATCGGGAGAAGTGCATCACTGCAGGTTGCGACGACTATCTGGCCAAGCCAGTGACGCGCTCGGTGCTGATCGAGATGTTGTTGCGCTGGCTCGCCGAGCCGGCTGAAGGAGCGCCAGACAGCGCTCAGGGAGACAGGGATGGAACCTGAAAGCAAAAGTGAGTATGTCCGCGCGGCGGCTTGCCTCGAAGCGCGTTCCGGAGGTGGTCATGAACCAGTTGCTGGCTGACCCAAGCGCGGCCGGACCGGTCCTGTTGGTGGTGGATGATCGCGAGGAAAATCTGGTAGCGATGGACGCCCTGCTGGGCGACGGCGAGTGGCAGGTGCGCACCGTCGATTCGGGCGAGGCGGCGCTGCGCTGCATGATGACCGAGGATGTCGGCCTGGTCCTGCTGGATGTACAGATGCCGGGCATGGATGGGTTCGAGGTGGCGCGCCTGATGCGTGGCAGCCCGCGTACCCGCTTCATTCCAATCATCTTCCTTTCGGCGATTGCCCACACCGAGGCCGCGGTACTCAGCGGATATGCCATCGGTGCGGTGGACTTCATTCTCAAGCCGTTCGACCCCAAGGTATTGCGCTACAAGATTGGCGTGCTGCTGGAGCAGGAGCAGCACCGTCACGATCTGCAGATGCTCAGCCAGCAGCTGGATCGCGAGCGCGCGTTCAATGCCTCGGTACTGAACAATGCATCCGAAGGCATCCTCGTGATCGATGGCGAAGGCGTGATTCGCTTCGCCAATCCGGCCATGGCAGGCATGCTCGATCGGCAGGTCGAGGAGCTGCAGGGCACCGCCCTGCTCGATCACCTGCAACTGCCGGAAGAGCCGCAGAGTTGGCAGCAGAGCGAGTTCTACCGCGCCTGGCGCGCCGGGCGTACCTATCGTGCGCACGATGCGCTGCTGGCGACCCGCAGCGGACCGGCACTGCCGGTCGCGCTGTCCTGCTCGCCGTTGCAGCAGTATCAGAACTCGATGGTGCTGATCGCCCTCGACATGTCGGTGATACGCAAGCTGCACGCGCAGCTGGAGTCTCAAGCCATCACCGACGCCCTGACCGGCCTGCAGAACCGGCGTGGCTTCCATCAGTCGCTGGAGTCGGCACTGTCGCGCATCGAGCGCAGCGGCCAGCGGATGGCGGTGATCTATCTCGATCTGGATGGTTTCAAGCGTGTCAACGACTCCCTCGGTCACTCCGCCGGCGACAAGGTATTGCGCAAGGTGGCCGCGCAGCTCAAGGCCGCTCTACGCCCCTACGACGTGCTGGCGCGCATGGGTGGCGATGAGTTCGTTGCGCTGCTCGATTCGCTGGAGAGCCCCGAGGATGCGGCGCGGGTGGCGGAAAAACTGATCGAGCTGGTGTCGATCCGGCACAAGGTCGACGGTATGGAGATCACCTTGGGCGCCAGCGTCGGCATCGCCTGTTTCCCCGAGTGCGGGCAGACGGTGGACGGCCTGCTGCGCGCCGCCGACATGGCGATGTACGAGGCCAAGCGTGCCGGACGTCAGCAGTACCGCTTCTTCTCGCCGGAGATGAACGGCCGCGCGCGCTCGCGGCTGATGCTCGAGGAGAGCCTGCGTCAGGCCATCGAGCAGAACGACTTTGCGCTGGTGTACCAGCCGCAGATCGACCTGGCCAGCGGCCGCCTGCGCGGCTTCGAAGCGTTGCTGCGCTGGCAGCATCGGGTTGCCGGGACCGTTGCGCCGGGGGTGTTCATTCCGTTGCTGGAGGAGACGCGGCTGATCAACCGGGTTGGCGAATGGATCTTCGATCAGGGCATTGCCCAGTGTCGCGCCTGGCGCGAGCGCTTCGGCGAGGAGCTGCTGCTGAGTCTGAACGTCAGTCCGGTGCAGTTCGGCATGCCGCAGCTGGTGGATGACTTGCGGCGGGCGCTGGAGCGGCATGGCGTGAAGGCTTCGCAGCTGGAAGTCGAGGTCACCGAAAGCGCACTGATGCAGGATCTGCAGGCCACCCGCGAGCAGCTACGCCAGTTGCGCGAGCTGGGCGTGCGCATTGCCATCGATGACTTCGG
Source organism: Pseudomonas mangrovi (assembly GCF_003052585.1). Classification (GTDB taxonomy): domain Bacteria; phylum Pseudomonadota; class Gammaproteobacteria; order Pseudomonadales; family Pseudomonadaceae; genus Aquipseudomonas; species Aquipseudomonas mangrovi. The sequence continues at coordinate 24,101 of NZ_QASN01000016.1, read as the reverse complement.
TACCGGCTATTCGTCGCTGGCCTATCTGCGGCATTTCGAGATCGACACCCTGAAGATCGACCGGCTGTTCATCTCCAACATGCTCGAGTCGCCCAAGGACGCGGCCATCGTCAGCACCATCATCGACCTGGCTCACCACCTCGATCTGGACGTGATTGCCGAGGGCGTCGAGACCCACGCCCAGCGTGAGTGGCTCGCCCAGCATTCGTGCGGAACCATGCAGGGTTTCCTGGTGGCACCCGGGTTGCCGCGTGAGCAGGCGGATGCCTTTCCGCGGCAGTTCGACTGGGTCGACTGGAAAGCAGCCGGGCAGTGACGCCGCTTCAGCTGCGGGGTGGGAACTCCCGGTGCAGGGCGTCGAGCTGGGCGTCCTTCTCCTCCCAGAGCAGGTTGACCCACTCCTGGAAGCGCAGGCGATACGCCGCGTCCTGATCGTAGTTGTGACCGAGCAGCTCGGCCGGGATTTCCTGCTTGCTGACACGCACCACGATCTTGCGTACGCGGCCGGTGAGTAGATCCCAGAAGCTCGGGCTGCCGTCCGGATAGTGAATGGTCACATTGACCAGGGCAGTCAGTTGCTCGCCCATGGCATCCAGCACGAAGGCGATGCCGCCTGCTTTGGGTTTGAGCAGGTGGCGAAAGCTCGATGCCTGCTGGTCGTGCTTTTCCGGTGTGAAGCGGGTGCCCTCGAGGAAGTTGAACACCGAGACCGGATTGGTCTTGTAGCGCTCGCAGGCCTTGCGCGTGGTCGCCAGGTCCTGGCCGCGTTTCTCCGGATGCTTGGCCAGGTATTCCTTGCTGAAGCGCTTCATGAACGGGAACTCCAGCGCCCACCAGCACAGGCCGATCACCGGGACCCAGATCAGCTCCTGCTTGAGAAAGAACTTGAGAAAGGGAATGCGGTGATTGAATTGATACTGCAGAACCAGAATATCCACCCAGCTCTGGTGATTGCTGGTCACCAGGTAGGTGTGGCGCGTATCGAGCCCCTCCATGCCCTCCACGTCCCAGTGGCTGCCGCCGACCATGTCCATCCAGGTCTTGTTGACCGAGATCCAGCTGCGTGCGACAGCGTGCATGACCACGTTGATCACCTTGCGCGCTGTCTGGACGGGCAGCAGGAGCTTGAGCAATGCGCCGAAAAACAGCGGCCAGCAGAGAATCAGGGTGTTGCAGGCAAGTGCCAGGGCCGCGAGGGTTCCACGCAGCGGAGCGGGCAGGAAGTGCAGCATCTTGGCTGGCTTCTCCGGGAAATTGAGGGGATTTGGCGCCTTGGGGGGCAGGTCTGGGCGACAAGGTTAACGCTTGTACACTGACGCGCAAGTGCTGCGGGTGACCGAATGGTCGAAAGGGTGGCCCCCGGGCTGACAGCGCAGCCTGGGGGCGAGGGGTCAGACCTTGGCGTCGGCTTGGATCGCGGTGAGAGCGATGGTGAAGACGATGTCGTCCACCAGCGCGCCGCGCGACAGGTCGTTCACCGGCTTGCGCAGACCCTGCAGCATCGGGCCGACGCTGACGCAATTGGCGCTGCGCTGCACGGCCTTGTAGGTGGTGTTGCCGGTGTTCAGGTCGGGGAAGATGAACACGGTGGCGCGGCCCGCGACCGGGCTGTTCGGCGCCTTCTGCCGACCGACGCTTTCGATCGCCGCGGCGTCGTACTGCAGCGGCCCGTCGATCGCCAACGTCGGATTCGCGGCACGGGCGAGGCGGGTGGCTTCGCGGACTTTCTCAACTTCCTCGCCGCTGCCGGAGTCGCCGGTGGAGTAGCTGATCATCGCCACGCGCGGCTCGATACCGAAGGCCTGTGCGGAGTTGGCGCTCTGCCGCGCGATGTCGGCCAGCTCTTCGGCATTCGGGTCCGGGTTCACCGCACAGTCGCCATACACCAGTACCTGGTCCGGCAGCAGCATGAAGAACACCGAGGACACCAGCTTGTAACCGGGGGCTGTCTTGATCAGCTGCAGCGCCGGGCGGATGGTGTTGGCCGTGGTGTGGATAGCGCCGGAAACCAGGCCGTCGACCTCGTCCAGCGCCAGCATCATGGTGCCCAGCACCACGGTGTCTTCGAGCTGGGCTACGGCCATGGGTGCGTTCAGCCCCTTGCCCTTGCGCAGCTCGACCATGGGCTCGACGTAGCGCTCGCGGTGCAGGTCCGGGTCGAGGATTTCCAGCCCGGCTGGCAGCTCGATACCCTGTGCCTTGGCCACCGCGTAGACCTCCTCGGGCTTGGCCAGCAGCACGCAGCGGGCGATACCGCGCGCCTGGCAGATGGCGGCGGCCTGCACGGTGCGCGGTTCGCTGCCTTCGGGCAGGACGATACGTTTGTTCGCCGCCTGGGCACGCTTGACCAACTGGTAGCGGAACGCCGGTGGCGACATGCGCAGCTCGCGTACCGTTCCGCAACGCAGGCGCAGCCACTCGTGATCCAGATGACTGGCAACGAAGCCGCTGACCTTCTCGGCGCGCTCGCGATCGTCGATCGGGATTTCCTTGTTCATCCGGTTGAGGTTGGTTGCGGTGTCATAGGATCCGGTGCCCACCGTCATCACCGGCAGACCGGTGAGCAGGGCGTTGTTGCACAGCTCCATGATTCGCGCGTCCGGCTGGAAGTCGCTGCACAGCAGCAGGCCGGCCAGGGGCACGCCATTCATGGCGGCCAGACTGGCGGCGAGGATGATGTCGTCGCGGTCACCCGGCGTGACCACCAGGGTGCCGGGCTTGAGCAGCTGCACCGTATTGGCCACGGCGCGGGCGCAGAGCACGATCTTGAGCATCCGGCGCTGCTCGTACTCGCCGGCGTTGAGCACCCTGGCACCGAGCAGGTCGGCGATGTCGCGGGTGCGCGGTGCGTTGAGCTCCTCCTGCCAGGGGATGCAGCCGAGAAGGCGGAAACCCTCGTTCGAGAGCAGGTTCGAGTGTTCGCGCAGACGCGCGGCAAAGCCTTCGGCGCCGTCATCACTGCGAACCTTGTTGATGATCACCCCGAGCACCTTCGGATCCTTCGGGCCGCCGAACAGCTGGGCCTGAATCTCGATGCGGTCTGACAGCTCGGCGAGCGTCTCGCTTTCCGGTGCCGAGACCAGGATGACGTCGGCGTCGAGGCTCTTGGCCAGGTGGAAGTTGACCCGCGCGGCGTAGCTGGCCTGGCGCGTCGGCACCATGCCTTCGATGATCATCACGTCCTTGTCCTGCGCGGCCTGCTGATAGAGGCTGATGATCTCCTCCATCAGCTCGTCCAGCTCGCCGTCGCCGAGCAGGTGCTCGACGTGCGCCAGTGGCAGCGGTTTGGGCGAATGCAGCTCGTGGGTGCGGGCAATCAGCTCGCTGGAGCGCTCCGGGCCCAGGTCACCCGCATGCGGCTGGGCGATTGGCTTGAAGAAGCCGACCTTGAGGCCGGCGCGCTGTAGTGCGGCCACCAGGCCGAGGCTGGCGGAGGTCAGGCCGACACCGAAACCGGTGGGGGCGAGAAAGAAGGTATGCATTGCGTCTCCTCGTGAAAGTGCCGGCGCGGTACGTTGCCGTGGCGGCTACTGGGGCTGTCTGGTCCGGTGGTGTTCGTGCTGAGGATTCCAGCGCCTGTTTACGGTCTGGCGAGCTAACGATAGACGCTGGCGGAAAAAGGCCGGGCAAGCGCAGGGCGGGTGGGGCGAACCCAGTAGCCTCGGCCGTTCCAGCGGTATCTAGAGCAGGGCCAGGGTATCCAGGGCGATCTGGCGCTCCTCGTTGGTCGGTACCACCAGCACCCGCGGGTGTCCCTGCGCCTGGATGCTGCCGGCAACGCCGCGGATGCAGCGCGCGTTGGCCTCCTTGTCCAGCGCAAGACCCAGCAGGCGCAGATGCGCCACGGTCTTGCTGCGAATCAGCGGTGAGTTCTCGCCGATGCCGCCGGTGAAGATCAGACCGTCCAGGCGCGGCAGTGCACAGCTCATTGCTGCCAGTGACTTGGCCAGGCGGTAGCAGAACACCTCGATGGCCAGGGTCGCGCCGGCGTGGCCCTGCTCGCGAGCCTGTTCCAGGCTGCGCATGTCGTTGGACAGCCCGGACAGCCCCAGGAGGCCCGCGTCCTGGTTGAGCATGCGATCGATCTGCGCAAGGTCCCAGCCCAGGGTACGGGCCAGGTGGCTGTGCAGGTTGGGATCGACGTCGCCACTGCGGGTGCCCATCACCAGGCCTTCCAGCGGGGTCAGGCCCATGCTGGTGTCGCGGCTCTGGCCGTCGACGATGGCGCAGGTCGAACAACCATTGCCCAGGTGCGCCGACAGCCAGCTGCTGTCGCCGACGGACAACTCGCTCATCTGCGCCGCACGATGGCTTACGAATCGGTGGCTGGTGCCGTGGAAGCCGTAGCGCCGCACGCCATGCTCGCGGTACAGCACTTCGGGCAGTGCGTAGCGGTAGGCGTGCTCGGGCAGGGTCTGATGGAAGGCGGTGTCGAATACCACCACCTGCGGCAGGTCGGCAAACAGCTTGAGCGCGGCCTCGATGCCCTGCAGGTTGGCCGGGTTGTGCAGGGGGGCGAGCGGTGCGGTGTCGCGGATCGCCGCGAGCACCGAGGTGTCGACGCGCTGCGCCTGGGTGAAACGCTCGCCGCCGTGCACGACACGGTGGCCGATGCCGTGCAGCTTGCCGCCGGCGGCACCCTGGACCAGCGGCAGCAGCTGCGAGAGGGCGGCGCGATGGTCCGCGCCGGGGATCATCAGACTGTCCTTCTCGCCGCCGCGTTGCCAGTGCAGCACCGCATCGGGGCTGCCCAGGCGCTCGGCCAGACCGCTGAGGCTGAACTGGGAGTGGGCTTCGTTGACCAGAGCGAACTTGATCGACGAACTGCCACAGTTGATCACCAGAATATTGCGTGCAGGCATTACGAATCCTTCGTCCGTTGCGGGTTTCGGGCGCACCAGCCGCAATGCATGGGCTGTCCGATCTGCTGGTGCCGCCTAGCCGGGTCGAGAACCCAGGCGCGACTCTGCCATGGCGGTTGGTGGCGCAGGTGCTGAGTATGCCCGCAAGTCAGAGTCACAACCCAATGACCGCAATCATCTTCGTGAAATCCGACCACCAGAGTGGCGCCGGATGCGCTCCGCCGGTCCGCGTTCGAGTCGCTTTCACTCATGGGCTTGGTTAAACTCCCGGCTCCAAAAGTCTCTGCAAAAGGTTCCCGCCATGCTGATCGCCGCCAACAAGGCCGTCTCCATCGACTATACCCTCACCAACGATGCCGGCGAGGTGATCGACAGCTCCGCTGGTGGCGCACCGCTGGTCTACCTGCATGGTGCAGGCAACATCATTGGCGGTCTGGAAAAGGCCCTGGTCGGCAAGACCGTCGGCGACGAGCTCAGCGTCAGCGTCGAGCCCGAGGAAGCCTACGGCGAATACAGCGCGGAACTGGTCGCGGTACTCAATCGCTCGATGTTCGAAGGTGTCGACGAGCTGGCGGTCGGCATGCAGTTCCACGCTTCGGGCCCCGGCGGCGGCATGCAGATCGTCACCATCCGCGACATCGATGGCGAAGACGTGACCGTCGACGGCAACCACCCGCTGGCCGGCCAGCGTCTGAACTTCCAGGTCAAGGTTGTGGCCGTACGTGACGCCAGTGCCGAGGAAGTGGCCCACGGTCACATTCATGGTGAAGGCGGTCATCACCACTGATGAGTGCCTTGCGGGCCTTCTTCCGAGGGCTCGCGCAACCTGTCCCATGTTTGCGGAGCGATGAGTGATGAGTGCCTTCCACGACCTGAAACTGAAATCCCTCGACGGAGCGCCGCTGTCCTTCGACGCCTTCGCCGATCGGGTCGTGCTGGTGGTCAACGTCGCTTCCGAGTGCGGCCTCACGCCCCAGTACGAAGGCCTGCAGGCCTTGCACCAGGCCTTCGCCGCGCGTGGTTTCAGCGTGCTCGGAGTGCCCTGCAACCAGTTCGGCAACCAGGAACCCGGTGATGCCGGACAGATCAGCGAGTTCTGCAGCCGCCACTACGGCGTGAGCTTTCCGCTGACCGAGAAGCTTGAAGTCAACGGCCCGGCCCGACACCCGCTGTACCGCCTGCTGGCAGGCGAGGGTGCCGAGTTTCCCGGTGACATCAGCTGGAACTTCGAGAAGTTTCTCGTTGCTCGTGATGGCGCCGTCCTGGCGCGATTCGCGCCGCGCACCACGCCGGACGACCCTGCCGTGCTGCAGGCAGTCGAGCAAGCGCTGGCGAAATAAGCTCTATCGATCAAATTTCAGTCAGATCATCACTGTCGCAAATGTGCATGGTGATCGCTAGACGAACGGTCATATTATCCGCCCATGGCATTAGCATCTTCCCGAATCGACAAGCGTGACCTGATCCTGGCCAAAGGCGCTCAGGTGATGAGCCGGCGTGGCTACCACGGCACCGGCGTGCAGGAGATCGTTCAGGCGGCGGGTATCCCCAAGGGATCCTTTTATCACTACTTCGCGAGCAAGGAAGATTTCGCGATGCAGGCGCTTGAGCATTTGTATCGGCCGCGCCTGCAGCGCTACGCCAATGTTCTGGGTAACACCGCGCTGGCGCCGAGCGAGCGGATCGTCGGCTACTACCGTGACCTGATCGCGCATTTCGCGCGCCAGGAAAAGCTGGAGTACCACTGCTTCATCGGCAGCCTGAGCTTCGAGATGGCCGAGCTGTGCCAGCCGATCGGGCAGGCCGTCGAGGATATCCTGCAGCGCTCCGTGCAGTTGCTCGCGCAGTGCCTGGAGCTGGCGCGCGCGAACGGCGAGCTGGATGCGCAAACCGATTGCCAGTCGTTGGCCGAGTTCATCGCCAACGCCTGGGAAGGTGCGCTGATGCGCATGAAGGTCGGCGCCAGTGTCGCGCCGCTGAACGTCTTTCTGGATCAGCTCGAGCAGCTTCTGCGTCCGCGCTGATTTTTTTTGCCGGTTCTCTAGACGACCGGTCGCTTTAATCGAGGACTCATCAATGAGCGCAGTACAAGCCCTCTTCAACCCGTTCAAGCTCGGTCAGCTCGAGCTGCCGACCCGCCTGGTCATGGCACCGATGACCCGCTCCTTCTCGCCCGGTGGCGTGCCCACTGCCGAGGTCGCGGAATACTACCGTCGCCGCGCCGCTGCCGGCGTCGGCCTGATCATCACCGAGGGCACCACCGTCGGTCACCCGGCTGCCAATGGCTACGAAGCCGTACCGCGCTTCTACGGCGAAGACGCCCTGGCCGGCTGGAAGCAGGTGGTCGACGCCGTGCATGCCGCCGGTGGCAAGATCGCGCCGCAGCTCTGGCATGTCGGTAATGTGCGTCGCCTGGGCACCGAGCCGGACGGCAGCGTGCCGGGCTTCGGGCCGATGGAGAAGCTCAAGGACGGCAAGGTCGTCGTCCACGGCATGACCAAGCAGGACATCCAGGAGGTGATTGCCGCCTTCGCCCAGGCCGCCAAGGACGCCCAGTCCATCGGCATGGACGCGATCGAGATCCACGGTGCCCACGGCTACCTGGTCGACCAGTTCTTCTGGGAAGGCTGCAACCAGCGCACCGACGAGTACGGTGGCAGCCTGGCCAACCGCTCGCGCTTCGCCATCGAGCTGGTGCAGGCGGTGCGTGCCGCGGTCGGCCCGGACTTCCCGATCATCTTCCGCTTCTCGCAGTGGAAGCAACAGGACTACAGCGCACGTCTGGTGCAGACGCCCGAGCAGCTTGGCGAATTCCTCAAGCCGCTGTCCGAGGCAGGCGTGGACATCTTCCATTGCTCGACCCGCCGCTTCTGGGAGCCGGAGTTCGAAGGTTCCGATCTGAACCTGGCCGGCTGGACCCGCGAGCTGACCGGCAAGCCGACCATCACCGTCGGCAGCGTCGGCCTGGACGGCGAATTCCTGCAGTTCATGGTCAAGACCGACAAGGTTGCCCAGCCGGCCAAGCTCGAAGGTCTGCTGGAGCGGATGAAGAAGGGTGAGTTCGATCTGGTGGCGGTCGGCCGCGCGCTGATCTGCGACCCGGACTGGGCGGCCAAGGTTCGCGAAGGTCGCGAGTCGGAGATCCTGCCGTTCAGCCGTGATGCGCTGAAGACCCTGAGCTGATTTTTCCAGGCGTCCTGCGGCAGCCTGGCTGCCGCTTTCCTGAATGCCCCGCCTCCCCAGCGGGGCTTTTTTTTGCGCGTGGTTTTTCGGAGCAGTTGGGGTTGGCAGTGATGCGGGGCGGGCATTGGCGAAATGTGCTGTGCTTGTTGCGCCCTAGGCTGCTGCCTTTGCTTCTCTGGGTGGGGTTCTTCGCGGATTGTTGGGGCTGCGTGTGTCGACTCCAGCGTCCAGGCTCATTATCCGGTGGTCTGCTGGTCCGGGGTTTCGGCCCCCCGGCCGAGTCACTTTCTCTTGCTTGCCCAAGAGAAAGTAACCAAAGAGAAGGGCACCCCGGCATTCGGGTCTGCCCGCTTCGCGGCCAGACTCCCCTCGCTCCGGCGCTGCTCCGGGGGCCGGCATAGACGGGCCATCCCTGGCCCAACTATGCCTTGCGCGGCCGTCCTGGCCGCTTACCCCCTGCGCAGCACCTGCGCTCGGCCTTCTGTAAGGGGGATCTGGGCTCCGAGCCGCCTGACATCTCTTTCCCCGGTTTCTGCTTTCCTCCGGCACCGAGCTTCCGGCGTGATCCTGCGGCCGGTATTCCCGGCTGAGTGGATATATGTGAACGAGGGGCATGTCACAAAGCCTCTTGGCTCAGGAGATAGCGAGCCGCAATATCGAGTAGGTGACAGGGCTTTCCTCGAAATATGCCATCTGCAGCGTGTCGAGGAGGGATGGCCACGTGTGGGCACTTCGACGCAACAGCGAGAGGCCTGACCCGAATGGCAGGGCGTGCGCTTTTTTTGATCCCCTCGACAGGGGGCGGAATCTAGAGGTAGACGCGATCCTGCAGGAGGATGCCGTTGAGGCTGACACCGCCAGGTCGAATCAAGCAGGAGGAAGAAAAAAGCATCAGCTGACTCGGTGCCCAGATCCCCTTACAGAAGGCCGAGCGCAGGTGCTGCGTAAGAGGTGAGCGGCAGGGATGCCGCGAAAGTCAGGGTTGGGCCAGGGAAGGCCCATCCCTGACGGCCTCTGGAGCAGCGCCGGAGCGAGGGGAGTCTGGCCGCGCAGCGGGCAGACCCGGAGGTTGGGGTGCCCTTTTTCTTTGGTTACTTTCTTGTTGGGCAAGCAACAAGAAAGTGACTCGGCCGAGGGGCCGAAACCCAAGACCAGCAGACCACTGGATAATGAGCCTGGACGCTGGAGTCGACACACGCAACTCCAAACAATCCGCGAAGAATTCTTACCCGATCAAGTCACCACCGGGTTTGCATCTTCCGGCCTTGGCAATCGAGAGGATCAGCTCACGACGGCGAGCGCTGGGCCAGCTCCGGCGGCTGTGTCTGCGGGTCGTTGCTCGCCTGCAGCAGATGCTGCTCGAAGCCATCGATGATGCTGCTCCAGCCCTGCTTGCTGGCGTGCCAGCGGGCGTTGAGGCGCAGGCTGCGCAGACGCTCCTGGTCCTCCAGCAACTCACAGGCAGCGTCGATGAACGCCGTCTCGTCGCCCGGCATGGCCAGCGCGCCATTGTGCCCGTGACGGATGTGCTGGGCGGCGGCGGCCTGGTCGAAGGCGACCACTGCAAGGCCGGAGGCGAGGGCTTCCAGCACCACGTTGCCGAAGGTCTCGGACAGGCTGGGGAAGACGAACAGATCGCCGCAGGCGTAGTGGCGCGCCAGCGTTTCTCCACGCTGTAGGCCGCAGAACAGCGCCTCGGGCAGCTGGTTGCGCAGGGTCGCTGCGTACGGTCCGTCGCCGACCAGAACGAGTTTCAGGTGCTTGTCCGGATGCCGGCGGCGCAGGGCGGCGAAAGTCTCCACCAGCAGTTGCAGATTCTTCTCCGTGGCCAGCCTGCCAACGTGCAGCACGGCGATGTCGTGCTCCTGCAGGCCCCATTCCTGGCGCAGCGCCGGGCAGCGGCGTGCGGGGTGGAACAGCTCGGCATCCACGCCGCGTGAAAGCAGCGTCAGGCGCTCGAAGCCGCGGCGCTGCAGCTCGATGCGCTGACTCGGGCTGGGCACCAGGGTGAACAGGGTACGGTTGTGGAACCAGCGCAGGTAGCCGGTCAGCAGGCGGGTCAGCAGGCCGAAGCCATAGTGCTCGCCGTAGAGCTGGAAGTTGGTATGGAAGCCGCTGATCGTCGGGATGCCCAGGCGCCGGGCGGCACGCAGGGCGGACAACCCCAGTGGTCCTTCGGTGGCGATGTAGATCACATCCGGGCGCTGGCGCTTCCAGTTGCGCAACAGCTTGTGCAGCGCCGAGCGGCCCCATTGCAGGCCCGGATAGCCGGGCAGGGGCCAGCCGGCCACCAGCACCTGGCTGTGGATTCCGTCCTGGGTTTCACCTTCGCTGGCCTGGCGCGGGCGCACCAGCTGCACCCGGTGGCCGCGCGCGGCAAGGCCGCGGGCGAGATGGCCGAGGGTGTTCGCCACGCCGTTGACTTCCGGTGGGTAGGTTTCGCTGACCAAACTGAGCTGCAGAGCTGACTTCATGGGGCAAGTCTGGCGCAGACGGGTGTAGAGACGATGACATCCGGATGACGGCTGCGTGACGCCGTCTGGGCGGGTGAATGCTCTCCCTCTCCAGTGTGTAGTCGGGCCAGACGGTGGCTGGGAGCCCTTGGACGAATGCCTTGTAATACCGGGGATGTCTGCTGAACTTGACCAACGTCAAGGGCGTATTAGCTGTCTGTCTGCAAGCATGCCTGCATATTTCGCCAACCAGTCTGGTCGCTCATGTCAGTCACCGTGGTCGTCGGTAGGCAGGTCGTACGTCGAGTCGTACTCTCCTGGCTGCTGCTATTGAGTTTTCTGCTACCCGCCACTGCGGCGGAGCTTGGCGAGCTGGAGCGGCAACGAATCCAGATCGCGCTACCCGAAGTGAGCGAGATCGGCGAGCCGGCGGGTGAATATGCGGTGCGCACCCTCGGTGACGGGCAGCAGACGCTGGGCTATGTCTTCCAGAGTCGTGACGTGCTCGATCTGCCGGCCTATTCGGGCAAGCCGATCAACATGCAGGTGGTGCTGGACACCGCCGGGGTGATCCGCGACGCCTACGTCCTCGAACACCACGAACCCATCCTGCTCACTGGTATTCCCGAGGCGCGGCTGCACGAGTTCGCGGCCCGCTTCAGCGGCATAGGTGCAGCGCAGCGGGTGGTGGTCGGTCGCTCCAGCGATCCGAACGCGGTCACCGTGGATGCGGTGACCGGCGCTACCGTGACCGTCATGGTGCTCAATGAGACGGTGATGCGTGCGGCGCACAAGGTGGCCGTGTCGCTAGCGCTGATCGACGCCCATGCGGCGATCCGTAGTCGTCCGGCACGCATACGCGATGAGTACTACCAGCGCTCGGACTGGACCGAACTGACCGGCAATGGTGCCATTCGCCGCTTGCACCTGACCCGCGGACAGATCGACGACGGCTTCAAGGGCAGCGAGGCGGAGGGGGTCGAGGAGGCGCCGGCCGAGCAGCGCGAAGACACCTTCATCGATCTTTACCTGACCCACCTCAATCCGCCGACCATCGGCCGCGCGCTGCTGGGCGACAACCAGTACCGCCAACTGATGGACGAGCTCAAGCCCGGCGAGCAGGCCATCGCCCTGCTGGCCAATGGCAGCTACTCGTTCAAGGGCTCCGGCTACGTGCGCGGCGGCATCTTCGATCGCGTCCAGCTACGCCAGTTTGGCGACAGCATCAGCTTCCGCGACCTGGACTTCCAGCGCCTGGACGACGTCGCCGAGGGTGTGCCGGCGTTCAGCGAGAAGGCGATCTTCATCGTTCGTGGCGAGCACAATTTCGATCCTGGCGCGGACTGGAGCCTGGAGTTGCTGGTGCGCCGCCAGACCGGGCCGATCAGCGGGGTCTTCAGCAGCTTCGAGCTGTCCTACCAGATGCCGGAGATCTACCTCGAGCGCCCGCAGCCGACCGCTGCGGAGCTGGCTGCGCTGGAAGAGGCGAACCGCCCGCTGTGGCTCAACATCTGGTACCAGAAGAGCTTCCAGATCGGCGTGCTCTGCGCTGCGTTGCTGCTGCTGACCACCATCCTGTTCCTGCAGGACAAGTTCACCCAGCACCCCCGGTTTCTGCACTGGCTGCGCCGGGGCTACCTGATCTTCACCGTGGTATTCATCGGTTGGTATGCCCTGGGGCAGCTCTCGGTGGTCAACGTGCTGACCTTCGTGCATGCGCTGGTCCAGGATTTCCGCTGGGAGCTGTTCCTCTCCGATCCGGTGATCTTCATCCTCTGGACCTTTACCGCCGCCAGCATTCTGCTCTGGGGACGCGGCGTGTTCTGCGGCTGGCTGTGCCCGTTCGGTGCGCTGCAGGAGCTGATCAACGAGGCCGCGCGCAAGCTGAAGATCCGCCAGTTCGAGCTGCCTTTCGCGCTCCACGAGCGGCTCTGGGCGATCAAGTACATCGTCCTGCTGGTGCTGTTCGGCATCTCGCTGGAGTCGCTGTCGATGGCCGAGCGCGCCGCCGAGGTCGAGCCGTTCAAGACCGCCATCACCCTCAAGTTCGACCGCCAGTGGTGGTTCGTGCTCTACGCCGTGCTGCTGCTGGTCATCAACATCTTCACCCGCAAGGTGTATTGCCGCTACGTCTGCCCGCTGGGTGCGGCGCTGGCGATTCCGAGCAAGTTCCGCCTGTTCGACTGGCTCAAGCGGCGCAAGGAGTGCGGCAATCCCTGCCAGCTCTGCGCCAAGGAATGCGAGATCCAGGCGATTCACCCGGACGGCCATATCAACCACAACGAGTGCCACTACTGCCTCGATTGCCAGATGACCTACCACAACGAAAACAAGTGCCCGCCGCTGATCACCCGCAACAAGCGCAGCAAGCGTGAAAAGCCCGCGCCGGCGAGTCCGTTGATCCCGGTTGTGCAGTTGTTCGACCAGCCTCAATGAAGTGCCCCCCAAGGAGAAACCCCATGAGCGACAAGAGCAAGACCGACAACGAAATCGACAAGAGCGGACTCAGCCGTCGAGGATTTCTCGGCGCCACGGCGGTGACCGGGGCGGGCGCTCTGGTCGGCGTGACTGCGTTGGGCTCGGCGGTGATGAGCCGGGAGTCCTGGGCTGCAGCGGTGAAGGAATCGCAGCAGAATATCCATGTCGCGCCGGGTGAGCTGGACGACTACTACGGCTTCTGGAGCGGTGGTCACCAGGGCGAGGTGCGGGTGATGGGCGTGCCTTCGATGCGCGAGCTGATGCGCATCCCGGTGTTCAACGTCGACTCGGCAACCGGCTGGGGCCTGACCAACGAAAGCCGCCACATCATGGGCGAGAGTGCCAAGTTCCTGAACGGCGACTGCCACCATCCGCATATCTCGATGACCGACGGCAAGTACGACGGCAAGTATCTGTTCATCAACGACAAGGCCAATACCCGCGTCGCGCGTATCCGTCTGGACATCTTCAAGTGCGACAAGATGATCACCGTGCCCAACTGCCAGGCGATCCACGGTCTGCGCCTGCAGAAGGTGCCCTACACCAAGTACGTGTTCGCCAACGCCGAGTTCGTCATCCCGCACCCCAACGACGGCAAGGTCTTCGACCTGCAGGATGAGAACAGCTACACGATGTACAACGTCATCGATGCCGAGAAGATGGAAATGGCCTTCCAGATCATCGTCGATGGCAACCTGGACAACACCGATGCCGACTACACCGGTCGTTTCACTGCGGCCACCTGCTACAACTCGGAGAAGGCCTACGACCTCGGCGGGATGATGCGCAACGAGCGCGACTGGGTGGTGGTGTTCGACATCGAGGCGGCGGAGAAGGCGGTAAAAGCCGGCAAGTTCACCACCCTGGGCGACTCCAAGGTGCCGGTGCTCGACGGCCGCAAGAAGGGCGACGCGGACAGCCAGTTCACCCGCTACATTCCGGTGCCGAAGAACCCGCACGGCCTGAATACCTCGTCCGACGGCAAGTATTTCATCGCCAACGGCAAGCTCTCGCCAACCGTGTCGATGATCGAGATCGCCAGACTGCCGGACCTGTTCGCCGGCAAGCTCAAGGACCCGCGTGACACCATCGCCGCGGAAGTGGAACTGGGCCTGGGCCCGCTGCACACCACCTTCGATGGCCGCGGCAACGCCTACACCACCCTGTTCCTCGACAGCCAGGTGGTGAAGTGGAACATGGCCGAGGCGGTGCGCGCCTACAACGGCGAGAAGGTCAACTACATCAAGCAGAAGCTCGACGTGCACTACCAGCCGGGTCATATCCATGCCTCGCTGTGCGAGACCAGCGAGGCCGACGGCAAGTGGCTGGTGGCACTGTGCAAGTTCGGCAAGGACCGTTTCCTGCCTACCGGCCCGTTGCACCCGGAGAACGATCAGTTGATCGACATCTCCGGCGATGAGATGAAGCTGGTGCATGACGGCCCGACCTACGCCGAGCCGCACGACTGCATCATGGCCCGCCGCGATCAGATCAAGACCAAGAAGGTCTGGGACCGCAACGATCCCTTCTTCGCACCGACGGTCGAGATGGCCAAGAAAGACGGCATCAATCTCGAGCAGGACAACAAGGTGATCCGCGACGGCAACAAGGTGCGCGTCTACATGACCTCGGTCGCACCGGTGTATGGCGTTACCGAGTTCACCGTCAAACAGGGCGACGAAGTCACGGTAGTGATCACCAACCTGGACATGATCGAGGACGTCAGCCACGGCTTCGTCATGACCAACCACGGTGTGAGCATGGAAATCAGTCCGCAGCAGACGTCCTCGATCACCTTCATCGCCGACAAGCCCGGTCTGCACTGGTACTACTGCAGCTGGTTCTGCCATGCGCTGCACATGGAAATGGTCGGTCGCATGCTGGTCGAACCGGCCTGAAAAGCGTGCTGATGGCGGGCTGCGCGAGCGGCCCGCGTTTCTCTATCCCACAAGGAGTCGCAGTGCCGCTATATCGAGCGAGTGCCCGGCGTCGTCTGGCCTGGTCTGTAGCGCTCATGGCGCTAGGATCCGTTGCCCAGGCCGGGACGCAACCGGTCGAAACATTGCCGCTGCAGGCCGATGGCGCTGGCTGGCTATTGCCGGCAGGAGTCCATTCGGGCTCTTTTCGTATCGATCAGAGCATGCAGCTGCGCTGCGCCGAGGGCGCGATTCTGGATGCCGGCGGAGAAGGGCATGGGCTGGTCATCGCTGCGCCCAAGGTGCGCGTCGAAGGCTGCGAGGTGCGCAACTGGGGTCGCAATCTGACCGACATGGATTCGGGCATCTATCTCGAGAAACAGGCGACGGGGGCCGAGGTGGTCGGCAATCGCCTGCGCGGGCCGGGCTTCGGCATCTGGCTCGACGGCACGCTCGACGTGCTGCTTGAGCGCAACGACATCGAGGGCGACCTCCAGACCCGCTCCCAGGACCGCGGCAACGGCATCCAGCTGTTCGCGGTAAGGGGCGCGCGGGTCATCGACAACCGTCTGCGCCACGTGCGTGACGGCATCTACATCGACACTTCCAGCGGCAACCTGATGCAGGGCAACCTGATCGAGGATGTGCGCTACGGCATTCACTACATGTTTTCCCACGACAACCGGGTGCTGAACAACCTCACCCGGCGCACCCGCACCGGCTACGCACTGATGCAGAGCCGTCAGCTGACGGTCATCGGCAATCGTTCCGAATTCGATCAGAACTACGGCATCCTGATGAACTACATCACCTATTCGACCCTGCAGGACAACCTGGTCAGCGACGTGCAGCAGGGTACCAGCGGCGGCGGCGACGGCATGATCGCCGGTGCCGAGGGCAAGGCACTGTTCATCTACAACTCGCTGTTCAACCGCATCGAGAACAATCGCTTCCAGCGCAGCAGCCTGGGCATTCACCTCACCGCCGGCTCCGAAGACAACCAGATCACCGGCAATGCCTTCATCTACAACCAGCAGCAGGTGAAGTACGTCGCCACTCGTGAGCAGGAATGGTCGCGCCAGGGGCGCGGCAACTACTGGAGCGACTACCTGGGCTGGGACCGCGACGGCGATGGCCTGGGCGATGTCGCCTACGAACCCAACGACAACGTCGATCGCCTGCTGTGGACCTATCCGCAGGTACGCCTGCTGCTCAACAGCCCGGGCGTGGAATTGCTGCGCTGGGTGCAGCGGGCGTTCCCGGTGGTGCGCGCGCCGGGGGTGCGCGACAGCCATCCGCTGATGAATGCGCCGGCGCAGGCTGCCGCACAGGTGCTGCCATGAAGCTGCTTGAGCTGGAACATGTCCATCAGTCGTTCGGCCGCCAGGAAGTACTGCACGACCTTAGCCTGAGCCTGGACGAGGGTGAGGTGCTCGGCCTGTTCGGTCACAACGGCGCCGGCAAGACCACCAGCATGAAGCTGATTCTCGGCCTGCTGCGGCCAGGGCAGGGCAGGGTGCAGGTGCTCGGCGGCGATCCGGAAGATCATCAGGTGCGTCGGCGCCTGGGTTATCTGCCGGAGAACGTGACCTTTTATCCGCAGCTCAGTGGCCGTGAAACCCTGCGTCATTTCGCCCGGCTCAAGGGTGCGCCGGCGGCTCAGGTGGGCGAGCTGCTGGAGCAGGTCGGCCTGCAGCACGCGGCGGATCGACGGGTCAAGACTTACTCCAAGGGCATGCGCCAGCGCCTCGGCCTGGCCCAGGCACTGCTCGGCGAGCCGCGCCTGCTGCTGCTCGACGAGCCGACCGTCGGACTCGACCCGATTGCCACCCACGAGCTGTACCAGTTGCTCGACCGACTGCGCGCCCAGGGCACCGGAGTGATTCTCTGCTCCCACGTGCTGCCTGGCGTGGAGCGCCATATCGATCGCGCGGCGATTCTTGCCGGCGGCCGGCTGCGTGCCAGTGGCGATATCGATGCGCTGCGGGCGCAGGCGCAGCTGCCGGTGATTGTGCGCCTGAGCGGTCTGGCCGACTCCGCGCAGCAGGTTGCGCAGTGGCAGCAGCGCGGCGTCAAGGTGGTCTCCGTGGAGGGCGATTGCTGCGAGCTGGCGGTTGCCGACAGCGAAAAAATCGCCCTGCTGCGCGAGCTGACGCAACGGCCATTGCTCGATCTTGAGCTGCGTCAGCCGACGCTGGAAGATCTCTACCGTTTCTTCATGCAGCGCTTTGCTGCTGCCGGAGGTGCAGCATGAACGCCGTCTGGCACATCGCCCGCAAGGAGCTGGCCGACGGTCTGCGCAACCGCTGGCTGCTCGCCATTAGCCTGCTGTTCGCGCTGCTGGCGGTGGGTATCGCCTGGTTCGGCGCAGCGGCGGCGGGGCAGGTGGGATTCACCTCGATTCCGGCGACCATCGTCAGTCTGGCGAGTCTTGCGACCTTCCTGATGCCGCTGATCGCCCTGCTGCTGGCCTATGACGCCATCGTCGGCGAGGACGAGGGTGGCACCCTATTGCTGCTCTTGACCTACCCGCTGGGGCGCGGGCAGATCCTGCTCGGCAAGTTTCTCGGCCACGGCATGATCCTCGGCCTGGCGACGCTGATCGGCTTCGGCTGTGCGGCGCTGGCCATCGTCCTGCTGGTCGAGGATGTAAACGCCGCGCTGCTGCTCTGGGCCTTTGCCCGCTTCATCCTGTCCGCGACCCTGCTGGGGCTGGTGTTCCTGGCGCTGGCCTACCTGCTCAGCAGCCTGGTCACGGAGAAATCCAGCGCTGCGGGGCTGGCCCTCGGGGTCTGGTTCTTCTTCGTGCTGGTCTTCGACCTGGCTCTGCTCGGCGTACTGGTGCTGGGCAAGGGTGCGCTCAGCCCCGAGTTGCTGCCCTGGCTGTTGCTGCTCAATCCGACCGATGTGTTTCGCCTGATCAACCTGGCTGGCTTCGAGTCTTCCGGCAACGCCCTCGGGGTGATGGCGCTGGGCGGCGACCTGCCGGTGTCGCCGGCTTGGCTGTGGCTGTGCCTGCTGGCCTGGATGGGGTTGTTCCTCGGCCTGGCCTACCTGCTGTTTCGCAAACGTGAGGTATGAGATGCGTGTGAATTCCGAGATGCCCCGCCTGTTGCGTGCTTTCGCCGCTTTTTCGCTGTTGCTGTTGGGTGGCTGCGAGCCCGCGGCAGAGGCGCCGGCCGTGGTGACGGCGGCGCCGTTCCACGAGGGGGACGAATGCCATGTCTGCGGCATGGCGATCACCGACTTCCCCGGCCCCAAGGGCCAGGCGATCGAGCGTGGCGAGGTACGCAAGTTCTGCTCGGTGGCGGAAATGCTCGGCTGGTGGCTGCAGCCGGAAAACCAGGCGCAGAGCGTCAGTCTCTACGTGCATGACATGGCGCAGGGTGACTGGGCCGCGCCGGATGATGCCCATCTGATCGATGCCCGCGAGGCCTATTTCGTCGCGGTGCCCAGCCTGCCGGGGGCGATGGGCCAGCCACTGGCGACGTTCGCCAGCGAAGAGTCGGCCCAGGCGATGGCCAAGGCCCACCAGAGCAAGGTGCTGCGCCTGGATCAGCTGGATCTGGCGACGCTGCAGCAGCCGGCAGCAGCGGGGCAGCATCACCACCACTGAGGCGGTAACGCAGCTTCTGATCGGTGTTCGAGTGTTTTCCACGCAGTTGGGCGGGGCTGGTTTCGCTCCTGGCGAGTGGCCCGATTCGCTTCGGGCCAGCCTTCGGCTGCTACTCCACTTGGCTCAGTACCTGGGCACGGACGGCGCAATGCGCTGCGCTTATTGCGCCCTACGGAATGCCTGTCGAGGTGACCTCAGCCATGCTGGCAGCGCAGCGCACCCCGGATGACGGGCGTCGATCCGCCGGCACCTAGCCTGCCGCGCCGAGCCACAAATGAAAAGGCCCACCGGTTTGCACCGATGGGCCTTCTGGTGTTGCGACTGCCGCTTACTTCTGGCTGAGGATCCACTCGACCAGGGTTGCCACTTCTTCGTCGGTCACAGCGTTTGGCGGCATCGGGATCGGGCCCCACTTGCCGCTACTGCCGCCCTTGATGCTGGCGGCAAGCACGTCCTTGGCATCAGCCTGGTCGGCGTACTTGGCGGCCACTTCCTTGAACGCCGGGCCCATCATCTTGGTGTCGACGGCGTGGCAGGCGACGCATGGCTTGCTCTTGAAGATCGCTTCGCCATCGGCGGCCAGGGCCGGTTGCAGGCTCCCGACGCCGGCAAGGGCGAACAGCACACAAAGGGTCTTTTTCATCAGGCGTTCCTCACGGCTACTTAGCAGGTCGAGCCCCACGGGCAGGGATTCTCTTGCGTCCAATTGTTGCCCGGGAGCCGTTGAGTTTTTCTTGTCCTCGATCAGTTTCCCGAAACATTCCTCAGATTCGGCGGCATTTCGCGGCTGCGTTCATTCACTCGCCACAGGCGCGCTACCGGCCGCATTCACGGCCGCCAGTGCGGCTCGGTCACGCTCACGCACCCAGAACACGGTGGCGCCGGCCACGGCTGCCGGCATCACCAGCAGGTTGAGCAGCGGCACCAGCAGGCCGAGATAGACGATGCCACCGAACCCCAGGCTTTGCCAGCGCTTCTCGCGCAGCCAGGCGAGCATGTCGCCCCAGCTCATCTTGTGGTTGTCCGCCGGGTAGTCGATGTACTGCACCGCCATCATCCAGATGCCCAGCAGAATCCACAGCGGGGCGGCGGCGATGTTCAGCACCGGGATGAACGACAGTATCAGCAGTCCCAGCGCGCGCGGCAGGAAGTACGCCAGCTTGCGCATCTCGCGGCCCAGGGTGCGCGGCACCATGGCCATCAGTTCCGTCCAGCTGAAAGGTGGGAAGTCGTCCTGACCGCGGATCACTACCTCAACCTTCTCCGACAGCAGCCCGTTCACCGGCGCACCGACGATGCTCGCCAGGGTGGTGAAGGTGAAGAAGATGATCACCAGCACCAGCAGCACGAACAGCGGCCAGAGCAGGTACTCGAGAAAGCTCAGCCAGCTCGGCAGGCTCGGCATGAACGTTTCCACCCAGCTGGAAAAGCCATGCACCGCATAGCTGATCAGCGCGACGAACAACAGCAGGTTGATCGCCAGTGGCAGGATCACGAAGCGGCGCAGGCCAGGGGTGAAGATCAGCCGGAAGCCTTCCTTCAGGTACTGCGGGCCGGTCAGGGCAGGGGCGATCATCGCGATCTGGTTCTCCGGTTCAGGGGGTAGAGGACGGGATCAGCCGCGACGCTTGAGCGGCGGCTGGTCGAAACTCACGCCAGCCAGGCTGCCGGCCATCAGGGCGCGGATATTGGCATGGTCACTGCCTTGCGGCGTCGCCAGCACGCTGCGGTAGTGCTCGCCGAAGGCAAGCAGCGCTTGTTCCTGGGAGAAGCCTTCCAGCAGCGCCAGGCCCAGCGCGCGGCGCGACCCTTCGTTCTGTCCGCTGTCGCTGTGCACGCCGTTGTTGACGAAGGCGCCTGGCTGGAACAGGTAGTGCTGCTCTATGAACGCCAGGGTGGTGGCGAACGCGTGCTCGCCGCTGCTCAACTGCCGGCGGAAGTCATCGAGTGCAGTCATTTGTGTCGGGCCTTGTCGAAGGCGGCCTGCTGATCGGCGCTGGCCTCGTTCTGGTAGCGCGACTTCCACTCGCTGTAGGGCATTCCGTAGATTTCTTCGCGCGCTTCGTCCGGGCTGACGGCAACGCCGACGTCGTCGGCGGCGGCCTTGAACCACTTGGACAGGCAGTTGCGACAGAAGCCGGCCAGGTTCATCAGCTCGATGTTCTGCACATCCGGGCGGCTGCGCAGGTGCTGCACCAGGCTGCGGAAGGCGGCGGCTTCGATTTCGATGCGTTGTTCGTCGGTCATGGCGATGCTCGCGAAGAGGGTCGGTACTGCGCAGGCTCTGCAGCGGCGCGTTGGCGGCGATGATAGCGCGCTCGCCGACGCTGTCACAGGTCCGTTCAGGGGGAACCAAGGCCTCAGGGTGGGAGTCGCTTGCAGGAGTCTGCCGTCGCGCTTGCAGGGTTGTCGACGGACAGCGGTTCTTCAAGCGGAGGATGCACAGTGCGCCCAGCGACACCCAGGACAGTAGTGATTTGCGGCGCCTCGGCCGGCGTCGGTCGTGCCTGTGCCCAGGCCTTCGCCAGAACCGGCGCGCGGGTGGCGCTGCTGGCGCGCGGCCGCGTCGGGCTTGCGGCGGCCCATGCCGACGTCGAGGCGCTAGGCGGTGTGGCCTGGAGTCAGACGCTGGACATCGCCGACGCGGTGCAGGTGGATGAGGCTGCGGCGCGGATCGAGAGCGAGCTCGGCCCTATCGATGTCTGGGTTAACAACGCCATGCTGACCGTCTACGCGCCGGTGGCGCAGATGAGCGCGGAGGAGTATCGGAGGGTCACCGAAGTCACCTACCTGGGCACGGTGCATGGCACCTGCGCGGCATTACGCCATATGCGCCCGCGTAATCGCGGCTGCATTGTGCAGGTCGGTTCCGCGCTGGCCTACCGGGCAATTCCCCTGCAGTCGGCCTATTGCGCGGCCAAGGCTGCGGCGATGGGCTTCAGTGACGCACTGCGCGTCGAACTCAAGGCCGAGAAGAGCGCCATTCATGTCACCACGGTGCATCTGTCGGCCTTCAATACCCCGCAGTTCGACTGGGCGCGTTCGCACATGCCGATGCGGGCTCGCCCGGTCGCGCCGGTGTTCCAGCCGGAGCTGGCCGCCCGCGCCATTGTCTGGGCCAGCCAGCAGCGCCGGCGCGAAGTGCTGGTCGGCTTCCCGGCGCTGAAGACCATCTGGGGCAACAAGCTGGCCCCCTGGTTCGCCGACTGGGTGCTCAGCCGCCAGGGCATCGAGGGTCAGCAGAGCGACGAGGCGTTGCCGACCCTGCACGAGGACAATCTGTTCGCGCCCGTGGAGCGGGACATGGGCAGCCACGGTCGGTTCGACGCCGAAGCGAAGGGCGACAGTCTGCAGTTTCGCCTCAGCCAGCATCGCCTGGCGCTCACTGCGGCCTCGCTGGCGGTGCTGGTGGTGATCGGCATGGTGGTGGCGTGAGCATGCGCACGATCGAGGATTACGCGCTGATCGGCGACATGCGCTGCGCCGCCCTGGTTGGCCGGGATGGCAGCATCGACTGGTTCTGCCCGCCGCGCTTCGATGCGCCGGCCTGTTGTGCTGCACTGCTGGGCGGAGCAGAGCACGGCCACTGGCGGGTCGCGCCGCTGGGTGAGGTGCTGCAGCAGGATCGTGCTTACCTGCCCGATACGTTGGTGCTGAACACTGAGTGGCGTACGGCCGGTGGTCGCGTGCGCGTCCGTGATTGCATGCCGCTGGGCGAGCAGAGCTGCATCCTGCGGGTGATCGAATGCCTGGAAGGCGCGCTGGACATGCAGATGAGCCTGCTGCCGCGCTTCGGCAACGGCGCGCGCACGGCGCGTCTGCAGCTCGGGCAGGAGGGCCTGAGTGCCTGGGATGGCGAGCAGCGCCTGTTGCTGCGCGGCAAGCTGCCGCTGCAGCTGCAAGAGGGTTGTGCGCAGGCGACCTTTCGCCTGCAGGCGGGCGAGGTTCTGACCCTGGAGCTGTTCCACCTGGCACCAGAGCAGTGGCCGGCAGCCGACAGCGATCCGCTGGCCGCCATGCGGCAGTGCCACGACTGGTGGCGCCGCTGGGTGGGTCAGTGCAGCTATCGCGGGCGCTGGCGCGAGGCGGTGGTACGTTCGCTGATCACGCTCAAGGCGCTGACCTACGCGCCCAGTGGCGGCATGGTCGCTGCGCCCACCACCTCGCTGCCGGAATTGCCCGGCGGCGCGGCGAACTGGGACTACCGCTTCTGCTGGGTGCGCGATGCGGTGCTGGCGCTGGATATCCTGATCGACTCCAACTACCTGGACGAAGCGCGGGCCTGGCACGCCTGGCTGCATCGCGCGCTGGACGGCGAGGGCGGAAAGCTGCGCGTTCTTTACGACGTCGAAGCAGGCCCTCCAGTGGAGGAAAAAATCCTGGAATGGCTGCCGGGCTTTCTCGACTCACGCCCGGTGCGCATCGGCAACGCCGCGAGCAACCAGCATCAGCTGGACCTGCGTGGCCAACTGCTGGACCTGTTGCACATCCTGCGGCGCAGCGGTCTGCAGCCCTGTGGCGAGACCTGGGAGCGTCAGTGCGAGCTGATGGAGGAGCTGGCCCGCCGCTGGCGCGAGCCAGACGACGGTATCTGGGAGCTGCGCGATCGTCGACGCAACTACACCCACTCGAAGATCTACGCCTGGGTTGCGGTCGATCGCTCGATCCGCGATGCCGAGACCTTCTCCCTGCGCGCACCACTGGAATGCTGGCGTACGCTGCGCGACGAGATCCATGCGGACATCTGTGCCAAGGGCGTCGATCCGCAGCGTGGCGCCTTCCGCCAGAGCTATGAGGAAAGTCGCCCCGACGCCAGCCTGTTGATGGCGCCGCTGCTGGGCTTTCTGCCGATCGAGGATGAGCGGGTCCAAGCGACATTGCGCTGGGTCGAGCAGAGCCTGTTCAGGGACGGCCTGGTCTGGCGCTTCGCACCGGAACAGGCCGCCGATGGTGACGAGGGCGCGTTTCTCGCCTGCTCGTTCTGGCTGGTGGACAACTGGCTGATGGCGGGGCGTGAGACCGAGGCTGAAGCCCTGTTCGAGCGTCTGCTGCGCTTGCGCAATGACGTCGGCCTGCTCGCCGAGCAGTACCTGCCCGGTGTCGGCCAGCTGGGCAACTTCCCCCAGGCGCTGTCTCACCTTGCCCTGGTCAAGAGCGCGTATCTGCTTGAGGCTTGTAAGCAGGTACACCGTGGCGGAGTACCCGAGCGCCACTCCTACGGGCCGGTCGAGGACGCCTGATCAGCGTCCGGTGCTCAGTCGCGGTGGCCAGTGAGGGTGATCGATACCGATTCGGCGAAACGCAGGGCGTGCGGCTTGTCGACCTCGACCTCGGCGTAGCGCACCTGCGGATGGGCCATCACCAGATCGAGGATTTCCTGGGTCAGCCGCTCGAGCAGGGCGAAGCGGTTCTCCTCGACGTGGCGGATGATCGCCTTGGTGATGGTTCGGTAGTTCAGCGCGTGCTGGATGTCGTTGACCTCCACCGCGGTGGAGGCGGGATAGAGGATGGTCAGGTTGATCAGCACGTCCTGCTTGTTGCGGATCTCGTCCTCGTTGATGCCGATGAAGGTGCGCAGGCGCAGGTCCTTGAC
>NZ_QASN01000015.1:14014-67657 GCF_003052585.1 Pseudomonas mangrovi | reverse complement strand
CCTTGCCGCGCAGCTGGACGCGCTCGAACTGGGTCTGGATGGCCTCGATGCGGGTGCGCGCATAGTGCTCGCCATCGCCGGTCTGTACGTATTCACCGGGGTAGTCGTAGAGCGGGTAGTCGGCGGCGGTGTGACCGCGCGGCACCGTGGAGCGCACCTCGAGACGAGCGCTGGGGCGCTCGAAGTCGTAGTCGTTGAGCGTCAGCGAACCGGGCTGCACCTCGCGCGCCATGTACCAGTCGAAGAAGTGGTCACGCTCGCGCTGTTCCTCGGTCGGCGGGTAGTAGGGCACCGAGGCGTAGCCGGGCACCGTCGAATGCGCGCCGTAGGCGTCGGAAAGCACCAGCACGTGGCGGCTCTTTTCATGGCGAAACCAGAAGTAGATGCCCTCCTGTTCCATCAGCCGGGTGACGAAGTCCAGGCTGGTCTCGCGGTACTGCACGCAGTAGTCCCACTCGCGATAACCGCGAGAGAGACTGTCCTCGAAATCGGAGAAACCGAGGTCGCGGAAGACCTTCTTGATGATGTCCGGCACCGTCATGTTCTGGAAGATGCGGCAGTCGGAGGTGCGCGACATCAGCCACAGCCAGGGCCGCAGAGTGACGCGGTAGCCGGCGAACTGGCCGGAGCCCGCGGTCTGGCTGGCGCGCGCGACTATGCCGTGGAAGTAGCGCTCGCCGCCGTCGTGCAGTTGCAGCGACAGGCCCATCGGCTTGCCCAGCAGCGCATCCAGTGGCAGGGCGATCTGCTCGGAAACCAGGCTCAGTTCGAACTCGAAAGGCCGCCCGAGCTCCTCGACACCGTCCATACGCTCGAGCAGCAGGGTGTTGTCGCCAAGCGGGCTGAAGACCTTCGCCAGGCGCGTCTGTTGTGTCAGTGCCATTACGATCCTTGCTTCATCGGCTCACGCGGTTCCGTAGCCGATGTCTGTTGAACGAAAAATCTGCGACCGGTGGTCTCCGCGAACCACCCAGGCACACCAAGTCGGCAATACCGGCCATGTCGGGGGACTCCACCGGAGTCGAATGAAGAGGCGCGCGGCTCACTGCAGGCTGACACTCCCGTCACTCAGCCGAATCAGCCAGACGCGCTTACGTTCGTCCGTTGCCTTGAGCACGCCCTGCTTGGCGTCCAGGCACAGTTCGCTGACGTAGACCTCTTGTGCGTCCTGCTCTTCGGCGGGATCGAACAGGGTCTCGTACAGCTGCACGGCCCACAACTGCTCGCCAATAGCCTCGTCGATCGCCGCTATCACTGCGCCGAACTGCTTGAAGCCATCCGCCCTGGGAGCACTCCGTTGCTCATAGCGCACACCCTCGTGTACGACTGGCCTGGCACCAGGGGCACGCCGCTTGGCAGTTTCCATACGCTTTCCCCCGGTCACCTGGCGCTTGCCCCGACCTCCGCCGGCTCAGTCGTAAGGCCGGCACGGCCGCTGCAGCGGCCATGCATGCGCGTGCGTATGGCTCAGGCCAATTCGTAGCTGAAATCCCCGTCCTCGACTGCGACCGACACACCGCTGATCTGCTTGCCCTCGAGCAGGTGGTTGAGGAACTGCCGGGACAGTTCCGGCAGCATGCTGTTGGTAAGAATGGCGTCGATCTGGCGACCACCGCTCTCGGTCTCGGTGCAGCGCGATACCACCAGGTCGACCACGGCGTCGGCGTAGTCGAAGGGCACCTTGTGGGTAGCTTCGACGCGCTTCTTGATCCGCTCCAGCTGCAGCCGGGTGATCGACTTGAGCATCTCGTCGGAGAGCGGGTAGTAGGGGATGGTCACCAGACGGCCAAGCAGCGCCGGCGGGAAGATCTTCAGCAGCGGCTCGCGCAGCGACTTGGCGATGGCATCCGGCTCTGGCATCAGCTCAGGGTCGCTGCACAGGCCGGCGATCATGTCGGTGCCGGCGTTGGTGGTGAGCAGGATCAGGGTGTTCTTGAAGTCGATCTGGCGGCCTTCACCGTCCTCCATCACGCCCTTGTCGAAGACCTGGAAAAAGATCTCGTGGACATCCGGGTGAGCCTTCTCGACCTCATCGAGCAGCACCACGCTATAAGGTTTGCGGCGGACCGCCTCGGTCAGCACGCCGCCCTCGCCGTAGCCGATGTAGCCGGGCGGCGCGCCCTTGAGGGTGGAAACGGTGTGGGCTTCCTGGAACTCGCTCATGTTGATGGTGATGACGTTCTGCTCACCGCCATACATGGCTTCGGCCAGCGCCAGCGCGGTCTCGGTCTTGCCGACCCCGGAGGTGCCGGCGAGCATGAATACGCCGATCGGCTTGCTCGGGTTGTCCAGCCCGGCACGCGAGGTCTGGATGCGTTTGGCGATCATCTCCAGCGCATGATCCTGGCCAATGATGCGTTTCTTCAGATGGGTACCGAGGTTGAGCACGGTTTCCAGCTCGTTGCGCGCCATGCGTCCGACCGGGATACCGGTCCAGTCCGCCACCACCGAGGCCACCGCCTGGTAGTCGACGATCGGCAGGATCAGCGGCGTTTCGCCTTGCAGCTCGGCCAGTTGCTGTTGCAGCTGAGCCAGGCGCTCGTGCAGCGCGGCGCGCTCGGCATCGCTCAGGCTCGACTGCTCCGGGCCAGGCTCACGAGCGCTGGCGTCTACCGCCTCGGCATTGCTGCGCAGCCGGGCGCGGGCATCGAGCAGCTCGTCGACCAGCGCCTTCTCCTCGGCCCAGCGGGCTTCCAGGGCAGCCAGACGCTCGCGTTCCTCGCCCAGGGCAGTTTCAGCGTCGTTGCGCCGGCCGCCGATGGCGACGCCGATCTGTTCTTCACGGCCGATGATCGACAACTCGACCTCCAGCGCCTCGATGCGCCGACGGCTGTCGTCGACCTCGGCCGGCACCGCATGCAGGCTGATCGCCACGCGGGCGCAGGCGGTATCGAGCAGGCTCACCGACTTGTCCGGCAGCTGGCGCGCCGGGATGTAGCGGTGCGACAGCTTGACCGAGGCTTCCAGCGCTTCGTCGAGAATCTGCACCTTGTGGTGCTTCTCCATGGTCGCGGCGACGCCACGCATCATCAGGATCGCCTTGTGCTCGGACGGCTCCTCGACCTGTACCACCTGGAAGCGACGGGTCAGCGCCGGGTCCTTCTCGATGTGCTTCTTGTACTCGGCCCAGGTGGTGGCTGCGACGGTACGCAGGGTGCCACGCGCCAGCGCAGGCTTGAGCAGGTTGGCGGCATCGCCGGTACCGGCTGCGCCACCGGCGCCGACCAGGGTATGCGCCTCGTCGATGAACATGATGATCGGCTTGGCCGAGGCCTGGACCTCGTCGATCACCTGGCGCAGGCGCTGTTCGAACTCACCCTTCATGCTCGCGCCGGCCTGCAGCAGGCCGACGTCCAGAGCACGCAACTCGACATCCTTGAGCGACGGCGGGACGTCCCCGGCGACGATGCGCAGGGCAAAGCCTTCGACCACCGCGGTCTTGCCGACACCGGCCTCGCCGGTGAGGATCGGGTTGTTCTGGCGGCGACGCATGAGGATGTCGACCAGCTGGCGAATCTCCTCGTCACGGCCGACGATCGGGTCGATCTTGCCGCTGCGCGCCTGCTCGGTCAGATCCACGGTGAAGCGCTTGAGCGCCTCCTGCTTGCCCATCGCGCCCGGCGCCATGGCGCCGCTGGCCTCGCCTGGCACAGCACCGGCGCTGAAACCATCGGAGGCCGACTGGCCATTTTCTGGCGAGTTGCCGACGTACTCGGCGAAGCGCTCGACCAGCGCCTCGACCTTGACCTTGTCGAACTCACGGGAGATCGCCGACAGCGCGTGGCGCAGGCTCGGCGTCTTCAATACACCGACCACCAGGTAGCCGGTGCGCACCTGGGTTTCGCCGAACATCAGGCTGCCGTAGACCCAGCCGCGCTCGACGGCTTCCTCGACGTGGGAGGACAGGTCGGTGATCGAAGTCGAGCCGCGCGGCAGGCGATCCAGCGCCTCGGTCACGTCCTTGGCCAGGCGCGCCGGGTCAAGGCTGAACTGGCGCACGATCTGGTGCAGGTCGGAATCCTGCAGCTGCAGGATCTGGTGAATCCAGTGCACCAGCTCGACATAAGGGTTGCCGCGCAGCTTGCAGAACACGGTGGCGGATTCGATGGCCTTGTAGGCCAGGCTGTTCAGTTTGCCGAACAGTGCGGCGCGGCTGATTTCACTCATGCTTGCTCTCCTTGGTCTGCCGGCATACTTCCTGTGGGCTGCCGCGCGGGTGAATGATTAGGGGTGGCATTGTCCGGGATTGCTGTATTGCGCAGCGTGCGCAGCTCCGCAGGGCGGCATCGCGATTGCGCGAAAAGAGGCGGCGAAGGAGCCGCTCGCCGCTACGCAGCGGACGTGCAGGCTGCCGAAAAATGACTGCCTGGCCATCAGCCGGCCTCCTGGTGGTTCAGGTGACTGGCGGCCAGGTGCAGGTCGGCGGCGTCGTTTGCCGGGCGGCCGAGCCAGGTATCGAAGCCCAGACGGTCACCCCCACGCAGTTCCAGCGCTGGCACCTCGTCACGCTTGAGCACCAGGTTGAGCTCCCAGTCGAGCTCCTCGCCCAGGTATTCGGCGACCCAGGCGGCCAGCTCGCGGAAGCGATCGCCACCGGGTAGCAGGCGCTGGTACTGGACCAGGTTCAGCGGCCCCATGACGATGCGGAACTTGTGCTGGCGGTCCCATACATGGGTGCCCAGGCAGAGGTCGGTGCCCAGCTGGCTGGCCTGCACACCGAGGCGGCTGTACTCGGGCAGCTCGAGCCACTGGCCGATGTATTCCTCGATGCACACCGGCAACTCGAAGAACTCGGCAAGGATCGCCTTGAGTCCATCCGGGTAGCGGGTCTGCGCAGAGAGGTGGCCGGTGTAGTGGTAACGCGCGTTGTCCGGCAGCGGACCCTGGCCGAGCAGATGCGGCGTGCCACGACCGGAGAGCGCGGCCAGACGCGCGGCGAAGTAGTCGTCATCGGGGCGGTCGTGGCTGACCGCCGGGCGCGCTTCGGCCCAGGCGCGGAAGAACAGCGTCAGCAGCCGGTGGTGGAACACGTCCATGAAGCGCTTGAAGGTCGCGTCGCCATGGTTGCGCTGGCGTTCGCGGGCGTACTCGGTGAGATGCAGCGGCAGCGGCCCGTTGGGCCCGGTAAGCCCGAAGAAGAACTGCTCCAGTCGCGGTGGAATGCCGTCGCGACCGGCAATGACATTCGACAGGGTGGAGGGCGCAAAGCTGCAGTCCGGCGTCTGGCCCAGTCGCAAGGGGTCTTCCGCCAGACGTTGCGAGTGTCCCAGGCGCGGTAGCTCCGGGTGTTCGGCCTGAATCCGGCGCAGGGCCTGGAAGTAGTCGAACTCCCAGGGCGCGGCGGCCATTTCCTCGAGCATCTTCACAGGTTCGGCCGGCATCCGGGCTTCGCCTTCCAGCGCATCAGTTCGCCGCGCTCGGTGCTGCGCAGCAGGGTTTCGGTAAAGCTGTTGATCGACACGTAGCGAGTCAGGAAGCGCTCCAGTACCGCACCGAGGAGGAACACGCCGGTGCCGCGGAAGGCGTTCTCGTCGAACTCCAGGCTGATCTCCAGGCCGCGACCGAAGACGATCGGACCGGGCATCGGCAGGCGGCGGGTGCAGGGCTTGCTGCGCACATCGCGCAGGCCTTCGATCTGCAGCTGCAGGGCAGGATCGCCCATCTCGCCGTAGAGTCGCAGCAGCTCACGCAGGGCCGCCGCGCCCTGCCCCTGTTCGCTGAGCGACAGGTAGTTGAGCGACAGCTGGCTGATCAGCCGCCAGGCGCCGGCGTCATGCGCGCGACTGGGGCGCGGCCGGCTGGGACCGGCGAGACAGCGGATGCTCAGCACTGGTGCGCTGTCCTCCAGCGTGAAGTCACTCTTGCTGGTGCCGATCGGCATGAACAGCGGCAGGTCGCGGTTGGTGCACAGCGCGCTGACGCCCAGCTGGCGCAGATCGTGGCGATAGGGTGCCTGGCGCGCATCGACCAGCGATAGATAGGTTTCACTGCCTGTGTAGCTCGAACGCGGCCCCTTGCGGCGCTCGCCACTGGACAGCACGCGCGGTTCGCGACGCACCGTGTAATAGGCCTGCTCGCGGCCGTAGCGCGACGGGTCGCGCACCGCATAGAACGGCAGGAACGGCTGTTCCGGACCACTGCCATGACCGCTCACATCGACCAGCGAGTGCACCTCGAAATCCAGCGGCCGGGTACGGTCGACGATCAGATGATGCTCGTTGACCCGATCGCTCAGATGGATGCGGTCGGCGCGGCGCGGGAAGAGGTTGATCGCCGGCGTACAGAAGGGCACGAACTGTTCGGCACCGATGCTGCCTTCAAGGCTGCTGTCGATACGATCGAAGAGCACGATCAGCTCCAGCTCCTGAGCGTTGCAGCGCCGGGTGGCCTGTTCCAGCCCGCTGAACTCGACGAACAGGAAGCGATTCGGCAGCGCAAAATATTCCTGCAGCAACCGGTAGCCCTGGAACGCACGCGGTACCACCGGCAGCGCCGCCTCGCGATCATCGAAACCCTTGGCGCGCAGGGCATCGGCCGGTAGCCGTTCGACCCAGCTGTTGTCCGGGGCGCGGGCGAAGATCGCACAGGCATTGCCGAGCAACTGCTCATAGAGGCGGAAGGGCTGCTCGTCGGCGCCGTGCAGGTAGAGCGGCAGCGACTTGATGTCGAGCTTGTCGAAGGGAATGTCGGCGCCGCTGCGCAGGGTCAGGCGCAGGCCGGCGCGGGCGCCCGGTTCGCTGGCACCCAGCCGGCCGAGAACCGACGCCGGATTGCCAAAGTACTCGGCCTTGGCAATCTGCAGCGGCCAGAGCGTCACGTCATGTGCGGTGCGATATTCGCAGGCGGTCTGGTCGTCCTTGCCCAGCAGGCCACGCAGCGGTGCGCCGCGCGCGACGGTGAAGCCGCTGGCCAGCGAGCCCTCGTTGGGGTCGGGGCAGAGCTGTACCACGGTGAGCGAGGGCGTCGGCGCCAGATAGTGCGGGTAGGCGATTTCCAGCAGGTTGTGGGTGAAGGTCGGGTACTCGGCGTCCAGCTTCAGCTGCACCCGCGCGGTCAGATAGGCGAAGCCTTCCAGCAGGCGCTCGACGTAAGGGTCGGCACAGTCGATGTCCGACAGGGTCAGGCGGCTGGCGATCTTGGGGAATTCGCGGGCGAACTCTGCCGCGCTCTCGCGGATGTGCGCCAGTTCCTGGTTGTAGTAATCGAGCAAACGCGGGTTCATGTGCGTCTCCGTTGATCGGAAGGCACCACTTGCACATGCCCGGTTTCCAGATCCAGCTCCGTGCGCAGCAGCAGGCGCAGAGGCATGGGCTGGGCCCAGAGGTCGCCCTCGATTTCGAAGCTCAGGGCGTTGTGGTTCATCTGGTCGTACTCGAGCTGCGCGCGTACCCGCAGGCTTTGCCGCAGGATGCGCGGTTCATAGGCGCAGATGGCGTCGCAGAGCAGGCGCTCGACGGCATGCACGTCGACGCTGGAGGCCGTCTGCCCTGCCAGCGCCGGCAAGCCGAAGTTGACTACCGAACTGCCCGCCTGGGTGTGCGTGGTGGTGTCGGCGTCGAACAGTGCCGTGGTATTGAACAGCCAGGCCAGGTCACGCAGCACCGAGGCCTTCAGTTGGGTCAGCGAGAGAACACGCTTGTCCGCGCTTTCCACATTCTTGCCAGGCTCCTCGTCCGTCAGTCGGTCGAGCAGCGACGGCTGCAGGCGCTCGCGGGACGTCAGTTCACTCATTGCGCGTCGGTCTCGCCGGCAAAGCCGAGTTCGCGCAGCTCGAACAGGGCGGTATCGCCATTGTCATCGGCGAACAGACGCTGGCCCAGCGGCAGGCCCTGCTCGCTCCAGTCGGTCATCCGCGCCAGGCGCAACGCATCGTCGCTGGCCGCTTCGGTGCCCGGGTAGCGACTGGGAATCAGCGCGACCATGCTGCCACCGTTGTTCAGGGTCAGGTCGGCCGGTAGCCAGACCAGATCGCGCAGATCACAGGGCGCCTCGGTGCGCAGCTCACGAATGTTGTGCATCGGCAGCCAGGCGTAGCGGCCGTTGACCATGACTTCAAGCACCGGACCCAGGCGCGGATCGGCATCGGCAAACCAGCTGAACGGTCGCTGGTTGGCCTGGCCGGAAGTGGCCGGTGCGGCCTCGAAGGCCTGGGCACGCAACTGGCTGGCGGCGTCGGCATGGCCTTCGGCATCCAGCTTCAGCGCCTGGATCAGCAGCGCCAGCCAGTCGCCCGGCTCGCCCAGCACTACCGGTGTGTGACGACCGGCGAAGACCTGCGCGCGCAGCGCCTCGCATTCCAGCGCCGTGCTGTAGGTCTGCACCATCGGCAGGGTCGATGCATCCAGCTCGCCGGCTACCTTGAGCTGGTTGGCCGCGCGGGCCCACTGCCCCATGACTGCCAGCAGCTGGAACAGGAAAACGCGCAACGCCGCGTCGGCAGGCTTACTGCGAACGCGGTCCTGGAGCGCAGCGAGGGCCTGGTCGAGCTGTCCGGCGCGGAGTAGTTCTTCAGCGGTCATGGGAAATTTCCTGCAGTTGCCCTCAAGGGCCGGTTGATTCTTGGTGCGCCGAAAAAATGCGGCGGACGGTTCAGAAAAGCCCCTGGAACATCTTCGCGTCCCAGTGTGCCGGCAGGCAGCTCGCGGCCAGATTGGTGTGCGGTGACGCCTGCAGCTGGCCGTCCCGCAGCCTGACTGCCTGAATCCGAGTGCGGCAATCACGGCTTGGCGCCGGCTCGGCAACACTGTGCTCGACCAGCAACGTCGGCTGGTCGTCGACCGTTTCGACGCGCAGCTGACCATCACGACCGCGATTGAACTGACAGGGCCATGGCAACTGCAGCAGCAGCGCCGGCTGATCGGCCGCGTCACTAGTCAGCAGACATGCGTCATCCTGTGCGGACAACCTGAGTGTCTGCCCGGCGAAGTTGCTGACGTCAGCCCGCTCGCCATCGGCGCAGGCGTACAGGCTGGCTATCGACAGGCAGGCAAGCAGCAGCCGCAGTGCGCTCATGCCAGCTCCCAGAACCAGACCTGGGCAGACTTGTTGCCGGGGTCGTTGTAGCCCTTGGTCATGCCGCGCTGCCACAGGTCGATGTGGTCGCCGGTAGCGCGGATCTCGCCGCCTCGGGGATAGCAGTCCTTGAAGAAGATGATGCCGTTCTTCTCCGCTAGCGTGCGCTTGGCGATGGCCCCGCTGGTAAAAATGTTCGGGCGGCCCAGATGGCGGCGCCACAGCCAGTTGGCCAATGATTCGGCGCCACGGGCATGGCCATGTGCGCATTTGGGTTCGGAGTAGGTGAATCTGTCGACCAGAAGGGTCTTTTCGTCGTTGAGCGCAAGGCTCATGCGGATGGCGCACTGGTTGCTCCAGGGGCCGTCGCAGGGATCATTCACAGTCGGGTAACTGTTCCAGAGGTTGATGAATGCAGGCCGGGCCATTTCTCTGGTCTCGCGGGGTAACGCCGGGGGAGAGCCATGGGACGGCAGAACCGCCCCATGGTCGGGTGTCAGACCTTGACGTTCTGACGGATGTTCCAGCCGTACTTGACCGGCCCGCCATCCTTGCCGCCGTCGGCTTTCTGCGGCTGGTAGTCGACCAGCACCTGGGCGAAGTTGAGGGTGACGTTCTCGGTCAGGCGATCTTCGCCACCGCTGCCGCCGGTGCTGATCGAGGAGACCAGAACTTCCTTCAGGGTGATGATGAGGTACTCGACCTGGCTATCGCCGCCAGCCTTGCGGATGGTCAGCTTGGCTTCCGGATAATGCTTGCCGCTGGAGCAGGCCATCATCAGGTTGGGCGAGGACTTGTCGACGTACTTGGTCAGCGACAGATCCTGGATGTTGACCTTGCCGGCACCGCCGCCACCGCCTACGTGCATGGAGCCGGACTGGGACATGCCCCAGCTCCAGGCGAGTACGTCGATTTCTTCGGCGTGGGTCTTGTCGTTGGCTTCGCCCTTGACGTCGCCGATCTTGATGAACATATCAACAGCCATGATTCCTCCTGTGTGGCTCGTGCCACGCTGTTTGCTGTTTTCTGCACCTGCCATGGTGCGAATTACCCCTGAACCTGACCTCAGGCCCGCTAGGCGGCGTTGCTACATCGGGTTGGCGGCGAGGCTGGCGAGATGTCTGTCGACATTGCGCCACCCTCGACCCCGCACCGCTTGCAGCTCGCACCCGCGGGACGTTGAACAGGCCTACTGCTTATGCGCCCTTGGCCGAGGGCAGCTTGGATACCAGACGCAGCGACACGGTCAGCCCTTCGAGCTGGTAGTGCGGCCGCAGATAGAACTTGGAGCTGTAGTAACCGGGGTTGCCTTCGACTTCCTCGACCACCACTTCGGCCGCGGCCAGCGGGTGCTGAGCCTTGGTCGTTTCGGTGGAGTGCGCCGGGTCACCATCGACGTAGTTGAGGATCCAGTCCTGCAGCCAGCGCTGCATTTCGTCGCGTTCCTTGAACGAGCCGATCTTGTCGCGAACGATGCACTTCAGGTAGTGCGCGAAGCGGCAGGTGGCGAACAGGTACGGCAGGCGTGCAGCCAGGTTGGCGTTGGCGGTCGCGTCCGGATCGTCGTATTCGGCCGGTTTCTGCAGCGACTGCGCGCCGATGAAGGCGGCGAAGTCGGTGTTCTTCTTGTGCAACAGCGGCATGAAGCCGTTCTTCGCCAGCTCCGCCTCGCGGCGATCGGAAATGGCGATCTCGGTCGGGCACTTCATGTCCACGCCGCCGTCGTCGGTCGGGAAGGTGTGCGCGGGCAGACCCTGCACTTCGCCACCGGATTCCACGCCGCGAATCCGCGAGCACCAGCCGTAGAGCTTGAACGAGCGGTTGATGTTGACCGCCATGGCGTAGGCCGAGTTGGCCCAGGTGTACTTGTCGCTGTCGGCACCGTCGGTGTCTTCTTCGAAGGCGAACGCTTCGACCGGGTCGGTCTTGGCGCCATAGGGCAGACGAGCGAGGAAGCGCGGCATGGTCAGACCGATGTAGCGCGAGTCGTCGGAGTCACGCAGCGAGCGCCAGCCGGCATATTCCGGCGTGGTGAAGATCTTGGTCAGGTCGCGCGGATTGGACAGCTCCTGCCAGGAACCCATGCCCATCACGGTCGGCGAGGCGGCAGAGATGAAGGGGGCGTGCATCGCGGCACAGACCTTGGCCATCTCGCTGAGCAGCTCGACATCCGGTGGCGACTGGTCGAAGTAGTAGTCGCCTACCAGGCAGCCGTAGGGCTCGCCACCGAACTGGCCGTATTCCTCTTCGTACATCTTCTTGAAGATCGGGCTCTGGTCCCAGCTGGTGCCCTTGAACTTCTTCAGGGTCTTGTGCAGCTCGGTCTTGGAGATGTTGAGCACGCGAATCTTCAGCTGCTCGTCGGTCTCGGTGTTGTTGACCATGTAGTGCAGGCCGCGCCAGGCGCTTTCCAGCTTCTGGAAGTCCTCGTGGTGCATGATCAGGTTGATCTGCGCGGTCAGCTTGGCGTCGATGGCGGCGATGATCGATTCGATCGACTTGATCGCATCATTCGACACCAGGTCGGTCTGTGCCAGGGCATGCTCGGCCAGGGTGCGCACGGCGGTTTCCACCGCTTCGCGAGCACGCTCGGTCTTGGGCTTGAACTCCTGCAGCAGCAGCGAGGCGAACTCGCTCTGTTCGCCGACGGCGCCGGCCTGGGCTTGGGTTTCTTGGATGGTCTCGGCCATGATCTGGATCCTTCGAATTAGGCTTGAGGCTCGGAGTCCTGGGGCTTGGGTGCGCTGGCCAGGGCCTGCAGCAGTGCCGGGTCGTTGATCGCCTTGATGATCATCTCCTCGGCGCCGGTCTTGCCGTCCATGTAGGTCAGCAGGTTGGCGAGCTGGGTGCGGGCCTCAAGCAGCTTGTTCAGCGAATCGACCTTGCGCGCTACGGCGGCCGGGCTGAAGTCGTCCATGCTTTCAAAGGTGATGTCCAGGCTCAGGTTGCCTTCGCCGGTCAGGGCGTTGGGCACGTTGAAGGCCACACGTGGCTTCATCGCCTTGAGGCGCGAGTCGAAGTTGTCGACGTCGATCTCGAGGAACTTGCGGTCGGCCACCGCCGGCAGCGGCTCGGCCGGCTTGCCGGCGAGGTCGGCCATGACGCCCATGACGAAGGGCAGCTGGACCTTCTTTTCCGCCCCGTAGAGCTCCACGTCGTACTCGATCTGCACGCGTGGCGCCCGGTTGCGGGCGATGAATTTCTGACTGCTGGTGATTGCCACTTTGCTCCTCCTCCGCCACAGGGCGGCTTGCTGGCGTCATCGGTCGCGGGCCGGTAACGGGTGTCTCGAGGTCCGGATGCGCTGTGCGCGCTAATACGAGTCCGGGCCCCGCAGGTTTTCGAACTGGGAAAATCCATCGGGAATCAGGTTGCGCACTATGGTGGCAAAGTCCGCGTCGACCAGGCCGCGGGCGCGGCCCAGCAGCACCGGCAGCGGGCTCGAAGGCTCATGGCGGGCGTAGTACTCGATGATCTTGTCCAGCGCCCGCAGCACGTCGTCGCGGCTGCGCACTTCGCCGGAAACCCGCGGCGCGCTGCCGCTGGCGGCACCGCTGCTGTCCTGCTGCTGATCGGCGGATTCGCTCATGTCGGCACTCTGGCTGGCGCTGCTGGAGGGGGCGTGCTCGGACATCACCAGCAGCATCTGCTTGATCACCTGCGCCAGTGCCTGCAGATCCACGCCCTGACGCGAGCCGACCTTCGAAGACACCAGTGTCTCGATCTCGCCGAGAGCGCCCAGGGTTTCATTCAGGGTTGCCCGCAGACTGTCCAGCCGCTCTTCCTCGCAGTCGCGAAAGGCACCGGAAAGCTGTTCGCTGCTGAGGGTCTCGCTGGCAAAGCTGAGCAGGCCGCTGGCATTCAGCGCAGCGCGCACGCTGACCGGACCGAAGGCGCGCGAGCGGATCAGCTCGGCCTCGCGCAGCAGGCGCAGGATGGTCTCGGCGTTGAGCCCGGCCAGGGCATTGATTCGGAAGGTGGGGTCGTTGTCGTCGTCCGCATCCAGCTGCGGATACAGGTCATCCCAGTATTGGGTGAGCAGGTCGCGAATCAGCCCGAGCGTCTGGGCGAAGCCCGGCAGGCCATCCAGAGCGATGCTGCTCTGCACCAGGTAGTTGGCGACCCGCAGGTCCTTGGTGCGACTGCACAGCTGGCAGGCCATCTCGCGCACCGCACGCCAGTCGGGCGGCTCGGCGGCCAGCACGGAATCACCCATCTGGCGTTCGGGCTGGCCCTGGGCTATCCGCTCCAGTTCGAGATAGGAGGCGTCGTACTCGAGGTCTTCACCGCTGGGTGCGTCGGCACTGACCGGGGTGAGCAGAATTGACACATCCAACACGACAGATGATCTCCATATCTGAACCTGGAAGGCCCGTTGCGGTGCGAATGACTTCAGGAGAATCCGCATCCATCGGATTGCACGGCTGCCGGACACGAGGTTTGCCCCGCAGCCTGCCGAGCGGAGGATTCTTGGAGCCTGCCAGTGGTCTGTCAAGGCGGCCAGGGATAATCGGACCGGCGGATGTGCGGTGGTTCACGGCCTGGCTAGACGAGAACTAGAATCCTTGGAAAAAAACACCTCCGTCCAACAGGTTCTGCGCCAGAATAATGGGCTGCGCGTGCCAGTCGTGCGTCAGAAGAGGGGCCCGGCATCCTGGAAGTCGATGTCCGCCACGACTGCGCGAAGCAATGCAAGGAGCTGCAATGCCGCTTTCCCTGACCATCACCAGTTACCACAAGCTCACACCCGGCCAGTGCTCGGAGAAGCGACTTGACCGTGGCGAGCTGTCGATAGGCCGTGGGCTGGACTGCGACTGGGTGCTGCCCGATCCGGAGCGTCTGGTTTCCAGCAGGCACTGCGTGGTGCAGTTTCGCGATGGCTCCTACTATCTCACCGATACCAGCACCAACGGCGTGACCCTTGAGCGCTCAGGCGTGCGCCTGCGGCGTGGCAATAGCGAACTGCTGCAGGATGGCGAGCTGGTCCGGCTGGGCAACTACGAGATTCAGGTGCGCGTCGAGGCTCCGGAGTTTTCCTCGGGCAGCGCACAGGATGTTTTCCTCGGCGCGGCTCCCGGCTATTCCGCGCCCGCCTCAGGCGCGGCCTTCACCGATTTCGATGCACTGCTGGGCGGCGGCAGTGCGCCCTCGGCGGACCCCTTTGCCGGCATGAGCAGCGCCCAGGCGCACTTTCAGGGCGGCTCGCCACTGGATACCAAGCCGGACCTGTTCGATTTCCTCGGCACCCCTGCAGCGCCAAGCCAGGCGCCTCGCGCCGATCACATCCCGGCAGAGATGCACTCCTTCACCCCGCCGGTGGCGCAGCAGCCGATCGTGACACCCGCTTCGGTGCCGCCGGTATCAGGCGCACCCGCTGGAGGGATTCCGGCCGACTGGGACCCGTTCGCCGATATCCAGACACCGGCAGTCCAGGCCGCACCGCAATCCCAGGCGTTCGAGATGCCGGTGCAGCCCGGCAACCCGCTCGAATTGCCGTCCAGCCCCCTGCCGCTGGATTTCGATCTGGCGGCAGTAACCGCCCTGGATGGCACCCCGTTGGGCGGCACCCCGGCGGCCAGCAGTGCGCTCGACGGGCTTCAGTCGCCCGAGATGGTCCCGCCCGCCAAACCACTGACCGGCACGCCGTCAGGCGTTCCGCAGACCGACCCCTTCGCCGCGATAGGTCTGGCGCCGGCCGCCGCCGAGCAGCCGTCCTCGCTGCCGCCAGCTCAGCCGCAGCCGCAGTCGCCGCCAGCACAAGCACCCGTTGTTCCGCCCAGCCGCCCCGCCGCAGTGCAACCGGCCGTTGCCGCCGCCGGGCTCGCCGAGCCGGAGCTGCTGCAGGCATTTCTGCGTGGCGCAGGCCTCGAGCGACTGCAGATCCAGCCGGCCGATCGGGTGGCGCAGATGGAGGCCATCGGCCGCAGCTATCGACTGATGGTCGAGGGCCTGGTCGATGTACTGCGCGCCCGCGCCAGCCTCAAGGGCGAGTTCCGCATGAGCCAGACCATGATCCGCCCGGTGGAGAACAACCCGCTCAAGTTCGCACCGAATGTCGAGGAGGCTCTGCTGCTGCTGCTGCGCCAGGGCAATCAGGCATTCATGCCACCGGATCAGGCGGTCAGCGAAAGCTTCGAGGATCTCAAGGCGCACCAGATCGCGGTCATGGCCGGCATCCAGGGCGCCATCCGCCATCTGCTCGCACGCTTCGAGCCGCGCACGCTCGAGGGTCGCCTGGACAAGCCCGGCGGCCTCTCCGCGCTGCTGCCAGGCGCGCGCCAGGCCAAGTACTGGGAGCTGTTCACCCAGCTTTACGCAGGCATTTCGCGCGAAGCCGAAGAAGACTTCCAGGACCTTTTCGGTCGCGAGTTCAGTCGCGCCTACGAGGAACAGATCGCCCGATTGCAGCGCTCCTGAGCGCACGCAAGCTGCCACAGAGGAAGAACCGACAATGCCAAGGATTCTGCTGTTCACACTGGTGCTGCTGCTCGGCGCCTGCGCTTCCGATCCGCCCCCACCGCCGCCGACCCTGGTCGAGCTGACCCTGATGGCCAGCGATCAGCTCAACCCGACCGCGCTGGGCAGCGCCGCGCCGCTGCGGATCAAGCTCTACCAGCTCAAGGGCACGGCTACCTTCGACCGTGCCGACT
The DNA here is from genome assembly GCF_003052585.1 of Pseudomonas mangrovi. Classification (GTDB taxonomy): domain Bacteria; phylum Pseudomonadota; class Gammaproteobacteria; order Pseudomonadales; family Pseudomonadaceae; genus Aquipseudomonas; species Aquipseudomonas mangrovi. The sequence continues at coordinate 51,995 of NZ_QASN01000015.1, read as the reverse complement.
TCTTCGCGCTGTTCGACAAGGGCAGCGCCACCCTCGGTGCCGAGCTGGTCGAGGAGGAGGAATTGCTGGTGCGTCCGGGCGAGACCCTGACCTTGCAGCGGGAAATCGATAGCACTGCCAGTCATCTGGGCGTGGTAGCCGGTTTCCGCGACCTGGACCGGGCCATCTGGCGTCGTGCGGTCGCTGTCGCGCCGCAGCAGACCACCCGCATGATCATCACCTTCGATGCTCGGTCCGTCGTGATCGCGCCCGCGCCCACCCCGGCGGCGAAATAGCCCGGCAGGAGAACGCATGTCTTGGAATAACCGTGTGGTCTGGTCGGAGGGAATGTTCCTCCGCCCACAGCACTTCCAGCAGCATGATCGCTATCTGGAGAACCTGGTCGATGGCCGCTGTCGCAGCCTGGTGCCGGCTGGCTGGGGCTTCTCCGAACTGCAGCTGGATGCCGCTCTGCTGGCCCAGGGCAAGCTGGCGATCGTCTCCGCCCGCGGCCTGCTGCCGGATGGCACGCCGTTCAACATCCCCGCCGATGACGTCGCACCGCCGCCGCTGGCAGTCGAGGACTGGCTGCGCGACGGGGTCGTCTATCTGGCCATGCCACTGCGGCGCGCCGGGGTGCGCGACACCGTCGACGAGGGCGAGCCGCTGGGCGGCGCGCGCTATCGCAGCCAGGTGCGCGAGGTGCGTGACGACAACGCGGCATTCGAGAGCCGTGCACCGGTGGCGGTAGGCGGCTGCGCGCTACGCCTGCTGACCGAACGTGACGGCCTCGCCGAGTACGCCGCGATAGGGGTCGCGCGGGTGCTCGAGCGGCGCGCCGACCGCAGCGTGGCGCTGGACGAGGCCTACATGCCGCCGGTGCTCGATGTCACCGCCGCGGCGGCACTGGATGCCTTCCGCAAGGAACTGCTCGGCCTGCTGCACCAGCGCGGCGAAGCCCTCGCCGGGCGGGTGGTGGCGTCGAGTGCCGGCGGCGCATCGGAGATCGCCGATTTCATGCTGCTGCAGCTGGTCAACCGCGCCGAGCCGCTGATCGCCCACCTGGCGCGTCTGGCGCCGGTGCATCCCGAGTCCTTCTACCGCGAACTGGTGGCGCTGGCCGGTGAGTTCGCCACCTTCACCGAGGCCGGCAAGCGCCCGGTGGAGTTCCCCGCCTACGAGCACGACGACCTGCAGGCCAGCTTCGCCCCGGTGATGCTGGCGCTGCGCCAGGCGCTGTCGGCGGTGATCGACTCGCGCGCGGTGCCGATTCCGATCGTCGAGAAGGCCTATGGCGTGCACGTCGCCATGCTGGCCGACAAGACCCTGCTGGAGAACTCCAGCTTCATTCTGGTGGTGCGTGCCGAGGTGCCCGGCGAAACCCTGCGCGGGCGTTTCCCGCAGCAGGCCAAGGTCGGCTCGGTGGAGCACATCCGCGACCTGGTCAACCTGCAGCTGCCGGGCATTGCCCTGCTGTCGCTGCCGGTGGCGCCGCGCCAGCTGCCCTACCACGCCGGCTCGGTGTACTTCGAGCTGGACCGTGGCAGCGACCACTGGAAGCAGCTCAAGCACTCCGGCGGATTCGCCTTCCACATCGCCGGTCAGTTTCCCGGCCTCAACCTGGCCTTCTGGGCCATTCGAGGGTAAGCGATGCATCCGATCGACGATCCATTCGGCACGCCGGGTAATGGCGGCGGTGCCGGTGCGACGCCCGACAACGGCGCCAGCGATCGCACTCTGATCATGCCGCGGCCCGGTGGTCGCGCAGCAGAGCCCGGCCAGGCACCCGCCGGCGCGCCACGCCCCCCGCAGGGCCAGGGTTTCGCGCCGGCCGCCAGCGGTCCGATGCTCACCGGCAAGGGCCGCGGCCTCAACCCGATGGAGCAGGCCGCAGGCCCGTTGCTGGCGCTGCTCACCCGTCTGCGGGGAACCATCGCCCATGCCGCGCCGGCCAGTTTGCGTGCGCAGCTGCTCGGTCATCTGCGCCAGTTCGAGGAGCAGGCACGTCAGGCCGGCATTCCCCAGGACGAGGTGATGCTCGCCCGCTACGTGCTCTGCACCGCGCTCGACGAGGCGGTGCTCAGCACGCCCTGGGGCAGCGCCAGCGAGTGGAGCAAGCAGAGTCTGCTGATCACCCTGCACAACGAGGCCTGGGGGGGCGAAAAATCCTTCCAGCTGCTCGACCACTGCCTGCAGAACCCGCGGCAGCGGCTGAACCTGCTGGAGCTGCTGTACCTGTGCATGTGCCTGGGCTTCGAAGGTCGCTATCGGGTCATGCATGACGGCCGGCATCAGCTCGAGGCGCTGCGCGAACGCACCGCCGGAGTGATCCGCAGCGTGCGCGGCGAGCGCGAGCAGGAGCTGTCGCCGCGCTGGCGTGGCCTGCAGATGGTGCGCAATCGCCTGAGCCAGTTCATGCCGCCCTGGGTCGGCGTGGCCATCGGCCTGGCGCTGCTGCTGGCGCTGCTGTTCGGCCTGCGCCTGAAGCTGGCAGCCGACGCCGAACCGGTGTACCGCAACATCCACGCACTGGGCGAAATCCCGGTGCAGGCCATCGTGCCGCGTCCGATCCAGCCCAAGCTGATCGAGCGTCCGCGCCTGGCCGGCTTCCTCGCCGACGACATCCGCGCCAACCGCGTGGCGGTCGAGGACAAGGTCGACCGCTCGGTGGTGACCATCCGTGGTGACTCGCTGTTCGCCTCCGGCAGCGCGAGCATCGCCTCCCAGCACGAACCGCTGATGGCGCGCATCGCCGACGCCATTCGCCAGGTCAAGGGCAACGTGCGGGTCACCGGCCACAGCGATGACCGGCCGATCGCCACGCTGCGCTTCCCGTCCAACTGGGCGCTGTCGCAGGCCCGTGCGCAGCAGGTCATGGACCTGCTCGCCTCGCGCAGCGGCCAGGCCGAGCGTTTCACCGCCGAAGGGCGCAGCGACACCGAACCGGTGGCCTCGAACGCCACGGCCGAAGGCCGGGCGCAGAATCGCCGGGTCGAAATAACCGTCTTCGCGGAGGGCGTGGAGTGAAGTCCTTCTTCAGTTTTCTAGTTCGTTGGGTAATGCCGCTGCTGGGCCTGATCGCCCTGAGCCTGGTGATCTGGTTCATCGGCCCGCTGATCGCCATCGGCAGCTTCGAGCCACTGGCGCCGGCATGGGTGCGCTGGACGCTGATCGGCCTGCTGTTCGCCATCTGGATCGGCCTGCGGGTATTGCGCATGGTCCAGGCGCGGCGCAACAGCGCGCGGGTGATGCAGGGCATGACCGCCGACGTCGCACCGGACCCGACCCGCGTGGCCACCGCGGAGGAGCTGGCGACCCTCAAGCAACGCATGGACGAGGCCCTGAGCCTGCTCAAGCGCGCCAAGCTCGGCGGTGACGAGCGCCGCAGCCTGTACGAGCTGCCCTGGTACGTGATCATCGGCCCGCCCGGTTCCGGCAAGACCACCGCACTGGTCAACTCGGGCCTCAACTTCCCGCTCGAGGCGCAGCTGGGCAGTGGCGCCGTACGCGGCGTCGGCGGCACCCGAAACTGCGACTGGTGGTTCACCGACGAAGCCGTACTACTGGATACCGCCGGCCGCTACACCACCCAGGACAGCCACGCCCAGGTCGACAAGGCCGCCTGGCTGGGCTTCCTCGATCTGCTCAAGACCCAGCGCAAACGCCGGCCGATCGATGGCGCCTTCATCGCCATCAGCCTGTCCGACCTGCTGCTCGGCAGCGAAGCCGAGCGCGCGGCGCATGCCAAGGCGATCCGTGCCCGTCTGCAGGAGCTCTACACCCAGCTCGGCGTGCGTTTCCCGGTCTACCTGATGCTGACCAAGCTCGACCTGGTGCCCGGCTTCATGGAGTTCTTCGATTCGCTCAGCCGCGAGGAGCGCGCGCAGGTCTGGGGCATGACTTTCGCCCTCGACGACGGCAAGAGCGAGCAGGGCCCGCTGGCGGTGTTCGACAGCGAGTTCCTGGCCCTCGAACAACGCCTCAACGAGCGTCTGGTCGAGCGCCTGCAGCAGGAGCGCGACCCAACCCGCCGCGACCTGATCTACGGCTTCCCGCAGCAGTTCGCCGCGCTCAAGGACTGCCTGGGCAGCTTCCTCACCGCCGCCTTCAAGCCCAACCCCTACGAGCAGCCGGCGTTGCTGCGTGGCGTCTACTTCACCAGCGGCACCCAGGAAGGCAGTCCGATCGATCGCCTGATCGGCGCCATGGCGCAGTCGATGAACCTCGATCGCCAGCACCTGGCGCGGCAGACCGGCAGCGGACGCAGCTATTTCATCGAGCGGCTGTTCCGCGAGGTGGCCTTTGGCGAGCGCGGCCTGGTCGGCGCCAATCCCAAGGTGGAGAAGCGCCGGCGGCTGATCACCATAGGCGCACTGGCCACCACCGCACTGGTAGTGCTGACGGTCTCGGCGCTGTGGATCGCCAGCTACCGTGCCAACCAGCAGTACATCAGCGAGGTGGATGCGCGGGTGCAGCCGCTGCGCGGCCAGATCGAGCAGCTCAGCCCGGCGCAGCGCGAGGTACTGCACGTGTTGCCGCTGCTCAACGCCATGCGCGATTCGGCCGACAATCCGCCGGACTGGGCCGAAGGCCTGGGCCTGTATCAGGGCGACATGCTTGGTAGCGAGGCCGCCAGCGTCTATCGCAAGCTGCTGATCGCGGTCTTCGCCCCACGCCTGCTCAATCGTATCGAGGAACAGCTGCGCAACGGCGGCAGCTCGGACTTTCTCTATGAGGGGCTCAAGGCCTACCTGATGCTCTCGGGCGGCGATCACTACGACGCCGACTTCCTCAAGGCCTGGATCAGCCTCGACTGGGACCAGACCCTGCCGCGCGACCTGACCGCCGAGCAGCGCCAGTCGCTCGACCGCCATCTGGTCTCGCTGTTCGACCGGCGTCCGCCGGCGGCGCGCCTGGATGACAACCTGGTCGAGGACGTACGCCGCCAGCTGCAGCGTCTGTCGGTGGCGCAGCGGGTCTACGACCGGGTCAAGCGGCAGCCTTTGCCGGACGGTCTGCCGGGCTTTCGTCTCTCCGAAGCCGCCGGGCGTGATGCCTCGCTGGTCTTCGTGCGCAAAAGCGGCAAGCCGCTGAGCGAGCCATTGAGCGGCTTCTTCACCTACCGCGGCTATCGCGAGGTGTTCCTTACCGCCAGCCTCAGCCAGTCCGGCACCCTGGCCGAAGAGCAGTGGGTGCTCGGGCGCAACTTCAGCGACGGCCAGGACGTCGCCTCGCTGGCAATGGAAGTACGCCAGCTGTATTTCGAGGACTACCTGCGGCACTGGGAAGCCCTGCTCGCCGATCTCGATTTCGTTCCGGTCACCAGCGTCGCCCAGGCCGCCGACGTGCTGCGCGTGCTGTCCGGGCCGAATTCACCGCTCAAGCAGCTGCTCACGGCGGTGGCCCGCGAGACCGACCTGTACCGCGACGACCGCCTGATTGCCGAGAAGCTCGGCCAGAGCACCGGCAAGGTCGACAAGCTCAAGGAGCAGCTCGGCAGCCTGGTCGGCCAGCCGGGGGAAACCCAGCAGCAGGCGCCGGCGGCGGTCGATCCGGTGACCCAGCGCTTCGCCGAGCTGAACAGCCTGGTCAACGCGCCGGAAGGCCAGAGCCCGCCGATCGAAGGCCTGCTGGCGGACATGAACGCGCTCTACGTACAGGTCAGCGGCATGGTCGGTGCCAGTGGCGATGCCATCCTCGGCGAAGCCAAGAACCAGACCGCCGCCGCCGCGCAGCGCCTGAGCCTGGGCGCAGAGCGCCAGCCGCCGCTGGTGCGCGGGCTGGTCAAGTCGGTCGTCGGCTCCACCACCGGCAGCATGATGGGCGGCGTGCGCCAGCAATTGAACGCCGCCTGGACCAGCGAAGTAGTCAACGTCTACCGGCATTCGCTGGCCGGCCGCTACCCGCTGGACCCGAACAGCTCGCGCGACGCGACCCTGGAAGACTTCGGCCATTTCTTCGGCGTCGGCGGGGTGATGGACAACTATTTCCGTCGCTATCTGCAGCCCTACGTCGACAGCTCGCGGACGCCCTGGCGCTGGCAGCCGGGCGCGGCCGACAAACTCGGCCTTTCCTCCTCGGCGCTGGTCACCTTCCAGCGCGCGGCGGAGATTCGCGATGCCTTCTTCCGCTCCGGCGGCACCCAGCCGATGGTCCGTTTCGAGCTGCGTCCGGTGGCGATGGATTCCTCCATCGACCAGTTCCTGCTCGATCTGGACGGCCAGCAACTGACCTATGACCATGGCCCGAGCCGGCCGGTGGCGATGCAGTGGCCGAGCCCGAACAACCTCGGCCTGGTGCGCCTGTCGATCACCCCGCCGCCGGCCAGCGGGCGCTCCGGCCTGACGGTGGATGGCCCCTGGGCCTGGTTCCGCCTGCTTGATCAGTCCGAGCTGTCGGCGGGCAGCACGCCGGATCGCTTCACCCTGCGCATGCGCGTGGATGGCGCGAGCATTTCCAGCGAGCTGCGCGCCAGCAGTGCCTTCAACCCGTTCAAGAGCCGTGTACTGAGCAGTTTCCAGCTGCCGGAGCGGCTGTGACGGCGCCCGGTTTCTACGGCAAGCTGGCCGGCCGCGGTGATTTCGTCAGCCGCGGCCTGTCCCAGGCACTGATCAAGAGCTGGGACGACTGGCTGGCCGCCGGCATCGCCGCCAGTCAGACTGAGCTCGGTCCGCGCTGGCTGGAAACCTATCTGGTCAGCCCGCTGTGGCGCTTTGCCGTGCCGGCCCCGCTGCTGGGTGCAGACGCGCTGATCGGGGTGATGATGCCCAGCGTCGATCGCGTCGGCCGCTACTTCCCGCTGAGCATCCTGCTGCCGCTGCCGGCCGGCAGTGACCTGTCGTTGATCGTCGGCGGTGCCGACGACTGGTTCGAGCGTGCCGAGGCGTTGCTGCTGTCGACCCTCGACGAGGATGCCGAGTTCGAGGTGTTCGAGAGTGCAGTCAACGCGCTGGGCAGCCCCGACTGCCTGCCGGCGGCGACCTGGGAGTCGCTCGGCAATGGTCTGCAGCATTGTCCGGCATGGTTGCCCGGCCAGCGTCTGCAAGCCTTGGCCAGCTGTTCCCTGGAGCGCAGCAGCCTGTGGTGGGGACGCGGTTCGGAGCGCGTGCCGGCCGGCATGCTGCGCTGCGCCGGGCTACCAGCCGCCAGTGATTTCGCCCGTTGTCTGCTCGGTGCCGCCGGTGAGTCCGGCGTCCCGGTCTGAGGAGTCGCAGATGCTGGTCTTTCCGCAGTACCTCTCCGCCAGCTACAGCCATGTCGGAATGGTTCGCCAGGTCAACGAGGACGCCTGCCTGGATCTGGCCGAAGACGGCCTCTGGCTGGTCGCCGACGGCATGGGCGGGCACGCCGCTGGCGACTATGTCAGCAATCTGCTGGTCGACAGCCTGCGCGCGATCGCCCCGGCCGAGCGCTTCGATGACTATGTCGAGGCACTCTGCGCAGGCGTCGCACAGGTCAACACCCAGGTGCGCGCCGAGGCCAGCCTGCGGGGTGTGGAGATGATGGGCGCGACCTTGGTCCTGCTTGCCGCGCGCGACGACCAGGCGGTCTGCCTGTGGGCTGGCGACAGTCGCCTGTACCGTCTGCGCGATGGCCGACTGGAGGCGATCAGCCGCGACCACAGCTACGTGCAGGAGCTGATCGACAGCAATCTGCTCAACGAGGAGGAGGCGCGCGCCCATCCGATGGGCAATATCGTCACCCGTGCCGTTGGCGTCGACGAGCATGTCGAACTGGCCCGGGTATCGCTGCGGGTGCTGCCCGGCGATACCTTCCTGCTCTGCAGCGACGGCCTTACCCGCACGGCGGAAGATCATGAGCTGGGCGAGGTGCTGCGCTACCCCGATCCCTACGAGGTGGTGCGCAGCCTGGTCCATCTGGGCCTGACCCGCGGCGCACCGGACAACATCACGGCGCTCGTCGTCAAGGCAGTCTGAGAGAGCCCATGCACAGCGAAATCGAGATTCCCGGCTATGACATCGAGCGCGTGCTCGGCGAAGGCGCCATGGCCAAGGTTTACCTGGCGACCCAGCGCTCGCTGGAGCGCAAGGTCGCACTCAAGGTGATGTCCGCGGCGCTCGCCGCCGACCCGACCTTCTGCGAGCGCTTCCTGCGTGAGGGCAAGATGCAGGCGAAGCTGTCGAACCCCTACACGGTGGGCATTTTCGACATCGGCAACGTCGGCAACCTCTACTACATGGCCATGGAGTACCTGCCCAACGGCACCCTCAAGGAGCGCATGCGCGAGGGGATGAGCCCGGAGGAAGGCATCGGCTACCTGCGTCAGGTCGCCCAGGCACTGGGCTACGCCCATTCCAAGGGGCTGGTGCATCGCGACGTCAAGCCGGCCAACATCCTGTTCCGCGCCGATGGCACCGCAGTACTCTCGGACTTCGGCATTGCCAAGTCGCTGGATGACCGTACCCAGTTCACCCAGGCCGGTTTCTCGGTCGGCACGCCCAGCTACATGAGCCCGGAGCAGGCACGCGGCCAGGACATCGACGGTCGCGCCGACCTTTATGCCCTGGGCGTGGTGCTCTACGAGATCCTCACCGGAAAGCTGCCCTACAGCGGCAGCGATTCGCTCTCCACCGCCCTGGCGCACCTGACCGAACCGCTGCCGGAACTGCCGATTCACCAGGGTCGTTTCCAGAACATTCTGCGTGGCCTGCTGGCGAAAGATCCGAAGGACCGCTTCCCCACCGCCGCTGCCTTCATCGCCGCGCTGGACGCGCTGTTGGCCACCGCGCCCCCCGCCACCAACAGTGATGCCACCGTGGTGATGCCGGTGGCCGGCAGCGCACCGGCCTTCGAACAGAGCGTACCCGGCCAGCCGGCTGCAGTGTCGGTGAGCATTCCCCCGCTACGCAGCGAAGACGAGCGGCCAACGGTTGCGCCAACGCCGACGCCGACTGCGCAGCAGCAGCGCCCTACGCCCGTTGCCCCGCCCGGCAAGAGCCGTGCGCCGCTGCTGACGGCGGTGGCCATCGCGGTGGCGCTGGCCATCGGCGGCGGCCTGTACTTCGCCCTCTCGGGCCCCGGCAGCGAGCCGAAGGTGGCCCAGGAGGCAGGAGACGGGCAGCCGGCCGGGCCGAAGGCCAGTGGGCAAGGAGCTGACCCGGCAGACGATGGCAAGCGGCCGTTGCTGATGGCCGGCAAGAAGACCCTGTTCCAGCGCGTGCTGACCAAGCCCGGCGCGCGCCTGCTCGATGAGCCGGGTGGCACGCCGCGTGGCGAGGCGCTGCCGGCGTTCACCGTGGCCTACGTCTATGAACGTCGTGAACAGGCTGGCGAGACCTGGCTGCGCATCGGTGTCGGCAGCGACGGCCGCAGCGACGGCTGGCTGGCGGCGCCGCAGACCAGTGACTGGAAGCAGAGCCTGGTGCTGCGCTTTACCGAGCGCAGCGGCCGGGCACCGGTGATGTTCCTGCGCGATGCCACCGAACTCGAACGCCTGCTGGGTGATCCACAGCTGGCGCGAGAGGCGCTGCGCCGGGTTGAGACCGGTGGCGATCACCAGGTTCTGGCGATCGAGCCCACTGCCAGCGCCATCCCGCAGGATCAGTTCTACCTGCTGCCGATCCTCGAGTCATGGGAGAGCTTCGACGCCAGCGGCCAGCCGGCGCAGCTGCTCAACATCGCCTCGATCGACCCGGGCAACACGCCGCAGGAGCGCGGTGGCAGCAGCGCCGCCGTGGTCGCGCCGGAGGTCTTCCGGACCGGCATCGTGCTGGTGGTGGACACCTCGGTGTCGATGCAGCCGTACATCGACCGGGTGCGCGAGGTGGTCCGCGAGGTTCAGGGCCAGCTGGCTGCACGTGGCGAGCTGGACAAGGTCAGCTTCGGCCTGGTTGGCTTTCGCAGCAGCGTCGCGAAGACGCCGGGGCTGGAGTACGTCACCCGCACGCTGGTAACCCTGGACCAGGGCAGCGACCCCGATCGCTTCCTCGCAGAGGCGAGCAAGGTCCAGGCGACCACCGTCTCCAGCCACGCCTTCAACGAGGACGCCTTCGCCGGTGTGATGGAAGCGGTGGATGGCATGGACTGGAGCCCCTACGCGGGGCGTATCGTGCTGCTGATCACCGACGCCGGCGCCCTGCGCAAGAACGATCCGCTCGGGCGCACCCGGATGAACGAGGCCGAGGTTCGCGAGGCGGCACGCGCCAAGCAGATCCGCATCTTCGCCCTGCACCTGAAGACCGACCCCGGGCGCAACAACCACGCCTACGCCGAGAGCCAGTACCGCGCGCTGACCGCCGACGCCAACCCGACCATCGGCGACCTCTACGTGCCGGTGCCCGGTGGTGATGTGGCGCGCTTCGGCGAGCGCGTCCGCGAGATCTCCGGCACCTTCACCGAGCTGGTCCACGCCGCGGCCGGCGAGCGGCGCATGGTCGCGCCGAGCTGGACCGAGGCGCCGAGCCTGGCGCAGAAATCTGCCGCGGTTGGCTACGCGATGCACATGGACTTCCTCGGGCGGCGCGACAGCATCCAGGCGCCGCAGCTGGTGACCGCCTGGACCAGCGACCGCGACCTGACCAACCCGGCACTGCCGAGCTTCCAGGTCTGCGTGCTGCTGACCAAGCTGCAGCTCAACGACCTGCAGCAGTCGCTCAAGCTGATCGTCGATTCGGCACGCCGCACGCGCAGCTCGCCGAAGGACTTCTTCGCCGAAATCGCCAGCGCCAGTGCGCACATGAGCCGCGATCCGTCGGCGCTGGCACGCGGCAGCAACCTGGTCGACAGCGGCATCCTCGGCGAATACCTCGAGGGACTGCCGTATCGCAGCAAGTCGCTGAACATGACCCAGGACCTCTGGCTGTCGCTCAGCGTCGCCGAGCAGCAGGACTTCATCGACGAGCTGGAATCGAAGATCCGTCTCTACGAAACCTTCCACAACGACCTGGCCAACTGGGTGCGCTTCGGCGACGCCGAGCCAGGCGACGCGCTCTACCGCGTCCCGCTGTCGACGCTGCCCTGATGCTGCGCCTGCGCGACGTCCGCAAGAGCCGCGGCAGCGGCAGCCAGCGCTTCAGCCTCTGGGTGCCGCGCCTGGATCTGTATCCGGGTCAGCGTCTGGCGGTGGTCGGCGCCAGCGGCAGTGGCAAGAGCACCTTGCTCGACCTGCTTGCGCTGGTGCTGTCGCCCGATCCGGGTGGCGAGCTGAGCCTGCGCAGCGCCCAGGGCGAGCAGGACATCGCGGCGCTCTGGCGCGCCGGGCGGCAGGATCGACTCGCCGAGCTGCGCAGTCGTGAGCTCGGCTACGTGCTGCAGACCGGCGGTCTGCTCGGCTTTCTCGATGTACGCGGCAACATCGGCCTGTCCCGCGAGCTGCTCGGCCTGGGCGACGATGGCAGCGTGCGCCGGCTCGCCGAGCAACTGGAAATCGTCGACCAGCTCGACAAGCGGCCCTCGGCGCTCTCGGTCGGCCAGCGCCAGCGGGTCGGTATCGCCCGCGCCCTGGCGCACTCACCCAAGCTGGTGCTGGCCGATGAACCGACCGCCTCGCTCGACCCGCTCAACGCCGCGCGGGTCATGCAACTGCTGGTCGAGCAGAGCCAGGCCCGCGGCGCCTGTCTGCTGCTGACCACCCATGACCTGCAGCTGGCACGCAGCGTCGGCCTGTCGCTGCTCGGTCTGCAGGTTCGCCGCGACGCCGATGGCGGCGTCACCGCCACCCTCGAAGGTGCCGGCTGATGCGCGCCGGGCTGATGGCCAGGCTGGCCTGGCATGACTATCGCGCCGACTGGCGGCTGTCCGCCTGCGCGGTGCTGGCGCTGGTGGCGGTGCTGGCACCGCTGCTGGTGCTGTTCGGCCTCAAGTCCGGGCTGGTCGGCAGCCTGACCGATCGCCTGGAACAGGACCCCGGCGTGCGCGAGATCGTCCCTTTGGGCGGTGGTCGCTACAGCGCCGCGCGAATCGATGAACTGCGCCGCCTGCCGGAGGTGGCCTTCGCCCTGCCGCGAACCCGGCAGATTGCCGCGACGGCCGATCTCTACCCGAACCGTCCAGGGCCGGTGGTCAGCGTCGAGATGCTGCCGACCGGTCCCGGTGATCCCCTGCTCGGCGCACTGCCCCAGCCGCAGCGGCTGGATGAAGTGCTGCTCAGCCGCAGCGCGGCGGAAAAGCTCGGGGCGGGCGTCGGTGATGAGTTGCTAGCGGCTTTCGGTCGGCTTGACGGTGGCGTCGCGGAGTATCAGCGCACCCGCCTGCGGGTGGTCGGCGTGCTGCCCCTGGCGGCCTTCCAGCGCGACGCCCTGTTCGGACGCCTGGAGTTGCTCGAGGCCGTCGAGGATTACCGCGACGGCCGTGCCGTGGCGGCCTTCGACTGGCCGGGCATGCAGGGCTCCGGCGCGGCGCAGCGGATCTATCCGGGATTCCGTCTTTATGCCCGCGATCTCGATGCAGTGGAGACGCTGCGCCAGCGCTTCGCCGCCGAGGGCCAGGAAGTGGCGACCCAGGCCGAGGCCATCGCCCAGGTGCGGTCACTCAGCCGCAACCTCGGTGTGGTGTTCTGGATCATCGCCGGACTGGGCCTGGCCGGCGCCTTTGCGGCCATGACCGCGAGCGCCCTGGCAGCGGTGGCACGCAAGCATCGCGAGCTGTCGGTACTGCGGCTGATCGGTTTCCCGACTGCCGCGCTGCTCGCCTTCGTCAGCCTGCAAGCGCTCTACACCGGGCTGATCAGTCTGCTGCTCGGCGGGCTGGCGTATCTCGCGGCGGAAACCCTGCTGAATCAATTGTTCATGCAGCAGGCGGGCGAGTACGCTTGCCGCCTCGAGTGGCACCAGTACCTGCTCGCGGCCGCGGCGACCCTCGGGTTCAGCCTGCTTGCCGCGGCGGCCGGTGGCTGGCGTGCGGCAGGAATCGAAGCATCGGAGGGATTGCGGGATGTCTAGGTGGTGGTTGGCAGTGGCGGCGTGCTTCGCCTGCGTGGTCTGGGCCGATGAGGGCACCCCGGACAACCCGCGCCCGCTGGCGGATGACGTCAGCCTGCCGCTGCCCTGCGGCGGCGAGATGGTGTTCCGCTATGTCTACGTGCTGGCCAAGGGCAGCCTGGATGACCGCGAGATCAACCTCGGCTATCCGTTCGGCGAGGACGAAGCCGGCTACCAGCAGTCGTTCATGTCCGGCTTCCGGCGGGACTACATCAGCGGCCAGTTCAGCCTCAACGATCTGCCTGCCGCCTGGCGCAGCCGCATCGCGCCGCAACTGCCGAGCTACGATCGCGAGGTGCCGCTGCAGCCGATGCTGTATTTCATCGGCAAGTACGAAGTCAGTGCCGGCCAGTACGCCAAGGTGATGTCCCAGGCCGGCCTGCTCGAAGGCAAACCGGCTGGCGAATGCCCGGCCGATGCCGGCGGCCAGGCGCGCCTGCCCAAGGTCAAGCTGTCGCGCTTCGAGGCCGAGCGTTTCGCCGCGGTCTACAGCGCCTGGCTGTTGAAGAACCAGCGCAAGGCGCTGCCGATCAGCGGCCGCGCCCTGCGTCCGGACGAAGGCGGCCTGGCCCATGTGCGGCTGCCGACCGAGGCGGAGTGGGAGTTCGCCGCCCGCGGCGGCCACGCGGTGAGTCGCCAGGAACTCGAAGCGCGGCTGTTCCCGCGGCCGCAACCGGGCGGCGAGGGCGATGGCCCGCTGGGTGAATGGGCGGTCTACAACCAGGTCTCCGGCGGCACCGGCCAGCAGGCGCGACTGCTCCCGGTGGGCAGCCGCAAGCCCAACCCGATCGGGCTGCACGATGTGATCGGCAACGCCGCCGAGATGGTCAACGAATCCTTCCAGCTGGTACGCGCCGGCCGCCGCCACGGCAGCTACGGCGGTTTCGTGGTCAAGGGCGGCAATTACCTCGAAGGCGAGATGACCCTGTTCACCGGCATGCGCCGCGAATACCCGCTGTTTGCCGCCGACGGCAGCGAGCAGCGCAACGAGACCACCGGCATGCGCGTGGCGCTGGGGGCGATCTCGGCGCCGCGTTCGCGCTACCAGGACCTGTTCGAACAATGGCAGCGTGACGGCCGCCTGGCCGGGCTGACCGACGAGATCGACGAGTTCCAGGACCCGACCAAGCGCCTCGACGAGATCATCGCCGCGAGCAAGGACGAGAAAATCCAGGCGCAGCTGGCGCAGGTCAACGAAGACCTCAAGCGCGACGTGGCGCTGATCGCCCGCCAGCGCGAGGAAGCCGCCGGCAACCTGATCCAGTCCGCTGCGCTGGTGGCCGAGACCATCAACAACTACAACATTCGCCTGACCAACCTGAAGAACAGCCGCGACCAGGCCCTGGCCGCCCGCGACCAGGCCAGCGCAGACCTGTTCGCCGGGGCGATCGAGAACGGCCAGAGCGCGGTGGACGGCGCGGTGGCGATCTACATCGACAACCTGGCAACCGGCACGCGCTATACCGATGCGGTGATCCAGGAGCAGTTCCAGCGTGTGATGGAGGAGCTGAATCGCCAGCCAGTGCTCGGTAAGAGCCTGGCAGCGCGTGCTACGGTGTTCGTCGGCCATGTCGGTCAGTACCGCAAGCAGCAGCGTGCCGATCCGGCGCTGATCCTGAAGGAAGTGCTCGCCTCCGGCGGGCGATGAAAGGGGTTCCGGGGCGCGGGCAGCGTGTCCGGAATAGTCAAACCGAAGAAGAGACCAAGACCATGAGTGATTTCCGCAAGAGCTTCGCATTCACCTCGCGCCTGGCGCTGTCCCTGGTCGTCGGTGGCTCTGTGCTGCTGGCCGGCTGTGCCGGGAACCCCAGTTCCCAGGTCGCGGCGACGACCCAGGCCAACTACTACCCGGCCTGCTACGAGCCGGTCAGCCACCTGCGCAGCTCCGATTCGGCGATGAAGAAGTCGGTCGCCACCGGTGCCATCGCCGGCGGCCTGCTCGGTGCCGTCGCCGGTGCAGTCGCAGGAGACAGCGACGACCGCGCGCGCAACGTCGCCATCGGCGCCGCCGGCGGCGCCCTGCTCGGTGGCACTGCCGCCTACTACAACGAGCGTCAGAACCAGATCGCCGACGACCGCCAGCGCATCGCCTCCTACGCCGGCGACTTCAGCCGCACGGCTGGCGAGATCGACCGCAGCGTGGCTTACGCCAGCGCCGCCCAGAGCTGCTACCAGCGCGAGTTTTCTGCGCTGCGCGATTCGCGCAAATCCGGTGCGATCAGCGACAGCGAAGGCCGCGCACGGCTGAACGAGATCGTCAGCGGCCTGCAGGAAACCAATGCGCTGCTGGCCCAGGTTGACGGTCGCGTCGGCGAGAACGTCGAGACCTACACCCAGGCCTACGAGCAGGATCTGCAGCAGGTCGGCGTGCAGCGCCAGGTGGTCGCCGAGGCAGCCAAGACTCCGGTGGCCAGCCAGCCGCGCGTGGTGCGCCAGGTTCCGCAGGAAGCGGTTACCACCGAGCGCGCCGTGCAGCAGGTTCAGACCAAGCGTGCCGAGAGCCGTGAAGTCGCCAGTCGCGGCCGCAGCATGGTCTCCGATGTGTGCAACAACCCGGACATGGGCGACTGGGCTCCGCCAAGCTGCAGCAAGGCCTGATGGCCAGGCTCGCATGGCGGGCCGACTGATGCAGGAACAGCAGCGCCGCTCCCGTGAGGGGGCGGCGCTTTTTTTGTGGCGGTGAAGGGTGCGGAAATCGGGTTTGTTGGGCCTCGCAGGGCTCGGCGCCAACCTACGCGCCAACCCTACGCACCAACCTACACGCGAATCTGCGCGCCATTGACGTGCACGAGCTGCGTGCCCGTTCAGGGCCCGGGCGTCAGCCGTGCAGCGGCTCGCTCCAGTATTCCACCTGCAGGCGGTGGCTTTCACCCGGCGCCAGCTGCAGGACGTCATCGGCGACCTTGGCGGTTTCGATGCAGAGCATGCGCTGCCAGGCGTCGTCGGCGAACTGCGACAGGCGCTGGGACTTGTCGATCCAGGGGTTCCAGACCACCGCGGAACTCGATCCGCTGGCGTGGATATGGATGCGTCGCTGCCAGGCCGGGTCCTCAATGTGCAGTTTGCCCGGCACGTCCAGGTAGACGCGGTCGGTCTCGCCGCTGAAGCTGACATCCCCCTGCTGGCGGCGCTCCTGCCAGTTTTCCAGGGCTTCCAGGTAACGGCAGCCATCCAGGCCCTCGACCCGTACCTGGTGGATGTCGCCGATGGCGAAGTAGGTATGCAGCGCCTGGCTCAAGGCCTGCGGCCGGTCGCTGCGGTTGTGGTTGATCAGCTCGAGCCTCAAGTGCTCGCCCAAACGTATTTCGAATGTCAGTTCGGGGGCCAGCGGCCAGCCGGGCAGATCGTCTGTCGGGCAGCTCAGGCTGAGGACGATTTCGCCGTCGCCTTCGCGGATGTCACCCAGCTGCCAGTCGATGCCACGCACCAGCCCGTGCGCGGACGCCGGCACACTGCCGTCATGCATCGCCTGCACGCTCTGCGGGTTGCGCGCCAGGTCGCCGAACCAGGGCCAGCACACCGGCACGCCGCCGCGCACTGACTGGCCCGCCTTCAGGGCGGCCTGTTCGCTGAGCCAGATCAGCGGCTGCTGGCCGTGTTCGCGGTACTCGAGGATCTGCGCACCCTGCTGGGTGATCAGCAGCTCGCCCTGCGCGCCATGCACCCGCCAGCAGGTCAGCTCGCCCATCTCCACTCGTTCGACTTTGTTGCTGCTCGCGCCGGTCATTTTTCATCCCCTGTGCAATGGCGGTGGGCATTCTCGCAGATGCCTTGGACGTGCGTGGCGCCCACGGGTTCGACAGCGCCGGCAACTGGTCTAGCTTTATGGGCACCCGCGCAACATCTTTATTAAAAGTGACGCTTGTATTCTGCTCTGCGAAACAATATTTTACTTTGGCTCGATAAAGTCGTGCCAAGGATGTGTGTTTTTTCAACCATCCGGGCTCGCGTATTCACCCTCGGAGAGTGTCCATGTCTGAAGTGGTAAGCCTCGAACGCCGCGGCCCGATCGCCGTCATCACCGTCAACAACCCACCGGTCAACGCCCTGGGCCAGGCCGTTCGCGAAGGCCTGCAGAAGTCCTTCGCCGCCGCCGAGGCGGATGCCGCCGTGCAGGCCGTGGTGCTGGTCTGCGAGGGCAACACCTTCATTGCCGGCGCGGACATCAAGGAGTTCGGCAAGCCGCCGATGGCGCCGTCGCTGCCGGAGGTGATCGAAGGTCTCGAGGCCTGCAGCAAGCCGTCGGTGGCGGTGATCCACGGCACCGCCCTGGGCGGTGGCCTGGAGGTCGCGCTGGGCTGCCATTACCGCATCGCGCGCAAGGATTCCCAGGTCGGCCTGCCGGAAGTGAAGCTCGGCCTGCTGCCGGGCGCTGGTGGTACCCAGCGCCTGCCGCGCGTGGCCGGGGTGGCCAAGGCGCTGGACATGATCGTTTCCGGCGCACCGATCAAGGCCGCCGAAGCACTGCAGTTCAACATCGTCGACGAACTCTTCGAAGGCGACCTGCGTGAAGCCGGCATTGCCTACGCACAGAAGCTGATCGCCGAAGGCCGTGGCGCGCGTCGTACCGGCGAGCAGAGCGCCGCCCTGGAAGGCGTCGACAACGCCGCCCTGGTCGCCGCCAAGCACGCCGAGGTGGCCAAGCGCATGCGCGGGCTGTTCTCGCCGCTGCGCTGCATCGCCGCCGTGGAAGCCTCCTTCAGCCTGCCGCTGAGCGAAGGCCTGAAGCGCGAGCGCGAACTGTTCACCGAGTGCCTGAGTTCCCCGCAGCGCGCCGCGCTGGTCTACAGCTTCTTCTCGGAGCGTCAGGCGGCCAAGGTCGAAGGCCTGGACCCGAAGACCCCGACCCGCGCCTTCGACAAGGTCGCCGTCATCGGCGGCGGCACCATGGGCGTCGGCATCGCCCTGTCCTTCGCCAACGCCGGCATCCCGGTGCGCATCCTGGAAATCTCCAGCGAAGCGCGCGACAAGGCCATGGAGCGCGCTTCGGGGACCTACGCCGCCAGCGTCAAGCGCGGCAGCCTGACCCAGGACGCCATGGACAAGCGCATGGCGTTGGTCACAGGCGTCACCGACTACGCCGATCTGGCCGATGTCGACCTGGTCATCGAAGCCGTGTTCGAAGACATGGGCGTCAAGCAGAAGGTCTTCGAACAACTGGACGCCGTGTGCAAGCCGGGCGCCATCCTCGCCTCCAACACCAGCTCGCTGGACCTGAACGTCATCGCCGGCTTCACCAAGCGTCCGCAGGATGTGGTCGGCCTGCACTTCTTCAGCCCGGCCAACGTCATGCGCCTGCTGGAAGTGGTGCGCGCCGAGAAGACTTCCGACGAGGTGCTGGCCACCGCGCTGGCGATCGGCAAGAAACTGAAGAAGGTCTCGGTGGTGGTCGGCGTCTGCGACGGCTTCGTCGGCAACCGCATGGTCTTCCAGTACGGCCGCGAGTCGGAATTCCTGCTGGAAGAGGGCGCCACGCCCGAACAGGTCGACGGCGCGCTCAAGGACTTCGGCATGGCCATGGGCCCGACCGCGATGCGCGATCTCTCCGGCCTCGACATCGGCTGGTCGATCCGCAAGCGCCAGCGCCAGGAGCTGCCGGCCGAATACAAGCTGCCGGTGCTGCTCGACAAGCTCTGCGAAGCCGGCTGGCTGGGACAGAAGACCGGCAAGGGCTTCTTCGTCTACGAAGCCGGCAACCGCAACCCGCAGCCGAACCCGGATCTGCAGCCGCTGCTCGAAGCCGCCTCCAGGGAGCAGGGCATCGAGCGCCGCCAGCTGAGCGCCGAGTACATCATCGAGCGGACGATCTACGCGCTGATCAACGAAGGCGCGAAGATCCTCGAGGAAGGCATCGCCCAGCGCGCCAGCGACATCGATGTGATCTACCTCAACGGCTACGGCTTCCCCGCCTACCGCGGCGGCCCGATGTTCTATGCCGAGCAGATCGGCCTGGACAAGGTGCTGGCGCGGATCCAGGAATTCCATGCCGAGCATGGCGCCTGGTGGAAGCCGGCGCCGCTGCTGGTGAAGCTCGCCAGCGAAGGCCGCACGTTCAGTGACTGGAACGGCCAGTAACGCAAACCAGACCACGACCGCCGGCATGCCGGCGGTCGGCAACGCCCCACGGGGCACTCTTCGATATCGCCTGATCGGGACGAGGAACCTATGAACGTCAACTACACCGCCGAAGAGCTCGCCTTCCGTGACGAAGTGCGCGCCTTCCTGAGCGCCGAACTGCCGACCGACATCGCGCAGAAGGTCAAACTGGGCAAGCATCTTTCCAAGGAAGATCACCAGCGCTGGCAGAAAATCCTCAGCAAGCGCGGCTGGTACGCGCCGGGCTGGCCGGTCGAATTCGGCGGCACCACCTGGGGCCCGGTCGAAAAGCACATCTTCGACGAGGAATGCGCCGCCTTCGGCGCGCCGCGCTCGATTCCGTTCGGCGTGAACATGGTCGCCCCGGTGATCATCAAGTTCGGTACCGAGGCGCAGAAGGCCCACTACCTGCCGCGCATCCTCGACGGAACCGACTGGTGGTGCCAGGGTTATTCCGAGCCGGGCGCCGGTTCCGACCTGGCTTCGCTGAAGACCCGCGCCGTGCGTGATGGCGATCACTACATCGTCAACGGCCAGAAGACCTGGACCACCCTGGGCCAGCACGCCGACTGGATCTTCTGCCTGGTCCGCACCGACCCGGAAGCCCAGCAGCAGCGCGGCATCAGCTTCCTGCTGATCGACATGAAGACCCCGGGCATCACCGTGCGCCCGATCATCACCCTCGACGGCGACCACGAGGTCAACGAAGTCTTCTTCCAGGACGTCAAGGTCCCGGTCGAGAACCTGGTCGGTGAAGAGAACAAGGGCTGGACCTGCGCCAAGTACCTGCTGACCCACGAGCGCACCGGCCTGGCCGGTATCGGCGCCTCCAAGGCCGCGCTGGCGGGCCTCAAGCGTGCCGCGACGCGCCTGCAGTCCGGCGGCAAGCCGCTGCTCGACGACCCGCTGCTGCGCCTGCAGATCGCCGAAGTCGAGATGCAGCTGATGGCCATCGAAATGAGCACCTTGCGCATCCTGGCCGCGGCCAAGGAAGGCGGCGTGCCGGGCGCCGAGTCCTCGATCCTCAAGGTCAAGGGCACCGAGATCCGCCAGGCGATCACCAACCTGCGCCGCAAGATCATCGGCCCCTACGCACTGCCGTTCCTGGAAGAGGAACTGGAGCTGGACTACGACGGCGACAAGCTGCACGAGGACGCTACTCCGGGCGTCGCGCCGATCTACTTCAACATGCGCAAACTGTCGATCTTCGGCGGTTCCAATGAAATTCAGAAAAACATCGTCGCCAAGATGATTCTTGAGCTGTAAGGAGTCGAACCATGGATTTCAAACTCAGCGAAGAGCAGCAGATGCTGCAGGACACCGCGGCCCGCCAGGTTCGTGACGCCTATCCGTTCGAGAAGCGTGAGCAATACAGCAAGTCGGAACTGGGCTTCTCCCAGGATTTCTGGAACCAGCTTGGCGAGCTCGGCCTGACCGCCGTGCCCTTCTCCGAGGAACTGGGCGGCTTCGGCGGTGGCGGCGTGGAAACCATGCTGATCATGACCGAGCTGGGCCGCGGCCTGACCCTGGAGCCCTACCTGCAATCGGTGATCCACGGGGGCGGCCTGCTCGCCCAGCTGGGCAGCGACGCGCAGAAGGAAAACGTCCTGGCCGAAGTCGCCGCCGGCAGCCTGCAGCTGGCCGTGGCTCTGGAAGAGCCGACCAGCCTGTATAACCTCGCCGACGTCAGCACCACGGCCAAGGCCGCCAACGGCGGCTACCTGCTCAACGGCCGCAAGGCGGTGGTGATCGGCGGCCACAGCGCCGGCAAGATCATCGTCTCGGCGCGTACCTCGGGCGGCCAGTGCGACGAGGCCGGCATCAGCCTGTTCCTGGTCGATCCGAGCGCGGCCGGCGTCAAGCGCCGGGTGTTCCCGACCATCGACGGGCGCAAGGCCTGCGAGCTGCTGCTGGACAACGTCCAGGTCGCGCTCGACGACCTGCTCGGCGAAGAGGGCGAAGCCTTTGCCGCCCTGCGCTACCAGCAGGGTCGCGCCATCGCCGCCCAGGCTGCGCTGGCGGTCGGCTACATGCAGGAGCTGTGCAACCTGACCCTGGATTACCTGAAGACCCGCAAGCAGTTCGGCGTGCCCATCGGCAAGTTCCAGGTCCTGCAGCACCGCATGGTCGACATGCAGACCGAGCTGGAACAGGCCACCTCCATGGCCATGCTCGCCGCCTGCCACGCCGACGCCGAGGACAACGCCGAACGCACCCGCGTGCTCACCGCCGCCAAGTACATCGTCACCCGCGGCGCGCGCTTCGTCGCCGAGCAGGCGATCCAGCTGCACGGCGGGATCGGCATGACCTGGGAATACAACGGCGCGCACTACGCCAAGGCCCTGGTGATGATCGGCCACGAGTTCGGTGACGAAGACACCGCGCTCAAGGCCTACGCCAAGGATCTGGAAGTGGCCTGATCAGCCCTGCCAGCAACGAAGAAGCCGGGCCTTGCGCCCGGCTTTTTTGTGCCTTGTCGCGCGGCCTTGCGACGGCTTAACCTCCACCCTCCCAGGACGACATTCGCCGCCGGCAAGGACAGCCGTGACCAGCCGACTTCCCCATCTCCCCCCAGCCATTCCGCTAGCCCAGCGGACTGCGCACCCCCGCGAACGCCTGGCCCAGCACATGGGTGTAGATCTGTGTAGTGCGCACGTCGGCGTGCCCGAGCAGGGTCTGCACCGTGCGGATATCGCTGCCACGGCGCAGCAGCTCGGTGGCGAAGGTGTGCCGAAAGCTGTGGCAGCTGGCCGGCTTGCCCAGGCCGCAAGCGCGCACCGCCTGCTGGACCGCTCGCTGGATCGAGGTGACATGGACATGGTGGCGCACCGTATGACCATCCTCGTCCAGACAGACCCCCCGCCGTGGGGAACAGCCACTGCCAGGCCAGGCTGTTGCCGGCATCGGGATACTTGCGGCGCAGCGCAAAGGGCAAGGAAACCGGCGTCTGAAAGAAATCTTCCCGCCCCTTCCAGCGTCGACGGATCAACTCGATGCGCTCAGCCAACGGAACGGCCAGGCTCGGCGGCAGCAGGGTAGTACGGTCCTTCCCTCCCTTGCCATTGCGCACCACGATCAGTTGCTGGTTGAAGTCGATGTCCTTGATGCGCAGACGTGTCGCTTCCACCACGCGCAAGCCCGCTCCGTACATCAAGGAGGTCAGCAGATCGTGCGGTGGCCGCAAGCGCTGAATGACTCCGAGTGCTTCTTCATGCGTGAGCACCACCGGCAAGCGTGGCGGCCGTCGCACCCTGATCACCTCACCCAGCTCGCCCAATGGCTTCTCCAGTACCCTGGCATAGAGAAACACCAAAGCGTTGAGCGCCAGGCTTTGGGTCGCCGCGGCCACCTGCCGTTCAGTGGCCAGCCAGCTCAGAAAGCGATTCACGTCCGTCGTGCCCAGTTCCAGGGGATGGCGCATTTGATGAAAGCGCAGGTAGAAGCGAATCCAGTACCAGTAACTCTTTTCGGTTCGCACACTGTAATGATGAGCCCGCATCACCGAGCGGAACTGCTCCTGCAGACGCGGGCGGTTGACTACACTGTCCATGTGTTTTGCCTTGCTGTATGGATGTACAGTAGTAATAGATTCACAAAAAGCAGACGTCAAGCGAATCCAAACGGCCGTTCATCGCTGCGTCTGAGTGATTGTTTTGAAAGGTTTTTTCAAAAATGGATCTCCGGAAAAACCCGGAGTTATATAGACGCGACCGTTATGCATTAACACTGCACGCGGTCTAATCACTGTTATGTTTCTTGAGATATGTACGAATTACCGAATGAATCACATTTAAAGGAGTTAATTGGCCAAGAAGTAAATCTTGTGTCGGTTGGCCCCTATGATGCTCAAATTGCCTTCGAGAAAGGTGTAGTGATCCAATCTCTACATAAACTAGAAGGTGAGGTAAATGGAATTAAATCGCTCTGGTTTGATGGTGAGTGGGTAAGCACAAAAGACCTTATCTATGTACCTAAGAAAGAGGTAACTAGCATCAGCAATGAAAATGAACTGGTGCTAAAAATTACGTTAACTGGTGGTATAGCTCTCTACATACACACAGAGGTATCGCAATACGAGAGCATCAATATTACTCGTAGCGATGGCACACTTGAGGTCATATGAGCAAGGACCAAAACATAACAAGGCCAGGCACAATCGCCCCTTCGGGGCTGGACCTCCGCACTGCGTGCTCCGGCCTGTGCTGGCGGCGTTATGCACTGTAGGTATCAAGCATGGAAGTAGAAGCGATTGGCCCAAAACACACAAATGAACGTCACGAAAGTGATATCTATAGTGTGAGCGATTCGAAAGAAGGCCTTACCATTTTAATCGACACAAAAGATGAGAGTGGAAACCGCAGAGACTTAAGGGTGTATTTTGAATATGCTAGAGGTTTTCGATATCTGGATGAAGGCGATCTTATTCATTATTGGGAATCAAAAGCATTTAGCACTCCTCACCATGTCTTCAAAATACTATCTGGTGGATGGTCCAATGGGGAGGCTGTCGAGCCAGGAATATTAAGCGTAAGTAAAGCCGTCGAAATAACTGAATGGTTTGTAGCTACAACAAATAATTGCATTAATGTACTCACAGAATCCCAACCATTGATAGAGTTCATTGACGCATAACAAAAAGCTGCACTCGGAAACATTTTACTGCGCTCGTTTTTGTGCATTCCGCGTTGCTTCATTTTTTCACAAAAATGCTCTCCGTAAAATGTTCCGGTGAGCTTGGCGTTATGCATCGGAGTAATGACCGTGGCCAACCGTAGCTACCTCTATTCAACCAACGTTATCCCAGGCCCAAATGCTAAAGACAATGGCCGGAAATTGATTGGTATCTCGGAGTGGAACTACTACATACCAATCGTTTTTAAGCTTCTCCTTTCATCCAATCCGAAGACATGCCCATCTTCAGTTTGGGAAAATCAAGAAGAAATAGCGCTGGTAGGTAACTACGCTTCCGGTGTCAAAAATCTTGAAACTTTCCTGTCAAAAATAACGGTCACGCCCGCCCAGCCATTAATTGCTGAAGCACTTGAGTTTCTGAACAGGCCCGAGAATAAAAGCGAATACTTTGTCTTAGAGTGCGGAGAAATTTTTGACATGGGAGACTCTCCGCTTCAAGAACAAAATCTAACGCTTCTAGCGCAGATAAAAGATCTTCAGCCTGAAATAGATCTGGCGCTGCAATCTCTATTACCGCCCCCAGCAGAGCCACCTAAGCCAGTTAGCTTCTTTGCAAGGTTACTGGGTCGCACCCCAGAACTTCCAAAACAAGAATATGACCCAATGCAGTCCATTTACTCATTGGGGCTGGGGAATTGGTCAAACATCTTATATTTCGACTTCACCAATGCATAACAACTGGTTCAAACCGTTCGCTTCGCTCACTGGGACGGGCTAAAGCCCGCCCCTTAACCAAACGTTAGGTCCCACTATAAATGACCGAGCCGCTAATCGAACTAAAAGTTGACCGTGATAGTGTCTGCGCAGGTGACGACTGCCAGTCACATATGGCGGCTCTCTCAGTTCCGGCTGAAACAGCCTTGACCGAAGTCCTAAATTTAGCTCAAAAAGCCTGCTCTCTAGCCAGTATTGCAGGCGGAAATGCAACTTGGCTAATAGATACCCAAGGCTACGGAAAAGGCTGTGTCGGTGTCGTTGCGCAACAGTGGGTAGAGCCAAAACTAATCACAGAGCAAAATATTACTGCGGGCCAAATCTGGAATAGCTCAAAAGGAACTCTGTTTTTCCGCTACTGGTGTCAGTCAAACCCTAATGCAGTTTTTGAGGCTATCAAGTCTGGCGGCGAGCTACCACCGAGGTATTCGTGAAACCTAACTACTGGTTCAAGTCGTTCGCTTCGCTCACTCGGGACCGGCTAAAGCCGGCCCCTTAACCAAACGTTAGGCCTCTCAAAATCCAACGTGGAGCAAGTACATGAGCTGTCTCGGTGTTCATTTCGCACTTACCGAAGAGGAGGCAAAAGCACTACAGTCATTTGAGGATGAACAAGCTCGCATCACGTACTTAGTGGAGGAAATCGAGCCGCGGTACTTTGAAGAGCCGAGATCCTTTATTGCTGAAAGCGACAAATCATGGGATGCAATGCATCGAGCTTTGTCAGACGGGATGCTTACATGGACTGGAGGAACTTACCCGCTTAACCACACGGTACTTGGTGGGAAGCGGTTGTACTTCAAAGACGACTACATCGTCAGTCTCAAAAGTCCTGAGCAAGTTCGAGACATTGCAAAGGCATTGGAGGCAATTGACGCAGCTACCTTTCGGGCTCTGTACAACAACATCAATGCGCAAAATTACGACGCTGATCTATCGGAAGAAGACTTCGAATACACATGGGGCTGGTTCCAAGGCGTGCGTGAATTGTATGCAAGCGCGTCCATAGATGGTCGTTTCATTCTTTTCACCGCAGATCAATGAACGCGATCCGGTGCCAAGGGGCACGCTTAACATTGTGCCTTCGCGCCCCAGGCCTAACAGGTTGGTCAAGCCGACGCCCACAAGCTCCGCTTGCGGGTGCCCTCCGTGCTTCGCACTCCGGCGCGGCTTACCGCGGGCGTTAGAAGGCATCCGCATGAATCTCCGCGCAACAATCAGTGCATCGCCATATGATGGTGATTACGACATGGCATTAATGTACAGGGGTTAAAGGGACGGAGTGAATTAAATTTTCCCCTTGGATGGTGTTGCAAAAAGTCACTCCGACCCTAATAACTCTATAGTTACAAAGGACGCTTTGAGGTGCAAAATTGAAACGTGTTCTTATCATTGGTGGATACGGAAATTTTGGAAGCTTTATTTCTCGGAGCTTGGCAAAGCAAAGCAATATAAATCTTATTGTTGCTGGACGCTCTTTGGATAAGGCCGAAGCCCTAGCACAAGAAATTAATGCAGAAGCTGCATTTATAGATATTCACAGCAACCTCGAAGAGCGATTGCAAGCACTTAGGCCTAACATTGTTATTCATACTTCAGGGCCATTTCAATCGCAGGGTTATTATGTCGCGGAAGCCTGTATCAATTGTGGTGCTCATTACATAGATCTGGCCGATGGACGAGAGTTTGTTTCTGAAATTGGCCTCCTTGATCAAAAGGCCAGGAAAGCTGATAGACTTGTTGTGAGCGGAGCTAGTTCTGTGCCTTGCCTCACATCCGCCTTGATTGATCACTACCGAGATGATTTCAAGACACTAGAGAGCCTTGATTACGGTATAACGACAGCTCAAAAAACAACTCGTGGTGTCGCCACCACCGCCGCAATATTAAGCTACACTGGAAAGCCATTTAAAACTCTAATTAATGGCGAAGAGAAATATATTTATGGATGGCAAGGACTGCGATCAAGAAAATATCCTGGACTGGGATGGAGATTGCTTGGGAACTGTAACATTCCTGATCTAGAGCTGTTTCCAAAGATGTATAAAGAACTTAAAACAGTACGGTTTTACGCTGGCCTAGAGCTTCCTTTTATTCATGTCAGCCTATGGGCTTTGTCATGGTTGGTGCGTATCGGACTGGTAAGAAGCTTGGAGTCATCAGCACCAACTCTTCTAAAGTTGTCTTTTCTATTCGATTGGTTTGGGAGTGCGAACAGCGCTTTTCATATGGACTTGTCAGGGAAAGATAAGAATGGCGAGGACAAGACAATACGATTTGAATTAACAGCCCGAAGTGGTGATGGCCCATTCATACCCTGTATGCCAGCAATTTTATTGGCGAAGAAATTAGCCAATGACGAAATAAAAGATAGAGGCGCAACAGCATGCGTGGGAATTATCAGTAAAAAAGAGTACTTAGATGCTCTTGAAGAAATGGATATTAGCTGGACAGAGGCAAACGCCTGAATGTCCGCTATTTGGTTGGATTGAGATAATTGCGGTGATGATGCAGTTCGCCTATAACAAGCGCAAGCACTCGGAACAATTTTCCGCTTCGCTCCAAATTGTCCAGTGTTGCGAGCGTTATGGTCTTATGAATTATCAATGCTTCTACTGTAAAGAAGAGTTTCCTGCCATCGAGGCGATTGATGGGTACAAGGAAGGCTATAAAATTGGCTTTCTCTGTCCAAAGTGCGGAAAGAATATTCAAGACACACTTACGAATGAAGAATGGGTATTTTCCAGCGACTCATCCAAAGTATTCTTCGTTATATTTATAGGGTACTTTTTCTTGGCCTGGATATTTTTAGAATTTTCTAAGCCGATAACTTGGGCTCACTACATTGTTGTTCTAGCGGGGCTGGTTCCGTTTCTGATTTATGGCCATATAAAACACGCTAAAGATATGTATTCACCAACAGTTGGAACTAAACCAGTAAAGTGATGGTTATCATCTCATATAACAATGAGTTGGTGATCGCCCCTTCAGGGCTGGGATGGTTACACTTCACTCGCTCCTCGCTACGTTTCGCCTCCCCATAACAAAAGCATTATGCATCTCAGGAGTGGCACATGAAAAATCTCGCCATAACAAAGTTCAACTGCACTGCTGAGTACTCTACAAGCGATATCGAAAAAGATATTCCAGGCGAACAACTTGAGCGCTTGCGAGAAGAGATAACTGCATTATTTTCAAAATACGGGTTTGAATACCAGTACGGCGAGACCCATTTTCTAAATAAGCAAAAATACTCAATTTGCAATTGCGATAAATGCGGGCATTACATGATTGACCGAGCAACAAACCCAGCCGGCCTCAACTTAAACGATGACATTCAAATCATAATTTTCGACGGGGCATTACTGAACGGAAAATTGCTTTGTGAAGAGTGCTTACCGCTGGGGCATCGGTGGTCAACTGCATAACAACCGGTTCAAACCGTTCGTTTCACTCGCTGGGAGGGGCTAAACCAAATGCTATGTGTGTAACAGTATCTTCGAAACACACTATGAAAGGAGAGTCTGGGACAGGCAGATCCGACAACTGCCCCTAGCCACTCACACATTCTGTAAACTCATCAGTAAATTGGCAGAGAGTAGACCTTATGGTATTGAATCAGCAGCACGGGGATTCAATCGCAAACTCCAGACAACTGTTGCTTTCAGCCAAGGTAGAAGACGCCAGCATTCAGGCGGCGCTGCAGCCATGGATTGAGATGGAGTGCTACCAGCTCGGGCGTGGACAGCAGTTGGCGCAGATGGAAATTTTGGACCTCGGCAGCCAACACATCGTCCGCGAGTCGCAAACAGCAGCTGTGCAAAAGTTAGGGGTTATGCCGGCGAACCTCTGCACGCTGTCGTACTGCACACCAGATCCAAACTTCCGTTTTTCCGATTTTGCGGCGGCTGAGAGGGACACCGTGTTCTTTATGCCCGCACATACTGAATTCGACATTTATGTACCCGCCGGCGCACAAACCGCGTACGTTTGCCTCAATCAGGATGAGTTCCTGGATGGAGCACGTACGCGGAACCCGGCAAAGTGGGAAAGCACCCCCGAACAACTGCAACAGCTACAAACGGCCCACCAAGCAGCGCTGAAACACGCAATAAACCTATGGCTCAACACAACGAGCAAACTCAGCACATCCTCTGCTGCAGTGAATGAAAGCCAGCTGCGTCACTTGTTGTTAGAAAGTATTTTGCAGGTCGCCACAGCGCCAAGTTCGGATGAGCCTCCAGCACAAGCCAGTGAGCGTGCTCGCGGCTTTAACGCCTGCCGCATGGCCCGCACTTTCGTCGAAGCCAGCCTGGCAGTCGATGTGGTGCCGACAATCACCGACATCTGCAGAGCGATTGGCGTTTCCGAACGTACACTTCAATACGCCTTTCGCACCTATGTCGATATGTCACCCATTGCCTATCTTCGCTTATATCGCCTCAATCGGGTTCGCGCCACCTTGCGCACGGCAGACCCAAAAACCACAACGGTTACAGCCGTGGCTATGCGCTTTGGCTTTTTGCACCTAGGCCGCTTTGCCATCGACTACAGAACGTTATTCGACGAATCGCCCTCTGCAACCCTCTCCTCCTGACTTTCACCCACTTGACTAGCTAGCCCCCCTCTTTCTCATTGCGGAAATCGGATAGTCGCAGACTCATACTACTAATATGATTTGATCTTTTGGGCACAGAGGTCTGCCATGAATCGTAGCTATTGCTCCCTATTCAACGCAGCGCTGGGCGCCTGGGTTGCTGTGCCAGAAACAGCAAGAGCCCGCGGAAAGAATAAAACTAGTTCGCGATTGGCGTGTCTATTGATCTCCGCACTGGGATCCTTATTGCTCAGCCCCTCAGCCAATGCGGTCTCTCTAAATTGGAACAGTAATAACGCAGAATGGAGCGTCGCTGGAAACTGGGATCTAGCTCAACTACCTACTGATTTTGACTATGCCTTTATAGCCAATAATAGAACCGCGTTAATATCTGATGGTTACTCTGCTGATGTAAATAACATTTCAGTTGGATTTTCTACATTCGGCGCGCTTAATATTACCAATGGCTCATTGATTGCGGATAATGCCTTTAGAATAGGTTCCCTTGACGGGGCTACTGTGATAGTTGATGGGAGTAACGCAAGCATACAGACGTACCATCTTTTTATCGGTGGCTCGGGCACGATGGATCAAGCAACATCTGGTACTTTAACTGTTCGTAATGGCGCCAGTGTTACTAGCGCTAATGTTAATGTTACAAATGACACCCTGAATACAGGGGTTCTTAATATAGAGGGTGTGGCAGGAAGTCGTGGGCTGTTGATCACGAGAAATATTGTTGAAGGCTATTATGGGCAAGGTGCAGGAACCGTTAACTTTGACGGCGGCATACTCCGTTTAAGCACCGCCCAAAACAACCTATTCGAAAACTTTGAGTCTGGCGATATTATTTTTAAAGCAGGTGGCGGATTTATCGACACCAATGGCTTCAATGCCACTACCTCTGTAGGCCTACAAGGCGTTGGCGGGCTAACCAAGCAAGGGGCTGGCACCCTGACCCTGAGCGGCACTAATACCTACAGCGGTGGGACTACTATCGATGGCGGCACCATCAGCATCAGCGCAAACAATAACTTGGGCACTGGTGTACTCACATTAGATGGAGGCACGTTACAAACTACCAGCAGCTTTACAAGCAGCCGCGCCACCACCCTGGCCGCAGGTGGCGGTACCTTTAATACGAATGCTGGCACCACACTCACCCAAAGTGGCCAGATTAGCGGTAGCGGCACCCTGACTAAAACCGGTACAGGCACATTGCTGCTGAATGCATCAAACAATAACTACACGGGTGGCACAGTTGTTTCTCAAGGCACCTTGATAGCGAACAATTTTGCAATAACTGATATAGGCAACGTCACCAATAATGCCACGCTGGAGCTCAGCGTAGATTCATCAAGTACTACTATCAACTACCACGACAGCATTAGTGGCACCGGGGGGCTGGTAAAAAGTGGAGCAGGTAGTGTCGTTCTGCTTGGCAATAACTCCTATTCTGGAGGCACGACGATATCAGCAGGTATTTTAGCCCTGCTTGGTACGGACGGATCCCTTACCGGTAATGTGATCAATAACGCCGGCTTTGTTATAAGCCGTAGTAATGCCTATACCTTTTCTGGTGATATCAGTGGCACGGGTACTTTCACAAAGTCCGGCTCCGCCACCACCACGTTAACCGGCAACAATACATACTCAGGCAATACAACCATCACCTCCGGCACCCTACAAGTTGGTACTGGCGGCACCACGGGCTCTCTGGGTACAGGCAACACCATCAACAACAGCACGCTGACCTTTAACCGCTCCGATGATTCAAGTTATGCGGGTGTCATTAGTGGCACCGGTACTGTGACCAAACAAGGCGCCGGCACCCTTAACCTTTCCGGCGCTAACACCTACAGCGGCGGCACCACGGTTTCTGCTGGCACGTTACAAGGCAACAGCACGTCCCTGCAGGGCAATATCCTCAATAACGCCGTGGTCAACTTTGACCAAACGGCTGATGGTGTGTATGCCGGGGTGATGAGTGGCACGGGCGGCTTTATCAAGTCTGGTGCAGGCCGGCTGACGCTTTCCGCGGCTAATACCTATATCGGCAACACCACGATTAATGACGGTACGCTCGCGGTAAATGGCAGCTTGATGGGTGATGTGCAGGTCAACAATGGTGGGCGCCTGCAAGGCACCGGCTCTGTGGGCAGTGTGACCCTGGCCAGTGGTGGCGTGTATGCGCCGGGCAACTCCATTGGCACCCAGGTGGTAAATGGTGACCTAGCCTTCAACGGCGGCTCTATCTATCAAGTTGAGACCGATCCGACAGGCGCAGGCAGCGATCTGATTCAGGTCAACGGTGTGGCAACCTTGGCCGGGCAAGTGCAGCATATTGGCGAAAACGGCACCTATCGACCGCTCTCCACTTACACCATTCTCAGCGCCACTGGCGGTTTTGCCGGTACTACCTTCGCCGGCGCAACGTCGGATTACGCCTTCCTCACGCCAACCCTGACCTATGACCTGAATAATGTTTATCTTGCTCTGCTGCGTAACGATCTAGCCGTGGCTGGCTTTGGTCAGAGTAAAAACCAGATTGCTACCGCGAGCGCACTGGACAGTCTGCCAACAGGCGGCGCCTTGCAAAGCGTGATCCTCGGCCTGAAGACCAGTGAAGTGCCTGGCACGCTAAATGCGCTTTCTGGCGAGTTGTATGCCAGCGCTAGCGGTGCCGTACTGCAGAACGGCCAAGAATTCAGTCACAGCCTGCTCCAGCGCTCCGGCAATCAGCTGGATGAGAGCAAACGGACTGCCTTGCCGCTGTGGATCGAAACCGAAGGCGCCACCCGGCGCAATGAGGGTAACGGCAATAGTGCTGAAGCGATTCAACGTGGTAGTTCGGTGGCCGTGGGCGGTGAGTTGGCCATGCCCAACGACTGGATACTCGGCGGTGCCTTACGTTATGGCGATCATCGCTTGAGCGTGGATGGGCGCAGCTCGCATGCTGACATCGACAGCTACAGCTTTGGCCTTTATGGTCGTCGGACACTGCCATTGGATGCAGGCGTCTTGCGCATGACGCTGGGTGGTATTTACGGTATCCATTCCATCGACACCGAGCGTGACATCGACACAGCCGGTATGCGCCAGTCGCTGAGTGCAGATTACGATGCGACCAGCCAGCAGGTATTTGCCGAGCTGGGTTATGCCATGAATATGGGGGCAAACATCCAGCTTGAGCCCTATGCCAGCCTGAGTTGGAGCCAGGTGGCCAGCGACAGTTTTACTGAGAAAGGCGGTAATGCAGCCCTGCATGGTGACAGCCAAAATGAGGATATGACTGCCACCACGCTGGGCCTGCGTAGTCAGGTATTACTCAATAATGGCCAGTTTCAACTGGATGCTGGTTTGGGTTGGCAACACAACTACAGCGATGTGAACCCTCAGGCCTCTCTTAATTTCTTAGGGAGTTCGGCCTTCACGGTGGAGGGTGCCAGCATCAGCCGCGATACGGCGTTGGTCGACCTTGGCGCGAGCTATCGCATTGCCCCCGGGGTTACGATTCGCGCCGGTTATACCGGCCAGTTCGGCGACAACCTCAGCAGCAACGGCGGCAACCTAACCCTGAACTGGGAGATCTA
This sequence comes from Pseudomonas mangrovi, assembly GCF_003052585.1. GTDB lineage: Bacteria > Pseudomonadota > Gammaproteobacteria > Pseudomonadales > Pseudomonadaceae > Aquipseudomonas > Aquipseudomonas mangrovi. The sequence continues at coordinate 19,386 of NZ_QASN01000015.1, read as the reverse complement.
GCCATAATAGGGGACAGACCACGATTAATTTTGGTTCGCTGAAAACCGTGGTCTGCCCCTATTATTCTTCTTGGCTTACAACAAGGCTTCGGCATTCCAGAACTGATCATGGAAATAGAAGGCCCAGCAATTCAAGTGTTGTCTATTGCTCTATATGCGCAACCTTGAGAATCGTATAACAAGTCGCTCTAATCGCTCGCTGGGGGGCTAAAGCCCGCCCCTTAGCTTATCGTTATGTGTATTTCATCCACAGGCCACGGAAGAGGTTCTGATGACTGTTCATCTCGGCTCTTGTCTGTGTGGTGCCGTGAGCTTTGAGGTTAAAGGTGACTTCGATAGCTTTTACCTGTGTCATTGTCGGCATTGCCAAAAAGATACGGGGTCGGCTCATGCGGCAAATCTATTCTCTCAGTCAGCAAAATTGGTCTGGCGGTCGGGTGCAGACACTGTGACGTCCTTTACGCTTCCAGGCACCCGTCATAACAAGAGCTTTTGTAAGTTGTGTGGCTCGGCATTGCCAAGTACTCAGATACCAGGCTTGCTCGTCGTTCCCGCAGGGTGTTTGGACACTGAAATCTCCATGGCGCCAACAGCACACATATTTTCATCAAACAAAGCTGCTTGGAATGGGAGTTCAGGGAAAGTGCCAGCGTTCGAGGGGCTGCCAGATCGAGCTACCAGCACATGACCATTGGCTGTTGGCGGACGCACCTACGCTGCGCTCCGGTACGCCGCAAAGCCAGACGTTGAGGCTGTAGATAGACCTGCTGCCAGCCCCCTCTGAGTGACACACCACCCCATCCAGTCTCACGCAGCGCAGCGGCGCGAGCTCTGCGCAATCAACCAGGCGCCGTGTTTCAACGCTGCGTCAACTGCCGATACAGCTGCGGCAGGCGGATCGGCAGCTGCGCCGGTTCGCGGATCAGGGTGTAGCCGTTGGCGCCGAACATGTACGGCAGGTAGGCGCCGGCTTCCTGGTCGATGGTGATGCAGAACGGCAGCAGCCCTTCGCGGCGCGCTTCCAGCACCGCCTGGCGGGTGTCCTCGACGCCGTAGCGGCCTTCGTAGAGGTCCAGGTCGTTGGGCTTGCCGTCGGTCACCAGCAACAGCAATTTGCGCCGTTGCTTGCGCTCGGCCAGTTGCCTGGTGGCCTGGCGGATGGCGGCGCCCATGCGGGTGTAGTAGCCGGGCTTGAGCGCCTGGATACGGCCGCGGGTGTCGTCGCTGTAGCGCTGGCGGAAGCTCTTCAGCTCGAGCAGGCGCACCTGCTGGCGGCGCAGCGAGGAGAAGCCGTAGAGGGCGAAGTCGTCACCCACCGCGGACAGCGCCTCGCCGAACAGCAGCAGGCTGTCGGTGATGACCTCGATCACCCGGTGCTCGTCGTCCAGGTGCGCGTCGGTGGACATCGACAGGTCGGCCAGCAACAGGCAGGCCAGGTCGCGACGGTTCTGCCGCTGCTCCATGAACAGGCCGCGCTCGGCGCACTGGCCGTGCTGGCGTTCGACATGGAAGTCGAGCCAGGCCTGCAGGTCCAGCTCGCTGCCCTGGGGCTGCTGGCGCTGCCACTGGCGATCACTGCGCAGGTGCTCGAACTGGCGGCGAATGCGCCGCGCCAGGGGTGCCAGGCGCTGTGGCAACGGCTGCGGTTCGGCGCCGCGCGGCAGCATCAGCTGCAGGTTGACGTAATCCTCGCGCAACACCTGGCGCCGATAGTCCCACTCCGGCAGCTTGATCCCCTCGCCCAACGGAATGTCATCGCTATCCGCCGGCGGCAGGTCGAGATCGAGCTTGAGCCCGCCCCCCTTGCGTACACGCTGGCGCGATAGCGACAGCTCGTCGAGATCCTCGGCGACCCGCGCCGCGTCGAGGTCTTCGCTGTCGTCACCGCAACGGTCTAGGTCGACGTGCTCGCTCCAGCTGAACAGGTTCTCCAGGCGGAACAGCAGCAGCCCGCCCTTGCCGGTGTTTTCCTCGACCCGGCTGGCGCGCTTGCGCACCACCTTCTGCGCCGAGTCCGGTGCTTTCAGCGCGCCCTCGTCCTCGTCACCGAGCGCAGCGACCTGCGGCGCAGCCAGGTTCTGCGCCGGGTACAGCCACAGCGGCAGCGGCCAGGGGGCGCGTTCGCTACGCGGGAAGCTGGTGACGCTGCCCGGTGTGCGCAGCGCCTGCTGCAGGGCGTCTTCCAGTTCACCCTCGGCGCCCGGCAATTGGGCCGGATCGGGGCGCAGCAGCAGGTGTCCCTCAACAAGATTCGTATAGCGCTGCTGCAGCGCCGGGTAGGCGTCGAGCAGCTCGCAGGTCCAGCGCTGGTTGTCCCGGGCCCAGTGGCGCATCTCGCCGGAACGGGCGGCGAGCAACGCCAGCCAGCGATACAGCTCGGCGTTCAGCGCCGTTTCCGGGTACACGGCGAGACTGGCAGGCAGGCGCAGGTTGTCGCTGTCGCACCAGGCCACCGGCAGTTGCTGGCAGGTGCCGGCCACCTGCTGCAGCAGATTGCGCCGCAGCAGCAGTTCTCGCGCGCTAGCGGCCTCCAGGGAAACGCCGGCAGCGCCGCCAAGGGCGCGATACAGAAGCGCCAGCGGTCGCTGCAGCGTCTGCAGCTCCACCCGCGCCTCGGGGAAATCGGGGCTGGCGTGGCGGGTGATGAAACGGTGCCAGACGCTGCCGACCCATTCCTCGAGTTCGATACTGAAACCCATGCGTCACCTCACCTTCGCCATGCGAAAAAAAGCACGGCCCGCTGGATCAGCCGGGCCGTGCAACACTCACCTCAGGTTGCCTCAGGCTGCGGCCGGGGCCGCCAGCACTGCCCGTCCGCGCTGGCGGAAGCTGAGCAGGTAGCAGACCAGACCGATCAGGAAGAACACCCCGGCGATCAGGCGCAACCAGAAGAACAGCGCCAGCTGGTCCATGGTGTTCATGAACGACAGGGCGGCACCGTCGGCCGGCATGCGCTGCAGCCAGACCTGGACCACACCGGCGACGGTGAGGAACAGGGTGATCATCACCATCGAGAGGGTCATCAGCCAGAAGCCCCAGATCTCGATGCGCTGGGCGCGCTCGTCCGGTGCCTCACCCAACCCGCGCAGTCGCGGCATGGCGTAGCTGATCATGGTCATCACGATCATCGCGTAGGCGCCGTAGAAGGCCAGGTGGCCGTGCGCGGCGGTCAGCTGCGAGCCGTGGGTGTAGTAGTTCACCGGTGCCAGGGTGTGCATGAAGCCCCACACACCCGCGCCGAGGAACGCGGTCACGGTGGTGCCGATGGCCCACAGCGAGGCGGCCTTGTTCGGGTGCTGGCGGCGCCGGCGGTTCACCATGCTGAAGGCGAACATGACCATGGCGAAGAACGGCAGCGGTTCCAGGGCCGAGAAGATCGAGCCCAGCCACAGCCAGATCGTCGGCGCACCGATGTAGAAGTAGTGGTGACCGGTACCGATGATCCCGGTGATCAGGGCCATGGCGATGATCACGTAGAGCCACTTCTCGATGACCTCGCGGTCGACGCCGGTGATCTTGATCAGGACGAAGGCCAGCATCGAACCCATGATCAGTTCCCACACGCCTTCCACCCAGAGATGCACCACCCACCACCAGTAGTACTTGTCGCGGGCGAGGTTTTCCGGGTTGTAGAAGGAGAACAGGAAGAACACCGCCAGGCCGATCAGGCCGGTCATCATCACCGTGCTGATGACCGTCTTGCGCCCCTTCAGCAGCGTCATGCCGACGTTGTAGAGGAAGCCCAGGCAGACCACCACGATGCCGACCTTGGTGATCGTCGGCTGTTCGAGGAATTCCCGGCCCATGGTCGGCAGCAGCTCGTTGCCGGTCAGCTTGGCCAGCCCGGCGTAGGGCACCAGCAGATAGCCGAGGATGGTCAGCACACCGGCGGCGGCGAATACCCAGAACAGGATGATTGCCAGCTTCGGGCTGTGCAGCTCGCGGTCGGCTTCCTCGGGGATCAGGTAGTAGGCCGCGCCCATGAAGCCGAACAGCAGCCAGACGATCAGCAGGTTGGTATGCACCATCCGCGCGACGTTGAACGGGATCAGCGGGAAGAGGAAGTCACCGACCACGTACTGCAGGCCCATGATCAGGCCGAACAGCACCTGGCCGACGAACAGGATCATGGCGAACACGAAGTAGGGTTTGGCGACCGCCTGTGAGGCGAATTTCAGATGCGGATTCAAGGTAGTCATCTCTCAGCCCTCCCTGTTTGGCGGCCAGTCGTTGGTGTCGATCTTCGAGGTCCATTTGAGGAACTCGGCCATGTCGTCCACCTCCTGCTCGCTGAGATTGAATTGGGGCATCGCCCGACGACCTGGTGCGCCCAGTGGCTGCGCCTTCATCCAGGCCTGCAGGAACGGCTTGAAGGCCGCCTCGCCGCCGCGCCGCTGGAACACGTTGCCCAGCTCCGGCGCGAAGTAGGCGCCCTCGCCAAGCAGGGTGTGGCAGCCGATGCAGTTGTTCTGCTCCCAGACCAATTTGCCGCGCACTACCGCCTCGGTCATTTCCGACTCGTTGGTGCGCTCGGGAAAGGTCTGCTCTGTGTGATAGGTCAGTGCGAGGAACAGAAGGAAGAAGAACAGGCTCCCTCCGAAGTAGATGTTTCTCGCCATGCCCTTGGTGAAGGTCTCTGACATGGATGCATCCTCGTGGCTATGCGTGGCCATTATGGAAAGCACCCCCGGCAAAACCGCTTGATGGCAATCAAGAAAGACCAAACGGGATAGTCGGGATTGGGGTGGGGCTGCTGTCGCCGCGATGTCGGGCCTGCAGCGGCAGCCGTAGGGCGGATTAGCCGCCACGCGGCGTAATCCGCCGGGAGTGAGATCGACACGCCGGGTTACGGTCTGGCACCACGCTACAGCGCAATGCGCTGTCCTCAGTTCAAGGGTTGGCCGCTTTTCTCAGTGGGCTGAACGAGTTGGTTTCGGCCCCCCGGCCGAGTCACTTTCTTGTTGCTTGCCCAACAAGAAAGTAACCAAAGAAGAAGGGCACCCCGACATCCGGGTCTGTCCGCTACGCGGCCAGACTTCCCTCCCCTCGGTGCCGCTCCAGAGGCCGGCCTGCTGTAAGGGGACCTGGCTCGGAGTCGCCTGAAACTCATGTCGAGAGTCGTGAGGTCGTAGGGCGGACTAGCCGCCATGCGGCGTAATCCGCCGTGGGCGGGACCGGTACGCTGAGGTGGTGATCGAGCGTCGCCCTACGGCAATGTCAGAAGTTCGCTGGAGCCGCTCTCAGGCGCCAACGGCCACACGGTCTGCGTGCGCCCAGTTCAGGGGTTGGCCGCTGTTCTCAGTGGTCTGAACGGGCGGATTTCGGCCCCTCGGCCGAGTCACTTTCTTGTTGCTTGCCCAACAAGAAAGTAA
>NZ_QASN01000015.1:0-13964 GCF_003052585.1 Pseudomonas mangrovi | reverse complement strand
AACAAGAAAGTAACCAAAGAAGAAGGGCACCCCGACATCCGGGTCTGTCCGCTGCGCGGCCAGACTTCCCTCCCTTCGGTGCCGCTCCAGAGGCCGGCGCTGAAGGGCCATCCATGGCCCTCAACGCCTCTCGCGGCATCCATGCCGCTCGCCTCCTGCGCAACACCTGCGCTCGGCCTGCTGTAAGGGGACCAGGCTCGGAGTCGCCTGAGCCTCATGTCGAGAAGCGGAAAGTCGTAGGGCGGATTAGTCGCCATGCGGCGTAATCCGCCGGAAGAGAAATCGGCAGGTCAGGCACCACGCTAGGGCGCAATGCGCTGCGCTTATTGCGCCCTAGAAAAGGTCATCACGCCAAAGCATCAAATTGCACGGAGCCCAACCCCCCTCCAGGAGGCCGAGAGGAGGCGTTGCGCAGGGAGTGAGCGGCATGGATGCCGCGAAAGTCAGGGTTGGGCCATGGATGGCCCGTCCCTGACGGCTCCCGGAGTAGCGCCGGAGCGAGGGAACCCTGGCGCAGCCGGGGCCGGATGGTGGGGTGCCCTTTTTCTTTGGTTACTTTCTTGTTGGGCAAGCAACAAGAAAGTGACTCGGCCGGGGGGCCGAAACCGAAAGCCAGGGCCACTTCGAAATCGGGCTGGAAGCAGAAATCTGCGCAGTGCCGCAAGGCAAAGGGCGAGACCGATACGCAGAAGCCACGCTCGAGCACCGTGCCACGGCGCAATGCGCTGCGCTTATTGCGCCCTACGAAGCGGCGCTGCGACCGCTCAGAGCAGCGCCGCTCCGGCCACCCCAAGCGCCATCGCCACCGGCCAGGCCAGCATCAGTGCGCGCCAGGGCCAGGGCGCGTGGCGCAGCTCCATGAAGCCGTCGACGATCAGCCAGGCCTTGCCCAGCACCAGCAGCAACAGGACCAGCAGCGTGTCCCGCGCAGAAGGCAGGCCGAGGCTGGCCACCGTCGCCAGCGACAGCAGCACCAGCGCGACCCAGCAGGCCAGCAATGCGCGCACGCTCATGGGCCCGCCCCGATCAGGTAGACCAGCGGAAACAGCAGCACCCAGACCAGGTCGACCATGTGCCAGTAGAGGGCACCGGATTCCAGGCCGCTGCAGTTGCCGGCGTGATAGCCGCCACGCCAGGCGCGAACGGCCATCCAGGCGATGATCACCAGGCCGAGCAGCACGTGCAGAAAGTGCAGGCCGGTGAGCAGCCAGTAGAGGGTGAAGAAGGTGTCGTGCTCGACATCCAAACCCAGCGCCAGCAGGTGCGCGTACTCGCTCAACTTGAGCCAGACGTAGACACAGGCGCTGCCCAGCGCCGCCAGCAAAAGGGCAGAGACGCCAGCGCGGGCCTGGCGCACCCGTGTCACCGCCAGGGCCACCAGCAGGCCGGAGGTCAGCAGGCTCAGGGTCAGCGCCAGGCCCATGGAGGCGTCCAGTGCCTGGCGCCCGGCGGCGAACAGCGCAGGCTGCAGCCGCTGGGTGATGGCAAACGCCAGGATCAGGATGCTGAACAGCGTGATCTCGGCGAGGATGAACCACCACATCGCCAGATCGCCGGGCAGGCGTCGGTTCGGCAACAGCGCTTCAGGCGAAGTGGACATCCACCACATCCATCAGCGCCGCCACCGTCTGCGAATCATCCGACAGTGGCTCGGCCAGGCACACCAGGCAGGCTTCGCGCGGGCTCATGCCGGAGCGGATCATCCGCGCGGTGAAGATCAGCAGGCGGGTCGAGGCGACTTCCTCCAGGTCGTGCTGCTCCAGCCTGCGCAGCGCCTGACCGAGCTTGACCACCTGGGCCGCCAGGGCGGCATCCACCTGGGCCTCGTTGGCGACGATGCGCTCCTCCTCGGCGGCTGCCGGGTAGTCGAAGCGCAGGGCGACGAAACGCTGGCGGGTGCTCGGCTTCATGCCCTTGAGCAGGTTCTGGTAACCGGGGTTGTAGGACACCACCAGCATGAATCCGGGCGGCGCCCTGAGTGCCTCGCCGGTGCGCTCGATGAACAGCTCGCGACGGTCGTCGGCCAGCGGGTGCAGCACCACGGCGGTGTCCTGCCGCGCCTCGACCACCTCGTCCAGGTAGCAGATGCCGCCCTCGCGCACGGCGCGGGTCAGCGGGCCGTCCTGCCACCAGGTGCCCTGGGCGCCGATCAGGTGGCGGCCGACCAGGTCGGCGGCGGACAGATCGTCATGGCAGGCCACGGTGTACAGCGGCAGGTTCAGGCGATGCGCCATGTGCTGGACGAAGCGCGTCTTGCCGCAGCCGGTGGGGCCCTTGATCAGCACCGGCATGCCGTGCTGCCAGGCCTGGCGGAAGACCTGCTCCTCGTTGCCGAGCGGCTGATAGAACGGCGAATCCTGGGCCTCGGCCGGGTTGGACTGGGACATCACTGCACCTCGATGGAAAACCTTCTCGACTGCACGCTAATCGCCCCTGCGACAACGGCACAAGCCATCCGTCGGCGGTTCTTGATTCCCATCAAGTGCCCCTGCGGCAGGTCGCCCATAGGCTTGAGCGCAGAAATACCAAAACCGTTGCACTGCCGTTCAAGCACAGAGGAATCGCCCACCGTGGCGCCTTCCTGAGGAGGAACAGAAATGGTTAACCGTGCAGGAAAAACCCTGGTCGCAAGCCTCGCTGCGACCGTCTCGCTGCTGGCCTTTTCCGTGGCCCACGCGAGCAACCCGGAACAGGCGTCCGCCGCCTATCACAAGGAGGCTTCCGCGGTCGATCCGAAGAGCGCCCTGACCGTGCGCACCCCCGGTGCACCGGACCTCACCGAGGCCGAGTTCGAGCAGGCCAAGGAGATCTACTTCCAGCGCTGCGCCGGCTGCCACGGCGTGCTGCGCAAGGGCGCCACCGGCAAGCCGCTGACGCCTGACGTGACCCAGGCGCGCGGCCAGCAGGTGCTCGAAGCGCTGATCACCTACGGCTCACCGGCCGGCATGCCGAACTGGGGCACCTCCGGCGAGCTGACCCCGGCGCAGATCACCCTGATGGCCAACTACATCCAGCACACCCCGCCGACGCCGCCGGAGTGGGGCATGGCCGAGATGAAGAATTCCTGGAAGGTGCTGGTCAAGCCCGAGGATCGGCCAAGCAAGCAGATGAACAAGCTGAACCTCGGCAACCTGTTCTCGGTGACCCTGCGCGACGACGGCAAGATCGCCCTGATCGATGGCGACAGCAAGAAGATCGTCAAGACCATCGAGACCGGCTACGCGGTGCACATCTCGCGGATGTCGGCCTCCGGGCGCTACCTGCTGGTGATCGGCCGTGATGCGCGGATCGACATGATCGACCTGTGGGCCAAGGAGCCGGTACGCGTGGCGGAGATCAAGGTCGGCATCGAGGCGCGCTCGGTCGAAACCTCCAAGTTCGAAGGCTTCGAGGACACCTACACCATCGCCGGTTCCTACTGGCCGCCGCAGTTCACCATCATGGATGGCGAGACCCTCGAACCGCTGCAGATCGTCTCCACCCGCGGCATGGTGGTGGGCAGCCAGGAGTACCACCCGGAGCCACGCGTGGCGGCGATCATCGCCTCCCACGAGCACCCCGAGTTCATCGTCAACGTGAAGGAGACCGGCCGCGTGCTGCTGGTCAACTACAAGGACATCAACAACCTCACCACCACCACCATCGGCACCGCGCCCTTCCTGCATGACGGCGGCTGGGACGTCAGCCATCGCTACTTCATGACCGCCGCCAACAACTCCAACAAGATCGCCGTGATCGATTCGCGCGAACGCAAGATGACCGCGCTGGTGGACGTCGGCAAGATCCCGCACCCCGGACGGGGCGCCAACTTCATCCACCCGCAATACGGCCCGGTGTGGGCCACCAGCCACCTGGGTGACGAGACCATCTCGCTGATCGGTACCGATCCGGACAAGCACCCACAGCAGGCCTGGAAAGTCGTCGAAACGCTGAAGGGGCAGGGTGGTGGCTCGCTGTTCATCAAGACCCATCCGCAGTCGCGCCACCTGTACCTGGATACCACCTTCAACCCTGACGCCAAGATCAGCCAGTCGGTGGCGGTATTCGACATCGACAACCTCGGCGCCGGCTACCAGGTGCTGCCGATTGCCGAATGGGCCGGCCTGAAAGGCGGTGCCCAGCGCGTGGTGCAGCCCGAGTACAACAAGGCCGGCGACGAGGTCTGGTTCTCGGTGTGGAACGCCCAGGACGAGGAGTCGGCCATCGTGGTGGTCGACGACAAGACCCTGAAGCTGAAACGCGTGATCAAGGACAAGCGCCTGATCACCCCGACCGGCAAGTTCAACGTCCACAACACCCAGCACGACGTCTACTGAGGCAACGTGCCACGGCGGGGTGCGCCGCACCCCGCTTTCACCGCGCAACGCGGAGGTCGCCATGGCTTTTCTGCACAAGCATTCGCTGGCAACCGGCCTGGCCGCCCTCGCGCTGCTCCTGCTTTCTCCTGCCCTGGCAGCGGCGTCGCCTGACGCCAGCCGCCAGGTCGTTCTCGAACACCTGCTGGTGCAGGACTGCGGTTCCTGCCACGGCCTGCGCATGACCGGCGGACTCGGTCCGTCCCTCACCCCCGAGGCGCTCGCCGGCAAACCGCGCGAGAGCCTGATTGCCACCGTTGCCCATGGTCGCGCCGGCACCGCCATGCCCGGCTGGCAGGCGCTGCTCGACGAGCAGGACATCGCCTGGCTGGTCGACCGACTCCTCGAAGGAGGCTTCAACCCATGATCCGACTCCTCAGCCTGGCGCTCGCCGGCCTGCTCCTTGCCGGCTGTGCGCAGCAGCCGCCCTTGCGCGGCAGCGGCGACCTCGGCGTGATCATCGAGCGTGCCCGCGGCAGCATCCAGATCATCGAAACCAGCGGGCAGACGCAGCTGGCGCGCATCGAAGGCCTGGGCGATCTGTCCCACGCCAGCGTGGTGTTCTCGCGGGACCAGCGCTTCGCCTACGTCTTCGGTCGCGATGGCGGCCTGACCAAGGTCGACCTGCTGGCCCAGCGCATCGACAAGCGCATCCTCCAGGGCGGCAACAGCATCGGCGGCGCCATCAGCCAGGACGGCAGCCTGATCGCGGTCGGCAACTACGAACCGGGCGGGGTGAAGGTATTCGATGCCCAGACCCTCGAACTGGTCGCCGACATCCCCAGCACCCCACTGCCCGACGGCAGCCGCAACTCGCGGGTGGTCGGGGTGATCGACGCGCCCGGCCAGCGTTTTCTGTTCGCCCTGTTCGACACCGGCGAGATCTGGATCGCCGACTTCAGCGAGCGCGAAAAGCCCACCGTCACCCGCTTCGAGCACATCGGCCACCAGCCCTACGACGACCTGCTGACCCCGGACGGCCGCTACTACCTGGCCGGTCTGTTCGGCGAGGACGGCATGGCCCTGCTCGACCTCTGGCACCCGGAGCAGGGCGTGAAGCGCGTGCTCGACGGCTACGGTCGCGGCGAGCAGAAGCTGCCGGTGTACAAGATGCCGCACCTGGAAGGCTGGGCGATTGCCGGCGAGCAGGCCTTCGTCCCGGCCATCGGTCAGCATCGGGTGCTGGTGATGAACACCGGCAACTGGCAGCAGAGCGCCGCCATCGAGGTCGCCGGGCAGCCGGTGTTCGTCATGGCGCGGCCGGATGCGCGGCAGATCTGGGTCAACTTCGCCTACCCGGACAACCATCGGGTGCAGGTGATCGACAGCGAGACCCACGCCATCGTCGCCGACCTGCAACCCGGCCCCGGCGTGCTGCACATGGAGTTCAGCGCCCGCGGCGAGCAGCTCTGGCTGTCGGTGCGTGACGGCAACGAGGTGCAGGTCTGGGACCCCTATCGCCTGGAGCTGCTCAAGCGCCTGCCGGCGGAGAGTCCCAGCGGCATCTTCTTCTCCAGCCGCGCTCACCGGACAGGGCTCTGACATGGACGCCATCCAGCAGGCCCTGTGCCAACACTTCCAGCACGGCATGCCGCTGTGCGCCGAGCCCTATCGGGCGATGGCCGAGACCATCGGCAGCAGCGAGGCGCAGGTGCTCGACGCCCTGCAGCGCCTGCAGCGGGACGGCGGCCTGTCGCGCATCGGCCCGGTGTTCGAGCACAGCCGCGCCGGCGCCAGCACCCTGGTCGCCCTGGCCGTACCCGAGGCGCTGCTCGAGCGGGTCGCCGAGCGCATCAGCCAGTACCCCGAGGTCAATCACAACTACCTGCGCGAGCACGCCTACAACCTCTGGTTCGTCCTCACCGGGCCGGACCGCGCACGCATCGACCAGGTGCTTGACGAGATCGCCGCCGACACCGGCCTGCAACCGCTGGACCTGCCGATGCAGCGCGCCTACCGCATCGACCTGGGATTTCCGCTGGCGGGCAATCCCGTGGCCGGCCATCCGCAATCCAAAGCAGCACCGGGAGACACTCCATGAGCCTTCTGACCCAGCAGCAACGCCTGCAGCTCTGTCGCCTGCTGGAGGAGGGTCTGCCGCTGGCACCGCGCCCCTACCTGCTGCTGGCGCAACAGCTCGGCGCCGAGGAACAGGCAGTCCTGGCGCAGGTGCAGAGCTGGCAGGACGAAGGCCTGTTCCGCCGCGTCGGCCTGGTGCTGCGCCATCGCGGGCTGGGCTTTGCGGCCAACGCCATGCTGGTGCTCGACGTGCCGGACGCGCTGGTCGATGAGCTTGGCGACCGCCTGGGCAAGGTCGACGGCATCAACCTCTGCTACCGCCGCCCGCGGCGCCTGCCGCAGTGGCCGTACAACCTGTTCTGCATGATCCACGGCCGCCAGCGCGAACAGGTCAGCGCCTGGATCGAAGCCTTGCTGCGCCGCGAAGGCCTGGCCCAGCTGCCGCATCGGCTGCTGTTCAGCACCCGCGCCTTCAAGCAGTGCGGTGGACGCTACGCCGCGGCGCCGGAGGTGGCCCATGGATGATCTCGACCGGCGTCTGCTGAACCGTCTGCAGCATGGCCTGCCACTGGTGCGTGAGCCCTGGGTTGCCCTGGCTGCCGAACTGGACAGCGACGAAGCCGTGCTGCGCCAGCGCGTGCAGGCCCTGCTCGACGACGGCACCCTGACCCGCTTCGGCCCGATGTTCGACATCGAGCGCCTGGGCGGTGCCTTCACCCTGGCCGCCCTGCGCGTGCCGGAAGAGCGCTTCGAGGAGGTCGCCGAGCTGCTCGCCTGCATGCCCGAGGTGGCGCACAACTACCGCCGCGAGCACGTCTGGAACATGTGGTTCGTGCTCGGCTGCGCCAGCTACGCGGAGATCGAGGGCTGCATCGGCCTGATCGAAGTCGCCACCGGGCTGCGCGTACTCAACCTGCCCAAGGAGGAGACCTACCATGTCGGCCTGCATTTCCCCCTCTGACGAACCCCTGGCGCGGCGCCTGATCGCCTTCACCGAAGCCGGGTTGCCGCTGGTGGCCGACCCCTGGGCCTGGCTCGCCGAACAGCTGCAGCTGAGCGTGGACGACTGTCTCGCGCTGCTGCAGCGACTGCAGGCGAACGGACTGATCCGGCGCATCGCCGCGGTACCCAACCATTACCGCCTCGGCTATCGGCACAACGGCATGACCGTCTGGGACGTCGACGACGAGGCGCTGGCGCAGCTCGGCCCGGCGGTCGGCGCGCTGCCCTTCGTCAGCCACTGCTATCGCCGACCGCGCCGTGGCGACTGGCCCTACAACCTGTTCGCCATGGTCCACGGCCGCAGCGCCGAGGACATCGAGCCCGACCGCGAGACGATCCGCGCCCTGCTCGGCGACGCCTGCAACGCGGATGAAATGCTGGTCAGCAGCCGCATCCTGAAAAAGACCGGCCTGCGCCTGGGCGGGGCCTGAAGGGCTGCGAGTCGCCTGAAACATCCCTCACCCGCCTTCGGCACCCTCTCCCGGAGGGAGAGGGAAAAGCCGTGCACGCGCGAGGCTCGCATGACACCTCGCGCCATCGCCCCACAGCTGTCCCTTCTCCCTCCGGGAGAAGGCGCACCGCGCCGGATGAGGGATGCTGAGGCCTGCAGGGAGATTGGCGCGGCGTGGCCTGCAAGGTGCCCAGCCAGGACCCTATTTCAGCCCCAACCGCCGCGCCAGCTTGTGCAGGTTGCTCGGGTCCACCTCAAGCAGGCGCGCCGCGCTGGCCCAGTTGCCGTCGGCCTGTTGCAACGCCTGGTGGATGCATTCGCGCTGACAGTCATCCACCGCCTCGCGCAGCGTCGGTGCAGTGCCGGAAGCCGCCGCGGGCGCCGCGCGTGGGCGCGCCGGCGCCACACTGTCCAGATCCAGCAGCTCGGCTTCCAGGGTGAGGATTTCGCTGCGCGAGGCACCGCGGCTGAGCAGCTTGAGCGCGGCGCGGCTGATCACGTGTTCCAGCTCGCGCACGTTGCCCGGCCAGGAGTAGGCGAGCAGGGCGCGCTCGGCCGCCGGCGCCAGACGCACGCTGCGCAGGCCCAGGCGCGCGCGGTTCAGTTCGAGGAAGTGCCCGGCGAGGATCAGTAGGTCATTGCCGCGCTCGCGCAGCGGCGGGATATGCACCGGATAGACCGACAGCCGATGGTAGAGATCGGCGCGAAAGTGCCCGGCGCCGACGCTGTCGCGCAACTGGCGGTTGGTCGCGGCAATGATGCGTACGTCGACGGTGCGCGGCTTGTCCGCGCCCAGGCGCTGGATCTCGCCGTTCTGCAGCGCGCGCAGCAGCTTGGCCTGCACCGCCAGCGGCAGCTCGCCGACCTCGTCGAGGAACAGGGTGCCGCCGTTGGCCGCCTCGAAACGTCCGGGTCGCTCGCTGCTGGCGCCGGAGAAGGCGCCCTTCACATGGCCGAACAGCTCGCTTTCCGCCAGCGACTCGGGCAATGCCGCGCAATTGACGTGCACCAGCGGCTTGTCGCGACGCCGCGAATGCTGATGCAGCCAGTGGGCGAACAGCTCCTTGCCGACGCCGGTCTCGCCGAGCAGCAGCACCGGCAGCTCGGAATCGGCGACTACCGCAAGCTCGCCGAGCAGTTCGCTGATCGCCGGGCTCTGGCCGAGAATTTCCTGGGGACCGGGCAGGGCCTGGCTGCCTGCCGGTCCGTGCGACTGACGCAGCGCGCGGTTGTCCTGTTCCAGGCGGGTCACCCGCACCGCCGCCTCGATCAGCAGGGTGTAGCGCTGCAGGTCGCGCCGCGCCCGCTCATCGAAGGTACCGGCGTGCAGCGCATCCAGGGTCAGCGCGCCCCACAGGCGACCCTCCAGCCACAGGCTGGCGCCCATGCAGTCGTGCACCGGCAGCGGCTCGCCCGCGCGCTCGTCGAGCAGGCCGTCATAGGGATCGGGCAAGCGACTGTCCGGCTCGAACCAGGTCGGCTCGCGGCTGGCGAGAATCGCCGCCAGTCGCGGGTGGCTGGCCACCTCGAAGCGCCGCCCCAGGGCTTCGTGCACCAGCCCAACCGCCGCCACCGGCCGCAAGGCGCCTTCGTCCAGCCGCAGCAGTCCCACCGCGCCGCACTGGAAGCGCTCGCGCAGCGTCTGCACCAGTCGCTGCAGACGAATCGCATTGGGCAGTTCGGTCACCAGGTCGGCCAGCAGGCCTTCTTCGAGCATGGTCGATTTCACCGTTTTTCGAGGTAGAAGCCACCCTAAACCCACCGGGTGTTTATGACCATAGCCGATCGGGTAAGGTGGCAGCTCTACGTCGACCCCGCAGGTGCCCCCATGACCGAGCCAACCGTCACGCCTCTCGCCGAACCGCTCAGCGCCATCGAGGCGCGGATTCTCGGCTGCCTGGTGGAGAAGCAGACCACCACCCCGGAGAGCTACCCGCTGACGCTCAACTCGCTGCTGCTGGCGTGCAACCAGAAAACCAGCCGCGAACCGCTGATGAACCTCAACCAGGGCGAGGTCGCGCGCAGCCTGCGGCCACTGGAGGAGCGCGGCCTGTTGCGCCTGGTGATGGGCAGTCGCGCCGACCGCTGGGAACAGCGTCTGGACAAGGCCCTGGAACTGACGCCGGGGCAGACCACCCTGCTCGCGCTGTTGCTGCTGCGTGGCCCGCAAACGCTCAACGAACTGCTGGTGCGCAGCGCGCGCATGCACGCCTTCGACGATGTCGCCCAGATCCAGCACAACCTCGAACGCCTGATCTCGCGCGGCATGGCCTGCCTGCTGCCACGCCAGAGCGGTCAGCGCGAGGACCGCTACATGCACATTCTCGGCAGCGAAACCGACCTCCAGGCCGCCACTGAACGCGCCGCCAGCTCTCGCAGCAGCACGCCTGCGGACAGCGACAAGGACGAACGCATCGCCAGCCTGGAATCGCGCCTGGAGGAGCTGGAACAGCGCCTGGCCCTGCTCGAGCGCAAGGCCGACTGAGCCCGGCCATGTCCGGTAGGGTGGATTAGCCGCTAAAGCGGCGTAATCCACCAGATGAACCTCTGCGCAGCATCAACATCAACCCGCATGGATGAGCGCGAGCTGACGCCTGCTTGCCGGCCCGTTTGGCCAGGCCGTATGCGGAGGTCGACTCAGCGCCTGCTGCTCAGCTCCGGCGCCAGAAGCGCAGCCGTCGCCGCCAGCCCCCGAGCGGGCTCGGGGCAGATTCCGGCCAGTGTGCGTTCTTGCTCTCGCATTGCACGATTCCCTTGGCACCGAGCCTCAGGCGCCAGCGTTGCGCCGAGGAAAAGGCCTGGCCCGGCGCGCTATGCACCAGCAGCAGGTTGTAGTCGTGCTGCTTCTCGATGGGATGCGCCTGGACGGCGCCCTGCGGATCCTCCTCGTCACCGCGCACGAACAGCAGGTTGTGACTGGCCTGGATCGATGCGCACAACTGCTCGCAGTCCAGAATCAGGCGCTCGCGAATCTCGTTCTGCTCCAGGGCCGACTTGTCCAGATTCAGCACGGCGCGGTAGCAGACGATCTGCCGTTCCTCGTTGGTCGCCCATTTGCCCGAGCGCTCGCGCACCAGTGGCGGCAGCTCGGGCAGCTTGCGGTAGTCGAGCCAGACCATCTGCAGCGCCAGCTGGTTCTTGGTGTAGGGCATGAACAGCCGCACCTTCCAGCGCGGCTTGCCCTTGCGCAGCCAGCGGGTGATGGCGCTGATCATGTCGTCGCGCAGCAGATCACGCACCGCATAGACCAGCGCGATGCCCAGCAGCAGCGCCAGCGAGAGCTTCTGGCTGCCGTCTCGCGCGCTGAACAATACGTAGGTAAACAGCGACATGATCAGCATCGTCGACGCCGCCTTGACCAGCTTCTTGGTACCCGCGCCCAGCTCGGTAACCTTTGCGCGCAGCGTCGCCGGGTACTCCAGCAGGCGGTGATAGAGGCTCATGCGGTTCCAGACCCGCGTCGGCGTCCCATGGAAATCGCTGAGGTACTTGAGCTCCTGGCGGTACTTGAGTTCCTGCTGGAGGAACTCGTCGACCGAGCGCCGGAGCTCTTCATCCAGCGCGGCGAAGCCCTCCAGCGTCATGCTCTGCAACAGGAACTGCTCGGCCTGCCAGGAAAAGTAGATATCCATCTGGCGGAAGTAGCGCAGCTGGTTGCTCTGCTCCGGCACGGACTTGCGCAGCCGCTGGGCGAAGTTCTGGCTCAGGCGAAGGGCGCGGGCTATCGGCTCGGCGATATCCTCGGCGGCCAGCAGTTGCTGACGCAGACGCCCCATCGACGCCTGGTACTGGAAGAACCAGGCGCCGTACATGATCTCGTAGTGCGGCGAGAGCAGCGAGAAGGAACTGTCGACCTTGCTCGCGCGGTCCTTCGCCGGCAGGCCCAGCAGGCCGAAGCTGTGCGTCAACGAGCTGAAGTAGAACTGCTTCTCGGCCAGCGTCCAGGGTGACAGGGTGGTCTCGTGCGGGGTGAACAGGTACAGCTCGACCTTGTGCCGGCCCGGCACCTTCAGCGTGCGCGTCAGCTGCAGGCGGAAATCGCCCTTGCGCTTGAGTGAAAACACAACGCCCCCCAATGACGATCTGCGGCGGGCAGGATAGCAAGCTTTGCCGGCGCGCACGGGAGGCGCAGACGCCTGTTCCAGGCGCCTGGGGCACAGCGGATCAGCCGAGCAAAAGGCACGTCACCAGGGTGCCGAGGCGGACAGGCATTCGGAGACTTCACGCGCAGGCCGGGGCGGCCCCCGCCTTGGGAACATGGCCCTGTGAGACGTCCCCGCAGAAAGCCGCCCGCGTCATATGCATTTGCGTGGATACCGAGAAAGCATGCTTGGCGGGCTCTGCGCTCCGGCCCGGGACAGGCGGACGCCTTGTCCCGCCTTTCAGCCCCGCTGTGTCTCGGCGGGGCAGGAACGTCAAATCGGCCTTGTCCGCCCAGCGGGGCCCGCCACTGCACGGCACCTTCTCGCGGCGAGAGCGGGGGCTCAATGCGGCGGCGTCAGATAGGCCGCCGTCGCGCCACGGCGCTCCTGGCTGGCGGCCAGTTCCAGCTTGGCGATGGTCTTCAGGTGCACCTCGTCCGGGCCGTCGGCGAAGCGCAGGGCGCGGCCGCTGGTGTAGAGGTCGGCCAGCGGCGTGTCCGGGGTCAGGCCCATGGCGCCGAACACCTGGATGGCGCGGTCGACCACCTGGGCATGCATGCGCGGCACTATCGCCTTGATCATCGAGATCTCCTTGCGCGCACCCTTGGCGCCGACCTCGTCGATCAGCCAGGCGGTCTTCAGCACCAGCAGGCGCGCCTGCTCGATCTCGATCCGCGACTGAGCGATCCAGTCGCCGACGTTGGCGTACTGATGCAGGTAGCGGCCGAAGGTCTTGCGCTCCTGGGCGCGCTCGACCATCAGCTCCAGGGCCAGCTCGGCCATGCCGATCGAGCGCATGCAGTGGTGGATGCGCCCCGGCCCGAGGCGCGCCTGGGCCATCATGAAGCCGTCGCCTTCACCGCCGAGCAGGTTGCTCGCCGGCACCCGCACGTTCTTCAGCAGCAGCTCGCTGTGGCCTTCCGGGGCGATGTGGTTGAGCACCGGGATGTTGCGCAGCAGCTCCACGCCGGGGGTGTCGAAGGGCACCAAGATCATGCTCTGCTGGCGGTGCGCCTCGCCGTCCGGGTCGGTCTTGCCCATCACGATCAGCAGCTTGCAGTTGGGGTGCGAGGCGTTGGTGATGAACCACTTGCGGCCGTTGATGACGTAGTCGTCGCCGTCGCGACGGATCAGCGTCTGGATGTTGGCGGCGTCGGAGGAGGGTACGTCCGGTTCGGTCATGGCGAAGGCCGAGCGGATCTCGCCGTGCAGCAGCGGCAGCAGCCAGCGCTCGCGCTGCTCGGGGGTGGCGAACATGTGCAGCAGCTCCATGTTGCCGGTGTCCGGGGCGTTGCAGTTGAACACCTCGGAGGCCCAGTGCACCCGGCCCATGATCTCGGCCAGCGGCGCGTATTCGAGGTTGGACAGGCCCATGCCCGGCTCGTCCGCGTGCAGCGAGGGCAGAAACAGATTCCACAATCCTTCTGATTTCGCCAGCGCCTTGAGGTCGTCCATGAAGGACACCGGGTAGGTGCCGGCGGCGACCTCCTGGTGCCACTGGCCGATGCGCGGAACGATGTGCTGATCCATGAAGTCCCGCACCTTCTGGCGCAGGGCTTCGACTTTCGGGCTGTAGCTGAACTCCATGGCGACTCTCCTGCAACGCTTGAAAAGGGTTGCCCAGAGACTAGGCCTGCCGGCGCGCGCCGGACATCTTGCTCAGCCTCGTGAATCGACCTGCATTCGCCTGATGCAAAGCGCAGGAAGATTGATCCGGATCATTCCCTGAAAGCCGTTCCCGAGCGTTTGCGCGCTCATCGCCGCCTGGCGGTTGGCAGACCAATGCCGGTATGGCGCGCGGGCAACTGTAGGGTGGACAACGCTCTCCTTGTCCACCGGCGCGCGGAAATGGTGGACGGGTGAAGCGTCGTCCACCCTACGGGCGGAGGCGGAACGAAAGCCGGCATGGCGCCCGCGGCGCTGACGTAGGGTGGACAACGCCGTTCTTGTCCACCGGCA
This sequence comes from Pseudomonas mangrovi, assembly GCF_003052585.1. Classification (GTDB taxonomy): domain Bacteria; phylum Pseudomonadota; class Gammaproteobacteria; order Pseudomonadales; family Pseudomonadaceae; genus Aquipseudomonas; species Aquipseudomonas mangrovi. The sequence continues at coordinate 36 of NZ_QASN01000015.1, read as the reverse complement.
CGCGGAAATGGTGGACGGGTGAAGCGTCGTCCACCC
>NZ_QASN01000014.1:79550-214568 GCF_003052585.1 Pseudomonas mangrovi | reverse complement strand
CCGCCGTGAAAGGGCGGTGTCCTAGGCCACTAGACGAAGGGGACGAAACCTTCAAAAGCGAAGCTCATGAGAACTTCCGCGGCGCATCGAGATTGGTGGAGCTAGACGGGATCGAACCGTCGACCTCTTGCATGCCATGCAAGCGCTCTCCCAGCTGAGCTATAGCCCCATCTCGAGGACGGGGCGCATATTAGGTGCGGCCCGGTAGGCTGTCAACAAATTATTGCGCCGCACCTTCAGCTTTTTTCATCGTTAGAACAAACACTTATCGAAAGCGTCATGCGGGGATCTGGGCGAGCAGCTTCTCCCACTCCTTGTTTTCCTTCTTCGATACCCCGCCCAGCAGCTCCAGCGCCTGACGCAGGCGGAAGCGGGTCAGATCCGGGCCAAGGATCTGCATCGCATCGAGCACCGAGACCGAGCTGGCCTGCCCGGTAATCGCTGCAAACATCAGCGGCATAGCATCACGCAGCTTGAGTTCCAGGTGTTCGACGACCGCCTGGATGCACTCGGTGATGCGCTCCTTTTCCCACTGGCGCAGCGCCTCGAGCTTCCACAGGATCAATTGCAGCAACTGGCGCACCTGATCAGGCGCAAGCTTCTTGTGGGCGAACAGGGCGGCGTCCAGCGGCACCGCTCCCGCGAAGAAGAACGACGCCAGCGGCGCGATCTGGCTGAAGGTTTCCACCCTGCCCTGCACCAGGGGGGCGATCTGCATCAGGTAGTCGCTGTTGAACGCCCATTGCTGCGCTGCGGCGGCGAACTGCTCGACCGACAGCTCGCGCATCCACTGACCGTTGAGCCAGGAGAGCTTTTCCAGATCGAAGATCGGCCCACCCAGGGAGACACGCGTGATGTCGAAGTGCTCGATCATCTCGTCCAGGGAGAATTTCTCGCGCTCGTCCGGCATGGACCAACCCATGCGACCGAGGTAGTTGAGCATCGCCTGCGGCAGGAAACCCATGCGCTCGTAGAAGGTGATGCTGGTCGGGTTCTTGCGCTTGGACAGCTTGCTCTTGTCCGGATTGCGCAGCAACGGCATGTAGACCAGTTTGGGCTGCTCCCAGCCGAAGTACTCATAGAGCTTGATCAGCTTGGGCGCTGACGGCAGCCACTCCTCGCCGCGCAGCACGTGGCTGATCTCCATCAGGTGATCGTCAACCACGTTGGCAAGGAAGTAGGTCGGCAGGCCGTCAGCCTTCATCAGCACCTGCATGTCCATCCGATCCCAGGGAATCTCGACGTCACCCCGCAGCAGGTCAGGCACCACGCAGACGCCCTCGCTGGGCACCTTCATGCGGATCACGTGGGACTCGCCGGCAGCGACACGCCGCTGTGCCTCGGCGGGGTCCATGTGCATGCAATGCCCGTCGTAGCGCGGGGTTTCCTTGTTCGCCATCTGTGCGGCGCGCACTTCGTCCAGGCGCTCGGCACTGCAGAAACAGGGAAACGCATGGCCCTTGGCGACCAGCTCGTCCGAATATTTCTTGTAGATGTGGCCTCGTTCGCTCTGCCGGTACGGACCGTGCGGACCGCCGACATCCGGGCCCTCGTTCCACTCGATACCCAGCCAGCGCAGCGCGTCGAAGATCTGCTGCTCCGACTCGCGGGTGGAGCGCAACTGGTCGGTGTCCTCGATGCGCAGGATGAACTCGCCGCCGTGCTGACGTGCAAAGCACAGGTTGAACAGCGCGATGTAGGCAGTGCCGACGTGGGGATCACCGGTAGGCGACGGCGCGATGCGGGTGCGGACTTTGCTCATGAAGGCTCTCGGCAGATCGATCGAATCGGCGGGCAAAACACAGGGGCCCGCAGTCAGGGGCGCGATGTTATCAGGCGCATGACGGCGGGCTCCAGCAGACGACCGTCCTCGACCGGCAGATGGGCGATGAGAAAGTCGAGGAACGCCTTGACCTTCATCGCCTGGAAGCGCCGCGAGGGGTAGACCGCGTAGATTTCGCCAATCGGCAACTGTGCGTCCGGCAACAGTTCGATCAGCTCACCCGACTGCACCGCCGCGTCGACGATCATCCGCGGCAGCACGGCGATACCGGCGCCGGCAATCGCCGCCTCACGTGCCAGGGTAATGTTGTTGCAGGACAACACCCGCTGGCACGGCAGACTGTGCCCGGCCAGCGGCCAGTGCCGCGGCGGATCCTGCGGCAGCAGGATGGCACGATGGCCGGCCAGCTCCTCGACCCGCGTCGGCCGACCGTGCTCGGCCAGGTACTGGGGACTGGCGCAGAGATGACGGGTAGTCTCCAGCAGCTTGCGCGCAATCAGCGTGGAGTCCTGCGGCTGGCCGACGCGGATGACGATGTCGACCCCCTCCTCCACTGGATCGACCCCGCGCGAGGTCAGCTCGGCCTCGACGGTGATCTGCGGATGCAGGCGCATGAAGGCGCCGATGACCCGCCCCAGCAACAGTTGCCCGAATTCGATCGGCGCAGTGATGCGCAACAGCCCCGAGGGCACCTGCTGCAGTTGCATCACCGCCTGCTCGGCCTCGGCGAAGTCGAGCATGATCTGTCGACAACGCTCGTAATAGGCACTGCCCACCTCGGTCAGGCGCAGTTTGCGGGTGGTGCGATTGAGCAGGCGTACGCCAAGCCGCTCCTCGAGCAGGGCGATGCGCCGACTGACGGTGGATTTCTGCATGCCCAGCATCTGGGCCGCCTGGGTAAAACTGTGGCACTCGACAACCCGGGTAAAGATCAGCGCATCATCCAGACCCATGACTGTTCCCTCAACGCAACAAAGTTTGTGAAGTCTACCCTCTACTTGTGCCGTCGCAACATTGTTAGATTCGTGCGCCTGCCCGCAGTCCGAGCATCCAATCATGTCCTCCCCCCTCAAGCGTCGCCTGTCGGTCTTTCTGCTTCTGGTCCTGCTGATTGCCGGCGGCTTTTTCCTCCACTGGCTGCTCGAGGGTCGCTTCATCCAGAGCACCGACAATGCCTACGTGCAGGGCGACATAACCCGAGTTGCCAGCCAGCTAGGGGCGCGAATCGAATCAGTCGCGGTGCGTGACAACCAGCGGGTGGCCAAAGGCGATCTGCTGGTCACGCTGGAGGCCGAGGACTTTCGCCTGGCGCTCGAGCGCGCCCAGGCCAGCCTGGCCACCCGCGAAGCCGAACTGGCCCAGGCACGCAGTCGTGCCGCCCAACAATCCAGCCTGATCCAGGCCAGCGAAGCGGAAGTCGCCTCGGCCCAGGCATCCCTTGCGCGAGTGCGCCTGGACCTGAAGCGCGCGACCACCCTGCGCAAGCCCGGCTACGTGTCGGAGGAGCGGGTCACCAGCCTGGCGGCCGATGAGCATGTCGCGGTCTCGCAACTGAACAAGGCCGCTGCCGACTTGCGCGCGCAGCGCCAGCAGGTGCACACCCTGGATGCAGAGATCGCCAGCCTCGAGGCGCAGCTGCAGACCGCTCGCAGCGACATTGCCCAGGCCGAGCTGAACCTTGCCCGCACACGCATCCTCGCCCCCAGCGCAGGCCTGGTAGGCCAACGCACCGCCCGCGCCGGTCAGGTGGTCGAGCCCGGCACCCACCTGCTGGCGCTGGTGCCCGAGCAGGATCTGTGGGTGCAGGCCAACTTCAAGGAAACCCAGATCGGCAGGATGCGGCCAGGCCAGCGCGCCGAACTGGTTTTCGACAGCTTCCCCGACACGCCCATCGAGGCCCGCGTCGACAGCCTGTTCGCGGCTTCGGGAGCGCAGTTCAGCCTGCTGCCGCCGGACAACGCCACCGGCAATTTCACCAAGGTGGTGCAGCGCATTCCGGTCAGGCTGAGCATCCCGGCCGACAACCCGCTCGCCGGGCTGATTCGTCCGGGGATGTCGGTGCTGGTCAAGGTCGATCTGCGGACAGGCGAATGAGCGCGGCCGGCGATGCGCTGATCCGCCCGACCGACGAACCGAGTCGGCGCGACTGGATTGCCGTGCTCTCGGCGATGCTCGGTGCGTTCATGGCGGTGCTCGACATCCAGATCACCAATGCCTCGCTCAAGGACATCCAGGGCGCCCTCTCGGCCACCCTGGAAGAAGGCTCGTGGATTTCCACTTCCTACCTGGTCGCCGAGATCATCATGATCCCGCTGACCGCCTGGCTGGTGCAGCTGCTCTCGGCCAGACGCCTTGCGCTGTGGGTCTCGGTCGGCTTCCTGATCGCCTCGCTGCTGTGCTCGATGGCCTGGAACCTGGAGAGCATGATCGTGTTCCGCGCGCTGCAGGGCTTCACCGGCGGCGCGCTGATCCCGCTGGCCTTCACCCTGACCCTGATCAAGCTGCCGGCGCACCACCGCGCCAAGGGCATGGCCCTGTTCGCCATCACAGCTACCTTCGCCCCCTCCATCGGGCCGACCCTGGGCGGCTGGCTGACGGAGAACTTCGGTTGGGAGTACATCTTCTACATCAACCTGCCGGTGGGCCTGGTGATGATCGCCGGCCTGCTCTACGGACTGGAAAAGAAGCCATCCAACTGGTCGCTGCTACGCAACACCGACTACACCGGCATCCTCACCCTGGGCGTCGGCCTGGGTTGTCTGCAGGTATTTCTCGAGGAAGGCCACCGCAAGGACTGGCTGGAATCGCCGCTGATCGCCGGGCTTGGCAGTGTCGCCGCCGTCAGCCTGATCACCTTCGTTATCGTCCAGCTGTCGCGCAGCAATCCGCTGATCAATCTGGGCATCCTGCGCAATCGCAACTTCGGTCTGTCCAGCATCGGCAGTATCGGCCTGGGCATGGCCCTGTACGGCTCGATCTACCTGCTGCCGCTGTATCTGGCCCAGATCCATGGCTACAACGCAATGCAGATCGGCGAGGTGATCATGTGGGCGGGCATTCCGCAGCTGTTCATCATTCCACTGGTGCCACGACTGATGCGACACATCTCGCCCAAGGTGCTGTGTGCCATCGGCTTCGGCGTATTCGGTTTCGCCAGCTTCGCCTCCGGCGCCCTCAATCCGGACTTTGCCGGCGAGCAGTTCCACCTCATCCAGATCATCCGCGCCCTCGGCCAGCCGCTGGTGATGGTGACCCTCTCGCTGATCGCCACCGCCTACCTGGTACCCGAGGACGCAGGCTCAGCCTCGAGCCTGTTCAACATCCTGCGCAATCTCGGCGGCGCCATCGGCATCGCCCTGCTCGCCACCCTGCTCGACAGCCGCGCCAAGGTCTACTTCGACTACCTGCGCGAGGCGATCGTACCGAGCAACCCGCAGGTCGCCGAACGTCTGGCATTGCTGGCCGAGAAACTCGGTAGTGAACAGGCGGCCCTGGCCGAACTCAGCCGCAGCGTGCACCAGCAGGCCAGCATCATGGCCTACAACGATGCCTTCCACGCCGTGGGAATCATGCTGGCGCTGAGCATGCTGGCGATGTTCCTGACCCGGCCGTTGCCGCCGGAGGCGATTAGCGGGGGTTCGCCGGGGCATTGAAGTTTTGCTTCGAGTCAGTCGCTCAGGCTAACTCGCTCGCCATGCGCGTTTCTCCCCGTTCAGCTGCATGAGGCCTTGGGGCTGAGCTGATTCCTGAGTGTTCTGGCACTACTGGTTTCGCCCACCCGGGCGAGTCACTTTCTCTTTACCCGCGTAAAGAGAAAGTAACCAAAGAGAAAGCGCGCCCCAACATCCGGGTCTGGCCGCTACGCAACCAGACTCCCCTCCCTACGGCGTCGCTCCAGGGGCCGGCGAAGATGGACCATCCATGGCCCAACTCCGCCTTGCGCGGCCGTCCATGGCCGCTCACCCCCTGCACAACACCTCCACTCGGCCTTCTGTAACGGGGTCAGGGCACCGAGTCGCCTGAAAGACCGCTGAATCACAGCATCCCGATATCGCCCACGCTCCTGCGTGGGCGCCACACCTGGAACACGCAACGTTCGGGTCACTCCGATCGCCCCTTTTGTCCCGCTGAGTGGAGTCGTCGTGTAGAGGAGTGAGCCGCATGGATGCGGCGAAAGGCGTAGAGGGCCAGGGACGGCCCTTATACGCCGGCCCCTCGGAGCGGCGACGGAGCGAAGGAACCCGGCAAAGCCGGGCGGGATAACGGGGCTAGCGTTTTTGGTTCCTTTTGGGGCAATGCCAAAAGGAACTCGCCCAGCAGGGCGAAACAGACAGTATCAAACCACCTGTCCATGGGACTAAGCACCACAGCCCCCAGCCAACAAGCCCAACGCTAATCAGAACGGTCTGTGAGCTACAAACTCTCCCGGTTCGGCCAGCCCCCTGGGACAGGCGCAAACGCCGCTCCGAGCCTGTCCGGCCAGGCACCGGAGCCGCTCAAAAAAGCCGGTTGAGCCCGTCGAACGCCGCCACTCGATAGGCCTCGGCCATGGTCGGGTAGTTGAAGGTGGTATTGACGAAATACTTGATGCTGTTCGCCTCGCCCTTCTGGTTCATGATCGCCTGGCCGATGTGGACGATCTCCGACGCCTGGTAGCCGAAGCAGTGCACGCCGAGGATCTCCAGCGTCTCGCGGTGGAACAGAAGCTTCAGCATGCCCACCGGTTCTACCGCGATCTGCGCACGCGCCATGCCCTTGAAGAAGGCCTTGCCGACCTCGTAGGGAATCTTCGCCTGGGTCAGCTCCACCTCGGTCTTGCCGATCGAGCTGATCTCCGGAATGGTGTAGATGCCGGTCGGCACGTCGTCGACGAAGCGCCAGCTGCCGTTCTCGACGATGCTGCCCGCCGCCGAACGGCCCTGGTCGTAGGCGGCACTGGCCAGGCTCGGCCAGCCGATTACGTCGCCTGCGGCGTAGATGTTGCCCACTTCGGTGCGATAGTGCTCATCGACCTCGATCTGGCCACGCGCATTGGCCTTCAGGCCGATGTTTTCCAGTCCCAGCTGGTCGGTATTGCCGGTCCGCCCGTTGCACCAGAGCAGCGCATCGGCCTTGATCTTCTTGCCCGACTTCAGGTGCAGCACCACGCCGTGCTCGATGCCCTCGATGCGCTCGTATTCCTCGTTATGACGAATGATCACGTTGTTGTTGCGCAGGTGATAACTGAGCGCGTCGGAAATCTCGTCGTCGAGGAAGCTGAGCAGCTGATCGCGGTTGTTGATCAGATCGACCAGCACGCCCAGGCCGCTGAAGATCGAGGCGTACTCGCAACCGATCACGCCGGCGCCGTAGATGATCAGTCGGCGCGGGGTATGGCTGATATTGAGAATGGTGTCGCTGTCGTAGACCCGCGGGTGGCTGAAGTCGACGTCGGCCGGTCGATAGGGCCGCGAGCCGGTAGCGATGACCACCTGCTTGGCCACCAGTTTTTCCAGCATGCCGTTGAGGCAGACCACTTCGACGGTGTTCTCGTCGGAGAAGCTTGCGGTACCGAAGAAGGTGTCGATGCGGTTGCGGGCGTAATAGCCGGTGCGCGAACTGACCTGCTTGCCGATGACCCGCTCGGCGCTCTTGAGCACATCGGGGAAGGAAAACCAGCGCGGCTCACCGATCAGGCGGAACAGCGGATTGGTGTTGTATTGCATGATCTGGCGAACGGAGTGACGCAAGGCCTTCGACGGGATGGTCCCCAGGTGGGTGCAGTTGCCGCCGACCAGGGCCCGGTTGTCGACCATGGCGACCTTGCGTCCGGCCTTGGCCGCGTTCATCGCCGCCCCCTCGCCCGCCGGGCCCGACCCAAGCACCACCACGTCGTAGTTGTAGACCGCCATGCTCACTCCTTCAGAACTGCCGTGGACGCGACCATCGCGCCCTGTCCGGCGGGCATCGACCCACCGTCAACCCCACGCAGGCTCGCGCTCGCATGGATCATGCCATCGTTGGCGCCAAGACTAGGCCTGGCGGCGGCGCAACGCCATTAGCGTTTGGTCGCGTCGTAGCCAAGGGAGGGCTCGGCGCCGTCGTCGGCGTTGACCTCCTCGCACTTGTTGCGATCACCCCCGCAGATCGAGCACTCCTTCTCGATGCCCAGGTTGGCGATGCCGCCACAAGAACCGGCAATCGGCTTGCGCCCCATGATCACGCCAATCGCCATGCCGCCAACCACCAGCAGCATGACGAGAAAAACCAGCAGCCAGGTCATTTGCCATCTCCTGCACCGAACAATGCAATGAAGGCATCGGTGCTTCTGCTTGCAAAACCGCCATCCTCGCGGACGACGAAGAATGCGGCTATCGATTGCGCCTGGGCGAATTCGAAGCCGCGCTCGGGCCCCATCACCATCAATACGGTAGACAGGCCGTCGGCGCGAAGTGCCGACGGATCGACCACCGTCACCGCTGCCAGGTTGTGCTCGATCGGCGCGCCGGTACGCGGGTCGAGGGTGTGCGAGAAACGCCGGCCATCGCGCTCGAAGTAGTTGCGATAGTCGCCCGAAGTGGAGACCGACAGGCCGTCCAGCTCAAGCACCCGCTGGGCCGCACGCTGGCCTTCGAGCGGCGCCTCGATGGCGATCCGCCAGTGCTCGCCGTCCGGCTTGCGCCCCTCGGCCTTGAGCTCGCCGGTGATTTCCACCAGGTAGCTGCGCACGCCCTGCTGCTTGAGATGGTCCACCACGCGGTCCACCGCGTGGCCGGCGGCGATGCTGTTGAAATCCAGCTGCAGCGCCACTTCCTTACACAGCTCACCATTGCGCGCACGCAGGTGACGCAGGCCGGTGCGCTCGCGCGCCTCGGCAATCTCCTCGGCACTGGGGACGCGTTCCCCCCGACTCTGCGGACCGAAGCCCCAGAGATTGAGCAGCGGTTCGAGCGTCAGATCCAGCGCACCCTCGCTTTCCACCGACAGCAACGCACCGGCCGCGACCAGTTCGAGCAGATCCGCCGGCATCTTCTGGCAACTGCCTGCAGGCAGCGCGTTGAAGCGCTCGACAGCGGAGTCGCTGCGCCAGGTCGACAGCTGGGCATCCAGGTCAGCGAGAATCGCCTCGGTCTGCGCCTGCAGCACGGCCGGCTCGGGAACGCCGGAGCCACGCACGTACTTGACCGAATAGGTACTGCCCATGGTCGGCCCGGTAAAGCCTTCCACCTGATCCTGAAACGGACAGCCCGCCAGGGCTGTCGCCAGGGCGACAGCGATGACGGGCTGCAGATAGCGGCGATGCAGCATGCTAGCCGCCAAAGTCGTCGAGCAGGATGTTCTCCGGCTCCACACCCAGGTCCAGCAGCATCTTGATCACCGAGGCGTTCATCATGGGCGGACCGCACATGTAGTACTCGCAATCCTCCGGCGCCGGATGGTCCTTGAGGTAGTTCTCGTAGAGCACGTTGTGGATGAACCCGGTCGGGCCTTCCCAGTTGTCCTCAGGCTGCGGGTCGGAGAGCGCCAGATGCCACTGGAAGTTCTCGTTCTCCGCCTGCAGCTGGTCGTACTCCTCGACGTAGAAGGCTTCGCGCAGCGAGCGCGCGCCGTACCAGAAGGTCATCTTGCGCGTCGACTTGAGGCGCTTGAGCTGGTCGAAGATGTGCGAACGCATCGGCGCCATGCCGGCACCACCACCGATGAAGACCATCTCGTTGTCGGTGTCCTTGGCGAAGAACTCGCCGAAGGGTCCGTACACGGTGATCTTGTCGCCCGGCTTGAGGCTGAAGACGTAGGACGACATCTTGCCGGCCGGGATATCGTCGCGGCCCGGCGGTGGCGAGGCGATACGGATGTTGAACTTCACCAACCCGCGCTCTTCGGGATAGTTCGCCATGGAATAGGCGCGGATCACGTCTTCGTCGACCTTGGACACGTAGCGCCACATGTTGAACTTGTCCCAGTCGCCGCGATATTCCGGCTGGATGTCGAAGTCCTTGTAGTTGACGGTGTGCGGCGGGCATTCCAGCTGCACATAACCGCCAGCACGGAAGTCGACGTTCTCGCCTTCGGGCAGCCTGAGGGTCAGCTCCTTGATGAAGGTGGCCACGTTGGGGTTGGACTCCACCGTGCACTCCCACTTCTTCACCCCGAAGACTTCCTCGGGAACCTCGATCTTCATGTCCTGCTTGACCGGGGTCTGGCAGGAAAGACGCCAGCCCTCGCCCGCCTCGCGACGGGTGAAGTGCGACTCCTCGGTCGGCAGCATCTCGCCGCCGCCGCTCTCGACCACACACTTGCACTGGGCGCAGGTACCGCCGCCACCGCAGGCCGAAGACAGGAAAATGTTGTTCGATGCCAGCGTCTGCAGCAGCTTGCCGCCAGCCGGAACCGTGATGGTGCGTTCGCCATTGATCTCGATGGTCACGTCGCCGCTGGAAACCAGCTTGGCGCGCGCGATCAGGATGATCAGCACCAGTGCCAGCACGATGGCGGTGAACATGCCGATGGCCAGTAGGATTTCGTAATTCATCTGTTCATCCCGTCCTTACAGCTGCACGCCGGAGAAAGACATGAAGCCCAGCGACATCAGTCCGATGGTGATGAAAGTGATGCCCAGCCCCTGCAGGCCTTCGGGTACGTCACTGTACTTGAGCTTCTCGCGGATACCGGCCAGCAGTGCGATGGCCAGCGCCCAGGACAGGCCCGAGCCAACGCCATAGACGGTACTTTCCGCCAGGTTGTAGTCGCGCTCGACCATGAACAGGGTGCCGCCCATGATGGCGCAGTTCACCGTGATCAGCGGCAGGAACACGCCGAGCGCGTTGTAGAGCGCCGGCACGTACTTGTCGAGAAGCATCTCGAGGATCTGCACGATGGCCGCGATGACCCCGATATAGCTCAGCAGCCCGAGGAAGGACAGGTCCACCTCCGGCAGCCCGGCCCATGCCAACGCGCCCGGTTTGAGCAGGTAGGCGTAGATCAGGTTGTTGGCCGGCACGGTGATGGTCTGCACCACGATGACCGCGATGCCCAGGCCGATGGCGGTTTCGACCTTCTTCGAGATGGCGATGAACGTACACATGCCGAGGAAGAACGCCAGCGCCATGTTCTCGACGAACACGGCACGCACGAACAGGCTTACGTAATGTTCCATCAGTAGGCCTCCTTGTTAGAAACCTGCGGCGCCATCTTGAAGGCCGGCTTCTCGACCTGCTCCTTCTTCCAGGCGCGCAGGCCCCAGATGAACAAACCAATGAGGAAGAACGCCGAAGGCGGCAGCAGCAGCATGCCGTTGGGCAGGTACCAGCCACCATCATTGATCACAGGCAGAATCTCGTAGCCCATCAGCTTGCCCGCACCGAACAGTTCACGGATGAACCCGAGCGCGATCAGCATGGCGCTGTAGCCCAGACCGTTGCCGATGCCATCGAAGAACGACAGCACCGGCGGGTTCTGCATGGCGAAGGCTTCAGCGCGCCCCATGACGATGCAGTTGGTGATGATCAGGCCGACGAATACCGACAGCTGTTTGGACAGCGAGTAGGCAAAGGCCTTGAGCACCTGGTCCACCACGATCACCAGCGAAGCGATGATGACCATCTGCACGATCATGCGGATCGAGCTGGGGATCTGACTGCGAATCATCGAGATGAACAGGTTGGAGAACCCGGTCACCAGCGTCAGCGCGATGGACATCACCAGCGCGGTCTTGAGGTTGGAGGTTACCGCCAGCGCCGAGCAGATCCCGAGGATCTGCAGGCCAATGGGGTTGTTGTTGAAGATCGGGTTGAGCAGAACTTCCCGAATGCCTGGCTGAGCCATGATCAAGCCTCCCCTGCGCGCATTTTGGCTATGAAGGGACCGAAACCGTTTTCACCCATCCAGAAGCGGACGAGGTTTTCCACGCCATTGCTGGTCAGGGTCGCACCGGCCAGACCATCGACCTGATGCTCGGCGTTCGGGCTTTGCGGATCGACGTTACCCTTGACGATATCCACCGACAATTTGCCGTTGTCATCGAAAAGTTCCTTGCCCGGCCACAGGCCACGCCACTTCGGGTTATCCACCTCGCCGCCCAGACCCGGGGTCTCGCCATGCTGGTAGAAACCCAGACCCGCCACGGTATTCAGATCGCCCTCCAGCGCCATGAAGCCGTACAGGGTCGACCACAGGCCATAGCCACGAATCGGCAGCACCACGGTATCGATCTGGCCGTCGTTCTCGACCAGATAGACCACGCTGTAGCGCTCACGACGCTTGATCGAAGCGATGTCCTGGGCGCCGGGAAGCGAATCGGACAGTTTCGGGTCCTTGGCGGCCAGCACCGGATCGAAGGTCTGCGGATCGTGCGCATCGCTGTAGGTACCGGTCTCGAGATCGACCAGACGTGCGGTGATGCGCTCGGCGTAGAGCTTCTTGACCTGGCTGGCGGACATGCCCGCCTCACCCAGGCCGGCGATGGCCAGGATGCTGCGCTGCTTGTCCAGCTGACGGTTCTCGACCTGGGTCGGGCGCAGCGCGACCGCCGCACCGGCGACGAACACCGAGCACACCAGGCAGACCAGCAGGGCCACCGTCAAAGTGCGAGCGGTGGATTCTTTTTGACTAGACATTGCGCGCCAGCCTCCGCTTGATGTTGGCCTGGATGACGAAGTGGTCGATCAGCGGGGCACAGAGGTTGGCGAACAGGATCGCCAGCATCATGCCCTCGGGGAACGCCGGGTTGACCACCCGAATCAGCACCACCATGACGCCGATCAGCGCGCCGAAAATCCACTTGCCGGTATTGGTCATCGACGCCGACACCGGGTCGGTGGCCATGAAGATCATGCCGAAGGCGAAGCCGCCAGTGACCATGTGCCAGTACCAGGGCATGGAGAACATCGGGTTGCTGTCCGAGCCGATCTGATTGAACAAGGTGCTCAGGGCGACCATGCCGATCATCACGCCGGCCACGATGCGCCAGGAAGCAATCTTGGTCAGCAGCAGCACCGCGCCGCCAATGAAGATCGCCAGCGTACTGGTCTCACCGATGGAACCGTGAATGGTGCCGATGAAGGCGTCCATCCAGCTGATGCCCTGCGCCAATACGCCGTCGATACCACCCGCCGCGGTAAGGCTCAGGGCAGTGGCGCCGGCATAGCCGTCAACCGCGGTCCAGACCGCATCACCGGAGAGCTGCGCGGGGTAGGCGAAGAACAGGAAGGCACGGCCGGTCAGTGCCGGGTTGAGGAAGTTCTTGCCGGTACCGCCGAAGACTTCCTTGCCCAGCACCACGCCGAAGCTGATGCCCAGTGCGACCTGCCACAGCGGGATGCTCGGTGGCACGATCAGCGCGAACAGTACCGAGGTAACGAAGAAACCTTCGTTGACCTCATGCCGGCGGATGGAGGCGAACAGCACTTCCCAGAACCCGCCGACGATGAAGGTCACCGCGTAGATCGGCAGGAAGTAGGCAGCGCCCTGGATGAAGTTGTCCCACAGGCTGTTCGGATCGAACCCTGCCAGCGAGCCGATCAGCGCGAAGCGCCAGCCATCCTGGGCTGCAAGCAGCTCGGGATTCTGCGCGAAGATCAGGTTGGCCTGGTAGCCGGTGTTCCACATGCCGAAGAACATCGCCGGGAAGGTGCAGACCCAGACGGTGATCATCATGCGCTTGAGGTCGATGCCGTCACGCACGTGGGCGGTGGTCCGGGTAACGCTGCCGGGACGATAAAGGAAGGTGTCGATGGCTTCGTAGAGGGCGTACCACTTCTCGTACTTGCCGCCCTTCTCGAAGTTGTGCTCGATCTTGTCGAGGAATGCGCGAATGCCCAAGGCTTAACCCTCCTTCTCGATGCGGGTGAGGTTGTCCCGCAGGATCGGGCCGTACTCGTACTTGCCGGCGCAGACATAGGTGCACAGCGCCAGGTCTTCTTCGTCGAGCTCCAGGCAGCCGAGCTTTTGCGCCGTCTCCGTGTCGCCAACGATGAGCGCACGCAGCAACTGGGTGGGCAGGATATCCAGCGGCATCACCGCCTCGTAATTCCCGACCGGAACCATGGCGCGCGGACTGCCGTTGGTGCTGGTGGAGAAGGCGAACTTCTTGCCGGCCAGCAGTTTGGATACATAGATATTGAGGATCGAGTGCTTCTCCACGCCGGGGCGCAGGTAGTGCAGCATCTCGCGCTCGTAGCCTTCACGCAGGCAGGAAACCTGCTGGTGATAGCGGCCCAGATAGCCGAATGCACCGCGAGCGGTGCGCCCGCCGAGTACCGAACCGGAAATGATGCGGTTGTCGCCCGGGCTCAACTCGCCAGCACAGAGCTCGTCGAGATTGGCACCCAGGCGGGTGCGCAGCAGACGCGGCTGCTCAACCACCGGACCACCGAGGGCGACCACGCGCTCGGTCGACAGCTGACCCGTGGTGAACAGCTTGCCGATGGCAATCACGTCCTGATAGCCGATGTTCCACACGCTCTTGCTGGCACTGACCGGGTCAAGGAAATGAATATGGGTACCGGCAAGACCTGCCGGATGCGGGCCGCAGAACGACTCACTGCGCACGCTGGGTAGAGCCTCGCCCGGCAACTGGGAGCCTTCGGCCTTGCACAGGAACACCTTGGCCAGATTGCCGAGCACCTGCAGGCCGCGTTCGAAGTCGATGGCCTGATCGGCGATCACCACGGCAGGATCGGCCGCCAGCGGATGGGTGTCGATGGCGGTGACGAAGATCGACGACGGGACCGCGTCGATCGCCGGCACCTTGCTGTACGGACGGGTACGCAGAGCCGTCCAGAGGCCGGATTGCTGCAGATTCTCGCGAACCTTTTCAGCGCCCAGGGCACTCAACTGATCGGCGGGATAGGCGGCGAAGCTGATCTGCTCGTCGCCATCCAGATCGATGACCACCGATTGCAGCACACGTTTTTCGCCACGATGGATCGCACTCACCACGCCGGCACCGGGCGCGGTGAAGTTCACGCCAGGCGACTTCTTGTCAGAGAACAGCAGCTGACCGAGCTTGACCCGGTCACCGACCTGGACAGCCATGGTCGGCTTCATGCCCTGATAATCGAAGCCTATGACGGCGACACTGCGTACCGGCCTTGCAGCCTCTATACGCTGCACCGGCGCACCTGTTATGGGCAGTTCCAGCCCATGTTTTATTTTGATCATAGGTTTGCCTAACCGCTGATTTGAAAAGCGTTGTATAGGGGATAGGGCAACGACCGGAAATGACCGATGTCAGATCCAGTCCAACGCGAATTGGCATGGAAGATGCATTTGCCCAGCTAAAAAACCGCTTGATTATAAAGAGCATGCTCGGCGACAACCACCCGACACTGCTCTTTTTTGAATCGCGGCAACAGCTCGCAACACTCTGCGGCGACCCGCGCCGGCAGCCGCCGCAAGCGCTGCGTACGACCCGGGCAGCGGTGAATACCTCACCATACAGGCAGTCAAGTCGACCAAGGTCGGAAAACAAAAACGGGAGCTTGCGCTCCCGTTTTCATTATCACCGCGAATCAGCGCGGAAAGGCTGGCGGGTTGACCCCGGTCATGTCTTCCATCACGCGCACGACCTGGCAGCTGTAGCCGAACTCGTTGTCGTACCAGACGTACAGCACGACCCGGTTGTCCATGCAGATGGTCGCTTCCGCATCGACCACGCCGGCATAGCGCGAACCGACGAAATCGGTCGACACCACTTCCTGGGACTGGACGAAATCGATCTGCTTCTGCAGATCCGAGTGCATGGCCATCTGGCGCAGGTACTCGTTGATTTCCTCGCGAGTGGTGCCCTTCTCCAGGTTCAGGTTGAGGATCGCCATCGATACGTTCGGCGTCGGTACGCGGATCGCGTTACCGGTCAGCTTGCCCTTGAGGGCCGGCAGCGCCTTGGCCGCCGCAGTGGCCGCACCGGTCTCGGTAATGACCATGTTCAACGCCGCACTGCGACCACGACGGTCACCCTTGTGGAAGTTGTCGATCAGGTTCTGGTCGTTGGTGTACGAGTGCACGGTCTCGACGTGGCCGTTGACGATGCCGTACTTGTCGTTGACCGCCTTGAGCACCGGCACGATGGCGTTGGTGGTGCAGGAGGCCGCCGAGATGATCTTGTCGTCGGCGGTGATCTGGTCATGGTTGATGCCATGCACGATGTTCTTCAGCGCGCCTTTGCCCGGCGCGGTCAGCACCACGCGATCGATACCCGGGCACTTGAGGTGCTGGCCAAGACCATCGGCGTCGCGCCACTTGCCGGTGTTGTCGACCAGCAGGGCGTTCTTGATGCCGTACTGGGTGTAGTCCACCGAGGCCGGATCGTTGGAGTAGATCACCTGAATCAGGCTGCCATTGGCGGTGATGGTGTTGTTGGCCTCGTCGATGGTGATGGTGCCATCGAACGGACCATGCACGGAGTCACGGCGCAGCAGGCTGGCGCGCTTCATCAGATCGTTCTCTGCGCCCTTGCGCACGACGATGGCGCGCAGACGCAGGCCGTCGCCACCACCGGTCTTCTCGACCAGGATGCGTGCCAGCAGACGACCGATACGGCCAAAACCATACAGCACCACGTCGGTGCCTTCGCGCGCGGCACCATTCTGCTTGCCGGCCACTTCGGCCAGCTCGTCCTTGACGAACTGCTCCAGGCTGCGACCGGCGCCCTCACCCTTGAACTTGGAAACCATCTTGCCCAGATCGATCGAGGCCGCGCCGAGCTTCAGCTCGCTCATGGTCTTGAGCACCTGATAGGTGTCGTGCGGCGACAGCTCCTGCTCACCGGCCATGCGGTGACGGGCGAAGCGATGGGCCTTGAGGATGGCGATTACCGAACGGTTGATCAGGCCGCGACCATAGATAGAGGTCACTACGCTGTTGTTGCGGTAGAGCTGACCGATCAGAGGAATCATCGCCTCGGCGAGTGCTTCACGGTCAATCCATTCACCAAGACATTGGTCGGGCTTCTGGGTCACGGCAATACCTTCCACATGTAGGGGCTGAAAAAAGGGGCTGTATTATGACGACGCGTCGGGGTGGCGGCAATCGCTGCCGCCGGCGCATGCACAGACAGCCGCTTCGCTGGACAGTTGCAGTGTGCCGGGACTTTATATTGTTGGCGCCGCACGGCGACGAATCAGTCGTCGCGATTGCGCCGGCAGCCTCAGTCGCTACAATTCCGCCTTCGCCGCCATCACGAGCCGACCGTGTCCCTACTGACCGCGCCTGTACTGCGTCTTCCGCCACTGTCCAGCGCCAGCGGCAAACAGCACTGGGGCAACCTGCCCGGCGCCGCGCTGTCCCTGGCCGTGGCTGAGGCCGCCAGCACCGCCAAGCGCTTTACCCTGCTGTTGACGGCAGACAGCCAGAGCGCCGAGCGCCTGGAGCAGGAACTCGCGTTCTTCGCGCCCACGCTGCCGGTGCTGCATTTCCCAGACTGGGAAACCCTGCCCTACGACGTCTTCTCGCCGCACCAGGACATCATCTCCCAGCGCATCGCCGCGCTCTATCGCCTGCCGGAGCTCAAGCACGGGGTGCTGGTGGTCCCCGTTGCCACCGCCCTGCACCGCCTGGCCCCGACCCGCTTCATGCTCGGCTCGAGCCTGGTGCTGGACGCCGGCCAGCGGCTCGACGTCGAGCAGATGCGCGCGCGCCTGGAAGCCGCAGGCTATCGCTGCGTCGACACCGTCTACGAACACGGCGAGTTTGCCGTGCGCGGCTCGCTGATCGATCTGTTCCCCATGGGTAGCGACACGCCCTATCGCATCGATCTGTTCGATGACGAGATAGAGACACTGCGTACCTTCGACCCGGAAACCCAGCGCTCGGTGGACAAGGTCGAATCGATCCGCCTGCTGCCGGCACGCGAGCTCCCCCTCGACAAGAAGGCCGTGACCGACTTCCGCGGGCGCTTCCGCGAGCGCTTCGATGTCGACTTCCGCCGCTGCCCGATCTATCAGGATCTCGCCAGCGGCATCACCCCGGCCGGTATCGAGTACTACCTGCCGCTGTTCTTCGAGGAAAGCGCCACCCTGTTCGACTACCTGCCCAGCGACACCCAGGTGTTCTCGCTGCCGGGCATCGAGCAGGCGGCCGAGCAGTTCTGGAACGATGCGCGGCACCGCTATGAGGATCGCCGCGTCGATCCGGAACGCCCGCTGCTGCCGCCTGGCGACATCTTCCTGCCGGTGGAGGACTGCTTCGCCCGTCTCAAACAATGGCCGCGCGTGGTGGTCAGCGCCGAGGACATCGAGCCCGGCGTCGGCCGCGAACGGCTGCCCGCGCGGGCGTTGCCGGATCTTGCGATCCAGGCCAAGGCCAGCGAACCCCTGGCGGCCTTGCGCCGCTTCCTCGACCAGCATCCTGGCCGGGTGCTTTTCTGCGCCGAATCCGCTGGCCGCCGCGAGGTGCTGCTGGATTTGCTCGCGCGACTGAAGCTGCGACCCCGTGAATTCGACGGCTGGCCAGCATTCGTCGCCAGCGAGGAGCGCCTGGGCATCACCATCGCCCCGCTCGACGAAGGCCTGCTGCTGGACGAGCTGGCGCTGATCGCCGAAAGCCCGCTGTTCGGCCAGCGCGTGATGCAGCGCCGCCGCCGGGAGAAGAGTCGCGACGGCGGCGAGAACGTCATCAAGAACCTCACCGAGCTGCGCGAAGGCTCCCCGGTGGTGCATATCGACCATGGCGTGGGGCGCTACCTCGGCCTGGTAACCATGGAATTCGACGGCCAGGCCGCGGAATTCCTCGCCCTGATGTACGCCGAGGAAGCCAAGCTCTACGTACCGGTCGCCAATCTGCACCTGATCGCCCGCTACACCGGCAGCGACGACGCCCTGGCTCCGCTGCATCGGCTCGGTTCGGAAACCTGGCAGAAAGCCAAGCGCAAGGCCGCCGAACAGGTGCGTGACGTGGCCGCCGAACTGCTCGACATCTACGCCCGCCGCGCCGCCCGCAAGGGCTTCGCCTTCGCCGACCCGGCACTGGACTACGCCACCTTCAGCGCCGGCTTCCCGTTCGAGGAAACCCCCGACCAGCAGACCGCGATCGAGGCCGTGCGCAGCGACATGCTCTCCGGCAAGCCGATGGATCGCCTGGTCTGCGGCGACGTCGGCTTCGGCAAGACCGAAGTGGCGATGCGCGCCGCCTTCATCGCCGCCCACGGTGGCAAGCAGGTGGCAGTCCTGGTGCCCACCACCCTGCTTGCCCAGCAACACTACAACAGCTTCCGTGACCGCTTCGCCGACTGGCCGGTGACCGTCGAGGTGATGAGCCGCTTCAAGTCGACCAAGGACGTCAATGAAGCCGTGGCCAAGCTTGCCGAGGGCCAGATCGACATCGTCATCGGCACCCACAAGCTGCTGCAGGACGATGTGAAGTTCAAGAACCTGGGCCTGGTGATCATCGATGAGGAACATCGCTTCGGCGTGCGCCAGAAGGAACAGCTCAAGGCGCTGCGCAGCGAGGTGGACATCCTCACCCTGACCGCCACGCCGATTCCGCGCACCCTGAACATGGCGGTGGCCGGCATGCGCGACCTGTCGATCATCGCCACCCCGCCAGCCCGCCGCCTGTCGGTGCGCACCTTCGTGCTGGAACAGAACCAGCCGACGATCAAGGAAGCACTGTTGCGCGAGCTGCTGCGCGGCGGCCAGGTCTACTACCTGCACAACGACGTCAAGACCATCGAGAAGTGCGCCAGCGACCTGGCCGAACTGGTGCCCGAGGCGCGCATCGGCATCGGCCACGGACAGATGCGCGAGCGCGAGCTCGAACAGGTAATGAGCGACTTCTACCACAAGCGCTTCAACGTACTGATCGCCTCGACCATCATCGAGACCGGCATCGACGTACCCAGCGCCAACACCATCATCATCGAGCGCGCCGACAAGTTCGGCCTGGCCCAGCTGCACCAGTTGCGCGGCCGTGTCGGTCGCAGCCACCACCAGGCCTATGCCTACCTGCTCACCCCGCCGCGCAAGCAGATGACCGAGGATGCGCAGAAGCGCCTGGAAGCCATCGCCGGCGCGCAGGACCTAGGCGCCGGCTTCGTCCTGGCGACCCACGACCTGGAAATACGCGGTGCCGGCGAGCTGCTCGGCGAAGGCCAGAGCGGACAGATCCAGGCGGTCGGCTTCACCCTCTACATGGAAATGCTCGAGCGCGCGGTCAAGGCGATCCAGAAAGGCGAGCAGCCGAACCTGGAGCAGCCCCTGGGTGGCGGCAGCGAGATCAACCTGCGGGTGCCGGCACTGATCCCCGACGACTACCTGCCGGATGTGCACGCACGCCTGATCCTCTACAAGCGCATCGCCTCGGCCGCCGACGAGGACGCGCTGAAGGAGCTGCAGGTGGAGATGATCGACCGCTTCGGCCTGCTGCCGGAGCCGACCCGCAACCTGATGCGCCTGACGCTGATGAAGCTGTCAGCGGAGAAGCTCGGCATCCGCAAGATCGACGCCGGCCCGCAGGGTGGCCGCATCGAGTTCGCCGCCGATACCTGCGTCGATCCGCTGACCCTGATCAAGCTGATCCAGAGCCAGCCGCGCCTGTACAAATTCGAAGGAGCGACCCTGTTCAAGTTCCAGGTTCCCATGGAACGCCCGGACGAGCGCTTCAATATCCTCGAGGCCCTGCTCGCACGCCTCGCTCCCGCCCAGACCTGAAGGAACCCACCATGCGCCTGCTTCGCTTTCTGCCGCTACTGATGGCACTACTCGCCCCCACCGCACTGGCAGAGCGCCTGTATGAAGTCGAATTGATCATCTTCCGCCAGGGCAGCCAGGTGCTGCCTGCCAGCCAGCCTGCGGCCGAAGACTGGGCGTCCGGCACCAATCGTCTTGGTATGGAGAGCCAGCGCAGCACTTCGCTCGACAGCCAGGCAGCCAAGCTGAAGGCATCCGGCAACTATCAGGTACTCCTGCACCAGGCCTGGCAACAGACGCTGCGTGCGAACATGGAGCAGGTCTCCTTCACCCACGGCGAAGGCTCATTCGATCAGTACCCGGTACAGGGCGTGATCGGCCTCAGCCTCGCCGAAACCCTGGAGCTGGAGGCCGACATCTGGGTCAATCAGCTCGATGAGCAGGGCCTGCTATTGCAAAGCGAACGCCTGCGCGAAAACAGGCGCCTCAGCCCGGGCGAACTGACCTACCTCGACCATGGCAGCATCGGTGCACTGATCCGCGTAAGCCCGCTCTGAAGCCTTTGCGCCACGCTCACTGCGAGCGTGGCCACTCATGCAGATAGGGCTGACCGGGATCCCACAGACATCCCTTGCGCATCACCAGCTGGATCTTGTAGATCCGCCCGGCGTCCTCGCTGTGTGGATAGCGCCACCAGGCGCCGCTGCGCTGCTCTGGCTCCCCCAGGGCCGCAATGACGTCCGCCTCGCGCATGCCCTTGCGCACCGCGCCCGCAGCAATCAGGTTCGCCAGTTCCTCGGCGTCGAACTCGACACACACCGGATCGTTGCGTAGCTGCGCACGCGACTCCTCCGAACGCGGCGTCCACGGCTGCAACTGCTCTTGCGCCAGCACAGCAGAATTCGCTACCAACGCCCCCAGACCGATCATCATCAACAGATCGCGCCGCATGCTCACCTCGCTGATTTCACCCAAATTCCACGCAAACAAAAAAGCCGATCCTTTCGGACCGGCCTTTTTCATTGTTTGGTAGGCACAATTGGATTCGAACCAACGACCCCCACCATGTCAAGGTGGTGCTCTAACCAACTGAGCTATGTGCCTGCAATGGCCGCGCATTCTACGGAGCTGAGCGAGTGCGTCAAGCACTTTTTTGCCTAAGCGACTGAAATAGTTGCAGTTCCATTGAATTCTGCGCGCCGCACTGGAGATTGCAGGGATGCAGCGAGTAGCATCGAGCGCATTCGTAAAATATTCGCTACAGAGGTTGCAGAAAGATGCACAGCAGCAGCTACCCCGACTCCTACTACGCCGCCTCTGCAACGCCAGCCCCGACCCGCCCGCTGCTGCAGGGCGAGAGCGAAACCGACGTCTGCGTCATCGGTGCCGGTTACACCGGGCTGTCCACCGCGCTGTTTCTACGCGAGGCGGGCATGCAAGTGACCGTTCTCGAAGCGGCGAAGGTCGGCTTCGGCGCCTCGGGCCGCAATGGCGGGCAGATAGTCAACAGCTACAGCCGCGACATCGACGTCATCGAACGCAGCGTCGCGCCACGCCAGGCCCAGCTGATCGGCCAGATGGCCTTCGAGGGCGCGCGCATCATTCGCCAGCGCATCAGCCAGTACGGCATCGATTGCGACCTGCGCGACGGCGGCATCTTCGCCGCCCTCAACACCAAACAGATGCGCCATCTCGAACAGCAGCAACGCCTCTGGCAACGCCACGGGCATGACCAGGTCGAACTGCTGGATCGCGAGCAACTGCGTGCAATGGTCGCCAGCGAGCGCTATGTCGGCGGCAGCATCGACCGCAGCGGCGGGCACATCCACCCGCTCAACCTGGCACTCGGCGAAGCGGCTGCCGTCGAGTCACTCGGTGGCCTCATCCACGAGGACAGCCCCGCTCTGCGCATCGAGCGCGGAACCAGCCAGCTGGTGCACACGCCGCAAGGCCGGGTGAAGGCGCGCTACGTGGTCGTCGCCGGCAACGCCTACCTGGGCAACCTGCTGCCTGAACTGGCGACCAAATCGATGCCCTGCGGCAGCCAGGTGATCGCCACCGAGCCACTCGATGCGGCGCTGGCTGCGAGCCTTCTGCCGCAAAATCATTGCGTGGAGGACTGCAACTACCTGCTCGATTACTTCCGCCTTTCCGCCGACAACCGCCTGATCTACGGCGGCGGCGTGGTCTATGGCGCCCGCGACCCGGCAGACATTGCCGCGATCATCCGGCCGAAGATGCTCAAGACCTTCCCGCAGCTGCGTGATGTGAAGATCGATTACGCCTGGACCGGCAACTTCCTGCTGACCCTGTCGCGCCTGCCACAGGTAGGCCGCCTGGGCGAGAACCTGTTCTATTCGCAAGGTTGCAGCGGCCACGGCGTGACCTATACGCATCTGGCCGGCAAGTTGCTCGCGGAAGCATTGCAAGGCCAGACCGAACGATTCGATGCCTTTGCTCAGTTGCCGCACTATCCCTTCCCCGGGGGCCGCCTGCTGCGGATTCCGTTTACCGCAATCGGCGCGGCCTACTACGATCTGCGCGACCGCCTGGGCGTCTGAGAAACATCTGAAAAAGTAGCGGACGAAGGTCTGGCGGGGACGCCTCCTCGAGGCGCATTTGCCGCGCGCAGTACAGGTTTCCTAAGCACTCAGCGCAGATCGAGCAGGCGCACGACCTGCGATTCGTCGAACGGCCAGCACAGCTCCGCGCCGTTGTCACAGCGACGCAACACCGGAATCGACAATGCGTACTGCTGCAGGAGCGCGTCAGACTCAGCAATATCGAGCAGCTCGACCAGCAGGCCATGCTCGACAAAGGGCATCAGCAGCGCTTCCGCCTGCTCGCAGAGATGGCAACCGAGAGTGCCCAGAAGCTGACATTCGGGAAGCATGCACGCCGCTCCAGATCAGGAAATGCGCGCAGTTTAGCAAGCCTGGGCTCAGGCGGCGTCAGGACCCTTTCTGGCGCCCGCGCCTTCGAGTCCGTCGAGCAGCATCGAGTTGAGACGACCGGCCTTGTTCCAGCCTGCCTCATCCACTCGCCCATCCATCGCCAACCCGCCTTCGAGCATGCGCTCGAGGAACTCTCGGCCGTCATCCACCAGCGAATCCGCGCTGCGCAGGGCATCGAGCAATCCGCGCGCGTAGTCCAGCAATTCGCTGTTCACCGCACTGGGCGACTGCCCGCCCTGCCTGGCAACCTCGCCGTAGCTTTCGCTGACCTGGCGCACCTGGGTCTGGGTCAGCTTCAGCGACATGGACGCCAACTGCTCACCATCCATGTTCAAGGCCAGCGCCTGATCGAAGGCACCGGCCAGGTCACCGGAGAAGAAACTCGAGGAAAGCTCCTCGACCTGGCCGAGCAGCTTGCCCAGCGCCTCCCGCTCGCCAGCGTCCAGTTCGCCTTCGACCTCGACCTGCCAGCGCCCCATCTGCACGCTGCCGCTGCTCTGGTTTCCGTCAGCGGCCCTTTGCGACCAGGAGGCTGCGCCTTCGGCGATGGAAATACGCAGACGGTCCCCGTCGCGGGTGGTCACCTGCAGATCGAAGGTATCCAGCCGCGCAGCCAAACGCTCCGAGTAGTCGGCGACGGCACCTGCGGGCTTCGGCGCCGGTGTTGCAGCAGGAGAACTCCCGAGGAATCGCTGCTCGAGACCGGCCATCCCTTCATCGATCAGGGCACGGGTCTTGTCGATGTCTTCCGCCACCTTGCCCTGCATCATGCCCAGCCCTTCGAGGATCTTGGTCGCCTCTTCGAAGCCCTGCTTGATACCCTCGCGCGCCTGCTGCAGCAAGCCATTCAGGGCCTTGCCGTCACCCGCGCTGCTCTGCAGACGCTGCTCGATGAACGACAGCATCCGATTGGCTACCTTCTCCGGGGTGAATTCACTGGCCGGCTTGTTCAGCGCGCCAGGCGCAAGCCCCAGTCGATCACCGAGCCGATTGGCCAGGGTCTGCTGGGGGACGATACCGGCGCGCTGCTGGTTGGCGGCACCGACGGATTGCGAGGAATTCGAGCTGAGCGGCTGGGTAAGCATGACGGCGTACCTGAAACTACATGACGTGTCCGGTTGGCGGCCGCAGCAGCAAAAAGTTTAGCCGTCCCGACCGACGGCCGCCCCGCTCAGGCCTCGGTCATGCTGCGCTTCGGCCCTGCGAGCCGCGTCCGTACTGGGTCGGCGACTAAAGTCTAAAGGTCGAACCCGGCATCCCGTGCTTTATTTGAAAGGCTGTAACAGATCGGTCACAAGCCGTTCGGTTAGCGATCCCACTTCAGGAGAGAAGAACAATGAGCAAGTCCCCTCTGGCCCGTGCCGTTAGCCTGGCCGCACTGGGCGCCAGCCTGACCCTGCCGCAACTCGCAAGCGCCGGCTTCCTCGATGAAAGCAAGGCCACGCTGGAACTGCGCAACTTCTACATGAACCGCGACTTCCGCCAGGATCGCAGCCCTGCACTACCCGTGGTGACCGGCAAGGCCCCGCAGACCCGCAGCAAATCCGAGGACTGGGCCCAGGGCTTCCTGCTGCGTTACGAATCCGGATTCACCGAGGGCACCGTAGGATTCGGCCTGGACGCGATCGGCACCCTGGGCGTGAAGCTCGACTCCGGTCGCGGCACCAGCGGCACAGGCTTGCTGCAGGTGGACCGCGAAACGGGTGAAAGCCAGGATACCTACGGTGATCTGGGCGCCACCGCCAAGCTGCGCGTCTCCAAGACCGTGCTCAAGGGCGGCACCCTGATGCCCAAGATTCCCGTGCTCCAGGCCAACGATTCGCGCCTGCTGCCACAGAGCTTCCAGGGCGTTCACGTCAACTCGATGGAGATCGCCGGCCTCAGTCTCGATGCCGGTCAGCTCAGCCGCGTGAATTATCGCGATTCGTCTGACCACGAAACCATGCTGCCGACCAACAGCCGCAATGCCGGCACCGGCGCCGGCGGGGTCCGCGGCATCACCTACCGCGGCGGCAGCGACAGCGACGAATTCAACTTCGCCGGCGCCACCTACAAATGGAATGACCAACTCAGCACCGGCTACCACTACGGTGAGCTCGACGGCTTCTACAAGCAGCACATCGTCAACCTGATCCACGTGCTGCCGATCGCCGACAAGCAGTCGTTCAAGACCGATCTGCGCTTCGCCCGCTCCAAGGATGATGGCAGCAGCAATGTCGACAACAAGGCGTTCGGTGCCATGTTCACCTACGCGCTGAACTTCCACAGCTTCGGTCTGGGCTACCAGAGCATGAGCGGTGACACCGGGTATGCCTACGTCAACGCATCCGACCCCTACCTGGTGAACTACGTGCAGATCGGCGACTTCGCCTTCAAGGACGAGAAGTCCTGGCAGGTGCGCTACGACTACAACTTTGCCGGCCTGGGTATTCCCGGCCTGACCTTCATGACCCGCTACCTCTCCGGCGACAACGTCGACCGTGGTGCCGGCCTGTCCGAAGGACGCGAGTGGGAACGCGACATGGATATCGCCTACGTCATCCAGGACGGCCCACTGAAGAACGTCGGCGTAAAATGGCGCAACGCAACCGTCCGCTCGAACTTCGGCAACGACCTGGACGAGAACCGACTGATCGTCAGCTACACCATGCCGCTGTGGTAGCAGCCGCAACGAAAACGCCCCGCTGAGCGGGGCGTTTTCGTTTTCACCAACGCAAGTCGGCAATCAGTCCTGGCTGGTCGAACCAATCCGGTGGATGGACAGATCAGCGCCATTGAACTCCTCTTCACGGCTCAGCCGAATGCCGATCAGTACCTTGAGCATGCCGTAGACCAGGAAACCGCCGAGCAGCGCCAGCAGCAGACCGAGCAGGCTGCCGAGCAACTGACTCTGCATGCTCACCCCCCCCAGGCCGCCCAACGCCTGCTGACCGAAGATGCCGCAGGCGAGGCCGCCCCAGATGCCGCAGATACCGTGCAGCGGCCAGACACCGAGCACATCATCGACTTTCCATTTCACCTGCGCCGCGGTGAAGCTCCAGACGAACAGCCCGCCTGCGACCGCGCCGGTCGCCAGCGCACCGATCGGATGCATCAGATCCGAGCCGGCGCAGATTGCGACCAGTCCGGCCAGCGGGCCGTTGTGCAGAAAGCCCGGGTCGTTGCGGCCAACCACCAGCGCCGCCACGGTGCCGCCGACCATTGCCATCAGCGAGTTGAGCGCTACCAGTCCGCTGACTGCTGCCAGGCTTTGTGCACTCATCACGTTGAAGCCGAACCAGCCGACGATCAGGATCCACGAACCCAGCGCCAGAAAGGGAATGCTCGAGGGCGCGAATGCGACCAGGCGGCCGTCGCGGTAGCGTCCATCACGCCGCCCCAACAGGACCACCGCGCCGAACGCCAGCCAGCCGCCCATGGCATGCACCACGACGGAGCCGGCGAAATCATGGAAGGGCGCCCCAAAACGGGCCGTCAGCCATTCCTGCAGACCAAAATTGCCGTTCCAGACGATGCCTTCGTAGAACGGGTAGATGAACGCCACGATCAGCACGGTGGCGCATAACTGAGGCGCAAAACGGGCGCGCTCGGCAATGCCACCGGAAATGATCGCCGGAATCGCCGCAGCAAAGGTGAGCAGGAAGAAAAATTTGACCAGCCCGTAACCGTTCTCTGCGGTCAGCGCCGCCGCAGGCGCCATGAAGTTCACGCCGTAGGCGACCCAGTAGCCGATGAAGAAATAGGCCAGTGCCGACATGGCAAAGTCGGTGATGATCTTCGACAGCGCATTGACCTGGTTCTTGTGCCGCACAGTCCCGACTTCGAGAAAAGCGAAACCGGCATGCATGGCCAGCACCATGGCCGCGCCCATCAGCAGGAACAGGGTGTTGGAGCCGTGGACCAGGGTCTCCACGGCGCTATTGAGGTTTTCCATCGGTTCTCCCAGCGAAAGGCACCAAAAAAGACCGATCTCGACTCGCCATGCCCCAAAACGGGGCGTAGCGAGAATCTTTAGGAGTACGAAAGCGCCGGCAGGGTGCTCCCGAACACGTCCGAAATAAAAAATTATTCAACCTTTTCAAAAGGATGAAACGAGACCGGAGCTAATGCACGCGACCTTCCGTACCGTTTTGGGGCGAGCGTAAGGTGGGGCGCACCAGCGCGAAGCAAGCTCTGTACCAGCCACTCGGGAAAACAGGTTGAACCCTTGTCGCTCGCCGCGACTCGAACCTCAGGCAAGCCCTACAACAACTGGATGGAGAAACCCCATGAACCAGGCCAACCCAACGACTTCTGTCGACGCGCTCAGCCCGAATGCCGGTACCGCCACCAGCACAGCCGGCCAGACCAATAGCCAGAACGGCACAGCCATCGATCGCAACGCGCACAAGCGCAACCTGCGCAACGCCCAGGACGCCATGGTTGCCGAATTTCACACCCTGGTAGGTGATGCCGAACGCCTGCTCAAGCACACCTCGACGCTCGCCGGCGCCGGCACCGAGGAGCTGCGTCACAAGCTCAACGAAAACCTGCAGCGCGCCAAGACCCTGCTGAAGGACAGCGAAGCAGGCCTGCGTGAGCAAAGCCGCGCAGCAGTCCAGGCCACCGAGCAATATGTGCATCAACATCCTCTGCAATCAGTCGGTATCGCCGCGGGCGTAGGCTTCCTGCTGGGCCTGCTGGTCAGCCGTCGCTGAGCCGCTCCATGGACGAGACAAGCCACTACTCGCAGACCTCCGACGAGGCGCCTCGACCGTCGCTGAAAAAGCTCGGCGGGGTTGCCGTCGGCCTGCTGCAAAGCCATCTGGAGCTGCTCGGCATCGAGTTTCAGGAAGAGAAATCGCGTTCTTTCCAGCTGTTTCTGTTCGCCGGTGTCGCGCTGATCTTTGGCCTGCTGTTGCTGGTCGGACTGTCGGCGGCGCTGATGATCCACTTCTGGGACAGTCACCGACTGCTCGCCGCGATCGGCCTTTGCCTGATTTATGGATGCGGCCTGGCGTTTGCGCTGCTGCGCGCTCGGAGCCTGGTGCAGCGTGGCGAAACGCCTTTCCAGACGACCCTCGAAGAACTGGCCAGAACCCGGGAGAACCTGCTGCCATGAGCCGACCACTATCGAGCGCGCATCGCCTGGCGATGCGCAAGGAGCTGGTTCGTCTGCGCCTGGAAATGCATCGCCAGCAGGCGCGCTACCACGTGCAACCGCTTATCCACCCGCTCGAGCAACTCAAGGGTCTGTGGAATCGCCCAGGCGCCTCGATTGGTGGAAGGACGCCACTGGCCATGGGCGGTGCACTGGTGCTGACGCTGTTTGGTAAACGCCTGGGGATTTTCGGGCGGGTCGCACGCATTGCGCTGGCCGTCTACCCACTGATCAGCGCCTGGCGTGCGACCCAGGAAGAAACGCGCCAGCCGCTGCCACGCCCGGCCAGCGAGAATGTGTCCACGCCTGAAGGCTAGCGGACTCAGGGCACTCGCGTGAGCTGGACGCCATCGACCGTCATGCGCCAGGTGCCCTGGCTTTCGCTGGGCTTGCTGGACACCTCGAACAGCGTGCTCAACGCGCCGATGCCCACCGAGAAGCTGTCGCCCTGAAACGCCTTGATCGGCCCGGACACCGAGCGCGTCCGGCTACCCTCCACGCGCTGGTAATCCACTCGACCATCCGCCGCGATCTGCAGCATCACGCCATTGCCCTGCCAGGTGCCGGCATAATCCGCCTTGTCCGGTGGCAGCGGCTGGCCGCAGCCCGCCAGCAGCATCGCCATGCATCCGATCATCAGCATTCTGCGCATCGTGTGTTCCTCGACGAGAGCCCCGTCACATGACGGATGCGCACCCTGCCGGCTATTCGCACCTTTTTCCAGCGACGGGTTCGAAAAATCACCACCCTGGCGGCTTGCAGTGCGGCCAGCGAAACCCGAAGCTTGTGCGCTGCACAACGCCTGCCGCACGCACACCCGACCTGCAAGCGGCCGACATATCGAATACTGGCGAGGAACAGTCTTGGACTGGCACACACTGCTCAACCGCGAACGCCTCGGCAAGGCGACCCACAGCATCGACGAGCTGGGCCGCAGCCCCTTTCACAAGGACCACGACCGGATCATCTTTTCCGGCGCCTTCCGGAGGCTCGGCCGCAAGACCCAGGTTCACCCCGTCAGCAGCAATGACCACATCCACACCCGCCTGACCCACTCGCTGGAGGTCAGCTGCGTCGGCCGCTCACTCGGCATGCGCGTCGGCGAGATGATCCGCGAGCAGTTGCCGGACTGGTGCGAGCCGAGTGACCTGGGAATGGTCGTACAGTCCGCCTGCCTGGCCCACGACATAGGCAATCCGCCCTTCGGTCACTCCGGCGAAGACGCCATCCGCCACTGGTTCCAGCAGGCCGCCGGACGCGGCTGGCTGGATGGCATGAGTGCCACGGAGCGCGGCGACTTTCTCAACTTCGAAGGCAACGCCCAGGGCTTCCGGGTGCTGACCCAACTGGAGTACCACCAGTTCGATGGCGGCACCCGACTGACCTACGCGACCCTCGGTACTTACCTCAAATATCCCTGGACCGCGCGCCATGCCGAGGCGCTCGGCTACAAGAAGCACAAATTCGGCTGCTACCAGAGCGAGCTGGCTCTGCTTGAGCAGATCGCCCACAAGCTCGAGCTGCCCAAGCTCGAAGAGGAGCGCTGGGCGCGCCATCCGCTGGTCTATCTGATGGAGGCTGCGGACGACATCTGCTACGGCCTGATCGATCTCGAGGACGGCCTGGAGATGGAACTGCTGGACTACGCCGAAGTGGAAGCAGTGTTGCTCGGCCTGGTCGGCGACGACCTGCCGGAAACCTACCGCCAGCTCGGCCCGCGCGACTCGCGCCGACGCAAACTGGCAATCCTGCGCGGCAAGGCCATCGAGCACCTGACCAACGCGGCGGCCCGGGCCTTCGTCGATCAGCAGCCGGCACTCCTGGCGGGAAGCCTGCAGGGTGATCTGGTCGAACACATGCATGGTCCGGCCAAACGCTGCGTACAGCAGGCCAAGGCAATGGCGCGGGAAAAGATCTTCCACGACAAGCGCAAGACCCTGCATGAAATCGGTGCCTACACCACCCTGGAGATTCTTCTCAATGCATTCTGTGGCGCAGCCCTGGAACAGCATGGCGGTGGCGCGCTGTCGTTCAAGAACCGCCGCATTCTCGACCTTCTTGGTCACAGCGCGCCGCATCCGGACTGGCCGCTGCATCGCTCCTTCATGCGGGTGATCGATTTCATCGCTGGCATGACCGACAGCTATGCGAGCGAGATGGCCAGCGAGATGACCGGCCGCACGAGCCCGGTGTAGCGCGGTGAGCAGCCTTAACTCCGCCCGTCGGCGCTGGCATCCACGCGCCCCCGCCTGGGGTGCGGCGATAGTCGCCGGGCTCGGCTGCGCGCTGCCGCTGCTGCTCGGGCTGGTGAGCGGTCACCCGGGCTTTCTCTGGGCCGCGCTCGGCGCTTTCCAGGCGGCACGCGCCAACCCGCTGCACCGCTTCGGCATGCCGCGCATGCTTTTGCTGATCAGCCTGGGCGCGTGCAGTTCCGGGTTGGGCCTGTGGGTTGCCGCGGACGCCAGCGCAAGTCTGCTGCTGTTCGCCGCCTGCGGCCTGTTGCTCGCCTGGCTGCAACGCTTCGGTGTGGAAGCCGGCAAGCTCGGGCTGGGCATCGCGATCTGCCTGTGCCTGGGCCAGAGCTACCAGGCCACCAGCGAGCTGCCGACACCCGCCGCCGTGGCTGCGCTGTTCTGCGTCGGCGGGCTCTGGGTTGCGCTGCTCGCCTTCGGCCTGCGCGGCGCGCACGGGCTGCGGATGTGGCCGTACATGCCGCGCCTGCGCAATCTGCTCAAGGTTCTGCGCAGGCACGCAGCGCGGCTGCCCCAGCGTGAGTGGCGACTGCACGCGCTCGGCTGCACCCTCGCCTTCGGTCTGGCCGGTGCAGCAGTGGTGCTGCTGGAACTGGAACATGGCTACTGGCTGACGCTGACGGTGCTCGGCAGTCTGCATCTGAAGGCCCGCGCCAGTCGCAGCAAGGCGGTGCAGGCCTGCAGCAGCAGTCTGGCGGTGGCAGCGCTGCTGGCATTGCTCGGACACAGCCTGCAGAACCCCGCCATCATGGTCGCTCTGGTGTTGCCGCTGATCATGCTCAGCCGCGCGATCCAGGCCAACAGCTATCGCCTGTTCATGCTGCAGAGCATCAGCCTCTGCCTGCTCCTGGCGGAAAGCCTCGCAGCGGACTGGACGCAGCTGGAACCTCGTCTGCTCGGCGGGCTCTACGGCTTCGCCCTGGCCCTGGCGATCGGACTGCTGGTCCGGCTGGCGGCGGAATATCGACTCGATCCGGCACATCCGCTCAAGGCGCCCCGCAAACGCAAGGACTGACGCAAGCAGCGGAGCAAATCGGCGCGCCCTTCACTATGCTTGCCAGGCCAGCACGGCCAGCCAGGGAGTGAAGCGCCATGCACCGACCCAGATCGCGCAGCGGACGCCGTTTCCCGCTGCATCTGCACATCAGCATGCTTTTCGCACTGCTGCTGATCTTTACCGGCATCACCCTGGGCCTGTTCAACTACCGGCAGGCTTCGCAGATCATCTACTCCAGCAGCGAGCAGCTGTTCCAGAGCGCCCGCCAGGATGTCGAGCGCGACATTCGCCACACCTATCAACCGATCCGCCAGTTGCTCGCGCTGCTGGCGCTCGACCCGGCCACCCAGGCGCGTGATCTCGACGCCCGCCTGGCACTGCTGCCGGTCTTCGCCCAGGCCCTGCGCGACAACCCGCGCCTGGCCTCACTCTATCTGGGCTATGAGGATGGCGATTTCTTCATGGTCCGGCCGTTGCGTTCCGACGCATTGCGCACGCGCTTCGACAGTGGCGAGCAAGCCGCTTTCCAGGTCTGGTCGATCGAGCGCGACGGCGAACGACTGAACGCACGCCACCTGTATTTCGATGCCCAGCTGCAGCCGCTAGGCCAGCGCACGCTGCCGGACGAGCGCTACGATCCGCGTACTCGCCCCTGGTTCAGCGAGGCGCAGGGGCAGACCCAACAGATCACCACCCTGCCCTATCTGTTTTTCTCCACCGACGAGATCGGCACTACTCTGGCCCGCCGCAGCGGCGCCACGGCGGTGCTGGCCGCAGACCTGACGCTCGCCGACCTCTCCGCGACCCTGGCGCGACACAAGATCACGCCTTCGACCGAAGTCGCCCTCTTCGATGCCCAGGGCAAAGCTGTCGCCTATCCGCATGGCGAACGCCTGATCGAGGTCAGCGAGGGCGTACAGCGCCAGGCCAGCGTGGCTGATCTGTCGCCGATATTCGCCACGTTGCTGGAGCAGGCCCCGGCAGCAGGCGGCAAAGGCCGCCTTCTGCTCGAGCGCAGGAACTGGATCGTTTCCCGCAGCCACATCGACGAGGGCGGCCCAAGCGGGCTGCAGCTGGCCCTGCTGGTACCCGAGGACGAACTGCTGGCCGACGCCTACCGCATCCGCTGGCAAGGCGCGCTGATCACACTGGGCATCCTGCTTCTCAGTCTGCCGGTTGGCTGGCTCAGCTCCAGAGTGGTGGCACGGCCACTGCGCGCGCTGGTCAAGGAGGCCGAAGCGATTCGCCGCTTCGACTTCGACTATCCGGCCCGTGGTCGCTCGCCCATTCTCGAACTGGATCAGTTGGCCCTGAGCATGGCGCACATGAAGAGCGCACTGGCCAGCTTCATCGAGATCAGCGCCAGCCTCTCCGCCGAACAGCAGTTCGACGCGCTGCTGGACAAGGTCCTGCGGGAAACCCTCGACATCAGCGAGGCCGACGGCGGGCTGCTCTACCTGATCGACGAGCGCAGCGGCTCGCTCGAGCCTCAGCAACTGATCATCGACGGCGCCACCCAGCAGGCGCAGGCCATGCCTGCCTACCCCGCCGACAGTACGCAACTGCCGGACTGGCTGCGCCAGGCTGCCGACGGCGATGCGGCGTTGAGCCTGAATCTGGGCTTCGAGCGCGCAGGCGAGTATCAGACGCTGCTGCACCGCCTCGACAGCCCGCGCATGCGCCTGGTCGCCTGCGGCCTGCACAATCGGCGCGGCGTCGCCGTCGGCGTTCTGGTGCTGTTTCAGCGCGACGCCGGCGAGGAGGACCAGAGCAGCCTGCTCCGTCCCGAGCGAATTGCACTGTGCCGAGCGATCTCCGGGGTCGCCGCGCTGTGCATCGACGGCCAGCGCCTGCTGCTCAACCAGAAGCAGTTGCTGGATGCCGTGATCCAGCTGATCGCCGGCGCGATCGATGCCAAGAGCCCCTATACCGGAGGACACTGCCAGCGAGTCCCTGAACTGACCCTGATGCTGGCCCAGGCCGCCGCTCGGGATGAGCAGCGTTTCGCCGACTTCCAGCCCTCTGCGGACGAGTGGGAGGCGCTGCATATCGCCTCCTGGCTGCACGACTGCGGCAAAGTCACCACGCCCGAATACGTGGTGGACAAGGCAACCAAGCTCGAGTGCATCACCGATCGCATCCATGAAATCCGCACTCGCTTCGAGGTACTCAAGCGCGATGCCTGGATCGACTACTGGCAGGGGCTGGCCGAAGGCGCCGACAGTGCCAGCCTGAGTCAGGCAAGGGATCGGCAGCTGGCGCAGCTCGACGATGACTTTACGTTCGTCGCGCGCTGCAACCTGGGCGCCGAACGTGTGGCTGCAGAAGATCTCGAGCGCCTGCGGCAGATTGCCGGACGCACCTGGTTGCGCACCCTGGATGACCGCATCGGCGTGTCCTGGGAGGAGGCCCAGCGCATGGCACGCACACCGGCGCCTGCGCTGCCGGTCGCCGAACCGCTGCTTGCCGACCGCCCTGAACACCTGGTCGAACGGCTGCCCGGCGAACGCCTGGAGGCGGACAACCCTTGGGGTTTCAACATGCGGGTACCGCAGTACCGCTTCAATCGTGGCGAGCTCTATAACCTGAGCGTGGCGCGCGGCACCCTTACAGAGGAAGAGCGCTACATCATCAATCACCACATGGTGCAGACCATTCGCATGCTCGCCCATCTGCCATTGCCGCCGCATCTGTCGCAGGTTCCCGAGATTGCCGGTGGGCATCACGAGAAGATGGATGGCAGCGGCTATCCGCGCGGCCTGACCGGCGAGCAGATGAGCCTGCCGGCGCGGATGATGGCCATCGCCGACATCTTCGAGGCGTTGACTGCCGCTGATCGCCCCTACAAGAAGGCCAAGCCGATTTCCGAAGCACTGACGATCATGGCCGACATGTGTCGCCACGCCCACGTCGATCCGCAGCTGTTCGAGCTGTTCGTGCGCGCAGGCGTCTACCGCGACTACGCCGAGCGATTCCTCGCGACGGAGCAGATCGATGCGGTAGATGAGGACAGAATTCTACAGACGGCGCTGGGCACGAGCGGCTGAGCGCTGGAGTGCACGGCGGGACAGTGACACCATCCCGCGGCGACTCGAAGATCAGCGACGACCGAAGGCTCGGCAGTCGCTGGCTCGGTCAGACTGCGCTGACCGGGTTTTCCGGATACCAGACATCCAGCAGGGGGCTGATGCTGGAGTCTTTCAGTTCGCTGCGAGCCTTGAGCCAGGTCTCGACCTGGGCGCGCTGCTCTTCGCTCACCGAGCCACGACGGCCCAGGCAGACGAAGCCGTAGTCTTCACCACCGACATAACCCAGGCCGTTGGCCTCGATCGCATCACGCAGGAAGGATTCGACGAAGGCATCCAGTTCAGCCTCGGAAAGCCCCTCGCGGAACTCGAAGGTCAGCTCGAAACCCAGTTCCTGGAACTCGTCGACACAGAGTTTCTTGCGCAGACGGCGGGAACGATTGGTAGCCATGCAGTGAGTCCTCGAAGTAATTAAGCGGCGCACTTTAGCAGCTTCGCTGCGCGGATGCCCGCGCCCACTGCGCCAGGCTTCCGACCAGTGGCGAAGATATCGGGCTGCCAGCGTCTGCGGCCTGGCCCGCAACGCCCCTGCCTTGCGGCATACTGCACCTATTTGCCGCCACCTTCCTGCCTTCACCAAGGGGTACACCAGATGATCGGAACCCTGCGCCACCTGAGTCTCGGTATCGCCTGTCTTTTTCTACCGGTAGCCCTGGCCACCGCCGCCACTCCACTACGTACCGTCGCACCAGAAGGCGTTCAGAAAGCCCTGCAGAACAACAAGCTGCCGACCAGTTCGCTGTCGCTCGCGCTCATACCACTGACCGGCCAGGGCGCCACGACGCTGGTCAACGCCGATGCCCAGGTCAACCCCGCATCGACCATGAAGCTGATCACCACCTACGCGGCACTGGAGCTGCTGGGGCCCAATCATCAGTGGAAAACCGAGTTCCATACGGACGGCCCGCTGCGCGACGGCACCCTGCACGGCAACCTGTATCTCAAGGGCGGCGGCGATCCGAAGCTGAACATGGAGAAGCTCTGGCTGCTGCTGCGTGACCTGCGCGCC
This sequence comes from Pseudomonas mangrovi, assembly GCF_003052585.1. GTDB lineage: Bacteria > Pseudomonadota > Gammaproteobacteria > Pseudomonadales > Pseudomonadaceae > Aquipseudomonas > Aquipseudomonas mangrovi. Next base: position 178,742 of record NZ_QASN01000014.1, on the reverse strand, counting down.
AATGGCGTGACCACGGTGACCGGAGACCTGGTGCTGGATCGCAGCCATTTCCGCGCTCCGGATCTGCCCGAGTTCGATGACGACGGCGGCGACAAGAACAAGCCGTTCCTGGTTGCGCCCGACTCGCTGCTGGTCAACCTCAAGGCGGTGCGCTTCATCGCCCGCGCAGACTCCGGCAAGGCCCGGGTGGCGGCAGAGCCACCGATCGAAACCATCCGTATCGACAATCAGCTGCGCGTGCTCAAGGAAACCGGCAAGTGCCCGGCCTGGCCGGACGTGCGCTACAACCCGGTGGAGGAGTTCGACGGCGTTACCGTGGTGGTGACTGGTCAGCTCACCGAAGGCTGCAGTGCGCAGCGACGCCCACGCCGCCTGGCCTGCGCAGCGCTGTAGGTTGGCGCCGAGCACCGCGAGGCCCAACACGGGCTCACTCGCCAGCTCGAGGCGCTACGCTGGGCCTCGCAGCCCAGCCTACGCCAGGCCGATAGTGGGTGCCGGGCAGAACGCGCAATACCTGTTCGGATCAATCCGTCAGCGCGCACCGATCTTCCAGGCGCGATGGATCTTCGGGTTGCGTGCAAAGTCCGGATCCAGCGTCTGCGCACTGATCTCCTCGACCTGATAGCGCTCGGCCAGCCCGGCATCCAGCACGAACTTGCGGAAGTTGTTGGAGAAGTACAGCACCCCGCCTCTGGCCAGCCGCGCCATGGCGAGGTCGATCAGTTGCACGTGATCACGCTGCACATCGAACACGCCCTCCATGCGCTTGGAATTGGAGAAGGTCGGCGGGTCGATGAAGATCAGCTCGTACTCCTCACGATCGGCTGCCAGCCACTCCATCACGTCGCCCTGCTCCAGGCGGTGCTTCTCGGAAAAGCCGTTCAGCGCCAGATTGCGCCGTGCCCAGTCCAGGTAGGTCTTCGACAGGTCGACGCTGGTGGTGGCGCGCGCCCCACCCTTGGCCGCATGCACGCTGGCGGTGGCGGTATAGCAGTACAGATTGAGAAAGCGCTTGCCGGCCGCCTCCTGCTGGATGCGCAGACGCAACGGGCGATGGTCGAGAAACAGGCCGGTATCCAGATAATCGGTGAGGTTTACCAGCAGCCGGACGCCCCCTTCGCTGACTTCCATGAACTGACCCTGCTGATCCTGGCGCTCGTACTGCTTCTTCCCGGCCTGACGCTCGCGCCGCTTGATCACCACCCGCGAGGGATCGATGGCCAGCGCCTGCGGGATTGCCGCGAGCGCATCGAGCAAACGTACCTGAGCCTTTTCCGGGTCGATCGAACGCGGCGCCGCATATTCCTGTACGTGCACCCAGTCGCCATAGATGTCCACCGCCAGGGCATACTCGGGCATATCCGCGTCGTACAGCCGGTAACATTCGATGCCGGCCTTCTTCGCCCACTTGCCGAGGGTCTTGAGGTTCTTCTGCAGGCGGTTGGCGAACATCTGCCCGCCCTCGGACAGACGCGGCGCCTCGACGCGCACCGAGGGCGGTCGCTCGACCAGCTTGCCGCCGATGTTGCGCACCTGCGGCGCGGCCTCGACTGCCGGCGCGGCCCGCCGCTCGGTGACGAACTGCTCGGGCAACACTTTGATCAGCAACAGCTTGCAGGCCAGCGCGCCGTTCCAGAAGGCGTACTGCTTGTGGCTGCGCAAACCCATGCGCTTGCCCAGATCGGGGGCGCCGGTGAAGATCGCCGCCTCCCAGTTCAAGCAACTCTGGCGCAGACGCTCGCCCAGATGCTGATAGAGATACAGCAGGCTGGCTTCATCACCCAGACGCTCGCCATACGGCGGATTGCAGATCACCAGACCGGTCTGGTTCTGATCCGGGCGTGGTTCGAAGGTCGCAAGCTCCCCCTGGTAGATCTTCACCCAGTGGCTGACGCCGGCGCGTTCGATGTTGTTGCGCGCAGGCTGGATAAGCCGCGGATCGGCCTCGTAGCCGCGAATCCACAACGGCGGACGCGCCAGGCCCGCCTCGGCGCGCTGTTCGGCGTCGGCATGCAGACGCGTCCAGAGTGCCGGCACGTGGCCGAGCCAGGCAGAAAAACCCCAGTGCTCGCGCTTGAGGTTGGGCGCCACATCGGCCGCCATCAGCGCCGCCTCGATGAGGAAGGTGCCTACCCCGCACATCGGGTCGGCCAAAGCGCCACCTTCGGCGGCGATCCGCGGCCAGCCGGCGCGGATCAGCAGCGCAGCGGCGAGGTTTTCCTTGAGCGGTGCCGCGCCCTGCTGCAGGCGATAACCGCGCTGGTGCAGGCTGTGGCCGGACAGGTCGAGGGAAAGGATCGCCTGCCCCTTGTCCAGGCGCAGATGCACGCGCACATCGGGGCTGATCTTCTCCACCGAGGGGCGCACGCCATCGGCCGTGCGCAGGGCATCGACAATGGCGTCCTTGACCTTGAGCGCACCGAAGTGGGTGTTGTCGATGCCCGAGCCGTGCCCGGAAAACTCCACCGCCAGGGAGCCCTCGGCGCGCAGATGCTGGCTCCAGTCGACCGCTCGCACCCCGTCGTAAAGGCTTTGCGCATCGCTCACCGGGAATCGCGCAAGCACCAGCAGGACGCGGTTGGCCAGGCGCGACCACAGGCACAGGCGATAGCCGATCTCCAGCGTGCCCTCACCACGGATCGCCGAGGTGTGGCTGCGCGCCTGCTCCAGGCCAAGCCGGGTGGCTTCTTCCAGAAGCATGTCCTCGAGGCCCTTGGGGCAGGTCAGGAAAAACTCGTAGCGATCCGACATGGGACTCCAGCAACCTTCAGAAAGGGATAAATGCGACCAGAAGTCGCGACCAGCAATTTGAAAACAATTATATGTACCGCCGACCTGCTGCGAGCGTCCGCCAGGACCCCGTGTCGGAAAGAGGCTGCAGGCCGCGACTGGCAAGGCCTTGGGAAAAACCTGCGAATGATGCGACTCGTTCGTTATGGGAGGCCGACTGTAAAGCGTTACGTCCTTATGACAAAACGGTCGTTCACAGGCCCGCCTTCATTCGTTAGAACTCCATACAGGCATCATCGCAACGATGACGCCGGAACCCGCAACGCCGGCAACGGGTTCCACCGGCAGCCAAGGCAGCCAGCCTCCCTCGGAGGCAAACGGGACATAACAGTCACAGTGAGGGCAATACCTTATGAGAAGACTCAAGCGTGATCCGTTGGAAAAAGCTTTCATGCGCGGTTATCAATATGGCATTCACGGAAAATCTCGCGATCTTTGTCCGTTCACTCTTCCTTCCGTACGTCAGGCCTGGCTCAACGGCTGGCGTGAAGGCCGTGGAGACAACTGGGACGGACTCACCGGCACCGCCGGCATTCACCGACTGAACCAACTTTCCGCCGTCGGCTGACCCGAGGCTCTACACTCCCCCAATTCCTGTTTTTCCAGCACGCCCCATCCGGGCGGCGGGCGCAAGCCCAGGGCTCCTTCGGGAGCCCTTTTAGTTTCCCCGCAGCGCCTCAGCGGCGCGGCAGTGCAGCGATCGCATCGACCGACTCGCGAATCAGCGCCGGCCCCTTGTAGATGAAACCCGAGTAGATCTGCACCAGGCTCGCGCCCGCCGCTATCTTCTCGGCGGCATGGCGGCCCTCGGTGATACCGCCCGCGGCGATGATCGGCAACCGGCCCTTGAGCTCCTCGGCGAGCACGCGAACGATGTGGGTGCTCTTCTCGCGCACCGGAGCCCCGGAGAGCCCGCCGGCTTCGTCGCCATGCGCCAGCGTCTCCACACCGTCGCGAGTGAGCGTGGTATTGGTCGCGATGACCGCATCCATGCCGGCCTGTACCAGGGCATCGGCGACCAGCACGGTTTCCTCGTCGGACATGTCCGGAGCAATCTTGATCGCCAGTGGCACGCGCCGGCCGTGCTCGCGGGTCAGGTCTTCCTGACGCAGACGCAGCGCTTCGAGCAACTGCTTGAGCGAATCACCAAACTGCAGGCTGCGCAGACCGGGCGTATTGGGTGAGCTGACATTGACGGTGACGTAACTGGCATGGGCGTAAACCTTGTCGAGGCAGATGAGATAGTCATCCACCGCGCGCTCGACCGGGGTGTCGAAATTCTTGCCGATGTTGATACCGAGTACGCCACGGTAGCGCGCCGCGCGAACGTTCTCGACCAGCGCGTCGACACCGCGATTGTTGAAGCCCATGCGATTGATGATCGCCTCGGCTTCCGGTAGACGGAACAATCGCGGCTTGGGGTTGCCCGGTTGCGGCCTGGGCGTGACGGTGCCGATCTCGATGGAGCCGAAGCCAAGCTGACCGAAACCGTCGATGGCCGCGCCGTTCTTGTCCAGACCGGCCGCCAGCCCCACCGGATTGGGAAACTCGAGGCCCATCACACTGACCGGCAAGGCCACCGGCGCCTTGCACAGCATGCCGGCCAGACCGAGGCGCCCGGCGGCGCCGATCAGATCGATGGACAGATCGTGGGAGGTTTCCGGAGACAGCTTGAACAGCAGGTCGCGGGCCAGTGAATACATGGGCAGCTCGTAGGGATGCGGGCGGGGGCGAGAGTATAGCCGCGCGCGCAGGCACCTTGCGAGGCGACTCAGGGCAGTCTGCGCAACTCCAGCAGCTCGCCGCTGTCTGTGAACTCCAATCGGAAACTCCCGTGCACGCCATCGTGGGCGAGGAACGGGCGCAGATGTCGGGCTGGCAGGCTGACCCTGCGGCCATCACGACTGAACACCAATACCCGGTCCGCGCGCCCCTGATAGACGGCGAGCAACTTTTCCGCGGATAGGGCAATATCCAGCACCAGGCTGGGCATGGAGGCTTCCTCATCAATGAACACGGCAATTCTGCCACAGGCATCTTCTGTTCAAGACAAATGCCGCGCACGTTGCCATGCGGGCACGCCGTGCATCCTCCGCCCGCCTCTGCCACACTGGCACAGTGCCCCCGGAGCCAGCAAAAGGCCATGAGCCAGCTCGAGCATACGCCACGTCCAGTCTCTCGCCTGAGCGCTCTTGCCCAGCGCCTCGGCCTGGCCGGCCGCAGCAGTCGCCGCATCCTCGAACAGGCCAGCCAGCTGCGCCTGCCGTTTCGCTATCTGCCGCTGCCCTCGCCGAGCATCTGGTGGCGCTCGGGCCCACCACTGCACCGCCTGCCGGAGTTGCCCCGCGATGCCCTGTCAGGGCCGGTCCAGGAGGACAAGGCCGACGCCCATGCCATGCTGGTGAGAATCGTCGAGCATCGGCAGGAGATCGTTGACGACCTCGACCTGCGGCGCATCGACGGCCTGCTTGGCGGCGATGACGAACCCAGCTCGGTGCTCGACCTCGAGTCCTACGCCGGACAATGCCGCAACGTGCGCATCATCAGCTACAAGGACTTCCTCAAGACCCTCGACCTTGCCCTGCCCCTGCGCGATGCCGCCCACCCGCTGCTGCTGCGTCAGGCCAGCTGGCGTGGCGAACGACTGTTCTGGGCCGGCGAACAGCATGCTGGCGAGATGGCCTGCGCCATCGTCTATGCGCGCCGCCGTGGTCTGGAAATCCCCCTGCCGGCGCAGATCGATCGCTACCAGCTCAGCGCCCAGGGGCTGGATGAGCTGCAGCGGCGTTTCCACACGCTGGCAATGCCGGTAGAGGCCTGGAGCGACCCGGCCTTCATGGGCCTGTTGCTGGACAACCGCCTGCCCTACTCGCGCCTGACCCTGCTGCGCGCGCAGGACGCTCCCGAGTTCCTCCTGCTGCCCAAGCACAATACCGACGCCTGCGCCCTTGGCGAGGGCCTGCGGATTGCCGGCGCTACCGACCTGGCTGACGGGCTGCGCCGACTGCTGGACTAGGTCTGTCGCCAGCCCGAGTCCGCTGCGAGCCGCGTTACGCAAAAGCGACAAGTCCCCTAATCAAACCCTGCTTTTTTTCGTGAACCGCCGCGCATCCGCGCGCGGATTTTCTGCTGCAGGTCAAGACTCTCGACCGATAAGTCATTCTACGGCTGACGAGTTCGAATTTTCCCTTTAGTCTCTGGAACCAGGGAGAGCCCTGAGGCTGCCCGTCGCACTTAAACAACAACAACCGGCGCAGTCAGACCGGACCGGACGCAACCGCACGCAGGCAACGAGGCAAAGACGACCCTTCGCCTTTTGCCCCATCTGCGGCTCCAGCGCCGAATCACGTCGAACCCATCCAGCCGGGCAGTGGCCCTGCGGCACGATCGACGTTTTCCTTGTTACCGGGGCATTCAGGAAGGAAAGCAGATGAAACAACTCACCCCTATGGACTCACACTTCTTCTACTTCGAAACGCCGAACCAGCCGATGGTCATCGGTAGTCTCTGGCTCTGCGACCAGAGCGCGGCGCCCAACGGCATCGTCAGGCACAAGGAAATCCTGCAGTACATAGGCGACCGTCTGAACACCACACCGATGTTCCGCCGCCGCCTGGCTCAGGCGCCGCTGCGCCTGGACGACCCCTACTGGCTGGAAGATGAGAGTTTCGACCTGGAGTACCACGTGCGCCATGTCGGCCTGCCGCAGCCGGGTGACTGGCGGCAGCTGTGCATCTTCACCGCACGCACCATGTCACGGACCATCGACATGGATCGCGCGCCTTGGGAGATCTACATCATCGAGGGGCTGAACAACGTCAAGGGCGTACCGCCGAACAGCTTTGCCGTGCTGATCCGCTTCCACCACGCCTACGTCGACGGCAAGTCCAGCCTCGAACTGAGCACGGCGCTGATGGAGGAAACACCCAATCACGAATTCGGCAGACGCGACAACGTCGAGTATGTCGAGCGCCTCCCCACTCCCCTGGAGATGTGGGCCCGCACCACTCCGCGCATGATCAGCCAGTCGCTGCGAAGCCTGAAGGCCGGCCTCACGGTCGCGCAGAAGAGCGTGCAGCTGCTGTCACACCTGCGCAGCGACGCGCGCCCAGAGCAGCGCCGCGTACCCCAGACGATCTTCAATACCGCAGTAAGCCCGCATCGCTCCTACGGCGGCCATGTCTGGCAGCTCGGCGAGCTCAAGCGTATCCGCCAGATCTATCCGAGCGCTTCACTGAACGACGTCATCATCTGCGTCATCGCTGGCGGCATGCGGCGCTACCTGATCAAGCACAACAAGTTGCCGGTCGAAGGCTCGCTGGTATCGATGTGTCCGGTGTCGTTACGCGCGGAGGAGGCTAAGAAGGACGGCGGCAACCTGATCTCGGCCATGTATATCGCCATCGGCACCGATATCGAGGACCCACTCGCACGTCTGGAGGCGGTCAACCGACGCACCAAACGTGGCATTCCGCTAGCCAAGGATGTGCTCTACGGCCTGAGCAACTCGGCCGGCGAACTGGTTCCGCCGTACATGCGCTCGCTGGCCACCTGGGCCCAGACCAAGACCCGCTTCTACAGCAAGTTTCCGCTGATCAACACCATCATCACCAACGTGCCGGGCATCCCGGGCAAGATCACCCGGTATTTCGCCGGAGCGCCCATCGTGTCGATCTTCCCGCTGGTGCCGGTTTCCGATGGCATGGGCATCAGCCACGGAATCACCGGCATCTACGAGAATCTCAATCTGGGGGTGCTCGCCGACCGCAAGGTCGTGCCGGACATGGACTTCTACATCGGCTGCATCGAGGCATCGACCCAGGAGTACCTGAAGCTTGCCGCACAGTTCGAGGCGAGCCAGGCGGAGCAGGCCCAGACCCAGAGCAGCGAACCGGAGAATCTGCCTGCGCCAGCGGCGGTCGAGCCGGCTTCAGCAACCACCGAGCCGGCCCGGACGGAAGCCGAGCAACCCAAACCCGCCGCGAAGCGCAGCCGCAAGAGCCCGACGAACAAGGCGACAATCGAAAGTCGCGGATAACAGCGAGGGGCTCGCCCCCTCCATCTGCATGAAATGAGGTACTGAAAATGGTATTAGCGCGACTTCAATCACGGCAGATTCTGAAGAAAATGGATGCCGCCGAGACCTACGAGCAGTGGACGGAGCTCGCCTCCGCCTACGATCATGAGAATGGTCTGGACGACTGGAAAAGCGCGGATGCCTCCAAGAGCTACGACTACCGTGCGATCCGCCAGCGCCTCGACCTGATCCGCGACCTGCGTTTTCGCCAGGACTACCACCAGTTGCTGTTCACCCTCAACGAGGGCGTGCACGGCAACCTTGGTGGCATGGGCAAGCCGGCGCTGTACAACAAGGCCAAGCTGGGCACCAAGAACCTCATCCACCAGTTCGTCCGCGAGGTGTGCGGCGCGCTGCATGACATCGACGAGGTGGACGAGTCGATCATCCCGCTGGCCGAGAAGGAAGACTTCTTCGTCCGCGCAGGCCACTGCTACGGTCGCTCCGCGCTGATGCTCAGCGGCGGCGCGGTGCTGGGTTTCTTCCATGCCGGCGTGGTCAAGGCGCTGTTCGAGCAGGGACTGCTGCCGGACATCATCTCCGGCTCCAGCGCCGGCTCGATCATTGCGGCGACCACCTGTACCCATACCGACGAGGAGCTGGAGCACCGCCTGAGCATCGACAATCTGCACCACGAGGTCGACAAGTCGTCCGGGGTGCAGCCCTCGCTGTCACCCTTCGCCAGCCGCAACCAGCCGATGGATGCCGACAACCTGCGCAGCTATCTGGAAAAGATCATCCCCGACATGACCTTCCAGGAAGCGTTCGAGCTGACCGGGCGCAAGCTCAACATCACCGTCACCGGACTCTCGCCGAAACAGGCGCCGCGACTGCTCAACGCCACCACCTCGCCGAACGTGCTGATTCGTCCGGCGGTAATGGCCTCCTGCGCGATCTATGGCGTCTACCCGCCGGTGACGCTGATGTGTCGCAACGCCAAGGGCGAGACGGTGCCCTACCTGCCTGATCTGCGCTGGATCGACGGCTCCTTCGTCGACGACCTGCCAGCCAAGCGCCTGACCCGCCTGTATGGCGTCAATCACTTCATCGCCAGCATGACCAACCCGGCGGCTCTGGCCATCACCCCGGACCCGGACACCCCCGGCAACATCTTCCGTCAGGCGTTCAACTACCAGAGCCGGATCGTCAAGAACGTCACCACCGAGATGCTCAAGATCAGCCGCGACAATCTGCGCTTCAAGTCGCCGGCGCTGAACATGCTGCAGCACCTGAGCTACGGCGTACTCGCCCAGGACTACACCGCGGACATCAACATCTTCCTGCGCAACCGCTGGAACCACCCGCTGCAGTTGCTGGCCGCGCCTTCGCGTCAGGCCATGCTGCGCCTGATCCGCGAAGGCGAGGTGTCGACCTGGGAGCGCATAGAGATGGTCCGCAACTGCACCATGATCAGCCGCACCCTCGACGAGATCCTCCACCGCCGCGGTTGGGAGAAGTAGCCAGCGAGACGATGGCGCCCGGCTTCACCTTGCAACCGGAAGGCTCAGCGACGCACTGTCGACACGCAGGGACAGTCCAGGCGTCAACGGCGCCACCGACACGGACCGTTGGGCCTGGCGGCCCAACCTACGACCGCAACCCGTAGGTTGGCGCCGAGCAACGCGAGGCCCAACATGTCTGGTGATTGCGTAACGCCAATCATGAAGCAGAGGCAACGCTCAGCCCGGCGTACGCCCCTCGCAGAGGGCAGCGCTCTGCGCCAGGTCGAGCAGCTCGCGATTGGCCACTGCGTACATCGCATAATCGGTACCGCTTGCTGAACGCAGCTCCGAGAGCATCCCGCGCCAGCGCTCGACCAGTTGTGTCTGCTGCTCCAGCCACAAGGCCAGGCGTGCCTCGATGTCGGCCGCAGCCAGCATGCGCAGGATGGAGACGGTGATGGCCCGCTGCTGCCACTCCAGATCGTCGCGATAGGCCTCGCGTGCCAGCGCCTGCCAGTTGTTCTCGACGGCCAGCGAAGTGATCTGCTGGTGGTACCAGTTCAGGTCCAGCGCGCTGCCCACGGCGAAGTAGGCGGCCGCGACCTCCAGTGGCTCGCAGCCGGTGGTATCCGCAGCATCGATCACCGCCAGCAGGGTGTACAGATGACTGGCACCGGCGACCATCCGCGCCAGGCTCTCCGGCACCCCGGCCTCGACATAGCCCTGGTAGCGCGCCAGCCACTGTTCCCGCGGCGGCCCTTCGAGCAGCTCGTCGAGGCGTTCGCCCAGGCTCGCCACATGCGGCGCGAAATGGGCCATCGCCCGCGCCGCATCCAGTGGTTCGCTACGGCGGTTGCGCAGGAACCAGCGGGTGGCGCGGCGTCCCAGGCGCATCAGTTCTTCCATCAGGCCCAGCTGCAGGTCGGCCGGCAGCTGGTAATCGAGTGTTTCGATCTGTGCCCACCAGTACGGCAGGCGGAACAGATCGCGAACCACGACGTAGGCATGGGCGATGGCCGCCTCGCCCATGCCGGTCGACTCCTTGAGCCGCTGCACGAAAGTGATGCCCATGTGATTGACCAGGTCGTTGGCCAACTGGGTGGCGATGATCTCGCGGCGCAGACGATGCCGACGCATGGCTGCCCGTTGCTGCTTCGCCAGCCGCGGCGGGAACGCCGTTTCCATTTCCGCCGCCAGATAGGCGTCGTCGGGCAGCGCCGAGCGCAGCAGAGCCACCTTCAGATCGATCTTGCTGTAGGAGATCAGTACCGACAGCTCCGGACGGGTAAGCCCGTGGCCGTTGGCGGCGCGCTCGGCCAGGGCCTCGTCGCCTGGCAGGAATTCAAGTGCCCGGTCCAGCCCGCCACTGGCCTCGAGCGCCGCGATCAGGCGCTTGTACTCGCCCTGACGCTCGCGCGCGCGACGCTCGGCAATCGACAGCGCCTGAGTCTGCTTGTAGTTGTTGGCCAGGACCAGAGTCGAGACTTCATCGGTCATCGCCGCCAGCAACTGATTGCGCTGCTTGAGCGTCATGTCGCCGCTGGCAACCACCTCGTTGAGCAGGATCTTGATGTTGACCTCGTGGTCCGAGCAGTCGACGCCACCGGCGTTGTCGATGAAATCGGTATTGCTGGCGCCGCCGGACAGCGCGTACTCCACGCGCCCAAGCTGGGTCATGCCGAGGTTGCCGCCTTCGCCGATGACCCTGGCGCGCACCTCGCTGCCGTTGACCCGCAGTGCATCGTTGGCCTTGTCGCCGACGTCCGCGTGCGACTCGCCGCTGGCCTTGATGTAGGTGCCGATGCCCCCGTTCCAGAGCAGATCGACCGGCGCGCGCAACAGCGCGCTGATCAGCTCGGTCGGGGTCAGCTGAGCAGCGGCGATGTCGAAACGCTCGCGCATCTGCGCGCTGATCTCGACGCGCTTGGCGCTGCGCTCGAACACCCCGCCACCCGCGGAGATCAGGCTGGCATCGTAGTCGCGCCAGCTCGAGCGCGGCAGATCGAACAGCCGCCGGCGTTCGGCGAAGCTGCGCGCCGGGTCCGGATCAGGGTCGATGAAGATGTGCTGATGGTTGAAGGCCGCCACCAGGCGCACGCTCTGCGACAGCAGCAGGCCATTGCCGAAGACGTCGCCGGCCATGTCGCCGATGCCGATCACCGTCACCGGGTCGCGCTGCACATCGATGCCGCGCTCGCGGAAATGCCGCTGCACCGAAACCCAGCCACCGCGCGCGGTGATGCCCATCTTCTTGTGGTCGTAACCGGCCGACCCGCCGGAGGCGAAGGCATCGCCAAGCCAGAAGTCGTATTCGCTGGCGATGCCGTTGGCGATGTCGGAGAAGCTCGCCGTACCCTTGTCGGCGGCGACCACCAGGTAGGGATCGTCCTCGTCGTGGCGAACCACCCCGCTGGGCGGCAACACCTTGCCTTCCCTGAGGTTGTCGGTGATGTCCAGCAGGCCGCTGACGAATATCCGGTAGCAGGCGATCGCCTCGGCCTGGATCTCGTCACGCGAGCCGCCCGCCGGCAGGCGTCGCGGCACGAAGCCGCCCTTGGCGCCGACCGGCACGATGACCGCGTTCTTCACCTGCTGCGCCTTGACCAGGCCGAGCACCTCGGTGCGGAAATCCTCCTCGCGGTCGGACCAGCGCAAGCCGCCGCGGGCGACCTTGCCGCCGCGCAGATGCACGCCTTCGACCCGTGGCGAGTAGACGAATATCTCGTAGCGCGGCACCGGGCGCGGCATCTCCGGAATCTGCCGGGGGTCGAACTTGAAGCTGAAGTAGCTCTTCAGTCTGCCCGCCTCGTCCGGCTGATAGAAATTGCTGCGCAGGGTTGCCTTGATCAGGTCCAGATAACGCCGCAGGATGCGGTCCTCGTTGAGTACCGCGACCTTGTCCAGGGCGGCAAGAATCGCCTGTTCCAGACGCTGTTGCTTGTCTTGCAGATCCTCGGCCGACAGCTTGCGCGCAAGGTAGAAGCGGGTGCGAAAAAGGCGCACCAGCTCACGGGCGATATCGACATGATTGAGCAGTGCGCTGGCGATGTAGCCCAGGTCGAAGCCCAGGCGAATCTGCTTCAGATAGCGCGCGTAGGCGCGCAGCAGCGCCACGTCGCGCCAGTGCATGCTGGCAGTCAGCACCAGGCGGTTGAAGGCGTCGTTCTCGGCCTCAGCGCCGACGATGCGGATGAACGCCTCCTGCAGGGTGTCGTTGAGCTGCTGCAGGTCCAGCTCCAGGCCTTCGGCATGGGTGAAGGCGAAGTCGTGGATCCAGAATTCGCGGCCATCGACACGCCGCAGGCGGAAGGGAAACTCGCCCAGCACGCGCAGACCGAGGTTCTCCAGAATCGGCAGCACATCGGATAGCGCCAGAGGCGAGTCGGCGTGGTAGAGCTTGCAGTGCAGACGCCGACTCTCCTGGCTGAGCGGCTGGTAGAAGCTCATCACCAGGCGATGCTCATCGTCGAGGCTGCCCAGGTGCTGCATGTCGACCACCGCCGAATGCGCGGCGAAACGCTCGCTGTAGCCGGCCGGGAAGCCCTGCGGAAACTCGCCGAGCAGCTGCGTGCCACGGGCCTCGCCGAAGCGCTCGACGATCAGGCTGGCGTAGTCGTCCTGCCACGAGCGGCAGGCCTGCGCCACTTCCTGCTGCAGCAGCGCAGCATCGATCTGCAACGGCGTGGCCGGGTCCACCGGCAGAATGAACTGCACCCGCGCCAGCACCGATTCGGAAAAGTAGGTCCAGAACTCGCAGTCGCTGGCACCCAGGCGGGCCATGAGGATCTGCTGGATCTTCAACCGGGTCTCGGTCGAGTAGAGGTCACGCGGCACGTAGGCCAGGCAGTAGACGAAACGTCCGTAGGGGTCCTTGCGCAGGAACAGCCGCAGCAGATTGCGTTCCTGGATCTGCAGGATGCTGGTGACGGTCTGGAACAGCTCGTCGAGCGGCGTCTGGAACAGGTCGTCACGCGGCAGCACCTCGAGAATCTGCTCGAGCTCGCGGGCCAGATGCCCGGAGGCATCGAAACCTGCGCGCTGGATGATCTGTTCGACCTTGCCGCGAATGAAGGGAATGCTGCGCACGCTGTCGATGTACACCCGCGAGGTGTACAGCCCCATGAAGCGGTATTCGCGTCGCACCTGGCCCTGCTCGTCGAGCTCGCGCAGCGAGACGAAATCCGGGTAGGCCGGGCGATGCACCCGACTGGGCTGGCCGGCCTTGGCGAACGACAGCCCCAGTGGCTCACGCAGGTAGCTGTTGGCCAGTGGGTCGATGCGTCGTTCGCTCTCCGGCAGATCGCCGCGCAGCCGCCGCGACAGGCCCAGCAACGAGTCCTGGCGGTACTCGATCAGCGTGCCCTGCTCGTCCTCGCGCAGCTCGAATTCCTCGTAGCCGAGGAAGGTGAAGTGATCATCCAGCAGCCAGTCGAGGAAGGCGCGCACCTCCTGCACCGCGGCATCTTCGACCGTCGCTGGCAGGCGCTCGCGATGGGCGCGCAACTGCTCGCGCATCGGCGCGAAGTCGGCCACCACCAGGCGCACCTCGTCGAGCACCTCGCGCAGCGCACGCTCCAGCGCATGCAGCGCCGCACCTGGCGCGCAGCGGTCGATTTCCAGGTAGATCAGCGCTTCGCGCGAGGCCTCCGGCCGGGGTTCCTCGAGCAGTTCCAGCAGATTGCCGGCGGCGTCGCGCTGCACGCTCAGCACGCTGCTCTGCAGGGTGTGGATGGAGTGCCCCTGGCGCTTGAGCTCGATGCGTACCGAGTCGACCAGGAAGGGCATGTCCGGGTGGAGGATTTCCACCACGCTGTGCACCGACTGCCAGCCGTTGCGCTCGTAGTCCGGGTTGTAGACCCGCACCTGCGGCTGGTCGGCAAGGAAGTGCTGCAGCAGTCGCCAGGCCGACAGGGTGCAGCCGAGCAGATCGGCTCGGCGCCGCTGGCGCAGCTCGTCGAGCGGCGCCATGCCGTGGAAGCGAGCTGCGAAACGGGCCAGCCCCTGACGCGCCGGAACCTCGACCTGGGCTTCCAGCGCGGCCTGCAACTGTTGCAGAAACTCGGCCTTGCTGGTGGCTGTGAAGAACTCCATGACTGACTCCGTTCGGCGAAGGGGAAAAGGCGCGGCGCCGGCGCAGGGCGTCGGCGGCAGAATACTCGACAGGCCGCGCATTGCTGATGTTCAACGTTAGTCTAGGTAGCCTCTCTTGCATTAAAGTGTCGCGATCCGAAAAAGTCGCCGCATGCACGGCGACACCTGCCTCACTGCCGGGAAGCCCGATGATGGAACACCGCGAAGCCCTGGTCGCTCTGCGCCAGTACCTGTCCAGCCAGATTCTTGGTCAGGAGAAGCTCGTCGAACGCCTGCTCATTGCCCTGCTTGCGGACGGCCACCTGCTGGTCGAAGGCGCACCGGGGCTGGCCAAGACCAAGGCGATCAAGGACCTGGCCGAAGGTCTGGAGGCCGAGTTCCACCGTATCCAGTTCACCCCCGACCTGCTTCCCGCCGACATCACCGGCACTGAGATCTACCGCCCCGAGACCGGCAGCTTCGTCTTCCAGCAAGGGCCGATCTTTCACAACCTGGTCCTGGCCGACGAGATCAACCGGGCGCCGGCCAAGGTGCAGTCGGCGCTGCTCGAGGCGATGGCCGAGCGCCAGGTCAGCATCGGCCGCAGCACCTACGAGTTGCCGATGCTGTTCCTGGTGATGGCGACGCAGAACCCGATCGAGCAGGAAGGCACCTACCCGCTGCCCGAGGCCCAGCTCGACCGTTTTCTGATGCACGTCAAGATCGGTTTCCCGGACGCCTCGGTGGAGCGCCGCATCCTCGCCCAGGCGCGTGGCGAAGCGCTGCACGGCGAAAGCCAGCCGGAGCATCGGGTCAGCCAGTCGGCGATTTTCGCCGCGCGTCGCGAGATTCTCGGTCTGTACATGGCCGACGCGGTCGAGGAGTACCTGGTGCAGCTGGTGATGGCGACCCGCACGCCGGCCAAGTTCGACCCGGAGATGTCCGACTGGATCGCCTATGGCGCCAGCCCACGCGGCTCGATCGCCCTGGACCGCTGTTCGCGTGCCCATGCCTGGCTGGCCGGGCGCGACTTCGTCAGCCCCGAAGACATACAGGCGGTGCTGTTCGACGTGCTGCGCCACCGCATCATCCTGTCGTTCGAGGCCGAAGCCGCAGGCATCGATCAGGACAAGGTGATCCAGCGCATTCTCGATGTGGTTGCGGTGGCCTGAATGCAGCCGGACGCGGTAGGCCAGAAGCGCGAAACCGGCCCCGGAGCAAGCGCGTCCGCCAGCGCCAGGCTGCAGGCGTCAGGCTCCGGTGACGGCATTCACGTCACGCTCGCTGACCTGATCGAGATGCGTCACCACGTCCATGAAGTGCAGCTGTTCTCCACACCGAATCGACGCAGCCCGCTGATCGGCCTGCACCATTCCAAACTGCGCGGTCGTGGCGTGGACTTCGACCAGGTGCGCGTCTACCAGCCCGGCGACGACGTGCGCACCATCGACTGGCGCGTCACCGCACGCACCCAGGAACCGCATACCAAGCTGTTCCACGAGGAGCGCGAGCGCCCGGTGTTCATTCTGGTCGAACAGAGCAGGCGGCTGTTCTTCGGCTCCGCGCGCCAATTCAAATCGGTGCTCGCCGCCCAGGCGGCAGCGTTGCTGGGCTGGGCGGCGCTGGGGCACAACGATCGCATCGGCGGGCTGGTGTTCAGTGACAGCGAGCACCACGAGATCCGCCCGCGACGCAGCAAGCAGAGCCTGCTGCAGCTGCTCAACCGCCTGGCGCGCAGCAATCAGGCATTGCATGCGGACCTGGCGGGCGGCCAGGACAGTTTCGGCCCTGCCCTGCGTCGGGCACGCGAGGTGCTGCGTCCGGGCAGCCTGGCGATGGTGCTGTGCGACGAGCGCACCCTTTCCGACAGCGCCGAAAAGCAGCTCGCCCTGCTCGCCCGGCATACCGACCTGCTGCTGCTGCCAGTCAGCGATCCGCTCGACCATCAGTTGCCCGACGCCGGCCTGCTGCGCTTTGCCAGCCAGGCCGCGCGACTGGAGCTCGACAGCAGCTCGACGGCACTTCGCCTGGCCTATGCCGAGCAGGGCGAAGCCCGGCGTCTACGCTGGCAGCGTCTGGCGCAGCGTCTGCGTGTGCCCTTGCTTCCACTGAGCACCGCCAGTGATCTGGTCGAGCAGTTGCGTGCGCATCTGCAGAACCCCAATGGTGGCTTCGGCCAATGAATCCGCTCGAGCGTCTGGAACCGCTGATCGCCCCGCCGCCGCCGGGCTGGTGGCCACCGGCACCCGGCTGGTGGCTGCTCGCCGTGCTGCTTCCGCTGCTGGGCTGGGCCGCCTGGCTGATGCTGCAGCGTCTGCTGCAACGGCGTCGCCGCCGCCCGCAACAGGTCGTGCTCGATCCGCTGCGCCAGGCCGCACTGGCGGAACTCGAACAACTGGCCAAGCCCTGGGGCGGCGCCTCGGCGACCCTCTGGCTACAACAGCTCAACGCCCTGCTCAAGCGCCTGTGCCGCGCGCAGTATCCGGACAGCAACAGCCACACACTCAGCGGCCGGGCCTGGCTGGCCTTTCTCGACAGCCGCTGCCCCGCCGCCGGCCTGACCCGCTGGATGATCCTGGTCGAAGGTGCCTATCGCGGCCATTGCAGCCTCGACGACAAGTCCGTCGAAGCCCTCGACCAGGCCGTGGCGATCTGGATTCGCAAGCATGTTTGAATTCGCCTGGCCCTGGGTCTTCGCCCTGCTGCCGCTGCCCTGGCTGTTGCGCTGGCTGCTGCCGCCGGCCGACAGCGGCGAGCCCGCGCTCAAGGTCGCGTTTCTCGAGGACCTGGAACAGCTCGCCGGGCGCCGCGCCAGCGTGCGTCTGCCGTCCTGGCGGCGCCAGGCACCCTTCCTGCTGCTCTGGCTGCTGCTGATCGGCGCCGCGGCACGCCCGCAGTGGGTCGGCGATCCGCTGCCGACACCGGCCAGCGGCCGCGACCTGCTGCTGGCGGTCGATGTGTCCGGCTCCATGGCCTACGCCGACATGCGCTGGCAGGACCGTCCCGTCACTCGCCTGGCGCTGGTCCAGCAACTGTTCGGCGACTTCATCGAAGGCCGTCGTGGCGATCGCGTCGGCCTGATCCTGTTCGGCAGCCAGGCCTACCTGCAGTCGCCCCTGACCTTCGACCGGCGCACCGTACGCATCTGGCTCGACGAGGCCATGGTCGGTATCGCCGGCAAGAACACCGCCATCGGCGATGCCATCGGCCTGGCGGTCAAACGCCTGCGCGAGCGGCCGGCGGACAGTCGCGTGCTGGTACTGATCACCGATGGCGCCAGCAACGGCGGCGAGCTGGAACCGCTGACCGCCGCGCAACTGGCCGCCGACGAGCAGGTGCGCATCTACACCATCGGCATCGGCGCCGACCCCAGCCAGCGCGGCGTCCGCGGCATACTCGGCCTGAGCCCGAGCCTGGACCTCGACGAGCCGGGCCTGACCGCCATCGCCGACGCCACCGGCGGCCTGTATTTCCGAGCCCGTGACGCTGCCGAACTGATCCAGATCGAACAGGCACTCGACGAGCTGGAACCGGTGGCACAGCAGAGCACCATCTCCCGGCAGACCCGTGCGCTCTATGTCTGGCCGCTGACCGGCGCCCTGCTGCTGAGTCTGCTGCTGGCGATTGGCGAGCTCTGGCCCGGCCTGTTCCAGCGCAGCTATCGCTGGCCGGGAGCGGGCCGATGATCGAGTTCTGGCCCACCTGGCTGCGACCGTTCTGGCTGCTGCTACTGCCGCTGCTGGCGTGGCTGCTCTGGCGTCTGTGGCATCGCCAGCGGCGTATCGGTCGCTGGCAGACGCTGCTGCCGGCGGCCTTCCATGCCACCCTGCTCAGCGGTGGCAGCGGCGAAGCCGGCAGGCTGCGCTGGGTGGTCCTCGGTCTGGCCTGGACCCTGGCCCTGCTGGCCCTGCTCGGCCCCAGCTGGCAGCGCATCGAGCAACCCGACATGAAGCCGGTTGCGCCACTGGTGGCAATTCTCGAGCTGACCCCGCGCATGCTCGCCAGCGATACGCCGCCGACGCGCCTGGAACAGAGCCGGCGCAAGCTGCTCGACCTGCTCGAAGCCCGCCGCGATGCGCAGACCGCCCTGGTGGTCTACGCCGGTAGCGCACATACCCTGGTGCCGCTATCGGACGACCTGGCCACCACCAGCAACCTGCTCGAAGCACTCAAGCCATCGATCATGCCCGAGCCTGGCCAGCGCGCCGACCTGGCTCTGCAACGCGCCCTGCAGCTGCTCGACCAGGGCGCTTCCGGGCGCGGCCGGGTGCTGCTGATCAGTGGCGGCCTGAGCGAAATGGAACGCGCCGGCATCCGCGCGACCATGAGCGGCCGCCGCGAGCAACTCGACCTGCTCGGCGTCGGTACCGCCCAGGGCGCACCCATCGTCAACGACGACGGCGGCTTCCTCAAGGATGAGCACGGCGCAATTCTGTTGCCGCGCCTGGACATCCCCGGCCTGCGGCGCTTTGCCAGCGAACTGGGGGGCGGCTACCAGAACCTGCGCATCGACGACAGCGACCTGGCCAACCTCGGACTGCTGGCGCCCGCCGGAGAGCTGCGCGCCTCGGGCGAGCCGACCCTGCTGGCACTCTGGGCCGACCAGGGCCACTGGCTGCTGCTGCCGCTGTTGCTGCTGGCCGCGGCGGCCGGCCGCCGCGGCTGGCTGTTCGGCCTGGCCCTGCTGTTGCTACCGCCCACCGGCGAGGCATTCGAACTCGACGACCTCTGGCTGCGCCGCGAACAGCAGGGTCAACGCCTGCTGGAAGCGCAGCGTCCGGCCGAGGCGGCCAATCGCTTCGAGGACCCGCAGCGTCAAGCCCATGCGCTGTACCTGGCCGGCGACTATCCGGCGGCGGCGGAGCGTTTTGCCCTCGATGACAGTGCCAGCGGCCACTACAACCGCGCCAATGCCCTGGCGCGTGCAGACCAGCTGGAGGCCGCCATCGATGCCTACGAGCAGGCGCTGGAACGTGATCCCGATCTACAGGCAGCGCGCAGCAACAAGGCGCTGGTCGAGGAACTGCTGCGCCAGCGCCAGGCTGGCCAGGACTCGCAGCAGTCCGGCGAGCAGGACGCCGAACCGCAGGAGCAGGCAGAGCCTGAAGGCGCCAGCACCGCCGGTGGCGAACGCGGCGGACAGCAGGCCAGCGATGCCGATGGCACGCCCAGCGACGACGGCGACACCCAGGAAGCCGAACAGCAGGCGCCCCAGCCCTCGGATCAAACCGAGCAGCAAGCGGAGCAGCCGGCAGACCAGGCCTCTGCGGGCGACGGCAGCGACAGCGAGCAGGCGGTCGAACAGACGCAGGCCAAGGAGCAGTGGCTGCGGCAGATCCCCGACGATCCGGGTGAGCTGCTGCGGCGCAAGTTCTGGTACGAACAGCAACAGCGTCAGGAGCAATCGCAATGAGCCGCGTGGCCGCCCTTCTGTTTTCCCTGCTGCTCGCCTGGGTGCCCCTGGCGGCCAGCGCGGAGGAGCTGATCGCCAGTGTCGACCGCAACCGCCTGGGCATCGACGAAACCGTCGAGCTGACCCTCGAGGCACCCGACGGCACCCTGTTCGACAAGCTCGACCTGGCACCGCTCAAGCCGCTGTTCGACGTATTGGGTACCCGCCAGGTCAACCGCCTGAGCACCCTGGAAGGCCAGACCCGCGTGGTCACCCGCTGGATCATCACCCTGCAGCCACGCAATCAGGGCTTCGTGGTGATTCCGCCGCTGCGCGTCGGCAACCGCGAGACCCAGGCCATCACCTTGCAGGTGGTGGCCGCCGAACGCGCGAGCGACGGCAGCCTGGCACCGATCTTCATCGATGCCAGCCTGGATAGCGAAAGCGTCTATGTGCAAGCCCAGGCGCTGCTGACCCTGCGCATCTTCCATTCGGTGTCGCTGTACGACGACAGCAGCCTTACTCCGCTGCAGGTCGCTGATGCGCGGGTAGAACAGCTCGGCGAGCCGCGCACCTACGAGCAGATCGTCAATGGCGTACGACATGGGGTGATCGAGCTGCGCTACGCGATATTCCCGCTCAAGAGCGGCCAGCTGACCCTGCCCTCCCAGGTGTTCAGTGCCACGCCGGTACTGCGCAACCGCAACGAGCTCAATCCATTCGGCCCGCGCCCCGGCACCCTGACCCGGGTCCGCTCGCCGCAGATTCCGCTGACCGTCAAGCCGATCCCGGCCGGATACCCGCAGGGCGCGCCCTGGCTGCCGGCGCGCAGCCTGACCCTGGAGGAGAGCTGGAACCCTTCGCCCGAGGCGCTACTGGTCGGCGACTCGCTGACCCGTACCCTGCGGGTGGTCGCCGAGGGCCTGGCCAGCGTCCAGCTGCCCCCGCTGAAACAGCCGGACCTCGCCGGCCTGCGCAACTATCCGGATCAGCCGCGACTGGACGACAGCCAGGGTGACGGCGGCATCACCGGCAGCCGCGAGGAAAGCCTGGCGCTGGTGCCCACCCGCAGCGACAGCTTCGTCCTGCCGGACGTCGAACTGTTCTGGTGGAACACCGAGAGTGACCGTCTGGAACGGGCGATACTCGCGCCGCGCACGCTCAATGTGGCAGACAACCCGCAGCTGGACGACCCGCGCAGCGCCGCGCCCGAGCCGCCGACGAACGTCGAGCAGGTACTGCTCTGGCCGTGGCAGCTGGGCAACCTGCTGCTGGCCTGCAGCACCCTCCTTGGCTTCGCCCTCTGGTGGCGTGCCCGCCGCCAGCCGGCCGTCCAGCGCAGCGCGCAGAGCGGGCCGAGCCCTCGCACTCTGCTCGACGAGATCAAGCGTGCCTGCCAGGCCAACGATCCCCACGCCACGCGCCAGGCCCTGGATGCCTGGGCCCGGCAGTTTCCCGAGACGCTCGCCGAGATGGCCGCGCGTTACGCGCCGCTCTCGGACGCCCTCGACGGCCTCAATGGTGCGCTCTACAGCGAGATCGGCCAGCTCTGGCAGGGCGACGCACTGTGGCAGGCGGTACGCAGCCTGCCAGCGCCGGAAACCGCGCAAACCCCAGGCAGCGAAACCAGTCAGTTGCCACCGCTGTATCCGCGCTGAGCGAGGCTGGCTCGAAGCTCGGAGCCGGCCAGCCCGCAGGACCGACGCACGTCTGCTGATCGATGCTGGATTACCCCTGCGGCCAATCCACCCCTGGAGCTTCAAGCTGATCGCGGCATCAGTCCGACGTAGGCTGGATGACGCTCTGTTCATCCACCGTCGCGGTTGCACAACGGTGGATGAACAGAGCGTCGTCCACCCTACAAAAGCCGATTCGACGGACCGCGGCCTTCGTAGCGCGCAATCAGCGCAGCGCATTGCGCCGCAAGGGTGGTCGGCATCCCGCTGCGCCTGCCGGGTCGACGCACGTCTGCTGATCGATGCTGGATTACCCCTGCGGCCAATCCACCCCTGGAGCTTCAAGCTGATCGCGGCATCAGCCCGACGTAGGCTGGATAACGCTCTGTTCATCCACCGTCGCGATTGCACAACGGTGGACGAATGAAGCGTCGTCCACCCTACAAAAGCCGATTCGGCGGACCGCGGCCTTCGTAGCGCGCAATAAGCGCAGCGCATTGCGCCGCAAGGATGGTCGGCGCCCCGTTGCGCCTGCCGGCTCGACGCACGCCTGCTGACCGATGCTGGATTACGCCTGCGGCCAATCCAGCCCTGGCGCTTCAAGCTGATCGGCGGCGCCAACCCGACGTAGGGTGGATGACGCTCTTGTCATCCACCGGCGCGATTGCACAACGGTGGACGGATGAAGCGTCGTCCACCCTACAAAAGCCGACGAGGCGGCTCATTGGCAGGCTGGCACCAAGCAACGCGAAGCCCAGCGTGCGACACGGCCAGGCGAGCGCCTGAAAGGAAATTCCACGCAAAAAAAGACCCCGCTCAAGAGCGGGGCCGAGGGGAGTAACGAGAAAGTCTTGAACTTAGAAGGCGTACTGGGCGCGGACCACGAAACCATCACCGCTGTCGTCACCGGTGGCGACGCCGGCCGGGCCGTTGGCGTTGGTGTAGTTGTCAGCAGTGGCCTTGACGTAGGCGGCACTGACCTTCACGGCTTCGTTGGCGTACCAGTTGACACCCAGGTTGTGGGTCTTCAGGTCCACATCGCCCAGACCACGACGCTGGGTGGCAGCGACGAAGGTGTCGTCTTCGACACTGAAGTCATCGTAGCGATAGAACACTTCCCAGGCGCCGATCTGCTTGTTGGCAGGCTTGATCGAGTCGAACTTGCCGAGCTTGTAGCCACGCGCTTCACCCGTGATGGTGTAGGCAGCCTGAACGTAGAAACCGTCGGCCTCGCGGTCGGCGATAGCGGTGTCAGCCTTCAGCTTGCGCTGCAGGTATTCGCCCTGCAGGGAGAACGGCCCCATCGCCCAGGCAGCTTCCACGGCCATTGCACGGTCGTTGTCCCAGGCATCGGCAGCAGCGATGTTGCTGCCGATGGCTGCGCGATGGCCGTTGGCGCCGGCATCGTTACCACCATTGGTGGATACGCCGCGCATGCCCATGCGGCTGCGGAAACGCGATTCGTAGCTGGCGACGTCGGCTTCCAGCTGAGCGAAGTTCACACCGAAGTGCAGAACGTTGCCGGCGTCGTGCAGCGGCGCGAAGACCACGCGGGCGTTGAGCTGCTTGGAGCTGTCACCGTCGGCGTCGTTGGCATCCTTGGCAGTGACACCGAACGAAGCATAGAGGGAATCACCGGCGGTAGCGGAAACCTGGATGCCCAGACCGTTGCCATGGCCGTTGGCCCAGTCCATCAGGTCATAGCCGACGTTGCGTTCCGGAGCGGTAACCCACTTGGAGCTGGTGGCCTTTTCCAGACCGAAATCGGGGTCGAAACGGCCGACCTTGATCGCTACCGGGTTGAAACCGGTGTAGGTGATCGAAGCCTCGTCGAAATAGCCATCTTCGGCGCTACCGGCGTTGTGGGCCAGATCGTAGTTGATCTGGTATTTCCAGTCGGTGAAGGCCACGCCACCGATCTCGATGAACGCACGACGGAAGTAGGCAGCGTCGCCCTTGTTCCCGTTGATGGTGTAGAAATCGTCGAAGGTGCTGTAGTCGGCCTGCAGACGACCACCGATCTTGAAGCCGAAGGCCTTGTCGGTGGTAGCGACTTCCAGACCACCCTTGGTCTTGATAACGATGTCAGCGCCGTCGGTAGTGACGGTGCCGGCGAAAGCCTGGGCGGAAACGGCCAGAGCCAGGGCGCTGGCGGCGAAACCGGCGAAGTGCTTACGGATCATCGAAGGATTCCCCTTATGTTTTTCGGTAGGAAACACGGAAGCGATGGGTCGCTGGTGTTGGGGGGAATCTTGGCGGGGGGTTATTTCAGCTCAGTTGCTGCAATATGAAAGTTAGATGACAGAGGAACTTTTACTTCCGCTGGTTATATGTGAAACACCAGGGCCGCCCACCGACGCACAGAAGGCCCATTGCAGAGCCTTCGGGCTCAGTCTGCCGAGGTGCGCCAGCGTCGCGCCAGCCAGTGATCCAGGCTCAGCCAGCGACCGGCGCCGCTAAAGAACAACGCCACCAGCATCACCAGATAGGTCACGGCGAACTCGATACCGTTGTTGAGGATCACCAGCCGCCCGCTGCCAGTCAGCCAGGCATAGTCGCCGTGTTCGCGCAGGATCGCCTTGGCACGTGCCAGCTTCTGTGCCGACGCCAGCACGCGCTCATTGGCGAAGGGCGCGCCAGGATCGGCGATGGCCTGCCAGCCGAATGGCCAGTGCACTGCGAAGATCGCCACCAGCATGGTCACCATCAGTGGAACGGCGACCCAGCGCACCCCCAGCCCGAGCAGCAGCAGGACCGCCCCGCCGGCTTCGCTGAGCCCGGCCAGCCAGGCCAGCAGCGTAGGAAACGGCAGGCCCAGGCCCCATTCGGGATTGCCGAACCAGGCGGCGGTCGCTTCGATGTCGGCCAGCTTGCGGCTACCGGCCATCCAGAACACCGGCACCAGATACAGCCGCAATAGCAGTGGCCCGAGCAGGTCGAGACGGCGACTGGCGTCGAGGGCATCCTGCAGGCGATTGAGCACGGTCAGCATCAGACAATCTCCCGGGCAAACCAGATGGATTGCTCGCGCCACTGCGCAAGCAGTGCACCAGCCTGGTCGAAGTAGGCTTCATCGGCGTCCACGCCAGCCTCCTCGGCCAATGCCAGCAGCGCCTCGCTGCTCCCCTGCCCGTCCCGCAGACGGCAGGCGAGATGCCAGGCGAAGGGCGCCAGCTGCTGAAAGCGCACCCGCTCGCCGGCATCGCGCCAGACCAGCAGCAGTGTGGGTTCGCTCGGTGGCTGGTGCGGCCGGTAGTCCGCGCACAGGCACTGCACCGGCCAGCGATAGGCCAGCGGCCAGGCCAGTGGCGACCAGCCTTCGCGCGGCAGCTGCGCCTGGCTGATATCCAGGGCCAGCTCGACGCGCTCGTAGTGCGCCAGCTCGAAGAGGAACGGCGGATCCTCGGCCTCGGCGACGAAGCCGTCCTCCAGCCAGTCGAGAAAGCTCTGGCCGATCTCGAGAAAATATGGCGTGTGCGATCCATGATCGCGCAGGAAAGCCCGTACCAGGCGCTGCCAGCGTGCTTCGCCAAGCACCCCGCGGAGCACCGGAAAGCCACTGTCGAAGAAGCTGCGATTGGCGTTGAAGAACAGCCTCTCGTAGATCGCCATGCGCTCAGACGGGATCTGCTCGGGCAGCGCCGCCCCCTGCGGATCGCGAATCCGCGCGGCAAACTGCTGCTGCCGCTGTCGGTTCATGGCTGGCACTCCTGCTGCAACGCGCGAACGCGGCCGACCTCGGCGTACAGCTGCGTCAGCGGCGGGAAATCGAAGTCGCGCTCCAGCAGCGTCGGGCGCACACCGTGCAGCCGGTAGCAGTCCGCCAGCAGTTGCCAGACCGGATCGCAGACCGGCGTGCCGTGGCTGTCGATCTTCAGGCCACTGGCGTCGTCGGCGTGCCCGGCCAGGTGCAGGTAGGCGATGCGCTCACTCGGCATCGCGGCGAGGTAGGCCTGGGCGTCGAAGCCGAAGTTGACGCTGTTGACATAGATATTGTTGACGTCCAGCAGCAGCTGGCAGTCGGCTTCCTCCAGCACCGCCGCGACGAAGGCCGGCTCGTCGAGATCACCGGGCAGCCGTGCGTAGGCGGAAACGTTTTCGATGATCAATGGCCGCTCGAGCACCTCCTGAACGATGCGGATGCGCTCGGCCACATGGCGCACGCTGGCGTCGTCGAAGGGCAGCGGCATCAGGTCGTAGAGGTGGCCGCGTTCGTCGGCACAGGCCGACAGATGCTCGCTGTAGCCGCGCACCTGGTGGATATCGAGGAAGTCCCTGATCGCGACCAGCAAATCCATGTCCAGTGGCGCATGGCCGCCCAGATTCAGCGACAGGCCGTGGCAGAGCAGCGGCAGGCGCTCGCTCAGCTCGCGCAGCGCGCGGCCGTGGCGACCACCGACGCCAATCCAGTTCTCCGGCGCCGCTTCGAGAAAATCCAGCTGGCCGTGCGCAGTTTCCTGCAGCCCGGACAGCAGGCCGCGACGCAGGCCGAGGCCGGCACCGCTGACGAATGAATCCATGGGTCTCTCCAGAACGCCCGCCATCGCAACGATGGCGGGCTGTCACAGCATTACTCGGCGGCGCCGCACTTGCCTTCGCCGCACTTGCCTTCGGCATCGCTCTTGTCGTCGCCACTGGGTTTGGCGCCACAGCTGCCTTCGTCGGTCTTGCTGCCACACTTGCCTTCCTCGCCCTTGGCACCGCAACTGCCTTCAGCGGCCTTCTCGGCAGCAAGGCTGTAGCCACTGCTCAGATCCTGGACGGCAAACGGATTGACGGCGGCCTGGGCGCTCAGCGCCAGCGAACCAAGCAGGGAAACGCCGAGGGTGGCGGCAAGGCTGTTGATCTTCTTCATTGGGCAACTCCGTGTCGATTGAACGCGAGGGTCCGGATGACCCTCTCGACACACTAGACGAGCACCTTGCCGCCGCGTTACAGCCGCCGAAAAAAATACTTCTGGTCCCAACAGTTGACGAGCCGACAAGTAGCCACGAGGCGGACGTGCCAGGGTGCATGTGTCTGTCGAACGCGGTAGGTCGGCGCGGGTGCAGCGCCCGGTCAGCCCTGGCTGTCGCGATGGGCCGCCGCCAGAGCGCGGGCGCGCTCGTCCAGGTCGTCGATCGGCGCTTCAGGCATCTGCCGCAGCACCGCCTGGGTCAGTTGCAGCTGACGAACGAAGCGCCGGCACTTCCAGCACATCGCCAGATGCGCGCGCACCGCCAGGCGCTGGCGCAGACTCAGCTGCGCATCCAGGTAATCGCTGGACAGCGCGACCAACTGGCGACATTTCAGCATTGCCCGGTCTCCTCGAAATGCTCCAGGGTGGCAAAGACCTTGAGCCGCGCGCGGTGCAGCAACACCCGCACATTGGCCTGGGAAATTTCCAGCAGCCCGGCGATCTCGTCCAGTTCCAGCATCTGTCGTTCACGCAGCAGCAGCACGCTGGACTGCAGTTCGGAAAGACTGACCAGGGTCCGCTCCAGACACTGGCGCAACTCATCTTCAGCCAGCAGGGCTTCGGGAGAGTCGTCGTGCCAGGCCGTGGGGGGCTGACGCCAGTGGTCGCCGGCATCGAAACGCGCCTCGTCCACACTGCCGTGCGGGCCTGGCAGGTCGTCGAGCAGCACCTCACGCCGGTTGTGCTTCAGGCGTGTGCGCGCAAGGTTCGCGGTGATGCTCAGCAGCCAGGTCTTCAGGCTGGCGCGCTGCTCGAAGCCGGCCAGGCTGCGCACCACGGCGAGCCAGGCGTCCTGCACCACTTCCTCGGCATGACGACTGCCGACAATGGCGAAGGCCACCGCGCGCATCGCACCCTGGTAGCGCTGCACCAGCTCACGATAGGCGGCGTCTTCGCCGGCGAGCAGGCGGCGCAGCAGTTGTTGATCGCTCATGCCGGCACCTGCCTGCTCATGCTTCTCAGCGCTTGCGCAGGATCACGCTGCCGATCGAATAGCCGGCGCCAAACGAGCTGAGCACCCCGACGCTACCGGCGGCCAGGTCGTCCTGGTGCTTGTGGAAGGCAATCACCGAACCGGCCGAACTGGTGTTGGCATAGGTGTCGAGGATCACCGGCGCTTCGTGGGCTTCGGCGTCGCGGCCAAGCAGCTTGCGCACGATCAGGTGGTTCATGTTCAGGTTGGCCTGGTGCAGCCAGAAACGCTTCACGTCGGCGATCTGCAGCTGGTTGTCGGCCAGGTGCGCGCCGATCAGCTCGGCCACCATCGGGCAGACGTCCTTGAACACCTTGCGGCCTTCCTGGACGAACAGCTTGTCCGGCGCGCCAACGCCCTCTTCGGCGCAACGATTGAGAAAGCCGAAGTTGTTGCGGATGTTGTTGGAGAACTGGGTCAGCAGGCGGGTGCCGACGATGTCCCACTGGTATGCCGAGCTGGCCAGATCGGCGCGTTCGAGCAGCACCGCGGTGCAGGCATCGCCGAAGATGAAGTGGCTGTCACGGTCGCGGAAATTCATGTGTCCGGTGCAGATTTCCGGGCTCACTACCAGCAGGCGCTTGGCCTGGCCGAGCTGGATGCAGTTGGTGGCCGCCTGGATACCGAAGGTGGCCGAGGAGCAGGCCACGTTCATGTCGTAGCCGAAGCCCTGCACGCCGAGCGCCGCCTGAACTTCGATGGCAACCGCGGGGTAGGCGCGCTGCAGGTTGGAGCAGGCGACGATCACGCCATCGACGTCGGCGACGCTGCGACCGGCGCGCTCCAGCGCCTGGGTGGCGGCCTTGACCGACATCTCGCAGAGGATCGACCACTCGTCATTGGAGCGCTCGGGGATGCGCGGCACCATGCGTGATACATCGAGGATGCCGGCCTTGTCGGTCACGTAGCGGCTCTTGATCCCCGAGGCCTTTTCGATGAAGGCCGAGCTCGACTCGCTCAGCGGCTGAACCTCGCCCGCTTCGATGGCCGCTGCGTTGTCGGCGTTGAACTGGCGCACGTAGGCATTGAAGGACTCGACCAGCTCGTCGTTGGAGATGCTGTTGGGCGGTGTGTAGAGCCCGGTACCACTGATGACGACGTTGTGCATGAATGCTCCTCTGTCAGCAGGCTGACGGCTCAGCCCCTGGCGAAAACGGTGATGGCCCGGAAAAGCGCAAAGACTCCGTGCAGATGCGGTGGTGCAAGGCAGGCATGCAGCGACGGAATGCTTCGTGAATGTGTTGGCAAGGGTAGCCGACCGGTCATCCCGAAGTGTGCCACAGGCCACCCTCCTCTCGCCTCCCCCCGATAGTTCAAGAGCGGCGCAGCATCACGACAATCGCGTGTCCTGAGCTCGCTCGCGGCGCCCGGTGAACCGCAACGCACCGACACCGATCGAGTTCAGGCGTGCCTGGTCGTACAGGGGAATGCGGGCCTGCGGATTCGAACCGCCCCCGCCACCGCCGCCGATCTCGCTGCATGAACAACGGCTGGCGCCCACGCATCCTTGAACCGCCTCGCTGGGGCATTTCGTCGCATCCTTCACACCGATCATCCAGACCGAACGGTCGGTACTTGTCCAGGCAGTCTGTTCCGAGCCAGGCTACGTCTCCCCTGGCGCTTGCGCCGGCCGTCCCCACCACATGGAGCGTACCGATGTCACCCAAACCCCTGCCCGTCTCCCGCTCGTCACGCTGGCCGCACCGGCTGGCCAGCCACCTGCGCGGCCCGCTGGCCGCGCTGTTGTGTGCCGCACCGCTGGCGTTCGCCGCGCCTGCCATCGAACCTGCGCGTTTCGAGCGTCTGACCCAGCAACTGGAGGTCGAAGTCGAGCAGGGCCATCTCGCTGGCATCGCCGTACTGGTCGCCGACCGCGACACCATTCTCTATCGCCACAACGCAGGCTTTGCCGATGTCGCCGCAGGCAGTGCACTGGCCGACGACAGCATCTACAAGCTGTTCTCGCTGACCAAGCCGGTCACGTCGGTGGCACTGATGATGTTGTACGACGAAGGCAAGTTCGCCCTCGACGATCCGCTGGAAAAGCACCTGCCGCAGCTCAAGGGCCTGCAGGTGGCCAAGGAAGATGGCGCCGACGGCAAACCGCTGACGGAAGCGCCGGCGCATCCGGTGACGGTACGTGAGGTGCTGACCCATACCGGCGGCTTCACCTATGGTCTGTTCTCCCAGTCCCAGGTCGACAGCCTCTATGTGGCGCGCAAGGTGCAGGAACCCGGCCTGAGCTATGACGAGCGCCTGCAGCGGCTGGCGTCGATCCCGCTGCGCCAGCAGCCCGGCACGCTCTGGCACTACAGCGTGTCCTCGGAGATCCAGGCCGCGCTGGTGGAGAAGCTCTCCGGCATGCGCTACGCGGATTTCGTCCGCACGCGCATCCTCAAGCCGCTGAAAATGAACGACAGCGGTTTCCATGTCAGCGCCGAGCAGGCACCACGCCTGACCACCTCCTACGCCAGCGACGAGGCCGGCAAGCTGCAGCCGCTGCCCAAACAGCAGTACCTCAGCGCACCGGCCAATGCCAGCGGTGGTGGCGGTTTCGCCGATGGCAGCGGCGGGCTGCTGGCACCCATCGACGACTACCTGAAGTTCGCCCGCATGCTGCTGGGCGACGGCGAGACCGATGGCGTGCGCCTGCTCAAGGCCGATACCGTGCGACTGATGCGTAGCAACCAGCTGCCCGAGGGTGTCGCGGCAATCAGCGCCTTCTACCCCGGCAACCAGTTCGGCCTCGGCGCCGCCGTGGTCAGCGACAGTGCCGCGGCCGGGCATCTGCCGCAAGGCACCTACTGGTGGTGGGGCGTGCAGGGGCCGTGGATGTGGGTTGACCCGCAAAACGGCCTGGTGACCCTGGGCATGCTGCAGCACACCGACTATATGCAGTCGCGGCGGATCCACGGCATGGTCAGCGCCACGCTGTACGGCCCGGACCAGCCTGCCAGCCAACCCTGACCCGGACCTCAGGCCGGGAAATCGATCTCCGTCTGCGCCAGGTTGTTGAGGTAGTTGCTCAGGGTCATGCAGGCGACCTGGGCAACCACCTCGACCATCCGCGTCTCATCCAGACCGGCGCGACGGGCCTGGGCAAACACCTCATCCCCGACCCGCCCGCGGCCTTCCACCAGCGCGCGGGCGAACTGTGCCAGCGCATCGCCTTCACCGGCCTGGCGCGCCAGCGCCTGCTCCTCACTCGACAGGCCCTGCCGCCCGGCGAGCCAGGCGTGCGCACGCAAGCAATAATCACAGGCATTGGCCTGACTGACCGCCAGCGCCACCCGCTCGCGCTCGGCTGCATTCAATCCGCCACCGGCCAGCTGCTCGGCCAGCTGCAGATAGCCGGCCAGCGCCGCCGGCGAATGGCCCAGCACCCGCAGCATGTTCGGCACCCGCCCCTGGCGGCGTTGCACGGTTGCCAGCAGCGCCTGACTGGGCAGAGGCAGTTGCGAGGAGGAAGGCAAGGCGATAACGGACATGATGTAGCTCCTGAAGGGACAACGAGGCTTGTAGCCTGGCGCCTGCAGGGATACTTTTGGCAACCTCAAACGCTTTTTTTCATACAGATCGTCTCATCTAGCCATGGATGCCCTTTCCCCGCTACTGGCCCGCTTCAACCTTCGCGCCGGCACCTTCTTCCGTGGTCCGCTGTGCCAGCGCACCGATCTCTATGGCAGCGCCGAGCACGGCCATCTGCATCTGTTGCACCAGGGCAGTCTGCGCCTGCAGATCGTCGGTGAACCCGAGCAACTGGTGACGGCCCCAGCGCTGCTACTGTTCGTGCGTCCCGTTGCGCATCGCCTGCAACCCCTGCCACAGACATCGCCACAGCTGGCGTGCGCCACGCTCAGCTTCGCTGGCGGTAACACGCACCCGCTGGCGAGCAGCCTGCCCGCCTGGCTGGTCCTGCAGGGCAAGCAGTTGGCGTCGCTGGAGCCACTGTTCAACCTGCTGGCACGCGAGGCCAGCGACCCCGCGCCGGGTAGCCAGGCGGTACTGGATCGACTGTTCGAGCTGCTGGTGATCGAGTGGCTACGGCGCCAGCTGGAGGAGCAGAGGCTGCAGGTGGGACTGCTCGCCGGCCTGGCCGACCCCCGCCTGGCCCAGACACTGGCCGGCATCCACGAACGCCCCGGGCATCCCTGGCAGCTGGAGGAGATGGCCGGCTGTGCACACCTCTCACGGGCACGCTTCGCCGCGCGCTTTCGCCAGGTACTCGGCTGCACACCTGGCGACTACCTGCTCGGCTGGCGCATCGGCCTGGTGCAGAAGGGGCTGCGCGCAGGCCGCCCGCTGGCGCTGTTGGCAGCGGAGAACGGCTATGAAAGCGCCTCGGCGCTGGCGCGGGCCTTTCGCCGCCGCGTCGGTTGCAGCCCGCGACAATGGCTGGCCGAGAACCCCTGAGCCGTCCGCTCAGCCGGCGTGACCGGCATGTTTTTCCGCCAGCATCGCGTCCAGATGGCTGAGCAGCTGATAGCTCTGCTTCTCGGCGCGCGCCATTGCCTCGACGATCTGCGCCTTGGCCTGCGGCTGCTTCACCCAATCGACCTCGCGCAGCGCTACCGCCTGCTGCACCGCTTCGTGAATCCGCAGATGCGGCGACTCCAGCGCACTGAAGCCCGCGGTGTGGCCGAAGCACTGCGCGCCCTCGCCGTGGTAGTACCACTGCCCCAGCCGGCACTCGCGCGGCCCGGCGGCAACCGCGCGCAGCGACTCCTCCTGCGCGGCCGAGGTATCCAGCGAGATGTAGCCGTTCTGCTTGAAGACGATGTGATCGACCTTGATCAGCGCGTTGAACGCCTGGTCCTTGGCGGTGGCCACCGCCTCCATGGTCTGGCCGGCGCCGCTGGAAAAGGTGTCGAAGCGCGCACGAAAACCCGTGACCACCTCACCCACCTGACTGGCCAGCCGGTTGGAGGTCTCGGCCTGCAGCACCGTCTCGCGCACCCGCGCGCTGAAGCCGTTGATGGTGTCGGTGACTTCGATGGCGGCCTCCTTGGTCCGCCGCGACAGCGCCTTGACCTCGTCGGCGACCACCGCGAAGCCGCGGCCCTGATCGCCGGCACGTGCCGCCTCGATGGCCGCATTCAACGCCAGCAGATTGGTCTGATCGGCGATCTCGGTGATGATCGACAGCGAGCCCTGGACCCTTGCGCTGTCGCTACCCAGCTGATTGACCACCTCGGTGACCTGATTGATGGTGCGGCTGATGTCGTCCAGCGCGTCGACCATGCGCAGCACCGCGACCTGGCTCTCCTGCGCCGCGTTGCCGGTGTCGTTGGCGATGTTCTCCACCCGGCCCATGCGCTCGCCGATCTGCATCAGGTCTTCCTGGGTATCGCGCAGGTTGCGGATCAGGTTGTGGATGTTCAGCGAATGCAGCGCCGAGTGCAGTTCGTTGGCGGCGACCAGCTCGGCGTTGCGACTCATCATGTCGATCGAGCGGTTGATGTTGAGCAGAGACTTCTTGAGCATGCCGGGCTGCCCGCTGACCAGCGCCGGACGCGCGTAGTTGCCGTGCGCCGCATTGCTGAAGCAGGTGTCGACTTCCTTGAAGTAGCTTTCCACCTTGTCGAGAAAGTCGTTCACCTCCCAGGCCACCATGCCCACCTCGCCCAGACGCTGGGTATTGGTGATGCGCCGGCAGAAGATTCCCGCATTCGCCTGGCGCATGGTTTCAAAGATGGTTTCCAGCGTCAGCACGACCCTTTCCAGGCGATGCAGCAACACGAAGCTCAGGGCGGCAATCAACAGCGGCTGGGCCAGCCACAGCCAGCTGCCCTGATAAAGGATCATCACCAGCACCGCGCCGGTCAGCGAAACCAGCACCATGGCCACGCCGAGCAGGCGGATCAGGCTGGAAAGAAACGGGTGGCCGGCGCTGACACCGCGCGCCTGCGGACTCGAGAAGCTCATGCGGCACCCTCGCGAATGGAATCGAGGACGAAGGACAGGTAGTCGCTGGAGGACTGCGCCAGATGCTGCTGAAGCAACGCCAGCGAGCGCGCGACCGCGTCCTGGGTGGCGCTGGCACGCTCGACCTCGAGCATCTGCGCATACAGGGCGGCGATCGCCGTCACCGCTTCCGCCCGGGGCTTGCGCCGCACCGAGTAGTAGCCGCGCAGCTTGCCCTGCATGTCGTGGTCCGGCGTGATGTTGGCCAGCACCCAGTAGTAGCTGCCGTCACGGCACAGGTTCTTCACGTAGCCAAAGAATTCATCGCCACGCTCCAGGGTCTCCCAGAGCAGCTTGAACACGCCTCGCGGCATATCCGGATGACGCACCACATTGTGCTGAATGCCCAGCAGCTCGGCCTCGGGAAAGCCGGAAATGCGCATGAAGGTCCGGTTGGCATAGGTGATGCGACCCTTGGGGTCGGTCTTGCTGACGATGAACTCGTCGTCGGCGAGGCGAACCTCGTTGCGGGTGGGGATGATCTTTCGCTTCATGGCGCACCGTACAGCCAGGGGAACGGATGAGTCGCCCGCAGGTGCAGGCGCGGTGCCAGGCACCGTGCCACCGATTGTCACACTGGCAATTCGCCACTCCATTGCCGGCGATCAATAATCCGGCGTGCCCCGCCTGAGCCCGCAGCGCGACACGCGTTGCGCTTCCACCACCGCCGCCGACCTGCCCCGGGAATGCGACCTCCGCCACGCAATGGCTCTGGCGCGCCGCTCGCCGCGCGCTGTCCGGGGCGCTAGAATCGCCGCTCCACACCCAACGCAAAGGAAGCTACATGCAATCTCTCAAGAACTGGTTCGCCCTGGTGGTCGTCTCTCTGGTGCTGGTCGGCTGCTCCTCCTCCAACGAACCGGAGCAGGTCGCCGTCGCTTTCACCAAGGCTGCCTACAGCGGGGATATCGACACCCTGATGGACCTGGTGGAACTGCCTGAGGAACTCGAGGACGGTCAGAAGGACATGATGCGCGGCAAGCTGCAGATGATGCTGGCACCGGCATCTGCCATGGCGGCCGAGAAGGGTGGCATCGACGAGATCGAAGCAGGTACCGCCAGCTACAACGATGACAAGACCAGCGCCAGCGTGCCGGTCACCGTCACCTTCAAGAAGAACGACGAGAAGACCACTGAACAGGTCAAGCTGACCAAGGTCGACGGCGACTGGAAGATCAAGCTCTAACAGCGTCGCACCGGCGCCCTCACCGGCGCCGGTCTCGCCCATGTCTCTCGCCACTTTCGCTCGCCGGCCTCGCCGCTGGCTTCCTGCCCTGCTCCTGCTCGCACTCATCGGCATTGCGCTCTCCCTGCGCACCCAGCCGGTAGCGACCGTCGTCCTGCCGCCATTGCCAGAACTCGCCGTGGGCGACTGGATCTTCCGCAGCGGCACCTCTACCGACAGCAGTGTCATTCGCCAGCTCAGCGGCAGCGACTATTCGCATATCGGCATGATCGTGGCGAGCAGCCCGCAGGTGCTGATCGTCCACGCCAGCACCGACGACCAACCCGAACATCCCGACCAGGTATTGCTCAGCAGCCTGGACGAATTCGTCCACCCAAGCCTTGCCCACGACTTCGCCATCGCTCGGCCGACCTTTCTCGATGCGCAGCAGAAGCTGAGCATTGCCCAGACACTACTGGCCCAGCGCGGCCAGGCCTTCGTGATCCAGCCACGCGGTGAACCCCATCGCTACTGCACCACCCTGCTGGCCGACGCCATCCGCACCCAGGTACCCGATTTCGATCCAGGCTGGAGCGCCGTCAACCTGGCGTTCTTTCGCGGCGATTATCTGTTTCCCCGCGCCTTCGCCGAGTACGCCCAGATCAGCTGGATCTATCGGCCACAGGCACACTGAAGCGGCGTGACTCGCCGGTCATTGTGGCGCGACAGCGCTACGGCTAAGGTGGCGCATCGCCACCCGCAGAGAGCAAGGATGACCGACCAGCAGAGCGCCACCGAATCCTCGAACAACCTCGTCAACCAATGGTTCGGCGCCGACTTCGCCCGCCTGCATCCGTTGCTGCAGCGCCTGCATCTGCAGGGTGGCGCACTGGAGGGAGACGTCGAGCTGACCTACGGACGGGGACTGGCCGGCCTGATCGGCCGGCGCCTCGGGCGGCGTCTCGGCCTGCCGAGCGAGCCGGGACGGGTCGCACTGCGGGTGGAGATCGGCCACGACGCCCAGGGCCTGCACTGGAACCGGGTCTTCGCCGGCAGCCAGCGCATGAACTCCTTGTTCACCCCGCACGGTCGCTATCCCGAGGGCCACTGGAGCGAAACCAGCGGGCCGGTGACCCTGCAGCTGGGCGTGGCGATCACCGAGGGCGGCTGGTTCTGGCAACCGCGGGCAATGCGCCTGCACGGCATGCCCCTGCCACTCTTGCTGCTGCCGCGCTCGCATGCCTACAAGCGTATCGTCAGCGGGCCAACGGGCGAACGCTACCAGTTCTCGGTCAGCTTCAACCTGCCCCTGCTCGGCCAGCTGCTCGGCTATGCCGGCGAGCTGGAGATGAGCGCCAGCTGAACGGCGCGGTCATTGCGACAGCGAGCCAGCAGCGCCCTCGTAGAGCACAACAAGCGCAGCGTATTGCGCATCCGCAGGAGCACAACGCACGCCCCGGCACAGCAGCTATGCTGCTCTGGCTGTGACGCTCGGCCAGCATCCCTCTTCGCGGCAATCCCGAACGCCTGCAGCACCGCCATCGCCCGGAGGACTCCGCGCGATCAGCCTGGCAGGCTGTTGAAAAACGTTGGCGAGGCAGTAAGCGCAAGGCAAAAACCGGCGAAAAAGCGCAGTTTACGCGCTGTAAATGAGCATTTTGAGCCGGTTTTTAACGCCGCGATGGCCACGCAGGTAGTTTTTCAACAGCCTGCTAACGACACAGGAGGATGCAGCATGGTGACCGTTCATGTCTGGCCCGGCACAGGCGTCATTGGCAGCGGCGGCAACGTCGGCCATGGCGCGATGACCTGCGGCAGTACCTACATAAGCTGGTGGCCGTTGCTCGGCTCGGTGTCGACCACGGAGGCAGCGCATCAGTATTTCATCGGCAGCGAGACCGTCGCCGGCGCGGCCGAGGTGTACCGGATCGACTGCGCCAGCGAGGGCAATCGCCTGCCCGCAAGCTATGACATGCCTGCTTCACTGGACGAGGACGCGATCCTCGACTGCTGGGCTGCCTGGCGAGCCATTGGCACCTACAACCTGACCGACCGCAGTTGCTGCTCCTGTGTGCTGACGCTGCTGGTGACGGGTGGTCTGCCACGGATCCTGCCCGGAAGCCGGCGTTACTACGGCACTGCGCCGCATGGGCGCCCGGTAGTGACGCCCAACGATCTGGCGACCATCGCCCGTGCCGCCAATACCAGCGTTCGCCCCGAGCGCGCGCCGAGCATGGGCAACCCGCGCGGACGCTGAACCGGGCAATGACCACCCGCGCTACGACACGATCGCTGTGCAGGCGGCCGGCGGCGGGGCTGTACCCGCTGCCGGCGTTTGGTTAAGGTCGCAGCCCTGCCTCAGGCCCTCCAAGGAGTTGCGATGCGTATCGGTTTCTGGAAGATCAGCGCCGGCCTGCTGGTCGGTCTGCTGGCGCTCTACCTGGTCAATCCGCTGGGCACCGCCAGCCACGACCCGCGCCTGCGTCTGCTCGGCATCGCACCTTTCAGTCAGCCGTCAGCCTCCATGGCACCTACGCTCGCGCCCGGCCGCCTGATTCTCGTGAGTGCCTGGGCACATGCCGTGAGCGAGCCGCAACGTGGCGAGATAGTGGTTTTTCTACCGCCTGAGGGCGAGGCTGCCTTCGTCAAACGCCTGGTCGCCCTTCCCGGCGACCGCGTCGCGCTGAAGCAGGGCCGGCTGCTGGTAAACGGCGAGACGGTCGATGAACCCTACCTGCATCCAGCGCCAGCGTTCGGCCCGCGTCACGGCCAGGACATGGCCGAGCGCAGCCTGGCCGCCGACGAATACTTCATGCTCGGCGACCACCGCGACAACTCGAAGGACAGTCGCCATTTCGGCCCGGTCGGGCGCAAGGCGTTCTTCGGCAGAGTCGAGAAAGCCTTCTAGCAGGCTGTTGAAAAACGTTGGCGAGGCAGCCAGCGCAAGGCAAGAACCGGCGAAAAAGCGCAGCTTACGCGTTGTAAATGAGCATTTTGAGCCGGTTTTTAACGCCGCGATGGCCACGCAGGTAGTTTTCAACAGCCTGCTAGCCCGGCGCGATGCCGGGCTTCAGCCCTGCAGTCTGCTGGCCAGGCGCACCCGCAGCTGTTCGAGCTGCTCGGGGTCGGCCTTGCCGGCGGCGTGGATGCCCAGGTTCTCCCCGTCGAAGCGCGGGATCACGTGAAAGTGCAGATGGAACACCGTCTGCCCCGCCGGCGCGCCGTTGAACTGCGCCACCTGCACGCCGGCCGGCGACAGCTCCTCGACCAGTGCCGCGGCGACCTTCTGCACCACGGCCATCACCTTGGCCAGGCTGCCGCCATCGACGTCCAGCAGGTTGCGCGCCTGGGCGTTCTTCGGGATGACCAGGCTGTGGCCATGCGACTGCGGGAACAGGTCGAGGAAGGCCAGCACGTCCTCATCCTCGTACAGTTTGAAACAGGGGGCATTGCCGCGAATGATCTGGGCGAAGATGTTCTGCGGGTCGTAGGTACCGTGCAGGCTCATGGGTTGCTCCGGGCCGATGGATGGAAGATGCGCACCATAGCCTCGCGCGCCATCGGTTAACAGCCCCAGGATGGCCAACCCGGCGACCGATGCCGGTGCGAAAAGGCCGCAACACGGGTATGGTGCAGGCCTTTGCACCAGCCTGATATTCGCCACAACCATGATCAGCCGTACCCTGCGCACCTGCCTTCTGCTCATCGCCAGCCTGCATGCCACCGCGGCTTTCGCCCGGGTCGAGATAGAACCCGTGCAGCACACCAACCTGGGGCCGATCCTCGCCGCGAAGATTTCCGAAGACATCGCGCCGGGCGATTACGAAGTACTGTTCAAGGGCATCATGGCCAACCCCGGCAAGCACGCACGCAAGATCGTCCTGCTCGACAGCATCGGCGGCAGCGTTCCGGAAGCGATACGCATGGGCCGCCTGCTACGTGAAACCGGTTTCGACGTGATAGTGCCCTCGACCGGCCTGTGCCAGGGCGCCTGCGTCTATCTGCTCGCCGCCGGGCACAAGAAGACCGTGCGTGGCGCGGTCGGCCTGCATCGACCCTACTACCCGGCGGGGGACTCGTCGCTGGCCGAACTCAGCCACAAGGGCATCCACTACAACCCGCGCGCCTACTTCCGCGAGATGAAGGTCGCGCCGACGCTGGTCGACGAGATGCAGCGGATCGAGCCTGGACGCATGCGTGTGCTGTCGGAACAGGAACTGAGCCGCTTCGGCCTGCGCTGAGATCCAAGCGGGCCGCGGGTCCCCGACGCTCGCGCGTTACTCAGGTCGGCTGGCGGTGCGCCTGAGGGGCTCCAGCAGCGGCTTGAGACCGTTGTGGTCGATCTCCTGCATCAGCGCCAGCAGCCTGCCGATCTCCCCGGCCGGGAAGCCTTCACGGGCGAACCAGTTCAGATAGTTGCCCGGCAGATCGGCAAGCAGCCGTCCCTTGTACTTGCCGTAGGGCATGGTCTGGGTCACCAGACGCAGAAGGTCTTCCGGATTCATTGCAGGTTCCTGAGGGTGCGCAGCGGCAGATACTGCCACAGGCAACCCGCGATCCGGCCCTGAGCAGCGACCATGGCCGTGCAGGAGCGCTCAGCCGGCACGCGCGTTCTTGCGCTGCTGCTTGACCCGATACATCTCGCGGTCGGCCATCTTTACCGCCTCCTCGGCGTCCAGCTCGTCCGCGGACACCGCCACCACGCCGACACTCGCCCCTGCATAGCGCAGCTCCTGCTGCGCATCATCCAGACGATAGTTGCCCTGCGTCGCCAGGCTCAGGCGCACCTGCAGGCCGTCCAGCGCCTGCTGCATGAGCGGCGAACCGAGTTCGCTCTCGGATACCGGCCCCACCGCCGCCACCACGAACTCGTCGCCGCCGGTGCGCCCGATCAGGTCGGAGACCCGCAGACAGTCCTTCATCCGTTTCGCCACCTGCAGCAGAAAGCGGTCACCCGCCTGATGGCCGTGGTTGTCGTTGATCGACTTGAAACCGTCCAGATCGACCACGCCCACCAGCACCGGCATCCGGTCACGCCGGGCCTGCGCCAGCATCCGGGTCAGCTGGTCGAGGATCGCCCGGCGGTTGAGCAACCCGGTCAGGGCATCGGTCAGCGCCATGCTGGCCAGTTCAGCATTGCTCTGCTGCAGACGCTCGACCAGATCTTCCCGCTCCAGGGCAAAACCGAGCAGCGCGGACAGCAGACGCAGAAATCCCTGAACATCGGGTGTCTCGGCAATCTGCTCGGCGCTGGCCGCACACACGGTACCCAGCAAACGACCGTCATGGGCGTGGATGGGGGCGCTGGCGTAGGTACGGATGCCGAGCGCGCGGGCAGCGACGGAATCGCCCCAGCAACCCGGCACGTCACTGGTGTAGGTTCGGTCCTCATCGAGGGCACGTTTGCACAGCGTGTCTTCCCAGGGCACCACCAGCCCCTCGGGGATCTGCATCTGGCCGGCGTTGCGCGCGAACTCCACCTTCTGCAGGCCCTGATCGAGATTGATGCTGGTGAGGTAGGTCGACTCCAGCCCGGTGATCCGATTCAGCAACGCCAGCAACGGGCGTGTCAGTTGCTCCAGCGTTCTGGCCTTCGGCATGGTTTCGGCCAGTAGCGAAAGTATCGGGTCCATGGGGGCTCCGTCGCGGTTCGAGGCTGGCATTGTCAACGGTGCACGCAGGGCCGCCCCACGTGGACAACGCCGGTAGCGGCAAAAGTAGTAAATGAAAGCGACGAAAAGCGCCAGGGCTGCGCGTCATGGATCCTGCTACGCGGGGAGAAGCACGCGACGTATCGTGCTTTGCAGACACTCAGGCACCGCAACGGCGGGCGAAACTCAGGCGCGGCGCGGGCAATGGACCGCTCCGCGCCTGGGCGACGCCTGGCTGTTCGGCTAGAAGGTCAGATCGAAGTTGTTGCCCGCCAGACCCACCACGCCGATCACGATCAGGTAGATGGCGACGATGTAGTTCAGCAGGCGCGGCATCAGCAGAATCAGAATGCCGGCGATCAGGGAAATCAGCGGGGTCAGTGCGATATTCATGATGGAGTCCTTCTTATTGTCGGTGAGGCCGGGAGTATGCTCGCTTCTGGGCGAAACAAACCGATCAGGCCACGCTGCGCTGCACGCATGCACAACCGCCAGCGGCGTTCGGGTAACTGGCGGATTCATCCCATGCCGGTTTATGACCCCTGGGGTCACTAAAAATCCCCTCCCGTAACCGCGACTGCGATACCCAGCAGATCGAAACGACATGTCTGGAACGCGTGAATCAAAGAGCAGGTTCCTAAGCCTTGTTCTACGCCACAAACCCGAGGAGATCGGTCCCCGTCTCGATGCCGAAGGGTGAGCCATGCCACAGTTTTCCAACAGTGACTCGTCTCACTGCGCGTGCTGCTGTATATGTTTCCAAGAACAATTCTCGTCTAAGCACACGCGCGACCATCGCACTCGGGCATCGCCATGGCCGGAACGCTGCAACTTCGACCGCCCCTGGACGCTGGACGCAACGCCGCTCGCGCCGCCCAGCCAGGCGCGCTGGCACGGCAGAAACACTGTGCAAACGGCTATCGGCAGTCGCGGACGTCGGCGCGCAACCCGACTGACACTTGCAGAAGGAGATTCCTGTGGGATGGAAGAACTGCACGGTTTGCAGTCGACTCTATAAGCAGGGGGGATCGGGATGCAGCAATACGAACTGCTCCCTGTATCAACAGGGAGACGCGGCCCAAGCTGGCACACCCCCGACCACTGCTCCGACAACCCAGACGGTTGGCGCGACAAACACGCCGTTGCGAGCACCCGTTCAAGCGCCGGAGCCGGTAGTCCAGCTGCGCGTAGCGCCACCGACGCCGATGCGAGGACCGCAAGCGGTGGTCGCCAATCACGTACTGCCGGTGATAGCGGCTCCGCGGGACGCACGGGAGCGTGCTGAAGGCTCGCTGGATATCCGCCAGGACCTGTTGGATCTCGACGGCGGCCCCATCGAGCGCTTGGTGAACGACGGAACGCTGGCTCCGCTGGGCTCGGGCAACAACAAACAGATCTTTCGGGTGGTTGGCAAACCATGGGTGGTGGCGGTCGCCACCGCCGGAAGCCATGGCTCGAAGTGGCGTGCGGTAACCAGTGAAATCGAGCAATTGCTCACGCTTAACGGCGCCGGCGTCAAGGTCCCGTCCCTCGGCCCGGTAACGTCCGCGGAGCAAGCATTGGTCGATGTGCAGATGCAGGGCGAGCCTGCCAAGGCTTTCATCGAACAGTTCATCGATGCCAATCATGCGCTAGGGCGGCAGGAGAGCCACAACTATCCCAATCTCGTCGCCGACGAGATCGAGAGAGTGATAGGCGGCCGCAAGAATTTTTCAGCTGATCGCTGGGCCAACGCGAACGCGGATCTGACGGCGCTTGAGCGTTATTTCGAGGTCCACAAGGATATCCCCGACTTCCAGGTGGTGATCGAGCTGGGCAGCGGGCATATCTACACCATCGATCCTGGCGATCCCACCATCGTCGGCAACCTGTCCAGCCACAAGACCTGGCTGCAGCACTGGCGCAAGCGATTGAACGTGCTTCGCCCAACCAGACTATGAACCGCAGACCGGCGAGCTGCGCTCAGCCCGCCGCACCTGGCAGCGGCCCTGTCGCGCCGGGACTTCGCCGCCCATCGACGAGCACCGCAGAAACCGTCCTGCGCCCCGCTACCGAGGCTGACGTCGGCGCCGTTACGCATTGTGTGACGGCTGCCTACGAGCACTATCGCGCACGCCTCGGACGCATGCCGGCGCCCATGCTGCAGGACTACAAGGAAGTCATTCGCCGGCATGAGGTCTTTGTTGCACTGGCAGATCAGTCGCTGTGCGGCGTTGTGGTGCTGAAGCGTACGGAAGAAGGCTTCCTGCTCGACAACGTCGCAGTAAGCCCGGCGGCGCAGGGTTCAGGTATTGGCAGGAGGCTTCTGCAATTGGCCGAACAGCGCGCTCGCGCCGCAGGCTACGACGCCATCTATCTCTACACCCACGAGAAGATGCTGGAGAACCGCGCCCTCTACGCCCGGATCGGCTACGAAGAATTCGCACGCCGAACCGAACGGGGTCTGGCGCGGGTGTACCTGCGCAAGCGACTCGGTCCGGCTCGACTCAGTCCCGCCTGCTAGGCCCGGCCCGAGCCCCACGCTCGACAGAGGTGCTTCAGCCCTCCACCGCACTCCACTGCTTGGCCAGGCGCTTGTC
Organism: Pseudomonas mangrovi; assembly: GCF_003052585.1. Lineage (GTDB taxonomy): Bacteria > Pseudomonadota > Gammaproteobacteria > Pseudomonadales > Pseudomonadaceae > Aquipseudomonas > Aquipseudomonas mangrovi. The sequence continues at coordinate 136,006 of NZ_QASN01000014.1, read as the reverse complement.
GGAAACCGCCATCTTCGTCCCGAGTTGCTGGGCAAACAGCGAAACGCGGTATTCCTCGAGCATCCAGCGGTACAACAACAGCTGCGGGTCGCGCTTGCCTTCCTGGGCGTGCTTGGCCAGGCGGGTCTGGTACTGCTGCCAGGCGGCGGCCAGCTCGCCGGTCCAGACGCGGTCGCGCTGCAGCTGCGCGCCGATTTTGTCGAAGCGCTGTTCGATGGCCTTGAGATAACGCGGGATTTCCTTCAGCCACTCACCCGGCGTCTCGCGCACGAAGCCCGGGTAGACCAGGTTCGCCAGCTGCTGCTTGATGTCGTTGAGCGCCATCGCCTGGGCCAGGTCGATCTTGCCCTTGAAGCGCTTGTGCAGGCCGTGGGCCAGCTTGAGGATCTCCAGCACCACGCGGGCAATCCGCTCGGCCTGGGCCGTCCAGTCGCCACGCTTGCGTTCGGCCAGCGCAGCCAGGCCGGCACCGTCACGCGGCAGGTTCGGCTCGCCCTCGAGGATGCAGGCATCCAGGCTGGCCAGCAGGATGTCCTCGACCAGCGCCTCGGGACGGCCCAGCTCACGATAGAGCAGCCCCAGCTCGGTCAGCCCCGGCAGCTTGCCACGCAGGAACTTCGCCTGGTCGGCCAGCTGCTGCAGGAGCAGACGCTGCAATGCGCGGCGGTGCTGGAAGTCGGCTTCGGCCTGGGTCGCGAAGCGCTCTTCGCTGACTTCACCACCCTCCTCCACCAGCGCCGGGAATACCGTCATGGAAAGGCCGGCAATCTTCTGCTGGGTCTTCTGCGCAACTTCGGCGAAAGCCTTGGCCTCGAGCGGCTTGTGCTCCTGCTTCTGCTGCGGGATGGCCAGCGCGGCCTGGCTGGCCTCGGCAAAGCGGGCACAGAGCTCAGCCAGATCGCGGCCTTCGCCGAGGAACTTGCCGCGCGCATCCACCACTTCCAGGTTCATCTTCAGATGGCTGTCGAGCCCTGCGGCAGCCTCGCCCCAGGCTTCCTCGGAGACCCGCACGCCGGTCATTCGTGTCAGCTCGCGGCCCAGGGATTCGATCAGCGAGCCCTGGGCGAAGACGATCCGCGCCAGCGCCGCGCCAACGAAGTCCGGTACCGGCACGAAGTTCTTGCGCAGCGCCTTGGGCAGGTTGCGAACCAGCGCGATGGCCTTGGTCTCGATCAGCCCCGGCACCAGCCAGTCCAGGCGCTCGGCGGGCAGCTGCGGCAACAGCGGCGCCGGTACCCGCAGGGTGACGCCATCACGCGGGTGGCCCGGCTCGAAGTGATAGCTCAGCGGCAGTTGCAGCTCGCCCAGTTGCAACTGGTCGGGGTACTGCGCCGCCGTCACCTCGCTGGCGTCGCGGGCGAGCACATCCTCCTCGCGCATGATCAGCAGCTGCGGGGTCTTCTCGCCTTCGCGCCTGTACCAGCTCTCGAAGCTCGCGGCCTGGCAGATATCCGCCGGCAGCCGCGCGTCGTAGTAGCCGAACAGGGTTTCCTCGTCGGCGAGGATGTCGCGCCGACGCGACTTGGCTTCCAGCTCGTCGAGGCGCTCGAGCAACTGGCGGTTGGCAGCGAGGCAGCGGGCACGACTGTTGATCTCGCCACGCACCAGGCCCTCGCGGATGAACAGCTCGCGCGACGCGACCGGGTCGACCGGGCCGTAGTGAACCGGCCGCCGACCGACCACGATCAGGCCGTAGAGCGTGACCTGCTCGAACGCCACCACCTGGCCGCGCTTCTTCTCCCAGTGCGGCTCGAAGTGGTTCTTCTTGATCAGGTGCCCGGCCAGCGGTTCGATCCAGTCCGGTTCGATCTTCGCCACCATGCGCGCGAACAGCTTGGTGGTTTCCACCAGTTCGGCGGCCATCACCCACTGCGGCTTCTTGCGCCCGATCACCGAGGCGGGGTGAACCCAGAAACGCCGCTGACGCGCGCCCAGGTAGTCGCCCTCCTCGGTCTTCTGGCCGATCTGGCTGAGCAGGCCGGAGAGGATCGCCTTGTGCACCGCCGCGTAGCCCTGGGCACGCCGGGCCGCCTCGCTGGCCTCGGCCTGCTCGCGGACGATGACGTTGACTTTGGTATCGGTGGTGGGCTTGGCCTGTTGCGCGGTGGTGCGGTTGCCTTTGTAGGGTGGATGGCCGGAGCCATCCACCTTGGTGGACAAGCCTGCGGCGTTGTCCACCCTACGGCCTTTGCCATAGTCCAATTGCAGCTCGCGGGTGATCAGCACCAGTTGCCGGTGCGCGTCGCGCCACTCGCGCAGGCGCATGTAGTTGAGGAAATTCTTCTTGCACCAACTGCGCAGCGGGTTCGCACCGAGCTCCTGGCGCTTCTCCTCGAAGCCGCGCCAGAGATTGATCAGCGCGGCAAAGTCCGAGTCGACGTCCTTCCACTGCGCGTGCGCCTGATCGGCCGCCTGCTGGCGATCCATCGGCCGTTCGCGCGGGTCCTGCACCGAGAGCGCGCTGGCGACGATCAGCACCTCGTCGAGACTCCCCAGCGCCGCCCCTTCCAGGACCATGCGCGCCAGCCGCGGATCGATCGGCAGACGCGCCAGCTGGCGACCCAGCGGCGTCAGCTGGCTCTCGCGGTTGACCGCCGACAGTTCCTGCAACAGGGTGAAGCCATCGCTGATGGCCTTGCCATCCGGTGGTTCGATGAACGGAAAGTCTTCGATATTGCCCAGGCGCAGATGCAGCATCTGCAGGATCACTGCGGCCAGGTTGGTGCGCAGGATCTCCGGATCGGTGAACTCGGGACGACCGAGGAAATCCTCCTCGCTGTACAGCCGGATGCAGATGCCCGGCTCGACCCGGCCGCAGCGGCCCTTGCGCTGGTTGGCGCTGGCCTGGGACACCGCCTCGATGGGCAGGCGCTGCACCTTGGAGCGGTAGCTGTAGCGGCTGATCCGCGCGGTGCCCGAATCGATCACGTAGCGGATGCCCGGCACCGTCAGCGAGGTCTCGGCGACGTTGGTCGCCAGCACTATCTTGCGCGCCGGGCGCGGCTGGAAGATCTTCTGCTGCTCGGCCGGGGTCAGTCGGGCGTACAGCGGCAGCACTTCGGTAAAACGCAGATTGGCCTTGCGCAGTACCTCCGCCGCCTCGCGAATCTCGCGCTCGCCGGGCAGAAACACCAGCACGTCGCCGGGGCGCTTGCCCTCGGACCGCTCGAACGCCTCGATCTCTTCCAGTGCGGCGAGGATGCCCTGGTCGACGCTCAGGTCATCCAGCAGACGCTCACCCTCCTCGTCGACCTCGGCAGCCAGCGGGCGATACCAGGTGTCCACCGGATAGGTGCGCCCGGAGACCTCGATGATGGGCGCATCGGGCCGGCCATCACCGCCGAAGTGCTTGCTGAAACGTTCGAGGTCGATGGTCGCCGAGGTGATGATCAGCTTCAGGTCGGGGCGGCGCGGCAGCAGGGTCTTCAGGTAGCCGAGCAGGAAATCGATGTTCAGCGAGCGCTCGTGGGCCTCGTCGATGATCAGGGTGTCGTACTTTTCCAGGTAGCGATCATGCTGGGTCTCGGCCAGCAGGATGCCGTCGGTCATCAGCTTGATCAGCGAGCTGTCCTTGCTCTGGTCCTCGAAGCGCACCTGATAGCCGACCAGCTCGCCCAGCGGCGTGCCGATTTCCTCCGCCACGCGGGTCGCCACGCTGCGCGCGGCCAGACGGCGCGGCTGGGTGTGGCCGATCAGGCCGTGCACACCACGGCCCAGCTCCAGGCAGATTTTCGGCAACTGGGTGGTCTTGCCGGACCCGGTTTCGCCGGCGATCACCAGCACCTGGTGCTTCTGAAGCGCGGCCTTGATCTCCTCGCGCTTGGCGGCGATCGGCAGGGCGTCGTCATAACGGATGAGCGGAATGCTCTGCCGACGCGCAGCGGCCCTGGCGCAGGACTGCTCGAAGCGCGCCAGCCACTGCGCAAGCTTCGCCGGATCCGGCTGTGCCTGTTTGCGCAGCTCATGCAGTTGCCGGCGCAGACGATGCCGGTCGGCAAGCATGGCCTGGTCGATATTCTTCTGCAGGGTGTCGAGATCGGGCGTCGCGTCGTTCATGTACAGCCTTGGGGCAATGCGCAAAGGTCGCGATTGTCGCAGATTTGCATGCCCGCTCGGCAAACCCGTACCGGCTTGCGTAGCCCCAGACGATTTGCGCCACGGTTCGCAAAAAAGCATATCGGTGGTGCTGTCCGCCGCGCGGTCATGGCCTGACGGCACGGACGTCCCTAGAATCGCGGCCTTTCGCAAATCTGCAAAAGGAATTGACTCGTGAAGTACCTGCGTCTGCACCTCGTTCTGCTCGCCCTGGCCGCCGTTCTCGGCGGCTGCGCCTCGAAGGCCCAGCAACCGCTCGAACTCGACAACGCACTCTGGAACGAACGCGACGAAGTGATCGGCATTGCCTACGTCGAGCCACCCAGGCCGTTCGTGAGCATGGTCGGCAACCAGGGGCTACTCGACCTGGCCTTCAACAACAGCATGGCGGCCGGCCTCAAGCGCAAGGTCGATACCTGGGACGTCGCCAGTTTTCGCGACGTACCCAAGCAGATCGCCGAGGAGCTCAACTCGCGTGGCTACAACGCCAGGGTCATCGAGCAGCCGGTGCTGCCTGCGCAGCTGCCCAGGCACAAGGCCGGCCTGGGTTACGCCGGCCAGGACTACCGCGCGCTCAAGCAGCAACATCAGATCGATAAACTGGTGCTGGTTTCCCTGAGCCAGGTTGGCACCGTGCGCAGCTACTACTCGATGATCCCCACCAGCGACCCTGTCGCCCAGATCGGTGGCCTGGCCCAGGTGATCGACCTGGATGACAACCGCCTGCTGCACTACCAGCCGATTGCGGCATCGCGAGCCGCCGAAGGTGAATGGGACGAAGGACCGGATTTTCCCAACCTGACCAATGCCTTCTATCAACTGCTCGACAGCACCGAACAGCAGATGATCAGCCCCTTCCGCAGGCCGCTGATCAGCGCCCAGCACCCGTGAGCCGCGCGCTGTTCGCCGGCGTGCTGCTGGTGCTGGCCGGCTGTGCCAGCCCGCCGGCCCTGCAGCCTCAGGTCACCCAGGATCTGCTGCCGCTGCTGCAGCAGCAGGGTTACGCCATCGACGTCGACACCAGCATTGAACGCTTGGCGCAAGCCCGTGTACCTGGCGATGCCCAGGCGATGCTCGCCGGCGGCCAGGGCGCCAGCGAGGCAGGACGCATTGGTGGCCAGGCCGGCGTCGCAGGGCCCGGTGCAGGGGTTGCTGGGGCGCTGATCGGTAGCTTGCTGGTGGCACAGATCAACGCGTCGCGCATCCAGGCTGAAACGGACCGGCAGGCGGCCGACCTGGTCGCTCCCTTGCGCCAGGCCATCGCAGCACAAGGACTCGATTTCTGGTTCACCCAGACCCTGCAGGCGGAACTGGCTGCCGGTGATCTGGGCGCAGCGCAACCCGAAAGCCCGTATCGTCTGCGCTTCGAACCCCAGGCGATTTTCGGTGACGAACTCGACCGTCTGCATCTGGTCACCGAAATCAGCCTGCTGTTTGGCCACGAAGTGCTCTATCGCGGCCGCATCGAGGTGATCGACGCAGCACCCTGGCCACTCGATTCCACCGCCAACCTGGGGCTGCAGCCCTGGCTCGCCAACGATGCCGCTGCCTATCGTCAGGTACTGCACGGCGGGCTGCGCGAGATGCTGCAGGTACTTTTGCTGGATATGCAGACCGGGCACTTCGCCGCCAGCAACAGCAGCGAAACCACGTTGCGTTATCAATTGGGCGGTGGACGCTTCGTCGAACGCGGCCGTTTGCTCGCGCAGACACCTGAGCGCTCGCTGTTCATGGACATGCGCGGCTGGCTCAAATCGGTGCCCCTGCAGGCCGCCAGGTAGCCAAGGCGCAGCGGTCAGCCGCCGGCAAACGGTTGACGCCGGCGTGCAAAGCTCAACAGACTCCCCGGCTGGAAACCTCTTTGCTCAGCGCAGCACCGACTGACCACGGCGAACCTTCGGCCAGGCTGCGAGACCAAGGCTTCGCCCCCCTTTCACGACATTCGACCCGGACCACAATGGACGACTCCTTCAAGGGCATGCCCTGGCGCGAACGCCTCTACATCATCATCTTCTTCACCAACACGCCCGCCGGAAAGCGCTTCGACACCCTGCTGTTGCTGGTGATCATGGCCAGCCTGCTGGTGGTAATGCTCGACAGCGTGGCGGCGGTAAATCTTCGCTATGGCGAGCTGTTCACCGCTCTGGAATGGGGCTTCACCACCCTGTTCGCACTGGAATACGCGCTACGCATCTACTGCCACCCGGAGCCGCGCAAATACATTTTCAGCTTCTACGGTGCGGTCGATCTGCTCTCGGTGCTGCCGGCCTTCGCTGCGCTGCTACTGCCTGAAGCCCAGTTTCTGCTGGTGATCCGCGTGGTGCGCATGCTGCGCATCTTCCGCGTGCTCAAGCTAACGCCGTACCTGAGCCAGGCCAACTTCCTGCTGGTGGCACTGCGCGGCAGCAAGCAGAAGATCGTGGTATTTCTGTTCACCGTGACCACACTGGTGATCATCTACGGCGCGCTGATGTACGTCATCGAAGGGCCGGAGAATGGCTTCACCAGCATCCCGATGAGCATCTACTGGGCGGTGGTGACCCTGACCACCGTCGGCTTCGGCGACATGGTGCCGCACACCGTACTGGGCAAGGCGCTGGCGACGATGATCATGATCACCGGCTACTCGATCATCGCCGTGCCGACCGGCATCTTCACCGCCGAGCTGGCCAACGCGATGCGCCAGGAGACACTGGAGCACCCCTGCCCCAGCTGTGGCAAGGACCACCACGAGTCCAATGCCGCGTTCTGCAGCCGCTGCGGCAGCCAGCTGTTCCGCAGCGAACGCGAGCCCACCGCGGACTGAATCAGACGCGGAACTGGCCGACCAGTGTCTGCAGACGCTCGCCCAACCCGCGTAGTTGCTGGGCAGTTCGGGCACCTTCACGGGCGTCGCCGGCCACGCCCTCCACCGCATCGGCGATCTGGTGCACGCTACGGTTGATCTCCTCGGCCACCGCGGTCTGTTCTTCGGCGGCGCTGGCGATCTGCGCGTTCATCGAGTTGATGGTGCCGATCAGCTCGGCGATCACGTCCAGTGCCCGGCCCGCCTCGCTGGCCTGCTCGCTGGTGCTCTCGCCCTTCTCCCCGGCACGCTGCATCAGCGTGACTGTCTGGCTAGTCGCCGTGCGCAACCGGTCGATCATCGCCTGGATCTCGCCAGTGCTCTGCTGGGTGCGGCTGGCCAGCGCGCGCACCTCGTCGGCAACCACCGCGAAACCACGCCCCGCCTCGCCGGCGCGGGCCGCCTCGATGGCGGCGTTGAGGGCGAGCAGATTGGTCTGATCGGCGATGGAGCGGATCACTTCCAGCACACCGACGATTCCCTGCACGTCCTGCTGCAGACCGGCGAGCGCCGCGCCGCTGCTGCGCAACTCCTCGACCAAGGCGTGGATCTGCTCGACGCTGGCACCCACCACCCGACTGGCCTGCTGCCCCTGGCAGTCGGTTTCGCGCGCGGCCTCGGCGGCGCGCTGGGCGCTCATGGCCACTTCATGGGCGGCAGCGGACATCTCGTTGATCGCAGTAGCGACCTGTTCGGTTTCCTGGCGCTGCGCATCCATCGCCTGCTGCGAGCGCTGCGCCTGGCTGTCAACCGCCGTCACAAGCGTGCCCATCTGGGTACTGGTCTGCGCCACCTGTTGGACCAGCGCCTGGATCTTTTCCACGAACCGGTTGAACGCACCGGCCAGCTCGCCCAACTCGTCTCGCCCGCCTGCCGGCAGGCGTCGGGTAAGGTCGCCTTCGCCGGCCGCCATATCGTCGAGGCTGTCTCGGATCTGCAGCAGCGGACGCAGCAGGGCCCGACCGAACATTACCGCCAGCAGTGAAATCAGCCCCAGGAGGACGACCGTGGAGCCGATCATCACCGCCAGCAGCGCATTGATTCGGCCATGAAAATCCTCGTGAGCCAGGGCCACGTCGCGCTCCACACCATCCAGGTTGAGCGAGGTGCCGATCGCCAGGCGCCATTTCGGCAGGTACCAGGCGTAACCGATCTTCGGGATAGGCTCGGAGATGTTGACGGCCTCGAAGCTGTAGCTGACGTAGTGACTGCCATCCTGCGCGGCACGCACCAGATCACGGATTGCGTAGACACCGTTGGGATCGCGGAAGTCGGCATAGCTCTGGCCGATGTTCTGGCGCGTGTTGCCGTGCATGACCCGGACGGATTGCTCGTCGTAGGCCCAGAAATAGCCGTCTTTACCGTAGGCCAGTCGCTCGAGCAGCAGAATCGCCTCGTCACGTGCAGCCATGTCGCCATCGGCGGACGCATCATAGAGCGGCGCGATCACGTTACGCGCCAGGGTCACGTAGTTCTCGAGCTCGGCCCGGCGGTCACGGGTGAGACTCTCCCGGGTGCTCAGCTGCTGCTGATCTGCGAGACGTTGCAGCTGTATGAGCGAAACACCACTGAGGGTAATCGCCAGCAGCAGTATGGGACCCAGAGCAAGCAGCATCAGCTTGGAACGCAACCGCAACGAACCGAGCATGGCACTCTCCTTTCAAGATTAAGACTCACGTTCTGCTCAGCCTAGCAGCAATAACCATTCAAAAAGCGCGTCATTTAGTCGTAGTAGCCGAAATAGAGCCGTTCCTTTCTCAGGAGCAATAAAAAGCCCCGCACAAGGCGGGGCTCTTTCAGACCGGGCGGATTACTTCTTGCCCAGCTTCTTCAGTTCCTCGTCGCGCAGCTCGCGACGCAGGATCTTGCCGACGTTGGTCATCGGCAGGCTGTCGCGGAACTCGACGGCCTTGGGCACCTTGTAGCCAGTGACGTTGGCGCGCATGTGCGCAATCACCTGCTCCTTGGTCAGGCTCTCGCCCGACTTGGTGACGACGAAGACCTTGATCGCCTCGCCGGACTTCTCATCGGGGGTGCCGATAGCCGCGCAATGCTGCACGCCCGGCAGGGTCGCGAGGACGTCTTCCAGCTCGTTCGGGTACACGTTGAAGCCAGAGACCAGAATCATGTCCTTCTTGCGGTCGACGATGCGGATGAAGCCGTCTTCCTGGATCACCGCGATGTCGCCGGTCTTCAGCCAGCCCTCGGCGTCGAGGATCTCGGCGGTGGCCTCTTCGCGCTGCCAGTAGCCCTTCATCACCTGCGGGCCCTTGACGCACAGCTCGCCGATCGAGCCCATCGGCAGATCCTTGCCTTCGTCGTCGACAACCTTGCACAGGGTCGACGGCACCGGGATGCCGATGGTGCCGATCTGGATGTTCTCGTAGGGATTCACCGAGACCACCGGGCTGGTTTCGGTCATGCCGTAGCCTTCGCAGATCGAGCAGCCGGTGACTTCCTTCCAGCGCTCGGCGCTGGCCAGCTGCAACGCCATGCCACCAGAGAGGGTGAGCTTGAGCGCGGAGAAGTTCAGCTTGCGGAAGTCTTCGCTGCCGCACAGGGCGACGAACAGGGTATTGAGGCCGACGAAAACGCTGAAGCGATGCTGCGACAGCTCCTTGACGAAGGCCGGAATGTCGCGCGGGTTGGTGATCAGGATGTTGTGATTGCCGCTGAGCATCATCGCCATGCAATGGAAGGTGAAGGCGTAGATGTGATACAGCGGCAGCGGGCAGATGACGACTTCCAGGCCGTCCTGCAGGTTGGAAGCCATCAGCGCATGGGACTGCTGCATGTTGGCGATCAGGTTGCGGTGGGTCAGCATCGCGCCCTTGGCCACGCCGGTGGTGCCGCCGGTGTACTGCAGCACGGCAACGTCGTTACCGCTCGGATTGGCCTCGCGCACCGGACGACCACGGCCCTTGGCCAGGGCATCGTTGAGCTTGACCGCCTGCGGCAGGTTGTAGGCCGGGACCATCTTCTTGACGTACTTGACCACGCTGTTGACCAGCAGGCGCTTGAGCGCCGGCAGCATGTCGCCGACCTCGGTGACGATGACGTGCTTGATGCCGGTCTTGGGCACCACGTCTTCGGCCAGGTGGGCCATGTTGGCCAGGCAGACCAGCGCCTTGGCGCCGGAATCGTTGAACTGGTGTTCCATCTCCCGCACGGTGTAGAGCGGGTTGGTGTTGACCACGACCAGGCCGGCACGAATGGCACCGAAGACCACGATCGGGTACTGCAGCACGTTGGGCATCTGTACCGCGATGCGGTCGCCCGGCTGCAGATCGGTGTGTTCCTGCAGGTAGGCGGCGAAGGCGCCGGACAGCTCGTACATCTCACCGTAGGTCAGGGTCTTGCCCATGTTGGTGAAGGCCGGCTTGTCGGCGAAGCGTTGGCAGGATTGCTTGAGTACGGCCAGGACGTTCGGATAGGCATCCGGGTCGATCTCGGCGGAAATGCCGGCTGGGTACTTATCCTTCCAGAAGTTTTCGGTCATGGAGGCAACTCCTAAATGCAACGCTAGTCTTCACCGCGCACGGTTGATTTGTTGTGTGTTTGCTCTTGCTGGACAGCGGGAGGCTGGCAAAAAAGGCGGGGCGAGAGTAGCAGCTTTGCCACGGAGCGCCTAGGCCGCGGACTGCGGCGGCAGGCAAAAAAAGACCGGAGCCTGGGCTCCGGTCACGATGCGATTGCAGCCGCCTTGGTGGCAGCGGTTGACGGCGTTCAGGCCACGTCGCGCAGCTCGCGGCGAAGGATCTTGCCTACCGGCGACATCGGCAGCGATTCCTTCAGCACGATGTGCTTGGGCACCTTGTAGCCGGTGAAATTCTCCCGGCAGAAGGCCTTCAGCTCATCGACCGTCAGGCTGGCGTCACGCGGCACCACGAACAGTTTCACTGCCTCGCCGGAACGCTCGTCCGGCACGCCGATCACCGCGCAGGCGCTGACCTTGGGATGGGTCATGACCACATCCTCGATCTCGTTGGGATAGACGTTGAAGCCGGAGACGATGACCATGTCCTTCTTGCGGTCGACGATGCTGACGAAGCCGTCCTCGCTGATCACCGCGATGTCGCCGGTCTTGAACCAGCCTTCGGCATCGAGTACCTCGGCGGTCGCCTCCTCGCGCTGCCAGTAGCCCTTCATCACCTGCGGGCCCTTGATGCACAGCTCGCCGCGCTCACCGAGGGCCAGTTCCTCGCCCTCGTCGTTGATCACCTTCAGGGTGGTGCCCGGTACCGGCATGCCGACGGTGCCGAGGCGACCGTACTCACCACGCAGGTTGGCACAGGCCACCGGGCTGGTTTCGGTCAGGCCGTAGCCTTCGGCAACGTTGCAACCGGTGATGCCCTGCCAGCGATCGGCGATCGACTTGACCAGCGCGGTGCCGCCGGAGTTGGTCATCTTCAGGTGGGAGAAATCGATCTTGTCGAAGTCCGGGTGCTCCATCAGGGCGACGAACAGGGTGTTCAGACCCAGCAGACCGGTGAACTTCCACTTCTGCAGTTCCTTGACGAAACCGGAAATGTCGCGCGGATTGGTGATCAGCACGTTGTGGTTGCCGCCGACCATCATGCACATGCAGTTAACGGTGAAGGCATAGATGTGGTACAGCGGCAGCGGCGCGATCAGTATCTCGCGGCCTTCCTGATGATAGGGCTGGCCGTTCTCATCCTGCTGGGCCATGTTGGCGCGCACCTGCAGCATGTTGGCGATCAGATTGCCGTGGGTCAGCATCGCACCCTTGGCCACGCCGGTGGTGCCGCCGGTGTACTGCAGCACGGCGATGCTGTCGTGATTCGCCTCCACCGGCTTGAGTGCATGGCCCTTGCACTTCTTCAGCGCATCCTTGAACGCCACTGCCTGCGGCAGGTTGTAGGACGGCACCATCTTCTTCACGTGCTTGACGGCGAAGTTGACCAGCTTGCCCTTGAGGCCCGGCAGCATGTCGCCCATGCGCGCCTCGAACAGGTACTCGATGCCGGTTTCCGGCAGCGCTTCCTGGACCATGTGGCCGAATACATTGAGATAGACCAGCGCCTTGGCCCCGGAGTCCTTGAACTGGTGGCGCATCTCGCGGACGGTGTACATCGGGTTGGTGTTGACCACTATCAGCCCGGCACGCATGGCGCCGAACACCGCGATCGGGTACTGCAGGATGTTGGGCATCTGCACCGCGATGCGGTCACCCGGCTGCAGGTTGGTGTGCTGCTGCAGGTAGGCGGCGAAGGCTGCGGAGTGACGATCCACATCGGCGTAGGTCAGCGTCGCGCCCATGTTGCTGAACGCGGGACGGTCCGCATGGTTCTTGCAGGAACGCTCGAAGACTTCGCTGATCGAGCGGTATTCGCTCATGTCGATGTCGTTGGCTACGCCAGCGGGTCGTTTGTCACTCCAGAACTCAGGTTGCATTTGTTGTTGTCTCCTGATGGGTACCGGCCCCGAAAAAGGGATTGCCGGAACTTAGCAGCTCTATCGCGCGACGCAAATAGCTGTCGCCCTGTCATTTACCTCGTGAATCTTTACTCAAGTTTTCTGCCATGCGTCGGCGGGTAAAAAACCTGACAACGCCCTACAATGCGCGCACCTCTCGCTGCCCCGGAGCCGCCATGCTGCACGACGCTTTCCGTCTCACCGCCGACGATGGCTGCAGCCTGCACGTCAACCACTGGCGTGCCGCAGAGCCCCCGCGAGCACTGGTGATGATCGCCCACGGCCTGGCCGAGCACAGCGGCCGCTATGCGCGCTTTGCCCAAGCCCTGGTGACTGCAGGCTACGAAGTCTATGCGCATGACCAGCGCGGCCACGGCCTGAGTGCCGAACCCGAACAGCTCGGCCACTACGCCGACAGCGAGGGTTGGAGCAAGGTGGTGCGCGATCTGGCCACGCTCAACCACCACATGCGCCAGCAGCATCCAGGGCTGCCGATCATCCTGTTCGCCCACAGCATGGGCAGCTACATCGCCCAGAGCTATCTGATGCAACACAGCTGCAGCCTGCAGGCGGCGGTGCTCAGCGGCTCCAATTACCAGCCGGTGGCGCTGTATCGCAGCGCCGAGCTGATCGCCCGTTTCGAACGTTGGCGCCAGGGCTCGCGCGGGCGCAGCGCGCTGATCGAACGCCTGTCGTTCGGCTCGTTCAACCGCGCCTTCAAACCGCTACGGACGAAGTTCGACTGGCTCAGCCGCGATCCGGCCGAAGTTGATCGTTACATCGCCGACCCGCTGTGCGGCTTTCGCTGCAGCAACCAGCTCTGGCTCGATCTGCTCGGCGGCCTGCAACAGATCAGCGAGCTGGAAAGCCTGGCGCAGATCGACCATCAGTTGCCGCTGCTGATCATCGGCGGCGCGCGTGACCCGGTGAGCCAGGGCAAGCGTCTTGAGGATCTCGCCGCCGCCCTGCGCAAGGCCGGCCTGGCCCAGGTCGAGCTGCGCATCTATCCCGATGCGCGTCACGAGCTGCTCAACGAAACCAACCGCGACCAGGTCGTCAGCGACCTGCTGCAATGGCTGCAGCAGGTGCTGGCGCATCAGCACCAATGCCCTCAGGAACACAAGGAAACCGAATGAGCCAGGTCAGCAACAAACCCTACGAATCACTGCAGGTCGGTCAGCAGGCCCGCTTCGAACGTCAGGTCGAGGAGCGCGACGTCCAACTGTTCGCCGCCGTCTCCGGCGACTGCAACCCGGTCCACCTGGATGCGGACTTCGCCGCCGGCACGCTGTTCAAGGAACGCATCGCCCACGGCATGTTCAGCGGCGCACTGATCAGCGCGGCGATCGCCTGCGAACTGCCCGGGCCAGGTACCATCTATCTGGGCCAGAGCCTGAAGTTCAGCCGTCCGGTCAAGCTTGGCGACACCCTCAGGGTGGAGCTGGAAGTACTGGAGAAGCTGCCCAAGTTCCGCGTGCGCCTGGCCACCCGCGTGTTCAACCAGAACGGCGAGCAGGTGGTCGACGGCGAAGCCGAGGTGCTCGCACCGCGCAGCGCCCAGACCGTGGAGATGCCGGCCCTGCCGCAGGTGAGCATCAACTGACCCGCCGAAAACGCTTGCACTGATCGCTCCCACGCTCTGCGTGGCAACGCCGTTGCAGACGCTCTGCGTCTGCGGAGCCCGGAGCGTCCCGGGAGGACGATGTCCACGAGAAGCCTGGGATCATCGCAACCCCGGCAACCCGACTCCCGCGCCGCCCCGCCCCGCCACACAAATCGCAGACAAAAAAAGGGCGACCCAGGGTCGCCCAAATTGCCTTGCGTGCTCTGTTGCCGGAAGGATCAGCCCTTGGGCTTCTTGTGTGCATCCTTCCAGATGAAATAGGCAAAACCACCGCAGAAGGCTACGCACAATCCGACGATCAATATCCCGGAGATGACGACTTCATCTAAAAACATGGAGAGCCTCCTGCATCTGCTGCTCTTGAGTGATGGCTCCACGTTAACGGCAGGCAGGCAGGGAAAAATTGATCCGGGTCAATAGGCGCCGATCCCCTGCTGGCAGGGGATCGGGATGCTGATCTGGGTCAAGGAATGGGTACAGGCGACGCGGCGGGAAGTCGCAGGCTTCAGCGCTTTTTCGGCTTCTTGCCGGACTTGGCCACTTTGGCGGACTTGCTCCTGGGCAGGGGCAGCGCCTGCTCGAATGCCTTGCGCATTTCATCCAGGCGCTTGTCGTGCAATTCATGGATGCGCTTGCCGCGCTCGCTGCCGAAATCGATCAGGTTGTCTTTGCTGTCGTCGCTCATGCCGCTTCGCCGGACGGAAAAAGGGGATAGGCAGATGATGCGGTGCGCAAGCGCGCCTGACCAGCCCTGCGTTCAGACCTCGACGTCGATCCACAGCCCCTGGCGCGGCAGCTCGTCGATTCGAGCCTGGTCGGCCTCCTCGACTTCCCCTTCTGCCAGCTCCTCCGCGGAGTAGCCGCGGCGCTGACGCCGTCGCTGTTCCTCGCGCAGCAGTTCCTCGGCTTCCTGCGGGTGACGCTTGTCCAGGCTCACAGCGCTTTCGTTGGCGCTTTCCTGTACCGGTGTGACCGGAGGGATGTCCGGGCGCGGCTTGACCACGTCCTGCTGGACGGTGACCGGAAGTACACCCTGGGGAATCGGCGGCAACATGGACTGACGCCTCCTGGCGGCCTGCACGTGTTGATGGAATCCGCCTGCGTCGCGCGACGACGGCACAGGCCCTGACTGCACTGTCGGCGGGCCGACCTGACACTTGAATGACGAGGCTACACTTCGTGACGCTATTCATAAATAACCGCGAGCGTCGCGGCAATCCCGGCGTTCGGCTACCATAGCCGGCTTTTTCACGGGAGACAGGCATGGCGCAGCAGTATCAACCGGGACAACGCTGGATCAGCGACAGCGAGGCGGAACTGGGCCTGGGCACCATCCTGGCTCAGGACGGACGCCTGCTGACGGTGCTCTACCCGGCCAGCGGCGAGACCCGCCAGTACGCCCTGCGCAATGCACCCCTGACCCGGGTGCGCTTCGCCCCCGGCGACGAGATCACCCACTTCGAAGGCTGGAAGCTGACCGTACAGGCAGTCCAGGACGTCGATGGCCTGCTGGTCTATGAAGGTCTCGACGAGCAGAACCAGCATTGCATCCTGCCGGAAACCCAGCTGTCCAACTTCATCCAGTTCCGCCTGGCCAGTGACCGCCTGTTCGCCGGTCAGATCGATCCGCTGGGCTGGTTCAGCCTGCGCTACCACAGCCTGCGGCACCGCAGCCGGCAGGTCCAGTCGAGTCTCTGGGGCCTGGGTGGCGCCCGCGCGCAACCGATTCCGCACCAGCTGCACATTGCCCGTGAAGTCGCCGACCGGATTGCCCCGCGGGTACTGCTGGCCGATGAAGTCGGCCTCGGCAAGACCATCGAGGCCGGCCTGGTGATCCATCGCCAGTTGCTGACCGGACGCGCCTCGCGGGTGCTGATCGTGGTGCCGGAGAACCTGCAGCACCAGTGGCTGGTGGAGATGCGTCGGCGCTTCAATCTGCAGGTCGCGCTCTACGACTTCGAGCGCTTTGCCGAGAGCGATGCCGGCAACCCGTTCGAGGACACCCAGCTGGCGCTGGTCGCGCTGGAGTGGCTGGTGGAGGACGAACGCGCCCAGGATGCGCTGTTCGCCGCTGGCTGGGACATGCTGGTGGTGGATGAAGCGCACCATCTGGTCTGGCATCCACAACAGGCCAGCGCCGAGTACCGTCTGATCGAGCAACTCGCCGAGGTCATTCCGGGCGTGCTGCTGCTCACCGCCACGCCGGAACAGCTGGGCCAGGAAAGCCACTTCGCCCGCCTGCGTCTGCTCGACCCGAGCCGTTTCCACGACCTGGAAGCCTTCCGTGCGGAAAGTGCCCACTACAAGCCGGTCGCCGAAGCGGTGCAAGAGCTGCTCGACGAAGGTCGACTGTCGCCTGAAGCCCACGCCACCATCGGCGGCTTTCTCGGTGCCGAAGGCGAGGCGCTGCTGGCCGCGGTCAGCGATGGCGACACCCAGGCCTCGGCACGGCTGATTCGCGAACTGCTCGACCGCCACGGCACCGGCCGGGTGCTGTTGCGCAACACCCGCGCGGCCGTGCGCGGCTTCCCCGAGCGCGAACTGCATGCCTACGCACTGGAAAATCCTGTGCAGTACGCCGAACTGCCGGTGGGCGAGCACGCTGATCTCTATCCTGAGGTGAGCTTCCAGGCCGAGGCCGGCGCTGCTGAAGAAGCCTGGTGGCGCTTCGATCCGCGGGTCGAGTGGCTGATCGACACCCTGAAAATGCTGAAGAAATTCAAGGTACTGGTGATCTGCGCCCACGCCGAGACCGCCCTGGATCTGGAAGACGCCCTGCGCGTACGTTCCGGCATCCCCGCCACCGTGTTCCACGAGGGCATGAGCATTCTCGAGCGCGACCGCGCCGCCGCCTACTTTGCTGACGAGGAATTCGGCGCCCAGGTGCTGATCTGCTCGGAAATCGGCTCGGAGGGCCGCAACTTCCAGTTCGCCCATCATCTGGTGCTGTTCGACCTGCCGGCGCACCCGGACCTGCTCGAGCAGCGTATCGGCCGTCTCGACCGGATCGGCCAGAAGCACCGCATCCAGCTGCACGTGCCCTACCTGGAGAACAGCCCGCAGGCGCGCCTGTTCCACTGGTACCACCAGGCACTGAACGCCTTCCTCAACACCTGTCCCACCGGCAACGCCCTGCAGCACCAGTTCGGCCCGCGCCTGCTGACACTGCTGGAAGGCGACGACGACAAGCTCTGGCAACAGCTGCTCGAAGAGGGCCGCGCCGAGCGGGAGCGACTGGAGGCCGAGCTGCATGCCGGCCGCGATCGCCTGCTGGAACTCAACTCCGGCGGCGCTGGCGAGGGCGAGCGGCTGGTCGAGGCGATCCTCGAGCAGGACGACGAATTCGCCCTGCCGATCTACATGGAGCAGCTGTTCGACGCCTTCGGCATCGACAGCGAGGATCACTCCGAGAACGCCCTGATCCTGCGCCCGAGCGAGAAGATGCTCGACGCCAGCTTCCCGCTGGGCGACGACGAGGCAGTGACCGTCACCTACGACCGCAACCAGGCGCTGGCCCGCGAGGACATGCAGTTCCTCACCTGGGAGCACCCCATGGTGCAGGGCGGCATGGACCTGGTGCTGTCCGGTTCGATGGGCAACACCGCGGTGGCGCTGATCAAGAACAAGGCGCTCAAGCCCGGCACCGTGCTGCTCGAGCTGCTCTACGTCAGTGAGGCGGTAGCGCCACGCGCGCTGCAGCTGGGGCGCTTCCTGCCGCCACTGGCGCTGCGCTGCCTGCTCGATGGCAACGGCAACGACCTGGCCTCGAAAGTCGCCTTCGATACCCTCGATGCGCAACTGGAAAGCGTGCCGCGCGGCAGCGCCAACAAGTTCGTCCAGGCCCAGCGCGATGCCTTGAGCCAGCAGCTGGCCAAGGCCGAGACGCTGATGGCCCCGCGTCACGCCGAGCGCGTTACCCAGGGCAAGCTGAAACTGCAGGCGGAACTGGACGAGGAACTGGCGCGTCTGATCGCCCTGCGCAAGGTCAACCCGAGCGTGCGCGACAGCGAGATCGAGGCGCTGCGCAAGCTACGCGAGGACGGCCTGGCGATGCTCGACAAGGCAGCCATGCGTCTGGAAGCGATCCGAGTACTGGTTGCGGGCTAAGAGCCTGCCGCGCTTTTCTTCTCCCTCCGGGAGAAGGTGGCGCGCAGCGCCGGATGAGGGAGGGTTAGTGCTGCAGGGGGCTCGGCGGGACCTGCTCCGGAACAGGCAACGAGTCGCCTGATGCATCCCTCACCCGCCTTCGGCACCCTCTCCTGATGGAGAGGGAAAAGCCGTGCACAATCGAGGCTCTATTAGCCCACCCCGCGCCATCGCCCCACAGCTGTCCTTCTCCCTCCGGGAGAAGGTGGCGCGCAGCGCCGGTTGAGGGAGGAGTGTCGCTGCAGGGTGCCTAGCGTGCGCTGTCCCAGAACGAACCGCGAGTCTCCTGAAACTCCCCTCACCCGCCTTCGGCACCCTCTCCCGATGGAGAGGGAAAGGCCGGAGGAAGTGTGAAGGTTTCGGCGCAGTGGCGATCCGTCAGCGCTTGCGGCCGAAGCCCGGGCGCTGGCCTTCGCTGGCCGGGATGCTGCGGCGCTTAGCCGGCGCGGCAGCCGGTTTGCGCGCAGGGCGCGCGCTGTCGCTGGCGCTCTCGTCACGCTTGGGTGCCGGACGCTTCTTGTTCTGGTCGCGCGGACGATCCGCTACCTCGCTGCCCTTCGGACTGCGCTTGGGACCCGACTGGCTACCCGGCTTCGAGCCTGAACTGCGCTCTGCCGGCTTGCGCGGCTTGGCCGGACGGTCATCGTCGCGGCGCGGCGCGCGAGCGGGACGCTCGGAATTGCCGCCGGCTTCGTCGAGCGGCGGGCGCAGCACCCGCGCCGGACGACCAGCCGGTGCACTGCGACCGGTTTCACGCGCGGCCGGCTTGCCCGGACGTGGACGCTCGTCGGAGCCACTGCGGCCACCCTCGGCCGGGCGCGAACGTGCCGGACGTGCGGCGGAATCCTCGCGCTTGACCCGCGTCGGGCGCTCGGCGCGACTCTCGGTGGTCGAGCGCTCGCCCCGGCCGGCGCGGCCGATCGGCTTGACCAGTTTGCGCTGCTGGCGCTCGAGTTTCTCGCGCTCCTTGCCCTTCATCGCCGGCAGGGAAATCGACTTGAGGCCGACCTCGGCAGCGAGGATGTCGACCTCGTACTGGCTCATTTCACGCCAGCGGCCCATGGTCAGGTCAGAGGTGAGGAATACCGGACCGAAGCGCACGCGCTTCAGGCGGCTGACCACCAGCCCCTGGGATTCCCAGAGGCGGCGCACCTCGCGATTGCGGCCTTCCATCACCACGCAGTGGTACCAGTGGTTGAAGCCTTCGCCGCCCGGCGCTTCCTTGATGTCGGTGAACTTGGCCGGACCGTCCTCGAGCATGACGCCGGTCTTGAGCAGCTCGATCATCTCTTCGGTGACTTCGCCACGTACCCGCACCGCGTACTCGCGATCCATCTGGTAGGAGGGGTGCATCAGGCGGTTGGCCAGCTCGCCGTCGGTGGTGAACATCAGCAGGCCGGTGGTGTTGATGTCGAGGCGGCCGATGTTGATCCAGCGTCCTTCCTTGGCCTTCGGCAGGCGGTCGAACACCGTCGGCCGGCCTTCCGGATCGTCGCGGGTGCAGATCTCGCCGTCGGGCTTGTTGTAGATCAGCACGCGGCGCACGTTGGCGGCCACTTCCTCGCGGGCGATCAGGCGGCCATCGACCGAAATGGCGTCATGACTGTCGACGCGCTGGCCAAGGGTGGCGACCACGCCATTGACCTTGACCCGGCCTTCGCTGATCCAGGTTTCCAGATCGCGACGCGAGGCCAGGCCGATGCGGGCCAGGACCTTCTGCAGTTTTTCCCCGGCGGGGCTGAATTCGGTATCGCTCATGCTGGGCACCTCCCGGTGAGACAAAGGGTGTTGCGGATGGCCTGCGACGGGCGTCGCGGGCAGAAATTCGTTGCTGAACGGCGCCTGCTCAGTCAAGCAGGCAAACAACAGGGCCGCGAATCATACGCGCTTGGCGGCGATTAAGCGCGCATTTGCCACGCTCCGCCGCCCGGCGCTGCGGCGCCGCACTCACCTGCTGTAACGGCGCAGCCCCTGGGCGGCCAGCACGATCAGGTTCATGTCGGCCTCAGCCAGCACAGCCCGGCGCGCCGGGTTGTCCAGGGTCTTCCAGGCGCGAATCTGCGCCTTGCTGCGACCACAGCCCAGGCAGAGCTCGTTCTCGAACTTGCAGACGTCAATGCACGGACTTTGCACTTCCTTCATGACGGGCCGCTCAACGCTCATCCGGCTCGTCGGGCAGCGAAGGCTCGGAGTCCTCGCGTGCAAGATCATCGAAGTCAATCTTCAGACCTTCCTCCATCTGATCCAGTTCGGCGAGCAGGCTGCGGAAGCTGGTCTCTTCCGCCGGCTCGGCGTCGCCCTGCTCGGCTGCGGCAAGATCGGCCCGCGCCTGCAGCCCGTCCGGAACCTGCGCATCCTCGAAGGCCAGCACCGGCTCCGGCTCCAGCTCGCGCAGCGCGGCCAGCGGCGGCAGGTCCTCGAGACTCTTCAGATCGAAGTGATCGAGAAACGCCCGGGTGGTGGCGAACATCGCCGGCTTGCCCGGCACATCGCGATAACCGACCACGCGAATCCATTCGCGCTCCAGCAAGGTCTTGACGATGTGACTGTTGACCGCGACGCCGCGCACATCCTCGATCTCGCCACGGGTGATCGGCTGGCGATAGGCGATCAACGCGAGCGTTTCCAGCATGGCGCGGGAGTAGCGTTGCGGGCGTTCCTCCCAGAGTCGACCGACCCAGGGCGAGAAACGCTCGCGCACCTGCAGCCGGTAGCCGCTGCCGACCTCGCGCAACTCGAACGCACGGCCCTCGCAGGACGCCGCCAGCAGCTCCAGCGCCTGGCGAAAAACTGCAGGCTCCGGCCGCTCGGCCTCCTCGAACAGCTCCTGCAGCTTTTCCAGCGACAGCGGCTTGCCGTGCGCCAGCAGCAAGGCTTCGAGCAACGCGGACAACTCGCGCGGGTCGGACAGATTCATCGTTTCGACTTCCTCATTCGCCACGCGCCCGGACATGGATGGCGCCGAAGGCCTCGTTCTGCACCAGCTCGACCAGCGACTCCTTGATCAGCTCCAGCACCGCCATGAACGTCACCACCACGCCGAGGCGCCCTTCGCTGGCGGCAAACAGCTCGACGAAGGGCACGAAAGCGCCACCCTTCAGGCGCTCCAGCACCTCGCTCATGCGCTCACGGGTGGACAGCGCCTCGCGGGTGATCTGATGGCTCTCGAACATGTCGGCGCGACGCAGCACCTCGGCCATCGCCAGCAGCACCTCTTCCAGACTGACGTCCGGCAGTAGCCGACGGGCGCGGGCATCGGGGGCGTCCAGGCGCGGCACACTGATGTCGCGACCGACCCGCGGCAGCGCATCGATGCCCTCGGCCGCGGCCTTGTAGCGCTCGTACTCCTGCAGGCGGCGGATCAGCTCGGCACGTGGATCCTCTTCTTCCTCGGTGGCCTCGCTGGATCGCGGCAGCAGCATGCGCGACTTGATCTCGGCCAGCATGGCGGCCATCACCAGGTATTCGGCAGCCAGCTCCAGGCGCACCGACTGCATCAGCTCGACATAGCCCATGTACTGGTGGGTGATCTCGGCGACCGGTATGTCGAGCACATCGATGTTCTGCTTGCGGATCAGGTAGAGCAGCAGGTCCAGTGGCCCCTCGAAGGCCTCGAGAAAGACTTCCAGCGCATCCGGCGGAATGTACAGATCGAGCGGCAGCTCGGTGACCGCCTGGCCGTACACCAGCGCAAACGGCAGCTCGTGCTGCTCGGGGGCGGCGCTCTCCTGCTGCTCGCTCACCGGGTCATCACCGGTACACCAGACCCAGCGCCTGGCGCACCTCGACCAGGGTGTCGCGGGCTTCGTCGCGCGCCTTCTCGGCGCCTTCGGCGAGGATGCTGCGGACCAGCTCGGGGCTGGCCTCGTACTCGGCGGCACGTGCCTGCAGCGGCGCCAACTCCTGGCAGATCGCCTCGGTCAGCGGCGCCTTGCATTCCAGGCAACCGATGCCGGCGCTGCGGCAGCCCTGCTGCACCCAGTCACGGGTGTTCTCATCGGAGTACTGCTCGTGCAGCTGCCAGACCGGACAGCGCTGTGGCTCGCCGGGATCGTTGCGATGCACACGAGCCGGATCGGTGGGCATGCGTCGCAGCTTGTCGCCAATCTCGTCAGGGGTGTCGCGCAGGAAGATCGCATTGTCGTTCGACTTGGACATCTTGCCGCCGTCCAGGCCGGGCATCCGCGGCGCGCTGCCAAGCATGGCCTGGGGCTCGGGCAGGATCAGCTTGCCGGCGCCCTCGAGATAGCCGAACAACCGCTCGCGGTCGCCCAGGGTGATGCTCTGCTGTTCACGCAGAAAGGCCCGGGCGGTCTCCAGCGCCTCGACGTCACCCTGCTCCTGGAAGCTCTTGCGCAGGCTGCTGTAGAGCTTGGCGCCCTTGCGACCGAGCTTGAGGATCGCCGCCTCGGCCTTCTCTTCGAAGCCCGGCTCGCGGCCATACAGGTGGTTGAAGCGGCGCGCCACGTCGCGGGCGAATTCCACGTGTGGCAGCTGATCGGAACCAACCGGCACCCAGCCGGCACGGTAGAGCAGGATGTCGGCTGCCTGCAGCAGCGGGTAGCCAAGAAAGCCGAAGGTGTCCAGATCCTTGTGCGCCAGGCTCTCCTTCTGTTCCTTGAACGAAGGCACCCGCTCCAGCCAGGAGAGTGGCGTGATCATCGACAGCAGCAGATGCAACTCGGCGTGCTCGGGAACCTGCGACTGCACGAACAGGGTGGCGGAGCTGGGGCTGACGCCCGCCGCCAGCCAGTCGACCGCAACGTCCATGACATGCCCGGCAATCTGCCCGACCTCGTCATAGTCGGTGGTCAGCGCGTGCCAGTCGACGATACAGAAGAAACACTCGTACTCATGCTGCAGGCGGACCCAGTTCTTCAGCACGCCCTGGTAGTGACCCAGGTGCAGGCGCCCGCTGGGACGCATGCCGGACAGGATTCGGCGCTGCGGATCGACGAGACTCAAAAGGTATTCCTTCGGTGAACGGACAAGGGCGGGATTATAGCCGCAGGCACACGCCTGACTACCAGACCGCTAGCCGCCAAAGGGTTCAGGATCGCCGCAACCGACACGCAGCACTTCCGGCTGATCATCCACCAGGCTGACCACCGTGGAGGGCTCCTGGCCACCGAAGCCGCCATCGATGATCAGGTCGACATGGTGTTCCAGCGCCTGGCGCATCTCGTAGGGGTCGACCAGTGGCTCGGTATTGCCCGGCAGGATCAGGCTGACGCTCATCAGCGGCTCGCCGAGCTCCTCCAGCAGCGCCTGGGCAATCGGCTGGCCGGGAACGCGCAGGCCGATGGTGCGACGCTTGGCATGCAGCAGCATGCGTGGCACCTCGCGTGTGGCCGGCAGAATGAAGGTGTAGGGGCCGGGGGTATGCGTCTTGAGCAAGCGAAAAGCCGCGGTGTCGACCTTGGCGAACAGCCCTAGCTGGGACAGGTCACGACAGACCAGGGTGAAGTTGTGCTTGTCGTCGAGCTGGCGCAGCCGGCGAATACGTTCGACCGCATTCTTGTCGCCGATATGGCAGCCCAGCGCATAGGAAGAGTCGGTCGGATAGACCACCACGCCACCGGCACGGATGATCTCCACCGCCTGCTTGATCAGGCGTGCCTGGGGATTGTCCGGATGAATCTGGAAGAATTGGCTCAAGGGAGCTCCATGTTCAGGCGGACGCATCGGCAAAACGCGCCCATAGAGGAGGAAGATCTTCCGGCAGCGGACGGTACATGCCCAGCTCCGACCAGTCGCCCGGTGCGTGGAAGTCACTGCCGGCACTGACCAGCATGCCGAACTCACGCGCCAGGATCGCCAGAGTGCCGACCTGCTCGGCCGGCTGCATGCCATTCACCACTTCCAGGGAATGTCCACCGCCGGCAATGAAGGCACCCAGCAGCTTGCGCCGCTTGCTACGAGTGAAGTCGTATTGCAGCGGATGTGCCAGGCTGATCCAGGCGCCGGCAGCACGCAGCGTCGCCAGCGCATCGGCGAGTTCCGGCCAGTGCAGCTTGACGTCGCCCAGCTTGCCGTTGCCCAGCCACTTGCGGAAGGCTTCGGCGCGGTCACCGACATATCCCGCGCGCACCATGAATTCGGCGAAGTGCGGTCGCGCCGGCGCGTTGCCGCTGTCGCCCAGTTCGCGCTGCACTTCACGCGCGCCCTCCAGCGCACCCTGCATGCCCTTCAGAGCCAGACGCTTGGAAATCAGTTCCGCGCGCTGCCAGCGGCCGTCGTGCAGCGCAGCGATCGCATTCACGAGTGCAGGCGCATCTGCGTCGAAGCCATAGCCCAGCACATGGATGGTCGCCCCACCCCACTGGCAGGACATCTCTATGCCATCGACCAGCCGGATACCCTGCTCGGCGGCGGCGGCGCGCGCCTGGGGCAATCCTTCCAGCGTGTCGTGATCGGTCAGTGCGAGCACTTCCACCCCACGCGATTTGGCGCGGGCGACGACTTCGGCCGGCGCCAGGGCACCGTCGGATGCGCTGCTGTGGCAATGCAGATCGATCTTCACGTGGTTTCTCGCAGGGCTCTGTATCGGTGCGGGCGGAATCTCGCCAGGATGCGCAGCGCACGCTTTCGCCGAGGGGCGGGTTTGCTATTATGCCGCCTCATCCCGCGCCTGGCTGCCATTCGTGAAACAATTCATCGACTTCATCCCGCTGATCCTTTTCTTCATCGTCTACAAACTCGATCCGCGAGCGGTGGAGATCCTCGGCCAGATCTACACCCTTGGCGGCATCTTCAGCGCCACTGCGGTACTGATCATCAGCTCGGTGATCGTCTACGGCGTGCTTTTCGTACTGCAGCGCAAACTGGAAAAGAGCCAGTGGCTGACCCTGATCGCCTGCCTGGTGTTCGGCGGCATGACCCTCGCTTTCCACAGCGAGACCTTCCTCAAGTGGAAGGCGCCGGTGGTCAACTGGCTGTTCGCCGCGGCCTTCGCCGCCAGTCACTTCATCGGCGACAAGCCGCTGATCGAACGCATCATGGGTCACGCGATCAGCCTGCCGCAGGCGCTCTGGACCCGACTGAACATCGCCTGGGTGCTGTTCTTCCTGTTCAGTGGCGCGGCCAACCTGTTCGTCGCCTTCACCTTCCACGAGATCTGGGTGGACTTCAAAGTCTTCGGCAGCCTGGGCATGACCCTGCTGTTCATGATCGGCCAGGGCGTGTTCATCGCGCGCCACATGCAGCACGCCGAAAGCGACCCCGCACTGGACAAGACCAAGGACTGACATGCTCTACGCGATCATCGCCAGCGACGTACCCGGTTCCCTGCCGGCCCGCCTCAACGCTCGCCCGGCGCACCTCGCCAGGCTGGAGCAACTCAAGCACGAAGGCCGTCTGGTGCTGGCCGGCCCGCACCCGGCCATCGACAGCAACGACCCTGGCGAGGCCGGCTTTTCCGGCAGCCTGATCGTCGCCGAGTTCGCCTCCCTGCAGGCGGCGCAGAGCTGGGCAGACGCCGACCCCTACCGCGCCGCTGGGGTCTATGCGGACGTGCAGGTCAAACCTTTCAAGAAAGTGCTGCCCTGACGCAGCGCCCACAGGAGTTTCCATGCGCAAGGTTTCGCTGTCCCTGCTCCTCGTGATGACGCTGATCTGTCCCGGCCTGCAGGCCGAACCGGACGATGCAACCCGCAACCTGCAGGCGGAGATCGACGCCCTGCAGCAACGTCTGGCTGAAAGCGAGGCGGCGCGCAGCGAGTTGCTGGAAACCGCTCAGGCGACAGTCGATAACGGGCTCGGCGCGCAGGTGCAGCGCCTGCGCCAGGAAAACCAGCGTCTCAAGCTCCAGCTCAAGGCAGCCCAGGCTGATGGGCCACAACCGCTGCTGAGCGAAAAGCAGCTGTGGTTCGCCATCGGCGGCGCCATCGCGCTGCTGGGCATGCTGTTCGGTGCTCTGCTACGCGGCGGGCGCAAGAGCCAGCGGCAATGGTTCAACTGAAGCCATGAGCCAGCTGCTGATCATCGACGACGACTGCGAGCTGTGCGAACTACTCAGCCGCTGGCTGGCCCAGGAAGGCTTCGAGGTCGAGGTCTGCCACGATGGCGAAAGCGCACGGCGGGCGCTCGCGCGCATCACCCCGGCGGCAGTCGTGCTCGACGTGATGCTGCCCGACGGCAGTGGCCTGGATCTGCTGCGTCGGTTGCGCAGTGATCACCCTGAACTGCCGGTACTGATGCTCTCCGCCCGTGGCGAACCGCTGGATCGTATCCTCGGCCTTGAGCTGGGTGCCGACGACTACCTGGCCAAGCCCTGCGACCCGCGCGAGCTCACCGCCCGCCTGCGCGCGGTGTTGCGGCGTATCCAGCCGCTCGCCGCGCCCAGCCAGCTGCAGCTCGGCGACCTCAGCTTCAGCCCGGCACGCGGCAGTGTCAGCATCGGCGAGCAGGAGAGCCTGCTGACCCTTTCCGAAGGCAAGATCCTCGAAGCACTGCTGGCGCAGCCGGGCGAACCGCTGGACAAACAGGCGCTGGCGCAGATCGCCCTGGGGCGCAAGCTAACCCTCTACGACCGCAGTCTGGACATGCACGTGAGCAACCTGCGGCGCAAACTCGGCGCGCACCCTGACGGACGTCCACGCATTCTTGCCCTGCGCGGCCGCGGCTACTACTACAGCCCCTGATCGCGCTTTACCCTGCCTTTACCCTCGCCTGACCGCCGCTGACCCTGACCTGCCTAGACTGGCCACATCCGGCAACCCGCCGGCAACGGAACAGGAGATACACCATGCGCAAGACTCTGATCGCCGCCCTGCTCGCCGCCGCCATCCCCGCCGCCGCCTTCGCCATGCCCCAGGACGGCCACCACCAGGGCCAGCGACACAACATGCCGATGTTCAAGGAGCTGGACCTGAGCACGGAACAACGCCAGCAGATGAGCAAGCTGATGCGCGAGCACCACCAGGGCCAGCGCGAGATCCACCAGCGCTACCTGGACAAACTGCCCGAAGCCGAGCGCAAGGCCATGCAGGCCGAGGTAACCAACTCCCGCGCCAGGCATCACGAAGAACTGCGCAAGCTGCTCAGCGCCGATCAGCGCAAGGCCTTCGACGAACAACTGAAAAAGATGGAAGCTCGCCACGCAGAACGTGCCGAGTTCCTGGAATGGAAGAAGCAGAAGGAAACCAGCACCAACTGAGTGCTCCCTGGCCACTGGCAAACCCGGCCCGCACTTGCGCGCCGGGTTTGCGCGTTGAGTGGTCCATGGAAAAGTCGATCTCGCCTTCTGCCTTTTCCAGCGTTTCCCGACGGCCCACAGCAGCCGAGCCGGCCGCTTGCCACCCGACCTCCGGAGGTA
Source organism: Pseudomonas mangrovi (assembly GCF_003052585.1). Taxonomy (GTDB): domain Bacteria; phylum Pseudomonadota; class Gammaproteobacteria; order Pseudomonadales; family Pseudomonadaceae; genus Aquipseudomonas; species Aquipseudomonas mangrovi. Next base: position 108,544 of record NZ_QASN01000014.1, on the reverse strand, counting down.
ATTCGTGCGCTCACTCTTCTGGCGTGTTTTCGCCAGCTTCTGGCTCGCCATCGCCCTGGTCGCCGGCCTGTCCTGGCTGCTCGGTCACGCCCTCAATCAGGACACCTGGATCATCAGCCGCCATCCGGGTCTGAAGGATCTGGCCAGCGAATGGGTGCAGCTGCGCGAAACCAAGGGTGAACTCGCCTCCTACAGCCGCCTCGAGCGACTGCGCCGGGCCTATCGGATCGACGTGCAGGTGCTGGGTGAAAACGGCCAGCTGCTGCAAAGCACCTTTCCAGCGCGAGCGGCGGCCTACGAGGCACGTCAGCCGAACAAGCGCAGCCTGCCCTGGCGGCGCCTGACCAGCGAATACACCAGCCCTGGCAGCAACGAAACCTACCTGTTCATCTACCGCGTTCCGCGCCCGGAGCTTGATGCCTGGCACCGCGGCAGTCTGTTCTGGCCGGCCAGCGCACTGTCCATCGCCCTGGTGGTCATCGGTCTGCTGAGCCTGCTGCTGACGCTTTCCATCACCCGCCCGCTGAATCGTCTGCGTGGCGCAGTCCATGACCTTGGCCAGACCAGTTACCAGCAGCACAGCCTCGACCGCCTGGCGGCGCGCAAGGACGAGTTCGGCACCTTGGCGCGCGACTTCAACCGCATGGGCGCGCGCCTGCAGGACCTGATTTCCAGCCAGCGCCAGCTGCTGCGCGATGTCTCCCACGAGCTGCGCTCACCACTGGCACGCTTGCAGGTCGCTCTGGCGCTGGCCGAACGCGCGGAGAAGGAAGAGCGCGACAAGCTCTGGCCGCGCCTGAACCGCGAGTGCGAACGGCTGGACGCGCTGATCGGCGAAATTCTCGCCCTGGCGCGCCTGGATGCGGATCTGGGTAGCGCGCAGTCGATCGACCTGGTCGCACTACTCGACAGTGTGCGCGGCAACGCCCATCTCGCCGCACCGGAGCAGCTGCTCGGCACAGCGCTGGAAACGCGCAGAGCGCCCGCGGGCTGGCCGGACATGCTGGAACGCGCACTGGACAACCTGCTGCGCAACGCGCTGCGCTTCAACCCGCAGGGAATGCCGATCGAGATCGCCGCCCGCGAGCAGGACGGCAACCTGTTGCTCAGCGTGCGTGACCACGGTCCAGGCGTTGCCCCGGAACTGCTGGCGCGACTGGGTGAGCCGTTCTTCCGCGCACCCGGGCAGAGCGCCGCCGGCTATGGCCTTGGGCTGGCCATTGCCCGGCGGGCGGCGGAGCGCCATGGCGGCCGCTTGCTCTTGGCGAACCACCCCGAAGGCGGCTTCATCGCCACCCTGGAGCTGCCGCTGGAGCAGGTCGCAACCGGCGTCTGACGCTCAGCGTCCGGTCCAGCGCCGGAGATAGGCCTGGGGCTCAAGCACCTGCGGCACGCGCAGCGGGCCTTGCGGGGTTCCCAGGTAGAGGAAGGCGAGAATGCACTCCTCGGCGCTCAGCCCCAGCGACTGGGCAACATGTCGATCACTGGCCATCTCGCCGGTTCTCCAGATCGCACCGACGCCCTGGGCATGGGCGGCGAGAAGAATGGCGTGCGCCGCACAGGCCGCCGACTGGATCTGCTCGTCGCGAGGCACCTTGGGATGCGCCTGCGGCGACGCCACCACGACCAGCAACAGCGGCGCGCGCAACGGCATGTTGCGCGCCTTGTCCAGGGCCGCTTGCGCGACAGCAGGGTCACGCCGCATCAGGGCGTCGGCAAACAGCTCACCGAGTGCCTGCAGCCCTGCCCCCTCGATCTCGATGAAGCGCCACGGGCGCAACTGGCCGTGGTCGGGCGCGCGCAAGGCCGCACGCAACATCAGTTCACGCTGCGCCGCATCCGGGGCAGGTTCGGTCAGTCGCGCAACCGATACGCGATTCAACAGGGCATCCAGGGCCTGCATCGGGGTTCTCCGCAGAAAAGAACGCTCAATAGCACATCCTGATCCTTTCGGCTCGTCCACTCGCCCGATCCGGACGCCATTCAGGCTACCTGCGGCGGCGAGAGGTCGGGCGTCTGCGGCGGGGTCAGCGGCGGCAGGCCGTAGGCTGCCCGAGCGGCATCGCAGGCCGGATTGTGCTCGCCGTTGATCCAGGATGCCTCGAACTCGCGACAGGTGCTGGAACGCTGCTCGTACAGCGAGCAGCGCACCCCACCACCCACCTCTCCGAGCAGCGCCACGCAGCGGCTCGGGCGACTTTCGGTTCCACGCATGGCGACCATGCTCGGCGCCACCTGGACCACCTGTTCATCGGGCACGCAGCCGCCGCCGGAACGGCATTCACCCCAATAGAAGGACACACGAAAGTGCGCGCAGCAGGCGCCACACGCAAGACAGGGATTAGACATGTTGGGAAGGACTCAGAAACCGGCAAGGGCCGGCACCTGGGCGGCTATTCTATGCAGCGCGCAGCCCGTGTAAAGCGCCCCGTCGATGGCGGTTTACAGGCCAGGCGAGGCGGGTAGAATGCGCCCTTCAATTCCAGCGCCCGAGCCCTCCATGGCCCTGCCGACCCTGCGCACCATCGGTTTCATCATCGGCATCTTCCTGATCACCATGGCCGTCAGCATGGCAGTCCCCGGACTGACCTCGCTGGCGCTGGATCATGCCGAAGATCTTTCCGCCTTCATGTGGGCCGGTCTGATCACCTTCCTGATCGGTCTGGCGCTGGTGATACCCGGCCGCCCGCGCGACAGTCAGCTGCGTCCGCGCGACATGTACATGCTTACCACCCTGAGCTGGCTCGCGGTGTGCTTTGCCGGCGCCTTGCCGATGTACATGCTGCAGCACATCAGCTTCACCGACGCCTTCTTCGAGTCGATGTCAGGTATCACCACTACCGGATCGACCGTGCTCTCCGGCCTCGACGACGCCTCCCCCGGCCTGCTGATCTGGCGCTCGCTTCTGCAGTGGCTGGGCGGCATCGGCTTCATCGCCATGGCGGTGGCGATCCTGCCGCTGCTGCGGGTCGGCGGTATGCGCCTGTTCCAGACTGAATCGTCGGACTGGGGCGAGAAAGTCATGCCACGTTCGCACGTGGTGGCCAAATACATTCTCGGCATCTACGTCTCGATCACCCTGCTCGGCGCGCTCGCCTACCGCCTGGCGGGGATGGACTGGTTCGACGCCATCAACCACGCGATGACCTCGATCTCCACGGCGGGCTATTCCACCTCGGATGCCTCGCTGGCCAACTTCAGCAATGCCACGCACTGGGTGGCCGTGGTCATGATGATTCTCGGCAGCCTGCCGTTTACCCTCTATGTCGCCAGCGCGCGCGGCAATCGCCGCGCGTTGCTGCGCGATCAGCAGGTTCGCGGTTTCCTGCTGATGCTGAGCGCCACCTGCCTGCTGTTCAGCCTCTGGCTGTGGGCCAACTCCGACTATGCCTGGCTCGACGCCCTGCGCCTGGTGACCGTCAATGTGGTGTCCGTGGTCACCACCACCGGTTATGCGGTGGGTGACTACACGCTCTGGGGCGGCTTCGCGGTGATGGCCTTCTTCTACCTGACCTTCGTCGGCGGCTGCTCGGGTTCAACCAGCGGCGGGTTGAAAATGTTCCGCTTCCAGGTGGCTTACAGCCTGCTGCGCGGCGGCCTCAAGCAACTGGTGCACCCGCGCGCGGTGATCTTCCAGAAGTACAACGGTCATCCGCTGGACGAGGAAATCGTTCGTTCGATCCTGACCTTCTCGTTCTTCTTCACCATCACCATCGGCGCCATCGCCCTGGGCCTGGCACTACTCGGCATGGACCCGATCACCGCCCTCACCGGCGCTGCCACCGCGGTGTGCAACGTCGGCCCGGGGCTCGGTCCGGTGATCGGCCCGGCGGGCAACTTTGCCAGCCTGCCGGATGCGGCCAAGTGGCTGCTGTCGATCGGCATGCTGCTGGGCCGCCTGGAAATCATCACCGTGCTGGTGCTGATCACTCCAGGTTTCTGGCGTCACTGAGAGCTGCTCAGAGTCCGCTGCGCGGCAGGTCTGCTGCACTGAAAACAGCGCTCGAAGCTCCCGGCAGGCCTTCGTGAGTTCCGCCTCCTCGCCAGGTTTTACCGAACCACCGTCACCTTGGGCCACCTCCCAAGATCGTGACCCGACAGGAGGTGGGCGCCCCCTGCCCTACAGCCGGGCGCGGTACTCGCCCGGAGTACAGTCGAACCAGCGGCGGAAGGCGCGAAAGAAATTGCTTGGATCGGCGAAACCCAGCAGATAGGCGATCTCCAGCAAGCTACGCTCCGGCTGCGCCAGATACTGCAGCGCCAGTTCGCGACGGGTGTCCTCGAGCAATCCCTGGAAACTGCTGCCCTCCTCCTGCAGGCGTCTTTGCAGGGTGCGCTGCGACAGGTGCAGCGCCTGCGCCACCACCTCGCGCTTGGGCTCACCCTGCGGCAGCAGGCGGCAGAGCACCTGACGTGCCATGTGACTGACGCGGCTGTCGGAGAAACGCGCCAGATATTCGCCGGCGAAGCGGTCGTGGAGTTGCGCCAGCGCCTCGTTGGCGGTGGGCAAAGGGCGCTCCAGTACGTCACGCGGGAACACCAGCGCGTACTCCTGGCTGGCGAACTGCAGCGGCGCACCGAATACCTCGCGGTAGCGTGTCAGCTCGGTCGGCGCCGGCCCCTGCAGACGCACCTGCAGCGGCTGCACAGAGGGACCGGCCACCCAGCGACAGAACGCCAGCATGTAGGCCAGCGACGCCTCGGCACTCTGCGTCGCAGGCGGCAGCCGGTCACCATGGATCGCCAGGCGCAGCACATAGCAGTCAGGCTCCGCGCGCAGGCTCAGGTCGGCACCCTCGGCGATGATCCGCTGGTAGCGCACCAGCCGCGCCAGGCCTTCGCGCAAGGTACGACTGGACATCAGCGAGTAGCCGACCACGCTGAACGAGGAAGGCCGTACCACCCGTGCCATGTTCAGCCCGATCGCAGGGTTGCCGCTGATTTCCAGCGCGCGCTGCCAGAGCCGGGTCATGCCGTCCTGCGGGAAGCGCGCCTCGGGATCGTCCAGCGCCGCATAGTCCATGCCCAGTTCGTCGAACAGCTGCCGGCAGTCGACGCCGTCAAGCGCCAGCGCCTCGACGATGCCGCGCGCCCAGCTTGAGGAAGTAGTGCGTTCGCTCATGAGTCGTTCTTGTTCTGCGGCCGCTGGCCGGAAGTGCCGCGCAAGGATACTAAACTGGCACCCATTGTCACTGGGCCGTGCCGGTCCGCCAGCCTAGACTGGCGGTCAGACAATGACAGGAGGTACGCCATGTCCGCGCAAACCACCGAACGTTTTGCAAGCTTTGCCCAGTTCTACCCCTACTACCTGGCCGAACACAGCAACCCGGTGTGCCGCCGCCTGCACTACGTCGGCAGCCTGCTGGTGCTGGCGCTGCTCGGCTACGTGCTGGCCAGCCAGCAATGGCTCTGGCTGCTCGCCCTGCCGGTGGTCGGCTACGGCTTCGCCTGGATTGGCCACTTTGTCTTCGAGAAGAACCGCCCCGCCACCTTCCAGTACCCGCTGTACAGCCTGCTCGGCGACTGGGTGATGCTCAAGGATGCCTTTACCGGACGTATCCGCTTCTGATCGGGAGAGACTGCATGACTGCCAAGGCCAGCTTCACCCACATGGAAAACGGTAGCGCCGAGGACTGGGCGATCATCGCCAGCGACTTTGCCGCCTACGCGAAACAACTGCCGGACCGCGTGCTGACCCACCTCAAGCTGCTCGACGGCGACTTCGGCGGCTTCCCGGTGGACCGTCTGACCCACTCGCTGCAGACCGCCACGCGCGCCCATCGCGACGGCCGCGATGACGAATACGTGGTCTGCGCGCTGCTTCACGACATCGGCGACACCCTTGCCAGCTTCAACCACCCGGACATCGCCGCCGCCATCCTCAAGCCCTTCGTCAGCCCGGAGAATCACTGGATGGTGGAGAAGCACGGGATCTTCCAGGGCTACTACTTCTTCCACCACCTGGGCATGGATCGGCACCTGCGCGAGCAGTTCAAGGATCACCCGCACTATCTGCGCACCGCCGAGTTCTGCGCCAAGTACGACGCCGCCGCCTTCGATCCGGACTACGAACATCTGCCGCTGGAGTTCTTCGAACCCATGCTGCGCCAGCTGTTTGCCAAGCCCAGGCAGTCGATCTACCGACAGGACTAGGGCCCGCTGCGGCGCCGCGCAATGCCGCGATGCCTCCGCAACAGCCCCTGGCCGCACTACCGCTGGCCGGCACGATGGTACCGTTCGCCCATCGTGCTTGGCCGAACCCCGCCCCTTGGTTATGATCCCCGGCCACAAGGCATAGCCGCTCGCCAGAAGCGGAAGCCCGTCAGCAGGGATCCAGACCAATTGAACAAGCCAGCACCTGTCGAGCATTCCACCGCACTGGCCACCACGCCGCTGCGCGAGTATTACTCCCGCGTCCTGGCCTACATCGCGGCGGCGGCAAGCATCGCAGCCGGCACCTACGTTCAATATTTCAGCTACGACATCCTCTGGATGGTCCCCTACGCCCTGCTCTACCCGCATCTGGTACACCAGATCGCCCAGCGCTTCCGCCGTGAACACAACGACAGCACCCAGCAGATCCTGCTGTTCATCGACGCCCTGCACGCCGGCGCTGGCTGCGTGCTGCTCGGCTTCTCGGTGATTCCGAGCCTGATGTTCATGCTGACGCTGTGCTTCAGCGCGCTGATCGGTGGCGGCCTGCGTTACCTGGGCATGGCGCTACTGGCGGCCGCCAGCGGCCTGCTGATGACCGGCGTCCTGGTCAACCCGCAGTTCAAGGCGGAGACACCGATCCTGCTGGGGGTGGTCAGCGTGCTCTTCACCACCCTGTACATCTGCATCAGCGCCTACTTCGTGCACCAGCAGGGGATGCGCCTGGCGCAGGCGCAACTGGATATCCAGCGCGAACAGGAAAAGGCCGACCGTCTGGCACGCAACCTGTCGAAATACCTGTCACCGCAGGTCTGGGCCTCGATCTTCAGCGGCAAGAAGAGCGTGCGCCTGGAAACCCAGCGCAAGAAGCTCACGGTATTCTTCTCCGACATCAAGGGTTTCACCGAGCTGTCCGAAGAACTCGAGGCCGAAGCCCTCACCGATCTGCTCAATACCTATCTCAACGAGATGTCGAAGATCGCCCTCAAGTACGGCGGCACCATCGACAAGTTCGTCGGCGACAGCGTGATGGTGTTCTTCGGCGACCCGACCACCCAGGGCGCCAAGAAGGACGCGGTGAACGCCGTCTCCATGGCCATCGCCATGCGCAAGCACATGAAGGTTCTGCGCCAGCAGTGGCGCGCCCAGGGCATCACCAAGCCGCTGGAAATCCGCATGGGCCTGAACACCGGCTACTGCACCGTGGGCAACTTCGGCGCCGACACGCGCATGGACTACACCATCATCGGCCGCGACGTGAACCTCGCCAGCCGCCTGGAAAGCGCCGCCGAAGCCGGCGAGATCCTGATTTCCCACGAGACCTACTCGCTGGCCAAGGACGTGATCATGTGCCGCGACAAGGGCCAGATCCCGGTCAAGGGCTTCAGCCGCCCGGTGCAGATCTATCAGGTGGTGGACTTCCGCCGTGACCTGGGCGCCAACGCCAGCTACGTCGAGCACGAGCTGCCGGGCTTCTCGATGTACCTGGACACCAACGGCATCCAGAACTTCGACAAGGAACGGGTGATCCAGGCGCTCAATCAGGCCGCGCAGAAGCTGCGCGACAAGGTCATCCTGTAAGCGCGAACGCGTCGAACGGCTTCTGCAAAGCGCTCTCCTCTGCCGGCGCCAGGCTGAGGTTCAGCTGACCGAAGATCGCCATCACCCATCAGCCACACTCACCTTCACCGGGCATGACTGGCTCGCGGCAGCCGGTCAGGCCGCCTCGACTTCCACCGGCTTGAGCTCCACCGCCACGTCCTGCTGCTGCGCCAGCCGATACAGCTCGATGTGCCCGTCCGGATGCTCGATCAGCGCCGTGCAGGATTCCACCCAGTCGCCGCAGTTGAGGTACTCGACCTCGCCGATGTGGCGCATCTCGGCGTGATGGATATGCCCGCAGACCACCCCGTCGAAGCCCCTGCGCACGCACTCGTGGGCAATCGCCTGCTCGAAGTCACCGATGAAGCTGACCGCCGTCTTGACCTTGTGCTTGAGGTACGCCGACAGCGACCAGTAGCCGTAGCCCCAGCGGCTGCGCCAGTGGTTGAGCCAGCGATTGAGCACCAGGGTGAAGCCGTAGGCGGAATCGCCGAGAAAGGCCAGCCAGCGGTGGTAGCGGGTGATGACGTCGAACTGGTCGCCATGGATCACCAGCAGCCGGCGGCCATCGGCGGTACGGTGCTCGGCCTCGTCGACCAGGCGGATATTGCCCAGTGCCAGACGCGAGTAACGGCGCAGAAATTCGTCGTGGTTGCCGGTGACGTAGATCACCTCGGTACCGCGCTTGCTCATGGTCAGCAGACAGCGGATCACGTTGCTGTGGCTCTGCGGCCAATAGACCCCGGAGCGCAGTTTCCAGCCGTCGATGATGTCGCCGACCAGGTACACCCGCTCGGGCTTGTAGCGCTTGAGAAAGCGCGTCAGGTGCTCGGCCTGGCAATCCCGGGTACCGAGGTGAACATCGGAAATCCACAGGGTTCGCACGACCTGCTTGCGGTTGGGGCGGATCGCTTCGGCGCTGCTCATGGGCAAACTCCGGCTGGGGGTTTGCTCGATGGTGCGCAGGGTGCGTGAACGCTGGATGACCAGTGCGTGACGTCGCGATGAACCGCGAACAGTCCTGCGCCGGATGGCCCCGCCGAGGACCACGGATTACGTAGATTGGCGCCGAGCAACGCGAGGACCAACGAATGTCGGGCAGCCACCAGCCGCGGACGGCGCTAGCGGTCGTTGTGCCCCAGATCGCGCTGCGGGTCGATCAGGTCGCGCAGGCGCTGCTTGAGCACCTTGGCCTCGGGAAAGCCGCCATCGGCCTTGCGCTCCCACAGCTGGATGCCGTCGCAGCTGATGCGGAACACGCCTCCGGTGCCTGGCTCCAGGCTCACCCGGCCAAGCTCTTCGGAAAAGGTGCTGAGCAGCTCCTGCGCCAGCCAGGCGGCGCGCAGCATCCACTGGCACTGCCGGCAATAGGTGATGATGACTTCAGGTTTGCCTTCGCTCATGGGTGCGGGTCCGGAAACTGCCGGCGGCGCACGCCCAGCGCGGGCACCGCAGCGAGGAGAAAGAGCAGCGCGACCAGCCAGAAGGTCTGGCGGAAGGCCTCGGCATTCGCCGCCGTGCCGGTGCCTTCGGCGAGATGGCGCCACTCCAGGAAGTAGGTCAGCAGGTTGATGCCGAAAGCCCCGCCGAGCTGGCGCACGAAAGTGATCGCCCCGGCGCCCTGGGAAAGCTCCTCGGGGCTGAGCACATCCATCGAGCCGGTGCTCAGCGCCGGCAGCAGCAGACCGAGGCCGAAACGCCCCAGGCAGGCCCACAGGCACAACACCAGAAAGCTGCTGCCCTGCTCGACCCAGCCCAGCCCGGCCATCGACAGGGCGAAGATCAGCAGGCCGCCGACCAGCAGCACCACGGCAGAAAAGCGGTCGGTCGCCCAGCCACCGATGAACGAAGCGATGCCCAGCACGAAGCCGGTCGGCAACAGCATCACCCCGGCAAGGCCAGCGCTGTAGCCTTCCACCGTCTGCAGGAACAGCGGCAGCAGATAGGTCGATCCGTACAGGCCCATGCCCAGCACCAGCGCCACCCAACTGGCACTGCGAAACGACGGATTGCGCCACAGCTGCAGCGGCAACAGCGGCTGCGCCTGGCGCCGCGAGCGCAGGTAGAACGCCAGCGTCGCGACGCTACCGAGCAGCGCCGGCACCCAGGCGCGCGGGTTGCCCCAGCCGAAGCGCTGCGCCTCGGCCAGGGCGCCCAGCAGAGCGAACAGCGCGACACAGAGCAACACGAAGGCCAGCAGATCGACCCGAGCCGCGCCTCGCTGACGCTCCCCAGGCAGCAGCCAGATGCCGCCCAGCAACGCCACCACGCACATCGGCAGCGGCATCCAGAACACCGAGTGCCAGTCGAAATGATCGATCAGATAGCCGCCGATGCTCGGCCCGAGCGTCGGCGCGACCATCACGCCCATGCCGTAGATGCCCAGCGCCATGCCGCGTCCGGGGCCATCGAACAGGCGGAAGATCAACACCATCGACAGGGGCTGCAGCAGGCCCGCACAGAAGCCCTGCACGATGCGCAGGGCAATCAGTTGCCAGGCCTGCTCGGCGACCAGCGCGAGGATTGAAGCAAGTATGAAGATGCCCAGGGCCAGCTGCGCGCTGCTGCGGGTACCCAGCCGCGCCTGGCTGCCGGCGGCGAGCAGCAAGCCGGCCGTCATCGACGCGAGAAAGCCGGTGGAGAGCCACTGCGCCAGGGGCCGACCGATGGAGAAATCGTCCATGATCGCCGGCAGCGCGACGTTGATGCTGGTCGAGGCGAGGATCATCGCCATGCTGCCGGTCATCAGCAACGCCGTCAGCCAGACCGGATAGCGCGGGCCGTAGCGTTGCCGCAGTGCCTGCAGATCCTGAGCCATCAGTGCCGTTCCAGATTGCCGAGTATCTTGGCATGGACCGCCAGACAGCGATTGAGGTCGTCCTCGTCGATGCCGGCGAACAGCTCACTACGCAGCTGCGCGGAAATCTTCTCGATCCGTTCGATCAGCGGTGTGGCCGATGGGCAGAGCACGATGCGCTTGGCGCGACGGTCATCCGCCACCGGCTGCCGGCTGACCAGGCCCTGGGCTTCCAGCGCATCGAGCAGCCGCGCCAGGGTCGGCCCTTCCACCCCAACGCTGCGGGCCAGCTCGCGCTGGGTCGGCTCGTGTTCAAAGCGCGACAGATAAAGAAGGACCAGCCAGCGCGCCTGGGACAGCCCCAGGTCGGCCAGACGCCGGTCGAGCTCGGCGCGCCAGGCACGGGAGAGCTGCGCCAGCTGAGAGGCAAACAGGTGCTTTTCGATCTTTTGCGACATGACAACTACCGACGAAATCAACTATTAGTCAACTAACCATAACCTCGGTAATTTGTCCAAGCGCACACGCCAGGCTGTGAAGAAATCCTCCCTTGGAATGACCCAGGGCAAAACTCAGCGCAGGATGGCGATCACCACCTCCAGCCGCACCGAGCGCCGCAGGCGCTCCTCGATGGCCTGTTTGATCGCGTCCAGATCGGTTTCGGTCAGCGGTCTGGGCGAGAGCACCCGCAGCTGCAGATGCATCGGCTCGCCGGGGCGCACGCTGACGTCCTGCAGCGTCACTCCTGCCACGTCCCACCCGTCCAGGGTGCGCTGGACGCGGTGCTCGTCGACCATCCGCTGGAAGCCCAGCGCCAGCGGCACGCTGACCATGATGACCAGCATCAGCGACAGCAGCAGGCCACGACGGGCGCGGCTGAAGGGACTGTAGCCGAGCGCCAGAAAGGTCAGCGCCGCCGCCAGAACGATGCCGGCAAGGTTGGTCAGGAACAGCAGGAAGGCGCCGGAGAAGACGTGCCAGTCGAGCCAGCCCAGACCCATGCCGGTGACCGCCAGTGGCGGCACCAGGGCGACGGCGATGGCGACCCCGGCAAGACTCTTGGCGACCTCGGCGCGGGCGTGGGCATAGGCGCCGGCGACGCCGGAGATGACCGCCACCGCCAGGTCCAGCAGGGTTGGCTGCAGGCGCGCGGATATCTCGTTGTTCAGCGTCTGCAGCGGCACCAGCAGGGTCAGCAGCGTGGCGCAGAGCAACGCCAGCCCGATGCCCACGCAGAGGGTACGGAAGCTTTCGGTCATCAGGCGCTCATCCTGGCGCAGCACGCCCATCGCCAGCGAGATGATCGGCGACATCAGCGGCGCCAGGATCATCGCGCCGATGATCACCGGGGCCGAGCCGGCGAACAGACCGACGCAGGCCAGCAACGTGGCCAGCACCATCAGCGTCAGAAAGACCTGGGAGGCCCGCGCGTTGTCGCGCAGGACCAGGAAGAGGTCGCGAAACTCCTCGGTCGCGGCGTGGTGAATCCACGGCATCGGGTAGGCGACCAGCGCCTTGCGCGCCTCGCCCACCGGCAGCGACTCAGTACGGAAGCTCTCCTTGCCGGAGGCCTTGCCGATGCTCAGGTATCGGCCGGGCACCAGACTGAAAGCCTTCTGCTCCACCCGCAGCTCCAGCTCGCAGCCGTTGCCCGGCACGCCATCCACCACATAGTCAAACGGTGAGCCATTGCTGACGCGCAGGCGCTGGCTCTTGATATGGCCAACGAACGGTGGCAGTGCGTTGCTTTGTCGGGCCGGCAACAGCACCGAAGCGAGCAGGAAGCGCAGAAATTCCATCACACTGCGCGGCGCCAGCACCAGTGCGTGGAGCATCCCGTCGTTGACGCTGGAATCCTCCAGCAAGCGCCGCGACAGCGGATTGCTGCGCCCGTGCTCCACCGCGACGATGCCCAGCGCCGCGGTCTCGATGACCTTTTCCTTTTGCGTTTCCAGGCGAAAGGGGCGCAGACGTAGCCTGTTCAGCGCCGGCATCAGGCGCACAAAGCGGCGCAGGCGACGCCACAGACCTTCGCCGGGATCACGCGCGGGCTTGAGGCTGTAGCTGTCACCGGCGAGAACCGCGTTGAACACCGGTTCGTCGTTGCAATACAGCAGATCGACGTCCATCTGTAACTGGGAGAGATCTTCCTGGGCCTGCTCCAGGCGGCTGGCGATACCGAAGCCAAAACGCGCGTTGGGCATCTGCGGGTGCGGCAGCAGGCCGATAACCCAGCCCTGACGGCCCGCTTCCGGAATCACCTGCTTGAGCGCCGCATCGCACAACCAGGTGGCCACCCGAGTGCCGCGCGGCAGATCCGGTAGTCTCTCGTCACGCGGCCAGACCTGTGCCTCGCTGCTGGCGGCGAAACTCGGCAATACGCGCGCGTGTACCTCCTGCTCGTCCTCCGGCTCGTAGAGCAGGATCCAGACGGGCGCAGGCGCAGTGTCTACGGTCGATTCGGTGACTACTGGAACCTCAGTGTTCATGCTGCTCTCCCTGGCAATCGGCAATCAGACCTGCAACAGACGCTCACGCAATTTCTGGATCTCGTCGCGCAGCTGGGCGGCGGCCTCGAACTCCAGGTCGCGGGCCAGCTGGTACATCTTTTCTTCCAACTGGCGGATGCGCTTGGTGATCTCGCTTGGCGAGCGCAGCTGCGCCTCGTAGGCGGCGCTCTCCTCCGCAGCCTTGGCCATGCCCTTGCGCTTGTTGCTGCGCGAGCCAGGCACTACGGCGCCTTCCATGATGTCGCGAATGTCTTTCTTCACACCTTTCGGGGTTATGCCGTTGGCCTCGTTGAACGCGATCTGCTTGTTGCGCCGGCGTTCGGTCTCACCGATTGCACGCTCCATCGAGCCGGTCATGCGGTCGGCGTAGAGAATCGCCCGGCCGTTGAGGTTGCGCGCAGCCCGGCCGATGGTCTGGATCAGCGAACGTTCGCTACGCAGGAAGCCTTCCTTGTCGGCATCCAGGATCGCCACCAGCGACACCTCGGGCATGTCCAGGCCCTCACGCAGCAGGTTGATGCCGACCAGCACGTCGAACACCCCGGTGCGCAGGTCGCGGATGATCTCGACCCGCTCCACCGTGTCGATGTCCGAGTGCAGGTAGCGCACCTTGACGCCGTGATCACCCAGGTAATCGGTCAGGTCCTCGGCCATGCGCTTGGTCAGGGTGGTGACCAGCACGCGCTCCTCCAACGCCACGCGCTTGCCAATCTCCGAGAGCAGATCGTCGACCTGAGTCAGCGCCGGACGCACCTCGATCTGCGGGTCGACCAGGCCGGTCGGGCGTACCACCTGCTCGACCACCCGCCCCGCGTGCTCGCCCTCGTAGGGGCCGGGCGTCGCCGAGACGAAGATGGTCTGCGGGCTGGCCGCCTCCCACTCCTCGAAGCGCATCGGCCGGTTGTCCAGCGCCGAGGGCAGGCGGAAGCCGTACTCCACCAGGGTTTCCTTGCGCGAGCGATCGCCCTTGTACATGGCGCCGACCTGGGGAACGCTGACGTGCGACTCGTCGATCACCAGCAGCGCGTTGGCCGGCAGGTAGTCGTACAGCGTCGGCGGCGGCGCACCGGCCGGGCGTCCGGAGAGATAGCGCGAGTAGTTCTCGATGCCGTTGCAGTAACCCAGCTCGAGGATCATCTCGATGTCGAAACGGGTGCGCTGCTCCAGCCGCTGGGCTTCGACCAGCTTGCCGTTGGCATGGAAGAACTCCAGCCGTTCCTTGAGATCGACCTTGATGTGCTCGACCGCATCGAGCAGCGTCTCGCGCGGCGTCACGTAGTGGCTCTTGGGGTAGAAGGTGAAGCGCGGCAGCTTGCGGATCACCTCGCCGGTGAGCGGATCGAAGGCGCTGATGCTTTCCACTTCGTCGTCGAAAAGCTCGATGCGGATCGCCTCCAGGTCCGATTCGGCCGGAAACACGTCGATCACGTCGCCGCGCACGCGGAAGCTGGCGCGGGCGAAATCCATGTCGTTGCGGGTGTATTGCAGGTCGGCCAGGCGGCGCAGCAGTTCGCGCTGGTCCATCCGATCGCCACGGTCCAGGTGCAGCACCATCTTCAGGTAGCTTTCGGGACTGCCCAGACCATAGATGCACGAGACGGTGGTGACGATGATCGCGTCCGACCTTTCCAGCAGGGCCTTGGTCGCCGACAGGCGCATCTGCTCGATATGGTCGTTGATCGAGGAATCCTTCTCGATGAAGGTATCCGAAGAGGGTACGTAGGCTTCCGGCTGGTAGTAGTCGTAGTAGGAAACGAAGTACTCCACCGCGTTGTTCGGGAAGAAGCTCTTGAACTCGCCGTAGAGCTGCGCCGCCAGGGTCTTGTTCGGCGCCAGCACTAGCGTCGGCCGCTGCACCTGGGCGATCACGTTGGCGATGCTGAAGGTCTTGCCCGAGCCGGTCACCCCGAGCAGGGTCTGGTGCGACAGCCCGGCCTCGAGGCCCTCGACCATCTGCCGGATCGCCTCGGGCTGATCGCCGGCGGGGGTATAACGGGTTACCAGCTGGAACTCGGACATCACGACCTCAAACGCTTTTGGGCGCAGGGGCCCGGAATCTCTGGGTGCATAAGATGGGGGCTGGCGCGGCGCAATGGAAGGCCAGTGACACACGGGAACGACCTGTACGGCTGGCGCCGCACAAGCAAACCGGCAACAGCATAGGCACTCGGACCGGTGCATGAGCAACAACGTTCGACCTGGCTGAAATCGCCGACAAATTCCTCATCGGTGGTCGCAGCCGACAGGCATGGCCGCTATAATACCGCCCCGTTTGCGCACCACCCTAGCGCCGAGCGGTGAGGGTGTTGCATCGCCCCCTCTCCCTACTCGAGCTGCCCATCATGAGTCTCTTCTCTGCCGTCGAAATGGCTCCGCGCGACCCTATCCTGGGACTGAATGAAGCCTTCAACGCGGACACCCGCGCCAGCAAGGTCAACCTCGGAGTGGGCGTCTACTACAACGAGGAAGGTCGCATTCCGCTGCTGCGCGCCGTGGCCGAAGCCGAGAAGGCACGCATTGCCGCCCATGCGCCACGCGGCTACCTGCCGATCGAAGGCATCGCGGCCTATGACCAGGCCGTGCAGAAACTGTTGTTCGGCAGCGACTCACCGCTGATCAGCGCCGGTCGCGTGGTCACCACCCAGTCGATCGGCGGCACCGGCGCACTGAAGATCGGCGCCGACTTCCTCAAGCGCCTGCAGCCCGACGCCGTGGTCGCCATCAGCGATCCGAGCTGGGAGAACCACCGCGCACTGTTCGAGTCCGCCGGCTTCGAGGTACAGAACTATCGCTACTACGACGCCGCCAGCCACGGCGTGAACCGTGCCGGCATGCTCGACGACCTGCGCGCCCTGCCGGCACGCTCGATCGTCGTGCTGCATGCCTGCTGCCACAACCCGACCGGCGTCGATCTGTCCAGCGATGACTGGAAGGCGGTTCTGGAAGTGCTGCGCGAGCGTGAGCTGGTGCCCTTCCTCGACATCGCCTACCAGGGCTTTGGCGACGGCATCGAGGAAGACGCCGAGGCGGTGCGCCTGTTCGCCGAGTCCGGCCTGCAGTTCCTGGTTTCCAGCTCCTTCTCCAAGTCCTTCTCGCTGTATGGCGAGCGCGTCGGCGCACTGTCGATCGTCACCGCCAGCCAGGAGGAAGCCGGCCGCGTGCTGTCGCAGGTCAAGCGGGTGATCCGCACCAACTACTCCAACCCGCCAACCCACGGCGCCACCGTGGTCGGCAACGTCCTCAACAGCCCGGAACTGCGGGCGATGTGGGAAGCCGAACTGGGCGAGATGCGCCAGCGTATCCGCGCGATGCGCGAGGCCATGGTCGCGCAGCTCGCGGCCCTGGGTGCCGGCGACTTCAGCTTCGTCGCCCGCCAGCGCGGCATGTTCTCCTACTCGGGCCTGAGCACCGCCCAGGTAGAGCGACTTAAGAGCGAGTACGGTATCTACGCCGTCGGCACCGGGCGCATCTGCGTGGCGGCACTGAACAACGGCAATCTCAAGGCGGTGACCGAAGCCATCGCCAAGGTGATCTGAGGACGCCGGGGGAAGTCGTTTGTGCGCTTGACTTCCCCTTTTTAATCAGTAGGATACGCCCCGTTGTTCCGCGATAGCTCAGTCGGTAGAGCAAATGACTGTTAATCATTGGGTCCCTGGTTCGAGTCCAGGTCGCGGAGCCAAATTCGAAAGCCTCGGTTAACCCCGGGGCTTTTTTGTGTCCGCCGGACTCTCGCCGGGCAGGAACTCCATCCCAGATTAGCCACCTTCGTCGAGCGCAATAAACGCGGCGCATTGCGCCGTTCAACGCCGCGTCCGCATCAAAGTCCCTGCGGTGGGTTACGCCGCAGCGCGGTCGCGAAGTCGCTGGTCTAGCTACAACTCCAGGCAGGCAGCCACGGAGATTTCCAGCATCTCCACCAGCTCCGGGTCCATGTAGCCGTAGTCGTCTGGAATATCCAGCACGTAGAGGGCCTTGCCCTGCAGCAATCGGGAATAGTCTGCGACCAGGCGGCTCTTGTGCTTGGACTCCATCACCAAAATGACGTCGGCCCAACTGACATCCGCAGCACTGATCGTGCGCCGCGCCTTCGGGCTGGTGCCTGCCGAACGCACCGCCAATCCCGGATGCCGGCGCCACAACGCCTCCGCGGTGGGGCTGCGCCACTGGTTGCGACTGCAGACGAACAACAGATGACGAACATCGCTGCTCACTTGACCGCTCCCGCCGACATCAGCCGTCGAACTCCGCCGCCAACGCCGCGCGCACGCAGTGCAGCACGCCCTCCTCTACTCTTCCGGCGAACAATTCCGCGATGCTGCTGGCCGGTGGCAGTTCGGCATCGCCATCGAGGAATGCATCCTGGATCTCGCCGAGCAGGTCTTCGGGCAGATCCAGCGCCTGCTCCAGACTCAGCTGCTGGCGGCTGATGGCCTCGGCCAGCAGCGCATAGACATTCTTCTCGGTGCACGCCAGTTGGCTGGCGATCTGGCTCGGGGTCATGCCCGCACGCGCCAGGCTGACCAGCTCGTGGCGCAGGTCGGCGACCGGCGCCGGGGCGCTCTCGCCACCGGCAAGCACCGCCAGGAAGGCTTCGCCATACCGCTCCAGCTTGCGTGCGCCGACGCCGCTGACGCGGGCCATCTCGCTCAGGCTGGTGGGCTGGCTGCGGAGCATTTCCAGCAGGGTCGAATCGGGGAAGATCACGTAGGGCGGTACGCCATGTTCCTCGGCCAGCTTGCGCCGCAACGTGCGCAGCGCCTCCCACTGCTGACGCTCCTCGCCGCGCACCAGTTGGCTGGCACTGCTCGCACCGCCCTTGCTGCTGCTCTGCGGCTTGGGATCGCGGCGCAGCTCCAGGCCCACCTCACCACGCAGCAACGGCCGGCAGCCGTCGTTCAGGCGCAGGCCGCCGAAGCCTTCGATATCTACGTCGACCAGCCCCCGCGCCACCAGCTGACGGAACAGCGTGCGCCATTCGGCCTCGCCCAGTGCCTTGCCGACGCCGAACACGCTCAGGTGCTGATGCCCCAGGCTGCGCACCTTGTCGTTGTCACGCCCGAGCAGGATGTCGACCAGATGACCGACGCCATAGCGCTGCCCGCTGCGATAGATCGCCGAGAGTGCCTGACGTGCCGGCTCGGTGGCGTCCCAGGTCTGCACGCCGTCGACACAGATGTCGCAGTGACCGCAGGGTTCTGGCATCTGCTCGTCGAAATAGGCCAGCAATGCCTGGCGCCGGCAGGTGACCTGTTCGCACAAGGCGAGCATGGCGTCGAGCTTGTGCTGCTCCAGACGCTTGTGGCGCTCGTCGCCCTCGGAGTTGCTGAGCATCTGTTTGAGAAAGATCACGTCCTGCAGGCCGTAGGCCATCCAGGCCTCGGCCGGCAGACCGTCACGGCCGGCGCGACCGGTTTCCTGGTAGTAGGCTTCCAGCGACTTTGGCAGGTCCAGGTGGGCGACGAAGCGCACGTTGGGCTTGTCGATGCCCATGCCGAAGGCGATGGTCGCGACCATGATCAGCCCTTCCTCGTTGAGGAAGCGCTTCTGGTTGAAGGCGCGCAGCTCGTTCGGCAGCCCGGCGTGGTACGGCAACGCGGGAAAGCCCTGCTCGCTGAGGTAGGCGGCCACCTCCTCGACCTTCTTGCGCGACATGCAGTAGACGATGCCGGCGTCGCCCTTGCGCTGGGCGAGAAAGGCCAGCAGCTGCTTGCGTGGCTGATCCTTGGGCAGGATGCGGTAGAAGATGTTCGGGCGGTCGAAACTGGAGAGAAAACGCTCGGCGTTCTCCAGATGCAGACGCTGGACGATCTCTTCACGGGTGCGCATGTCCGCGGTGGCGGTCAGGGCGATGCGCGGCACGCCGGGGAAGAGTTCGGCGAGCTGGCCGAGCTGCAGGTATTCAGGGCGGAAGTCGTGCCCCCACTGGGAGACGCAATGGGCCTCGTCGATGGCGAACAGGGCGATTTCCAGGTTCTGCAGGAAAGCCAGCATGCGCGGCTGGACCAGGCGCTCGGGAGCGACGTAGAGCAGCTTGATCTCGCCGCGACGAATGCGCTCGGCAATCAGTCGTTGTTCGTCGGCGCTCAGCGTCGAGTTGAGTGCGACCGCGGCGACGCCCAACTCGTCGAGCGTGGCCACCTGATCATCCATCAGCGCGATCAACGGCGAGACCACCACCGCCAGGCCCTGGCGCAGCAGCGCCGGCACCTGGAAGCACAGCGACTTGCCGCCGCCGGTGGGCATCAGCACCAGCGCATCGCCGCCCGCCGCGACCCGTTCGATGATCGCGCCCTGACGTCCACGGAATTTGTCGTAGCCGAAGACGTCTTTGAGTATGCGCTGGGCGTTTTCGAGCATGGAAACTCCGGAGCTGCCTGTGAACGGCCTGCCGCGGCACGAGGCATGCGCCGGCAGAAAGGGCGGCATTATAGCCAGGCTCACCACCGCACCGCGCAGCAACCCCGCGCAGGCGCAGCAAAAAGCCCGCGCAGGCCTGTATAACCGGCTAGAATCCGCGTCTGTCCACTTGATCCAAGGTAGTCACCGATGTCCTTTGCCGAGCAACTGCACCGCCTGCAAGCCTTTCTCGACGCCGATGACCTGCACGAGGAGGCCCTGGATTACGTGGCGGCCCATGGCTATCTGACCGCGCTGTCGATCTGCTCCTCACAGGTTCCCGAGCGCGAGTGGATCGACGCCCTGTTCGCCGAGCCGCCGCACTACCGCAGCGACGCCGAGCGCGATGAAATCGAGGCCACGCTGATCCAGCTGCAGGCGCACATCGCCCGCCAGCTCGCCAGCGACGACGAGCCGGAGTTGCCCTGTGCCGCCGACCTGGGCGAGGAGCCGGATGACTCCGACATCCGCGGCTGGTGTATCGGCTTCATGGAAGGCGTGTTCCTGCGCGAAGCCGCCTGGTTCGAGAATGCCGAGGACGAGGTCAGCGAGCTGCTGCTGCCGATCATGGTCGGCTCCGGCCTGTTCGAGGAACAGGAAGAATTCGCCGAGATCGCCCGCGACCGCGACCTGATGGACGAGATGGTCGAACAGATTCCGGAGCTGCTGACCGCGCTGTTTCTACTGTTCAACGCCCCGGACGAAAAGCCCGCCCTGCTCAAGCCGCGCCACTGACCCACCGCCGCCAGGCGCCCGCATGCCGATCGACGAGCCGCGCCTGAGCCGTAGCCCAGTGGTGCGCTACGCGCTGTTGACGATCGGCTGGCTGAGCCTGGTGTTGGGGGTGATCGGCATATTCCTGCCGGTCCTGCCGACCACTCCGTTTCTCCTGCTGTCCGCCGCCTGCTTCGTACGCAGCTCGCGGCGCGTCTACCTGTGGCTGGTCACCCACCCGCAACTGGGTCCGTGGATTCGCGACTATCTGGATGGCAACGGCATCCCGCTGCGCGGCAAGATCTGGGCAATCGGACTGATGTGGGCCGGTATCGGCTTTTCCTGCTGGCTGGTGCCGCTGCTCTGGGCGCGTCTGTTCATGCTCAGCAGTGCCGTGCTGGTAAGCATCTACATCCTGCGTCAGAAGACCCGCCGACTCGACTGAACAGCAGCGCCTCTACTCGCGCAGATGATTGCGCCTGTAGGTCGCCTCGCCCATCGCTGCTATCTGCCCCTCGATCAGGGCATCGAAGGGTCTGAGCAGCTCGTCGAAGCGCCCTTCTCCTTCCAGCGCGTTGAGCGCCGCGACTATCGCCTCGATGGTCGAGAGCGCGCCTTCGCCCGGCACCTTGCGCACGCGGTAGCGCGACACCAGGCCTGCGCCCAGGCTGACCCTGGGCAGTGCACTCAGGCCAGGATTGAGATGCAGCAGCCTACGCGCCTTGCGCCAGGTGCCGTCGGGTACTACCAACCGCTGCGGCCCTGGCAACGCGGCCAGGCTGGACAGCGGCACTGCATGCTCAGCGGGAAACAGTAGCCAGGTCGCCCCGTCATCCAGCACCTCTTCCACCCGTTCAGCGATCCGCAGCTCGGCGTTGCGCAGGCCCAGGGCGGCCAGACGAGCGGTGTTCAACGCATGCGCACGCTCGTCCGGGTGCTGCAGGATCAGTACCCGGGTACGGCTGTCGAGACTGGGAATCAGCGGGCAGAGACAATGACTCTGCGGGCGCGAGCAACGCTCGCAGACACTACGACGCATGCGCGGCCTCCTTCGGCCGCGCAGTCTGCCACAGCCCAGACGGGCTCAGCGATTGAAACGCTCGGCGAGGCTGTGCAGCTGGCCGGCCATCTGCTCCAGATCGACGCTGATCTGCGCGCCCTCCTGCGCCTGCGCCGCACTGTGATCGGACAGCTGGGCGATGCGGGTGATCTGCCGACTGATGTCCTCGGCCACGTGGCTCTGCTGTTCTGCAGCCGAGGCCATCTGCTGACTCATGGCGCTGATCCGGCTGACCGATTCGCTGATGCCGCCCAGGGCGTGATCCACCTCGGTGACGCTCTGCACACTCTGCCGCGAGATGGATTCGCCCTGACTGGCGGTCTGTACCGCGCGCTCGGCGGCACTGCGTAGGGCAGCGACGATCTGGTGGATCTGCTGGGTCGAGTCACGGGTACGCCCGGCCAGCGCGCGAACCTCATCCGCGACTACGGCAAAGCCGCGGCCCTGCTCACCCGCTCGCGCCGCCTCGATCGCCGCGTTGAGCGCCAGCAGGTTGGTCTGCTCGGCGATCGAGGTGATCACATCGGCAACACTGCCGATCGACTGGGTCGAATTCGCCAGTTCGTTGACCGCCTGACCGATCTCCTCCACCGATCGCACCATCTGCTGCATCGCCACCTGGCTGGCGTCGGCCAGGCCGCGCCCGTGGCTGGTCAGGCGCTCGGCCTCCGCTGCGGCCTGCGAGGTGTTCTGGACGTTGTGCGCGACCTCCTGGATGGTCGCGGCCATCTGATTGATCGCGGTGGCCGACTGATCCGTCTCGCTGCGCTGCTGGTCGAGCAGCTCGGCTTCCGAACGCGCCAGCTCGGCGGACTGCCGGGCACGCTGCCGGACGTTCTCGCCGGCATCCTCCAGCCGGGTCAAGGCCGTCTGCAACCGCGCCTCCTCGCTGATCATGGCCATGTCGAGCAATGCCTGGGCGCCACGATTGTCGCTGTAGGTCAGCGCCACCAGGGCACTGGTGAAGGCCCTGGGATGCTCGGCCAGGGTTCGGCGAATCATCTGCCGCTGGCTGTACAGCTGGTAGGAGCCCAGGGCAAACATCACCAGCAGGACGAAACCGACCAGCCAGTAATGATCGAGCAGAACATGGGCGCCGACGATCACCAGACCGGCGACAATCAGCGGCCAGCAGCGGGCGAAGTCGTGGGTCAGGTGATCGAGTTTGGAGACCGGGGACTTTCCGGCGCGCAACCGGGCGTAAAGTCGATCGGCGCGCTGCTTCTGCGCCTGGCTCGGCAGGCTGCGCACCGACTCGAAGCCGGCCATCCGACCGTCTTCCCAGATCGGCGTGACGTAGGCACTGACCCAGTAGAAGTCGCCGTTCTGGCAACGGTTCTTGACCACGCCCATCCACGGCTTGCCTTCCTTGAGCGTCGACCACATGTGGCTGAAGACCATCGGCGGCATGTCCGGGTGGCGCACCAGATTATGCGGCTGGCCGATCAGCTGCTCGCGGGTGAATCCGCTGACGTCGACGAAGGCGTCATTGCAGTAGGTGATCTTGCCGTGCAGATCGGTGGTCGAAATCAGTCGATCATCCGCGGCAAAGCTTCTTTCTCGCTGGGTAACGGGCAGATTCTGGCGCATGTGATTCGATCCTTCGAAGGTGACTCCTTGGTTCTAGCAGAGAAATCGCCAGTTGCACGCGCAGCAGCGAACCCGCCCGCGAGAAACTCGCGGGCGGTACCGGTTGCCTGTTCAGGAATACGCCAGCCCGGCCAGGGCGATGGCGAGAAACAGCGCGGAGCCTACCAGGCAGACCGCGCTCAGGGGATCTTGCACTTGCATGGCCAGCTCCTCGATCTCGGTGGGTTCAGGAGATCGACGACCGCCGTCGCCAAGAGTTCAGTGGCAGGCGCCGGACTGCATGCGGGGCTTCATTCGCAATCGTCCTTGCGCCGATAGGGAAACACGTCGATGACCTTGCCGGCACGAATCGCGTCCTGCAGACCCTGCCAGTATTCGGCGGTGTAGAGATCGCCATGCAGCTGGGAAAACAACCGGCGCAGCTTGATGTCGGCAAACAGGAAGGTGGGGAATTCTTCCGGGAACACGTCGTTCGGACCGACCGAATACCAGGGCTCGGAAGACATCTCGTCTTCGGGGTAACGCGCCTCGGGGATGCGCCGGAAATTCACCTCGGTCAGGTAGCTGATCTCGTCGTAGTCGTAGAACACCACCCGACCGTGACGGGTAACGCCGAAGTTCTTCAGCAGCATGTCGCCGGGGAAGATGTTCGCCGCCGCCAGTTGCTTGATCGACATGCCGTAGTCATACAGCGCCTCGCGCACCTGCGTCTCGCCCGCGGTCTCGACGTAGATGTTCAGCGGAATCATGCGCCGCTCGGTCCAGCAGTGCCGCACCAGCACGGTGTCACCCTGCAGCTCGACGGTAGAGGGCGCCACCTCGAGCAGCTCTTCGAGACATTCCGGGTCGAACTTGCTCTTCGGGAAGTGGAAGTCGGAGAACTCCTGGGTATCGGCCATGCGCCCTACCCGATCGACGCTCTTCACCATCCGGTACTTCTCGATGACGGTCTCGCGGGTGACGTTCTTCGACGGCGAGAACTTGTCCTTGATGATCTTGAACACGGTGTTGAAGCCCGGCAGCGTGAACACACTCATGACCATGCCACGCACACCCGGCGCCATCACGAAGCGGTCGTCGGAGCGCGCCAGGTGATTGATCAGCGAGCGGTAGAACTCGGATTTGCCGTGCTTGTAGAAGCCGATCGAGGTGTACAGCTCGGCGATCTGCTTGCCCGGCAGGATGCGCTTGAGGAAACCGATGAATTCGGCCGGAACGGCGATCTCGACCATGAAGTAGGAGCGCGTGAAGGAGAAGATGATCGATACCTCCGCCTCGTCGGTGATCAGCGTATCGACCACGATGCCGCGGCCTTCCGGGTGTACCAGCGGAATCACCAGCGGCCACTGCTCGTCCGGGGTGAAGATGCGGCCGACCAGGTAGGCGCCCTTGTTGCGATAGAAGGTCGAGGAAATCAGCTCGATGCACAGCTCCGGGTCCTTGCAGACCCAGTCCGGCAGGTTGCCGCGCAAACGGTCCTCGAGGCGCTGCAGGTCCAGCTCGTGCTGGGCGTAGGGAACGTCGAAGCGATAGTCGTGAAGGATTTCGCTCAGCGCCGCCTTGAGGTTGCCGCGCGGCAGGTAATTGCGCGTCTGCACCCCGCGCTCGTGGTTGCGCAACGAGGGACGGGTGGTGTGGATGAACATGCAGCCATCGCTGATGCAGTCGTGGCTGAACAGCCCGCAGAAGATCGAGTTGAACCAGGTTTCCGCCAGCTCGTCGTCGAAGCGCAGATCGATCTGGTTGATGTAGGCACTCTTCACCAGCGGCCAGAGGTTGACGTCCAGCAGCAGAACTTCCTCGAACTCGCCGCGTAGCCTGCCTACCGTCTGGGTGACCTGATCCTCGTACAGATTGATCCGCTCGGCCGAAGCCTGCTGGGCCTCCTGCCACTGCGCCTGCTCGAAGCGCGACCGGGCGCCGGCGGTAATGCCGCGAAAGGACTCGCGGTAGACATCGAAACCTTCGAGGATCTGACGGGCGATCTCGGCGGCCGGCCATTGCTGAGGCATGGGAACATCTCTGCTGCGCTAGGGAACCGCGAGCTTAGCCAGTGGCCGGCGGCAAGGAAAGCCATCCGAGAGTCCAATACCCTGCTTCGCAACGAATCACTCGCTGCGCGCGATTCCGGTGAGGGTAATGCCGTAGCACTCGGCCAGCCGCACCGCCGGCGTCTGTTCCGGTTGCGCGTCGATATCCGCCTCCTGGCGCTCGAAATGCACCCGTGCGTGCGCCAGCAGCGCCTTCGAGGCCTGCTCCACATCAGGCGCCGAATCAGCATCGAGCATCAGGACATCGGTGTTGTTGTGCCGGGAAAATACGATCTTCCAGAGAGCCATGATTTCATCCGCCGTACATCAGTAAGGATTGGGTCACGGCGCTCACGCAAGGTTCAGTCAGCCGAGCATGCTGCGGTCGAAAAGATACACCCGGCCGCGCTCGGAGACCCGCTCCAGCACATTCTGCGGGCGGCCCATCGGCGGCCGGTTGCGCTCGCCGGTATCGCGCAACCAGCCCTCGGTTTTCATCCGCTCCAGCCGGCCGCGCAGCGTGGTGTGCTGCACCGCCTGGCCCAGACAGGCCTGAAACGCCGCCAACGCCTCGGTGACGGTGAAGCGCTCGGCCAGCAGCGACAGCGGCAACGAGCTGTAGACCGCCTTGGCCGCCAGGCGCTCGACCGCCTGCGCTACCAGTTCGCTGTGGTCGAAGGGCAGCGCCAGACTGCCGTCGAGCACCGCGGCCAACTCGACAAAGCGCAGATCTTCGGCATCGACTGCCTGCTGCGGCGCCAACAACGCCAGATAGATGGTGCTCAATGACCAGCCGCGCGGATCGCGCTCGGCGTTGCCTACGGTAGCCACCTGCTCCAGGTGCGCCGGTTCGACCCGTGCCTTGTCACGCAGCGCACGTGCCGCCGCGTCGTCCAGGCTGGCATCGGCCATGCGCCCGTTGACCAGTACGCCGGGTAGCGCCCAGCTGTCGGCGAAAGGTGCCGCCGCGCGGCGCAGCAGCAGCAGCTGCAGCGCACCCTGTTCATTCAGGCGCAGTGCGACCATGTCCACACTCGCCAGTACTTCGGCCCTGCTCATTCGTGCTCCTGTCCCGCCAGGCGGGTTCAACAATCTGCTTGACGACATATTACATCAGATGGATTATGTAGCCAGCCCCACGCAAAAGGAGTCGCAATCATGAGAATCGCCAGCTTCGATGTCGATGCCCAGAAAGGCTTCACCCCGCTCTGCCCGAGCGAGCTGCCGGTAGCCGGCGGCGATCAGATAGTGCCGGCACTCAATGAGATGGCCAGTCGCGCGCACCTGCGCGTCGGTAGCAAGGATGCGCACAGCCCCCAGGCCGCCTGGGTGGTCAGTGACGCGACGCAGATGCTGCAACCGCTGCCGCTGGCCAACGCCGACCTGACCTGGGTCAGCCACTGTGTACCGGGCACCGCAGGTTTCGAACTGCTCGACGGGTTGCCGGCGCCGGTGGACTACGACTTCTTCGTCTGGAAAGGCGTCGAGCCGGACATGCACCCCTACGGCGCCTGCTACCACGACCTGGGCGAGCGGCGCAGCACCGGGGTAATCGAATTCCTCCGCCAGGCCGGAGTCGACCTGGTGCTGGTGGGGGGCCTGGCACTGGATTACTGCGTCAGCACCACCGCGCTGCAACTGCGTCGTGCCGGACTGGCCGTGGTGGTCTATCTGCCAGCCTGTCGAGCAATCGACGAAAACGGCGCGCAGACGGCCTGTACCGCGATGCGCGATGCCGGCATAGTCCTGTGCCGCAATCTGCCAGAACTGGATGCCGCGACAGCCGCGGACAGGGAGTAAGAATCATGGGCGAAAGCGTATTTGCCGAGCGCACCGTACAGAACCTGCTGGACACCGACTTCTACAAGCTGACGATGATGCAGGCGGTACTGCACAACTACCCCAATGCCGAAGTCGAATGGGAGATGCGCTGCCGCAACGGCGAGGATCTGCGGCCGTACCTGGCCGAGATCCGTCATCAGATCGAGCGCCTGGAAGACCTGCAGATCAGCGCCGACCAGGTCAAGTTCCTCGAGAAGATTCCGTTTCTCAAGCCGGACTTCATCCGCTTCCTCAGCCTGTTCCGCTTCAACCTGCGCCACGTCTTCACCGGTATCGAAGACGGCCAGCTGTCGATCCGTCTGCGTGGGCCCTGGCTGCACGTGATCCTGTTCGAGATTCCGCTGCTGTCGATCATCAGCGAAGTGCGCAACCGCTATCGCTATCGCGACGTCATCCTCGAGCAGGCGCGCGAGCAGCTCTACCGCAAGCTCGACTGGCTCGGCAGCAATGCCAGCAGCGAGGAACTGGCCGGCCTGCAGGTCGCCGACTTCGGCACCCGCAGACGCTTTTCCTACCGCGTGCAGGAGGAAATGGTGCACGTGATGCAACGCGAGTTCCCCGGCCACTTCGTCGGCACCAGCAATGTGCACCTGGCGCGCGAGTACGGTCTGCGCCCCATCGGCACCATGGCCCACGAGTGGCTGATGGCGCACCAGCAACTGGGGCCGCGCCTGATCGACAGCCAGAAGGCGGCGCTTGACTGCTGGGTACGCGAGTACCGCGGTGAGCTGGGCATCGCCCTCACCGACTGCATCAACATGGATGCCTTCCTCGGTGACTTCGACCTTTACTTCGCCAAGCTTTTCGACGGCCTGCGCCACGACTCGGGAGACCCCTTCGCCTGGGCGGAGAAGGCCATCGCCCACTACCAGGCGCTGGGAATCGATCCGCGCAGCAAGACACTGGTGTTTTCCGATGGTCTGAACTTTCGCAAGAGCCTCGAGCTGCACCGCGCCCTGCAGGGGCGGATCAATGCGAGTTTCGGCATCGGCACCAACCTGACCTGCGACATACCCGGTGTCGAACCGATGAACATCGTCATCAAGATGACCGCCTGCAATGGTCAACCGGTGGCGAAGATCTCCGATGCCCCTGGCAAGACCCAATGCCGCGACGAACAGTTCGTCGCCTATCTGAAACACGTCTTTCGCGTCAGCGAGCCGAACTGAGGACATCAGCATGACCG
Organism: Pseudomonas mangrovi; assembly: GCF_003052585.1. Taxonomy (GTDB): domain Bacteria; phylum Pseudomonadota; class Gammaproteobacteria; order Pseudomonadales; family Pseudomonadaceae; genus Aquipseudomonas; species Aquipseudomonas mangrovi. The sequence continues at coordinate 80,664 of NZ_QASN01000014.1, read as the reverse complement.
ACCGTCAAACCGAAATCGCCGCCGCCTTGCAGGTGGTCCCGCCATTCAACGAACGCAGCCAGCTGCTCGCCGAGATCGAGCGGCGCAAGGCCTTCATCAAGCAGTGCCTGCGCAATGCCGGGCTCAAGACCCTGGTGCTGGGCATCAGCGGCGGCGTCGACTCCACCACCGCCGGCCGTCTGGCGCAGCTGTGCGTGGAAGAGCTGCGCGCCGAGACAGGTGATGCGACCTACCGCTTCATTGCCGTACGCTTGCCGCACGGCGTGCAGCATGACGAGGCCGACGCGCAGATGGCCATCGACTTCATTCGCGCCGACGAGCTGCAGACCGTCAACATCGAAGCCAGCGTCCGTGGCCTGGCCGCGCAGACGGCGAGCCTGGAAACACTGACCCCGGAGCGTCGCGACTTCGTGCTCGGCAACGTCAAGGCGCGCATCCGCATGGTTGCCCAGTTCACCATCGCCAATGCCTGCAATGGCCTGGTGATCGGCACCGACCACGCCGCCGAGGCGGTGATGGGCTTCTTCACCAAGTTCGGTGACGGCGCCTGTGACCTCACGCCGCTGGCGGGGCTGGTCAAGGGCCAGGTTCGTGCCATTGCCCGCGAGCTGGGTGCGCCGGAAAAGCTGGCGCTCAAGGTGCCCACCGCCGATCTGGAAGAGCTCAACCCCGGCAAGCCGGACGAGGACGCCCACGGCGTCAGCTACGCCGAGATCGACGCATTCCTGCACGGCCAGAAGGTCAGCGACGCCGCCTACCAGCGCATCGTGCGCACCTACGACGCTACTCGCCACAAGCGGGAACTGCCGTTCGCGCCCTGACTGTTGGTAGGTTGGGTGGCGCCCCGATGGTGCCCAGGCTCCGGCGGGGGCACCTGATCCCGGGACGCTTCGCGTCCCGCAGACGCAGAGCGTCTGTAACTGCACTCCCACGCGGAGCATGGGAATGATCAGAAGCCGTAGGTTGGGCCGCGAGGCCCAACAATGCCCCGCCAACCATCGGATGATGCCCTGGCTCCTGGCCTAGGAACTCTCCGCCTCCCGCAGACGCAGAGCGTCTGCAACTGCACTCCCACGCGGAGCATGGGAATGATCAGAAGCCGTAGGTTGGGCCG
>NZ_QASN01000014.1:0-79500 GCF_003052585.1 Pseudomonas mangrovi | reverse complement strand
GAAGCCGTAGGTTGGGCCGCGAGGCCCAACAATGCCCCGCCAACCATCGGATGGTTCCCACGCTCCGCGAGGGAACCGGATCCAGGGACGCTTTGCGTTAACTGCGTTCCACGCAGAGCATGGGAACGATCAAGATCAGTGGCTGGTGGACAAGGCTGCACCGTTGTCCACCCTGCGTGCTGCATTGCCACGCGGAGGGAGCGATCAAAGGTGTCCACCGCAACAGCCCGTCACGGCCAATCACCAGACGAAAAAAAACCGCAGCCGAAGCTGCGGTTTTTCATTGCATGACCCGCTTAGTGGGCCAGCAGCGAACCACCCGCCTTGCCAGCGAGCTTCTCGGTGTTGATCAGGAAGCGCGCCAGAGCCGGCAGCAGCAGCATCGCGCCGATCATGTTGACCAGGAACATGAAGGTCAGCATCAGCCCCATGTCGGCCTGGAACTTGATCGCCGAGAAGATCCAGGTGGCCACACCGATCGCCAGGCACAGACCGGTGAACAGAACCGCCTTGCCAGTCGACTTGAGCGTCTCGTAGTAGGCCTCCTGCAACGGCAGGCCGGCACGCAGGAAGCTCTCCAGACGGCTGTAGATATAGATGCCGTAGTCGACACCGATACCCACGCCGAGGGCGATCACCGGCAGGGTTGCGACCTTCATGCCGATGCCGAGGAAGGCCATCAGCGCGTTGCCCAGTACCGACGTCAGCACCAGCGGCAGAACGATGCAGATGGTCGCCGGAATCGAGCGGAAGGTGATCAGGCACATCACCGCCACCCAGGCGTAAACCAGACCCAGCATGGTCAGCTCGGACGCGGAAATGACCTCGTTGGTGGCCGCCTCGATCCCGGCGTTACCCGAGGCCAGAATGAACTCCAGGCCATCCCTGTTGTTTTCCTCGGCGAACTCCTGAACCGCCTTGACCGCACGCTTGAGCGTCTCGGCCTTGTGGTCGTTGAGGAACACCATCACCGGTGCCAGCGAGCAGTCAGAGTTGTACATGCCTTCGGCACGAGCAATCGAGCTGTTCAGCACGTCCTGGTTGCGCGCCAGGGTTTCCCATTTCAGGCTGCCTTCGTTCGAGCCCTTGATCACCTGCTTGGAAACGGTGACCAGCGACACGGCGGACTGCACACCCGGAGTGTTCTCCATCTTCCAGGTCAGCTCGTCGATCGGCGCCATGGCCATGTGCGTCGAGCAGCCTTCCGGCGCGGTCTTGACCATCACCACCAGCACGTCGGAGCTGGTCGAGTAGTTGCTGACGATGAAGTCGTTATCCAGGTTGTAGCGCGAATCCGGACGCAGCTCCGGCGCACCCTGGTCAAGGTCACCGACCTGCAGGTGGGCCTTCTGGTAGAAGAAGGCACCGACACCGCCGGCCAGAGCGACTACCACCACGATAGGTGCCACGGTCGGATGGGCGACGTTGGCCAGGAAGCGCCAGAACGGATGCTCGCGCACCGCATCGCGCTTGCTGCGCTCGATCGCCTTCTTGCTGATGCCGAGGTAGGAAATCGCCACCGGCAGCAGGATCAGGTTGGTGAACACGATTACCGCGACACCGATGGACGCACCAATGGCCAGCTCGTGGATCACGCCGATATCGATGATCAGCAGGGCGATGAAGCCGATGGCGTCGGCCAGGATCGCGATCATGCCCGGCAGGAACAGCTGGCGGAAGGTACGCCGCGCAGCGGTCAGGGCGTTGTCCGCCTCGCCCGACTGCAGGGCGATACCGTTGATCTTCTGTACGCCGTGGGAAATACCGATGGCGAAGATCAGGAACGGCACCAGCATCGAGTAGGGGTCGATACCGAACCCGACCAGACGAACCAGGCCGAGCTGCCAGATCACCGCGATTAGCGTGGTGACCAGTACCGAAATGGTCGAGCGGATGCACCAGGTGAACCAGTACAGCATCACCAGGGTGATGACGAAGGCGATGCCGAAGAAGGCCACGACCGCCATCAGCCCGTCGATCAGATCACCGACCTTCTTGGCGAAACCGACGATGTGGATCTCCACGTTCGGATTCTGCGCCTGGTACTTGGCACGGATCTTCTCTTCCAGCTCATGGGAGAATTTCTGGTAGTCGAGCTTGACCAGCTTGCTCTGGTCATCCGGATCCGGATAGGACTCCTGCAGCGGCACGTCGACGATCGCCGACTTGAAGTTGTTTGCCACCAGACGGCCGATCTGGCCCGACTTGAGCACGTTGCTGCGCAGCTCGTTGAGGCTCTCTTCGGAGCCGTCGTAGGTCTGCGGAATCACTTCGCCGCCGTCGAAGCCCTCTTCGGTCACTTCGGTCCAGCGTACGCTCGGGCTCCACAGGGACTTCAGACCGGAGCGATCGACGCCATTGATGTAGAACGCCTCGTCATGGATCTGCCGCAGCGTCTCCATGTATTCCTTGTTGAAGATGTCGCCATCCTTGGCTTCCACCGAGATACGCACGGTGTTGCCCAGGTTCGCCAGATCATTCTGATGCTTGATCATGTTCTGGATGAACGGATGACTGAGCGGAATCATCTTCTCGAAGCTGGTCGAGGGACGGATCTGCAGGGCGTGGTAGGAAAGGAAAACCGTCACCAGCGCGCAGAGCAGGATCACCACGGGCCGGTTGTTGAAAATCAGACGCTCCAGAAAGGTAGCGTTATCCTGGCGATGCTTACTCATCAAAACTCCCCCGCCTTATTATTGTTGGCCCAGATTCAGGCCTGTCGGCGAAGCGACACGCACCCCACCCTGCCCCACGAGGACCAGATTGCCCTGCGCATTGGCGGTGACACCTGCCAGGGACAGTCGATCGGGGCGACCCGCTACGGAAAAGCTCTGGCCATCATCGTCGCTCTTGAGCACGACGCCACCATTGCCAACCACGACGACGGAGCCGTCGGCCAGCAGACTGCCGCCCGACAGGCTGACCTGCAGACCATTGCGACCGGCCTCGATCTTCACCGGCTGCCAGCTGTCGCCAAAGTCGGTCGAGCGGAACATGTGCCCACGCAGGCCATAGGCCAGCACGGTCGACGGTTGGGCCGTGCCGAGCACGCCGAACAGGGAACCGTCGTAGGGGCTCTGGAGCGTCTCCCAGGTTTCGCCGCCATCGGCGGAGCGGAACATCATGCCCATCTCGCCCACCACGAGGATTCCGGCATCCTTCACCGCGGTTATCGCGTTGAGGTGGAAGCCGTCGTCGTTTTCCAGACGGTCACCGACCTCTTCCCAGCTGGCACCGCCATCGTTGGTTTCCAGCAGCGCACCATAGGCGCCAACCACCAGGCCATGCTGGCGGTCCTTGAACCAGACATCGAGGAAGGGCGCGCCTTCTTCACGTTCGATGTCACGGAACTGCTCGGTCCAGTTGGCACCGCCATCCTGGGTAGCGAGGATGGTCGCATCGTGACCGACCGCCCAGCCGTACTGGTCATCGACGAAATACACGGAGGTCAGCAGGACGCGGCTGGGCACCTTGGCCTGCTGCCACTCGCTGCCTTCGTCATCGGAGTAGAGGATGTGGCCACGCTCACCCACCGCGACCAGGCGCTTGCCGGCACGGCTGACGTCGACCAGCAGCGAATGCTTGGCCTTGGCGGACTCGATGGAGTAGGCGGCAGCCGGCTGATCGGCCGATTCGGCCTGTACCGGAGCCACAGCAAAAGCAAGCACGGACAAGACAGTGCACAACGAAAGCGTCTTGGCCAACGGTGACTGGAGCGAGCGAAAGAGATTCTCTGCTTGACCGGACTGGGTGCGCCGCATGACGGGCTCACTCATACACCTTTCCCCCTTTATTGTTATAGGTAGATCAGACCTTTCTGATAGCCGCCAATGCTAAGCGGCTTCGGAAAGACCTGACAATCATCACGGCGTTATGTTTTGTTAAGACACACGTGCTGATTGATTAGGTATTCGCCTATCTAATCCGGGGCTTTCAGCCCGAAAGCGCCGACCCGGGACCCAGATGGTGTTGCAGCTTGCCAGCTATTTGAGGCGCCGAACAGAGTCTGTGCACAACTGTTCATCGCGGCAGCCGTTGCCGCACCAGGCGCAACGGCCGCAATCGCTCACGCCAGACTCTTGCTGACCACCTCGAAGACATCGCTGGACAGCTCGCCCGAGGCCTGGATGCGCTCCAGTTCGGCACGCATCAACGCCTGACGCGCCGCGTCGTACTTGCGCCAGCGGGTCAGCGGCGCCAGCAGGCGCGAAGCGATCTGCGGGTTGAGCGCATTCAACGTGATCACCTGCTCGGCGAGGAAGCGATAGCCGCTGCCATCGGCCTGATGGAAGCCCACCAGGTTCTGGTTGGCGAAGGCGCCGATCAGCGCACGCACCTTGTTCGGATTCTTCAGGGTGAACGCCGGGTGCTGCATCAGACCCCGCACCCGATCGAGGGCACCCGGCAGCGGACAGCCGGCCTGCACGCTGAACCACTGGTCCATCACCAGCGGGTTGTCCTTGAAGTTCTCCGCGAACACCTCGAGGGCCACCGCCTTTTCCGCAGCGAACGGCGAGTTGACCAGCACCGCCAGGGCCGTGAGGCGCTCGGTCATGTTGTCGGCGGTCTCGAACTGCTCCTGACAGGCGGCGAGCACCTCCGGCCGACCGGTCTCCATCACGTAGGACAGCGCAATGTTCTGCAGCGCACGGCGGGCGAAGTGCTCGGCCTCGGCAACGTAAGGTGTGTGCCGGGACAGTTCACGGTTGGCCCGATAACGCTGCCAGAGCGGCTCGAACAGGGCCTCGGCAATGCTCTTGCGGGCGAACTCGCGGGCGGCATGGATGGCGTCGACGTCAGCCACCTGGCTGATTTCCGCCAGGTAACCCTCACCCGGCAACGAGAGCATTTCGGCGACCATCGCCTGATCCAGGGTCTCGTCCACCAGCAATGTGCGCAGTGCCTCGATCAGGCGCGGATCCATGACCAGCGCCTGGCCGCGCTGCTGTTGGCCGACCAGTTCCTGCAGTATCTGCACCGCCAGTTGCTGCCCGGCTTCCCAGCGGTTGAAACCGTCGGAGTCGTGCTGCATGAGGAACATCAGCTGGTCACGGCTGTAGGGGAACGCAAGCTTCACCGGCGCCGAGAAGCCACGCAGCAGCGACGGCAGCGGCTCATCCTGGATGTTGACGAAGGTGAAGGCCTGTTCGGCCTCGGTCACCTGCAGCACACGCACCGTGCCGACCGCCGCATCCTCGCCGACCAGTTGCAACGGCAACTCGCGGCCGCGATTGTCGAGCAGCGCCAGCTCCACCGGAATGACGAAGGGCAGCTTCTCGTCCTGCCCCGGCGTAGCCGGGCAGCTCTGGCGAAAACGCAGGCGGTAGGTATTGGCCGCCGTGTCATAGCTGGCATCCACCGCCAGTCGCGGCGTGCCCGCCTGGCTGTACCAGCGCTTGAACTGGGTCAGGTCGATGCCGTTGGCATCCTCCATCGCCCTGATGAAGTCGTCGCAGGTCACGGCCTGGCCGTCATGCCGCTCGAAATACAGATCCGAGCCCTTGCGGAAGCCCCGGGCGCCGACCAGCGTGCGAATCATGCGCACCACCTCGGCACCCTTCTCGTACACCGTCAGGGTGTAGAAGTTGGAGATCTCCATGTAGGACGCCGGACGCACCGAGTGCGCCATGGGGCCGGCATCCTCGGCGAACTGATGGGTGCGCAGGTAGGCGACGTCCTCGATGCGTTTGACCGTGCGCGAGTGCATGTCGGCACTGAACTCGGCGTCGCGGAACACGGTGAAGCCTTCCTTGAGCGACAGCTGGAACCAGTCGCGACAGGTCACCCGGTTGCCCGACCAGTTGTGGAAGTACTCGTGCGCGACGATCGCCTCGACCCGCTGGTGGGCGGCGTCGGTGGCGGTCTCGGCGCGCGCCAGCACGGCGCTGGAGTTGAAGATGTTGAGCCCCTTGTTCTCCATCGCACCCATGTTGAAATCGTTGACCGCGACGATCATGAAGATGTCCAGGTCGTACTCGCGCCCGTACACCTCCTCGTCCCACTTCATCGATTTCTTCAGGCTGTCCATCGCGTGCTGGCACTTGTCGATGTTCTCCGGCTCCACGTAGATGCGCAGCGCCACCTCGCGTCCGCTCATGGTGGTGAAGCTGTCCTCGACGCACCAGAGATCGCCGGCGACCAGGGCAAACAGGTAGGCGGGTTTTCTGAACGGGTCCTGCCAGGTCGCCCAGTGCCGCCCGCCCTCCTCGCTGCCGCTGGCGACCGGATTGCCGTTGGACAGCAGCACCGGATAGCGCTGCTGGTCGGCCACCAGCGTGGTGGTGAAGGCGCTCATCACGTCCGGGCGATCGAGATAGAAGGTGATTTTGCGAAAGCCCTCGGCCTCGCACTGGGTGCAGAACATCGTGCCCGACTTGTACAGCCCTTCCAGCGCAGTGTTGCTCTCCGGGTGGATCAGCACCGTGCTGTCGATGACGAAGTGGCTTGCGCGCGGTTGCAGGCTGAGCAGGCCGCCATCGTAGCTGTAGTCGCCGGCCTGCAGCTCCTGGTCATCCAGGCAGATGCGCTGCAGCTGCAGATCCTGCCCGTCCAGACAGAGCACCGGCAGCGTCTCGCTGTCCGCGCAGGCGGGATTGCGCCGCATCACCAGCTGGGCGTGCACCAGGCTGTGGTCTTCGTACAGCTCGAAGGTCAGGTGAGTCTCGTCGATCAGGTAGTCCGGCTCCTGGTAGTCGGCGAGTTGAATGACTTTCGGTTGTTCGGTACGCATGTCGGCTCTCCGGCTCAGCTGCGAGCTGCAAAAGTGGCGGGCGCCGCGCGGCGCGGCGCCCTCGATCGATCCGGCCAGGCAGCAAACCGCCCGGCCTTGCCTCAGGCGCTGCTGGCAGCCACCTGGTAGGCGGTGAACTTGCGGATATTGATCACGCCGCTGTCGAGGATCAGGTACTGACCCTTGATCCCCAGCAGGGTGCCCTCCACCAGCGGGTTCTTCTCCAGGTCCAGGCTGACGATCTTGCCCGGATAGCTTTCTATCGGGTAGCGAATCTGCACCACCTCGGCATCCGCCAGCGGCTGGATGGCCTGCAGCCCGAAACGCTGCTGCAGCGCCTGCAGCCCCTCGGCGCAGGCATCGAAGACCTGCTCGCGGATCTGCGGCAGATCCAGCGGTTCGGCATCGCCCTTGAGCAGCGCACGCCAGTTGGTGCGATCGGCGACCTGGCTACGCAACAGGTCCTCGACCAGACCGGACTGCTGGCGGGTCGCCACCCGCAGGATCGGCAACGCCTGGCTGGCGCCCTGATCGAGCCAGCGGGTGGGCAACTGGGTGGCGCGGGTGATGCCGACCTTGATCCCTGACGAATTGGCCAGGTAGACCACGTGATCGGTCATGCAGAAGCGCTCGCCCCACTGCGGGTCGCGGCAGGTGCCCAGCTCGTGGTGGCAGCGCTCCGGGCTCATGATGCAGGTGTCGCACTGCGGCAGCTTCTTGAAGCACGGATAACAATAGCCCTGGCTGAAACTCTTGTTGGTGCGGCGGCCGCAATGACTGCAATGAATGGCGCCCAGGTACTGCAGCCGCAGGGTCTTGCCGATCAGCGGATTGAGCGGCACGCGGGCCTGGTCCAGACGCAACGCGTACTGCGCCCGCTCGCCCAGCTCGACCGCCATCTTGTCCAGCGCGCCACGGGCCAGCTCCTGCATCAGTGACGGGTTCCGGAAGCCGGCGAGAACAGGCTGGTATCCAGCGCCGCCTTGGCCTTGCTCTTCGACGCGCACTCCTGCCCGCCCATGTAGCCGGTGCGCTCCTCTTCCGGCAGGTTCTGGATTTCCCAGGCGATCATCGCCTGCATGGTCAGCTCTTTCTGTTCATCGGTCAGCTTGCGGCCATCGGGCCACTTGCCGATTTCCAGCGACTGCTTGAGGTTCAGGTAGATGTCGGGGGTGATGTTCTGAATCATCTCGAGGAACGAGGACATGACGCGGCTCCTGTAGGCAAGGCAGGCATTCTAGACCACTAAGACCAGGGCCAGCGATGCTTGAGGCGCTTAGAAGTCCCTGGATAGCTTCACCCCTGCAAGCTCCTTCTCCAACGAGCGCTTGAACATCTGAGGCGCGGCGAAGGTGTAAAGCACCAGTGCCAGCCATGCCCATTGCACGCCCTCGGCCAACATCTCGTAGCCCTGCTGATTGGCGAAGATGACCCCGGCGCGGTAGCAGACGAAGAGTGCCAGCAGCACGATGATCGAGCGAACTGACCCCAGCTCCATCATCCAGGAGTTGTAGCGCCACCATGTACCCAGCAACGGATTGCGGCGCGCCTTTACCGCAGACATCAGGTACAGGGCCTGGACATCACTGGCGTCGTGCTGCAACACCCAGACCGCGTGCTCCCTGGCAGCCTCCAGCTCGCCCCGACGGAGCAACAGAAAACCCATGCAGATCAGCGCCCCGGCGTGGTCGGGCTGGATCGCCAGGGCCTGACTGGCAAAATGCTCGGCCTTGTCCCGGGCGCCCTGATCCCGATGATAATCGGCCATGGCCGCAAGACTGTCGGGACCATCAGGTTCCAGTTCGAGCGCCCGGGTCAGCGCCTGCAACTGTTCCCTGGGCTTGCGTTGCAGGCGCTGAAGGTCAGCCAGCAGACGGTGATAGCCGGGGCGGAATGGATTCACGCCCAGCAGGCGGTCGATGTACTGACGCGCCGCCTTGAACTGCCGGCTAGCGAGCGCAACAGCTGCGGCGGCATGCAGCGCCAATTCCAGTTCGGGCTCAATGGCAAGCGCGAGACGGGCCTCATGCTTCGCCGCATGCAAGCGGCGCAGATCCAGCAGGCAGAACGCCAACAGCGCGTGAGCCTGAGCGCAATCGGGATCCTCACCGAGCAATTGCCGAAGCGCGTCCATCGCACCATCCAGCTGACCGCAATCCAGGCGCTGATGGGCCAGTTCCAGCAGGTAGGAGGTATTCATCAGCTAAGCACCAGAAACCAGATGGATGAGGAAAACAGCCCTAACACCATTCCGCGCAGCAGAAACCCGCCGAGCAGTGCTACCGGCAAACCAAAACGCCCCAGCACCCCTCCGTAGTACTGATACAACTCGATGGTCGCGCTCTGCAGACTGAAGATCAGGTAGCCAAACGCCAGCTTCCACACCACCAGAGACAGCAACGCGTACCGCAGCACGTGCTCGGATTCGATGAAACGTGCCTGCCAGGCATAGGACAGGCCGAACGCCAGCAGAAAACTCCCCAGCAATCCCAACGCCGCCAACATGGACTCCCGCCAGCGGGTAGGGCTGCCTACTGCAAACCCGTTCAGCGCAAGCCAAGGCATTCCCAGCCAGTTCCCTGCGAGCATCAGCGCCAGCAGCGGCCAGATCGGCTCGACTGCGATACGCGCCATGGCTCCGGGACTTGGCTCGTCGATCAGGCGATAGGCTTTCCTGCGCATCGTCAGCGCTCCTTGCCGTGACGATCGAGAAAGGCCATCACCTCGTCGTACTGACCACCCTCATTGGCGTAGCGCGCGTAGTTTCTCGCCGTGGTCAGCCACTCCAGCGTGGTGGCTCGGACTTCCTGCAGAGCCGCCTTCAGATGATGTCCGGTTATCGGCTGCTCCTGTCCCGCATCGATAGACGCCTCGATCGCCTCGTCCACCGCGGTTTCGACGAGCTCGCGCAGGTCCGCGCCGGAAAAGCCCGAGGTGCTCTTCGCCAGAAAGGCGAAGTCGATGTCCTGCTCGCAGGGCCGATCCTTCATCAGCATGCGTAACAGGCTTTCTCGCGCCGCCCGATCAGGTGGTGGCACGAAGAGCACCCGATCGAAGCGTCCCGGGCGGCGAAACGCCGAGTCGACAGCCCATGGCACGTTGGTAGCAGCCAGAATCAGCACACCGTGATTGTCCTGGGCAAACCCATCCATCTCGGCGAGGAACTGGCTGACCAGCTTCGACGAGGTCGCCTCCCGCGTGTGCGAACGCCGCCCACCCAGTGCTTCCACCTCGTCGAAGAACAGGACTGCAGGCGCCTGTGCACGCGCTTCTTCAAACAGCGCGTGCAGCTTGCGTTCGGACTCCCCGATGTACATATCCAGCACGTCGGAAATGGCCACGTTGAGGAACTTCGCCTTGCACTCACCAGCAGTAGCCCTTGCCAGCATGGTCTTGCCGCAGCCTGGCGGGCCATACAACAGAATCCCGCCGCCGACACGCTTGCGAAAGCGCTGGAACAGGCTGGGTTTCTGGTAGGGAAGAATGATCTTCTTGTGGATGGTCTTCTTGAGCCCATCGAGCCCGCCGATGTCGGCGAAAGTGATGTTCTCGCGCACCGGCTCCAGCACCCGCAGGATTTCACTCTGGTCGGTATCGTCATTGGAGATGACCTTGAGCCGGGGACGGCCGTCCTGGGCGGGAAACTCGACCACCGAAACACTCAGACGGTTCGCCAGCGCCACATCCTCCAGCGCAGGATTCTCTGCTACCGCGGCTCGGTATGCCCGCAAACCCTCCTCCCGCCGCCCCAGCTCGGCCAGTGCACGAGCTCTCAGCAACTGGCCGGCCGCCTTGTCCGGCATCGCCCAGGTGAGGGCCTTCTCCGGTTCTCCAGCGCCTAGGCAAAGCTCCGCGAGCTGGTTTCTGAGAGATTCCCCCACGCCGCTCGGCTCCATCCCCGCAGGCAGGCACTCCAGGCCGCGACGGAAGTCCGCTCTCGCCAAGCACCCTCGTAGCAGGAGTTCCAGAAGTGCCATGTTATCGGGCGAAGCCTGAAAGGCCTTTTCCAGCTGGTCCAGGGTCAAGTCATCCATGTAGTTGCCACCACCTGTTGCGAATGGATTGCTGTAGTTGCCTCACCGCGGCGCCTCGGGCCGTTCCACTTCCACCCAGCGGAATTTGGCCGGATCAAGGCGCGTCTCGTCGTCCAGGCGATAGGCCACCAGCTTGCCGTACTTGACCGCGCTGTAATCCAGGCACGCCAGGTTCGCGCGGATCGGCGCCGGGCGCCCGCGACGCCAGTAATGGCCGACGAACAGCAGCGGCTGGTCGGCATCGTAGTAGAGCAGCTGGCGCTTCTCCTGCTCGCCCAGCGGCGTGCGGGCGGCCTGCTCGGGCAGAGCATCGGGCTGGAAGACGATGTCGCCGTAGGTCTGCGGGTCGTCCTCCCAGAACTTGGTGCGGAAGAAACGCCGCGGATAGCCTTCCTCGCTCATCAGCGACAATCCGTGCGGCAAAGGCATGTCGGTACCGCGCAGCAGCCGGTTGAACACCGCGCAGGCAAAGCTGCCCTCCTGCGCCGACGCCTCGAGGAAGGCCCGGTCGATCACCGCCTGCGGATAGCTGGCGCGCAGCTGGGCGATCAAGGCCGGATCCCAGCAGGCGTGCACCATGCGAAAGTGCCCGGCATCGATCAGCAACGGCATGCGCTGGAACCAGTCGAGGTAGTCCTTCCACTCCTGGGGATGCTGTTCGAACTGCTCCAGCGTCTCGCGGATCAGGCGTTCGTGGCGCGGGATGTGCTCGCGCACGAAGCGCTTGCCGCTGCCGGCCGGCGCGGGGGTGTGCCAGCCGAGCGAGTAGAACTCGTGATTGCCCATGATGCAGGCGGCCTCGCCGGCCTGGACCATGTCGTGGACCAGCTGCAACGCCTCGCGGATACGGGGGCCACGGTCGATGATGTCACCGAGGAACAGCGCCATGCGACGCGGGTGGCGCCAGACGCCGCCCTGCAGGTGATAGCCGAGCTGCTCGAGCAGGCGCTGCAGGGTTCGCGCGCAACCATGGATATCACCGATCAGGTCGTAGCCACGCGCCGGGTCCAGCTGCATCAGTCGCCTCCGACGCCGAGCCGGCTTCCCCAGCCGAGCTTGGTCCGGCAGATCTCGTAGTAGTTGTGATCCAGCGGATGAATCAGCCGCAGCTTCTGCGGCTTCTTGCGAATGGTCACTGTGTCTCCCGGCGCGCAGGTGAAGTGGTTCTGCCCGTCGCATGAGACCTGCGGGTAGATCTGGATGTTCGGCGACACCACGATCTTCAGCTCGCTGCTGCCGTCGACCACGATCGGTCGGCTGGACAGCGTGTGCGGGTACATCGGCACTACCACCAGCGCATCCAGACGCGGATGCATGATCGGGCCGCCGGCCGAGAGCGCATAGGCGGTGGAACCGGTCGGCGTGGCGACGATCAGGCCGTCGGCCTTCTGGCTGCAGACGAACTGGCCGTCGATGTACAGCTCGAATTCGATCATCCGGTTCGACTTGCCCGGGTGCAGCACCACGTCGTTGAGCGCATCGGCCTGGCCGATGACCTCCTGATGACGACGCGCCTCGGATTCGAGCAGAAAGCGCGTCTCGACCAGGTAGCGGCCTTCGAGGACCTCGCTGATCCGCGCCTCGACTTCCTCGGGGAGAATGTCGGTGAGAAACCCCAGGCTACCGCGGTTGACCCCGACCACCGGCGTCTCGTAGCGCGCCAGCGCACGCGCAGCACCGAGCATGCTGCCGTCGCCGCCGACCACGATCACCAGGTCGCAGACCTCGCCGAGCAGCTTGCGGGTGGAGGTCTGCATGCCGTGTCCGGGCAGCAGCTCGGCGATGCTCTCGTCGAGGATCACGTGCAACTGGCGCTCGCGCAGAAAGCGCTTGAGCCGGCGAATGGTGTCGAGCACCTGGGGGCTGCCGAGCCGGCCGATGATGCCGATGTTGCGAAACTGCTCCATGTAACCCCTGCCAGGCGCGCTGTATGAGCCGTCGATTATGGGCGAAAGCAGGGAAAGGCGGCAAACCGCGGTCTCAAGCGCATCCGGCTGCGGATTTTCGCGCGAGGAGTCTTTGGACGTTGCGCTCAACAGGCCACGGCCCACCCTGGTCCGACCGGGCCGGCAAGACACCCGGACCCGAAGGGCGCAATAAGCGCAGCACATTGCGCCGAGCCTGGCGTCTGCGATTACTTTGGCGCCGGTGCTGACCGGGGCATTGCGGCGGGTTACGGCCTCTGGCCTAACCCGCCCTACAGTCCTGGGCCGCCCCATCCGACCGGGACGGCAAGACACCGAGTCCCCTAGGGCGCAATCACCGCAGGGCATTGCCCCGCGCACCCGGTGGCTGACTGGCGCTAGCGTCTCACCACATCAGGTCGTCGGGAATCTGGTAGGCGGCGTAGGGATCGTCGGCTTCGGCCGCTTCGGTCGGCGTATTGAGCAGCACGATGCGTTGCGGCTCGCGCTCCTGGATCTTCAGCGCCGCCTCGCGCGGGAGGACCTCATAGCCTCCACCATGCTTGACGATCGCCAGCGAGCCACGCGAAAGCTTGTCGCGCATCAGGTTGTTCACCGACAGGCGCTTGACCTTCTTGTCGTCGACGAAGTTGTAGTAGTCCTCGGTGGTGAGCCTGGGCAGCCGCGACGCTTCGATCAGTTGCTTGACCTGCGCCGCCCGAGCCTTCTGCGCGGCCTTTTCCTGCTGCTGGCGGTTGAGTTCCTGATCCCGCTCGGCCTTCTCGGCCTTTGCCTGCAGGGCGGCGAGCCGCGCCGTTTCGTCCTTCTCGGCCTGGCCCTTGTGCACCAGACGATTCTCTTTCTGCTTCTGCTTGCCGGCCTGCTTGGCCTGCTTCTCATTGACCAGTCCGGCCTTGAGCAGTTGATCTCGGAGGGAAAGACTCATACCGATACCTGTCTCTTGAAGTGGATAAGGACGCGCTCAGGCGCCCGCGATGCGTTCTGCAACGAAGAAGCGGAACGGGCAACCGATGTCGTCCTCGACCAGACGAAAACCGTACTCGGCGAGTAGCGCACCGAAGTCCTGCTTGTGCCAGGCGTCGAGGAAGGGTTCGTGGACATGTCGTGCCAGCGCCCGGAAGTACAGGCCGCGCCAGCCATAGCGGCGCGCCAGGCTGGGGAAGCCGAGGCGCCATTGTTCAGGTGATGGCTCCAGCACCGCCAGCCGCGCGCCGGGCCGGGTGATCCGCGCAAGCTCGGCGAGAATCTGTCGCAGATAGCGCGGTGGTACCTCGTGGAACACGAAACAGACCCCGACCGCATCGAAATAGTCCGACGGCAGCCGGCTGTCCTCACCGGTACCCTGCTCCCAACGGATCTGCGGTGCCGCCTGGGCGGCCTGCTGCAGCAGATAGGGCGAGGGCTCCAGCCCCCAGACCTCGCCGATGCCCTGCGCATGCAGGGCCATCGCCAGGTGTCCGGCACCACTGCCCAGATCCAGCGCACGCTCGGCACCGGCCAGCGCCCTGGCGATCCGCGGACGCCCCTCGCGCAGCGTACCGAGCATGGAACGGTCGAAGCCCTTGGCATAGCCGCGACTGAAGCGGCGCGAGTAGTTGCCATTGGGCAGGTTGTGGAATTCCTGCAGTACGTAGGCCGGAATTCGCTCGGCGCCGGGCATACCTTCGGGCAGCGCGACCGGCTGCCGCTCGCGACCGGACAGGCTGCGCCACAACCTGCGCAGATCGCTCAAGCGCGAGAACTGCAGATGATCGGCCCAGGCCTCCGGCAGCTCGACGGTCGCCCAGTCGATCGCGGGCGGCGCGACCTGTGGGGGAGTCTCCGCCGGCGCAGGCGCAAAGGTGGTGCTGGCAGTGTTCATGAAAATCCCTGGAAAAGACTGAACGACTCGTCCTGATCGATTCGACTACGTGTGATGGCTGGCGATGATAACCCTCGACGCCGGCAGAAGCAGCGCGATGGTCGGCAGCCTGTCAGGAATCCGCGCCGCTCAGGAACAACCGAACGCCTGCTGCTCCTCGCATTTGGCCCGTGACCAAAGCGCGTCCAGCTCTTCGAGGGTGCAATTCTCGATGGCCCGACCGCTTTCGCGCAACGCCTGTTCGATGAAGCGAAAACGCCGCTCGAACTTGGCATTGGCGCCGCGCAGTGCGGTCTCCGGATCAACCTTCAGGTGCCGGGTCAGGTTGGCCACGGAAAACAGCAGGTCTCCCAGTTCCTCCTCGACCGCGGCGGGATCGCCGATGCTCATCGCCTCGAGCACCTCATCCAGCTCCTCGCGGACCTTGTCCAGCACCGGCAGCGCCTCCGGCCAGTCGAAACCGACCTGGGCCGCGCGCTTCTGCAGCTTCACCGCGCGGTTCAGCGCCGGCAACACCAGCGGCACGTCATCCAGCAGCGACAGCTGCTGCGGCGCCGCGGCCTTTTCGGCACGCTCCTCGGCCTTGATCTGCTCCCAGCGCCGCTTGATCTGCGCCTCGTCCAGGCGCGGCAGCTCTGCGGCGCCATAGAGATCGCCATCGGGGAAGACGTGCGGGTGGCGCCGGACCAGCTTGCGGGTGATCGCATCGACCACCTCGGCAAAGCCGAACCGCCCCTGCTCACGACCGAACTGGCTGTAGTAGACGACCTGGAACAGCAGGTCGCCCAACTCCCCGGGCAGCGCGTCCAGATCGTCGCGCTCGATCACGTCGGCCACCTCGTAGGCTTCCTCGAGGGTGTGCGGGACGATGCTGCGCCAGTCCTGCTGCAGATCCCAGGGACAGCCATGCTGCGGGTCGCGCAGGCGGGCCATCAGGTGCAGCAGATCGTCGAGTTGGTACATAAAAGGCCTCAATGGGGGCGGCACGACACTGCCTCGAGGTAGGTTGGGCCACCAGGCCCAACAAGCCGAGCGGCGATCAGCCGCGGCATCGGGCGTCACACACAGGGCAGCGCCGCTCTCGTGTCGATGTTGGACACGCGCACGGCGCACCCTACATCTGCCGGTGGCGACGAACCTCGATGATGTTGGGCAACTGGGCGATGCGGCCGAGCAGCCGACTCAAGGCGTCGAGACCGGGAATCTCGATGGTCAGCGACATGTTCGCGGTGTTGTCTTCCTTGTTCGAGCGGGTGTTCACCGCCAGCACGTTGATCTTCTCGTTGAGCAGTATCTGCGAGACGTCGCGCAGCAGGCCCGAGCGGTCGAAGGCGCGGATGCTGATGTCGACCGGATAGGTCTGCACCGGCACCGGGCCCCAGTTGACCTGGATCATCCGCTCCGGCTCCTTGCCACCGAGCTGCAGCACGTTGGCGCAGTCCTGACGGTGGATGGTCACGCCGCGGCCGAGGGTGATGTAGCCGACGATCGGGTCGCCCGGCAGCGGCTGGCAGCAGCCGGCAATCTGCGTCAGCAGATTACCGACGCCCTGGATCTGGATGTCGCCGGCCTTGTACGGCCGCGCCCCGCCGCTCTTCAGCGGAATCAGCTCGAGCTGCTGACTGGCACGATCCGGCTCGACCAGGGCCTGAGCGAGGTTGACCAGATGCGCCAGGCGCAGATCGCCCGCGCCGAGCGAGGCGAACAGATCTTCGGCGGTCTTCAGGTTGGCCTTTTCCGCCAGGCGATCGAAGTCCACCGGCGGCAGCCCCATGCGATTGAGCTCGCGCTCCAGCAGGCCCTTGCCGGCGGCGACGTTCTGGTCGCGGTCCTGCAGTTTGAACCAGTGAACGATCTTCGCCCGTGCCCGGCTGGTGGTGATGTAACCCAGGTTGCCGTTGAGCCAGTCGCGGCTCGGCGTGCCCTGCTTGCTGGTGATGATCTCGACCTGCTCGCCGGTCTGCAGGCTGTAGTTGAGCGGCACGATGCGCCCGTTGACCTTGGCGCCACGGCAGTTGTGGCCGATCTCGGTATGCACGCGGTAGGCGAAGTCCAGCGGCGTAGAGCCCTTGGGCAGGTCGATGGCGTGGCCGTCGGGGGTGAACACGTAGACCCGGTCCGGCTCGATATCCACGCGCAGCTGCTCGGCCAGCCCGCCGATGTCGCCCAGCTCCTCGTGCCACTCGATGACCTGGCGCAGCCAGGCGATCTTCTCCTCGTAGTGGTTCGAACCGCTGTTGACGTCGGTGCCCTTGTAGCGCCAGTGGGCACAGACGCCCAGCTCGGCTTCCTCGTGCATGGCGTGGGTGCGGATCTGCACCTCGAGCACCTTGCCTTCGGGACCGAGCACCGCGGTATGCAGCGAGCGGTAGCCGTTCTCCTTGGGGTTGGCGATGTAGTCGTCGAATTCCTTGGGAATGTGCCGCCAGAGGGTGTGCACGATGCCCAACGCGGTGTAGCAGTCGCGCACCTCCGGCACCAGCACGCGCACCGCGCGCACGTCATAGATCTGGCTGAACTGCAGGCCCTTCTTCTGCATCTTTCGCCAGATCGAATAGATGTGCTTGGCGCGGCCGCTGATGTCCGCCTCGATCCCGGCGTCACCCAGCTCCGAACGCAGCTGATCCATCACCTCGTTGATGTAGCGCTCTCGGTCCAGCCTGCGCTCATGCAGCAGGGTGGCGATCTGCTTGTACTGCTCGGGCTCCAGGTAGCGGAAGGACAGGTCCTCCAGCTCCCACTTGATGTGGCCGATGCCCAGGCGATGGGCCAGCGGCGCGTAGATGTCGAAGACCTCGCGCGCGACCCGGTGGCGCTTCTCGTCATCGGCGTTCTTCACCGCGCGGATGGCGCAGGTGCGCTCGGCCAGCTTGATCAGCGCGACGCGCACGTCGTCGACCATTGCCACCAGCATCTTGCGCAGGTTGTCGACCTGGGTCTGGCTGCCCAGCACCAGTGACTCGCGCGAGCTCAGGCTGGCGCTGATCGCGGCCATGCGCAGCACACCCTCGATCAGCTTGGCGACCACCACGCCGAAGCGCTGCTGTACCTCGGTCAGCGCCACCTTGCCTTCACGCACGCCGCGGTAGATCACCGCCGCGACCAGCGAATCCTGATCGAGCTTGAGGTCGGCGAGGATCTCGGCGATTTCCAGCCCGGTCTTGAAGCTCGACGCGCCATCGGCCCAGATGTGCTGCGCCGCCTGGGCCTGGGCCTCGCCGGCACGGGCGAACTCGCAGGCCTCGCGCAGCGCCTCGCGCTCCAGCGCCGGGTCCATCGCGAGCACATGGTCCAGCCATGCCTCGAGGTTGATGCTGCCGTCATCGTTGATCGGCTGCTGGGCTCTCACCTGTACCATCTGACTACCTTCCTGGGCCGGCGCACACGCCGAACCTGCTGATCCCTGCCCCGAACGACCACCGCCGCCCGCTCAAGCGGACCCACGGACTGTGCGGACATCCGGGTCCGCCTCGAACAAAGCCATTGCCTCGACATGCCCGGTCTGCGGGAACATGTCGAGGATGCCTGCGCGTTTCAGGCGCAGGCCCTGCCGCACCAGCTCTGCAGCGTCACGCGCAAGGGTAGCTGGATTGCAGGAAACGTAGAGCACCCGGCGCGCGCCGAGTCGAGCGATCTGCCGTACCACCTCGAAAGCGCCATCGCGTGGCGGGTCGAGCAGCACGGCATCGAAGCCGTCCGCAGCCCAGGGCGCGTCGGCAAGCGGCTTCGACAGGTCGGCCTGATAAAAGTGCAGGTTGTTCAGCGCGTTCTCGCCGGCGTTGCGTGTCGCCCGCTCGACCATGCCCGCAGCGCCTTCCACCCCGACCACCGCGCGGGCCCGCCGCGCCAGTGGCAGGGCGAAGTTGCCCAGACCGCAGAACAGGTCGAGCACCCGCTCATCACTTTGTGGCGCCAGCCAGTCGAGCGCCTGGGCAACCATCGCCTCATTCATCTGCGCATTGACCTGAACGAAGTCGCCTGGCTGCCAGGCCAGGCGCAGATCGTCGGCCGCCAGGCGATAGCCCGGCAGGACACCCGGCTGATCGGCCTGCGGCTCGCCGTCGCCCTGCAGCCAGAGCTGCGCCTGATGCTGCGCACAGAAATCGCGCAGGCGCAGCAGGTCGCCCTGCTCAAGCGCTGCGGTGTGGCGCAGCAGCAGAACACTGAAATCACCATGGAACAGCTCGACATGACCGATGCTCCGGGGCCGGGCGAAGCCGCCGAGCAGCGCCGGCAACGCGCGCAGGATCGGCTGCAAGGGCTGTACCAGCACCGGGCAGTCGTCGATGGCAACGATCGCCTGGCTGCCCTCGGCGCGAAAGCCCAGCGCCAGCTGCTGGTTCTCCCAGCGCACGGCGATGCGCGCGCGACGCCGATAGCCCAGCTCCGGACCACTCAGCGGCGCCGCCCACTGCTCGGGGGCAAGCCCGGCCACCCGCGCCAGCTGCTCTTCCAGGGTGTGCTGCTTGAGCGCCAGCTGGGCCGCCTGGGGCATGTGCTGCAGGCTGCAGCCGCCGCAGGTTGCGGCGTGCACGCAGGGCGGCGGGCGGCGCTCGGCGCTGGCCAGCAGGATGCGCTCGGCACGCGCCTCGACCACCTGGGCACGGGCGCCCTGCACCCGCGCCTCGACCTCCTCGCCAGGCAGCGCACCGCTGACGAACCAGGTACGCCCGTCGACGAAGCCGATACCGCGGCCGTCATTGGCCAGCCGCTCGATGTTCAGGCGCTGCTTCTTGCCCGTCGGCACCTGCGGCTTGGCCTTGCCGCCGCCGGTCTGGAAGCGCAGGGTGCCGTTACGCCGCGACACGGATGGCCTCCGCGGGCAGCCGCCGCTCAGCGCTGGTCATAGACACCGGTGGACAGGTAGCGGTCGCCCCGGTCGCAGATGATCGCGACCATCACCGCGTTCTCGACTTCCCGCGACAGACGCAGCATGGCCGCCACCGCGCCGCCGGAGGAAACCCCGCAGAAGATGCCTTCCTCGCGCGCCAGGCGGCGCATGGTCTGCTCGGCTTCGTCCTGGCCCATGTCGATCACCCGGTCGACTCGACTGGCCTCGAAGATGCTCGGCAGGTACTCCTCGGGCCAGCGCCGGATGCCGGGAATCGCCGCCCCTTCCATCGGCTGCAGGCCGACGATCTGCACCGCCGGGTTCTGCTCCTTGAGGTAGCGCGAAACGCCCATGATGGTGCCGGTGGTTCCCATCGAGCTGATGAAGTGGGTGATGCTGCCGGCGGTCTGCTGCCAGATTTCCGGGCCGGTGCCGTGATAGTGCGCCTGCGGGTTGTCACCGTTGCCGAACTGGTCGAGCACCTTGCCGTGGCCGTCGGCCTGCATCTGCAGCGCCAGGTCGCGGGCGCCCTCCATGCCGGCTTGCTTGCTCACCAGGATCAGCTCGGCGCCATAGGCGGTCATCGCCGCCTTGCGCTCGGCACTGGAGTTGTCCGGCATGATCAGGGTCATCTGGTAACCCTTGATCGCCGCCGCCATCGCCAGGGCGATGCCGGTGTTGCCCGAAGTCGCCTCGATCAGTCGATCACCGGGCTGGATGTCGCCACGCCGCTCGGCGCGCTCGATCATCGACAGCGCCGGGCGATCCTTGACCGAACCGGCGGGATTGTTGCCCTCCAGCTTCACCAGAAGGGTATTGCTGGTCGCGCCCGGCAGGCGCTGCAGACGCACCAGCGGGGTGTTGCCGACGCAATCGGCGATGGTGGGGAAATTCATGGCAGCGGTGTGCGATTCCATTTCGGGGCGCACATGATAGCGGCAAACGCGAACCTGCCATACCTGGCCGGCCGCACCTGGCCGGCCGCACCTGACCAAAGCACCAAGCTGTTTCTCCTTGTTGGCCGTGCTATTGCCGGGCGCCGGCCAGCCGCTACACTGCCCGCCACCATCGCAACCAGGAGAGGCAGGGTGTTCAAGGATCTGGGAATCAAGGGCCGCGTCCTGCTGCTGACTCTGCTGCCGTCGAGCCTGCTGGCGCTGGTCCTGGGCGGCTACTTCACCGGCATGCAGCTGGTCGACATGCAGGCGCAGCTGCTGCAGCGCGGGCAACTGGTGGTCGAGCAGATGGCCCCTCTCTCCGCCCCGGCGCTGGCGCGCAACGACGAGGCGCGGCTGCTGCGCATCGCCAGCGACGCCCTCGACCAGCCCGACGTACGCACCGTGTCCTTTCTTTCCTCGGATCGCCAGCGCCTGGCCCACGCCGGGCCGCGCATGCTCAATCCCGAGCCGATCGGCGACACCAGCCTGCCGACCATGCACAGCGGCAACGATGCCACGCGCTTTCTGCTGCCGGTCTATGGTCGCCATCTCGCCCTCTCCGGGGATGCCGACAGCGTCGAGCCGCAGCGCCTGCTCGGCTGGATCGAGCTGGAGCTGTCGCACCAGGGCACCCTGCTGCGCGGCTATCGCAGCCTGATCACCAGCCTGCTGCTGATCGTCACCGGCCTGGTGGTCACCGCCCTGCTGGCCCTGCGCATGAGCCGGGCGATCAGCGCGCCGCTGCAGCAGATCCAGCAGAGCGTCGCACTGATCAAGGAAGGCCATCTGGAAACCCGCCTGCCACCGCTGGGCAGCCACGAGCTGGACGAACTGGCCTCAGGCATCAACCGCATGACCGAGGCACTGCAGAACGCCCAGGAAGAACTGCAGCACAGCATCGATCAGGCCACCGACGATGTGCGGCAGAACCTGGAGACCATCGAGATCCAGAACATCGAACTGGACTTCGCCCGCAAGGAGGCGCTGGAAGCCAGCCGGATCAAGTCCGAGTTCCTCGCCAACATGAGCCACGAGATCCGCACTCCGCTCAACGGCATCCTCGGTTTCGCCAACCTGCTGCAGAAGAGCGAGCTGACCCCGCGCCAGTACGACTACCTGGCGACCATCAGCAAGTCCGCCGACAGCCTGTTGGGGATCATCAACGAGATCCTCGACTTCTCGAAGATCGAAGCCGGCAAGCTGATGCTCGAGAGCATTCCCTTCAATCTGCGCGACCTGCTGCAGGACACCCTGACCATCCTCGCCCCGACGGCCCATGAGAAGTCCCTGGAGCTGGTCAGCCTGGTCTACCGCGACACCCCGCTGGCGCTGATCGGCGACCCGCTGCGGCTCAAGCAGATCCTCACCAACCTGGTGAGCAACGCGATCAAGTTCACCAATGAAGGCACCATCACCCTGCGCGCCATGCTCGAGGATGACCGCGACGACCGCGCGCAACTGCGCATCAGCGTGCAGGACACCGGCATCGGCTTGTCCGAAGCCGATCAGCGCGCGCTGTTCCAGGCCTTCAGCCAGGCCGACAACTCGCTGTCGCGCCAGGCGGGCGGCACCGGCCTGGGCCTGGTCATCTCCAAGCGCCTGGTCGAGCAGATGGGCGGCGAGATCGGCGTCGCCAGCATCCCCGGCAAAGGCTCGGAATTCTGGATCAGCCTGAGCCTGCCCAAGGCCCGCGCCGATGCCGAAGACCTGCCCCGCGCGCCCCTGCTCGGCACACGCGCGGCGATCCTCGAAACCCATCCGCTGGCACGCCAGGCGCTGCAGCACCAGCTCGAGGATTGCGGCCTGGAAGTCCAGGCCTTCGATGACCTGCTGGCCCTGCGCGCCGCAGTCGTCTCCCAGCGTGGCAGCGCCGCGGCGATTCGCCTGGTACTGCTCGGCGCGACGCTGGAACGCTTGCCGCCCGAGGAGCTGCAACAGCAGATCGGCGAACTGGAAGCCCTCGACTGCAAGACCCTGGTGCTCTGCCCGACCACCGAACAGGCGCTCTATCACGAAGTACTGCCCGACGGTCACCGGCAACTGCTGGCCAAGCCGCCCTGCACGCGCAAGCTGCAGCGGGCACTGATTGCGCTGCTCGGCCAGGCGCCCGGCACCGATGGCGGCAGTGCGTCAGCGCTGCGCATTGGGCCGGCGCCACGGATCCTCTGCGTCGACGACAACCCGGCCAACCTGCTGCTGGTACAGACCCTGCTCGAGGACATGGGCGCGCGGGTCTGCGCGGTGGAGAGCGGCATGGCCGCGCTGCAGGCGCTGGCTGACGAGCCCTTCGATCTGGTCTTCATGGACGTGCAGATGCCCGGCATGGACGGCCGCCAGACCACCGAGGAAATCCGCCGCCGCGAAAACGAAGCCGGCGATGGCCACATTCCCATCGTCGCCCTCACCGCCCATGCCCTGGCCAACGAGAAACGCGCCCTGCTGCAGGCCGGCATGGACGACTACATGACCAAGCCGATCAGCGAGCGCCAGCTCGCCCAACTGGTACTCAAGTGGACCGGCCTGGCGCTGCAGGCCGAGGCCGCCGAGAAGAGCGAGCCGGCCGGTATCGACGCGGCGCTCAGCGTTCTCGATGCCGAGGAAGGCCTGCGCCTGGCGGCCGGCAAGGCCGACCTTGCCGCCGACATGCTCGACATGCTGCTCGCCTCGCTGCGCACCGACCGCGAGACCATCCGCCAGGCGCGTACCGAAGGTGATCACCTGGCACTGATCGAGCGCGTGCATCGCCTGCACGGCGCCACCCGCTACTGCGGCGTGCCGCAGTTGCGTGCCGCCTGCCAGCGCAGCGAGACCCTGCTCAAGCAGGACGACGCCAAGGCACAGGCGGCGCTGGACGATCTGGACGCCGCCATCGAGCGCCTGCTGATCCACACCAGCGGCGCGTTGTCGGACTGACTACCCAGCGAAGGCAGCACGGCCGTTCCGTCGTGCTAGCATCGCCGCCTTCGCAACTCTCGGGCGCTTCCTGGCCATGGCCGAACACGATTTCCGTTACACCCTGCTCAACCCCCAGCACACCCTGATCGAATGCCGCGCACTGGCGCCGGGCCTTTATCAGGTCACCGGCAACGGCGGCTCGATCCGCGGCGGTGACAGCCTGCTGGTGACGCTCAAAGGCAGCCGCGAGCTGTCCATGCGCCTGACAGTGGACAAGGTCCGCCAACTGATCAATCCGCCCGGACAATGGGTCGCGGTGGCCAAGGGCCCGGTATTCAAGGAACTGGCTATCCTCAACTGGCAGGTCGACTGCGACGGCTGCGGCAAGCAGCTGGACTTCGAGTTTGCCGTGGACTCCTCGCTCGGCGAGAAGGCCCGCGCGCCGGCTGCCGAAGCGCGCATCGCCGAACTGGGCTGGAGCAGCCAGGCCGGTCGTCATCTGTGTCCAACATGTCGGAGGGAAACCGCATGAGAGCCATCGCCGCAGCAGCGCTGCTGCCTGTTTTTCTGGCCGGCTGTGCCAGCGAAACGAGCGTTATCCGCCAGGAACACACCTATGTGGTGGAGTGGATCGGCGAGCGCCCGCTGATCGACCGCAGCCATCTCACCGTCACCTTCAGCGCCGACGGCCGTGCCTACGGCAGCGGCGGCTGCAACCACTGGTTCGCTGGCTATCAGCTCAAAGGCAGCACGCTGAGCATCAGCCAGCCCGGCAGCACCCGCAAGGCCTGCGCGCCAGCGCTGATGGAGCAGGAACAGCGTTTCCTGCAGGCGCTGTCCGAGGTACAGCGCTGGGATTTCTCGGAGATCGACCAGCTGCGTCTGTGGCCCAGGGAAGGCGCGCCGATCCGCCTCTGGTCCGAGGAGTACTAGCCGTTCGCTGAAGGAGCGTCGCACGGGCCGGAGCGATGTCGCCGCCTGGCGCGTCGAGCCCGGCCAGGACGACCGTCGAGGCGGGCTCGCCTCGCCAGGCGTCATTCGGCAGAGCTGCTCACCCGTTTTCGGATGTATCCCAGGGCTGCTCAGTCGCGGCCGAACAGCTCCAGCTGTTCATGCTCGCCGCGCAGCTGCCGCAGCCGTATGCCGACGCCGAGCAGCCGCACCGGCTTGCCGCCCCGGGCAAAGGCCGCCGCCAGCAACAGCCGATAGTTGTCCAGGGCGAAGCCGGCGCCCGCCTGCTCCAGGGTGGTCTGGCTGAAGTCGTGAAATTTCAGCTTCACGAAAGGCTTCTCCGCGCGGTAATCCGCCTCCAGCCGCGCCATCCTCCGCTGCAGCTGTTCGAGCAGCTGCGGTAGTTGCGCCTGGCAAGCCGCCAGATCCGGCAGGTCGGCATCGAAAGTGTTCTCCACGCTGACCGACTGGCGCCGGTGCTCGACCTGTACCGCGCGCTCATCGACCCCGCGCGCCAGGCTCCACAGGCGCTCACCGAAACTGCCGAACTCGCGCACCAGCGCCAGCCGATCCCACTCGCGCAACTGGCTGCAGTGTTCGATACCCAGGCGCTTGAGGCGCTCGGCGGTGACCTTGCCGACCCCGTGCAGACGCGCCACCGGCAGCGTGGCGACGAAGCCTTCGACCTGTTCAGGGCGGATCACGAACAACCCGTCGGGCTTGTTCCAGTCGCTGGCGATCTTGGCCAGAAACTTGTTCGGCGCGACCCCGGCGGACACCGTGATGCCGACATCGGCCGCCACCCGCCGACGGATGTCCTCGGCGATGCGCGTGGCGCTGCCGGCGAAATGCAGGCTGTCGGTGACCTCCAGGTAGGCTTCGTCCAGCGACAGCGGCTCGATCAGCTCGCTGTAGTCGCGCAGGATCGCGTGAATCTGCCGCGACGCCTCGCGATAGGCGTCCATGCGTGGCTTGAGGATCAGCAGGTCCGGGCACAGCCTGAGCGCGTTGCGGGTCGGCATCGCCGAGCGCACACCGAAGGCACGTGCTTCGTAATTGCAGGTGGCGATCACCCCACGGCGCTCCGCCGCCCCACCCACTGCCACCGCCCGACCGGCCAGGCGCGGGTCGTCGCGCATCTCTATGGCTGCGTAGAAACAGTCGCAATCGATGTGAATGATCTTGCGCACCAAGGTCCAAAAGCCCCGCCGAGCAGGCCCAGAGGCGCGGAATGGTAGCACCGCCGCCGCGCTAAGCATCTGAGTGATCGAGATTTTTTGAAAGATTCGGGTTGACAGCCAGAGCCAGATGAATAGAATGGCCGCCGCGGGATGGAGCAGTCTGGTAGCTCGTCGGGCTCATAACCCGAAGGTCGTAGGTTCAAATCCTGCTCCCGCAACCAGAACACCAAAAGGCCACTCAATCGAGTGGCCTTTTTTTTTGTGCCCGGGTTTTGTGCGTGGGCTCCCCGATGCCGATTGTTCCCACGCCCCGGCTGCTATCTCGCCCACGTAGGGCGCAATAAGCGCAGCGCATTGCGCCCCAAGAACACCGCAGCGCACCCGCCCCCGATGATTCCGTGGGAGTGATCGGTAGCGTGTAGCCAATCCATCGGCGCCAGAACCAACTGACTTATTTGTCGGATGGCCTGGGTTTCGGCCCCCCGGCCGAGTTACTTTCTCTTTGCACGCGCAAAGAGAAAGTAACCAAAGAGAAAGCGCGCCCCAACATCCGGGTCTGCCCGCTTTGCGGCCAGACTTCCCTCGCTCCGGTCCCACTCCGGAGGCCTTCAGGGATGGGCCTTCCATGGCCCAACCCTGACTTTCGCGGCATCCATGCCGCTCACCTCCCGCGCGGCACCTGCGCTCGGCCTTCTGTAAGGGGACCGTGGCACCGAGCGGCCTGAACGTGCCGATCATTCCCTGATGATCCCGCGCTCCTGCGTAGGAATCTGACGCCTCGGGGTGCCCTTCTCTTTGGTTACTTTCTCTTGGGCCGGGCGGCGATCCGCATGCAAGAAAAAGTGACTCGGCCGGGGGGGGGGCGAAAACCAGACCATCGGAACACACAGCAACGACTCTGAGCACTGGGCGCTCCACCAGCATCCACCGCGGCTGACCCGACTCCACCCTGGACGGACCCAGAGCACCTGCTTTTCCTGCGCGGTGGAATCGATCGCCGCCCTCCATTCAGCATTTCCATGAAACCTGACCATCAATATTCAATAAACCATTGACAGTGCGAGCTTTCTGGATAGAATGACCGCCGCGGGATGGAGCAGTCTGGTAGCTCGTCGGGCTCATAACCCGAAGGTCGTAGGTTCAAATCCTGCTCCCGCAACCAGAACAATCGGAAAGGCCACTCAATCGAGTGGCCTTTCTTGTTTCTGCCGTCTGCACGGCACAGTCCCAGCCCCGCGACGGGTGCCTAAAATGTCGCCGAATGCGATGATCCGCCTCCCTCTCCTACCCGCACGGGGCCCGCAGCATGAGCATGCAACCACTCACCGCCGATGACGCCGCCTGGCAGGCCGCCTGCGATGCCAATGGCGTCGACCCCCAGCAACGCCTGCAGGCGCGCCGCGAAGTGCTGGAACATGCCGACAGCCTCGACTGCTGCCTGTACCGCCCTGACGAGGACGACGCGGATGCCGAGGAGCTCGACCTGGGCGATGCCCGCGTGCTGCTGCAGGGCCCGTTCCAGCCGCCGGCGGACTGGGACGAGCAGACCTGCGAGGACTACTTCGACGGCAGCGACCCGGCGGACTTCGTCGCCGCGCGCCTCGAACCCTGCGCCGCCCCCGGCAGCCGCCAGCACTTCCGCCCGCAGCCGGGCGACTACGTGGCGGTCAGCGAGGCCGATGGCCGGGTGCAGATGTACTACCTCTACGAGTGCCTGGAGCAGGACGACGGCCTGGCCTGCGTGCTGATCCGCGAGCACGACGAGCTCTGAGTCACCGACCAGCGAGCGAGGTCGATCCATGGACATCAAGCAGGCCCGCTACCTGATCGCCCTGGCCGAGACCGGCAACTTCGGCCAGGCGGCCGAGCGTTGTCACGTCACCCAGCCGACCCTGTCGATGCGCCTGCGCCAGCTGGAGGACGAGCTGGGCCTGCAACTGGTGCGTCGCGGCCAGCGCTTCGAAGGCTTCAGCGCCGAGGGCGAGCGCATCCTCGCCTGGGCACGCAGCCTGATCGCCGCCCACGAGGGTCTGCTGGCCGAAGCCTCGGCCTGCCGCGGGCAACTGGTCGGCACCCTGCGCCTGGGCCTGGTGCCGCTCGGCGGTTTCGATCCGATGCGCCTGCTCGCCGTCTATGCCGAACAGCACCCGCACCTGCGCTTCCAGCTATCGGTGCTGAGCAGCGAGGCGATCCTCGAGCGGCTGGCGAGCAATGCGCTGGATCTGGGGCTGTCCTACCTAGATCGTCTCGACCGCAGCCAGTTCGACATCCTCGAGCTGGCGCAGACGCGCATCGGCCTGCTGCATGACCGCCGCCACTTCCGCTTCGAACAGGCGCCGGACTGGGCCGAGCTGGCGCAACTGCCGCTCGGCCTGCTGTCCAGCGGCATGCACTTTCGCCAGTCGATCGACCACGCCCTGCGCAGCCGCGGGCTGACACCGCAGCTGCGCCTGGAAAGCGATTCGGTGCACAGCCTGCTGCAGGCGGTCAGTGCCGGCCTGTGCTGCACCCTGATGCCGCTCGACAGTGGTCTGGAGAGGCTGCAGCCGCACCTGAGCCTGCTGCCGATCGAAGACGCCCGTACCCTCGCGCCGCTGGGCCTGATCATGCGTCGCAGCGCGCCCCGCTCGGCGCTGGCCGACGCCTGCTTCGCCCTCGCCGCGCCGCTGGCGACGCCCACTGCCGAGAAGCGATAAAGCGCCTCGATCACACCATCGGCAACGACGATTGGACGCCCCCGACACACCGACCTAGGCTGCGACAATCCGTCTCGCCCGCAGGTTGCCGCCATGTCTCTCCACCCGCCCGCGCCCGCCTATCACTACCTGGAACTGCACGCCGGCTCGGCCGCCACCGCCAGCGCGCTCGCCAGCGAATGCGCCCTGGCGCTGAGCTGCAACCAGCTGAGCCAGGCCGTGATGATGGTCTCGCCCAGCGATCTGGAAGACTTCGCCGTCGGCTTCTGCATCGGCCAGGGCCTGATCGAGTCCATCGACGATATCTATGACATCCAGCTGCATGGCAGCGGTGACGCCCGCGAGGCCCGGCTGCAGGTCAGCAACCGCGCGTTCTGGGCGCTCAAGCGCCAACGCCGGCTGCTGGCCGGCAGCAGCGGCTGCGGCCTGTGTGGCGTGGCCGCGCTGGAGCAGGCGCTGCCGGAGCTGCCCGACCTGCCCGGCGCTGCCCTGCCGCCGGTGCAGCATCTGCATCAGTTGCGCCAGCGCATCGCCGAGCACCAGCGCCTGGCCCGCGACAGCGGCGCCCTGCACGCGGCGCTGTTCGTCGACCGGCACGGCGAGATCATTCTCTGCCGCGAAGACATCGGCCGGCACAACGCCCTCGACAAGCTGATCGGCGCCCTCGCCCGCACGGATATCGACGCCGCCGCAGGCTTTGCCGTGATCACCAGCCGCTGCAGCCTGGAGCTGATTCACAAGGCGGTCCGCGCCGGACTGTCGACCCTGGTCAGCCTCTCGGCGCCGAGCAGCCTGACCGTCGACTGGGCGCGCCGCCAACGCCTGAACCTGATCCACCTGCCCCACCAGAGCGCACCACGGGTCTACAGCCCGGCGCCGCAACAGAGCGCCTGCGCATGAGCCTGCAAACCCCACATCCCCGCTATCGCCCCTACCAGGGCGCCGCCGCCGGCTGGGGCGCCCTGCGCGGCGTGGCCCACGCCTGGCTGGACAGCAAGCAGCCGTTCAAGAACCTGCGTGCACTGCTCAAGACCAACCAGCATGGTGGCTTCGACTGCCCTGGCTGCGCCTGGGGCGACTCGCCCGAAGACGGCCGGGTGAAGTTCTGCGAGAACGGCGCCAAGGCGGTCAACTGGGAAGCCAGCGGGCGCCGGGTCGACGCCGCCTTCTTCGCCCGCCACACGGTCAGCCAGTTGCGCGAGCAGAGCGACTACTGGCTCGAGTACCAGGGTCGGCTGACCGAGCCGATGCGCTACGACGCCGCCAGCGACCGCTACCTGCCGATCGGCTGGGATGACGCCTTCGCGCTCATCGCCCAGCATCTCCACGCGCTGGAAAGCCCCGACCAGGCGGAGTTCTACACCTCCGGGCGCACCAGTAACGAGGCGGCCTTTCTCTACCAGCTGTTCGTCCGCAGCCTGGGCAGCAACAACTTTCCCGACTGCTCGAACATGTGCCACGAAGCCAGCAGCGTCGCCCTGGGCCGCGCCGTCGGGGTCGGCAAGGGCAGCGTGACCTTCGCCGATTTCGCCGAGGCCGACGCCATCTTCGTCCTCGGCCAGAACCCCGGCACCAACCATCCACGTATGCTCGATCCGCTGCGCGAAGCCGTGGCCCGCGGCGCCCAGGTGGTCTGCTGCAACCCGCTGCGCGAGCGCGGCCTGGAGCGTTTCCAGCATCCGCAGCATGCGCTGGAGATGCTCGGCAACGGCTCCGCGCCGCTCAATACCGCCTATTTCCGCCCGCATCTGGGCGGTGATCTGGCGATGCTGCGCGGCATCGCCAAATGCCTGCTGGCGTGGGAACGCCAGGCCCAGGCAGGCGGCGGGCCGGCCGTGTTCGATCACGCCTTTCTCGCCGCCCACAGCATCGGCCTGGATGACTATCTGCAGGCGGTGGATGCCAGCGACTGGGGCCAGCTGGTCGAGCAGTCCGGCCTGACCCGCGAGGAGATCGACCAGGCCGCGCGGATCTACCGCAACGCCGAGCGGGTGATCATCTGCTGGGCGATGGGCATCACCCAGCATGTGCACTCGGTGGCGATCATCGAGGAGATCGTCAACCTGCAGCTGCTGCGCGGCAACATCGGCAAGCCCGGCGCCGGACTCTGCCCGGTGCGCGGCCACAGCAACGTGCAGGGCGACCGCACCATGGGCATCAACGACCGCCCGCCGGCCGCGCTGCTCGACGCGCTGGAGCGCCGCTTCGGCGTCGCCATGCCGCGTGCGCCGGGGCACAACACCGTGGAAGCCATCGAGGCCATGCTGGCCGGGCGCAGCCGGGTGTTCATCGGCCTGGGTGGCAACTTCGCCCAGGCCACCCCGGACAGCGCGCGCAGCCACCAGGCGCTGCGCAACTGCGCGCTGACGGTGCAGATCAGCACCAAGCTCAACCGCAGCCACCTGACCCACGGCCGCGAGGCGCTGATCCTGCCGTGCCTTGGCCGCACCGACATCGACCGCCAGGCCGGCGGGCCGCAGGCGGTGACGGTGGAAGACACCTTCAGCATGATCCACGCCTCCTACGGCCAGCTCGAACCCTGCAGCCCGCTGCAGCGCTCGGAGCCGTCGATAGTCGCCGGCATCGCCGCGGCGACCCTGGGGCGCCAGCCGCTGGGCAGCCGCCCAGTCGACTGGCTGGCACTGGTCGAGGACTACGCGCGCATCCGCGAGCTGATCGCCGACTGCATTCCCGGCTTCGAGAACTTCAACCAGCGCCTGCAGCACCCCGGCGGCTTCTACCTGGGCAACCCGGCGGCCCGCCGCGAATGGCGCACCAGCAGCGGCCGCGCGCAGTTCAGCGCCAACCCGCTGCCGGCGAGCTTGCTCGACCCACGCGCCGGCAACGGCGCCGCCCCCGACCTGATCCTGCAGACGCTGCGCTCGCACGATCAGTACAACACCACCATCTATGGCCTGGATGACCGCTACCGTGGCGTGCGCGGCCAGCGCGAGGTGCTGTTCGTGAATGCCGAGGACATCCGCCGCCTGGGCTTCGAGCCGGGGCAGAGGGTCGATATCGAGACGCTGTGGAACGATGGCGTGGAACGCCGCGTGTGCGGCTTCACCCTGCTCGCCTACGACGTGCCGCCAGGCCAGGCGGCCGCCTACTACCCGGAAACCAATCCGCTGGTGCCGCTGCAGAGCCACGGCCGCGAGAGCTTCACGCCGACCTCGAAGTCGATCGCCGTGCGCCTACGCGCCCACGTCGCCGACGCGCGAATCGCCTGAACGCGCGCCAGGACGGCCTTACGCCAACCCCTGCCGGCGCCGCTCAGCCGAGCCCGGCCAGCGGCCGCAGCGTCGCAGTCGCGGCCAGCGGTGGCGCCAGTTCCAGCACCACGCCCTCCAGCCCGAGCAGCTCGCCGGCATCGGAATAGATGCCGCAGCCACGCTCCTGCACCGCCTTGAGCGAGCCGTCGGCGACCAGCAGCCGATAGCAGAAATGAAACGCGCGCTGCTCGCGCAGCCCGGCCTGGACCTGGGCCCAGACATACTCGCGGTCATCGGGATGAATCAGGTCGTTGAAGGTCAGGCTGCGGCTGTCGATCAGTTGCGCCGGCGCGTGGCCGGTCAGCGCACGGCATCCGGCGCTGACGTACTCCATGCTCCAGTGACGGTTGTTGCGGCAGCGATAGACCATCAGCGGCAGGCCATCGAGCAGGTTGCTCAGGCTGCGATGACGGGCCTGCAACGACTGGCGATGCTGCATCTGCTCGCTGATGTCGGCGAGGCAGGCCAGCACGCCGGCACCCTGGCGACTCAGGCGCACCTCGACCCAGCGCAGTTCGCCGCCACGGGTCAGGTAACGAAGGATCTGCACCAGCGGCGCGCTGCCCTCGGCGCCGAGCTCGGCCAGGCCCTGTAGCCAGCGCCCGCGATCATCCGGATGGACGAATTCCAGCTGGTTGCGGTGCAGGCATTCACCAGCGGGATAGCCGGTCAGGCGCTGCCAGCCGGCATTCAGGCGCAGCATCCGGCCCTCGCCATCCAGCGCCACCACCGCCAGCGGCAGCTGGTCGAGCCCCGCGCCCCATTCCGCCGCTCGCCTGCCGAACAGACGGCGCAGACCCTGCCAGAGACCGCTGCTCATCGCTCACCAGCCATGCCGCTGCGCAAGCCGCCGCGATGCGCCCAGGCTGCCACTTCCAGCCGTGAATGCAGGTTGAGCTTGCTCAGCAGGTGCTTGACGTGAATTTTCACCGTGCCGTCGCTGATGCCCAGCTCGCGGGCGATCAGCTTGTTGCTCAGCCCCTCGGCGATCAGCGCCAGGGTCTGACGCTCACGCGCGGTCAGCTCGACGGCCTGTGGCGTGCGCGGCGCATCCACGGGCTCGCCGGCGAGCAGCGTCGCCAGTTGCGGCGCCAGCTGCAGCTGGCCACGGCAGCAGTTCTGCAGGCTTGCCAGCAGGTGCTCCGGGTCGCCGTCCTTGAGCAGGTAGCCATCGGCGCCGGCACGCAACGCGGCGAGCAGATCCTCGCGCGCATCCGACGCCGTCAGCACCACCACCAGGCACTCCGGCAGCCGGCAGCGCAGCTGAGCGATGGTCGCCAGTCCGCCCATGCCACGCATGTGCAGATCGAGCACCACCAGGTGCGGGCGCAGCGCCAATGCCAGCGCCAGGCCCTCCTCGCCATCGGCGGCGCTGCCGACCACGCAGAACGCCGGCGACGCGCCCAGCAGCTCACTCAGGCCGCGGCGCAGCAGCGGATGGTCGTCGATCAGCAGCAGGCGCAGCGGCTCGTTCATGGCTCGGCCCAGCACAGTTCGACCCGCGTGCCCTGCGGCTGGCGCGCCTCGATGCTCAGGCTGGCGCCGATGGCCGCGGCACGCTCGGCCATGATGCGCAGGCCGAAGTGGCCCTCCTCGACCTGCTCCTGCGGCAGGCCGACACCATCGTCCTCGACCAGCACCCGAAACCCCTCGGCGGTCGCCAGCAGCGCCACCCGCACGTTGCGCGCATGGGAGTGGCGAACCACGTTGGCCAGCGCCTCGCGGACGATCTGCAGCACCTGCAGCTCGGCCTGCGCCGCGATGCGTTCGGCCGGCAGGCGGTTGTCCAGGCTGAACACGCAGCTGCTGCGCCGGGCGAACTCCTCGACACTGGCCTCCAGCGCCTGGCGCAGGCTGCGCCCATCCATGGTCAGGCGCGCCGAGCTGATCAGCTCACGGACCTGGCGGTGCAGCAGCGCCAGCGTCTCGCGCAGATCGTCGAGCATGCTCTGCGCCGCTTCATCGGCAGAGGAACCGAGCACCGTCTCCAGGCGGCTGACGCGGATCTGCAGATAGCTCAGCTGCTGCGCCACCGAGTCGTGCAGCTCGCGCGCCAGCACCCCGCGCTCGGCGGCCAGCTCGCACTGACGCAGGCGCCGATCCTCGGCGAAGGCGGCAAGCACCTCGCCCAGCTGCCGACCTATCTGGCGCAGGCGCGCGCGGGTTCGGCTGCCCGGTGCGTTGGGGAATTCCAGCAGCAGACAGCTCGGCCCTTGCGCGCCAGGCAGACCGTAGAGCAGACGCTGGCAGCCGGCTTCGCCGCAGGCGCGACAGCCCTGCAGGCTGCCCGGCGCCGGCCACTGCGCATGGCCGGGACAATCGAGCAGGCGGCGATCACCCAGGCAGCGGCGCTGCCCCGCAACGCCGGCACCCAGCAGCAGGCAGGCGCGACCGGCACCCAGCTCGCCACGCAAGGCGTCGAGCAACTCCAGCAGGGCCGCGTCGCTGCCGGGCTGGCGCAACAGGCGCAGCGGCAGGGTCTGCAACAGCTCCGTGCAGGAAGATCGCGCAGGCGCCCGGCGCCATGGCCAGCGCCAGACGGATTCCAGGTGGCGCAGGGTGATCTGCAACGGCATCCGCGCTCCGCAAGGTGGGGGATCGATGCGGTAGCGACAGCAAGATCCATGCCCCGGCAGGCGAGCGCCCCGGCAGCGCGGCGCCACACCATCAAGAAAGATTGATTCTCTGCAGGAATACCAATTCGAGGCCCGCCACTGCACCAGCACAACGCCTGCCAGCGCCGCCGTGCGTTATCCCGGTGCCGCTGCGCCTACCCCCATTGGGGTAGCCAATCGAGGAGAGTTCAGCGGCGCTCGCGGTGCAGTAACGTAATTCTCAGCAGGAAACAATTTTTCCTGAAACCGAATTCAATTCAGCTTTCGCGGGAGAACACCATGAGCCAACGTGTCGCCATCATCGGCGCCGGCCCCTGCGGCCTGGCGCAGCTGCGTGCCTTTCAGTCCGCCGGTGCCAAGGGCGCCGAAATTCCCGAACTGGTGTGCTTCGAGAAACAGCAGGACTGGGGCGGCATGTGGAACTACACCTGGCGCACCGGCCTGGACGAGAACGGCGAGCCGGTGCACGGCAGCATGTATCGCTACCTGTGGTCGAACGGCCCCAAGGAATGCCTGGAGTTCGCCGACTACACCTTCGACGAACACTTCGGCCGGCCCATCGGCTCCTACCCGCCGCGCGAAGTGCTCTGGGACTACATCCAGGGTCGCGTGCTCAAGGCCGGCGTGCGCCAGTACATCCGCTTCAACACGGCCGTGCGGATGGTCGAGTTCGACCCGCACAGCGGTCAGTTCGACGTCACCGTGCACGACCACGACGGCGACCGCACCTACAGCGAGCGCTTCGACTACGTGGTGGTCGCCAGCGGCCATTTCTCCACCCCCAACGTGCCCTACTTCGAAGGCTTCGAGAGCTTCGGCGGGCGCGTGCTGCACGCCCACGACTTTCGCGACGCGCTGGAATTCAAGGACAAGGACGTGCTGGTGGTCGGCAGCAGCTACTCCGCCGAAGACATCGGCTCGCAGTGCTACAAGTACGGCGCGCGCTCCATCACCAGTTGCTACCGCAGCGCGCCCATGGGCTACAAGTGGCCGCAGAACTGGGAGGAAAAACCGCTGCTGCAGCGAGTCCAGGGCGACACCGCGTACTTTGCCGACGGCAGCCACAAGCACATCGACGCGATCATCCTCTGCACCGGCTACAAGCATCACTTCAGCTTCCTGCCCGAGTCGCTGCGGCTCAAGACCGGCAACCGCCTCTGGCCGCTGGGCCTCTACCAGGGGATCTTCTGGGAAGACAACCCGAAGCTGATGTACCTGGGCATGCAGGACCAGTGGTACAGCTTCAACATGTTCGACGCCCAGGCCTGGTACGCCCGCGACGTCATCCTCGGGCGCATCGCGCTGCCGCCCAAAGCCGAACGCCTGGCCGACGACCAGGCCTGGCGCGAGCGCGAGGAGCAGCTGCAGACCGCCCAGGAAATGTTCGAGTTCCAGGGCGCCTACATCCAGCGACTGATCGACGCCACCGACTACCCCAGCTTCGACATCGCCGCGGTGAATCAGACCTTCCTCGCCTGGAAGCACGACAAGTACGAGGACATCATGGGTTATCGCGACAAGTGCTATCGCTCGCTGATGACCGGCACCCCGGCCGTGCCGCACCACACCTCTTGGCTGCAGGCACTGGACGACTCGCTGCGCGCCTACCTGGCCGAACAGCCGAGCGACCTCAAGGCCGCCGGCTGACCCCTGCGCGGCGGCCGACGGCTGCCGCAACGCCCGGACCACGGCAGGAGCCGTCCATGCACGCACCCGTGATATCGCGCCCTTACGAACCGGCACTGTTCGCCCGCGCCGCCCGCCTGGAGCGCCATCGCGTCGCCCCCGGCGGACTGACGGTGGTGGAGCTTGCGCCGGATGATCAGCTCGAGCTGATCGACGTCGAAGGCGACCAGCCGGCCGAACTGCTGGCCTTCGACGACCAGGGTCGCAATGCCCTGGCGGCGCTCGGTCTTTTCGCCGACCCGAGCGCCGACTACATCGCCGGCCTGCTCGCCGGGCACAGCGCCGACTCCGCGCGCATGCGCCTGGGCCTGGCGCGCTGCGGCATTCGTGGCGAGACCCTTGGCAGCGCCACCCGCCTGTGGCCGGCGCAGACCCCGGCCGGGCATGCGCGCACGCTGCGCGCCAGTGCCGCGCTGGTGGTGCTGGTCGCCGCGCCCGCCGCCCCTTGCGCGGTCGACAGCCAGCAGCGCGCCAGCGAGTTGCGCCTGCTGATCACCCGCGCCAACCCGCGCGCGCTGCTGACCCCGGCGCTGCCCGAACCGCTGGGCGAGGTGATCGACGAGTTCACCCTGGCACCGGGCACGGCGCGCGACTACTGCGTCGCGCCCGGCCAGTACATCCAGGTGCTCGACGTCGCCGGTCGCCAGTGCTCGGACTTCGTCGCGCTGGATCGCCGCGGCCTGGATGCCGGCCGCGAGATCGAGCTCGACCCGACCGTCACCCGCACCCTCAACGGCAGCGCCTATCCGGGACCGGGCCTGTTCAGCCGCTTCTACGACCGGCAGATGCGGCCGATGCTCGAAGTGGTACGCGACACCGTCGGCCGCCACGACACCTTCGGCCTGGCCTGCGCCGCGCGCTACTACGAGAGCCAGGGCTACTTCGGCCACCCCAACTGCAGCGACAACATCAGCCGCACCCTCGCCGGCCACGGCGTCCAGGCGCGGCCGGGCTGGGCGGCGATCAACTTCTTCTACAACACCGCGGTGGATGCCCACCAGCAGCTGACCTTCGACGAGCCCTGGTCGCGTCCCGGCGACTACGTGCTGCTGCGCGCCATGACCGAGCTGGTCTGCGCCAGCAGCTCCTGTCCCGACGATATCGACCCGGCCAACGGCTGGCAGCCCAGCGACATCCACATCCGCGTCTACAGCGCACAGGAGCGTTTCAGTATCGCCATGGCCACTCGAAAAACGCCCGACGCAGAGCCGGTGCTGACCCGGCAGAGCGGTTTCCATCCCGGCACCTCGGCACTCACCGGGCAGTTCATCGACTACCGCGGCTGGTGGACGCCGACCCGTTACGACGGCCATGGCGCCATCGCCGAATACCACGGCTGCCGCGAGCGGGTGGCGGTGATGGATCTGTCGGCGCTGCGCAAGTTCGAGGTGCTCGGCCCGGACGCCGAAGCGCTGCTCAACTACTGCCTGACCCGCGACGTGCGCAAGCTGGCGGTCGGCCAGGTGGTCTACTCGGCGATGTGCTACGAGCACGGCGGCATGCTCGACGACGGCACGCTGCTGCGCCTGGGCCCGGACGCCTTCCGCTGGATCTGCGGCGAGGACTACGCCGGCGTCTGGCTGCGCGAGCAGGCACAGAAACTCGGCATGAAGGTCTGGATCAAGTCCGCCTCCGAGCAGATCCACAACATCGCCGTGCAGGGCCCGCTCAGCCGCGAGTTGCTCAGCCGGATGATCTGGACCCCCGGCACCCAGCCGGCGCTGACCGCGCTGGGCTGGTTCCGCTTTCTCACCGGCCGCCTGGACGACTACGACGGCTGCCCGCTGATGGTCTCGCGCACCGGCTACACCGGCGAGCTGGGCTACGAGATCTGGTGCCACCCGGACGATGCGATGAAGGTGTGGAACAGGCTCTGGCAGCTGGGCGAACCGCTCGGCCTGGTGCCGCTGGGCCTCGATGCACTGGACAGCCTGCGCATCGAGGCCGGGCTGATCTTCGCAGGCTACGAGTTCTGCGACCAGACCGACCCCTTCGAAGCCGGTATCGGCTTCTGCGTGCCGCTCAAGTCCAAGCAGGACGACTTCATCGGCCGCGAAGCCCTCCTGCGGCGCAGCGCCAACCCGCAGCGCAAGCTGGTCTGCCTGCAGCTGGAGGGCAACGAACAGGCGCACCACGGCGACTGCGTGCACCTCGGCCGGGCACAGATCGGCGTGATCACCAGCGCCACCCGCTCGCCGCTGCTGGGCGCCAACATCGCCCTGTGCCGCCTGGACATCGGCTACTGCGAGCCCGGCACGCGGGTCGAGATCGGCAAGCTCGACGGCCAGCAGAAGCGCATCGCCGCGCAGGTGGCCGCCAGCACCGTCGCCTACGACCCGGACAAGACCCGCGTGCGCGCCTGAGCCACGCACCTGGCCGGAGAATTGCTAATCAGCCCTGCCCGCCCGCGCCGCTATCGGGGCGGCGGCGGTGGTCTTCCAGCAAGGAGTAGTGGCCGATGTGGTTCAGAGATGCATCCAGGGAGCTCGCGCAGGACCTCACCCAGTGGCTCAGCCAACTGGCCAATGACCAGTCGGTCGAGGCTCGGCACAATCGGCGCCTGCAGCGCCATCCGCAACTGCTCGACGCCCTGCAGCGGCTCGACCGGCGCTGGCAGGATCACCAGCAATTCCGCCAGCAGGTCGGTGCCACCCCGCCCCCGCCGTGCAGCCCCGAGCAGTACCGGCTGCTGTGCGAGAAACTGGCCGACAGCGAACGCCAGCGCGAGCAACTGACCCGGCAGTTGGCCGAATGCGAGACCGAGCTCCTCGACCAGGCCGCCCGGCAGACGCGCTGGCTGCAGGACGAGCAGGCCTGGGAGCTGACCCGGCAGACCCTCACCGAGGGGTGCTGGGACCTCACGGTAGTCAATGGCGACCCGGATCATCCGCACAACGTGATTCGCTGGTCCGAGCAGTTCCGCCACCTGATCGGCTACAGCCGCGCCGAGTTCGCCGATGGCTGGGACAGCTTCTTCGCCATCGTTCCCGCCGAGGATCTCAAAGAGGTCATGCGGGTGTTCGCCGACCACATCGCCAATCCCGGCGGCGAGCCGGCCTACGTGGTCGAGTACCGCATGCGCCACAAGACCCGCGGCGAGACCTGGTTCCGCGAGCGCGGCCGTTGCCTGTACGACGCCAGGGGCACGCTGCTGCGGGTGGTCGGCGCGGTGCGCGACATCAGCGACGAGAAGGCCGCCGAGTCACTGCGCGCGCGGGAACAGCAGAGCATCCAGAGCACCTACGGGCAGATCGCCCAGGTCGCCGGTTCGATCAAGGGCATCGCCGAACAGACCAACCTGCTGGCGCTCAACGCCGCCATCGAGGCGGCGCGCGCCGGTGAACAGGGTCGCGGCTTTGCCGTGGTCGCCGACGAGGTCCGCAACCTGGCGCGGCGCACCCAGGAGTCGGTGCAGAAGATCCAGAGCATGCTCGCGCAGCGCGACTGAGCGCGACCCAATAACAGGCGCCGTGCCGGCGCGGCGTACAGAAAGGGGGCAGGCCTGCGCCAGGCGCCATTGCAGAGGCCGCGCCGGGCGGCCACCGGAGCCGGAAAGCGGCAGCTGGCACAGCCCTTGCAAATTCATACTGGGAACTTTTTATAACTCAAGATAAATAAGCCAGCCCCGACTGGCATGCCTTCTTCGCACTCGATCTGCCGAACCGAACGCACCTTCAAACTGCATCGAGGAATCCGCAATGGAACAGGCAACTCCTACGCTGGAAGAGCTCAACCAGCTCGTCCAGATGTCCGGCACCATCAACATGGAAATCTTCTACTGGTGGTGCATCGCGCTGATGATGGTGATCCACGCCGGCTTCCTGTCGTACGAGATCGGTGCCTCGCGCCTGAAGAACGTGCTGACCGCCGGGGTAAAGAACATCCTCGCCTTCGCCTTCATCGTCCCCACCTTCTTCTTCTTCGGCTGGTTCATCTACAACGGCTTCGCAGGCGGCTTCGTCCTCGACATGGAAGCCGCCTCGGCCGCCCTGCCGTGGAGCCAGAGCATGGGGCCGAACATCAGCGACAACGCCACCGGGATCTTCTGGGGGGCGTTTGCGCTGTTCGCCGCCACCACCGCCTCGATCATGTCCGGCGCTCTCATCGAGCGCACCCGCATGAGCGCCTTCATCATCCTCGCCGTCATCCTCGGCTCGGTGGTGTGGATCCTCGGCGCGGCCTGGAGCTGGCACCCGACCGGCTGGCTGACCACCCAGTGGGGCTTCCATGACGTCGGTGCGGCGGGCTGCGTGCACATGATCGCCGGCTTCTTCACCCTCGGCGTGGTGATCAACGTCGGCGCGCGGATCGGCCGCTTCAACGCCGACGGCAGCGCCAACAGCATCACCGGCCACAGCATGCCGATGAGCGTGATCGGCCTGATGCTGGTGATCGTCGGCTTCTTCGGCTTCCTCGGCGGCTGCATCATCTTCAACGTCGGCGGCCAGTGGACCAACATCTACGGCCAGCCGGCGACGCTCTCCGGTTTTGCCTTCAACACCCTGATGGGTTTTGCCGGCGGCCTGATCGGCGCCTACCTGACCACCCGCGAACCCTTCTGGATGATGTCCGGCGGGCTGATCGGGATCATCTCGGTGGCGCCGGGCCTGGACGTCTACTACCCGCCGCTGGCCTACGTGATCGGCATGGGCGTGGCCGCCAGCGCACCGCTGGTGCACAAGTTCCTGGTCAAGCGGCAGATCGACGACGCCGTCGGCGCCTTCGCCGTACACGGTTTCGCCGGCTTCGCCGGGCTGACCCTGAGCGGCATCTTCCTCAGCGGCTACCCGAACATGGGTGAAGGCGTGCCGCCGGTGAACTTCCTCGGCCAGTTCGGCGGCGCCGTGGTGCTCGGTCTGCTCGGCTTCATCCCCGGCTACCTGATCTCCCTGGCGATGAAGAAGATGGGCGTGCTGCGGGTTCCGGCACATGCCGAAGAACGCGGCCTGGACCTCACCGAAGTACCGGCGCAGGCCTACCCGGAGTGGGCACTGACCGGCGCCAGCACCACCTACGTCAGCACCGACAGCGCCAGCGCGACCCTGGTGGTGGCGGAAGTCAAAACCGTCTGATCACCCTTGCGCGCGGTCCCGTACCGCGCGCCATTCTTCAGGAGCAATGCCATGAGCAGTCCGATCAGCAGTTGGGAAGGTGCCAGCGCCATCTTCACCTTCGCCGACAAGCCCGCCGTCACCGTCACCATCGTGGTGATCGCCGTGGCCCTCACCGTCTTCGCCGTCTGGGCGACCATTCGCCACGAGAAGCACAGCTACAACAGTCCCATGACCAAGAAGTGAGCCGTACGGGCCGGCGCGCAGGCGTCGGCCCGGCGGATACCAGCATGCTCAGTCCGATCTTCCGCCTCGCCACACCCCCGACTCTCGGCCTGCAGGCCATCGCCTTCAGCCTCCACTCACTCGACAACCGCCACTACGGCAGCGCCCTCACGGCGCGCCTTGGCGAGTTGCAGGCAGCGTTCGATGTCCATGCCAGCCGCCAGCGGATGCAGGGTTTCGACCAGCTACGCCAGCGCCTCGGCCGCTCGCCCAGACGCTTCCCGGCGTCCCCCCAGGCGCTGCTCGAGGTGTATCTGCGCAATGGCGCACTGCGCCCGATCTCGCCCATCGTCGATCTCTACAACCAGTGGTCGCTGAACAGCGGCCTGTCGATCGGCGCCCACGACCTGCAGCGCCTGCAGCTGCCGGTGAGCCTGACCCTGGCCCGCGGCGGCGAGCCCTTCCAGCCACTGGGCAGCGAACGCAACGAAGCCCTGCCGGCCGGCGAGTACGCCTATCTCGACGGCGCCGGCCAGGTGCTCTGCCGCATGGAATACCGCCAGTGCGCCGCCACCGCCCTGCAACCGGAAAGCAGCGCCGTACTGTTCATCGTCCAGGGCCACCCGCAAACCGATCCGGACTACCTGAGCCAATGCGCCCAGGCGCTGAAGCACGACCTGCTGCGCTGCTGCACCGGCAGCATCAATCGCGTCGCCTGAACGACAGAGGTAAGCCATGGCCCTGATCAATCGCTTTGCCACACCCAGCCGACCTGCGCCCGACTGGCGCCAGCACCTGCTCGCCGGGCAGATCGAGGCCGCGCTGGAGATGGATGCCCCGGACATGCCAGCGGCGCTGCGCGAATGCCTGCTGCGTGGCAGCCGGCC
Source organism: Pseudomonas mangrovi (assembly GCF_003052585.1). Taxonomy (GTDB): domain Bacteria; phylum Pseudomonadota; class Gammaproteobacteria; order Pseudomonadales; family Pseudomonadaceae; genus Aquipseudomonas; species Aquipseudomonas mangrovi. Next base: position 37,722 of record NZ_QASN01000014.1, on the reverse strand, counting down.
AGCCCAGCCGCAGACCGATACCGGCGCACTGGAGCCCCTGCTGGCGCGGCTGCAGTCGCTGCAGCGGCATGCACTGCAGGCGGTGGATCAGGTCGAGGGCACTTTCGCCGAGATTGCCGCGCGCTGCGCCGAGCAGTTGAGCTTCGTCGGCCAGACCCGCGGCTTCGTCGACGACAGCGGCCACAGCGCCGAACAGCTGCGCCTGGCCATGCAGGCCGAGCTGACGGCCACCCGCGTCTTCTTCGGCGAGCGCCTGAACGCTCTGGTGCAGCTGATCGAAGAACGCTCGCAGGCCTCTCGACAGGTCATCGATGCCATCGACAACATCGGCCGCACAGTGCAGCTGCTCTCGCTCAATGCCTCCATCGAGGCAGCGCACGCCGGCGAGGCCGGGCGTGGCTTCGCAGTGGTCGCCAACGAGATCCGCGACCTCGCCCTGCGCACCCAGGAGAACGCCCGTCAGGCCTACCGCCAGATCGACCTGGGCGTACTCGGCGAACAGCTCGAAGACCTGCTGCGCAGCTCCGAGGAGCGCCTGGCGCAACTGGGCGAGCGCGTCGGCGAGTCCCTCGCCACCCTGCACGGCCTGCTCAGCCAGACCGGCGCCCAGCTCGGCGAAATCGAATCCAACAACCGCGTGATCAGCGCCGGCGTCGGCCTCGGCATGGCCGTCGACCAGCACCTGCGCAACCGCGGCAATTGGAGCCAGGGCCTGCTCGCCGATCTTCATCATCTGTATGCCGAACAACCGCCGACTGAGCGTGCGCAAGCCCTGCAGCGTCTGCTCGGCGAGGAAAAGCTCGGCGCCCTGCCCGACCGCCTGCAACGCATCCGCGAGCGCGGCCTGATCCGCATCGCCATCGAGCCGCAATTCAAGGGCCTGTCCTTCCGCGACGCGCCCGGCCGCCCGCTGCGCGGACTGGACGCCGAGCTGGCGCAGGCCTTCGCCCACTGGCTGGGGGTGCGCTGCGAATTCGTCGAGCATCCCTGGGATCGCTGCCTGCAACTGCTGGAGTGCGGCGGCCAGCGTCGCGAGGCCGAGGTCGACCTGGTCTGGAGCGCGCTACCGCCCATGCCCGGCTACGCCGAGGTGGCCTTCTCCGATCCCTACGTGTTCCTGCCCTACGTACTCGCCCGCCGCGCCGGCGACAGCCGCATCAACAGCCTCGAAGACCTGCAGGGCCGGGTACTGGGCTGCGTCAACGACCCCGCCGCCCTGGCCGTGCTGGAAAACCTCGGCCTGCGCTGGCAGGCCAACCTGCAGCAGCCCGGCGGCCGCGTGCAGCTGGCCAATCTGCTGGCCTACAACGACCAGAGCCAGATCCACCGCTGCCTGCTCGACGGCGTGGTGGACGCCTTCGCCATCGACCTGCCGATCTACCACTGGGCCTGCTACGGCAGCGACAGCCCCTGGCGCGGCCAACTGGAAATCCTCCCCGGCAACCTGGCCGGCGAGCTCTGGTTCTACTCCGCCGCCGTGGCCCGCAAACCACAGAACGCCAGCCTGCTGCAGGCCCTCAACCAGTTCATCGCCAGCTACCGCAACAGCCGCGACTACCGCGACCTGACCCAGCGCTGGCTGGGCCAGACCTACAACGACCCCAACTGGAGCTTTGCCAGCGGTGTGCATGCGCGCTGTGCCGGGGTCGAGGTGGTGTGACGCCGGAACGGCAAGATGGCGGCAGGAGGCCATCTCGTAGGGCGCAATAAGCGCAGTGCATTGCGCCGATTTGTGGGAAACCGTGGTCTGTCCCCGATAGCTGCCTTATTCCCCGAAGACGCAAAGTTTCACGCCGTCCTTGTATATCGAGCAGGAGAAGGGCTCAGGTTGTACCTGTGCATAGAAGCCGGGCCTCAACTTCTGCGTTTCCTCGGTGAAATAGGCTGCCACCTTCGCTTCATCGGCGCTGCGAAGTCCGACAGCGAGGCCCATTGCCCCCGTCTGGCTGGTAGGCACCTGCCGGTCGAGCAGTTCTTCTTTCGTAGCGTAACGGGCCCTGGCAACGGTCTTGTACGCGCTCAGCTTGGGACCGGAAGCCAATCGTTCGAAGGCGACCAGGTTCGTCACCCTGGTGTTCTGCTCGAACTCATCCTCAAAGGCGGCCATCTGGGCATCCGCGTAATCATCCGCCGCGCGTCGGACGTCCTTCTCGATGCTGACCAGGTAATCGACCTGGCCTTTTCTCAGGGCCTGGTCGTCACGCGCGCGTGCCAGATTTTCCTGCGCGTATTGCTTGGTCTTCGCCACTTCCTTGACCAGATACTCGACGTTGGCCGAAAGACTCTTGACGAGGTAATCCTGCTCGCCCGCCGCCTGGGCCCGGGCCAGCTCGGCTTTTTCCTGTTCGAGTTCCCGCTCCGCGGTCGCTATTGATCGTTCATAGCTGGCGTTGACCCGCCCCACCGCCTCGACCGCGTCGTGATAGGACGCTTCGGCCTGCTGACGGGTCCTGGCATAGCTTTGCAGCAGCGACTCCTTTTTCATCGCTACCTCGGCGGTTTTCACCGCCATCGCGCGCTCAACCACAGCGCTGGAAAGCTCGAAGGTGCACAGCACGGTCACAGTGACGTTGTCGCTGGCATCCGCCACGGACTCCCATTGCTGATCGTCACACTCCTCTCGTCTGTCGAGAAGAACGCCAACCTTGTGCCTGCCCCCGTCGTACTTCGCATCTCGCACCGCTTCCACGTTCGAATCGGAGCATCCTTGCAGCCAGAGCATGGAGAGGCCAAGACAGAAAGATCCGAATTTGTACATACACTGCAACTCCTTGGTTCATGCAGAGATGGATAACGATAAAACGGGGCCAGCTCAATCTGAGCCCTTTCAGGATTTTAGGTAGCTTGAGACAGGAACTGCAGATGGCGCCATCACGCCACCTCGTAACTGTTAGGGCACCATAAGTGCAGCGCATTGCGCCGAGCCTTGGAAAACCGTGGTCTGTCCCCGATTACTTGTTTCGCTGGCTATGAAATCGAAATAGTAGAATGCTGAAGCCTGCTCGATATTCATGTGCAGTGCCTAACGCCGCCAGCACGCGCGGCTTTGCAGTGAAGCCGAAGGCGCAACGAAAAAGCCGTCGCCGTGCCTCGCCTTGTTAGAAAGATTTTGTTTCTTCGATCCAGACATCTTTTATCCAATGTTTTACTGATGGCCATTTCGCTCCAGACAGATCTTGCATGTCATGGGACCAGAACACGACAACTCCGTCCTTAGTCACACAATAGAAATCGGCGTTGTCGTGACATATTGGAATTAAATCACGTGGGACACCCCAATCTGACCAGGCGTGAGAAGCAACTCTGTCCAAGTGTGTATGTGAGTCGGGGGCCGTGATTGTGACTGGCTCAAACGGGCCGAATACGACATCTGAAAGCTCGAGCAAATAACGGCGAAACTCAGGGTGAAAAGAGACATCTAACCTTGACTCTGCCGCTGCCACTTCGTGCTCACTAGGCAGGCGTAATGGTTTCGGCACCTCTTCGCTCAATTGCCTGAGCTCAATTGCAACTTGCTCGAATGTCACGGTGCCTCCTTTCTAACGTTTGGTTAAGGGGCGGGCTTTAGCCCGTCCCAGTGAGCGAAGCGAACGGTTTGAACCAGTTGTTAGGCGTCATGTCGCAGGCCAGCCATTTGACGAAGTTAGTTCAAGAAGGTGTTGCAGTGCTATCTGGTTATGCTCTGCTAGCTGTGTACTTGAGACGAAATTCTTTAACTGTGCCTGCACCAGATTAGCGGTCTCTGCTGATGTTATTGATTCCTCAATGATGCTACAAGCGCCGGCACAAACTTCATAATTTCCGGTTAGTGCCAGCTCTACAAGCTCCGGTAAAATGGCTTCACAGTTGAATTCACTTAGAGCATAAACAAGCGTTCCCCGATGATTAACGTTCTCAGGCTTAGCGATTGCTCTAAGTAGTGGTTCTACTGCGCTGGCATCCTGAATGTCCATCAAGTCTAAAGCTGCCTTATCTCGAACAGATGAGTCAGGGGATTCTAGATCTTGGATAAGTGCCTGAAGTTCACGCATATCTGATTGATGCCTAACGCCGCCAACAGCGGCCGAGCGTAGCGAGGTCCAGCGCACGCAGTGCGCGATGCTGCTTGGCCTTGTTAAGCATTTGGCACCTTGCTTGATTCAATAACACCCACAGCTACGACTCTAGATCCTTCACGGATACCGAATTGCGCACCCTCTGGAAAGTTTCCACCAGAGTATTTTATAAGGTTATTGGAGACCACAATTTTGCACATAGCGCTCTCACCTGGTGCTACTTGACCACCCTCGAAAACATAGCGAGCATCCCAATCTGTGCATGTCTCTCCGTCTATATGCCATAAAAATTGCCCTCTATAGTCGTCGAATATCGGGCCCTTTCTGCCACCGAACTCAGTTTCTATGACGAATACTTTGGCGGAAAGGTGATAGTCAGTAAATTCTTCGTATTTGGTCATGATGCTTAACAGTGATTAGACCGCGTGCAGTGTTAATGCATAACGGTCGCGCCTATATAACTCCGATTTTTCGGAGATGCGTTTTTGGAAAAATCTCTTTCAAAGCAATCACTCAGACGCTTTGCTAAAGGACCGGCTGCATTCGCTTGACGTCTGCTTTTTGTGAATCCATTACTACTGTTCACCCAGCATGGGCAAAAAACGGCGACCGACCGCGATTCATCACAAAAACTGCACTACCTCGCAGCACATTAAAATCGCGCTCGACAGTGAATCCTGGTGGTTTTTGATACTGGCGGGGGTTCGGCGGCTGTCCGGCCCCGGAGGAGGATGGCGTGCGTTCCCTGCTGGCCCGAGGTTAGTCCAGGCCTGTGGTCGCACTCAAGCGGGTTGGGGAATAAAGCCGGCGGGTTGAAGTTTTTCCGCGCACATCCCTTCGGCGGTGCGGCGCAAGCGCCCTCCACTACCCCAGCAGATACTCCAACACCCACTCGACCAACCGCTGCCCCGCCTTGTAGCTGGCAGCCGGCTGGGCCAGCAGGTCGGTGGGCGATTGCACCCAGGGTTGGCCGGGCTGGAGTTCGTCGGGGAATGCCTTGATCAGTGCCTGGATGATGTCTTCGGTCATCTCCGGGTGGCACTGCAGGCCGATGACGCGGCTGCCGTACTGGAAGGCCTGGTTGCTGCAGGCGTCGCTGAGTGCCAGGCGCACGGCTCCTGGTGGCAGTTCGAAGGTTTCGCCGTGCCAGTGGAACAGCAGCTCGCGTTCGGGGAAGGCGAAGCAGCCATCAGGGCTGACGCCGCTGCGCCAGACGCTGAACCAGCCGATCTCCTTCAGCGGGTTGGCTTTGACTCGCGCGCCCAGGGCGCTGGCGATCAGTTGGGCGCCCAGGCAGATGCCGAGCACCGCGATGCCGGCGTCGATCGCTTCACGCAGGAAGCGCTTTTCCTCGATCAGCCAGGGCAGGCTCGCTTCGTCGTTGACGCTCATCGGCCCGCCCATGACCACGATCAGGTCGAGGCCGGCTAGCGGCGGCAGGCAGGCGTCGGCCTGATGGAAGCGGGTGTAGTCGAGCTGCGCGCCACGGCTGGCGAACCAGTCGCGCATGCTACCGATGTCTTCACAGGGCAAATGCTGCAGTACCTGCACTCTCATGACGGCGCCCCTCCCCGATCCGTCAGGCCAGCGGCGTATCGCTGACCAGCTTGAGTCCGACCACCCCGCCGACGATCAGCGCCAGGCAGGCGATGCGCGCGATATGCGTCGGCTCGTCGAGTGCCAGCATGCCGTAGATCGCGGTGCCCACCGCGCCGATGCCGACCCACACCGCGTAGGCGGTGCCTACCGGCAAGGTGCGCATCGCCAGGGCCAGCAGGTACAGGCTGAGGATGATGAAGGATGCGCAGTAGAGCGTCGGCCACAGCCGGGTGAAGCCCTGGGTGCGCGGGATCACCGCGGCGTAGCAGATCTCGGCGATGCCGGCGCAGAGCAAAAATCCCCAGCCACCGTTGAGCCAGCTGAACATGGGTACGCTCCCGGATTAGAAAAACTGTGGGGCCGGAACAGGTGGCGGCAACATCCCTGTCGCTGCCTGTTCCCGCCCCAGGGAACACGGGTTGCGCGAGGGCTCAGCCCTTCGCGGTGCGCTTGGTCTTCTGCGGATCGTCGAACGGCAGGCTGTGGGCAATCGCCGCCACCGTCAGGCTGCCGCGCACCTCCAGCGCGCTGCCCTGCTCGGCGTAGGCCACATCCATTCGGGCGATGGCCATGGACTTGCCGGTCAGCCGCGAATACATCGGGCAGGTGATGACGCCCACCTGGCGGCCATCGGCCCAGAGAGTGTCGCCCGGCTCGGCAGCCTGCTCGCCCTGCAGCAGCACGCCGAAGATGCGGAAGCGCTCCTTGCCCTTGAGCCGCGCATGCTCCAGGCCGCCACGGAACTCGCCCTTGGTCGGCGAGACGGTGAAGTCCAGGCCCAGCTCCCAGAGCGTGTCGCCAGCCGGCTGGTCGGCGAAGGGGTACATCTCGGAATTGTCGTAGGGATAGAACAGCAGGTAGCTCTCCACCCGCAGCCAGTCCAGCGCGGTGAAGGCGCAGGGGATGATGCCCAGAGGCTTGCCCAGCTCGAGAATGCTGTCCCAGATCAGCGGCGCGTCGGCGGCCTTGCAGAAGATTTCGTAGCCGCGCTCGCCGGTGTAGCCGGTGCGCGAGATCATCACCGGGCAGCCGAACAGGCGCGTCTGCAGGTGGTGGAAGTACGGCAGCTCGCGGATGCCCGGCACGTGCTCGGCGAGGAACTCCACCGCGAGCGGCCCCTGCAGCGAAAGGTCGTGCAGATCGTCATCGAACAGCACCGCAACCTGGCGACCCTGGGCCGAGCGCAGCAGCATCTCGTAGCCCTGGCCGGCACCGTGCACGACCATGAAGGCATTAGGCCCGGTGCGGTAGATCACGCAGTCGTCGATGAACTTGCCGGCCTCGTTGAGCATGGTCGCGTAGACCGACTTGCCCGGATAGATCTTCGAGATGTCGCGGGTGGTGGCGTACTCGAGCAGGCTCTGCGCGTGCGGGCCGACGTAGTGGACCTTCTTCAGCCCGGACACGTCCATCAGCCCGGCGCGGGTGCGGATCGCCTCGTGGGCGTCGGCCAGATCGACCGCTTCGTAGGTCCAGGCGGTGCCCATGCCGTTCCAGTCTTCGAGTGCCGAACCCAGCGCGCGGTGGCGCTCGGCGAGGGCGGAAATGCGCCATGATGTGGCCATGTGAGTCTCCTTCGGATGTGGGTGCGCCGCGCACGGCGCCGGGTTCGAATTCAGGCGGCGACGGCTTCGGGGTCGAACTGCGCGAGCCAGTCCACCACCGTCTGCCGGTACAGGCTCAGGCCCTTGTAGTCGGCGATGGCCTCGGGCAGGTCGCGCAGCACCCGGTGCAGGCGGCAGGCCCAGGCCGGGTTGCTGGCCAGCTCCTCGAGGCTGATCAGGTAGGTGCGGATGCCGAACAGCAGCGCGTTGCTGCGCGGCAGGCGCGGCATGAACTGCAGCTCGACGCGCAGGTGGACCTTGCGCGCGACGTTCTCGGGGGTGATCTGGCTGCGCTCGTGGCCCCACTCGTGGAAGGTCTCCGAGGAGGTGTCCAGGCGCGGGTTGATGGTCATGGTCCAGTTCAGCCGGCGCACCGGGTGGTCGACCTGGATGTTCAGCAGGTACTTCAGCGCCCGTTCGAACACGCCCATCTGGTGCGCCATCGGCACCGGCGCGTGCCACTGGGTGAAGCTCATGCCGGCGTCGAACTTGATCGACCAGTCCGCCGGGCAGGTGACCATGCCGGCGTCCATGTAGAGGTTGCCGTCGCGCTGGTCGAGCACGGCGAAGTCGCCCTGGACCTGGCGGGTGATGTACTCCAGCGGCTCGCAGGGCAGGCTCGCCGGGTCGCCGAAGGTGAAGCGCTGTTCGATCTGCAGCGGGCGGTTGATCCACAGCCAGTCGCTGCCCTCGCGGCGCAACTCGAAGTGCTCCGGGTAGTCGGCGGCCAGGTGCTCCATCAGCATCTCCAGGGTGTCCCAGGCGGCCTGGGCCATGTGCGGCATCACCAGGCAGCGGTCAGGGTCCTTCTCCAGCACCAGCGCACGCTCGGCCATTTCGGAGAGGTAGTGCTCGTCGATATCGAACCAGTGGGCGAACACCGAGCCCGGCTCGCGCGGGGTGGCCGGCTCGATGTTCACCGAATACATGTAGCTGTCTTCGGCGAAGGGAAAGGGAAAACGGCGGATCGCCTCGGCGCTGTTGGCGAAGCTGAAATCGTCGCGATAGCTTTCCAGCGGCTTGAAGGTGACGGGCATGGTGAACTCCTAGAGATCGAGCAACAGCGCGCTGCCGCAACGGCCGCGCGAGACACAGGGCATGAGGTGGGTAGCGCGCTCGGCAGCACCGAGGAAGGCGTCGCGGTGTTCCACCTCGCCGTCCAGGTAGCGCGTGTCGCACTGGCCGCAGACACCGCCGCGGCAGAGGTTGGGCACCTCGACGCCGGCCTGCTCCAGTGCTTCCAGCAGGCTGAAGTCGCTGCCTACCGCCACCCGTTTGCCGCTGCGCGCCAGCTGCGCGACGAAGGGCTGCCCCGGCTCGGGCGCGGCGAAGACTTCCCAGTGCACGCGACTGGCTGGCCAACCCAGCGCGGCAGCCTGTTCGCGCACCGCCTCGATCAGGCTTTGCGGGCCGCAGACGTAGACGTGGCTGCCCAGCGGTTGCTCGCCAAGCAGGCGCGGCAGGTCGAGAAAGCAGCCGGCCTCGGCGTCGTAGCAGCTCAGCCGCTCGCCCAGCTCGGCCTGCAGCTGCTGGCGATAGGCGTCGGTCAGCCCGCCGCGGAAGGCGTAATGCAGGCTGAAGTCGGCACCGCGGGCGCGCAGCTCGGGCAGGTAGGAAAGAAACGGCGTGATGCCGATGCCGCCGGCGATCAGCAGGTGCCGGCGTGCCTGGCTGCTCGGCGAGAACAGGTTGGCCGGCGGCGACAGCTGCAGCCGATCGCCCTCCTTCACCTGCTCGTGCATGAAGCGCGAGCCACCGCGGGATTCGTCCTGCAGGCGCACGGCGATGCGGTAGTGACCGCGCTCGGTCGGGTCACTGAGCAGCGAATAGGCGTTGCGCAAGGTGCGCTCGGCCAGCGGCATGTGCACCACCACGTGGCTGCCGGCGGAGAAGCCCGGCAAACGCCCCTGCAGCGGCTCGAAGGTGAATTCGCGCACCACCGGCGTGAGCTGGCGCACCGCGGCCACCCGGACCTCGATGGCGGCGCTCATGGCCGCACCTCCGCGCGCGGCAGGTTGGGGTCGCTGCACACGCCCATGTACGCCCCCAGGCGGCGGGAGAAGTGCGTGCGCACCAGCAGCTGCACGCCGCAGCAGGTGCACTCGGAGAGGGCCTCATCAGTGATGTCCTGGAAGGTCGCGCAGTGCACGCAGTACAGCCGGCGTCGGGCGCCGGTGCGGAACAGCTCGATCTCCTCGTCGAGCAGCCCGGCCTCCTCGGCCAACTGGCGGCAGTCCCAGAGGAACACTTCGTCGCCGCACAGGTACAAGCGGGTGCCGACCGGGGCCGTCGCCAGCAGTGTCTGCAGGCGCGCGCGCAGCAGCTGTGGCCCGGCGAAGGCTTCGACGGAATCAAGCGCAACGGGATCGACAGCCGATTCGCCCAGCACCAGCACCTGCAGCGGCTCGGCGAATTGCGCCAGGGCGGCCTGCAGGGCATTTACCTCCGGCTGCACGAGCGACTGGCTGACCAGCAGCCGGCGCGTGGCCGGGACGGGTTGCGGCTGCTGCTGGTAGAGCGGCGTGCTGGCCATCGCCTGCGGCGCATCGGTAGTCATGGAAGCCTCCTCTGGTGACGGGCCCGATTCATCGGTGAGAGGGCGTTTCGCCCCTGAAATTAAATTCCTGATAGGAACTTTTTGTTCTTTTAAAGAAAGCATGGAGCATGCCAGGAATGCGCTGTCCCTTGATCTGCAAGGGCTTGCCGGCGGATGCCGGCAAAAGCCGCAGAACGCAGCCCTGGTCAGCCGGCATTTCTGCACAAGCGCGGCTCACCGCGACCGGCAAACAGCCCAAAACGGCGCAGCGCGGACGGCGTTTGTGCAGGGTCTTTGTGGTGGGGTGGATGGTCGGGTTGCGGTGGACGAACAAGGCGTCGTCCACCCTACGGGTCGCGAACGGTCGGTCGTAGGGTGGATGGTCGCAGCCATCCACCATCGCGGGGTCGTGGTGGACGAACACGGCGTCGTCCACCCTACGGGTCGCGAACGGTCGGTCGTTCGTAGGGTGGATGGCCGAAGCCATCCACCATCGCGGGGTCGTGGTGGACGAACACGGCGTCGTCCACCCTACGAATCGCGAACGGTCGGTCGTTCGTAGGGTGGATGGCCGAAGCCATCCACCATCGCGGGGTCGTGGTGGACGAACACGGCGTCGTCCACCCTACGGGTCGCGAACGGTCGGTCGTTCGTAGGGTGGATGGTCGAAGCCATCCACCATCGCGGAGTTGCGGTGGACGAACACGGCGTCGTCCACCCTACGAGATGCACAAAGCACGACGCCGGGCGGTGCCCGGCGTCGTTCATTCCCACAGTGTCAGTTGCTGTAGGCGCGCTCGTTGTGCTCGCCCAGATCCAGGCCCATCTCCTCGACTTCCGGGCTGACGCGCAGGCCGATCAGGCGGTCGAGCAGCTTGAGGATCAGCCAGCTGATGACGAAGCAGTAGACGAAGGTGAACAGCACGCCCTTGAGCTGGGCCCACAGCTGCAGACCGATCTGCGTGCCCTCGACGTAGCCGCCCAGGGCCGGCGCGCAGAACACCCCGGTAAGCAGCGCGCCGACGATGCCACCGATGCCGTGCAGGCTGAACACATCGAGGGTGTCGTCATAGCCCAGGCGCTGCTTCAGCTGGCTCACGGCGAGGAAGCAGGCCGCGCCGCTGAGCAGGCCGATCACCAGCGCACCGCCAGGGCCGACATAGGCGCAGGCCGGGGTGATGCCGATCAGCCCGGCGAGCGCCCCGGAAGCCAGACCCAGCGCACTCGGCCGGCCGACGCGCAGTACCTCGATGAGCATCCAGCCGACGATCCCGGCGCAGGCGCCGAGCTGGGTATTGAGCATCACCACGCCGGACAGGCCGTTGACCGCCACGCCCGAGCCGATGTTGAAGCCGAACCAGCCGACCCACAGCAGCGCCGCGCCGATCAGGGTGAACACCAGGTTGTGCGGCGGCATGTGCTGCTGCGGATAGCCCTTGCGCTTGCCCAGCACCAGACAGGCGGCGAGCGCGGCGACACCGGAGTTGATGTGCACCGCGGTGCCGCCGGCAAAGTCCAGCACACCCCAGTTGTGCATCAGCGCGCCAGGCCCACCCCAGACCATGTGCGCCATGGGCGCGTAGACCAGGGTGAACCAGAGCGCCATGAACAGCAGCGCGGCGACGAACTTCATGCGCTCGGCGAAGGCGCCAGCGATCAGCGCCGGGGTAATGATCGCGAAGCTCATCTGGAAGGTCACGAACACGCCTTCGGGCATGCCCAGTACCAGGCTTTCGCTGGTCATGCCGTTGAGCATCAGGTGCGACAGGCCACCAACGAAGCTGTTCAGCGTGTACTCGCCCGCGACCATCCCGGTGGTGTCGATCACCAGGCTGTAGCCATAGACCACGAAGAGGATGCCGACCACGCCCGCCACGGCGAAGCACTGGGTGAACAACGAGAGCATGTTCTTGGCGCGGACCATGCCGCCATAGAACAGCGCCAGGCCCGGCAGGCACATGCATAGCACCATCAGGGTGGCGGTCATCATCCAGGCGGTGACGCCGGTATCCAGCGTCGCTTCATCGGCCAGCGCAAGCGGCGCGAGAAGCATCAGCGGCAAGGCGCGCGCAACGGCGCGTGCAACAGGTTTGAGCGACATCTGCAAGCTCCTAAACGGGAATGAACACGGCGTTCTGCGCCGCTTCCAGGGTGTTTTCCAGCAGACAGGCGATGGTCATCGGCCCCACCCCACCAGGCACCGGGGTGATCCAGGCGGCGCGCTCGCGGGCCTCCTGGAAACACACGTCGCCAGTCAGGCTGCCGTCGCCCAGACGATTGATGCCGACATCGATCACCACCGCGCCGGGCTTGATCCACTCGCCGCGGATCAGCCCGGGCACCCCGGTGGCGACCACCAGGATGTCGGCCTGGCGCACCAGCGCCGGCAGGTCACGGGTCTGCTTGTGGGCGATCAGCACGGTGGCCTCGGCGCTCAGCAGCTCCAGCGCCATCGGCCGGCCGACGATGTTCGAGGCGCCGACCACCACCGCCAGCTTGCCGCGGCAGTCGATCTGCGCGCTGTCGAGCAGGCGCATGCAGCCCTTCGGGGTACAGGGCCGCAGCGCCGGAAAGCCGGCCGCCAGGCGACCGAGGTTTTCCGCGTGGAAGCCGTCGACGTCCTTGCCCGGACGAATCCGCGCCAGCACCCGCTGCACGTTGATCTGCGCCGGCAGCGGCAGCTGCACCAGGATGCCGTCGACCTGAGGATCGCGATTGAGCCGGTCGATCAGCTCGAGCAGCGCCTCCTCGCTGGCCTGCGCATCCAGGCGGTGGCTGTAGGAGCGGATGCCGGCCTCCTCACAGGCCTTGATCTTGTGCCGCACGTAGACCTGCGAGGCCGGGTCCTCGCCGACCAGCACCACCGCCAGGCCCGGCGCCTGGCCGCCGTGGGCGATGCGCTCGGCCACCTCGGCGGCGACCCGCGCGCGGACCTGCAGTGCCAGGGCACGGCCATCCAGCAGCCGGGCCGCGCCGACCGCACTTGGTGGGCTTTCGAGAGTGGGCGCGTTCATCCTAGTAGCCCTGCCCCGGCACCCAGCGGGTACCGGCCAGCGGCACGCGGGCCATGGCGGCGGATTCCACGGTCAGCGCGACCAGGTCCTCGGGGTCGAGGTTGAGCAGGTGCGACTTGCCGCAGGCGCGGGCCATGGTCTGCGCTTCCAGCACCAGCACCCGCAGGTAGTTGGCCAGCCGACGGCCGCCTTCCACCGGGTCGAGGCGCTTGCTCAGCTCCGGGTCCTGGGTGGTGATGCCGGCCGGATCGCGGCCGTTCTGCCAGTCGTCATAGAAACCGGCGGCCGAGCCGATCTTCTTCAGCTCCTCGTCCAGACGCGGATGGTTGTCGCCCAGGGCGATCAGCGCGGCAGTGCCGATGGCCACCGCATCGGCGCCCATGGCCATCGCCTTGGCCACGTCGGCGCCGGTGCGAATGCCGCCGGAGACGATCAGCTGCACCTTGCGGTGCATGTCCATCTCCTGCAGCGCCTGCACCGCCTGCGGAATGGCCGAGAGGATCGGGATGCCGACGTGCTCGATGAACACTTCCTGGGTCGCCGCGGTGCCGCCCTGCATGCCGTCGAGCACGATCACGTCGGCGCCGGCCTTCACCGCCAGCTTGACGTCGTAGTACGGCCGGCTGGCGCCGATCTTCACGTAGATGGGTTTTTCCCAGTCGGTGATCTCGCGCAGCTCGGCGATCTTGATCGCCAGGTCATCCGGGCCGGTCCAGTCCGGGTGGCGACAGGCGCTGCGCTGGTCGACACCGACCGGCAGGGTGCGCATGCCGGCGACCCGCTCGGTGACCTTCATCCCCAGCAGCATGCCGCCGCCACCCGGCTTGGCGCCCTGGCCGAGGACGATCTCGATGGCGTCGGCCTTGCGCAGATCGTCCGGGTTCATGCCGTAGCGCGACGGCAGGTACTGGTAGACCAGGTGCTGCGACTGGCCGCGTTCCTCCGGGGTCATGCCGCCGTCACCGGTGGTGGTGCTGGTGCCGGCGATGCTGGCGCCACGACCGAGTGCCTCCTTGGCCTGGGCCGAAAGCGCGCCGAAGCTCATGCCGGCGATGGTCACCGGGATCTTCAGGTGGATCGGCTTCTTGGCGAAGCGATTGCCCAGCACCACGTCGGTGCCGCACTTCTCGCGGTAGCCCTCCAGCGGGTAGCGCGACATGCTCGCGCCGAGCAGCAGCAGGTCGTCGAAGTGCGGCACCTTGCGCTTGGTGCCACCGCCGCGAATGTCGTAGATGCCGGTTTCCGCGGCGCGCTGGATTTCCTGGATGGTCAGGCGGTCGAAGGTGGCCGACTCGCGCAGCACCGGTGGATGTTTCTCGCTCATGAGGACTCTCCTCTGGGCCGGGACCAGGGCTGGTTCCCGGTGGGGTGTTCCTGGTCGTGGCTGGCTCAGCCCGACCACGGATGACCGGTCAGTACGCCGAGGCGTTGTCGACCTTGAAGTTGTACAGCTGGCGGGCCGAGCCGTAGCGCCTGAAGCTCGCCGGATCGGCATCGAAACCGGCCTGATCGAGCAGCTCGGCCAGCTCGGCCAGGTGCTCAGGACGCATCTCCTTCTCGATGCAGTCCGAGCCCAGCGACTTCACCGTGCCGCGCACGTAGATGCGGGTTTCGTAGAGCGAATCGCCCAGCGCATCGCCGGCGTCGCCGCAGACCACCAGCCGCCCGGCCTGGCCCATGAAGCAGCTCATGTGGCCGATGTTGCCGCCGACCACGATGTCGACGCCCTTCATCGAGATGCCGCAGCGCGCACCGGCATCGCCCTCGATCACCAGCAGCCCGCCGTGGGCGGTGGCGCCGGCGGCCTGCGAGGCGCTGCCGCGTACCCGCACACTGCCGGACATCATGTTTTCCGCCACGCCGACGCCGACGTTGCCAAGCACGGTGATGTCGGCCTTCTGGTTCATGCCGGCGCAGTAGTAGCCGGCGTGGCCGTCGATGGTGATCGACAGCGCTTCGTTCACCCCCACCGCGAGGTTGTGCTTGCCGCCCGGATGGGTCACCAGCCACTCGCGCGCGGCGAGCGCCTCGGCCGGGGCGTGCAGGGCCTGGTTGAGGTCGCGCGTGGTGGCGACGGACAGGTCTATGGTTTTCATTGCCAGATCTCCGATTGGTTCAGTCGAGCACCCGCCGCTCAGGCAGCGCGGGGGCGTTCCCAGATGTACAGGGTGGCCGGCTCCGGCTCCCAGACCCGCGCCTGCTCGATGCCCGGCAGGCTCGCCAGGGCCTGGTATTCCGAGGCCATGGCGACGTAGTCGTCGGTCTCGGCGAGGATCGCCGGCTTGCAGGCGATCGGGTCGCGGATCACCGCGAAGCCGTCACGGGTGCCGATGGCGAAGGTGAAGAAGCCGTCGAGGTCTTGCAGCGAGTGATCCAGCGCCTGCTTCAGGCTGTCGCCCTCACGCAGGCGCCAGGTCAGGTAGCCGGCGGCGACTTCGGTGTCGTTGTCGGTCTCGAATTCGATGCCGTGGCGGCGCAGTTCCTGGCGCAGGCGGAAGTGGTTGGAGAGCGAGCCGTTGTGCACCAGGCACAGGTCCTGGCCGGTGGAAAACGGGTGGCTGCCCTCCATGGTCACCGCGCTTTCGGTGGCCATGCGGGTGTGGCCGATGATGTGGCTGCCCTTCATCTTCGCCAGCGAAAAGCGCTCGGATATTTCCGCAGGCAGGCCCATGCCCTTGAGGATCTCGATGCTCTGGCCGACGCTCATGACCCGCACCCCCGGCGCCAGCTCGACCAGGGCGGCGCGCACCTCGGCCTCGCCGGCATTGGTCTTGAGCACCGCCGCGCTGGCGTTCTGGAACCACTCCAGCGAGCAGCCCAGGCGCCCTTCCAGCGCGCCCATCAGCGCCTTCCAGTCGAAGTCGCCGGCGCTCTGCAGGGTCAGCTTGATCCAGCCGTCACGCACCTCGTCGCCATAGATGGCGAAGCCGGCGCTGTCCGGGCCGCGGTCGGTCATCGCCAGCAGCATGGGTTCGAACAGCGTGCCGAGCTGGGACTCCAGCGCCGGGTTCTTCAGATACAGACCTACGATTCCACACATACACATCTCCTCACTGCAGTCGGGCAGGCGGCCGCACGCCCGGAGCCCGAGGACGGCCAGGGGCCGCTCGGCTTCGGCTGTTTTCGTTGGCTAAAAGAATTCGGTGTAGCGCTCGATTTCCCAGTCGCTGACGTGGCGGCTGTACTCGACCCACTCCATGCGCTTGAGCTTGATGAACTCGTCGACGATCTCGCTGCCCAGGGTCTCGCGGAACAGCGGGTCGGCTTCCAGCGCATCGCAGGCTTCCTTGAGGCTCTGCGGCAGGGTCTGGATGCCGCGCGCGGCGATCTCCTCCAGGCCCAGCGTGTAGAGGTTCTCGTTGCAGGCAGTGCCGGGGTCGAGCTCGCGGTCGATGCCATCGAGCCCGGCGGCGATGATCGCCGCGCTGACCAGGTAGGGATTGCAACCGGCGTCCGGCAGGCGGAACTCGATGCGGCCGTAGGGAATGCGCAGCATCGCCGAGCGGTTGTTGTCGCCGTAGGCGATGAAGGCCGGCGCCCAGGTCGCCCCGGACAACGAACGGCCGACCACCAGGCGCTTGTAGGAATTCACCGTCGGCGCGGCGAAGGCGCACAGCGCCGGGCCATGGGCGAGCAGGCCGGCGAGGAAGTGATAGGCCATCTTCGACAGGCCCATGCCGCTCGGATCGCTGGCGTCATGGAACAGGTTGCGGTTGCCCTCGCTTGCGATCGACAGGTGGAAGTGCATGCCGTTGCCGGCCCGGCGCGGGTCGGGCTTGGGCATGAACGAGCAGATCATTTCCAGGTCGTTGGCGATCTCGCCGGCAGCCATGCGGAAGAAGGTGAAGCGGTCGGCCGATTCCAGCGCGTCGCTGTAGGTATAGTTGATCTCGAACTGGCCGCAGGCGTCCTCGTGGTCGATCTGGTAGATGTCGAAGCCGACCGGCTGCAGCGACTCGGTAAGCTTTTCCAGAAAGGCGCGCGAGCGCGACAGGCCCTTGTAGTCGTAACAGGGCTTCTCCAGCTTGTCGCTGGCATCCACCGGCCGCAGCCGGCCCTGCTCGTCACGACGGAACAGGCTGAACTCCGGCTCGAGACCGGTGTTCAGGGTCCAGCCACGGTCGCTCAGCCGGCGCACCTGCTGCTGCAGCACGTAACGGGTGTCGTAGGGATGCGGCTTGCCGTTGACGTGGCCGACGCAGACCACCCGCCCGTAACCCGGCTGCCAGGGCACCGGGGTCAGGGTCGAGAGGTCGCCGCGGGCCATGAAATCCGGCCCGTGCGGTTCCATGCCCATGCCCCAGATGGCGAACCCGGCGAAGCCGGCCCCCTCCTCCGCTACCGCTTCGAGACCGCTGACCGGCACGGACTTGGTCTTGGCCGCGCCGTGAATGTCGACAAACTGGGCCAGCACGTATCTGATGCCGTGCTGGTCGATGATGCGCTGGGTTTCGCTAGGCAACATGGCCTGCCTCCTGGTGGTCGCTGCGTATATTCCGCTAAGGAATTTTAATTTCCTGAAATGAAATGCAAGCAGCTTGCCAACCTGACGCGAAACCACCCTCTCCCAGCAAAACCGCGGCTTGCTTCTATCCACACAGGAAAGATGTTTTCATACGTGGAATTTTTCGCGCCCAGCAGCGCGAGCGACGCACATCACTGGTGCGAATTTTTTATTCCTGAACTTGGAAGGTGCACAAGGCCAATGGCAAAGACCGAAGAAGCGCATCCACGTCTCAAGCTGGAGCAATACCTGGGCATGCAGATCCGTCGCCAGCGCCAGGCCCAGGAACTCAAGATCGCCGATGTCGCGCGGATCGCCGGCATCAGCCAGGGCATGCTCAGCAAGATCGAGAACGCCCAGGTCTCCACCAGCCTGGATACCCTCAATCGCCTCTGCGACGTGCTCGGCATGCCGATGTCCAAGCTGTTCAGCCAGTACGACCAGCAGGGCGGCGGCGCGCTGCTGGTCAAGGCCGGTGAAGGCATGGAAGTGGTCCGCCGCGGCACCGACAAGGGCCACACCTATCACCTGCTCAACCACACCCGCGGACCGAAGAAGAGCTTCGAGGCCTACATGGTCAGCATGGACGACGCCAGCGAGGAGTTTCCGACCTTCGCCCACCCCGGCACCGAGTACCTCTATCTGGTCGAGGGCGAGCTGACCTACCGCCACGGCGACCAGCTCTACAGCATGACCCCCGGCGACAGCCTGACCTTCGACGGCGAAGTGCCGCATGGCCCGGAGAAGCTGATCAAGGTGCCGATCCGCCTGCTGTCGATCATGAACTACGGCAAGGATTGAGCGGCTGCCTGCCCGCTCTCGGAACGCCCCATCGTAGGGTGGATGACGCCTTGTTCATCCACCAAAACCCGGCAACGGTGGATGGCTTCGACCATCCACCCTACGCAAGACCCGACACCTCGCCCAACAGCGTCCGTAGGGTGGATGACGCCTTGTTCATCCACCGAAACCCGGCAATGGTGGATGGCTTCGACCATCCACCCTACGCAAGACCCGACACCCCACCCAACCGCGTCCGGAGGGTGGATGACGCTTTCTTCATCCACCGAAATCCGGCAACGGTGGATGGCGTCGACCATCCACCCTACGCAAGACCCGACACCTCGCCCTCTGCGTCCGTAGGGTGGATGACGCCTTGTTCATCCACCAAAACCCGACCGCCGATCCGGCGCCGGCCTGGCCAGCGCCGCCGCCTCCAGCTGCATCGCCTGCGCCAGGGCCTGACGCCGTGTCTCGCTCATCCGCGGCCGCGCCAGGGCGCAGCTGAAGGCGCCGAGCAGCTCGCCCGCGGCATCCACTATCGGTACCGCCAGGCCGGTGTACCCCGGCAGCCTGCGGTCGGGCAGACCGCTGGCAAAACCCAGGCGCCGCACGCTGGCCAGGCTAGCCGCGATCATCTCGCTATCCAGCCCGTAGTCCAGCCGCAGCACCGCCTGGTTGTGACGCAGGATGCGCGTCGCCTCGGCACGGCTCATCTGCGCCAGCAGCACCTGGGAGGCCTGGCCCACGCCCATGGGAATGCGTCCGCCCACCGTGCCGCTGTAGCTCTGCACCGGCTGCTCGCCGGCCAGCATGTCCAGGCACAGCACCTGGGAACCGTCTGCCACCAGTAGAAAGAAGCTGTCGCCAAAGCGCTGCGCCAGCCGCAGCAACGCCGGCCGGGCACGTTCGCGCAGCCCGCTGGCGTTGCCGGCATGCACGCCCAGGGCGAACAGCTCGTAGCCCAGCTGGTAACGGCCGCGCGTCGGCGCCGGGCGCACGCAGCCCTGGCGACGCAGCGCCTGCAGCAGACGATAGAGGGTCGGCCGTGAACAGTCGCAGGCCTGTGCCAGCTCCGCCGGGCTGGCCCCACGGGCACCGGCGGCGGCCAGCAGGCGCAGCAACTGGAAGGCGCGTTCGAGGCTGCGGGTCCCCTTCTGTTCGGGCATTTTTCTCACCTGGCGATAACTGCAGGCCTGCGCCGATGCAATTCGCGCGCCTCGTCGCGGCGCCGCGCTAGGGTCCGCTGCGTCTTGTCCACCTCCCGCCGGAGAGCCGCCATGTACCCGCAGATCGAACGTCTGGAATGCAGCAGCACCCTACCCGCACAGACCGAGGTAGCGGTCATCGGCGGCGGCATCGTCGGCGTCTGCTGCGCCTGGTGGCTGGCCGAGCGCGGCATACCGGTGGTGCTGCTGGAAAAGGGCGAACTGGCCGCCGAGCAGTCCTCGCGCAACTGGGGCTGGGTGCGCAGCATGGGCCGTGACCTGCGCGAGATTCCGCTGGCCTTGGCGAGTCTGGATATCTGGACGCGCTGGCAGGCCGAGCTGGGTGAAGACCTCGGCTTTCGCCGCAGCGGCATTCTCTATGCGTGCGAGAACCCGCAGCAGGTGCAACAGCAGGCCGACTGGCTGGCCGCCGCCAGCGCCCAGGGCGTGCGTGCGCAGCTGCTGGAGCGCAGCGAGCTGGCGCGCCTGCTGCCCGATGGCGCACGGGCCGGCTGGTCTGGCGCGCTGCATACGCCCCTCGACGGCCGCGCCGAACCGCAACTGGCGACCCTGGCGATCGCCCGCTGCGCCAGGCGCCTGGGCGCACAGCTGCTGACCGGCTGCGCGGTGCGCGGCCTCGATGTGCAGGCCGGGCGGGTGGCCGGGGTGGTCACCGAGCAGGGCCTGCTGCGCTGCAACCAGGTGGTGCTGGCGGGCGGTGCCTGGTCGTCGTTGTTCCTGCGCAACCTCGGCATTCGTCTGCCGCAGCTCAAGGTGATCGCCTCGGTACTGCGCACCGAGCCGCTGCCGGGCGCACCAGAGCTTGCCGTCGGCGCCCGTCGCTATGCCTTTCGCAAACGCCTGGATGGCGGTTACAGCATCGCCCAGCGCAGCGCCAACCTGGCGCCGATCACCCCGGACAGCCTGCGCTACCTGCGCGACTTCCTCCCCGCGCTGGGCAGCCAGTATCGCGAGTTGCGCCTGCGCCTGGGCCGGCGCTTTCTCGACGAGCTGCTCACCCCCAACCACTGGGCGCTGGATACGCAGAGCCCGTTCGAGCGTTGCCGGGTACTCGATCCGCAGCCCTCGCCGACCATCCTCGCCGAGGCGCGCAGCGCGCTGATCGAGGCCTTTCCGGCATTCGCCGCGATGCGTGTGGCGCAGACCTGGGCCGGCGTGATGGATGTGACCCCGGATGCGATCCCGGTGATCGGCGCGGTCGAGCAGCTCCCCGGCCTGTTCCTCTCCACCGGCTATTCGGGACACGGCTTCGGCATCGCGCCGGGCGCCGGCAGGCTCATGCGCGACCTGCTGCTCGGCGATACGCCGCTGGTGGATCCAGCACCCTTCCGCTTCGCTCGGCTCTAGGGCTTGTTCACGCGCTGCCGCGCAAGAACCTCAACGCAGGCTCGTAGGGTGGATGACGCCTTGATCATCCACCGAAACCCGCTGTGGTGGATGGCTTCGACCATCCACCCTACGAAGAGCCGCCCGCTTGGTACGACTGCAGTTCGTAGGGTGGATGACGCTTTCCTCATCCACCGAAACCCTACGGCCGGCCGGCGCGTTTCCTGCAGGAGCGCTGCCCAGGGCTTGATCCGCCAGCGGCAGGCGCCTTCTTCGCCGGCAAAACAAATATTCACTTCAAGAAAATATATTTCCTATTGGGTATGGACGCGCCTGACGGCTTCGCTTATAAGAATCCCCACAAGAAATATATATTCCTAACGGTCAATTTTATTCGCGGATGAATTTCTCTTTTGCCGACGAGAAAACCGCCCAGCCGAATCCGAGGCAGCCATGCAGCACGCACCCAACCAGTTCATCATCAAGATCAGTTGCCCGGCGACCTCGGGCATAGTCGCGGCGGTCACCACCTTCCTCGCCGAACAGCAGTGCTACATCAGCGAGATGGCGCAGTTCGACGACGAGTTCAGCGGGCGCTTCTTCATGCGCGCGGTGTTCCGCTTCAACGCCGGGGTGACCGGTGACATCGCCTGCGTGGAGAAGGACTTCGCCGGCATTGCCGAGCGCTTCGAGATGGACTGGGAGCTGCACAGCACCGCCACCCCGATGCGCGTGCTGCTGATGGTCAGCAAGTACGACCACTGCCTGTCCGACCTGCTCTACCGCTTCCAGAAGGGCGAGCTGCACATGCAGATCACCGCCGTGGTCTCCAACCACCTGGACCTGCGGCCGATGGCCGAGCGCGAAGGCATCCGCTTCATCTACCTGCCGGTCACCAAGGACACCAAGGCCCAGCAGGAAGCCGAGCTGATGCGCATCGTCGAGGAGACCGGCACCGAGCTGGTGGTGCTGGCGCGCTACATGCAGATCCTCTCCGACGATCTGTGCAAGAAGCTCGCAGGCAAGGCGATCAACATCCATCACTCCTTCCTGCCCGGCTTCAAGGGCGCCAAGCCCTATCACCAGGCCTACGAACGCGGCGTCAAGCTGATCGGCGCGACTGCCCACTACGTCACCGGCGACCTCGACGAAGGCCCGATCATCGAGCAGGAAATCCAGCGCGTCGACCACAGCTACCTGCCGGACGATCTGGTCGCCATCGGCCGCGATACCGAAACCGTCGCCCTGTCCAAGGCGGTCCGCTACCACACCGAGCACCGGGTGTTCCTCAACCACGACAAGACGGTGATCTTCCGGTGAAACCAGCGCCCCTATCCGGCACCGCGGCACTGCCGCCGCGGACCGCCCCCGAGCACGACGCGCCGCCCGCGCACCAGGAGCCCGCATGCCCTTCAACCTGCTGAAATACGGCCTGTCATCCGAGTACCCGGTGGAGGTCGACCTGCCGCCGCCGTGCGAGCTGGAACCCCGCTACGACGTGGTCATCATCGGTGGCGGCGGCCATGGCCTGGCGACCGCCTACTACCTGGCCAAGTACCACGGCGTGACCAACGTGGCGGTACTGGAGAAGTCCTACCTGGGCAGCGGCAACACCGCGCGCAACACCGCGGTGATCCGTTCCAACTACCTGACCAGCGAAGGCGTGCGCTTCTATGCCGAGTCGGTGAAGCTGTTCCAGAACCTCTCCAACGAATTCGACTTCAACATCATGTACTCCGAGCGCGGCCAGCTGACCCTGGCGCACACGGATGCCACGGTGCGCGCGTTTCGCCAGCGCGCCGAGGTGAACAAGCACTTCGGCGGCCGTACCGAGATGATCGACCGCCAGCAGATCCGCGAACTGGTGCCGACCTTGAACCTCGACCCCGGCCACCTGCCGGTGCTCGCCGGGCTCTGGCACATGGACGGCGCCACCGCCCGCCACGACGCCGTCGCCTGGGGCTACGCCAAGCAGGCGGCCAAGCTCGGCGTGCAGATCCACCCACTCACCGAGGTCCAGGACCTGGTCATCGAGCACGGCCGCATCACCGCGGTGAAGACCAACCGCGGCACCGTGCAGTGCGGCTGCGCGGTGCAGGCCATCGCCGGCTACAGCTCGCTGCTGATGGCCAAGGCCGGCATCCGCGCACCGATCCACAGCTACCCGCTGCAGGCGATGGTGACCCAGCCGTTCAAGCCGTTCCTCGATCCGCTGGTGAGCTCCAGCGCGCTGCACTGCTACGTGCAGCAGACCGGTCGCGGCGAGGTGGTGATCGGCGGCGGCTCCGATCCCTACCCGCTGTACAACACCCGCTCGACCCTGGAGCTCAAGGAAGGCCTGCTGGCCCACGCCATCGAGATGTTCCCGTTCCTGGCCAACGCCCGGCTGATGCGCCAGTGGGCCGGGATCACCGACATGACCCCGGACTACAGCCCGATCATGGGTCTGTCGCCGGTGGAGAACTACTACCTGGACGCCGGCTGGGGCACCTGGGGCTTCAAGGCCACGCCGATCTGCGGCAAGACCATGGCCGAGCTGGTCGCCAGCGGCGGCAAGACGCCGGCGTTGATCAAGCCCTTCGCCCTGGACCGCTTCTCGACCTTCCAGCAGGTCAACGAGATGGGCGCCACCGCCGCCAGCCACTGAGGAAAGCACCATGAAGATCATGCCCTGCCCCCTCAACGGGCCACGCAACATCAGCGAATTCACCTACGGCGGCGAACTCAAGCAGATGCCCGACCCGGCCAGCTGCAGCGATGCCGAATGGGCCGACTACGTGTTCAACAGCGACAACCGCGCCGGGGTGGTCACCGAATGGTGGATGCACACCGCCTCCAGCTACTGGTTCCTCGCCGAACGCCACACCGTCAGCGACCAGATCATCCGCACCTTCGATCCGAAGGAGCTGTTCAACCGCCGGATCGAATTCAGCGCACCGGCCACGGAGACACCCGCATGACTTCGCCCAGTCGCCTGCCCGCCCCCATGGGCCTGCTGATCGACCGCGATCGGCCGCTGCACTTCGAATTCGACGGCACCCGCTACCAGGGCTTTGCCGGCGACAGCATCGCCAGCGCCCTGCTCGGCAACGGCCGCTGGCTGCTCTCGCGCTCATTCAAGTACCACCGTCCGCGCGGCCCGCTGAGCATGGCCGGACAGGACGCCAACAGCCTGGTGCAACTGCCCAGCGAGCCCAACGTGCTGGCCGACATGCATCCGCTGCAAGCGGACCTTGCGGTGACCGGGCAGAATTTCTCCGGCTCGCTCACCAAGGACCGTGACGCCTTCCTCGGCCACTTCTCGCGCTTCATGCCGGTGGGTTTCTACTACCGCTCCTTCTACAAGCCCAAGGGCATGTGGAAGGTCTGGGAGCCGCTGATTCGCAAGAAGGCCGGGCTCGGCGTGCTGGACCTGGATTTTCGCCCCGAGTACCACGACAAGGCCTTCCTGTTCACCGATGTGGCCGTGGTCGGTGCCGGCCCCGCCGGTCTGCAGGCGGCCCTGAGCGCCGCCGAGGGCGGTGCCCGGGTACTGCTGATCGAACAGCAGCCGATCCTCGGCGGCGCACTGAACTGGGCGCGCTTTGCCATCGACGACGAACCGGCCCATCGCCTCGGCCAGGAGCTGTGCGCTGCGGTGGAGAGCCATCCGAACATCCGCATCCTGCGTGAGGCCACCTGCAACGCCTGGTTCAGCGACCACTTCCTGCCGGTGATCCAGGGCAACCGGCTGTACAAGGTGCGCGCCCGCGAATGCATAGTCGCGGCCGGCGCCTTCGACCAGCCGGTGGTGTTCCGCAACAACGACCTGCCCGGCATCATGCTGACCAGCGCCGCGCAGCGCCTGATGAAGCTCTATGCGGTGAAACCGGGCCAGCGTGCCCTGCTGCTCACCGGCAACGACGACGGCTACCTGGCCGCGCTCGATCTGCACGAACAGGGCGTAGAGGTCGCCGCGCTGGTCGACATGCGCGCCCAGCCCAACGACGGCAGCCTGCTCACCGCGCTGCGCAGCCGCGGCATCGCCTGCCACCTGTCCAGCACCGTCTACGAGGCGTTGCACGGCAAGGGCATGCGCCATGTCAGCGGCGCCGAGGTGCGACGCATCCAGGCTCAGGGCCAGGTGGCGGACAGTGGCCTGCGCATCGACTGCGACCTGCTGTGCATGTCGGCCGGCTACATGCCGGTCTACCAGTTGCTCTGCCAGGCCGGCGCCACCCTCAGCTACCGCGACGAGGAAGCCGCCTTCACCCTGCGCGGGCTGCCGGCGGGGCTCGAGGTCGCAGGCTCGGTGAATGGTCGTCATCTGCTCGACAACGTGCTGCGGGACGGTCGCCGCGCCGCCGCTGCAGCGCTCTCCCGGCTGGATCTGGCGCAGGCCGGGAACAGCGAAGCCAAGGACTTCCTCGCCGAGCCGCGAGTGAACTTCGACTGGCCGATCTTCGCCCATCCCAAGGGCAAGGAATTCGTCGACTTCGACGAGGACCTGCAGGTGCGCGACATCATCAACGCCACCCGCCATGGCTACCGCGACGTACAGCTGGTCAAGCGCTTCTCCACCGTCGGCATGGGCCCCTCGCAGGGCCGCCACTCGGCACTGCCGACGGCGCGCCTGGTGGCCCAGGCCACCGGTCGCAGCGTCAGCGAAACCGGTGTCACCACCGCGCGGCCGCCGTTCGTGGCGGAGAAGCTGGCGCACATCGCCGGCCGCGGCTTCGACCCGGCGCGGCAGACGCCGATGCACCAGCGCCACCTGGAAGCCGGGGCGAAGATGATGCCGGCTGGCATCTGGCAGCGCCCGGCCTTCTACGGCCCGACCGAGCAGCGTGATGCCTGCATGCAGGCCGAGGCCCGGCATGTGCGCGAGAAGGTCGGGCTGATCGACGTCTCGACCCTCGGCGGCCTCGACGTGCGCGGTCCGGACGCCGCCGAACTGCTCAACCGCCTCTACACCTTCGCCTTCCTCAAGCAGCCGGTCGGGCGTTCGCGCTATGCGCTGATGACCGGCGAGGACGGCGTGGTCATCGACGACGGCGTCTGCGCGCGCTTCGCCGACAACCACTTCTATGTCACCGCCACCACCAGCGGCGTCGACCGCATCTACCAGCAGATGCTCAAGTGGAATGCGCAGTGGCGCCTGGACGTCGACATCACCAACGTCACCGCCGCCCTGGCCGCGGTCAACCTGGCCGGGCCGGACGCGCGCAAGGTACTGGAAAGACTCTGCAGCGACGTCGATCTGTCGCCCGCCGGCTTCCCCTATCTGGGCGTACGCCTGGCCACGGTCGCCGGGATTCCCGCGCGGCTGCTGCGGGTCGGTTTCGTCGGCGAGCTGGGCTATGAGATCCACGTGCCGGCGCGCTTTGGCGAGGCACTGTGGGATGCGCTGATGGAGGCCGGCAAGGCCTTCGACATCCGCCCCTTCGGCGTCGAGACCCAGCGCCTGCTGCGCCTGGAAAAGGGCCACCTGATCATCAGCCAGGACACCGACGGCATGACCCATCCGGCGGAGATCGACATGGGCTGGGCGATTGCCCGCAACAAGCCGTTCTTCGTCGGCAAGCGCTCGGTGCAGATCCTCGAAGCGCAGCCGCTCAAGCGCAAGCTGGTCGGCTTCAGCCTGGCGGCCGAGGCGCGCAAACCACTCGAAGGCCATCTGGTGCTCAAGGGCGACGACATCAGCGGCAACGTCACCTCCTGCGAGTACTCGCAGACCCTCGGCCGGATCATCGGCCTGGCCTATTGCGCCGCCGACCAGGCGACCCCGGGCGGGCAGATTCCGATCCGCGTCGAGGGTGGCGAGGTGGTGCTGGCCGAGGTGGTTCGCCTGCCGTTCTTCGATCCCGACAACACCCGCCAGGAGCTGTGATGATGACCAGCCTGCAAGCCAGCCAATGCCTCGAACGCAGCCCGCTGTACCGCCGCCATGCCGGCGCCACCCTCGGCCGCCTGGGCGACAGCCTGGTGGTCAGCCGTTACGGCGCGGACGATGAACATGCGCAGCTGCAACGCTGCGCGCTGATCGACCTGTGCAACCTGCCACGGGTGGGCTTTCGCGGCGCCGCCGCGGCCGACTACCTGCGCGAGCGCGGCTACCAGTTGCCCGATGCACCCAACCGCGCACTGACCCAGAGCGACGGTAGCCAGGTGGCGCGGCTGTCGCAGAACGAATACCTGCTGCTCGGCAGCCTGCGCGACGGCGGTGCGCGCATCGCCGCCGAGGAGCGCAACTGGCAGTTCGGCGCCAGCGCCAACTACCTGCTGCCACGCCAGGACAGCCATGCCTGGCTGCGGCTGACCGGCGAACATGCCTGCGCGGTGATGGCCAAGCTCTGCGGCGTCGACCTGCGCCCGGCGGCGTTCGGCACGGGCGCGGTGGCACAGACCTCGGCGGCGCGGATCAACGTCATCGTCATCAACCTTGGCGACGAGGCACTGCCCTGCCTGCAGATCCTCTGCGACCGCGCCTCGGCCAACTACCTGTGGGACGCCCTGCTCGATGCCATGGCCGAATTCGACGGCCGCCCGGCCGGCATCGACGCCCTGCTGCAGAGGTAGGGTGGATGTCGCTCTCCACAGCCACCAAAACCAGAGCCGGTGGATCAACACAGCGCGATCCACCCTACGCAGCCGAACGCAGCACACAGCTCGAAGCCCTGCAGCGGACACCCGTAGGGTGGATGTCGCTCTTCACATCCACCAAAACCAGAGCCGGTGGATCAACACAGCGCGATCCACCCTACGCAGCCGAACGCAGCGCACAGATCGAAGCCCTGCAGCGGACACCCGTAGGGTGGATGTCGCTCTTCACATCCACCAAAACCAGAGCCGGTGGATCAACACAGCGCGATCCACCCTACGCAGCCGAACGCAGCGCGCAGATCGAAGCCCTGCGGCGAACACCCGTAGGGTGGATGTCGCTTTTTACATCCACCAAAAAACCGCGGATCAAGCACCCCCGATCCGCCCACCGCAATGCAAACCCTAACCCGGGAGACAACATGCGCAGCGACGACGAAACCACCGAGCGCGAGACCGACTACCGGGTGCCGTCCCTGCAGCGCGGCCTGGCCATCCTGCAGATGTTCAACGCGGCCCGCCGCAACCTGAGCATGGCGGAGATGGCCGAGCGCCTGGGGGTCAGCGTTTCGGCGATCTATCGCATCGTCCACACGCTGTGCGAGATGGGTTACCTGCGCAAGCTCGGCAAGAACAACTACGAACTCGGTCCGCAGGTGGTCAGCGACGGCTTCGGTTACCTCACCAGCCGCGACCTGGTCGACGTCGCCCTGCCGCACCTCAACGCCCTGCGCGACCGCACCTCGTTGTCCTGCCACCTGAGCATCCGCGAGCAGACCGACAGCCTCTACCTTTACCGCGCCTTCGCCGCCCAGCGCCTGTCGGTGAACATCCCGATCGGCACGCGCATCCCCTGCCACTGCACCGCCATGGGCCGCATGCTGCTCAGCGGCCTGAA
Organism: Pseudomonas mangrovi; assembly: GCF_003052585.1. Taxonomy (GTDB): domain Bacteria; phylum Pseudomonadota; class Gammaproteobacteria; order Pseudomonadales; family Pseudomonadaceae; genus Aquipseudomonas; species Aquipseudomonas mangrovi. The sequence continues at coordinate 9,598 of NZ_QASN01000014.1, read as the reverse complement.
CGACAGCCAGCTGGACAACCTCTACCAGCACGTGCGCCTGGACGACTACCCGCCGCCGGCGCCGCGAACCCTGCCCGAACTGCGCGCCATGCTCGACCAGGATCGCGAACGCGGCTGGGTGCTGCACCGTTCGGACTACTCCACCGCCATCGCCTGTGCAGTGCATGACCATCGCGGTGCGGTGACGGCGGCGATCAACCTCTCCGGCCCCGACGCGGTGATGGACGACGAGACCGCCCGCAGCCACTATCGCCAGGCATTGCAGCAATGCGCCCGCGCCATCTCGCGGGAGCTGGGTGGGGGCTAGGCGCCCCCGCCGCTAGGTGGGGCCGCCTAGGTGGGGCCGGCGAGGTGCTGGCGAGCCGCCCCGCTAGCGATTACGACAGCCCGGGCGCCCATGACTTCACCCGGGCGTAGGGCGCAATAAGCGCAGCGCATTGCGCCGGTTTTCTGCGCTGCCATGATGGAGCGGCGCAACGCATGACCGCAGTGCTGCTCACAAGGAACACGCCAATGCAGATCCGCATCGCCAACGCTGCCGATATACCCGCCCTTTGCGCGCTGCTCGCCCAGCTGTTCGCCCAGGAGCACGAGTTCGTCGCCGACCCGCAGAAGCAGGCTCGCGGGCTGGCGGCGATCATCGCGCAGCCGGCCTGCGGGCAGATCCTCGTCGCCGAGCAGGATGGCCGCGTGCTCGGCATGGTCAGCCTGCTCTACAGCCAGTCCACCGCGCTTGGCGCACCGGTTGCCTGGTTAGAGGACATGGTGGTCGACGCCCGCTGCCGCACCGGCGGTATCGGCAGCTCCCTGCTCACGGCGGCCCGCGACCTGGCCGCCAGCCACGGCTGTCGACGCATCACCCTGCTTACCGACGCCGACAACCAGGCCGCGCAACGCTTCTACGCACGCCAGGGTTTCAGCGCCTCGAGCATGCTGCCGATGCGCCTGTTGCTCGACTGAACCTGCCGCAGCCCGCGACTGGACCATGCTCATTGCGCTGCAACCAAGGCGCGAGGTACGGCTGTAAGCACGGCGCCGCAACATGTATCCTCCGCCGCCGTCTGCGACCAGCGGTCGCGGCCCCCCATCGCCGTTACTCAGCTTCAATTAAGAATCGCGGTTCAGCATCAGCACACCCGGCCCCCACGCCGTACCACAGACTCATTTCAAGGACCTCCATCATGAGCTGGAAAAATTCCGAAAATCGCTATGGCAGCCTGTCCATCGCCCTGCACTGGCTGATGCTGATTCTGATCGCCGGCGTCTACGCCTGCATCGAACTCAAGGGCAACTTCCCCAAGGGCAGCGAACCGCGCGAGTTGCTCAAGCAATGGCACTTCATGCTCGGCCTGGGCGTGTTCGCGCTGGTCTGGCTGCGCCTGCTGGCGCGCCTGATCGCACCGACGCCGCGCATCGTTCCGGCCATCCCGCTGTGGCAGGCACTGCCGGCGAAGCTGATGCACCTGGCGCTGTACGCCCTGATGATCGGCGCCCCCCTGGCCGGCTGGCTGATCCTCAGCGCCGCTGACAAGCCGATTCCGTTCTTCGGGCTGCAACTGCCCGCGCTGATCGGCCCCAACCCCGAGCTGGCCGGGCAGATCAAGGAGCTGCACGAGCTGGCAGGGGTCGCTGGCTACTGGCTGATCGGTCTGCACGCTGCCGCCGGCCTGCTGCATCACTTCATCCGCCGCGACAACACCCTGACCCGCATGCTGCCCGGTCGCTGACCGGCACCAGCTGCACGCTGCTACGCCCTGCACCAACGCCACCGAGACGAGTCGCCAGCCAGTACCAGCAGCGCCCGTCTCGGTGCCGCGCAGATTGCCGCGGGATGCATGCGCAGGATCTCGATCGCCGCCGGGCATCTGGCGCAGCCGAGCCAGCCCAGCCCTGCCAGGCACTGGCGGCGCGGCGGACGCCCGGCATCCTTGCACCTGGCGCCCCCAGTGGTCACCCGAGCCGCAGGAGCCGGCTCGATCTGAGCGACGGACACCCGCGCGCAACGCTGGTCAAGCGCCGCCAGCACCGCTAGAATCGCGCACTTTTTGATCAGAGGCGCCCGCGAGTCGCCCACCGAGGAATGCCTGCATGTCCACCGCCGCCCCGAAAGTCGGATTCGTCTCCCTCGGTTGCCCGAAGGCCACCGTCGACTCCGAGCGCATCCTCACCCAGCTGCGCATGGAGGGCTACCAGATCGTCCCGACCTACGAGGACGCCGACGTGGTGGTGGTCAACACCTGCGGCTTCATCGACAGCGCCAAGGCCGAGTCGCTGGAAGTGATCGGCGAAGCCCTTGCCGAGAACGGCAAGGTCATCGTCACCGGCTGCATGGGCGTCAACGAAGGCAGCATCCGCGACGTGCACCCCAGCGTGCTGGCCGTCACCGGCCCGCAGCAGTACGAGCAGGTGGTCAACGCCGTGCACGAGGTGGTGCCGCCGAGCACCGAGCACGACCCCTTCGTCGACCTGGTGCCGCCGCAGGGCATCAAGCTCACCCCACGCCACTACGCCTACCTGAAGATTTCCGAAGGCTGCAACCACAGCTGCAGCTTCTGCATCATCCCCTCGATGCGCGGTAAGCTGGTCAGCCGGCCGGTGGGCGATGTGCTCTCCGAGGCCCAGCGCCTGGTCAAGGCCGGGGTCAAGGAGATCCTGGTGATCAGCCAGGACACCAGCGCCTACGGCGTCGACCTCAAGTACAAGACCGACTTCTGGGATGGCCAGCCGGTCAAGACACGGATGAAAGAGCTGTGCGAGGCGTTGTCGTCGATGGACGTCTGGGTGCGCCTGCATTACGTCTACCCCTACCCCAACGTCGACGACGTGATCCCGCTGATGGCCGCGGGCAAGCTGCTGCCGTACCTGGACATTCCCTTCCAGCACGCCAGCCCGAAAGTGCTCAAGGCGATGAAGCGCCCGGCCTTCGAGGACAAGACCCTGGCGCGGATCAAGCAGTGGCGCGAGATCTGCCCGGAACTGACCATCCGTTCGACCTTCATCGTCGGCTTCCCCGGCGAAACCGAAGAAGACTTCCAGTACCTGCTCGACTGGCTGAGCGAAGCCCAGCTCGACCGCGTCGGCTGCTTCCAGTACAGCCCGGTGGAAGGCGCCCCGGCCAACGAGCTGGCCGATCCGGTCCCGGACGAGATCAAGCAGGAACGCTGGGAGCGCTTCATGGCCCACCAGCAGGCCATCTCCACCGCGCGCCTGGCGCGCAAGATCGGCAGCGAGATCGAAGTGCTGGTCGATGAGGTCGACGACGAAGGCGCCGTCGCCCGCTCCGCCGCCGACGCCCCGGAGATCGACGGCAACGTGTTCATCGCCGACACCAACCTGCAGCCGGGCGACAAGATCCGCGTCCGCGTCATCGACGCCGACGAGTACGACCTCTGGGCCGAACGCATCTGACCGACAGGAGCGCCCTACTCTCGTCGGGCGCCATAAGCGAAAGCGCATTGCGCCATGCCTGGCACATCTTCCGCTGCCCTTGTGCGGGCACTGATGGTGACGCTGCGGCGGGTTACGCCCTGCGGCCTAACCCGCCCTACAGCTTGCCGAACGCCCCCCACTTCGTAGGGCGCAATAAGCGCAGCGCATTGCGCCGCTCCCGCACCCTCCAACTGTCGAGCAAGATGCCACCGCACGCCTAAATCCGGTCAAGCGGACTCAGCACCCCCAGACCACCGCGATTGAGCACATGGGTGTAGATCATCGTGGTCTTCACATCCGCATGCCCGAGCAGCTCCTGCACCGTGCGGATGTCCTGGCCACTTTCCAACAGATGAGTGGCGAAGCAGTGCCGCAGCGTATGCGGGGTCACCGGCTTGATCAGCCCCGCCTGGCGCACCGCAAGCTTGAAGGCGCGCTGCACTTTCTTCTCGTCCAGGTGATGCCGGCGGCGCACAGCAGAGCGCGGATCGACCGACAGCCGCGCCGCCGGAAACACATACTGCCAGCCCCACTCCGCCGCCGCCCTGGGATACTTGCGCGCCAGCGCGAACGGCAGATAGACCTCACCAAAGCCAGCCGACAAGTCACTGCGATGCAGCGCGGCGACCTGCTCCAGATGCAACTGCAGCGGCGCCACCACCGCCTGCGGCAGCAGCGTGACGCGATCCTTCATGCCCTTGCCGTCGCGCACCAGAATCTCCCGCCGGGCGAAATCCACATCCTTCACCCGCAGCCGCACGGCCTCCATCAGGCGCAACCCGGCGCCATACAGCAGCCCGGCCACCAGCGCCACCTCGCCCTCCAGCAACGCCAGCAGCCGCTGTGTCTCCTCCCGCGTCAGCACCACCGGCAGACGTTCAGGCCGCTTGGCCCGTACCACATCGTCGAGCCAGGGCAGCTCGATGTGCAGAACATGCTTGTAGAGAAACAGCAGCGCCGACAGCGCCTGGTTCTGCGTGGAAGCAGACACCTGCCGGCGCACAGCCAGATGAGATAGAAACTGCTCAACCTCCGCCGCCCCCATCTCCGCGGGGTGTCGCAAACCGTGAAACCGAACATAGTCCCGCACCCACTTCACATAGACGTCTTCGGTGCGAATCGAATAATGTCGAACGCGAATCTGCTCGCGCAGCTGATCGAGCAGCCTAGGCTTGCCATCCATGGCGTATAACTCCCTGATCCCGCGCCGACCCTGGCGCACGCCTCAGCGTAGACAGCGAGAGCCGGAAGTGACAAGGAACGTTACCCACCAAATGGTGCGTTTAAACACACCATTTGGTGTCTACTAATAGTTAAAAGACTATGGAGGCTCCGTGAACAATAACGACGACAAATATGGAGTATTGCTATTTCCTCAGGCCATAGAAGAGCTTGGGAAAGCAATTGAAAGCTATCTGCACGATGGCAGCGTGGGTAAATATATTTACTGCAAACAGCTAACTCACCTTCCAGGCTTTGTCGCGCTGACAATAACTCCAGAACAGGTCAATAATCGTATTGGTTCAGAAATGACCATCCACATACCAAGTCACTTCGTCAAATTCATTGCTTACGGCAAAAACCTTGACCACCAAAAGATTGGTTTCATACAGTAGTCTTTTAACAATTGGTTCAAGTCGCTCGCTTCGCTCACTCGGGACCGGCTAAAGCCGGCCCCTTAACCAAACGTTAGAGGGTAAAATCGTGGCTCGGAGCAAAGTCCATGAGTAAAAAAGACGTGGCTGTAGGTTCGATTGTTTCTATACCGTTCGACAGTGTCTTTGCTGTAGCAAAAATTTTGTTCGTGTCTGATTACTTCAAGCAGGTTGCGCTTTTTAAGCTTTACAAGTACAAGCTCAGAGAAACCTCTGAATACGTGAATGTGTTGGGGAGTGATGATTATCAGCTGCTATACACAGGCACAATGCCAGTTAAAAAAGGTAGGTGGGCAAGGCTAGGAGTTGAGACGCTGTCAAGCTCGGAAGCTGCCGCGAGTAAAAGAATAGTGGGCGGTGAGGTGTGGTTCGGCGATGAATGTCAAGGTCCGGCAACCGACGAAGAAATGAAAACGCTTACTAAGATGAAGGTATTCAATGTGCATTTTATCGAAGAAAAAGTTAATGATTTCCCCAGTTTTAACAAAAGCCTCTAACGCCGCCAACACGCGCGGCTTTGTAGTGAAGGCGAAGCCGCAACGGAAAAGCCGTCGCCGTGCTTGGCATTGTTAGCGGATTTTTCGACGTTCCCACTCTTTATGAGCATTAAGTTCATTTCCAAATCCAGCTGCAATCAAAAGATCTCTCCAGTCCTTTTTGGCGAGATCAATAGCTGAGTCCAGACTCATACTGTTTTCTGTTGCGAGCCTTAACACAGCGTACCTTACGCGCTCCATTTGCACGGGCGTCCACCCCTCGCATGAAAGCGCCTCTGTGCCACATTCGTTTTCGAGCACATGACAGATCTCCACAGCCTCTCTGGATTGATATAAGGCATGCACTAGCGATGTAGTATCTTGGCTCAGGTCGCTCATTTCTAATTACCGCTAAACAAATGTTATAAGGAAAGTGAACAACGTGAAAAATTTTAGGCTTGAATTAAAGAGCGGACTTATCATTTGTTCAGAGTTATCGGAAACAGAGGTTGCCGAACTTCCCGATACAGACAAAAGAGATATGAATAATGGGTATATTTGGTATTCATTACCACCTGTTGAAATTAGTGGGCAGAGAATAATTTTTAGCCTCTGTTTCTTTTGCTCAAAACTGCAAAGTGTCAATGTGGCAATAGTTAACCCTGAATTATACGGCAGCAACTGGAACGACTTCAGCGAAGAAAAAGAAAAATTACGCGCAAAAGATACTGAGAAATGGCTTATGAATATTGGTTACAAAACCGGAAAATATTCATGGGGTGAAATCTGGGCGGGTTTTGACTCAAAAGGTGGTTTTGGTCATGCAGTTGTGCGCTATAGCTTATAACAAGGCAATTAAACGGATGGTTTTTAAGTTGCATTTTTGCCATTCCGCTTCGCTCCATTTTATGGCAAAAGTGCAACTTAAAAACCACCGTTTATCGCGGCGTTAGGCTAAAATGATCACCAGATACCCTGTGTTAGAAAAATTAAGTACTCTTGCTGGAATATATAAGTCTGATGACGGTGTATTTGAGCTTGAGCTCAGAAGAAATGGATATGACTATTTGCTCCTCACTAAAGGTGGGCCTAGTCGAAGTCAATTGTACGGTGTAATTGGTGTCGCAGGTAAAAATCTAGAATTGCACGCAAGCATGGGACTTCCAAATATAATTACATTCAGTTGGCCGCATGCTCTAGAAGAAACAAGTACGATTCTGGAAATATGCTTTCAAGAAGTCGACAATAATTTATCTATTAATTTTCGTTTTGAGGGGAAAAAGCTTACTTTTTCATTGGCTTTAGGCGGCGTGAATAAGTCAAATTATGTACTTCGCAAAGCCTAACAAATTGCTCCATTTGACGCAGCGGCCTACGCTCCTTTTTGTGCATTCGCTTCGCTCATTGTTGCACAAAAATCCACTACAACCACTGCGCAAATGAGCAAGGCGTTAGAGGCAGACCAAAATGTACTCCTACGTCGAAACAGGATTTGCGGAGCCGACGGAAGTCATCTTGTCCGCTGCGTTTTATCTCTTTGTCCTTTGCCTACCGATCGCGATTACGTACATCGCAACTGGGCTGAAAGGGTCGCTACTCAAACAAGTCAACGTAACAATTGTTAGCTTAATTATTGTTGTGGCAGGTTGCTTTATTTTCTACGACCCCTCCCTTAGCTTCACGGCCTTAGCTTTGGCAGCTATCAATCTGGGGGTTTCTGTGCATCAATTTATTAATCGCCGCGCCATAGAGAAGGCCCTCTAACAATGCGCTGCACTACTCTCACTTCGTTCGCTGGACAGTCAAACGCTGCGCATTTGCCTGCCAGTGAGCTTAATCGTTAGGCGCTAAAAGATGCAGTCCTTGATCATGACCATTGAAGAGTCTTTTCAGATATCTGGTCGCGGCTTAGTTATAGTTCCCGCACCTCTTGTGGACAGACTCCAAGGGCCGGGCACTCTCAAGGTTTTCCTCCTCCGCCCTGATGGATCAACGATCGAAGCGGAAATGCTAGTAACCCATCAGTTCCTTACGCCAGCTCCACGAGAGCCACGCTGGGGCTGCATACTTCCGTCGCTACAAAAGCATGAGGTGCCGAACGGCACGGAGGTATGGTGTGTTAGCGCCTAACAAATGGTTCAAGTCGTTCGCTTCGCTCACTCGGGACCGGCTAAAGCCGGCCCCTTAACCAAACGTTATACGCAGGCGAAAAATGAAAGAGAAGTTTAAGAGGCCTGCCCTCTTCATAAAAAGTAGAACCGATGCACTCAGGATCTTTGGCGCTGTATTTTTTGTGCTTACGCTCATTGCAGCTATGTTTTGGCTGTCGGGTAAAGATGCCGAGCCTATTGCATTCACTTTGAGCTTAATCTCGTCTATCTTTTTCGGCCTACCCTATGCTGCCGAAGCCCTGTATCCGAACAGAAAAGCTGTTCGTGACATGTCACATGACGAAATCATTAATTTCATGGTAACGACAAATCCAAGCTCTGATTGGAGCGGCGTCTCAAAGAACTGGTCATCGGAGCGGTTTCTCAAAGAAGACCCTCGTTTGCGAATGCTTATGCGGTATGACGAAGACGGTATCCAGACTGATAATTTTGTAGATCCATGGGCGAACAAATGGCTGCATCCGAAAGCTACAGGTTACTGGTGCGACATTTACTACGACCGAAATTTAATCGAAAGAGTTATTCTGGTAAGCGTAGATGATGGAGCTTGCTATCTACCAACACCAGTTTTCGAATCAAATATAGTGAAAGAGCTAAACTATTTTTGCGCTTCGAGTTTTGACAACTTGAATAATCTTGATCGTTATTTTTCGGAGGCAGGCTTCATTCGTGAAAGCGTATAACAAGTCGCTCAAATCGTTCGCTCCGCTCACTGGGACGGGCTAAAGCCCGCCCCTTAGCTTATCGTTAGGCACCATGTACTACAGATCAATGAGAACCTCGCCTCTGCGGATTAAAAAGCAGTCGCAAGCCACTAGAACAGAAGCCATCCTTCGAGAAAAATGGCGAAGTATGCCATTGCAAGAGATGAAAGCTTATCTAGGGAGGCTACTTATTGCTGAGTATCATTGCCATCCAAGGCATGGGCGTAAAAAAGAATTCACAAATAAATTCTCTCAGCGGTGCCGTTGGCGCCGCCTAGTAGTGACCAACCATCTGAGTGGCTTGGGTATAAAAATAAGCGAGCTAGCGACAGCCCATGCGCTACCAAGAGGGAAAAATTGGCCTGGCGTAGTATTTCTGATCGAACGTAAAGGCGTCGAGTTGGCAACAAAGCAAAATCCAACGCCTATCTACAATCCATAGACCGCAGAGCGTGCAAACCCAAAGCCTAACAAATGGTTCAAACCGTTCGCTTCGCTCACTGGGACGGGCTAAAGCCCGCCCCTTAACCAAACGTTAGGCGGCTTGATCACCATGCCCGATATCTTCGACAACCTGCAATTCCTCAAATCATCGGATCTTCGAATCGAGGAGTTATCCCTATGCGGCGTTCCATACGGATGCGATGCGAAAAGCTTTCCAATCGACAAAGTCTGCGAAGTTTCACTCGCGCCTATCGTGAAGAGTTCATCCTGGTCGAGGGAGTTAGGTGCTAGCTATCAGGACGCTAGCGGACGAGATTTGCCGCTTCCAGATGTGATCGCGAACGCCACTGAACACAGCGGCGTTCTGCACTTTCCTGAGAAGGTCAGCTTTGGGTTCGAGAATGGGCGCGTCCGTAGTTTCGCCCTCTATGGGACATCACTTAGCCTATTCGGCTACATCAAAAGCTACGCACAGTTTCTCCAAGAGTTCGGTGCATCCGATGCATCGGCACCCAAGGAGGCATTCGGAGACCTGATGGGCTATGAACACTACTACAAGAAGTGCCAGAAGTTCGTGGAGTGGGACGAGATGGGAAAGAAGATCGTAGTCATCAACTTTGGGGTAGTTCGCCGCGATCTAGGCGCTGCCTAACAAGTGGTTCAAATCGTTCGCTTCGCTCACTGGGACGGGCTAAAGCCCGCCCCTTAACCAAACGTTA
>NZ_QASN01000013.1 GCF_003052585.1 Pseudomonas mangrovi | reverse complement strand
GACGCCGGCGGCCTTGGCGATGTTGCCGATCTCGTTGGCGAAGGTGACCTTGGTCGCGTGCCAGACGTTGCAGGTGTACTTGATCATCTCGGCGACGGCGATGTCCTTGCGCACGATGGGCGCGTCGAGCTCACGGTAGAGCTCCTCGAGGATGTCGCCAGCCTTGGGATCGGACTCGCCGATGACGGTCATCGGCGGGAAGTCGTAGTCCTTGATCGCGGTGGATTCGCGCAGGAACTCGGGGTTGACCGCAACGCCGAAGTCGACGCCGGCCTTCTTGCCGGAGCAGTCTTCCAGAATCGGGATGACCACGTTGTTGACGGTACCCGGCAGCACGGTGCTGCGGATCACCACGGTGTGCCAGTTGTTCTTCTCGCGCAGCACGAAGCCGATCTCGCGGCACACCGACTCGATGTAGCCCAGGCCCAGGTCGCCATTCTTCTCGCTCGGCGTACCGACGCAGACCATCGACAGCTCGCTGTCGCGGATCGCCGCGGCGAAATCGGTGGTGCCGCGCAGCAGGCCGGTTTCGATCCCTTTTGCCAGCAACTCGCCAAGCCCAGGCTCGACGATCGGCGACTTGCCCTGATTGATGAGGTCGATCTTGGTGGCGGAAACATCCACGCCGATGACTTCATGGCCCCGGGCCGAAAGACAACCGGCACATACCGCACCTACGTAACCCAAGCCAAAGATGCTGATCCGCATCGTGTTCACCTCTTCAAAATTGCTAGCGCCGTTCACATGAGCCGACTGTGTCGGCCCATCCCTGTTTGATGCCGTCCGGGATCTGCTCCATCGCCGAACGCGGGCATGAAAAGTACCCAGCTGCCACGTGGTTACGTGGCGGCAGGTGGGGGCGTCTTTATTAGGAGTATTTGCCCTGAAGTCCGGTGCCTGGCATGACCAGCGTTCCGGCTCCGGGTTCTTTGATCGACCCGTCGTGCATGAAGCGGCTTATATGACCGGGGCAGCCTGAAATAGTTTTGAGAAGTGTGCTGGCAAAGTGCCGAATACTTAACAAAACGCTCTGTAATGAGCTTTTCAGTCGGTCGATGAATGCTTCATAGGCAAGCCATCTCGGGCGTAAGAGTTGCGTCTTGAAATATAAGTTCATGCCGTTCGTCCGGCTCTGTGAACTAATTCCCAAACAGCTGTTTACTGGCACTGTCGTGCCTATACGTGTTTCCTTCCTTATATAGGTGGCGCTGCAAAAGCCCGCTGTTTAAAGTTGCACTTTGGTGCAAGCAGGTATGGTCGGATTGTCCGACAAGTTGTCCCGTCTCCTTTTGTTATAAAGCCAGCAACATGCCTCTGGTGTAGCGGCTATGACGTGGTCGGCTTTGCAGATCTTGTGCGCGGACATGGATCTGTTCATGCCGTCGGCTAGGGTCTGGCGCTGCGAGGCTGGTTCTCCGGTGGGGCAGAAGAAAGCGGGGCTGGGCAAGCACTTTGAGTGGCGCTACAGTCGCAGAGTGAACGTTCATTCATTTTTGAGGCGTTGGCCTCGACAGGACGCTTCAGCTCACCCCCGGCCAGAAGGAACAACAAGATGAGCAATGAAAAGGTAGAGATCTACGATCTGATGGCGTGCAACGTGTACATGGATTTCGAGGACACCGGGCTGCCCAAGGAGCAGCACAAGTTTCTGATTTCCTTCCATCCATCCGGGGGCCGTCCGGTACACGAGTTGATCGACAGCATCACGGCGTTCGGTCCGGACGGCTACCGCGTCGAGTTCGCCAATCAGGCCTACACCATCTCCAATCTGAACGGGCACATCTTCGACCGTACGACCAATGCGCACTGGTACATGGTGAATCTCTACACCGGCTTCATGCAGCCGGGCGAATACCGGATCGAAGTCAAATGCAAGGATGGCAGTACCAGGAGCATTTCGCGGGTGCAGGACAATGCCCCCTCCGATGCGCTCATGACCGCCTACCGCGCCCATCGCGAAACCCTCAAGGCTTCCTGGAAGCCGGGACACGGCGAGCAGTTGCCGGCAGGCACCGCGCTGAGCAATCTGGAAATTAACTGCACCGCGATCAAGGCGCTCAGTGGTCAGGATGCCTACTACGTGTTCCGACTGTGTGAAGGGCGCAATGGCAAGGAGTTCAACCCGCAGAACCTGGTCTGGTGGGACAACATCTTCCTGCAGCGCTTCGCCGATCCCCGCGCGGGTCTGAATCGCAGCCGGCTGGTGGTGCAGACAGAGCTCAAGCCGGACACCTCCTACGTGTACTTCACCGAGTTGACCGACGGCAACAGCATGGGCGGCACCAACATCTGCATCTTCCAGCCTTACCAGAGCTTCCGCACCTGAGAGCAGTCCCGCGCACGCTGCCTGAAGGCAGGTGCGCGGGCCTCAGCGGAGAGGTAGTATCGCCACCCATGAACGAGCATTCCTCTCCCCAGAAAGCCCCCCGCCCCTGCAAGCGCGAAGCGATCCTGCGTGCCGCCCTGCACGTGTTCGCCGAGCGAGGCGTCAACGGTGTGGCCGTTCCGGAAATTTCCGCGCTGGCGGGGGTCGGCACCGGCACCATCTATCGCTACTTCGATAGCAAGGAAGCCTTGGTCAATGAACTGTTTCGCGAAGAGAAGCAGGCGCTTGGTCGTCGGTTGTTCACCGACGTGGATCGCAATGCCGATCCGTATGCGCTGTTCTGCGATTTCTGGGAGCGGCAGCTGACGTTCATCCGTGAGGCGCCGGATGCCTATCGCTTTCTCGAGCTTCAGGATCATCAGCCCTATCTGGATGAGGCCAGCCGCGAGCAGGAGCGGCGCATCCTGGCCCCTATCACCAAGACCGTAAGGCTGTTGCAGGAAAAGGGCGTTTATCGCTCGGATATACGCAGCGAAGTGCTGATGGCGATGGTCTGGGGAGTGGTGGTGAACCTGTTCAAGTCCGATCGAACCGGTCACCTGTCCCTTTCCGAGAGCGATCTGCTGGCCGCCCGCGACGCCTGCTGGGCATTGTTGTGCGGGCCTGCACGCTAAGAAGGCTCAAGCGTTTTTCGGACGGTAGGCGCAGTAGCCAGGGCGGGGCCCTATCTTCGGATGGTTGCGGCAGGTATCCGGGCGCTTGTCATAGATGGTGCACAACCGGCTCTTGCGATCCAGGTAGAGGCAGTCGCCATTGCCCTGGCGGGTCAGGGTGTAGCGGCCGAACTTCTGATGGAAGCGCTCGATGATGCCGTCCTTGAGCAGGCGTTTGGCGATCTGCTTGGGCGGTTCGCTGCGTTCGAACTCGTCGACCACGCCGATACGCAGTAGATCGTCGAAGCGCACGTCCACCGGCATGGTGCAGCAGCTGGAGATGCAGCTGCTGCACATGCTCTTCTCGTAGCGAATCCAGGTTTCGGTGCGCTCAAGTTCGGCGCCAACGATCAACAACTTGGTCATGCAGGGTTCCTCGGTGCGTCGCCGCCACCTCTGATGGGCGCGCATCATAGCGGTCCGCGGCGATTTTAGAAGGCCCCGCCGTCGGCGAACATTTGGCCTGGCTGTGATCTGGCTGGCATTTGGCCCGCATGCCGCAGAGGCGCGGCTGGATATACTCGCCGATCGATTTCGCGTCGACCACCGACGCACACAGGGAAAGGCGGCGCCGCTGGCGCCAGGAGTTGTTGCGCATGCAATGGATACTGATGCTGGTGGGCCTGATCGCCGGGGGGCTGGCAGGGCAGTCGGCGACGGCCGCGCTGCTTGGCGGCGTGCTGGGTCTGAGTCTGGGACAGGCGTTGCGCCTGCACCAGATCGAGCGGGAGAACCGCGCGCTGAAGCTGGAACAGACGAGCTTCGCCGAACGTTTTGCCCGGGGCACGGCGGTACTGCATGAGCGCCTGCTGGCGCTGGAGGAATCGGCACGACGCGAGCCGGCAACCGGCGCTACCTCGGAGCCGCCGCCGACTGCAGAGCCGCCACTCAACGTGCAGGAGCCGCCAACAGCTGTGGTCGATGCGTTGGCGGCGGTTGCGGACGACGCGGCCGAGAAGCCGGTCGAGTTCGAGCCGAGCTTCGATCTGGAAGAGGTCGAGCCGATCAGGCCGGTGCCGGCGGCTGCGCAGGCGGTGGTCGAGCCGACCGTGCGCGTTGCAGCTCCACGTCCGCGACCGCAGGCGCCGCCGTTGCCCCGCGAGCCATCGCTGATCGAGCGCGCCCTGGTCGGCGCACGCGACTGGCTGTTGGGCGGCAATACGGTACTGCGGGTTGGTGTCGTGCTGCTGTTTCTCGGCCTTGCTTTCCTGCTGCGCTATGCCACCGAGGGCATGGTGGTGCCGATCGAGCTGCGCTATGCCGGTGTCGCGGCAGCTGCCGTGGCGCTGCTCGGCCTGGGCTGGTGGCTGCGCAAGCGTCGCAACGGCTACGCGTTGATCCTGCAGGGCACCGGGATCGCAGTGCTCTATCTGACGATCTTCGCGGCGATGCGTCTGCACCCGCTGCTCGGCTCAACCGAGGCGCTTGCCCTGCTGGTGCTGGTGACCTGCTGTTCGGCGATTCTGGCGGTCACTCAGAATGCGCTGGGGCTGGCCGCTGCCGCGGCGCTCGGCGGCTTCGCCGCGCCGATCCTCACGTCCACCGGCAGTGGCAACCACGTTGCCCTGTTCTCCTACTTCATCCTGCTCAACAGCGGCATCTTCGCCATCGCCTGGTTCAGGGCCTGGCGTTTGCTCAATCTGATCGGCTTTCTCGGCACCTTCGGCATAGGCCTGGCCTGGGGCATGCGTTCCTACACGCCGGAGCTGTTCTGGAGTACCGAACCGTTCCTGCTGCTGTTCTTCCTGATGTATGTCGGCATAGGCCTGCTGTTTGCCCGCCGGAGGCTGATGGATGCCGGGCCGGCGCCGCAGGACGCAGGGCGTGCGGAGCTGTTGCGCTGGTCGGCGCGGCAGGGCGACTACCTCGACGCCACGGTGCTGTTCGGCCCGCCGATCATCGGCTTCGGTCTGCAGTTCGCGGTGGTCCGGCACCTTGAGTTCGGCGCGGCCTTCAGCGCCCTCGGGCTGGGACTTTTCTACATGTTCCTGGCGCGCCTGCTGGCCGGCCGGGCGCGGGTTTCCCTGCTGATGGAAACCTGCCTGGCGCTGGGCGTAGTGTTCGGCAGCCTGGCGATTCCGCTGGGCCTGGATGCGCGCTGGACCTCCGCGGCCTGGGCGGTGGAGGGCGCCGGCATCTACTGGCTGGGGCTGCGCCAGCGCCGGCCGCTGGCGCGGATGTTCGCGCTGTTGCTGCAGGCAGGCGCGGCGATCGCATTCCTCACGGAACTGCGCGGCGGCTCGGACACACTGTTGTCCGGCGCGCCGCTGGGTGCGCTGATGCTCGGCGCGGCGTTGTTGTTCGTCTACTGGAAGCTGCGCAGCACGCCGGTCGAGGTGGCGCTGAGCGGTGAGCGCCATGCGTTGCCGTGGCTGGCGAGTCTCGGCCTGGCCTTCCTCTACCTGATCGCGCCTCTGTGCTTCGCCACCGAAGGCACGGCCATCAGCTGGGCCGCAGCGGGGCTGGCGAGCATCTGGCTCGGTCTGCGTCTGCAGGCCCGCAGTTTCCTGTTCTGCGCCTTCGGCGTACAGCTGCTGGGTGGCCTGCTGTTCCTGCTGCAACTGGAATCCGCGGGTCAGGGCGCGGTGTTCAGTGCCGGCTGGCGAGGTTTGCTGGCAGCTTCGTTGATTGGCCTGGCGCTGGTACTCGGCATGCTTCTGGCGGCGCGCGATCCGTCGGTACGCGAGGATCGTCGCCTTATGGTCGGGCTGTCGGTCGTGCTGCTGGCAGGTCTGGTGTTCATCAATCTGGCGGTGCTCTTCGTACTCCCCTGGCAGACCGCCAGCGCGGTCTGGGCGGGCAGCGGCCTGGTCATCGTCTGGCTGAGCCTGTTCCTGCAGCAGCGTGCGAGCTTCTACTTCGGCTTGCTGCTGCAACTGGTCGGCGGTGTGGCATTTCTGGGGGCCAGCCCGTTGCTGTTCGCCCAGCTCAGCGGCGAGGGCCTGCGGCCGTTGGCCCATGGCGGCTTCTGGACGCCTGCGGCGTTGGCAATGGCGGCGCTGGTTGGCGCCTGGCGGCTGTGGGCCGTGGAGCGCGACGAGCGCGCCGGCCGGCTCGACGACATCAGTCTTGCACGGCTGTCGCAGGTGCTGGTGATCTGGGGCGCGGCCTGGTGGGCGCTGGCTGCCATCAGCGAGGTGTTGCGTTTCGCCGAGCCTGCGCTGCAGGCGCCGCTGCTGCTGGGCGTTGCCGCCGTCAGTGGCGTGCTATGGATGCTCTGGGCGCTGCGCGCGCGCTGGAGTGCGCTGGCGATGCTCTGCCCACTGTTGATTCCGGCGGGTGCGACCATCCTGCTGCACGCCTGGCATGCTCGCTACCATCCGGCTGCCGATTTTGCCTGGCTGGGCTGGATCGCGCTGTTTGCCGTGCATTTCCTCAGCCTGCGCAGGCTCGAGGCGCTGTTGCCCAGCGGTGTGCTGCGTGCAGCCCATGTGGCTGGCTGCTGGCTGCTGATCGGCGTGCTGTCACTTGAGCTGCGCTACCTGCTGCTGCTGCTGTCGGAAAGCTACAACGCCTGGCGCTGGCTGGGCTGGGCGCTGTTGCCCGGGCTCTACCTGGTTGCCATGGCTGCACCGCGGCGCTGGCCGTGGCCGGTGGCAGCCTTCCAGCGCGAGTACCGTCTGCTGGCCGCTGCGCCACTGGC
This sequence comes from Pseudomonas mangrovi, assembly GCF_003052585.1. Classification (GTDB taxonomy): domain Bacteria; phylum Pseudomonadota; class Gammaproteobacteria; order Pseudomonadales; family Pseudomonadaceae; genus Aquipseudomonas; species Aquipseudomonas mangrovi. Next base: position 198,573 of record NZ_QASN01000013.1, on the reverse strand, counting down.
TGCATTGATGCTCGGCTGGTTCTGGCTGGCGAACTTCTTCAGCGACGGTGCGGCCGAGCCGCTGCCCTTCGTGCCGCTGCTCAATCCGCTGGAGCTGGGCCTTGGTTTCGTTCTGCTGGGCGTCTTCGTCTGGCTGCGCAGCGGCCTTGCGGCGTGGGGGGCGAGCCACTCGCTGGTTCGGCGGCTGCCGCAACTGGTGGTCGGTCTGTCGCTCTTCGCACTGCTGACGGCGGCGGTGATGCGTGCGGCGCACCATTGGGGTGGCGTGCCGTTCCGGCTCGACGCGCTGCTCGATTCGATGCTGGTGCAAGCCGGCCTGTCGCTGGTCTGGACCCTGGTCGCGCTGGCGCTGATGATCGGCGGCCACCTGCGCGTGCGCCGCGAGCTGTGGCTGGTCGGGGCGGCGCTGATTGCAGTGGTGGTGGCCAAGCTGTTCTTCGTCGAGCTGGGCAACCGCGGCGGACTGGAGCGAATCGTGTCCTTCATTGGCGTCGGCGTGCTGCTGCTGGTCGTCGGCTATTTTGCGCCGCTGCCCCCGCAGCGCGAGTCACCTTCGCAACAGGAGTCCCACTGAATGTTCCCTATGGATGTACCTTGCCATCGACGTTCGCGCGTACCGGCGACGCTGTTGGCCCTCTGTTGCGCCTGGCTGCCGCTGTCGGCAATCGCGGCAGACCGGCCTGAGGACTTTGCTGCGCAGGCAGCCCTGGCTCTTGAGGGGGAGGGTCCCTGGTACCGCCTCGATGTGCCAATGACCGTTCATCTGGCGGCAGCCCATGGCGACCTGCGCGATCTGCGCATCTTCGATGCGGACGGCCAGGCGCAGGCCTATCACCTCGGCTCGGGACGCGAGCAGTACCGCGAGACGCGTCAGGAAACCGCGGTGGCGCGCTTCCCGCTGTATGCCCCGCGCAATTCCCAGGACGTTCCCGAAGTGCGCATTCGTCGCGGTGAGGGCGGCACGCTGGTCGAGGTCGCTCCGCAAGGTCGTCAGGAGCCAGAGGCGCAGCAGCTGCGCGGCTGGTTGCTGGACGGCAGTGCCGTGCAGGATTCGTTGCAGCAGCTGGTGTTGGATTGGGACGAGCAGGAAGGCGAGGGCTTCCAGCAGTTCTCCATCGAGGCCAGCGATGATCTGCAGCACTGGCGTGCCTGGGGTACCGGTCAGGTGGCGCGCCTGGCATTTGCCGACGAGCGCATCCTGCAGGCCGAAGTGGAGTTGCCAGGTCTCAAGGCACGCTATCTGCGCCTGCTCTGGCTCGAGCCCAGGCAGGCGCCGAACCTGCGCAGCGCAACGCTGATCAGCGTGCGCGGCGACCGCCAGGCGGCACCCTTGAACTGGTCGGAGCCGCTCGTCGCCGGGCGCACCGGGAACGGCGAGCTGATCTGGGAGCTGCCTATGGCGCTGCCGGTGGAACGGGTACGCGTCGAACCGATCGAGCGCGGCACCCTTGCCCCGGTGCGGTTGAGTGGCCGGGCTGAGGTCTCCCAGCCCTGGCGCGGGCTGGTCAGCGGCGTGCTCTACCACCTGCCGGAGCAGGGTGTGGAACGGCTCAATGACGAGTTGACGCTGCCGGGCCTGGCGGTCCGCCAGCTGAGCATGCGGGTCGACCCCCGTGGCGGCGGTCTGAGTGGCGAGCCAAGGCTGCGGGTTGCGCTGCCTGCCTCGCAGGTGATCTTCCTGGCACGCGGCAAGCCGCCGTACACGCTGGCGGTGGGAAACCCACGGCTGCAGGATCAGAGCCTGCCGCTGAGCACCCTGCGCCCAGGGCAGGCAACCGGTTCGACGGACTTTGCAGTCGCTCGGGTCGATGGATCGGTGCGCTTTTCCTCCGCCGGGCAGCCGCCGGATGGGGCCGCTGCCGCAGGCGGCATCGAGGCCAAGCGACTAGGTCTGTGGGTAGTACTGCTCAGCGGGGTGGGCCTGCTGGTCATGATGAGCCTGAAGATGCTGCGAAAGCCTGCCGAAGAAGTGTGATGGCCATATGGTGGCCACCCGAACGGGTGACTAACCCGTTCGGGTGGTTCCTTCGCCGGGAATCGGCACTAGAGTCCACCCCAGTTTGCCAATAACAAGAACGAAGGTGTGGATTGATGAAGCGAGTCCTATCTCCGCTGGCGGCCGCGTGCCTGCTGGCCATTGCGGCCCCCCAGGCCAGCGCCGCGGCGTACAGCGGCATGGTGGTTTTCGGTGACAGTCTCAGTGATGCGGGACAGTTCTCCATTGGCACCAACCCGATTCGTTTCACTACTCAGGTGGGCCCTGGCTACAACTTTGCCGGAGCGGAGTTATACGGCAATACCTCGCCGATGTTCATCAACGACATGCTTGGACTGTCTTCCCAGGTTGCCTCGACCAGTCCGTTGCGCCAGGCGCTAGGCCAGGCTGATGGCGACAACTGGGCGGTGGGGGGCTACACCACGCAGCAGATCTACAACTCGATCACTCAGCCCGGGGGCTCGGTTGTCGCATCTGGCGGCATCCCTTTGCGCACTCGCGACGGTTATCTTGCCGGCGGTCGCGTGGTTGATTCCAACACGCTCTTCTACGTCAATGGCGGCGGCAACGACTTCTTGCAAGGTCTGGTCGTGAGCGTTCCCACCGCGCAGGCCGCCGGCGGACGTCTGGCTGATAGCGTTCAGGCGCTTAGCAATGCGGGCGGTCGCTACTTCATGGTGCCCATGCTGGTGGATGTCCCCAGCCCTTCCACTGGCGGTCTGTTCGATCCTGCCCAATACGCGCTGGCACAGGCGTTCAATGGCGAGCTGCTGCGTCGGCTGAGCCTGATCGATGCTGAAATTATTCCGCTCAATGTTCCGCTGCTGTACCGCGAAGTACTGGCCAATCCTGGGCTCTATGGTTTCGACGCCAGCCAGAACCTGGTGGGGACCTGCTTCTACTCGGTGACCATCACCGGGGCTACTGGTTGCGGTAACGCGACCTGGGGAGCCGCTGGGGCCACACCGGACCCAAGCAAGCTGATCTATGCGGATCTGGTCCACCCGACCACTGCGATGCAGAAGATCCTCGCCGACCAGGGTTTCTCGATTCTTTCCGCCCCCTGGGAGGTCAGTCTGCTACCGGAGGCCGCGAACGCCAGCCTGCGCGCCAGCCATGACCAACTGCGTGGCCAGTGGCAGGGTGACTGGGGCAACTGGCAGGACGTGGGCCAGTGGCGTGGCTTCCTCGGTGGCGGTACCCAGCACCACAACTTCGACGCTGCCGACACCTCGGCCTCCGGCGATGGCGATAGCTACGGCCTGCATGCCGGTGGCAGCTACCGTCTGGACGAGCAGTGGCGCGTGGGTGCGGCGATCAACGTGCAGCAACAGAAGCTGGAGCTGGGAGCCCGGGATTCCGAGTACAGCCTGCGCAGCTACCTGGCCAGCGCCTTCGCTCAGTACCACGATGGTCTGGTCTGGTTCGACGGTACCCTGACTGCTGGCTACGTGGACTACCATGATCTGGAGCGCCGCTTCTCGATGGGTATCACCACTCGCACCGAGGAAGGCGATACCGACGGTTACCTGTTCGCTCTTGGCGGTCGCCTCGGGGTAGAGCTTGGTGTGGCCGATACCGCGCTGAAGATCAGTCCCTTCGTCAGTGCCGATTATGCCCACCTGCAGGTCAATGGCTACGATGAGAAGGGTTCCAGCTCCACTGCCCTTAGCTATGCCGATCAGCAGCGTGAGTCGCAGCGTCTTGGTGTGGGCGTCCAGGCCCGCTACCAGTTCAGTGAGGCTACTGCAGTGTTCGGTGAAATCAGTCGTGAGAAGGAGTTCGGTGACGACAGCAGCGACGTCAAGATGGAGCTGAACAGTGTCCGTGGTCTGGACTTCAGGCTGAAGGGCTACGAGCCTGATGACCGTCTGACCCGTTTCAGCCTCGGCGCGCAGCACCGCATCACGCCAGCGCTGGCCCTGCGTGGCGCATACAACTACCGGCACGCGGCCAACGACAATCTGCATGGCGCCAATCTATCCGTGGTTTTTGACTGGTAGTTTTCCAGTCGCGGCGGCGCGGGAGGCTCCGCCGCCTTCTCTCCGCAACACCATGAAAGCCCGCACAGGATGTTGCGGGCTTTTGTGTTGCAGAGCCCTGTCCTGCCGGGATTTTCATCGACTCGCAGAACTCCGAGCGAAGCGGCGGGTCTCTGGATTGCCTGTTCCTGAGCGGTTGCCGTCTCGGCGCCGCGCGGATGCTGGGTGATCTGCCGCTCTTCGCTTTTTCCTTCTGTCCGCACGGGTCAGCGAAGCCTTTAGCGGGTAGACTGTGCGCGCTTTTTTCATCCCTCCGGAGCCTTCCATGTCCCGCATAACCCTGAGTCGCTATCTCATCGAGCAGACCCGCAGCCATCAGACACCGGCCGATCTGCGCTTTCTCATCGAGGTTGTTGCGCGGGCGTGCAAGGCGATCAGCCACCAGGTCTCGAAAGGCGCGTTGGGTGGCGTGCTGGGCAGCATGGATACCGAGAACGTCCAGGGCGAAGTGCAGAAGAAGCTCGACGTGCTCTCCAACGAGATCCTGCTGGAGGCGAACGAGTGGGGTGGCCACCTGGCCGGGATGGCGTCCGAGGAAATGGACAACGCCTACCAAATCCCGGGCAAGTACCCCAAGGGCGCCTACCTGCTGGTTTTCGATCCGCTCGACGGCTCTTCCAACATCGATGTGAACGTCTCCGTCGGCACCATTTTTTCGGTGCTGCGTTGTCCGGAGCGCAACGGCTGCGAAGGTGATCTGGGCGAAGAGGCGTTTCTTCAGCCAGGTACCAGCCAGGTTGCCGCCGGTTATGCCATCTACGGCCCGCAAACCATGCTGGTGCTGACGCTGGGTAATGGTGTGAAGGGTTTCACCCTGGATCGCGAGCTGGGCAGCTTCGTGCTCACCCACGAGGACATTCGGGTGCCGGAAGCCACTGCCGAGTTCGCCGTCAACATGTCCAACCAGCGCCATTGGGAGGCACCGGTACAGCGTTATGTCGGCGAGTTGCTGGCCGGCAAGGAGGGTCCGCTGGGCAAGAACTACAACATGCGCTGGATCGCCTCAATGGTCGCCGACGTTCATCGCATCCTCACTCGCGGCGGTGTGTTCATGTACCCGCGCGATTCGCGCGAGCCGGAAAAGCCGGGGAAGCTGCGACTGATGTACGAGGCCAACCCGATGTCGATGATCATCGAACAGGCCGGCGGCGCCTCCACCGACGGCAGCCAGCGCATTCTGGACATCCAGCCGACTTCGCTGCATCAGCGGGTGGCGGTTTTCCTCGGCTCGAAGGAAGAGGTCGAGCGCGTCACTGCCTATCACCAGGCGTGATGCTGCTGCGCCAGGACAGGCGCGCTGCTTGAAAGACGAGACGGCTTTCCTCTACCGTAGCCGTCCTTCGATCTGACCCGCAATGGAGCGCACATGTCGCTGAGCAGTCCGCGTTCGCTATTTCTCCTGGCCTTTGTCGGCTGCCTGGCAATCATGGCCGGGGCGCTGTTTCTCGAGCATTACGTCGGCTTGAATCCCTGCCCGCTGTGCATCGTCCAGCGGGTTTGCGTGATTCTGTTCGCGCTGGTCTGCCTGGCCGCTGCCGTGCACGGGCCCGCCGCGCTGGGGCGGCGGATCTATGCAGTGCTGGCGTTGCTGTTCGCCGGGTTCGGTGCCGCTACTGCGGGGCGGCAGATCTGGCTGCAAGGACTGCCCGCCGACGAATTGCCTTCCTGCTTGCCCAGTCTCGACTACATGCTCGACGTGCTGCCGTTCCAGGAGATCCTCCGACTGGTCCTGCATGGCACGGCGGATTGTGCGGAAGTGGGTTGGACGCTGTTCGGCATGAGCGTTCCCGAGTGGAGCATGCTGGCCTTCGTCGCCATGATCCTGTTCGGCCTGTTTCAGTTGTTCCGACGCGGCTGAGTTTTCGCTTCCCATCGAAGCGGCGATCCACTCCGCGAAAAGCGCGACCTCTTCACGTTTCGCAATGAACGTCCTGAAACCCGCTGGTTCCTATCGATCAGGCACCCGCGTACGGCTGTTCGGTGACGCGGAACGAACGTGCGTATGAAAAATGCCTGCCGGTCGTCTTGCTGGGGTAGGGTGGCGGGCATACTCTGCGGTTGATGGACGGCGCATGGCGTCCCAGACGCAGACTGCCGCCATTGTCCTTGCCGGGCCGTGGATCGGTCTTCACAACGAATCTGTCGAGAAATGGACGAGGGATCATCATGCTTGAGAAATGCGCGAGCGCCCAAGAGCGCTGGGGCGGGGTGCATCAGCTGATCGACCGCTGGCTGCGCGAGCGTCACGAACTGGTTGGAGCTTTCGGCGAGCTCGTGCAGGCTGCCCCGGTTGCCGATGCCAAGCAGGTTCAGCGCTTCTGCCAGATTCTGGTGGACTATGTGTCAGCCGGACATTTCGAGGTTTATGAGCAGCTCGCCAATGAGGCGCGCGCGTTTGGCGACGAGCGCGGGCTGCAACTGGCCAAGCAGATCTATCCGCGTCTGGAGGCCATCACGGAAGCAGCCCTGACCTTCAATGACCGCTGCGATAACGGCGACTGTCGCGATGGCGCCTGTCTGAGTGAAGAGCTCAAGCGCCTCGGACAGAACCTGCACGAACGCTTCGAGCTGGAAGACTGCCTGATCGAGGTGCTGCACAACGCTCACCAGCAGCAGCCCGAAACCGCCAGCTGAAGTCCGCGGATCACTCCCTGGCGCCGTTGACACTCTCTGCGACGGTGCTTGCAGGGCCACTGGCACGGGTCTGCGCGCAGGCATAGTATTGCGCTGACCCTAGCCGCCAGGAGGCCCGTCATGCCATCTCCGAAGAAGTCCGTCGTCACTCCGCTGCATCTTCTGCATCAACTGTCCCATAGCCTCATCGAGCACCTCGAGGATGCCTGCACCCAGGCGCTGGTCGAGGCCGAGAAGCTGCTGGCGAAACTCGAGAAGCAGCGCGGCAAGGCGCAGGAAAAACTGCACAAGGCACGTGCCAGGCTGCAGGACGCCGCAGAGCAGGGCAAGGCCAAGGCGCAGGCCAAGAGTCGCAGCCTGATCGGTGATATCGAAGAACTGCTTGATGCGCTCAAGTCGCGCCAGACCGAGACTCGCGCCTATATCGCCCAGCTCAAGCGCGATACCCAGGAAAGCCTGCGACTGGCTCAGGGTATCGGCAAGGTGAAGGAGGCAGCTGGCAAGACCCTGGTTGCGCGTGAAGCGGCACAAGCCAAGCCTGCCCCGGTCAAGTCTGCAAGCAAGGCCAAGCCCGTCGTGAGCAAGCCGGCGGCACGCAAGCCTGCAGCCAAACCTGCTGCAAGCAAGCCTGCTGCGACGGCCGCCAAGCCCGCCACGGCCACTTCGAAGGGTGCGGCCAAAGCAGCTACCAAGGCGCCTGCCAAGGTCGCCAGCAAGCCGGCAACCAAAGCTGGTGCCAAGCCCGCGGCGAAACCGGCGACCAAGCCAGTCGCCGCAACGGCAGCGGCTGCCAAGGCACCGGCCGCGACGGTCAAGCCAGCGAGCAAGCCTGCGGCACGCAAGCCAGCTGCCCGCAAGCCGGCGCCGCCCAAGGCTGCCGCAGCGAAACCGGCAGCCGCGAAATCGGCTGAAGTCGCACCCGCTGCCGCACCTGCAGCCGAGCCGGCCGCAGCGTCCAAGGCCTGAATCCGTTCGTGCAGGGTGATGCCGGTGGCATCACCCTGCGCTTTCATACCTCAGCAACTGACGCAGCGTGGCGTCGTCCGTCAAATGCCTGGCCCAACTGTGACAGGCGCCTGCATCGCCCCCTGACATGTCGCCTGGCCAACTCTGACAAGCTGCTTGCAGGCGTTGGAGAAGTAGCCGTTCCGCGCGCAATTCCAGCTGCTTTACCTCTTCGCGCAGCACCGCGACCTCGGTGTCGCTGGCTGCCGCCGATCGCCAGCTGTTGCGCAGCGCTCGGAGCGGGGCGATAAAAGCGCTCTCGTGGGCCTGGGTCAGGTTCTGTAGCAGCCTTTGCCTATCCGCGCGCCAGGCTATCCGTCGTGACTCCAGCCAGGCGCCACAGAGCAGCAGGCAGACATTTTCGCCCGCGTCCTGGGCTCGCAGACAGGCTTCCTCGACGCCGGGAAGGGCGTAGAGCGCGAGGGCAAAATCCCACAGATCTTTCGGCATGCGACTCCCGGCGCTATTGAAGGGCGAAGCTGCTAGACTCCGCCGCCATTATGATCCGACTGCAAAATCTCACTCTGCAACGTGGTCCGCAGCGCCTGCTCGAAGGCGCCGAGCTGACCCTGCACGCTGGCCAGAAGGTCGGCCTTATCGGTGCCAATGGTGCCGGAAAATCCAGCCTCTTTGCGCTGCTGCGCGGTGAACTCGGCCCGGATGCCGGCGATTGCCAGATCCCACCCGACTGGCGTATCGCACACATGCGTCAGGAAGTCGATGACCTGACGCGCCCGGCAGTGGCCTACGTGCTCGACGGCGATCAGCAGTTGCGGGCCATCCAGGTACAGCTGGAGGTTGCCGAACTGGGCCATGACGGCGTCGCGCTGGCGCGCCTGCATGGCGAGCTGGACGCGGCCGGCGGCTATACCGCCGATTCGCGGGCGCGCAAGCTGCTCGCCGGACTGGGTTTCGCCAGTGAGCAGATGGAGCTGGCGGTGGGGAGCTTTTCCGGTGGCTGGCGCATGCGCCTGAACCTGGCCCAGGCGCTGATGTGCCCATCCGACCTGCTGCTGCTCGACGAACCGACCAACCACCTGGATCTGGATGCGATTCTCTGGCTGGAGGATTGGCTCAAGAGCTATCCCGGAACCCTGTTGCTGATCTCCCACGACCGCGACTTTCTCGATGCCGTGGTCGAGCACGTGGCGCACCTCGAACAACAGAAGCTGACGCTCTATCGTGGCGGCTATTCCGCCTTCGAGCGCGCGCGGGCCGAGCGCCTGGCGCAGCAGCAGCAGGCGTTCGAGAAGCAACAGGCGCAGCGTGCGCACATGGAAAGTTTCATTCGCCGGTTCAAGGCGCAGGCGACCAAGGCGCGCCAGGCCCAGAGCCGCATCAAGGCCCTCGAAAGGCTTGAGGAGCTGGCGCCGGCGCACGTCGATTCGCCTTTCGATTTCCGCTTTCGCGAGGCCGACAAGGTGTCCTCGCCACTGCTCGACATGGCCGAGGTCAGCCTTGGCTATGGTTCCAGGACGGTGCTGGCGAAGGTCAAGCTGCAGCTGGTGCCAGGCGCGCGCATCGGTCTTCTCGGGCCTAACGGCGCTGGCAAGTCGACCCTGATCAAGACCCTGGCTGGCGAGCTGGAGCCGCTTGGCGGCAGGCTGCAGCGTGGCGAGAATCTGTCCATCGGCTATTTCGCCCAGCATCAGCTCGATTCGCTGGATCCAAAGGCGAGCCCGCTGTTGCACCTGCAGCGTCTGGCGGCCACGGAACGCGAGCAGATGCTGCGGGATTTCCTAGGTGGTTTCGACTTTCGCGGTGCGCGTTGTGACGAGCCGGTGGTGAACTTCTCCGGCGGTGAGAAGGCACGCCTGGCGCTGGCACTGATCGCCTGGGAGAAGCCCAATCTGCTGCTGCTCGACGAGCCGACCAACCACCTGGATCTGGAAATGCGCCTGGCGCTGACCATGGCGTTGCAGGATTTCGAGGGCGCCGTGCTGGTGGTATCCCACGATCGGCATCTGCTCAAGAGCACCACCGACGAGTTTCTGCTGGTCGCCGACGGTCACATCCAGGCCTTCGACGGCGATCTGGAAGACTACGCGCGCTGGTTGCTCGAGTTCCGCTCGCGCCAGCAGGCGCCGCAGCAGCAGGAAGACGAGCCGCTCGATCGTACCGACAAGCGCGCCCAGCGCCAGGCAGCTGCGGCGCTGCGCCAGCAGCTGGCACCGTTTCGCAAGAAGGCGGAGCTGCTCGAGAAGGCGCTGGGCGAGCTGCACGCCAGCTTGGCTGTGGTGGAGGCCCGGCTGGCCGACAGCGCTCTCTACGAGGCGGCGCGCAAGGAAGAGCTGCGCCTGGCGCTGGCTGAACAGGCGCAGCTGAAAGTGCGCGAGAGCGAGCTGGAAGAGCAATGGCTCGAGGCGCTGGAGACGCTGGAGTCGCTGCAACAGCAATTGGAGGAGGCATCGTGAGGGAGCAGTTGCTGATGCTTTCGTCGCAGTGGGGCGGCCAGCTCGGCCTCGGCTTGCAGATATTGCTGATTCTGCTGCTGGCCTATCTGCTGCAGCGCCTGATTACGCGCGCGCTGACGCGTCTGGATCAGCGTTATCGGCTGCCGCCGGAATTGCTGCTGACGTTGCGTGGCGGCTTGCGCTGGTTGGTCATGGGCAGTGCACTGATCATGGTGTTGGAACGTGTCGGGGTGTCGGCCACGGTCTTGTGGACTGCGGTGTCCGGCTTCGTCGCGGTCGCGGCGATTGCCTTCTTCGCGATCTGGAGCGTGCTCTCCAACCTGCTTTGCGCGGTGCTGATCCTCACGGTCGGTCCGTTTCGCCTGGGCGACGTGGTCGAGATCATCGAGAGCGCCGAGAAGCCGGTGGTCAAGGGGCGGGTGATCGCGATCAACATGCTCTACACCACACTCGAGGAAAGTGTCGAAAGCGGGCCGGCCCCGATCGTGCAAGTACCGAACAACCTGTTTTTCCAGAAGGTGGTGCGGCGTATGCGTGGCGCCGATCCTCTGAGCATCCCGACCAGCAGTGGCGATAACTGATCGACAGGGCGCAACACCGGGGGATATGGCTAGAAGCGTGACCGCTGTCGATGCAGTGGCAGGGGCTGGTTCTCTAGACTGCGGCCTCTCATCACTGCGAGCACTGCGCATGTCCGACACCTGCGTGCAATCCGGAACCTATGCCGACACCGGCGAGATGGCGCTGGCGCCGTTGCAGCATCCGCCGCTGCAGGAGGCGATCAGCGCCGCCTGCGACAAGCTGCCGATCAGCGTTGCCTACCTCGCTGCCCTGCGTGACAGCGCGCTGGGTCCGCAGCCGCGCCTGCTGCTGGCCGTCAGCGGCAGCACCACCAACAGCCAGCGGCGGCTCGCTGCCCTGGTGGCGCAGATGTTGCCCGAGGAGCTGGAGATGGATCTCATCGAACTGGCCGATGACAGTCTGTCGGATGCGGTGCGGGCTCGCTGCGAGCCGTTCTACAGCGCCTGAGCGCCTATACTGGCAGCCCTTTTCCGACCTGAGAGTCGCCAATCCGATGCGTGTCTGGATCGATGCCGATGCCTGCCCTCGTGCGGCCAAGGACCAGCTGGTCAAGTTTGCCCTCAAGCGAAAGTTCGACGTGGTCCTGGTTGCCGGGCAGCCACAGATCAAGCCAGCGTTCGCCTGCGTGAAACTGATAGTAGTGCCCAGCGGGCCGGATGCTGCCGACGACTATCTGGTGGAGCATGCGCTACCGGGCGAGCTGGTGATCTGCAGCGACATTCCCCTGGCCGACCGACTGGTGAAGAAGGGCGTGGCTGCGCTCGATCCGCGCGGCCGCGAATTTGACGAAAGCAACATGGGTGAGCGGCTGGCGGTGCGCAACCTGTTCACTGACCTGCGCGAGCAGGGGCAGGTCGGCGGCGGCCAGGGCGCCTACTCGGATCGGGACAAGCAGGCGTTCGCCAATGCGCTGGATCGCATCCTCACGCGCTTGCAGGCGGCTTCGCGCTAGCCGCAGAGATAGGTGCCGGTGCCGACCGCGACCCGCACACCTTCCTCGTTATGCAGTTCACTGCGGACCACCGCGACCTTGTTGCCGGAGCGCAGCAGAGTGGCGTCGGCGGTGAACAGCGTGCCGCGTCCTGGGCGCAGGTAGTCCACTCGCAAATCGATGGTGCCGAGCTTGGCCAGCCGCGCCATGCGTTCCGCCGTCGGCAGCTGGTGATGGCGCTCGAAGGCGCCGATCAGCGCCATCGCTCCTCCGGCTACGTCGAGCAGGGTGGCAATCGCCCCGCCATGCAGAATTCCCTGGAAATGGTTGCCGATCAGCTCGGGCTTCATCGGCAGTTCCATCTTCACCCGCTCCTGGGTGACTTCGGTGAGGGTGATGCCGAGGAAGAGGTTGAACGGGATCTGGTCGAACAGGCGGCGTACCGCCTGCTCCTGCTCGGGGCCAAGTACGAAGGGCGCGTGGGACATCTGTGGCAGACCTTGTTGTTATTGGAGTCGGGTTGGCGGCCAGGTGGTCGTCACCGCGTCAGTCGTCGTGCTGGGTCATCTCGATGATCCGGTCCACCAGCTTGTAGATCCCACCCGCCGCTTCGCTGATCGATTGGGCGAGCATGTAGGCCGGCGTAGTCACCAGCTTGCGTGCCTGGTCCTCGACGATGTCCCCGACCAGGCAGTCTTCGTGGGTCGCGCCCATCTGATTGATTGCTGCTGCGGTATCCGGGTCGCTGCCGATGGTGCAGGTCACCTGGTTGCCGAAGATCTGCGCGGCCAGTGCCGGGGCGATGCACATCATGCCGATCGGCTTGCCGGCTTCGACGAACGCGCGGGCGGCGAGCAGCACGTCATGCTGGACGCAGCAGGCGGCGCCCGCCACGGCGAAATCGGACAGGTTCTTCGCTGCGCCGAAGCCGCCCGGAATGATCAGGGCGTCGAATTCCGCCGCGTGCAGCTGGCGCACATCCTTCACTTCACCGCGGGCGATGCGGGCGGATTCGGTAAGCACGTTGCGAGTTTCCCCACTGACCTCGCCGGTGAGATGGTCGACCACGTGGAACTGCGGAATATTGGGTGCAAAGCATTGGGCATGGGCACCGCGCTGGTCGAGGCGCAGCAGGGTGATCACGGCTTCGTGGATTTCGCTGCCGTCGTAGACGCCGCAGCCGGAGAGAATCACCGCAACTTTCTTTTGCATACAAGGCTCCTGTGGAATTGGCCGGCTGCGCGGGCGGATCCGCCTGCGAGCGCTGCTGGCAGGCAATCTATCCTGTTCCGGACCGCGCTGGAATGCTCTTCGGCCGCTGATGAAAGTTGGAACACCGCAGCGTGCCTCGGTTCAGCGCGCCGCCCGTGCTCGACTGCCAGGGCAGCCTGGCAGACAATGGGAAGAGCCCCCAGGGTTTGTGCCCGGCTGTCATCAATCGGTCATCTGGCCACCCTATAACCGCCACAGCTTGCCCGTCGAGGGTCATGGAGTCCGCCGTGAGCTTTACCCCAGCCAATCGTCTTTTCCCCGCCACTCGCCTGCGTCGCAATCGGCGCGACGACTTCTCCCGCCGCCTGGTGCGGGAGCATCGGTTGAGCGTCGACGATCTGATCCTGCCGGTGTTCGTGCTGGACGGGGAGAATCGCCGCGAGGTGGTTGCGTCGATGCCCGGGGTGGAGCGTCTTTCCATTGACCAGCTGCTGATCGAGGCCGAGCGCTGGGTGGCGCTGGGCATTCCGGCGCTGGCGCTGTTTCCGGTTACGCCTCTGGAGAAAAAATCGCTGCTGGCCGAGGAAGCCTGGAATCCGCAGGGCGTCGCCCAGCGGGCGATCCGGGCGCTACGTGCGAAGTTTCCCGAGCTGGGCGTGATCAGCGACGTGGCGCTGGACCCCTTCACCACGCATGGCCAGGACGGCATCCTCGATGAGAACGGTTACGTGCTCAACGACATCACTGTCGATGCGCTGGTAAAACAGGCGCTGTCGCATGCGGATGCCGGTGCCCAGGTCGTGGCGCCGTCGGACATGATGGATGGCAGGGTGCAGGCGATCCGCGAGGCGCTGGAGCTGGCCGAACACTCCAATGTGCGGATCATGGCCTACTCGGCCAAGTACGCCAGCGCCTATTACGGGCCGTTCCGCGACGCGGTCGGATCCGCGGCGAACCTGGGCAAGGGCAACAAGTCCACTTACCAGATGGACCCGGCGAATGCCAACGAAGCACTGCATGAAGTCGCCGCCGACCTGGCCGAGGGGGCCGACATGGTCATGGTCAAGCCGGGCATGCCCTATCTGGACATCCTCTGGCGAGTGAAGGAGGAATTCCGTGCGCCGACCTTCGTCTATCAGGTCAGTGGCGAGTACGCCATGCACATGGCTGCGATCCAGAACGGCTGGCTCTCCGAGGCGGTGATTCTCGAGTCGCTGACGGCCTTCAAACGAGCGGGTGCCGATGGCATCCTCACCTATTTCGCCGTGCGCGCCGCCGAGCTGCTGCAGGGCTGAACCTCCCCGAGAAGATGCGATGAACAGCGAAGGACTCGAACCCCAGGACCTCAATCCCGTCGAACTGCCGGAGATTCTACCGGCCGAGCCGGTCGTGGAGGTGCCGCCTCCGCCGGTGAGCCTGGATGACAGCAGCCTTTACAGCCACCGCGAGCTGGCCCAGCTGCAGTTCAATATCCGCGTGCTGGAACAGGCGCTGGACGAGTCCCATCCGCTGCTCGAGCGGTTGAAGTTCCTGCTGATCTTTTCCAGCAACCTCGACGAGTTCTTCGAGATCCGCGTGGCCGGCCTGAAGAAGCAGATCAACTTTGCCCGTGAACAGGCCGGTGCCGATGGCCTGCAGCCGCACCAGGCACTGGCGCGGATCAGCGAGCAGGTTCACGAGCAGGTTGCGCGGCAGTACCGCATCCTCAACGACATCCTGTTGCCGGAGCTGGCCAAGCATCAGATCAACTTCATCCGCCGCCGACACTGGACCACCAAGCTCAAGACCTGGGTGCGTCGCTACTTCCGTGAGGAGATCGCGCCCATCATCACGCCGATCGGGCTCGATCCGACGCACCCGTTTCCGCTGTTGGTGAACAAGAGTCTGAACTTCATCGTCGAACTGGAAGGCGTGGATGCCTTCGGCCGGGATTCGGGTCTGGCGATCATTCCTGCGCCACGCCTGCTGCCACGGATCATCCGGGTTCCCCCCGAGGTCGGTGGGCCTGGCGACAATTACGTGTTTCTGTCCTCGATGATCCATGCGCATGCCGACGACCTGTTCCAGGGCATGACGGTGAAGGGTTGCTACCAGTTCCGCCTGACCCGCAACGCCGATCTTTCGGTGGATGCCGAGGATGTCGAGGACCTGGCGCGTGCGTTGCGCGGCGAGCTGTTCAGTCGTCGTTACGGTGATGCGGTGCGCCTGGAGGTGGTGGATACCTGCCCTGCGCACCTCACCAACTACCTGTTGCGCCAGTTCAACCTGGCGGAGAGCGAGCTGTATCGGGTCAACGGCCCGGTCAACCTGACGCGGCTGTTCAGCGTCACCGGCCTGGAAAGCCACCCGGAGCTGCAGTTCGCTCCCTTCACACCAGTGATCCCGCGCCTGCTGCAAAACGCCGAGAACATCTTCAGTGTTGTCGGCAAGCAGGACATCCTGCTGATGCACCCTTTCGAATCCTTCACGCCGGTGGTCGACCTGCTGCGCCAGGCCGCCAAGGACCCGAACGTGCTGGCGATCAAGCAGACGCTCTATCGCTCCGGTGCCAACTCGGAGATCGTCGATGCCCTGGTCGATGCTGCGCGCAACGGCAAGGAGGTCACGGTGGTGATCGAGCTGCGTGCGCGCTTCGACGAAGAGTCCAACCTGGCACTCGCCAGCCGTCTGCAGGCCGCCGGCGCGGTGGTCATCTATGGCGTGGTCGGCTACAAGACCCACGCCAAGATGATCCTCATCCTGCGCCGGGAGAATGGCGAGCTGGTGCGCTATGCGCATCTGGGTACCGGTAACTACCACGCCGGCAACGCCCGGCTATACACCGACTACAGTCTGCTGACTTCGGACGACGCGCTCTGCGAAGACGTCTCCAAGCTGTTCAGCCAGTTGATCGGCATGGGCAAGACCCTGCGCATGAAGAAGCTGCTGCACGCGCCCTTCACGCTGAAGAAGGGCATCCTCGACATGATCGCCAGGGAGACCGCCAACGCGCTGGAGGGCAAGCCGGCGCACATCATTGCCAAATGCAACGCGCTGACCGATGCCAAGGTGATTCGCGCGCTGTACAAGGCCAGTCAGGCGGGGGTGAAGATCGATCTGGTGGTGCGCGGGATGTGCTGTCTGCGTCCGAGTGTTCCTGGTGTTTCGCACAATATCCAGGTGCGTTCGATCATCGGTCGCTTTCTCGAGCACACGCGCATCTACTACTTCCTCAATGGCGGCGAGGAGCAGATCTATCTGTCGAGTGCCGACTGGATGGAGCGCAACCTCGACAAGCGTGTCGAGACCTGCTTCCCGGTGGAGGGCAAGAAACTGCTGATGCGGGTGAAGAAGGAGTTGGAAAGCTATCTGACCGACAACACCCAGGCCTGGGCGATGCAGGCGGATGGCAGCTACCAGCGCATCACCCCGAGTGGCAATCAGAACTCGCGCAGCGCGCAGCAGGCGCTGTTCGAAAAGCTCGCCAGTCCGTTGGTCGTCGCGCGCTGAATACGCAGCCTCAGCGTGCGCTGAGGCTGTAACCGACCCGCGCCAGCCACTGGGCCTCGAGCTCGAAGTCGGCCTTGGTCAGCGGGTTGGCTTCCAGCCAGTCGGCCGGAAACACCAGCTCCAGGCTGCGCTCGGATGCCACCAGCTTCACCTTGGGCATCTCCTGGGTGCCGCGGATGTGATGGAACAGGATCGCGAAGCGCAGCAGGATGCAGAGCCGCACGAGGCTGTCGCCGTCCTCGCGCAGTTCGGCGAACTTCTCCTGCGGGATGTTGCGCCTGTGTCCTCGCACCAGCAGCGCCAGCATCGACTGATCCTGACGCGAGAAGCCCGCCAGATCGGAGTGCTCGATCAGGTAGGCGCCATGCTTGTGATACTGGTAGTGGGCGATGTCCAGGCCCACCTCGTGTACGCGCGCCGCCCAGCTGAGCAGTTCGCGATGCCAGTCTTCCTGCAGATTCCAGGCGGCGGCCACCTGTTCCAGTGCCGAGAGCGCCTTGGCCTCTACCCGTGCCGCCTGCTCCATGTCGACGTGGCAGCGCTCCATCAGGGCGCCCAGCGTCCGCTCGCGGACGTCTTCGTGCTGATGGCGGCCGAGCAGGTCGTTGAGCACGCCCTCGCGCAACGCACCTTCTGAGTGGTGCATCTGGGTAAGCCCCAGTGCGTCGAAGATGGCTTCGAGGATTGCCAGGCCTGCCGGGAAGATCGCCCGGCGATCCGGTTTGACGCCGTCGAAGTCGATCTTGTCGACCTCGCCCAGCTTGAGTACGCGGCGCTTGAGCCACGCCAGGCCTTCGGCGTTGACCTCGCCGTTGCCCAGTCCTGCGCCCTGGATCGCCAGGCCGACGGCACGGATGGTGCCCGAGGCGCCGACGGTTTCCTGCCAGCCGAGGCGTTGCAGGCCCTGCTCGATGCTCATCAGTTCCAGCCGCGCGGCCGTATAGGCCTGCGCGAAGCGAGCCGGAGTGATCTTGCCGTCGCGAAAATGCCGCTGGGTGTAGCTGACGCAGCCCATCTGCAGGCTCTCGCGCAGCAGCGGTTCGAAGCGCTGGCCGATGATGAACTCGGTGCTGCCGCCGCCGATGTCGACCACCAGGCGCTTGCCGGCGGTGTCGGCGATGCTGTGCGAGACACCCAGGTAGATCAGTCGCGCTTCCTCGCGGCCGGAGATGACCTCGACCGGGTGGCAGAGGATCGCCTCGGCCCGGCGGATGAACTCTGCGCGGTTACGCGCTTCGCGCAGGGCATTGGTGCCGACGATCCGCACGGCGCCCGGCGGCAGGCCCTGGATCAGTTGCGCGAAGCGCTTCAGGCAATCCAGGCCACGCTGCATGGCTTCTTCGCTGAGCTGGCGCTGCTCGTCGATACCGGCGGCCAGCTGGACCTTGTCGCCGAGGCGTTCGAGGATGCGGATCTCTCCGTGATCCGCCTTTGCCAGAAGCATATGGAAGCTGTTCGAGCCAAGGTCGATGGCGGCGATCAGGGGAAAGTTCTTCGCTGGGCTTTGGGGCATGGGTCCGCATCCGGAACAAAACTGGGCCATCCTGCCACGACCGCGCCTTCGAGCCAACGCGCAAAGCTGCCGCAGGCGTGACGCTGGTCGGCTGCAAGGTCCGACGCAGGGCCCCAGGGCGGCGTCATGGATTGCCTTGCGGCGGGCCATAGCCAGTCTCAATGGTGATTGGCTTTCGATGACGGGCAACCCCGGCTATGATGGCGGCCACTTTTTCGTTTGCGATACCCGGAGATTTCCATGAGCGAACTCATCTTCAATGTCAGCGATGCCAGCTTTGAACAGGATGTGCTCCAGGCCGACGGACCGGTTCTGGTCGACTACTGGGCCGAGTGGTGCGGGCCGTGCAAGATGATCGCGCCGGTACTCGACGAGATCGCCCAGACCTACCAGGGCAAGCTGAAGGTCTGCAAGCTGAACATCGACGAGAACCAGGACACCCCGCCGAAGTACGGCGTGCGTGGCATCCCCACGCTGATGCTGTTCAAGGGCGGCAATGTCGAGGCGACCAAGGTCGGCGCGCTGTCGAAGTCGCAGCTGGCGGCTTTTCTGGATAGCAACATCTGAAACCGCAGCGTTTCAGGCGTTCCCTGACGCACCGGGCAGGCGACATGTCGCTGTCCGGTGCGTTTGCACTTGTGCGAAAAAGAGGCTGGACGCCCGCTTTGTGCCAGTGTTAGATTCGGTGCGTCACGATCCTCCGTGATCCCCTGCATGCCGTGCCGCCCCCCATTCTGATTGTTCGCGACCTGTCGCCTTCTTCCGCGGCCCGGCTTCCCAAGCTAGATAGCAGCTTCCCCCCTCCTTCACGATTACGTCATTCCTATGAATCTGACTGAACTCAAGCAAAAACCGATTACCGACCTGCTGGAAATGGCCGAACAACAGGGCATCGAGAACATGGCCCGTTCGCGCAAGCAGGACGTGATCTTCGCCCTGTTGAAGAAGCACGCGAAAAGCGGAGAAGAAATCTCCGGCGACGGCGTGCTGGAAATCCTCCAGGACGGCTTCGGTTTCCTGCGCTCCGCGGACTCTTCCTACCTGGCCGGCCCGGATGACATCTATGTCTCGCCCAGCCAGATCCGCCGCTTCAATCTGCGTACCGGCGACACCATCGTCGGCAAGATCCGTCCGCCGAAGGAAGGCGAGCGCTACTTCGCTCTGCTCAAGGTCGACACGATCAACTACGATCGGCCGGAAAACGCGAAGAACAAGATTCTGTTCGAGAACCTCACGCCGCTGTTCCCCAACAAGCGTCTGATCATGGAAGCCGGTAACGGCTCCACCGAGGATCTCACCGGCCGGGTGATCGACCTCTGCGCTCCGATCGGCAAGGGTCAACGCGGCCTGATCGTTGCGCCGCCGAAAGCCGGCAAGACCATCATGCTGCAGAACATCGCCGCCAACATCGCGCGCAACAACCCCGAATGCCATCTGATCGTTCTGCTGATCGACGAGCGTCCCGAGGAAGTGACCGAGATGCAGCGCACCGTGCGCGGCGAAGTGGTCGCCTCGACCTTCGACGAACCGCCGACTCGCCACGTGCAGGTCGCCGAGATGGTGATCGAGAAGGCCAAGCGCCTGGTCGAGCACAAGAAGGACGTGGTGATCCTGCTCGACTCCATCACCCGTCTGGCGCGTGCCTACAACACCGTGATTCCGAGCTCCGGCAAGGTGCTTACCGGTGGTGTCGATGCTCATGCCCTGGAGAAGCCGAAGCGCTTCTTCGGTGCAGCGCGCAACATCGAGGAAGGCGGTTCGCTGACCATCATCGCCACCGCGCTGGTCGAGACCGGCTCGAAGATGGACGAGGTGATCTACGAGGAATTCAAGGGCACCGGCAACATGGAGCTGCCGCTTGATCGTCGTATCGCCGAGAAGCGCGTGTTCCCGGCCATCAACATCAACCGCGCCGGCACCCGCCGCGAAGAGTTGCTGACCGCAGACGACGAGCTGCAGCGCATGTGGATCCTGCGCAAGCTGCTGCACCCGATGGACGAGATCGCCGCCATCGAGTTCCTCCTCGACCGTCTCAAGGACACCAAGACCAACGAGGAATTCTTCCAGTCGATGAAGCGCAAGTAAGCGTCGGGAAGAACTGCCGAGGCCGGGGAAACCCGGCCTTTGTCTGTCCGTACTTCGAGCGTGCCGCCAACGGCGCTACACTTCGCGCCTTTCCTGCGGCCGGACGTGAGGTTCAAGCATGCAGTACCGCGATCTACGCGATTTCATCAGTGGCCTGGAACAGCGCGGCGAGCTCAAGCGCATCCAGACGCCGGTTTCTCCCGTGCTGGAGATGACCGAAATCTGCGACCGGACCCTGCGCAAACAGGGTCCGGCATTGCTGTTCGAGAACCCTACAGGCTTCGACATGCCGGTGCTCGGCAATCTGTTCGGCACGCCGAAGCGGGTGGCGCTGGGCATGGGCGCCGAGAGTACCGAGGCGTTGCGCGAGATCGGCAAGCTGCTGGCCTTCCTCAAGGAACCTGAGCCGCCCAAGGGGCTCAAGGATGCCTGGAACAAGCTGCCGATCTTCCGCAAGGTGCTGTCGATGGCACCCAAGGTGCGCAAGGACGGCGCCTGCCAGGAAGTGATCGAGGAAGGCGAGGCGGTCGATCTGGGGCGCCTGCCGATCCAGCACTGCTGGCCGGGCGATGCAGCACCGCTGATCACCTGGGGCCTGACGGTCACTCGCGGGCCGAACAAGGAACGACAGAACCTCGGCATCTATCGCCAGCAGGTGATCGGTCGCAACAAGGTCATCATGCGCTGGCTCAGCCACCGCGGCGGCGCGCTGGATTTCCGCGACTGGTGCGAGAAGTTTCCCGGCAAGCCCTATCCGGTGGCGGTGGTGCTCGGCGCCGACCCTGCGACCATTCTCGGCGCGGTCACGCCGGTGCCCGACAGTCTCTCCGAGTACGCCTTTGCCGGTCTGCTGCGCGGTAGCCGCACCGAGCTGGTCAAGTGTATCGGCAGCGATCTGCAGGTGCCGGCCAGCGCCGAGATCGTCCTGGAAGGGCACATCTACCCGGGCGAGATGGCGGACGAGGGTCCCTACGGCGACCACACCGGTTACTACAACGAAGTCGACCGCTTCCCGGTGTTCACCGTCGAGCGCATCACCCGCAGAAAGCAGCCGATCTACCACAGCACCTACACCGGTCGGCCGCCGGATGAGCCTGCGATCCTTGGCGTGGCGCTCAATGAAGTCTTCGTGCCGATCCTGCAGAAGCAATTTCCCGAGATCACCGATTTCTATCTGCCACCGGAAGGCTGTTCCTATCGCATGGCGATAGTGACCATCAAGAAGCAGTACCCCGGTCACGCCAAGCGGGTGATGCTCGGCGTCTGGTCCTTTCTGCGCCAGTTCATGTACACCAAGTTCGTCATCGTCACCGACGACGACATCAATGCCCGCGACTGGAACGACGTGATCTGGGCCATCACCACGCGCATGGACCCCAAGCGCGATACCGTGATGATCGACAACACGCCGATCGACTACCTCGATTTCGCTTCGCCGGTATCCGGCCTGGGTAGCAAGATGGGCATGGATGCCACCCACAAGTGGCCGGGCGAGACCAGCCGCGAGTGGGGGCGGGTGATCGAACGCGACGAGGCGGTCAGTCGCCGCGTTGACGCCCTCTGGGCGGAACTGGGCATAGACTGAACACAAGCCACAAGCCACAAGCCACAAGCCACAAGCCACAAGCCACAAGCCACAAGCCACAAGCCACAAGCCACAAGCCACAAGCCACAAGCCACAAGCCACAAGCCACAAGCCACAAGCCACGGAACGGCTGTATAGAGATTCGAGAACCGTGTTGAAAGTGACCCTACAACCCTCCGGGCTGGTGCTTCAGGTCGAGCAGGGCGAACGCATCCTCGATGCCGCGCGACGCCAGGGATTCGAGTGTCCGCAGAGCTGTCGCAACGGCAACTGCCAGATCTGTGCCGCGCTGCTGGTCAACGGCCGGGTGCGTCAGGCCGACAAGAGCCTGGAGCACGGCGAGGTATTCGCCTGTCTGGCCGAGCCGGAACAGGACTGCGTACTGCACTGGGACGGTGTGCTGGCGCCCGGCGAGCTGCCCACGCGCGAGTTCAACTGCCAACTGATCGATTGCAAGGATGTCGGCGGCGATGTGCATCGCCTGCGCCTGCGCGCCCCGGCGGGGCGCGCGCCGCGCTATCACGCGGGCCAGTACCTGCTGTTGCGGCGGGAGGATGGCGAGTACTCGGCCTTCTCGCTGGCCTCGGCCCCGCACGCCGGACGTGAGCTGGAACTGCACGTGCTGGCACGTGAAGAAGGTACCCGAGCCTTGCTCGCCCATCTGGTGCAGAGCGGCTTCGCGCGGGTGAGGATGCCCTTTGGCGATACGCATCTGGCTGAATTGCCGGATGGCCCGCTGGTACTGATTGCCGCGGGTACCGGGATGGCGCAGATGCACAGTCTGATCGAGCACTGCCGCGCCGCAGGTTTCGCTCATCCGGTCCATCTCTACTGGGGCGTCAAGTTCGCCGAAGACTTCTACGAGTTGCCGCACTGGCAGGACTGGCAGCGCGAGCCCATGCTGAGCCTGCACCAGGTGGTCAGCGACGATCCGCGCTGGACCGGGCGCAAGGGGTTGCTGCATCAGGCCGTGCGTGAAGACTTCGCCGATCTCGCTGCGCTGCATGTCTATGCCAGCGGATCGCCGGTAATGGTCTATGCGACGCTGGATGCGCTGGTGGAGGCGGGCATGGACCCGCGGCAGATGCGCGCCGACGTGTTCGCCTACGCGCCGCGCAGCTGATCCTGACTTCCTCGCGCCTTGAGCAGAGGGTGCTAGGCGCGGCAGAGAGGCAAAGAAAAGCCGCCCGAAGGCGGCTTTTTTCATGTCGTCGCAGGCGGGCTATCAGCGCACCTTGATGACGACCTTGCCCACGGCCTTGCGCTGGCCGAGGTGGTTGATCGCATCGGCGGTCTGCTCCAGCGAGAAGGTCTGCGAAACCAGTGGCTTGAGCTTGCCTTCGTCGAACCAGCTGATCAGCTGCTGGAAGTTCGCCAGGTTGTCCTTCGGCTGGCGCTGGGCGAACGAGCCCCAGAACACGCCGATCAGCGCGGCGCCCTTGAGCAGCGGCAGGTTGGCCGGCAGCGCCGGGATGCCGCCACCGGCAGCGAAGCCGACGACCAGGAAGCGGCCGTTCCAGGCGATCGAGCGGAAGGCTTCTTCGAAGAAGCTGCCACCGACAGGGTCATAGATCACGTCCACGCCCTTGCCTTCGGTGATTTCCTTCAGGCGCTCCTTGAGGCTTTCGGTGCTGTAGTTGATCAGCACGTCGGCACCGGCATTACGCGCCACCTCCAGCTTCTCGTCGCTGCTGGCGGCGGCAATCACCTTGGCGCCCATCGCCTTGGCGATCTCCACCGCGGCCAGACCGACGCCGCCGGACGCGCCAAGTACCAGCAGGGTTTCACCCGGCTGCAGGTTGGCGCGCTGCTTGAGGGCGTGCATCGAGGTACCGTAGGTCATGCTGAATGCGGCAGCCTGGGCGAACTCCATGCCGGCCGGCATCGGCATCACGTTGTAGGCGGGTACCGCAACCTGCTCGGCGAAGGCGCCCCAACCGGTCAGCGACATCACCTTGTCGCCCGGTTTGACGTGCGTCACGCCTTCCCCGACCGAGGAGACCACGCCTGCGGCCTCACCGCCCGGGGAGAAAGGGAAGGGCGGCTTGAACTGGTACTTGCCCTCGATGATCAGGGTGTCCGGGAAGTTGACACCGGCCGCGTGTACATCCAGCACCACCTCGTTCTTCTTGGCGACGGGGCTTGCGGTCTCTTCAATGACGAGGTTCTCGGCCGGGCCGAAGGCTTTGCACAATACGGCTTTCATCGGGGACTCCTGCGGTTGTAGTGGTTCAGCAGTGTAGGTGGGGGGGCGCTGTGGTCAACAAGCATGGGCCGCCCTGATAGTCGTGCATCAGCGCCGGGCTTGGGGCTGGCTCCGCGACTGGCTATGCTAGCGGCCTTACCCTGCGAGGACGCTGACGTGAAGATCTGGATTTCCCTGTTGCTGGCTGCGTGCCTGCCATCGCTTGCACTCGCCGAGGAGGACAAGAAGGAAGTACCGCAGGTTGCCTACGTGGCCCTGGTGCCGCCGCTGGTAGGCAACTACGTGGTGGGCAGTCGCCTCAAGCTGTACAAGGCCGATATCTCGCTGCGCGTCACCGGCGCCGACGCCCAGGCCAAGGTGCAGTTGCACGAGCCCTTGATCCGTAACCAGTTGGTGATGCTGTTCGCCCAGCAGACCGAAGAGACCCTGACCGGCATCGACGGCAAGGAAAAACTGCGCCAGGAAGCGCTGAAGCAGGTGCAGCAGATCCTCAACGACGAAGAGGGCGCGCCGCTGGTGGAGGATCTGCTGTTCAACAACCTGATCATTCAATAGGCGGCGGCAAGCCATAAGCTTCGGGCTCGGGTTTCAAGCCGAAGCCGGCCCCGGCCCCGGCCCCGGCGTCTGGCCTGCTCCGGCTGTCCCGCTGTCCCGCTGTCCCGCTGTCCCTTACGCCATCTGTGCCAGGGTGCGGCGAAAGCGTGCCAGCGCGCCGAGGAAGAACAGCGAGCCTATTGCGGTGATGGCCAGCAGTTGCGGCCAGACGATGTCCAGACCGGCGCCGCGATAGAGAATCGCCTGCGCCAGGCTGACGAAGTGCGTGGTGGGTGCCGCCAGCATGATCTGCTGGACCAGCTCGGGCATGCTTTCGCGCGGCGTGGTGCCGCCGGAGAGAATCTGCAGCGGCATCAACACCAGGATGATCAGCAGTCCCAGCTGCGGCATCGAGCGCGCCACGGTGCCGAAGAAGATGCCCATCGAGGTGGTGGCGAACAGGTGTAGCGCGGCGCCGAGCAGGAACAGCGCCAGCGAGCCTTCGATCGGCACCTGCAACCAGCCCTGCACCACCAGTAACAGCGACAGCGCAGCCGCCACCAGCACCACCAGGCCCATCGACCAGACCTTCGCCAGCATGATCTCGAACGGCGTCACCGGCATCACCAGCAGGTGCTCGACGGTGCCGTGCTCGCGTTCGCGGATCAGCGCGGCCCCGGTGAGAATGATCGACAGCATGGTGATCTGGTTGATCACCTCCATCACCGAGCCGAACCAGGAACGGGTCAGGTTGGGGTTGAACTGCACGCGCATGGCCAGGCTCGCCGCCTCGCTGGTGCTGGCCCGGTAGTGGCGCAGGAAGTCGGCCACCTCGCTGGCGCCGATCGCCTGGATATAGCCGGCACCGCTGAAGGCCTGGCTGACCTGGGTGGCGTCGACGTTGAGCTGGATCGAGGGTTTGCGTCCGGCCAGCAGGTCGCGCTGGAAATTCGGGGGGATGTTCAGGGTGAAGGTGTAGATGCCTGCGTCCATGCCGCGATCCATCTGGTTCAGGTCGATCATCTGCGGCGGACGGAAGTAGGGCGGCTGAAAGGCGTCGACGATGCGCGCGGACAGCTGCGAGCGATCCTCGTCGACAATGCCGATCGAGGCGTGGTGCAGGCTCTCCGGCATGCTGGTGGCGGCAGTGTGCACGCCGAGGCTGAAGGCCCAGACGATCAGGATCAGCAGTGCCACATCACGGGCCAGGCTGCGTAACTCCTTGACCCCCAGGTGGAAGACGTTGGCCAGTTTGCCGCGGGCGCTGTCGCGTCGGGCGCCGCGGTCAACCTCGTTCATTTTCATGGCTCAGCGCTCCTGTTTTTTCAGCAGATTGGCGCTGAGCAGGGTCAGTGCCGGGATCGCGATCAGCAACGGAATGAAGTAGCCGTACAGATCGCCGAGTCCCAGTGCCTTGGAGAACGCCCCGCGGCTGATGACCAGGAAGTGCGAGGTCGGATAGAGCTGGCCGATCCAGGCGCCGAGTCCCTCAAGGGACGATACCGGGTAGATCAGGCCGGAAAACTGGATCGCCGGCACCAGGGTCGCGATTGCGGTACCGAAAACCGCGGCGATCTGACTGCGGGTGAAGGTCGACATCAGCAGGCCCAGGCCGGTGGCGCAGGTGACGTAGAGCAGGCCGCCGAGCATCAGGGTCAGCGGGCTGCCCTTGAGCGGCACGTCGAACAGGGTGACCGCCAGCAGCACCAGCAGCAGGCAGTTGAGAAAACCCAGGGCGATGTAGGGCAGCTGCTTGCCGAGGAGGAATTCCAGGCGCGTCACCGGCGTCACGTAGAGGTTGATGATCGATCCCAGTTCCTTCTCGCGGACCACGCCGAGGGCGGTAAGCATCGCCGGGATCAGCATCAGCAGCAGCGGTATGACCGCCGGCACCATGGCCTTGAGGCTTTCCACGTCGGGGTTGTAGCGGTAGCGCACCTCCAGGCTTGCAGGGCTCGGCTGGCCGGCCTGGGGCGAGCGTTGCGCGAGTTCCTGCAGGTAGTGGGCATGCATGCCCTGGACGTAGCCTTTGATGGTCTCGGCGCGGGTCGGCATGCTGCCGTCGATCCATACGCCGACCTCGGGACTGGCGCCGCGCTTGATGTCGCGGCCGAAGTGCGGCGGTATCTCCAGTGCCAGGCTGATCTCGCCGCTGCGCATGCGTCGTTCCAGATCGGCGTGGTCGCGTAGCGGTGGCTGCTCGATGAAATAGCGCGAACCGCTGAGATTGAGGATGTAGTTCTGGCTGCTGCCGGTCTGGTCGCGATCGAGTACGGCGAAGGCGAGGTCTTCCACGTCGAGACTGATGCCGTAGCCGATGATGAACATCAGCAGCACGCTGCCAAGCAGCGCCATGCTGCCGCGGATAGGGTCGCGGCGCAGCTCCAGTGATTCGCGCCAGGCATAGCTGAACAGCCGCAACAGGCTGAAGCGAGCGGGTCTGGCGGTGTGCGGTGCGGCTGTCGGCATGGCGAAGTCCGAAGGCTGATCAGTACCGGCGGCTTCCTGCAGGTAGGCGACGAAGGTCTGCTCCAGGCTGTCCAGGCCGCGCTTGTCCATCAGTCCTTGCGGAGTGTCGCTGTCGAGTACCTTGCCGGCGTGCATCAGCGAGATGCGATCGCAGCGTTGTGCCTCGTTCATGAAGTGGGTGGAGATGAAGATGGTCACGCCGTCGTTGCGCGACAGGTCCAGCATCAGCTGCCAGAAGCGGTCGCGGGCGATCGGGTCGACGCCGGAGGTCGGCTCGTCGAGGATCAGGATCTCCGGCCCGTGGATCACCGCGACTGCCAGCGACAGACGCTGGCGCACGCCCAGTGGCAGGCGCTCCGGCAGTGCCTCCATGACCTTCTGCAGCTCGAAGCGCTCGGCCATCTCGGCCACCCGGGACTCGATCCGCTCGGTCGGCACGTGGAACAGCTGGGCGTGCAGCACCAGGTTCTGGCGCACCGTCAGTTCGCTGTAGAGCGAGAACGCCTGGGACATGTAGCCGACCCGGCGGCGGGTCGCCATGTCGCGAGGGTCGACTGCCTGGCCGAACAGCAGTGCTTCGCCTTCGCTGGCTGCGAGCAGGCCGGTGAGCATCTCCATGGTGGTCGACTTGCCGCAGCCGTTGGAGCCGAGGAAGCCGAAGATCTCGCCGCGCTCGATGCGAAAGTCCACCGCGTCGACAGCGACGAAGTCGCCAAAGCGGCAGGTCAGCCCGCGGGCTTCGATGGCGATCTCCGCAGGCCCGGCAGCGAGCGCGCGAGGCGTGATGCGCAGGGGCTGGTGCTGGCGGCGCTTTTCCTCCGGCAGCAGGGCGATGAAGGTCTCTTCCAGGCTGGCGCAGCCGGCAGCCGCGCGCAGCTGCGCCGGACTGCCGCAGGCGAGCACGCGACCGGCATCCATCGCTACCAGATGATCGAAGCGCTCGGCTTCCTCCATGTAGGCGGTGGCAACCAGCACGCTCATCTGCGGCCGTTGCTGGCGGATGCGCTCGATCAGCTCCCAGAAGTGGTTGCGTGAGAGTGGATCGACGCCAGTGGTCGGCTCGTCGAGGATCAGCAGGTCAGGGTCGTGGATCAGCGCGCAGCACAGGCCGAGCTTCTGCTTCATGCCGCCGGAGAGTTTGCCGGCGGGGCGCTCGCGGAACGCTGCCAGGCCGGTGCTGCGCAGCAGATGGTCGATGCGCCGGGCACGCTCCTCGGCGCCCTGGCCGAACAGCCGAGCGAAGAAGTCGAGGTTTTCCTGCACCGAAAGCGTGGGGTAGAGGTTCTTGCCCAGGCCCTGCGGCATGTAGGCGATGTTCGGACAGGTCCGCCGGCGATGGCTCGGATTGGCCATGTCGCCGTCCAGGACCTCGACGCGCCCCTGCTGAAGCTGCCGGGCACCGGCGACAAGCGCCAGCAGGCTCGATTTGCCGACGCCGTCCGGACCGATCAGGCCGACCATGCAGCGCGCCGGCAGGGTCAGCTCGGCAATGTCCAGCGCACGGGTGGCGCCGTATTCGAGTGTGACTCCGGCCAGTCGGGCGACCGGCGCGTGCGCCGCGTTCATTGCGGCAGCTTGAGGGTCAGTCGAGCCGGCCACTCGGCCTCGGGGTCAAGGCGCAGATAGGCCATGCCGGGCAGCCCGGTCTTGACCTGCTCCAAGTGCTGCTGGAGCAGCGCGGGATCGATTCGCGCCTTGATCCGGAACATCAGTTTCTCCCGCTCGCTGGCGGTTTCCACGGTCTTGGGCGTGAACTGCGCGCCGCTGGCGACAAAGCTGACCCTGGCCGGGATCACATAGTCCGGTGCGGCGTCGATCACCAGTCGCACTTCGCTGCCCAGGGCGATGCGGCCGGCCAGGCGTTCGGGCAGGAAGAAGGTCATGTATACATCGGAAAGATCGACCAGGTTGAGCAGCTTGCCGCCAGCGCCAAGCACTTCGCCCGGCTGGGCAATGCGGTACTGCACCCGGCCGGCGCGCGGTGCCTTGAGCGCGCTGTCGTCTATATCCGCCTGCAGGCGGTCGACGCTGGCGCGGGCCGCCTCGATGGCCGACTCGGCCTCGATCACCTGGGAATTTGCCGCGGTGATGCCGGCCTGTGCCGACTGCACCTGGGAG
Source organism: Pseudomonas mangrovi (assembly GCF_003052585.1). Taxonomy (GTDB): domain Bacteria; phylum Pseudomonadota; class Gammaproteobacteria; order Pseudomonadales; family Pseudomonadaceae; genus Aquipseudomonas; species Aquipseudomonas mangrovi. The sequence goes on along the minus strand of NZ_QASN01000013.1, from coordinate 169,758 downwards.
CGGGCGGCAGCAAGGGCGGCCTGGCTGCTCTGCAGGCGCGCCAGGTCATCGTCCAGTTGCTGTTGCGGCAGGGCGTTGCGCTTGACCAGGGTGACGCTGCGCGCGTGGCGCTTTTCCGCGGCAGAGAGTTCGGCCTGGCGCTGGCGCACCACCGCTTCGGCGGTCTGTTTCTCGCTTTCGCGCAGGCTGACCTGGGCATCCGCAGTACGTCGGGCATTTTCCGCCTGGCGCACCTGGGCCTGGGCCTGGGCGAGCTGCGCCTGCAGCACCTGGGTGTCCATGCGTGCGACTATCTGTCCGGCGTCCACGAACGCGCCTTCCTCGACGAGGATCTCGGCTACCCGCCCGCCGAGCTTGCTGGCGATGTCGACCTCGGTGGCCTCGATGCGGCCATTGCCGCTGGCGAAGGCGTCGCCAAGCTCATCCGGGCGCAGTTCGAGCCAGAGCAGTGTCGCAGTCGCAACGGCGGCGAGGGCTATGACGGGAAGTATCCATTTGCGTTGGCGCGGCATGGCGGGATATCCGTATTGAGTCCGGTGTTGGCGCTAGCTGGGGTGCTGCGTCAGTTGGAGTCGATCTTCGCCCGGATGGAAAGAAAAGTAGTTGAGTTGCATCAAAGCTGGCGGGCGAGTCGAAGAATGGTGTCCCAGTGCTCCAAGTTGACCGGCATGACAGAAAGCCGGCTGCCCTTCTGTACCAGCGGCAGGTCCTTGAGGTCGTCACAGAGCTTGATTTGCGATAGCGCAAGAACCTCTGGGAAGGCCTCCTCGAAGGCGACGTCCACGGCACTCCACAGATTCTTGCCACTGGCAGTACGCGGGTCGTGATAGGGGCTTTGCGGGTCGCAGGCACTGGGATCGGGATAGGCGCCTTGGACGATTCGGCCGATACCGGCCACGCCTGGCTGGGCGCAGCTGGAGTGATAGAACAGGAACAGGTCGCCCTCCTGCATGGCGCGCAGGTAGTTGCGTGCCTGAAAATTGCGCACGCCGTCCCAGCGGGCCTGCCCCTGCCGGGCCAGCTCCTGTATCGACAGTTCGTCGGGCTCCGACTTCATCAGCCACGTCGGCATGAACTTTGCTCCTTGTTTGCGCTCAAAGCGGCCCTCTAAGATTCGAGGTCCGTGCTCGCGTCAATCTGCTGGCCGGTTTGACGTCGGGCTGCTGTCGGAATGCACCGCTTGAACCCGATGTAGAGCCTTATAAGAATAAAACGCAGTTACGGTACAAGCCTTTAGGGGGAGGCGATAGATGAAGCGTAAACCGGATCTTCTCTGGGTATTGGTGATCCTGTTCAGTCTGGGGGTAGTTACTACCGGTTACACCCAGAGCCTCTGGGAGCGCGACAGCGCTCGAGGCGTCACTGTCCAGTCGTTCGACTAGGAGTTCTTTTCGCAGGGATGCGGTATCAGCTGTCGCGCGCGGCTCGATACCACTGGCGGTCGGTCACTATCGCGCTCAGGTGCACATCCCAGGCCGCCATCGGCAGGCGGTCGACCTTCTGGCACTCATGCGCCAGGCCTAGCATTGTCGGTTTGTGCCAATTTTTGCGCCTCGCCAGGTAGGCCAGGCTGCGGTCGTAGAAGCCGCCGCCCATGCCCAGGCGTCCGCCGAACTCGTCGAAGCCAACCAGTGGCAGCAGCAACAGGTCCAGCGCCCACGCCGGGCGTTGCCGGGCACGGCAGCGCCTGGGCTCGGCGATGCCGAAGCGGTTGCGGATCAATGGCTCGCCTGGGCGAACACGCTGAAAGTCCATGCGCATGTGTGGCCAGCGGCGCAGGGTCGGCAGGTAGACCTGCTTGCCCGAGCGCTGTGCTGACTGCAGCAGTGGCTGCGGGTCGATCTCGCCGTCCGCGGCCAGATAGATGGCGACATGCCGGGCTCGGCGAAACAGCGGGCTTGGAACGATGCGTTTGTACAGTGCCTGGCTGGCGCGTCTTTGTTCGAGCGGGGAAAGTTGCTGGCGCAACTGGCGCAGCTGGCGACGCAGCTGGGTGCGACTGAGGCCGGCCGCAGCAATCATCTGCAGCCCCTTGAGGTGGCGGATGTGGGTGATAAGACCCCCCGGAGTGCCGCTGTCGGCTTGACCCTTGAACCCGAAAGTTCAAGGTGGCGACTGTAGGTGACCGTAAGGCTTTCCGTCGGGCGGACATGCACACGGGTCACACGTACAGCCTCCAGGTTTTGCGTATCGGGAGAGGGACGTGACCAACTGGCGCACAACCCAGGGAGCGGCGGCCAGTATATCCCAATAGGATCGGCCCGAGTCAGCCTCGCGCTCCGTCCTGATCGGTGGCCAGGGCGTGATCCACGCGGTCGAGCAGATCGCGAACCTGCTCGCGGGTGGAGCTGGCTTCGCGATCCAGACGCTGCTGCTTGTGCAGTAGGTCGTGGGTGATGTTCAGGGCCGCCATCACGGCGATGCGGTCGGCGCCGACGACTTTGCCGCTGCCGCGTATCTCGCGCATCTTGCCGTCCAGATAGCGCGCAGCGCTTTCCAGGTTGGAGCGCTCGTCGGCGGGGCAGGCGATGCAGTATTCCTTGTCGAGAATATGCACGGTGACGGTGTTGGACTGGCTCATTGATCCTGCTCCAGGGCTTTGAGGCGCGAAATCATCGCTTCGACCTTCAATCGTGCCATTTCGTTCTTTTCGACCAGATGGGCGCGCTCTTCACGCCAGGCATGTTCGTTGCCGAGCAGCAGACGGTTGTGCGCCTTGAGCTGCTCGACGCGCTGGATAAGCAGTTCCAGCTTGGTCTTGAGCGACTGCAGATCAGCGTCTTCCATGGAAAATCTCTGGGAATTCGGGTCAGCGGACTATATAGGATCGGCGCCGCGTCGGGTCAAACGGCGCTTCGGATGGCCTGCCATCGGGCCCGGTGCTAGCATACGGCGCTTCATTCTAGTTACTGCGTCCCGAGTCGCCTAGCCGCCATGTCCACGTCCGCCTATCACGCTTTCGCCACCCTGCTTGCCAGTCAGGGCCACCAGACCACTCCCGCCGAGCTGCATGGCCTTCTGCTCGGTCGCAGCTGCGCCGGCGCCGGTTTTGAGGTGGATGCATGGCTGCTGGATGCCGCCGACCTGCTCGGTGCCGAGCCGGAGGAAAGCCTACGCCAGGCGCTGATCGGGCTGCAGGAAATGGTCCGTGGCGAACTCACCGGAGAAGATGTCACCGTGGTGATGCTGCTGCCGGGAGACGACTCGCCTCTGGCCGAGCGGGCGGTGGCGCTAGGGCAGTGGTGCATGGGCTTCCTCGCCGGCTTCGGTCTGACCGAGCGCAGTGGCGAGCTGAGCGAGGATGCCAGTGAAGTGCTACAGGATTTCGTCGCCATCGCGCAGATTCAGGATGCGCTGGAAGAGTCGGAGGACGGCGAAACCGATTACATGGAGGTCATGGAATACCTGCGCGTAGCGCCCATGCTGCTGTTCAGCGAGTGCGCCAAACCAGTCGCGGCGCAGCCCAAACCCTCTCTGCACTGAAAGGATAGTTTCTGCCCATGAGCCGCATCCCCGCTTCGGAATATGCCCGCCGGCGCAAGGCGCTGATGGCGCAGATGGAACCCAACAGCATCGCGATCCTCGCTGCCGCGCCGGTGCACATTCGCAACCGCGACGTCGAGCACGTCTACCGTCAGGACAGCGACTTCCAGTACCTAACCGGGTTCCCCGAACCTGAAGCGGTGCTGGCGCTGATTCCCGGCCGCGAGCATGGCGAGTACGTGCTGTTCTGCCGTGAGCGCGACCCCGAGCGCGAATTGTGGGACGGTCTGCGCGCCGGCCAGGAGGGTGCCGTGCGCGACTTCGGCGCTGACGACGCCTTCCCCATTGGCGATATCGACGACATCCTTCCCGGTCTGATCGAAGGGCGCGAGCGGGTCTACTACGCGATCGGTTTCAACCAGGAGTTCGATCACCGGCTGATGGACTGGATCAACGTGATCCGCTCCAAGGCGCGCCAAGGCGCGCAGCCGCCGAACGAGTTCGTTGCCCTCGACCACCTGCTGCACGACATGCGCCTGTACAAGAGCGCCGCCGAAGTGAAGCTCATGCGCGAGGCGGCGGACATTTCCGCGCGCGCGCACATTCGGGCCATGCAGGCCAGCCGCGCGGGCCTGTTCGAGTACCATCTGGAAGCGGAGCTGGATTACGAATTCCGCAAGGGTGGGGCGAAGATGCCAGCCTACGGCTCCATCGTCGCAGCCGGACGCAACGCCTGCATCCTGCATTACCGTGAGAACGATGCGCCTTTGAAGGATGGTGACCTGGTGCTGATCGACGCCGGCTGCGAGATCGACTGCTACGCCAGCGACATTACCCGCACCTTCCCGGTGAACGGGCGCTTCAGCCCCGAACAGAAGGCCATCTACGAGTTGGTGCTGGCGGCGAACGAGGAGGCGATCCGGCATATCGCTCCCGGTCGTCACTGGAACGAGTCGCACGAGGCCACCGTTCGGGTCATTACTGCGGGGCTGGTGGAACTCGGTCTGCTGCAGGGCGAGGTCGACGAGTTGATCGCGGCCGAGGCCTACAAACCCTTTTACATGCACCGCGCCGGCCACTGGCTGGGCATGGATGTGCATGACGTCGGCGACTACAAGATCGGCGGCGAATGGCGGGTGCTCGAGGTGGGTATGGCCATGACCGTCGAGCCGGGCATCTACATCGCCACGGACAATGCCCAGGTGGCGAAGAAGTGGCGCGGCATCGGCGTGCGTATCGAGGACGATGTGGTGGTTACCCGCACTGGCTGCGAGGTGCTCACCACCGGCGTGCCCAAGCGTGTCGAGGAGATCGAGGCGCTGATGGCAGCGGCCCGCGAGCAGGTGGCCTGAGATGGAGCGCTGCCAGGTTGCGATCATCGGTGGCGGCCTGGTTGGCGCGAGCCTCGCCCTGGCGCTGCAGCAGGGGGCGCGTGAGCGTGGCTGGCGGATCCTGCTGATCGAGCCCTTTGCTCCCGGCAGCGCCTGGCAGCCCAGCTACGATGCGCGTTCCAGTGCACTGTCCTACGGTACCCGGCAGATCTACGAGCGTCTGGGTCTGTGGCCGGCGATTGCCGAGCGCGCCGAAGCCATTCTCGACATTCATGTCTCCGACCGCGGTCGCTTTGCCGCGGCGCGCCTGGATGCAGCCAGCGAGGGTGTGCCGGCGCTCGGGCACGTGGTGGAGAACGCCTGGTTGGGCCACTGTCTGTGGCGTGCGCTCGACCCCGAGGTTGTCGAGTGGCGCTGCCCGGCCGAAGTGGTGCGCCTGGATGCGCTGGTTGATGGCTATCGTCTGCAGCTGGATGACGGCAGTCTGCTCGAATGCGACCTGGCAGTGCTGGCCGACGGCGGGCGCTCCGGCCTGCGCGAACAACTGGGCATCGAGGTTCGCAGCACGCCTTACCAGCAGACCGCGCTGATCGCCAACGTCACACCCGGTGAAGCCCATGCCGGACGCGCCTTCGAGCGCTTCACCGATGAAGGGCCGATGGCCCTGCTGCCGCTGGCGGACAATCGCTGCGCGCTGGTCTGGACCCGCCCGGGGGCGGATGCAGAGCGGCTCGCCACACTGGCACCGCAGGCGTTTCTCGACGAACTGCAGCAGGCCTTCGGCTATCGGCTCGGAGCTTTCACTCAGGTCGGCGCGCGGTACCTTTACCCGCTGACGCTCGTTGAAGCTTGCGAGCAGGTGCGCGCGCATCTGGTGGTGCTCGGCAACGCCGCCCACAGCCTGCATCCGATTGCCGGGCAGGGCTACAACCTGTCGCTGCGCGATGCGCTCTGTCTGGCAGAAACGCTGCTGGCCGGGCCACAGCGACCGGGCGATCTGCTCAGTCTGCAGCGCTATCTCGAACGTCAGCGCCTGGACCAGGAGCTGACTGTAGGCTTCTCCGATCGCGTCACTCGACTGTTCAGCAATGCGCGGCCGTTGTTGGCGGCCGGGCGCAATCTGGGGCTGCTCGGTCTCGACCTGCTGCCGCCGGCCAAGCGCTGGTTCGCCCGTCAGGCCATGGGGCTGGGCACCCGCCCCCATTGAGGCTTGCATGAGCGATGCGCGACTGGCCCGCAAGGCGCGCTTTCTGCGCTGGGCGCTGAATTTCTATCCGCCCTATCTGGGGGCCGGCATCCGTGTGCGGCATATCAGCGCGGACCTGCGCGAAGTAAGGATTCGCATGGGGCTGGGCTGGTACAACCGCAACTATGTCGGTACCCAGTTCGGCGGCTCGCTGTATTCGATGACCGACCCTTTCTTCATGCTGATGATCATGGAGAACCTGGGCCGCGACTACATCGTCTGGGACAAGGCGGCGCACATCGATTTCGTCAGTCCCGGCAAGGGGCCGGTGTTCGCCGACTTTCACCTCGACGAGGCGCAGCTCGACGAAATTCGCACGCACACTGCCAGCGGAGGTAAGTATCTGCCGACGCTGCAGGTCGATGTACGCGATGGCGAGGGCACCCTGGTGGCGCGGGTGCAGAAGACACTTTACGTGCGCCTGAAGCCGGGTCGGCGGCAGGGCACTGCGGAATAAGGAAAGGCGAGCATGCAAGCGGATCTGGTCATCGTCGGAGCGGGAATGGTTGGCAGCGCGCTGGCGCTGGCGCTGTGCGACAGCGGCCTGGAGGTGCTGCTGATCGACTCGGCCGAACTGAAAGTGGTGCCCTTTGCCGCTGACGGGCCCTTCGAGCCGCGGGTCAGCGCGCTGTCGGCCGCCAGCCAGCGAATTCTCGAGCGGCTCGGTGCCTGGCCTGGAGTCATCGGCCGGCGCGCCAGTCCCTATGCCCAGATGCAGGTCTGGGATGGCTCGGGCACCGGGCAGATCCACTTCTCCGCGGCTAGCGTGCATGCCGAGGTTCTCGGCCATATCGTCGAGAACCGGGTAGTCCAGGACGCTCTGCTCGAACGCCTGCTGGATGCCGACGTGGGGTTGCTCGGCAATGCCCAGCTACAGCAGCTGCGCCGCTCCGGTGACGACTGGCTGCTGAGCCTTGCCGATGGTCGGCAGATCCGCGCGCCGCTGCTGGTGGCGGCTGACGGTGCCAATTCCGCGGTACGCCGGCTGCTGGGCTGTGCAACCCGGGAGTGGGATTACCTGCACCACGCCATCGTCACCAGCGTGCGTTGTGCCGAGCCGCACCAACTGACGGCCTGGCAGCGCTTCACCGACGACGGTCCGCTGGCCCTTCTGCCGCTGGATCGGCAGGGCGACAGGCACTGGTGCTCGATCGTCTGGTCTTGCACGCCGGAGCAGGCTGCCAGGCTCATGGCGCTGGACGATGAGGCGTTTCGCATAGCGCTGGGCGAGGCTTTCGAGCGGCGTCTGGGCGAGGTGCTCGAGGTCGATGCGCGGGTCTGCATCCCGCTGCGCCAGCGTCATGCCAAGCGCTACATCGAACCCGGACTGGCACTGATCGGCGATGCCGCGCATGTGATTCATCCGCTGGCCGGGCAGGGGGTCAACCTCGGCTTTCTCGATGCTGCGGTGCTGGCCGAGGAACTGCTGGCGGCGCATGCGCGTGGCGAGTCGCTGGCCGAGCCGCGGGTGCTGGGGCGTTTCGAGCGGCGACGGATGCCGCACAACCTGGCGATGATGGCGGCGATGGAAGGTTTCGAGCGCCTGTTCCAGAGCAATTCACTGCCCTTGCGCTGGCTGCGCAATTCCGGTTTGAAGATGGTCGACGGGCTGGATTCGGCCAAAGGCGTGCTGGTGCGCAGGGCCTTGGGGCTGAGTGGCGATCTGCCCGAGCTGGCGCGAGCCTGAAACGGGGATTTGTCCCTCGCGCGTGATGCAGGCCCGCAGGCGGCGTCGGCACCCGGCTAGAATGCCGGGCGATCGACAAGGAGGTGGCTATGTGTAGGAAGCCGAGCGCAACGTGGCGCACGCTGATCATGATGCTGTTATGCCTCTGCAGTGGCCTGGCCAGTGCAGCGCCGTTGGGCCTGTGTCTCGGGCAGCGTGGGCCGGAGCTGGGGAGTGCCGAGGCAATGGCGGCCAAGGTCGAGCAGTTCCAGTTGCTGGTCGAGGAGAATCTCACCCTGCGAGCCAGGGCACTGGTGTTCTTTCGTCAGTTGAAGGCCCGCGAACAGGCGGGCGAGCCGCTTTCCGGTGGCGACCTGCGCCGACTCAACGAGGGCGCGGCGCGACTGCTGCAGCAGCGCCAGGCGTTACTGGCGCTTGCCAGTGAGCATGAGTGCTGGTTGGGTCGCGAGCTGCCCAGCGATGCCCGCCAGGCGCGGGTGCAGGCCAGCGGTATTGCCATGTCGCTGGCCGCCGCGCTGCTGCTGTACGACAACTACCTGACGGTGGTTACGCTCTACAGCAGCAACCCGCAGATCCGCCAGCACCTCAATCGTCCCGATAGCGGCTTCGCCCTGCCCTCTGGCGCGCTCAACCGCATTGAACGCTCCTTCAACTCTCCGCTCAAGCGTGCCCGCACGCGCCGCGGTCTGGATTGGCTGGAGCAGCATGCGGTGCAGCTGGCGGTACTGGATGACGAACAGAGCCGCTATCTGCGCGGCCTGATTGAACAGAGTCCCTCGCGTCGCCTGATTGGCCAGTTCCGCCCGGTTGGTTACGTCGGCGGTCTGGTAAGTACCTACGGCGACTATCCGCTGGATGCCCTGAACCTGCTAAAGAACGAGGGTGTGAACTTTTCCAGTCAGGCCTTCGGCAACGCGGTCGGCCTGGTGGAAACCCGGCGTGGCAAGCTCTACGACCGGCATGACGTGCTGCTGGAGGTTTATGGCAACCTGCAACCCGGCGACATCCTGCTGGAGAAGACGCCGTTTCGCCTGACCGACGCCTTCATTCCCGGCCACTGGGGGCATGTCGCGATCTGGGTGGGCAACGAGGAGCAGCTGCGCGAACTGGGCATCTGGGAGCATCCGCTGGTGCAGCGCTATCAGCAGGACATCCGCAAGGGGCGTGGCGTGGTCGAGGCCCTGCGCGAGGGGGTGACCATGAACAAGCTCAAGCATTTCCTGAATGTCGATGACGTGGCCGTGTTGCGCCACGAACGGCTCAGCCCGGCTCAGCGCAGCGAGGTGGTACTGCAGGCGCTGCGTCAGGTGGGCAAGGCCTATGACTTCAACTTCGATGTCGAGACCACCGACCGCATCGTCTGCTCCGAGCTGGTCTACCACGCCTATGGCGATATGTCCTGGCCGGTGGCCCGGCACTTGGGACGTGTCACCATCAGCCCCGACAACGTGGCGGTGCGGGCCACCGGTGATGGCCCGTTCGCCGTAACCCTGCTCTACCATCGCGGTCTCCCGGTGCGCGAGGACCCGCGACAGCGTATGGCCGAGCTGGTGCGCGACGAAGTGGTACGTCGCGCGCGGGGCGAGGTGGCGCAGCGCTGAAAGGGGGCGTGACAACCTGTCACGATAGTTTTATTGAGAAGCTAAATGGGATTCACTAGTATCCACGCAGTTTTCTTCTCAATCTCGAGGCAGTCACCATGCCGGTCCGCAAGTCGCTGTTCGCCGCTCTCACCCTTTCCGCCCTCTGTGCGCCGGCCTTCGCCGCCGAGGAAGTGGTGGTCTATTCCGCCCGCATCGATGAGCTGATCAAGCCGGTGTTCGATGCCTACACCAAGGAAACTGGGGTCAAGGTCAGTTTCATCACCGACAAGGAGGCGCCGCTGCTGGCGCGTCTGCAGGCCGAAGGCGCCAATACCCCAGCCGACCTGCTGATCACCGTGGATGCCGGCAACCTTTGGCAGGCCGAGCAGCAGGGCGTGCTCAAGCCGCTGCAGTCGGCGGTGATCGAAAGCAACATTCCCGCCCAGTACCGGTCCAGCACCGGCAGCTGGACCGGCCTGTCGCTGCGCGCGCGGACCATTTTCTACTCCAGTGAGCGGGTCAAGCCGGAGGAACTGTCCACTTACGAGGCGTTGGCCGACGAGAAATGGGAGGGTCGTCTGTGCCTGCGCACCAGCAAGAAGGTCTACAACCAGTCGTTGACCGCCACCCTGATCGAAACTCACGGTACGGCCAAGACCGAAGAGATCATCAAGGGCTGGGTCGACAACCTGGCCACCGATGTCTTCGCCGATGACACCGCGCTGCTGCAGGCGATCGATGCCGGCCAGTGCGATCTGGGTATCGCCAACACCTACTACTTCGGTCGCCTGCACCAGCAGCAGCCGGATCTCAAGGTCAAGCTGTTCTGGCCGAACCAGGCCAGCCGTGGCGTCCACGTCAACCTGTCGGGTGCCGGTGTGACCAAGCACGCACCGCACCCGGAGGCCGCGCAAAAGTTGCTCGAGTGGATGACCGGCCCGCAAGCGCAGAGCCTGTTTGCCGACTCCAACCAGGAATACCCGGCCAATGCGGCAGTCAAGCCGTCTGCCGAGGTAGCGGCCTGGGGCGCGTTCAAGGCTGACAGCATTCCGGTGGAAGTGGCCGGCAAGCGCCAGGCCGAGGCGATCATGCTGATGGATCGCGCCGGCTGGAACTGAGTCGTCCGCGCCGCCGTGCAGGCTTGCCCCCTGAGCCGCGCAGCTGTTCTACTTCGACGCCCCGTTGATCGGGGCGTTGTCTTTTCTGTCGCCGAGGATTGTGTGTGACCCAGCCCGTCCAGCGCCGCTGGTATCCGATCGTCTTTTCCATCGCCGCGCTGGTGGTGCTGCCACTGTCGGTGCTGGTGCTGTCCTGGCACGAGATCAATGGCGAGATCTGGGCCCATCTGTGGAGCACCCAGATGCCGCGCCTGATCGGCAACACGCTGAAGCTGGTGGTCGGCGTCGGCATCGGCGTGACGCTGCTCGGCGTCAGCCTGGCCTGGCTCACCAGCCTCTGCGAATTTCCCGGACGGCGCTGGTTGGACTGGGCGCTGATGCTGCCCTTCGCGATTCCTGCCTACGTGCTGGCGTTCGTCTTTGTCGGCCTGCTGGATTTTTCCGGCCCGGTGCAGACCTTGCTGCGCGAGTGGTTCGGCAGCGGACTGCGCCTGCCGCGGGTGCGTTCCACAGGCGGCGTGATCGTGGTGCTGGTGCTGGTTTTCTATCCTTACGTCTATCTGCTCGCCCGCGCGGCGTTCCTGGCCCAGGGCAAGGGTCTGATGGAGGCGGCGCGAGTGCTCGGGCAGTCGCCATGGCAGGCATTCTGGCGGGTCGGACTGCCGATGGCGCGGCCGGCCATTGGCGCGGGGCTGGCGCTGGCGATCATGGAGACGCTGGCGGATTTCGGCGCGGTTTCGGTATTCAATTTCGATACCTTCACCACCGCCATCTACAAGACCTGGTATGGCTTCTTCAATCTCGCCACTGCGACCCAGCTGGCCAGCCTGCTGCTGCTCGCGGTGATGCTGGTGCTGTATGCCGAAAGACGCGCCCGCGGCGTCAGTCGGCCGGCCAGCGAGCGGCCACGCGGCAAGGCGCTGTATCGCCTGAGCGGCGTGCGCGCCTGGGCGGCCACCGGCTGGTGCGGCCTGGTGTTTGGCTGTGCGTTCGTCATCCCGATGCTGCAGTTGCTGGTGTGGTTCTGGCAGCGCGGACGTTTCGATCTGGACGAACGCTATGCCAGCCTGATCCTGCATACCCTCGGACTGGGCGGCATGGCTGCGCTGATCACGGTGGCGGCAGCGATGCTGCTGGCCTTCGCCTGGCGCCAGGCACCGCGGCGGCTGATCCGCTCCGGGGTCGGCCTGGCCAATTTGGGCTACGCGCTACCGGGTTCGGTGCTGGCGGTGGCGATCATGCTGGCGTTCAGTTACCTCGATCGCAATCTGGTCATTCCGCTGTCCGGGTGGCTGGGCGGCGCCGGCAAGCCGATCCTGCTCGGCAGCCTCGGTGCGCTGCTGCTGGCCTATCTGATTCGCTTCCTGGCGGTGGCCTACGGGCCGCTGGAAACCGGTCTGGCGCGTATTCGCCGCTCGTTGCCGGAGGCCTCGCGCAGCCTGGGTGTCGGCGGGCCCTGGCTGTTCCTGCGGGTCTATCTGCCGTTGCTGGCACCAGCAACCTTCAGCGCCGCGCTGCTGGTGTTCGTCGATGTGCTCAAGGAGATGCCGGCGACCCTGCTGATGCGTCCGTTCGGCTGGGACACCCTGTCTATCCGCATCTTCGAGATGACCAGCGAAGGTGAGTGGGCGCGCGCCGCGCTTCCCGCCCTGACGCTGGTGCTGGTCGGCCTGCTGCCGGTGATCGGGCTGATCCGCCGCTCCGCCCGTCATCGCGGGTGATCGTCAGCTCGCAGTGACCTGTCGAGCGGCTGCGGCTACAATGCGCGCGCTTTAAATCAGTCCGGCCGGTTCTCCCTGCCGGTGCCGCCAGCGCAAGCCTCCACGCTTCGCTGCCCGCATCGTCCCTGACTACCTGCCGATCGCGCCAATCCCGGAAGGAGAAACCCATGGGACTGCGTACGCCGCTCTATGATCTGCATCTGGCACTGGGTGCCAAGATGGTCGACTTCGGTGGCTGGGATATGCCGCTGCACTATGGCTCCCAGGTCGAGGAACATCATCAGGTCCGCCGTGATTGCGGCGTGTTCGACGTGTCCCACATGACCGTGGTGGATGTGCAGGGGGCCGATGCACAGTCCTACCTGCAGAAACTGCTGGCCAATGATGTCGCCCGTCTGAGCGAGCCTGGCAAGGCGCTCTACAGCGGCATGCTCAACGAGCAGGGCGGGGTGATCGACGACCTCATCGTCTACCTGTGCGATTGGGGTTACCGGGTGGTGGTGAATGCCTCGACCCGCGACAAGGACATCGCCTGGATGCAGGCGCGGGCTGAGGGCTTTGCGGTCGAGCTGCGCGAACGCGCCGATCTGGCCATGCTGGCGATCCAGGGCCCGCGAGCCCGCGCCCATGTGGCCGAACTGGTTACCGCGGCACGCGCCGCGCTGATTCACGATCTGAAACCCTTCCAGGGGCTGCCGGAAGGCGACTGGTTCATCGCGCGCACCGGTTACACCGGCGAAGACGGCCTGGAAATCATGTTGCCGGCAGGGCAGGCCGCCGAGCTGCTCAATGAGCTGGTCGGTGCCGGCATCGCCCCTATCGGTCTGGGCGCTCGCGATACCTTGCGTCTGGAGGCCGGGATGAATCTGTACGGCCAGGACATGGACGAGAACGTCTCGCCGCTGGCGGCGAACATGGCCTGGACCATCGCCTGGGAGCCGAGCGAGCGTGACTTCGTCGGCCGCGCTGCCCTGCAGGCGCAGCGTGCGGACGAGGCTCAGCCGAAGCTGGTCGGCCTGGTGCTGGAAGAACGTGGCGTGCTGCGTGCCCATCAGGTGGTGCGTGTGGAAGGCGTCGGCGACGGCGAGATCACCAGCGGCAGCTTCTCGCCCACGCTGGGCAAGTCCATCGCCCTGGCCCGGGTGCCTGCCGCCACCGGCGAGCGTGCCGAGGTGGAAATCCGCGGCAAGTGGTACCCGGTGCGGGTGGTCCGTCCGAATTTTGTCCGGCATGGCAAGCCGCTGATCTGACAACTGCTAAATTTCCTGGCGGAAGCCACCGCCATTGCCCCCTGAGGAAACCAAGAAGATGAGCAATATTCCCGCCGACCTGCGTTATGCCGCCAGCCACGAGTGGGCGCGGCTGGAAGCTGATGGCAGCGTGACCGTCGGTATTTCCGATCACGCCCAGGAAGCCCTGGGTGATGTGGTCTTCGTCGAACTGCCGGACGTCGGCAAGCAGCTCGCGGCTGGCCAGGAAGCCGGGGTGGTCGAGTCGGTCAAGGCAGCATCGGACATCTATGCGCCCGTCAGCGGCGAGGTCATCGCGGTCAACGAGGCCCTCGCCGACGCGCCGGAACTGGTCAACGAAGACCCCTACGGCAACTGGTTCTTCAAGCTCAAGCCTAGCAATCCGGACGAGCTCACTGCACTGCTTGATGCTGCCGGCTACATGGCCGTGGCTGACGCCGACGCCTGATTGCGCTCCATCCCTCCCCGTCCGGGGAGGGTTCTGCCGCCTGGCGCCAGCCAGGCCGTTGTGCCACGACCGCCGATTCCGAGACCCGTCATGTCCGACCTGCCTAGCCTTGCCCAGCTTCAGCAACACGATCGCTTCCTCGCCCGTCACCTCGGCCCGGATGCCGCCGAGCAGCAGGCGATGCTCGAAGTTCTGGGCGTCGCCAGCCGCGACGAGCTGATCGACCAGACCGTACCGCCGGCGATCCGTCTTCGTCAGCCGCTGGCGCTGCCGGCCGCCCTGGACGAGCAGCAGGCGCTGGCACGGCTGAAGCAGCACGCGCAGCGCAACGAGCAGTGGACCAGCCTGATCGGCATGGGCTATCACGGCACGGTGACGCCGACGGTCATCCTGCGCAACGTGCTGGAGAATCCGGGCTGGTACACCGCCTATACGCCTTACCAGCCGGAGATCTCCCAGGGCCGCCTGGAATCGCTGCTCAACTACCAGCAGTTGACCATCGACCTGGCCGGGCTCGACCTGGCCAGCGCTTCGCTGCTCGACGAGGCCACTGCTGCGGCTGAAGCCATGGCTCTGGCGCGCCGCGTGGCCAAGAGCAGCAGCAACACCTTCTTCGCCGACGAGAACTGCCATCCGCAGACGCTCTCGGTGCTGCGTACCCGCGCCGAGGCTTTCGGCTTCGAGCTGATCGTCTCCAGCCTGGAGAACCTCGCCGCGCAGCCGGTATTCGGCGCGCTGCTGCAGTACCCAGACACCCATGGCGAGGTGCGCGACCTGCGCCCGCTGATCGAACAGCTGCACGCGCAGAACGCCCTCGCCTGCGTCGCGGCGGACCTGCTCAGCCTGCTGTTGCTGACCCCGCCCGGTGAGCTGGGTGCCGACGTGGTGCTGGGTTCGTCGCAGCGTTTCGGCGTGCCCATGGGCTTCGGCGGGCCGCACGCCGCCTTCTTCGCCACCCGTGACGCCTACAAGCGGGCGATGCCGGGGCGGATCATCGGCGTGTCCAAGGACGCCCGTGGCAACACCGCGCTGCGCATGGCGCTGCAGACCCGCGAGCAGCACATCCGCCGCGAGAAGGCCAACTCCAACATCTGCACCTCGCAGGTGCTGCTGGCCAACATTGCCAGCCTCTACGCCGTCTACCACGGTCCGCAAGGCCTCAAACGCATAGCCCAGCGCGTGCATCGGCTGACCTGCCTGCTGGCCGCGGCCCTGGAAGCCAAGGGCATGGTTCGGCTGAACCGGCACTTCTTCGATACCCTGACCCTGGAGGTCGGTGGCGCGCAGACCGCGATCATCGAGGCCGCCAAGGCGGCGCGGATCAACCTGCGCATCCTCGGTCGCGGCAAGCTTGGCGTCAGTCTGGATGAGGCCTGCAGCCTCGACACGGTCGCCCAGCTGCTGGCGATCTTCGTCGGCGCCGATCACGGCATCGACCTGGCCGAGCTGGACGCTGCCGGTGTCGCCAGCGGCATCCCCGCGCAGCTGACACGTACCTCCGCCTACCTGACGCACCCGGTGTTCAACACCCATCACAGCGAAACCGAGATGCTGCGCTACATGAAGCAGCTGGAGAACAAGGATCTGGCGCTGAACCAGGCGATGATCCCGCTCGGCTCCTGCACCATGAAGCTCAACGCCACCAGCGAGATGATTCCGATCACCTGGCCGGAGTTCGCCAGCCTGCACCCCTTCGTGCCGGCCGAGCAGGCCCAGGGCTACAAGGCGATGATCGACGAGCTGGAAGACTGGCTGTGCGTCATCACTGGTTTCGATGCCATCTGCATGCAGCCGAACTCCGGCGCCCAGGGCGAGTACGCTGGCCTGCTGGCGATTCGCAAGTACCACCAGAGCCGTGGCGACGCCCAGCGTGACATCTGCCTGATTCCCGCCTCTGCCCACGGCACCAACCCGGCCACGGCGCAGATGACCAGCATGCAGGTGGTGATCGTCGACTGCGACAAGGACGGCAACGTCGACTTGGGCGATCTCAAGCTCAAGGCCGCCGCTGCCGGTGATCGGCTGTCCTGCCTGATGATCACCTACCCCTCGACCCACGGGGTCTACGAGGAAGGCGTGCGCGAGATCTGCGAGGTGGTGCATGCGCACGGCGGCCAGGTCTACATGGATGGCGCCAACCTCAATGCCCAGGTCGGCCTGGCGCGGCCGGCCGATATCGGCGCCGACGTCTCGCACATGAACCTGCACAAGACCTTCTGCATCCCGCACGGCGGCGGCGGCCCGGGTATGGGCCCGATCGGCGTCAAGGCGCACCTGGCGCCCTTCGTCGCCGGCCATCCGGTGGTCGAGTTGCAGGGGCCGAATCCGGGCAACGACGCGGTCAGCGCCGCGCCCTGGGGCAGCGCCAGCATCCTGCCGATCAGCTGGATGTACATCGCCATGATGGGCCCGCAGCTGCAGGACGCCACCGAGGTGGCGATCCTCAATGCCAACTACCTGGCGCAGCGCCTGGGCGAGGCCTATCCGGTGCTCTACAGCGGTCGCAATGGTCGCGTGGCACACGAATGCATCCTCGACCTGCGTCCGCTCAAGGCGGCGACCGGGATCAGCGAGGAAGATGTCGCCAAGCGCCTGATCGACTACGGCTTCCACGCGCCGACCATGTCCTTCCCGGTGCCCGGAACGCTGATGATCGAACCCACCGAGAGCGAATCCAAGGCCGAGCTGGATCGCTTCATCGAGGCGATGCTGTGCATTCGTGCGGAAATCGAGCGGGTTCAGTCAGGCGACTGGCCGGAGGAGAACAACCCGCTCAAGCACGCGCCGCATACCCTGGCGGACGTGACCGGTGTGTGGGAGCGACCCTATCCGATCAGCCAGGCAGTAACTCCCAGCGCACACAGCCGGGCGCACAAGTACTGGCCGGCGGTGAACCGGGTCGACAACGTCTTCGGTGACCGCAACCTGTTCTGCGCCTGCGTGCCGGTCGAGGACTATCGCGAGGATTGATGCTCTTGGGCTAGGAGTCGCCTGGACCATCCCTCACCCGCCTTCGGCACTCTTTCCCGGCGGGAGAGGGAAACGCGGTGCCCTGCCAGCCCACCCCGGGCTACCGCCCCGCAGCTTTCCTTCTCCCTCTGGGAGAAGGTGGCGCGCAGTGCCGGATGAGGGATGGTTCGGTCTGCAGGGTGCGTGGCTTACTGCTCAGTCAACAGCCGCGTCGCTAGCTGCATGTCGTCCGCCTGCAGCTGGGGATGCTCGTTGCGCATGCGCTGCATTGCCGCCTCCAGATAGGGGCCGCGAATCTGCCCGTCACTGGCGACGAAGGCACCCGCCTCGTCACGGGCGGCAACGATCAGCTTGTTGTCCTTCGAGGTCGCGTAGGTAGTGGCAGTCGTAGCGCCGGAGCTCAGCACGTTGCGCCAGAAGTCGGCGTCGGCAAGCGCTGCGGAGGCCGGTAGCAGGGTGAGTACGGCAGTCAGGCAGGTAATCGACTTCTTGTTCATCGCAAACTCCAGGGATCGGTTGTCCACCAGTGATCCTCGGAAATGCCGCGCAACCCGTCGACTGGGAGATCTGCAATGCCCGTGGCAAACGGACGTTGCAGGCTGCGCTGCTTTTCCTGAGGTTCTCTAGAAGAGTCGAACCCGCGCTCGCGAGTTCCCCGCTTCGCCTGCGCCGGGACCGATAGTGCGGCGGCCGGCCTCTCGCGGATGGAACCGCACTTCAGCGTGGGGCCGTATCCAGTGCCTGGAGCAGCGGCGCATCCAGCCCGTAAGGATCGTTGCGCAGGCTGAGTTGGCCCAGCTCATCCACATTCGCCGTCCAGTACGCCAGCACGATCGGCAGCCGCTGCTCGATCCGCACCTGTTCGGTGCGGCCGCGGGTGATGCGCTGGGAAACATCCTTGCACTGTTCTTCGGAAAGGATCACATCGAGCAGGCCGAGGATACCTTCGATGCGCACGCAGCCCGAGCTGAAGGTCCGGGGTGATTTTGCGAACAGGCTCTGGCTGGGCGTGTCGTGCAGGTACACCGAATAGGGGTTGGGAAAGCGGACCACCAGTTTGCCCAGCGGATTCTTCGGGCCGGCGTCCTGGCGCAGCATGATGTTGCCCGGTCGGCTCCAGTCGACGGTTTCCGGGTCGAGCTGGCGACCCTCGGCGTCGAGCACGCGCATCTGGTTATGGGTCAGGTAGTCGAGGTCGTCGCGTATGGCCGGCAACTTGTCCTCGCGCAGGATGGTCGGCG
Source organism: Pseudomonas mangrovi (assembly GCF_003052585.1). Lineage (GTDB taxonomy): Bacteria > Pseudomonadota > Gammaproteobacteria > Pseudomonadales > Pseudomonadaceae > Aquipseudomonas > Aquipseudomonas mangrovi. The sequence goes on along the minus strand of NZ_QASN01000013.1, from coordinate 151,680 downwards.
GCACTGTCCAGGTCGGATTGAGGGTCAGTCGGCTGACCAACGATTTCAGCCTGGGCGTCTGCCGCGCCGGCCTGCCGACCTGCGCCCGGGCCTGCCACAGCGGCAGGCCGTCGCGGTAGTAGACGAGCATGCCGCCGGCGATGTCGACCAGCAGGGTTTCCTGCTCGATGTCGCCAGCCAGCCAGCGCCAGCGCTCGAGGTTGACGCGCAACTGGTCGAGGCGCGCCTGGGCGGAGGTATTCATGGCGGTCAGGGTGTCGTTGCCGATCAGACCGTCGCCCTGCAGGTCGTGGCGGACCTGGAAGCGTCGCACCGCGTCCGCCAGGGTCTCGTCATAGAGGTCGGCAGAAGCGCCGTCCGTCTCCGGCGGAATCGACAGGTAGCCTTCGGCAGCGAGACGGGCCGTCAGCGCGGGCACGCGCGGGTCGCGCATGCCGGGTTTGAGCAGGCGGCCGGCGGGGATGATGGGTCGCTCCTGCTGCGGCTGATTGCGCAACTGGCCATAGGCCTGGCGTAGCAACTGATACTGCGGCAACGTCGGGCGAGCGGCGGCGAAGGCGCCGGGAAGATCATCCAGGCCCTGCCAGGCAAGGGTCAGAACGCTGGGGCGTGGGTCTGGGTTGATGCTATCCGGCGCTCGCCAGAAGGGCTCGACGCGTGCCTGTTCGACCTTGCCCCGCGACAGATGCTGCAGTGCATCCAGATAGGCGCGACTGCTCAGGATGTCCGCGCAGTTGGGGTCGGGCAGTGGCTCGGGGAGGGGGTAGTGGGCCGGTTCGAGACCGTCCTCGGCAAGCTGCAGAAGTGTGTCGGCGAGCAGCGTTCTACGCGCCTGCGACTGCCACACTGGCATATAGCCAAGCTCGGCATAGAAGGTCTGCAGCAAGCCGGGAGTGGCCAGTTCTTCACGGCTCAGCTCGGCGCTGCAGGGTTGCAGGGGTTCGGCAAAGAACGCCCACAAGGGGCCTTGTGTTACCTCGGGTGCTTGCTCAGTGAGGGCGTCGGCGATCTCGCCGGCGGTCGCCAGGCGGCCGGATAAGACAATCAAAGCTAGGCAAAGTGCGCATTTTTTGTACAATCGCTCGGCTCCACAACCAAAGGGCCCGCAGGAATGCGCGGCCAGACAGGCTGCCACAACCACTGCGACAACGCGTGTGGGAATTATAAACAGCAGCCTTGCAGCAAGACAGGAAGTCGCCAGATACCTCTTCAGGGGGAGGCTTTTGCATGACCCGACTGTTTCGCCGGCTCGTTCGGCGCACACTATTTTCCTGCTTGCTTTGTACTCCGCTGCTGGCGCACGCCGCTCCTGCAGATGGCCAATTCAATACCCTGGCCCGGGTCTCGCCCGGGCTTGATCGCGAAGTCCTGCGGCATGCTCTGGCGGCGATGCAATGTGCCGTGAACAACGGCGCGGCGCCGGCGCGGCGGCTGGCGGTGATCGATTATTCGCAACCTTCTACCGAACGCCGTCTGTGGTTGTTCGACCTGGACAAGCGCCGCTTGATCCTGCGTGATTTCGTCGCTCACGGCCGTCGCTCCGGGGAGAACTTCGCCACCGAGTTCTCCAATACCCTGGGCAGCTATCAGTCCAGCCTGGGGCTGTTTCGCACCGCCGAGAGCTATCGCGGCAGGCATGGCTATTCGTTGCGGATGGATGGCCTGGAGCCAGGCATCAACGATCTGGCGCGCGAGCGGGCAATCGTCATCCACGCGGCTGACTACGTGAACCCGGCGCTGGTCGCCAGTCAGGGGCGCATCGGTCGCAGCCTTGGCTGCCCGGCGGTGCGCCCGGAGATCGCCAGGATGGTGATCGATCAGTTGAAGGGCGGGCAGTTCATGTTCGCCTGGTATCCGGACCAGAACTGGATGCGCTCCTCGGCGTACCTCAACTGCAAGCCGAAGACGCAGCACCTGGCCAGCGCGCGCTGAGTCGGGCGCTGCTCTGCTGGGGCGCAACAAGCGCAGCGCATCGCGCTGCAGGAGCGCCTCCCCGCGTGCCGACATGGCTCCCGGTAACTCGCTCGTGCTGGTGGGCTGTCGGCGGATTGAGCCGCGCGGCGGCTAATCCGCACTAGCCACGGCGGCGGTTCTGGCGGGATGCAATAAGCGCAGCGCATGGCGTCCTGGAACTGACTGGACGGCTCAGTGCGCGACGCTACTTTTGCTCGCTCTGCGGCGTCACGCGCAGCACTTCTTCGATGGTCGTAAGGCCGGCAGCAACCTTCTGCGCGCCGGACAGGCGCAGGCTGCGCATGCCTTCCTTGAAGCTCTGTCGGCGCAGTGCCAGAAGATCGGTGTCGGCGGTGATGTAGGGCTTGAGGTTGTCGCCCAGCTGCATGATCTCGTAGACCCCGGCGCGGCCGCGGTAACCGGTATCGCGGCATTCCAGGCACCCGACGGCGCGATAGGCGCCGGTGGGCACCGGGGCGTTCCATGGTCGGGTCAGGGCCTGCCAGTCGCTTTCCTCGATCGGGTGCGGCGCCTTGCAGTGCGGGCACAGGGTACGCACCAGGCGCTGCGCCATCACGCCCAGCAAGGTGGCCTTGAGCAGGTAGTAGGGCACGCCGAGTTCGAGCAGGCGGGTGATGGCGCTGGGCGCGTCGTTGGTGTGCAGGGTGGAGAGCACGAGGTGGCCGGTCAGCGCGGCCTGGATCGCCATCTCGGCGGTTTCCAGGTCGCGGATCTCGCCAACCATGATGATGTCCGGGTCCTGACGCATCAGGGCACGCACGCCGCTGGCGAAGGTCAGGTCGATGTTGTGCTGGACCTGCATCTGGTTGAACGCCGGCTCGATCATCTCGATCGGGTCCTCGATGGTGCAGAGGTTCACCTCCGGCGTCGCCAGCTTCTTCAGCGTGGTGTAGAGCGTGGTGGTCTTGCCCGAGCCGGTGGGGCCGGTGACCAGGATGATGCCGTTGGGCTGGCTGGTCATGTCGTTCCAGCGCCGCAGATCATCCGGCGAGAAGCCCAACTGATCGAAGTCCTTGAGCAGCACTTCCGGGTCGAAGATCCGCATCACCAGTTTCTCGCCGAAGGCGGTCGGCAGGGTCGACAGTCGCAGTTCGACCTCGGCGCCTTCGGGCGTGGCGGTCTTGACCCGGCCATCCTGCGGCTTGCGCTTCTCGGCGACGTTCATCCGTCCCAGGCTCTTGATCCGGCTGATCACGGCCATCGTCACCTGCAGGGGGAACTGATAGACGGTGTGCAGCACGCCGTCGATGCGAAAGCGCACCGAGCCCTGCTCACGGCGCGGCTCGATGTGGATGTCGCTGGCGCGCTGCTGGAAGGCGTACTGGAACAGCCAGTCGACGATATTGACGATGTGCGAGTCGTTGGCATCCGGCTCCTGGTCGCTGGCGCCAAGCTTGAGCATCTGCTCGAAGTTGCCGGTGCCGCTGAGCTTCTGGTCCACCGCATTGGCGCCGCTGACCGACTTGGCCAGGCGATAGAACTCCACCGTGAAGCGCTGGATATCGGTCGGGTTGGCTACCACCCGGCGGATCGGCCGCTTGAGCACGTGGATCAGGTCGGCTTCCCAGTTGCGCACCAGCGGCTGCGCGCTGGCGATGGTCACCGCCTCGCTGTCCACGGCTACGGCGAGGATCTTGTGGCGCTGGGCGAAGGCGTAGGACATCAGCGGGGTGATGGCGGCGACGTCGATCTTCAGCGGATCGATGCGCAGGTAGGGCTGCTCGGCGAATTCGGCCAGCCAGACGGTCAGGGTTTCCAGGTCCAGCTTGCGGCCGGGACGGCTCAGGTCGTCGACCTGCTGGGCGGCGAGGAATTCCAGCGGGTGCTGGAGGTTGTTCACTGCGCTGCGGCGGATCGCCATGCACTGCTCGGCCGTCTCCTGCGCCACCCGGCCCTGGGCGACCAGCTCGCGCAGCAGGTCGTTGAGATCAAGTGGACGGTCGGCGGCGGGCGAGTGCAGAGCGGACATGGGACTCCCTGGGCGAATGGCGGCGGGCAGCCAGGCTGCCCGTTCGGACCTGCAGCTTATTTCAAAAGCAGCTTCCAGGCCTTGAGCGTCCACACAGTATGGGCCTGGGCAACACGCGCCGGCAGCGCTTCGGCGTCCAGGGGCGCCAGTGCCAGCTCGTGCAGCTTGTTCAGTTCGCCGTAGAGCCGGTCGGGCTCCGGCAGTTCCAGCAGCGTGCGGGCAAAGTGCAGCCAGACCAGCAGGCGTTCGAGGCGCGGCAGCTGCTCGGCCAGGTCTTCGGGCTGCCGCTGGTAGCGTTTGAGCTGCAGCGCCGCGGCCTCCTCGGCAAGCAGGTGCGGCAGCCAGTTGCCCAGCGGCGCAGCGCCCTGGCGGGCGCCGCGGGCATTGCGGGCCTCGATCCAGGCGCGCTGGTACAGCCAGCGCGACGCGCTCAGGGAGAACAGCCCCCAGCGTGTGCCGGCAAGCTCGGCAGCGAACTGCTGGGGAGCCGCCTGGCGCACTTGCTCATCGTCACGGCCGGCCAGTGCGCGCGGGCGCCAGTCGGCCAGCAGTGCGTCGAGACCTTCGCGCAGGCTGCGGCTGCTGGCGCGTGGCGCGGCCTGGCCAAGACTGCCGAGCAGGGCGCGCAGCTCGATCAGTTGCTGCACCCAGTCGACCAGCAGGCGCCAGTGGCCATTGAAGCGGTATTGCTCGGCCAGGCGCTGGCTGCTGCCCAGCAGGTGCCAGGCGATGGCGGCAAAGGCATCGTCGAGCGGTTGCTCGGCGCTCAGTGGCGGCGCCGCCAGGGCAAGGTTGTAGCTGGCCGGGTCGAACAGTCGGTAGCCGCGCTCCGCCTTGCTGATGTCGCAGGGCATCAGCGCCAGGTCGGCGGCCAGGTCGGCGGCCAGCTCCAGCAACGCCTGCGGATCGCCCTGACGCAGTTCCAGTTCGAGCTCGCAGATTTCCTCACGCTGCTCGCCGGCGATGACCTCGCCCAGGTCGAGCGCGGCCTCGATGACCACCTTGCTCTTGCCGCGTCCCCAGGCGATCTCGGCCTTCTCGCGGACGAAGTCGGTGCTGAAGATCGGTGCCAGTGCACGCTTGTCGAGTTGCGCCAGGCTCGCCGGCCAGCAGCTGTCGTCGAGCTTGTCGAGATCCAGCGCCGGCTGTTGCAGATACCAGTCCCACTCGTTGCGCTCGGACAGTCCGGCGACACTCTGGCCGCGACTTTTCAGGGTCTGGATCAGTTGCTCGCCGTCGCGGCGCAGGCGCAACGCGACGCGCGCGCCGGCAAGGTCGCGCGCGGGGGTGTCGTAGTACTGGTTGGACAGCTCATGGCGTTGCCAGCCGGATTTATTGCGCTTCTTCAGCAGCGGATGGTCGCGCAGGGCGGCGAGGGTCTCGCGGCTGGCGCGCAGTTTGATCTCGGTTTCTTTGTTCATCGTCTGGGGGTCGGTCGCTGAATGCTGGGGAAGGCTGCTTCGTCGGAACGCGTCGCAGCTTCTGGCCCGCGCCTCGCGGGCCGGGCGGGAGAGGGCTAGCATACAGGACATTACCGAGCGGTGACGGCGCGCTGGCAGCTGCCGAGGTCGATCCGTATACTTCCCGCCTCCTTTGTCCCAGGGGTTCAACCCATGCCTATCAACCCGTTCGTCAGCCTCTTCGGTCGTTCGCCGATTGGTCCGATGCAACAGCATTTCGCCAAGGCGCATGAGTGCGCTGCCAACCTGGTCCCGTTCTTCGAGGCGGTGATGGCGGAAGACTGGGCGCGTGTCGAATCGACCCAGCAGGAGATGGCGCGTCTGGAGCACGAGGCGGACAAGCTCAAGAAGAGCGTGCGCATGCACCTGCCCAAGAGCCTGTTCCTGCCGGTGCCGCGCTCGGACCTGCTGGACCTGCTCAGCGTGCAGGACAAGGTCGCCAACCGGGCCAAGGACATCGCCGGTTTGATGCTCGGTCGCTGCATGATCATCCCGCATGACCTGCAGCCGCAGATGCTGCTCTACGTGCGCCGCTGCGTGGATGCCAGCGCCCAGGCATTGAAAGCCCTGAACGAGCTGGACGAACTGCTCGAGACCGGTTTCAGCGGCCGCGAGGCCTCGCTGGTAGAAGCCATGGTGGGCGAGCTGGAAGAAATCGAGGCAGACACCGACCGCATGCAGATCGATGTACGGCGCAGTCTCTACAAGCTGGAGAAGGAACTGCCGCCGGTCGACGTGATTTTCCTCTATCAGATCATCGAGTGGCTAGGCGACGTGGCCGACCGTGCAGAGCGGGTCGGCAACCGACTGGAACAGCTGCTGGCGCGCTGAGCGTCGCTTCCTTTTCTGCCTCGACAGGACTTCATCTATGTCTCTTTTCACGGATTACGCCTTCGTACTCCTGGTTCTCGCCTGCCTTTTCGGCTTCTTCATGGCCTGGGGTGTGGGCGCCAACGATGTTGCCAACGCCATGGGTACCTCGGTCGGCTCGCGGGCGCTGACCATCAAGCAGGCGATCCTGATCGCCATGGTCTTCGAGTTCTGCGGTGCCTACCTGGCCGGTGGCCAGGTCACCGAGACGATCAAGAACGGCATCGTTGATGCGTCGGCCATTTCGCCCGACCTGATGGTTCTAGGCATGCTCTCGGCACTGTTGGCTGCCGGCACCTGGCTGATGGTGGCCTCCATCAAGGGCTGGCCGGTCTCCACCACCCATTCGATCGTTGGTGCGGTGATCGGTTTTGCCGCCGTCGGTGTATCTGTCGATGCGGTGCACTGGGACGCCATCGGGCCGATCGTCGCCAGCTGGGTGGTGTCGCCGGTGCTCTCCGGGCTGGTCGCCTTCGGTCTGTTCATGAGCGTGCAGAAGCTGATCATCGACACCGATGCGCCCTACCGCAACGCCAAGCGCTACGTGCCCTTCTACATGTTCGCCACCGGCTTCATGGTTGCGATCATGACCCTGTCCAAGGGCCTCAAACACCTCGGTCTCGATCTGAACACCGGCGAGAGCCTGCTGCTCGCCGTGGGCGCGGGTTCGCTGGTGATGCTGTTGGGCGTCGCTCTGCTGAGCCGCATTCGAGTCGACGAAGAGGCGGACAGGGCGTTTCACTTCGCCAGTGTCGAGAAAGTCTTCGCGGTCCTGATGATCTTCACTGCCTGCGCCATGGCCTTTGCCCACGGTTCCAACGATGTGGCCAACGCGGTCGGCCCGCTGGCTGCAATTGTCGGCGTGCTCGAATCCCAGGGTGCCGGCGAGATCGCTGCCAAGTCCGCCGTGCCGGGTTGGGTGCTGCTGCTCGGTGCCATCGGCATCGTCGTCGGCCTGGCCACCTATGGCTACAAGGTGATCGCCACCATCGGCAAGGAGATCACCGAGCTGACCCCCAGTCGTGGCTTCGCCGCCGAGCTGGCGACGGCCTCCACCGTGGTCGGTGCCTCGGCCATCGGTCTGCCGGTCTCCACCACCCATACCCTGGTCGGCGCCGTGCTCGGCATCGGCATCGCCCGGGGCATCGGCGCGCTCAACCTCGGCGTGGTCGGACGGATCTTCATTTCCTGGCTTATCACTCTGCCGATCGGCGCACTGCTGTCGATCGTCTTCTTCCTGATTCTGCGCGGCATCTTCCTCTAAGCGGTTTTCTCCGCTGGGGTGTGGTCCTATCATGGGCCACCCTCCCGGAGAGCCGCCGATGCCCTTGCCATCCTTCAGAGAGCAGTTCGCCGCGCTGATCGCCACGCCCTCGGTGAGCTGTACCCAGCCAGGCTGGGATCAATCCAATCTGCCAGTGGTCAACCTGCTGGCCAGTTGGCTGGGCGATCTGGGATTCAATTGCGATATCCAGCGGGTTGCCCCCGGCAAGGCCAATCTGCTGGCCAGCTACGGCAGCGGTCCCGGCGGCCTGGTGCTGGCCGGACACACCGATACCGTGCCCTTCGACGCTGCGCTCTGGAACAGCGATCCCTTGCGTCTGACAGAGGTCGATGGCCGCTGGGTCGGGCTGGGTAGTTGCGACATGAAGGGCTTCTTCGCCCTGGCGATCGAGGCGGTGCGCGGTCTGCTGGATCAGCCGTTTCGCCAGCCGCTACTGATCCTTGCCACCTGCGATGAGGAAAGCTCGATGAGCGGTGCGCGTGCGCTGGCCGCCGCCGGGCGTCCGTTGGGGCGTGCCGCGGTGATCGGCGAGCCGACCGGGCTGCGGCCGATGCGCCTGCACAAGGGTGTGATGATGGAGCGCATCGACATCCTCGGCCAGAGCGGCCATTCCTCCGATCCATCCCTTGGGCGCAGCGCGCTGGAGGCCATGCAGGACGTCATGACCGCGCTGCGTGGTCTGCGCGCCCAGTGGCAGCGCGAGTACAACAATCCGCAGTTCGGCGTTCCGCAGCCGACGCTGAACTTCGGCTGCATCCACGGCGGCGACAACCCCAACCGGATCTGCGGGCAATGCTCGCTGGAGTTCGACCTGCGGCCTCTGCCGGGCATGGCCGAGGAGCACCTGCGTGCGGCCATCCGCGCAAAGCTGGCGCCACTGGCCGAGCAGCATCGCGTGCAGATCGACTATGCGCCGCTGTTCGACGGCGTGCCGCCCTTCGAGCAGAGCGCCGACTGCGAGCTGGTGCGGGTTGCCGAGCGCCTGACCGGGCATGCTGCCGGCGCGGTGGCCTTCGGCACCGAAGCGCCGTATCTTCAGCAGCTTGGCTGCGAGACCCTGGTGCTGGGCCCTGGTGATATCGACTGTGCCCATCAGCCTGGCGAGTATCTGGACTGTGCCCGAATCGACCCGACGGTCCGGCTGCTGCGTGAGCTGATCGGGCACTACTGCCTGGGGCCGGCCAGCATCGCGGCGGATACAGGCTCGACCGGCAGCGACTGACCAGCCAGCGGCAGATCCATCAGCACCTGGCGACACGCCCGGCACTGCGCCGCTGGCGATGAACCAACAAGAACCCGATACACGGATTGCGCATGCACGACTACGTCAACTGGCTCCGCCACGCTTCGCCCTACATCAACTCGCACCGCGAGCGCACCTTCGTGGTCATGCTGCCGGGCGAGGGGGTCGAGCATCCCAACTTCGGCAACATCATCCACGACCTGGTGCTGTTGCACAGCCTGGGCGTGCGTCTGGTGCTGGTGCATGGTTCGCGCCCGCAGATCGAAGCACGGCTTGGCGCGCGCGGGCTGCAACCGCGCTTTCACCGCGGCTTGCGGATCACCGACGGGCCGACCCTGGAGTGCGTGATCGATGCCGTCGGCCACCTGCGCATCGCCATCGAGGCACGCCTGTCGATGGACATGGCCGCCTCGCCGATGCAGGGCGCACGGCTGCGTGTCAGTGGCGGCAACTTCGTCACCGCGCGGCCGATCGGCGTGGTCGATGGCGTCGACTTCCATCACACCGGCGAGGTGCGACGTATCGATCGCAAGGGCATCGGTCGGCTGCTCGACGAGCGCAGCATCGTGCTGCTGTCGTCGCTGGGCTATTCACCGACGGGCGAGATCTTCAACCTTGCCTGCGAGGACGTGGCGACCCGTGCCGCCATCGACCTGGCCGCCGACAAGCTGGTGCTCTACGGCGAGCAGCCCGGTCTGCTCGGTGAGGACGGCCGGCTGATCCGCGAGTTGCGTCCGCAGCAGGTGCCGCAACATATGCGCCGACTCGGCTCGGACTACCAGGCGGAACTGCTGGAGGCCGCCGCCGACGCCTGCCGCGGTGGTGTGCGGCGCAGCCACATCGTCAGCTACGCGGAGAATGGCGCGTTGCTCACCGAGCTGTTCACCCGCGACGGCGGCGGCACCCTGGTCGACCAGGAGCAGTTCGAGCTGGTGCGCGAGGCGAGCATCGAGGATGTCGGCGGGCTGATCGAGCTGATCACGCCGCTGGAGGATCAGGGCATCCTGGTGCGTCGCTCGCGGGAAGTGCTCGAACGCGAGATCACCCAGTTCAGCGTGGTCGAGCGCGACGGCATGATCATCGCCTGCGCGGCGCTCTATCCGATCGCCGATTCGGATGCCGGCGAGCTGGCCTGCATGGCGGTGAACCCCGAATACCGCCATGGCGGTCGCGGTGACGAGTTGCTCGAGCGCATCGAGGGACGGGCGCGGGCGCTGGGGCTGAAGACTCTGTTCGTGCTCACCACGCGTACCGCGCACTGGTTTCAGGAGCGAGGCTTCGTCGCCAGCGGGGTGGAGCGCCTACCGGCGGCGCGCGCCTCCTTCTACAACTACCAGCGCAATTCGAAGATCTTCGAGAAGGCGCTTTAACGCCGGCCTGCGAGATCGGTCTTTGGCGACGTTCCGCGGCCCGCGTACAGTGGGCCTGGTTCGGTCGATCAGGCCGCTCCAGCGGTCCGCCACGCGAGACGGTAAAACGAAAATCCCCCGCCGGGTCACCCGGGCGGGGGATTTCTTTGTGCGGCGGGCGGGCATTCAGGCACTGCGTTGCTGCAGGCGCATCTGCTCGTTGCCGTCATCCCAGCCCGCTTCCCAGGCCGCCGCCGGAACTTCGGCAGGATACGGCTGCTGGTTGCGCTGGCTGCCGGTCAGGCCGGCCATGTAGCCCTGCTGGTAGGCCTTGTTCAGGCTTTCCAGGCTCCACGGGTGCTCGAGGTTATGGTGATTTCGCGGCATGGCGTCGACTCGCGCTCATCCAGGATGCATTCATCCTAGACCGCGCCTGGCGGATGTAACCGGACGCAGTCGACGCCTAGCGGCTTTGGCCGGCATTTTTGTGACGTACTTGGCCTGGGAACGCCTGAAAACCGACTTTCTCCGCGGCTTGCGACCGCCTGTCGCAAGCCGCGAGCGCCATCACGCCGAGGGGTTCTGGATGCTCGCCTGGTAGGCCGCGACGAAACTGGCGAAGTCTTCCTGGGGCTGCGCTTCCATCATCTGCTGCTCGTGCAGCGAAGCCTGCACGCTGGCATCGAAGCTCGCCTGCTGGGCCGTACTCAATTGCGCGGCGGCAAAGCCGGCCTGGTGCTGGCGGCTCATCCGCAGGGCGAACTCGGTGAAGCTCTCGGCGTTCTCGCGCAGCGCGGCGAGGACGCGTGCAGAAGGCGTCAACCCGACATCCAGGAGTTTTTCGCGCTGGGCCTGGAGGGCGGCGACGTGGGCCTGGCCGCCCTGGGCGCGGTCCAGCAGCTCGGCGCTGCGCTCGATGCCGTCGAGCAGCTCAAGGCCCCAGCGGGTCAGCTCGACCGGTTCGCCCAGGCGCTGCAGCTGCAGGCCGGGCTTGCGCCCCTGGTTGACCACCGCGAGGAAGTTCTCGGTGCAGTCCGGACATTCCCGCGCGCTGAGCTGCGGGCTGTCCTGCAGCGCGCAGTAGAGCAGGAAGGCGTCGAGGAAACGCGCGCTGGTCAGGTCGATGCCCAGCGGCAGGAAAGGATCGATGTCCAGGCAGCGCACTTCGACGTACTGCACGCCACGCGCCACCAGTGCCTGGATCGGCCGTTCGCCGCTGTGGGTCACGCGCTTGGGGCGGATGCTCGAGTAGTACTCGTTTTCGATCTGCAGGATGTTGCTGTTCAACTGCAGCCACTCGCCATCGCGCTGGGTGCCGATCTCCACGTAGGGGGCATAGGGCGTGGACACCGCCTGGCGCAGGCTGTCGGTATAGCTGGTGAGGTCGTTATAGCAGGGCGTAAGGCCGGCCTGGGCGTTGCTCTGGTAGCCCAGGTCGCTCATGCGCAGGCTGGTCGCCCAGGGCAGGTAGAGGGTCTTGTCGTCGAGCTGCTGCAGCTGGTGCGGGCGGCCGCGGAGGAAGCCGGCATCCAGCGCGGGGGAGGCGCCGAACAGGTACATCAGCAGCCAGCTGTAGCGACGGAAGTTGCGGATCAGTGCGATATAGCGGCGTGACTGGTAATCGCGCGGGGTATCCACATCGCCCTCGGCCAGCTGCAGCAGCGGCCAGAGCCGCTCGGGCAGGGAGAAGTTGTAGTGGATGCCGGCGATGCACTGCATGGTCTTGCCGTAGCGCAGGGCCAGGCCCTGACGATAGACGTACTTCAGTCGCCCGATGTTGGAGCTGCCGTAGCGGGCGATGGGGATGTCCTGCTCGTCCGGCAGGGCACAGGGCATCGAGGCGCTCCAGAGCATCTCCTGCTGCAGTCGCGAGCTGGCGAAGGAGTGGATCAGCGCCAGCTCGTCGAGGGTCTGCGCCGGGTCCGTGTGCGCCCCGGTGATGAACTCCAGCAGCGCTTCCGAGTAGTCGGTAGTGATCTGCGGATGGGTGAGTGCCGCGCCCAGTGCTGCCGGGTGCGGGGTCTGTGCCAGCGCGCCCTCGGGGGTAACGCGCAGGCCTTCACGCTCGATGCCGTGCAGGCATTCGGTCAGAAGCGGAAGGTTGGCCGGGTTGCTGAGCAGAGCCAGGCGGCGGGAGAACAGGTCGCTCAAGATTGCATTCCTTCACGCGTCGATTGCGCGGATATGGGGGCGCCACAGGGATTCTGCAAGGGCGGCTCAGACGCAGGCGAAGGTGCCTTGAGCCTTGGCCACGAGCTTGTCGCCCTGGAGCACATCGGCCTCCACCACCAGGGTCCGGCGCCCGGCGTGGATCACCCGTGCCTGGCACTCTACCTCGCCGTCGGCGACGCCGCGCAGGTAGTTGATCTTGCACTCCAGGGTGACGCTGCGCTGCTCGAAACCGTGACTGCTGGAGCAGGCCAGGCCCATGGCGATGTCGACCATGCTGAAGATCGCGCCGCCGTGCAGCTGGCCGGCGCGATTGTGCAGGTGCGGCTGCAGTGCCAGCGCGACCCGCGCAGTGCCGTCGCCGACCTTGATGATCCGACAGCCCAGGGTCTGGCTGAAGGTGCTGGTGTGGAATCCTTCGGGTAGGTCCATGCGGCCTCCGGTTGCGCTGCGCCCCGGCGGGGCGCGGCTGGCTCACTTCTTCTTGATCTGCCGGGCGTTGGCGAACAGGGCCGCCATGCCGGGGTTCGCCGGTGCCGGCTTGTCCTGGCTGGAGTGGCGTTCGCTGCGCGGCGTGTTGCCGCCGCGGTTCTGGCCGCCCCGGTTCTGGCCGCGGGCGGGGCCGTCGACCTTCTCGCCAGGGGTGTCGCCCATGCGCATGGACAGGCCGACGCGCGCGCGCGGGATGTCCACCTCCATCACCTTGACCTTGACGATGTCGCCGGCCTTGACCACCTCGTAGGGATCCTTGACGAACTTCTCCGACAGCGCGCTGATGTGCACCAGGCCGTCCTGGTGCACGCCGATGTCGACGAAGGCGCCGAAGTTGGTGACGTTGGTCACCACGCCCTCGAGGATCATCCCCGGGGTCAGGTCCTTGAGACTCTCGACGCCGTCCTGGAATTCGGCGGTCTTGAACTCGGGGCGCGGATCGCGGCCGGGCTTGTCCAGTTCCTTGAGGATGTCGGTCACCGTCGGCAGGCCGAAGGTCTCGTCGGTGAACTGCTTCGGATCGAGGCGCCTGAGAAAGGCCGAGTCGCCGATCAGCGAGCGGATGTCACGGCCGGTGTCGGCGGCGATGCGCTGTACCAGCGGGTAGGTCTCCGGGTGCACCGCCGAGGCGTCCAGCGGGTTGCTGCCGTTCATCACGCGCAGGAAGCCTGCCGCCAGCTCGAAGGTCTTCTCGCCCAGGCGCGGCACCTTCTTCAGGTCTGCGCGGCTGGTGAAGGCGCCGTGGCTATCGCGGAAGCTGACGATGTTGCTGGCCAGGGTCGCGTTGAGCCCGGAGATGCGCGCCAGCAGGGCGGCGGAGGCAGTGTTCAGGTCGACGCCGACGGCGTTCACGCAGTCTTCCACCACAGCGTCCAGCGAACGCGCCAGTTGCAGCTGCGAGACGTCATGCTGGTACTGACCGACGCCGATGGATTTAGGGTCGATCTTCACCAGCTCCGCCAGCGGGTCCTGCAGGCGCCGGGCGATGGATACTGCACCGCGCAAGGACACGTCCAGATCGGGGAACTCGCGCGCCGCCAGCTCGGAAGCCGAATACACCGAGGCGCCGGCCTCGCTGACCATGATCTTGGTCATGCGCAGCTCCGGCAGCAGCTTGACCAGTTCACCAGCGAGCTTGTCGCTCTCGCGGCTGGCGGTGCCGTTGCCGATCGCGATCAGCTCGACGCGATGCCTGGCGCAGAGCGTGCCCAGGGTCGCCAGGGTGCCGTTCCAGTCGCCGCGCGGGGCGTGCGGGTAGACGGTGGCGGTATCCAGCAGCTTGCCGGTGGCATCCACGACAGCGACCTTGCAGCCGGTGCGCAGGCCCGGATCGAGCGCCAGGGTGACCTTCGGCCCGGCCGGTGCAGCCAGCAGCAGGTCATGCAGGTTGCGCGCGAACACGCTGATGGCCTCGGTCTCGGCCTTCTCGCGCAGCTCGTTGAACAGGTCGGTTTCCAGGTGGCTGTAGAGCTTGACCTTCCAGGTCCAGCGCACCACCTCGGCCAGCCACTTGTCCGCCGCGCGGCCCTGGCTGCTGACGCCGAAACGCTCGCCGATCATCGCCTCGCACGGGTGCATGCTGCCCGGAGCCTCGTCGCCGACCTTCAGGGTGACGCTGAGCACCCCTTCGTTACGGCCACGGAAGATCGCCAGGGCGCGGTGCGAAGGAGCGCTCTTGAGCAGTTCGTCATGCTCGAAGTAGTCGCTGAACTTGGCACCCTCGGTCTCCTTTCCCGGCACCACGCGGGCGCTCAGGGTGGCCTCGCTGTGCAGGAAGCCACGCAGGCGCTCGAGCAGGGTGGCGTCCTCGGCGAAGCGTTCCATCAGTATGTACTTGGCGCCCTCGAGCACCGCCTTGGTGTCGGCGAAGCCCTTGTCGGCATCGACGAAGCGTGCGGCCTGCTCTTCCGGATTCAGCGTGGGATCGGCGAACAGCGCGTCGGCCAGCTCGCCGAGGTCGGCTTCCAGGGCGATCTGGCCCTTGGTGCGGCGCTTCTGCTTGTACGGCAGGTAGAGGTCCTCGAGACGGGTCTTGGTCTCGGCCAGGTTGATCTCGCGCGCCAGCTCGGCGGTCAGCTTGCCCTGCTCCTCGATGCTGGCGAGGATGCTGGCGCGGCGTTCGTCCAGCTCGCGCAGGTAGCGCAGGCGTTCTTCCAGATGGCGCAGCTGGGTGTCGTCGAGGCTGCCGGTGACTTCCTTGCGGTAGCGGGCGATGAAGGGCACGGTCGAGCCCTCGTCGAGCAGCGCCACGGCGGCGGCGACCTGCTGCGGGCGCACGCCCAGCTCGTTGGCGATACGGGAGTTGATGCTGTCCATGAAACTACCTGGTCTGACGGATAACCAGCAGGACGTGCCTGCGCGAAGCGGGCGATTATAGGGGAAAGCGTCGGCGCTCAGGCGTACGCTGGCGCTGCCGCGCCGAGCAGGCGAAAAATCTGCTAACAATGCCCGGCATGCCGCCCTTGGGGGCTGGGTCATAATGCGCCGCTACCCGCTTCGGAGGTTCCATGAGCAGCACTGTTGCCAGCAATGAAGGCGAGAAGATCCTCATCGTCGACGACGACGCGCGGCTGCGTCGCCTGCTCGAGCGTTTCCTCGATGAACAGGGTTACCGCGTACGCGCGGTGGAGAATGCCGAGCAGATGGACCGCCTGCTGGCGCGCGAGCTGTTCAATCTGGTCGTGCTCGACCTGATGCTGCCCGGCGAGGATGGTCTTTCGGTCTGTCGGCGCCTGCGCGACGGCAACAACCAGGTGCCGATCATCATGCTCACCGCCAAGGGCGACGAGGCCAGCCGGATACAGGGGCTGGAGCAGGGCGCCGACGACTACCTGGCCAAGCCGTTCAATCCGCGCGAGTTGCTGGCGCGTATCCGCGCCGTGCTGCGCCGGCAGCTGCCGCAGGTGCCGGGCGCGCCGGGCAGCGAGGACGAGGTGGTGACCTTCGGCGAGTACCAGCTGTCGCTGGCGACCCGCGAGCTGAAGAGGGGCGATGAGGTCAACATGCTCACCACCGGAGAGTTCGCCGTGCTCAAGGCGCTGGTGCAGCACGCGCGTGAGCCGCTGACCCGCGACAAGCTGATGAACCTGGCGCGCGGCCGCGAGTGGGATGCGCTGGAGCGCTCCATCGATGTGCAGATTTCCCGCCTGCGTCGAATGATCGAACCCGACCCGTCCAAACCGCGCTATATCCAGACCGTCTGGGGCGTGGGCTACGTGTTCGTGCCGGATGGCAACAAGTGATGCGCCGGGAGTGAGGCGGCTCTGCCTGGCCTTGGTGCCGGCCCTGCTGCTCAGTGCGTCGGGCTTTCTGCTATTCGTGGGGCTGCATGACCTCGCCGTGAGCGTGGCGGTCGAACTTGGCCGCAGTCTGCGCGGGGGTGTCGGCTGGGGGCTGACGGTGCAGCTTGCCTTCTATGCTTTCGCGATCCTGCTGCTGATGTTCAACGTCGCGGCCATCTCCTGGCCTGCCCGGCGCGTGCACCTGGCCGTGCTTGCCTGGGGGGCATTCGCCGTGCTGTTGACCTTGCTGGCCAATCCCTTTGCTTCCTGGTCCCATCCCTATCGCTTCCTGCTTCTGCAATCGTGCGCACTGGCAGGCTTCGGCCTGTCGCTGGCAGGCCAAGGCCTGTGGTCACGCCACCTCTCTGAGCGTCAAGGGCACGTTCGATGAAAACCCCGCTGTGGTTCCCGCAAAGCTTCTTTGCCCGCACGCTCTGGCTGGTACTGGTGGTGGTGCTGTTCTCCAAGGCGTTGACGCTGGTCTACCTGATGGCCAACGAGGACGTGCTGGTCGATCGCCAGTACAGCCACGGCGCCGCGCTGACCCTGCGGGCCTACTGGGCGGCCGATCCCGAGGATCGCGACGAGATCGCCCGCGCGGCGGACCTGGTGCGGGTGCCGGCAGATAGCGTGCCGGCCAGTGAGCAGCACTGGCCCTACAGCGAGATATTCCAGCGCCAGATGCAGTCCGAGCTGGGTGAGGACACCCAGGTGCGTGTGCGGGCCAGCAGCCCGCCGGCGCTCTGGGTGCTGGCCCCCTCGCTCGGCCCGGACTGGGTGCGGGTGCCGCTTTATCCGCATCCGCTGCGCGGCCAGCGCATCTGGAGCGTGCTCGGCTGGTTCCTTGGCATCGGCTTGCTTTCCACGGCGGCGGCATGGATCTTCGTCCGCCAGCTCAACGCGCCCCTCAAGCGCCTGGTCTATGCCGCCCGCCAGCTAGGCCGGGGCAGCAGTGTGCGCCTGCCGGTGAGCGATACCCCGAGCGAGATGACGGCGGTGTATCGCGCCTTCAACCAGATGGCCGAGGATGTCGAGCAGGCGGCGCGTGAGCGTGAGCTGATGCTGGCTGGGGTCTCCCACGATCTGCGCACGCCGCTGACACGTCTGCGCCTGTCGCTGGAGCTGCTCGATACCGATACCGAGCTGACCGAGGAAATGGTCAGGGATATCGAGGACATGGATGCCATCCTCGATCAGTTCCTCGCCTTCATCCGCGATGGCCGTGACGAGCCGCTGGAGGTGATTGAGCTGGGCGAACTGATCAGCGAAGTGGTCGGGCCCTTCAATCATACCGGTGAGCGGGTGAGAATCTGCTTGGAGAACCTGCCGCTGCTGCAACTGCGGCGGGTATCGATGAAGCGCCTGCTGAGCAACCTGATCGAGAACGCGCTGCGCCACGGTGGTTCGGCGGTCGAGGTGGCGGCGCATCTGAGTGCCGACAGCGCGGCGCCCTATGTGGTGATCAGTGTGCTCGACCGCGGTGTCGGCATCGATCCGGCGGAGCTAAACGACATCTTCGATCCGTTCATTCGCGGCGACCGCGCCCGTG
Source organism: Pseudomonas mangrovi (assembly GCF_003052585.1). Classification (GTDB taxonomy): domain Bacteria; phylum Pseudomonadota; class Gammaproteobacteria; order Pseudomonadales; family Pseudomonadaceae; genus Aquipseudomonas; species Aquipseudomonas mangrovi. The sequence goes on along the minus strand of NZ_QASN01000013.1, from coordinate 134,039 downwards.
GCGGCAGCGGCACCGGACTGGGGCTGGCGATCGTCAAGCGCATCGCCGCGCTGCATGGTGGCAGCGCGGAGTTGCGCAACCGCGCGGGTGGCGGGCTGGAAGCGCGGGTCTGTCTGCCGCTGGGTCTGCTGCTGCCGCGTGGCGCGAGCTGAGAACTGCTTAGCTCAGGCCACGGAGCAGCGTAGCCAGTTGCCAACCAACGGGTCAGCCCTTGCCGCGAGTGCGGGTCATCGCCACGCAGGCATTCTTCTCCAGGTACTGGATGATCATCCCGGCGACGTCCTTGCCGGTGGTGGTCTCGATGCCTTCCAGGCCCGGCGAGGAATTCACCTCCATCACCAGCGGGCCGTGGTTGGAGCGCAGGATGTCCACCCCGGCCACGTTCAGGCCCATCGCACGCGCTGCGCGAATGGCCGTGGAGCGTTCCTCGGGGGTGATCTTGATCAGACTGGCGGTGCCGCCGCGATGCAGGTTGGAGCGGAACTCGCCGGGCTTGGCCTGGCGCTTCATCGCCGCGATCACCTTGTCACCGACCACGAAGCAGCGGATGTCGGCACCGCCGGCCTCCTTGATGTACTCCTGGACCATGATGTCCTGCTTCAGGCTCATGAACGCCTCGATCACCGACTCGGCGGCCTTCTGGGTTTCGCACAGGACCACGCCGATGCCCTGGGTGCCCTCCAGGACCTTGATTACCAGCGGTGCGCCGCCGACCATCTGGATCAGGTCGGGAATGTCGTCGGGGGAGTGGGCGAAGCCGGTCACCGGCAGGCCGATGCCCTTGCGCGAAAGCAGCTGCAGCGAGCGCAGCTTGTCACGCGAGCGACTGATCGCCACCGACTCGTTGAGTGGCGACACGCCCATCATCTCGAACTGGCGCAGTACCGCGCAGCCGTAGAAGGTCACCGAGGCGCCGATGCGCGGAATCACCGCGTCGAAACCCTCCAGCGGCTGGCCGCGGTAGTGGATCTGCGGCTTGTGGCTGGCGATGTTCATGTAGGCGCGCAAGGTATCTATCACCTGCATCTGGTGCCCGCGCTGCTGGCCGGCTTCGACCAGGCGGCGGGTGGAGTACAGGCGCGGGTTGCGCGACAGGACGGCGATCTTCATTGGGCACCGGAAAGAGTGAGGATGGGTTTGTCCTGGACATAGAGAAGTGCCGGGTTGACCACCAGGCGTCCGTCGATGAGTGCCTTGGAACCGAGCAGTACGCGATAGCGCATGCTTTTGCGACAGGCCAGGGTGAATTCGATCGGCCAGACCCGATCGCCCAGCGCCAGGCTGGTGCGAATCACGTAGCGACTCTGTACCTGACCATTGGAGCTGCGGATGGTTTTCAGCGACACCAGCTCGGTCTCGCAGCGATGGCGACGCTGCACGAGGGTGCCCAGGTGCGCGGTAAAGCGCACCCAGCGTTGGCCGTCGCGCTCGAAGGGCTGGATATCGCTGGCGTGCAGACTGGAGGTGCTGGCGCCGGTGTCGATTTTCGCGCGCAGCCCGACGATGCCCAGTTCGGGCAGCGCGATCCACTCGCGCAGGCCTATCACGGTCAGATGGTCGAAGGTTTTCACGGCTGGCTCCAGGCGAGGTGCGAGGATTCTAGACAGCCCGGATGACAAGTGCACTCCGCATCGCTGTGAGCTTGCCAGGCTCGGTGGACGCAGCTATAAGCATTTAACTAATTAGTTAAATGGTAGCTCCGCCGTGCCCGCTGACCGTGTCTTCGAAGCCCTCGCCTCCACGCCTCGTCGCCAGATACTCGCCTACCTCTCGGCGCAGGAGCTGACCGCGGGCGAAATTGCCGGACGTTTCGAGATGAGCGCTCCGGCGATCTCGCGGCATCTGTCGGTGCTGACCGCTGCCGGACTTGTGATCGGCGAGCGGCACGGGCAGTTCGTGCGCTATCGCCTGAATCCGGAAAGCCTGCTCAACACCCTGCTTGGCTATGCCTTCGAGGTCTGCCCCACCGGCAGCAAGCTGAAGCGCGAAGTGCTGGAAAGCCCGGAAAAGAAATCCTGAACAACCCGCCGGTCGGGGAGGTGACATATGGAAGTGCTACCGGAAAGTCTGAAGTCCCATCGCGTTGAACTTGGCAGCAACGTCGTCGACGGCGAGGTGCGCTGGGAGCCGCTGCGCTCGCTCTGGTTCAGCGCGATGGCGCTGGGCGCAGTGGTCGGCGGTACGCTGACCTTCTCATGGTCGGCGCTGGCCCTGTTCGTGGTGTCCACCGTGATGGTGCTGTTGCTGGGGCACTCGCTGGGGATGCATCGCAAACTGATCCACGACAGCTACCAGTGTCCCAAGTGGCTGGAATACTTCCTCGTCTACTGCGGTGTACTGGTCGGTCTGTCCGGCCCGCTCGGACTGCTGCGCACCCATGACCTGCGTGACTACGCGCAGCGCCAGGCGCGTTGCCATGATTTCTTCGGCCATCGCCGTGCGCCGCTGGTCGATGCCTGGTGGCAGTTGCACTGCGAGCTGCGGTTGGCGAGTCCGCCGACGATCAGGGTGGAGGCGCGGATCGAGAACGATCCGCTGTACCGCTTCCTGCAACGCACCTGGATGCTTCAGCAGCTGCCGTGGGCTCTGTTGTTCTTCGCTCTCGGCGGCTGGGCCTGGGTGTTCTGGGGTGTTTGCGCGCGCGTCACCGCCGGCGTTTTCGGTCACTGGCTGATCGGCCATTTCGCCCACCGGCATGGCCAGATGCACCTGCATGTGGACGGCGCCAGCGTGCAGGGCTACAACGTGCCCTTCACCGCCTTGCTGACTATGGGCGAGTGCTGGCACAACAATCACCACGCCTACCCGGGCTCGGCGCGCCTCGGGCTACGCGACGGAGAGTGGGATCCGGGCTGGTGGGTGCTCAAGGGGTTGCAGCGCGTCGGCTTGGTCTGGGCAATCAGAACCCCGAACGATCTGCCCTACCGCGAGGAGTTGCGCGAGCTGCCGCGATCGCGCAAGGAGCCGTGCAACTGCTGGTTGAGGGCACGGCTACGGCAATGGGTATGGAGCTGAGCGACGAGTGAGAAACGACGCAGAAGAAAAGATCCGCCTGGACAAATGGCTGTGGGCGGCGCGCTTTTTCAAGACCCGCGCCCTGGCCAAGGCGGCGATCGAGGGCGGCAAGGTGCAGTGCCGGGGCGAGCGCTGCAAGCCGGGCAAGGAGCCGCGCATCGGCGACGAGTACGTGATTCGTGCCGGGTTCGACGAGCGTACCGTGCGGGTGCTGGCGCTGAGCGAGGTGCGTCGCGGCGCGCCCGAGGCGCAGCTGCTCTACGCGGAAACCGCCGAGAGTCTGGCGCGGCGTGAGCAGGCGGTGGCAATGCGCAAAGCGGGTGCGCTGGGTCTGCAGACCGACGGCAAGCCAAGCAAGAAGCAGCGCCGCGATCTGCAAACCTTCCGTGGCGGCTGGCAGGACTAGCGCCGGCCTCCCTTCTACCTCTGCAGTACCGCCCAGCGGCCGAGTAGCGGCAGGCGCGCCAGGGTCGGCAGCAGCGGTCGCAGGCACCATTCGAGGCCCGCAGCCATGCGCGAGGCCAGCGGCGTGCAGTAACCCCAGGCAAAGGCCAGCAGTGCCAGCATCAGGCCGCCGACAGCCACGTCCACCAGCCAGTGGGCGCCTGCGATCAGGCGTGGCAGGCAGCACAGCACTACTACCGTCATGCTCACCGCGAGCTTCCAGCCGCGGGCGAACATCGCCATGAACAGACCCCAGAGCAACAGTACCGAGGCGTGATCACCCGGAAAGCTGCGGCTGGAACGGTCCTTGAGCTCGAAGATCTGCTCGAGTAGTGGGAACTGGTCGCTCAGGTGCACGGCGCCCGCCAGCTGCACGGAGGGACTGGCGTGCTGCCAGTCGAAATGGTTGACCAGCTTGTTGAAGATCACCCGCGCCACCAGCAGCAGCACCAGCAGGGACAGAAAATGCAGCAAGGCCGGGCGCACCTCACGGTTGCCGAAGACCCAGCCGGTGTGGATGGTCATGCACAGCATCAGCGCACCGACCAGGATGTCGAACACCCGGATACTGGCGAGCGCCCACAGGCTGTCCCACAGCAGGTTGTGCCCCAGGCTGCCGTTGAGCGCCTGGAAGACCCACAGGTTGGCGCTGTCCCAGATCGGGCGGGTCGCAGGGCTCAGCCAACTGCTGATCAGGAGTATGGCGAGCAGATTGAGGCCGATCAGGGCTGGCCAACGCCAGGCCGCTTGGAGGCGAAGATCTTTGTCCATAGAATTGCGTTCCCTGTGTGCGAGCGTTGGCGCGCTTTTATAGTCGCCGTTCATGCGTTTGTCATCCAACCCTGATCTACGGTCTGCCATGAACGCCTACGACAATAGCCAGCGCTTCCTTTTCGATGACACCGATATCCGTGGCGAGATGGTTTGCCTGCGGGACAGTTACGCGCATGTCCTGGCCAAGCACAGCTATCCCGAACCGGTGGCCGAGCTGCTGGGCGAAATGCTCGCCGCCGCCGCCCTGCTGGTCGGAACCCTGAAGTTCGAGGGTCTGCTGGTGCTGCAGGCGCGCTCGTCGGGGGCGATCCCGCTGCTGATGGTCGAATGCTCGAGCAATCGCGAGCTGCGCGGGATCGCCCGCTATCACGCCGAGCAGATCGGCAGCGGCGGCAGCCTCGCCGAGCTGATGCCCGATGGTGCGCTGGCGGTCACGGTGGATCCGGCGCAGGGCCAGCGCTATCAGGGCATCGTTGCGCTGGACGGGGTCAATCTGAGCGCATGCCTGTCCTCCTATTTCGCCACTTCCGAGCAGTTGCCGACGCGCTTCTGGCTGCATGCCGATGGACGTACGGCACGCGGCTTGCTTCTGCAGCAGCTGCCGCCCGATCGTCTCAAGGAGCCTGAAGAGCGTGCCGCCAGCTGGCAGCACATGACGGTGCTGGCGGACAGCCTCACCGCCGAGGAGCAGATGGGCCTGGACAACGAAACCCTACTGCATCGCCTGTACCACCAGGAGGTGGTGCGATTGTTCGAGCCGCAGCCGCTGGTGTTCCGCTGCAGCTGCTCGCGGGAGCGTTCGGCTGGAGCGATGGTCAGCCTCGGCGAAGAGGATGCACTGAAATTGATCGAAGAGCAGGGTGGTGAGGTCGTGATCGATTGCCAGTTCTGCAACGAGCGTTATCGCTTCGATGCCGCCGATGTCACGCAACTATTTCATGGTGGCGGCAGTCGAAGGCCGTCGGATACCCGCCACTGAGACCTTGCCGTTTCGCTTCAGAGCCTCTGGCTCGGTAGTTTCGGGGCGCTCGGGCAGGTGGTGAGCAGTTAAATGACAGGCAGTCTCGATTGGGGCTCCACGCGGGATGAGCTTTCAGGCATAATCCCGCGCACTTTTTTTCATATGTAGTGGAGCCTGGCTCTTTACTACAGCCTTTTTGTAGACATGGCCTCTGGCCGACGGGGACCCACATGACGCAAGCAAATCCAGCCGTTTATACCGATATCAGTCCCGCACAGCTGATCGAGGAGGCCGTCCGTCGCGGTGAAGGCGAGCTGGCCGCCAACGGCTCGCTTGTCGTCCGCACCGGCCATCGCACCGGCCGTTCCCCGGCGGATCGTTACATCGTTCAGGAGCCGAGCACCGAGGCCAAGATCGCCTGGGGCAGCATCAACCGTCCGTTCCCGTCCGACAAGTTCGATGCCCTCTGGGCGCGGGTCGAAGCCTTCAACAAGGGCCAGGACCACTTCGTTTCCTACGTTCATGTGGGTTCCGCCGAGGCGCACTACCTGCCGGTCAAGATGACTACCCAGACCGCCTGGCAGAACCTTTTCGGCCGCTGCCTGTTCATCAATCCGGAGGTCTACAACCCGGCCTCCAAGGGTGAGTGGCAGGTACTCAACGTCGCCAACTTCGAGTGTGTGCCCGAGCGTGACGGCACCAACTCCGACGGTTGCGTGATCATCAACTTCGCCCAGAAGAAGGTGCTGATCGCCGGCATGCGCTACGCCGGTGAAATGAAGAAGGCCATGTTCAGCGTGCAGAACTTCCTGCTGCCGGAAGTCGACGTGCTGCCGATGCACTGCGCTGCCAACATTGGCGAAGAGGGCGATGTGACCCTGTTCTTCGGCTTGTCCGGCACTGGCAAGACCACTCTTTCCGCCGATCCGAGCCGCTACCTGATCGGCGATGACGAGCACGGCTGGGGCGTCGGCGTGGTGTTCAACATCGAGGGTGGCTGCTACGCCAAGTGCATCGATCTGTCCGAGAAGAACGAGCCGGTGATCTGGAAGGCCATCCAGTTTGGCGCGGTGCTGGAGAACGTCGTCCTCGACGAGAACCGCGTACCGAACTACGCCGATGACAGCCTGACCCAGAACAGCCGCGCGGCCTATCCGCTGGAGCTGATCGAGAAGCGCAGCGAGAAGAATCTGGGTGGCGAACCGAACGCAGTGATCTTCCTGACCTGCGACCTGACCGGCGTACTGCCGCCGGTGTCGATCCTCAACAACGAGCAGGCGGCCTACCACTTCCTCTCCGGCTACACCGCGCTGGTCGGTTCCACCGAGATGGGCAGCGGCGGCGGTATCAAGTCGACCTTCTCCACCTGCTTCGGCGCGCCTTTCTTCCCGCGTCCGGCTGGCGAGTACGCCGAGCTGCTGATCAAGCGCATCCAGGGCTTCGGTTCGCGCGTGTACCTGGTCAACACCGGCTGGACCGGTGGTGGCTACGGCGTCGGCAAGCGCTTCAACATCCCCACCACCCGTGCGGTGATCGCGGCGATCCAGACCGGCGCCCTGGCCGGTGCCGAGACCGAGCATCTGCCGATCATCAACCTGGACGTGCCCAAGGCCGTCGAGGGTGTCGACAGCGTCCTGCTCAACCCGCGCAACACCTGGGCCGACCAGAACGCCTACGACGAAGCGGCCAAGGAACTGGCGGCCAAGTTCATCGAGAACTTCAAGAAGTTCGACGTCTCCGACGCCATCCGCAATGCCGGCCCGCTGCTCTAAGCCGCAACTGCAGGTATGAAAAAGCCGCCCTTGGGCGGCTTTTTCGTTTCCGTGAGCAGCGTCGCCAGTAGGGCGGATTAGCCGCCCGCGGCGAAATCCGTCGCAGACGGTGCGCCCGGAGCGGACGTCGAGACGAACCGTTGCCGACCCAGCGTAGGGCGCAATGCGCTGCGCTTATCGCGCCCTACGCTCTGGTTCATCGCTGCGATCGACAGGCTACGGGCAGATGCTTGTCGGGCACTTCGTTACTGCTGCAGGTCCAGACGATCTGGCCCTCGGCGTCGAGCGTCGGACGCAGCTGGAATGCGCGGTCATCGCGGTTCCGCTCGATGATGCGCGCATCGATCACGCCGTCCGTCTGCAGGGTGATTTCGCTGTGCACCTCGCGCAGGGGGCTGGGCTCGAAGCCTGTGTCGGCGAAGGAAGCCGGCAGCCGGTCGTACTGACGGTAGTAGTCGCCGACGGCACGACTGGCCTGATCCGCCTGCTGGTAGAGCATTTGCAGGCGCGAGCGGGTCAGGTAGTCCTGATAGGCGGGAATGGCGATGGCGGCGAGGATGCCGATGACCGGCACGCCGCCACCAGCCAGCACGATGGGTACCACGTAGCCGGCGGCACTGGTGCCGCCGTTGCGCTGGATCTGTTCAAGCTGGCGCTGCAGGTCCGGTTGGAAGCGCTGGGCGAAGGCGATGTTCTTGCGGCACTGGCGATGGTAGAGCGCGCTGGCGTAGAGCGCCGGCAGGACGAAGAGGGCGGCGTAGACGAGCAGCCCGGCGATAGTGCCGCCGACGCCGCCAATCGCCAGCAGCACCGGTGCGACGATGTAGCCGAGAATCAGGGCCAGCGCCAGGTAGCCGCAGGCCAGGCCGTACATTTTGCGATAGAGCATCCAGCAGAAGGTCGCGAAGAAGGCGGGCCAGTGCCAGCCGAGCGAACCCTTGAGGCCCTGTTCGCGCGCCAGGAAGTTCTCCAGATAGGCGTGCGGGTTGGCGCCGATCGCTGCCAGCAGAAGTGTTTCGCGCGACAGGGTGGGCGCGGCAGGGCCGGCGGACGCGACCGTGGCAGGCACCGCTGCCTGGCCGCAGCCGGGGCAGAAGCGCGCATCGTTCGGGACAAGTGTCCCGCAGTGTGGGCAGTTCATTATTGTCATTCGTCCTGAATGTTCATGTTCGAGGGGGCGGCGCTGGCGGCCGTTTGCCAGTGCGTCGGCGGGCAGCCTAAACCGCCGCTGGCGCCAGTGCCAGTGGCAGCCGGACGGATTTCACGCCTGGCTGCCGACCGCGATGATCTGGGCGATCAGCCATTGCAGTGCGGTGTCGCGCTCGCGCTGGGCGGAGCTGACGATATCCAGGTAGAAAGGCCCCAGGTCGAACGGCAGGTCGTAGAGGTCGATCGGCAGCAGCCCGGCGAAGTGACGCGCCAACTGGGTCGGCAGCACCGCAGCCAGGTCGCTGCCCGCGACGATGTGTGCGGCCTGCAGGTAGTTCGGTGTGGTGTAGACGATGTGCCGGCTGAGGCCGTTGGCGCCGAGCCATTGGTCGACCATGCCCTTGGTCTGGCCACCATGCACCCAGAGGTGGCGTAACTGCAGGAAGCGCTGCAGATCGAGGCCGTCGCGCAGCAACGGGTGCTTGCGGCGTAGCGCGACCTTGAGCGTCTCGGTGGCCCAGCGCCGCGCGTGGAAGCGCGTGGGTACCTCGAGAAAGCGCCCCAGCACCAGATCGATCTCGCCCTTGTCCATCGCCTCCACTGGCAGGGTCGGGGTCAGGTGCTGGATATCGATGACGATCCCCGGCGCGCGCTCGGCAAGCCGGCGCAGCAGGGCCGGCATGCACACCAGTTCGACGTAGTCGGTCACCGCGATCGAGAAACGCAGGCGGCTGCGCGCCGGATCGAAGGTCTCGCCGGCGCCGAGGCTGTGGACGATCTGCTGCAGCGCCGTGCGAATCGGGTTCTCCAGCGCCAGGGCGCGCGGCGTGGGTTGCATGGTCCGGCCGACGCGCACCAGCAGCGGGTCGTCGAGCAGCTCACGAAGTCGGCTCAGGGCGTTGCTCACTGCGGGCTGGCTGAGCGAAAGACGCTCCGCGGCGCGCGAGACGTTGCGTTCGCGCAGCAGCGCGTCGAGTACCCGGAGCAGGTTGAGATCGAAGTTGGAGATATTCATCTGTCGAATACTAAGTATCACAAGACTAAATTTCAAAAATAGTTCTCGCTTACTTATGGTGTGTGGCGTTTTGCAATCCCGTCTTCAGGAGCGAGCAATGACCCAGAACACCTTCGACATCCAGAGCGCCGCCGTCATCGGCGCCGGCACCATGGGCCGCGGCATCGTGATCTGCCTGGCCAACGCCGGCGTGCAGGTCAAGTGGCTGGACGCCAGTCCGGAAATGCTCCAGGCCGCCGTGCAGTACGTGGCTGACACCTACGCCCACAGCGTGCGCCAGGGCCGCATCGACGAAGCCGAGGCCGAAGCGCGCAAGGCCCGCGTCAGCACGGCGCCGGACTACGCCGCGGTCAAGGACGTCGACTTGGTGATCGAGGCGGTCTACGAGAACCTCGAGCTCAAGCAGAAGATCTTCCGCGAGCTGGACGCACTGCTGAAGCCCTCGGCGATCCTCGCCAGCAACACCTCGGCCCTGGACATCGATGCCATCGCCGCCGTCACCGGCCGCCAGGAGCAGGTCCTCGGCCTGCACTTCTTCAGCCCGGCACACATCATGAAGCTGCTGGAGATCGTCCGCGGCGCCAAGACCTCGCGCGCGGTGCTCGATGCCTCGCTGGAGCTGGGCAAGCGCATGGGCAAGGTCAGCGTGGTGTCCGGCAACTGCCCGGGCTTCATCGGCAACCGCATGCTCAAGACCTACGTCTATGAAGCCCGCAGCATGCTGCTCGAGGGTGCCTTCCCGCATCAGGTCGACGCCGCGCTGCAGGGTTTCGGCTTCGCCATGGGCCCGTTCCGCATGTACGACGTGGTCGGCATCGACCTGGAGTGGCGCTCCCGCGAGCTGGCCGGCAAGGGCCAGGACGAGCCGACCGTGCAGGTCGACAACCGCCTCTGCGAGCTGGAGCGTTTCGGCCAGAAGAGCGGCAAGGGCTACTACCTCTACGAGGCCGGCAGCCGCCAGGCCCAGCATGACCCGGAAGTGGACGCGCTGGTACAGCGCGAGTCGGAGAAGCTCGGTTTCAACCGCCGCGAAATCGGTGCCGAGGAAATCCTCGAGCGCTGCCTGCTGGCGCTGGTCAACGAAGGCGCGAAGATTCTCGACGAAGGCATTGCCGAGTCGGCTCGTGACGTCGATCTGGTCTATCTCAACGGTTACGGCTTCCCTGCCGACAAGGGCGGCCCGATGGCCTGGGCCGATACCCAGGGCGCCAAGCACGTCCTCGAGCGTCTGCAATATCTGACTGAAACCCAGGGCGCGCACTGGCAGCCGTCCGCACTGATCGAGCGTCTGGCCGCCAGTGGCCGCAGCTTCGCCGACGCCAAGAAGGAGGTCTGATATGGAATACAAAGCTCCCCTGCGTGACATGCGCTTCGTGCTGCACGAGCTGTTCGACGTGGCCGGCCACTGCGAGCTGCTCGGCAACGGTCTGGATCGCGAGCTGATCGACGGCGTGCTGGAAGAAGCCGCCAAGTACGCCGGTGAAGTGGTGGCGCCGCTCAATCGCAATGGCGACGAGGAAGGCTGCACCCTGGAAAATGGTGAAGTCACCACGCCCAAGGGCTTCAAAGAGGCCTATCAGCAGTACGTCGACAACGGCTGGGCGAGCATGGCCGGCCCGATCGATTTCGGCGGCCAGGGCTTCCCGCAGCTGGTGGCGGCGCAGTTCCAGGAAATGCTGATGGGCGCCAACCTGGCGTTCCGCGTCTACTCCGGCCTCACCGACGGTGCCGTACTGGCCCTGTACAAGCACGGCAGCGAGGAACTGAAGAACGCCTATCTGGCGAAGATGGTCAGCGGCAGCTGGAGCGGCACCATGTGCCTGACCGAGCCGCAGGCCGGTACCGACCTGGCGCTGCTGCGCACCAAGGCCGAGCCGCAGGCCGACGGTAGCTACAAGGTCACCGGCAACAAGATCTTCATCTCCGGCGGCGAGCACGACATGAGCGAGAACATCGTTCATCTGGTGCTGGCCCGTCTGCCCGACGCCCCGGCCGGGGTGAAGGGCATCAGCCTGCTGCTGGTGCCCAAGCTGCTGCCGGACGCCAATGGCAACCCCGGTGCGCGCAATGCACTGTCCTGCGGTGCCATCGAACACAAGATGGGCATCAAGGGCGCGTCCACCTGCGTGATGAACTTCGACGGCGCCACCGGCTGGCTGATCGGCGGCCCGAATCAGGGTCTGGCGTGCATGTTCACCATGATGAACGACGCGCGCTTCCAGGTCGGTCTGCAGGGTCTGGGCATCGCCGAACAGGCCTTCCAGGGCGCGCTGAGCTACGCCCGCGAGCGCCTGCAGTCGCGTGCGCTGACCGGCCCGGCCAACCCGGAAAAAGCGGCGGACCCGATCATCGTCCACCCGGACGTGCGGCGCATGCTGCTGACCCAGAAGACCCTGGTCGAAGGCGCGCGCATGCTCGGCGCCTACTGCGCGGTGCAGCTGGACCTGGAGCACGGTCATCCGGACGAAGCCGCACGCAAGGCGGCGGCCAAGCGCGCTGCGCTGCTGATCCCGATCGTCAAATCGTTCTTCACCGATCTAGGTCAGGAAGTCGCCAGCCTCGGCGTGCAGTGCTACGGCGGCCACGGCTTCATCCGCGAGTGGGGCATGGAGCAGCTGATGCGTGATTCGCGCATCACCCAGCTGTACGAAGGCACCAACGGCATCCAGGCGCTGGATCTGATCCGCCGCAAGCTGATGGGCGACGGCGGTGCCGAGATGGCCGCGCTGCAGGCCGAACTGCTGGCGCAGAGCGAAGCGCTGGCCGGGCGTGCCGAGCTGGCCGGCCTGGTCGAGCCGATCCGCGCGCGCTTGAACGAATGGCGCGAGCTGACGGCCCAAGTACTGGCTGCCGCGGCGCGTGACCCGCAGGAAATCGGCGCGGTATCGGTCGACTACCTGCAGTACAGCTCCTACGTGCTGATCGCCGCCTTCTGGCTGCAGGCCGCGGCCAAGGCGCAGGACGCACTCGACGCCGGCAGCGGCGAGACCGGGTTCTACCAGGCCAAGCTGCGCAGCGCGGAGTTCTACGTCAAGCGCATCCTGGTGCGCGCCAGCAGCCACCGCGAGGCCCTGCTGGGTGGTGCGGACTGCCTGATGGCGCTGCCGGAAGCCGACTTCGCGTTCTAAGGAAAAGTGCCGGGCGGGTGGGGCGACTCACCCGCGTGGGATCGCACGAGTCCCGGCGCGAGCTCTGGATGGGGCGCTTCACCCATCCTGGGGATAACCAAGACTCTCGCCATCGGCGAGAGTGGCGGCAGGTTTGGCCTGCTGCGCTAATTCGAGGGCGCCACCATGCAACCGTTCATCTTTGCCACCACCGCTCAGATCATCTGCGAGTCCGGCGCCGCGAGCCGCCTGGCCACCCTGTGCCGCGAGCGCGGCGCCAGTTCGGTGATGATCGTTACCGACCCGGGCATCACCAAGCTGAAGATGCTCGACGGCGTGCTGCCGGGCTTCGCCACCGAGGGCCTCAAGGTCACGGTGTTTGATCAGGTCGTCGCCGATCCGCCGGAGGCGGTCGTGCTCGACGCCGTCGGTCAGGCCAAGGCCGCCGGTGCAGACCTGCTGGTCGGCTTCGGCGGTGGCAGCTCGATGGATGTGGCCAAGCTGGTGGCGCTGCTGGCGCATCCGCAGTGCGCCCAGTCGCTCAAGGACATCTACGGCGTGGGCAATGCCAAGGGCCAGCGCCTGCCGCTGATCCAGGTGCCGACCACCGCCGGCACCGGCTCGGAGGTCACCCAGATTTCCATCATCACCACCGGTGAAACCACCAAGATGGGCGTGGTTTCGCCGCTGCTGCTGCCGGACGTGGCCCTGCTCGACGCCGACCTGACCCTCGGCCTGCCGCCGGCTGTGACCGCAGCCACCGGCATCGATGCCATGGTCCACGCCATCGAGTCCTACACCAGCGCGCACAAGAAGAACCCGATGTCCGACCTGCTCGGTCGCGAGGCGCTGCGCCTGCTCTGTGCCAACCTCGACACCGTGGTCAAGGACGGTCGCAACCGCGAGGCGCGCCAGGCCATGCTGCTCGGCGCCTGCCTGGCCGGCCAGGCCTTCGCCAACTCGCCGGTGGCCGCGGTACACGCGCTGGCCTATCCGCTGGGTGGGCATTTCCACATTCCGCATGGCCTGTCCAACGCGCTGGTGCTGAGCCAGGTGCTGCGTTTCAACGCGCCCAAGGCCGCGCACCTGTACGCCGAACTGGCGCCGCTGGTGCTGGGCGACAAGCTGGTGCCGGGCAGCGACGACAGCCTGACCGAGCAGCTGATCGCCGAGCTGGAAGCCTTCAGCGCCCGCAGCGGCCTGCCGACCCGCCTGCGCGACGCCGGCGTGCCGGAAGAGATGCTGCCGCAACTGGCCAAGGACGCGATGCTGCAGCAGCGCCTGCTGGTCAACAACCCGCGCGAGGTCAGCGAGGCCGACGCCCTGGCCATCTACCAGGCCGCTTATTGATGCAGTCGACCCCTCCTTGCGAGGGGTCTTTTCAATCCGAAGGAATAATCCGCATGCCCAATCATCCGCAGCCGCTGCGCAGCGACTACAAGTACCTGCAGCCGATCACCACGCGCTGGCACGACAACGATCTCTACGGTCACGTCAACAACGTCACCTACTACAGCTACTTCGACAGCGCGGTGAACACCTACCTGATCGAACAGGGCGGCCTTGATATCCATGACGGCAACGTCGTCGGCTTCGTGGTCAGCTCGGCCTGCGACTACTTCGCCTCCATCGCCTTCCCCGACCGCATCGAGATCGGCCTGCGCGTCGGCAAGCTGGGCAACAGCTCGGTGCAGTACGAGCTGGCGGTGTTCAAGGACGGCGTCGAGGAGGCCTGCGCCGCCGGCCGTTTCGTACACGTCTTCGTCGACCGTGCGAGCAACCGCCCGGTGAGCATCCCCGAGCCGCTGCGCAGCGCCCTGGCGCGGCTGCAGGCCTGAGTAGACCCGCCACCGAGGAAAGGGAATGTCTCGTTTGCTGCGTCACCTTGTCGTCAGTCTTGCTCCGGGCAGGGTATTGAATCGTCTGCAGGATGACGCCCGACGCAGCGCCGGCCTGGTGCGCCGTGAGCAGTTGCTCGACGATGGCAGCCACTACGTCTATCTCGAAGGCGGCAGTGGCGAGGCGTTGATGCTGTTGCACGGCTTCGGCGCCAACAAGGACAACTTCTGCCGCGTTGCCGCCCACCTCACCCGTCACTACCGGGTCATCATTCCCGACCATATCGGTTTCGGCGAGTCGGCCAAGCCGCACGCCGCCGACTACGGTTGCGAGGCCCAGGCCGAGCGCCTCGAGCAACTGCTCGTCGCGCTCGGGGTCGAGTCGCTGCATCTGGGCGGCAATTCCATGGGTGGGCAGATCGCACTGGTCTTCGCTGCCCGTCATCCGCAGCGCGTGCGCAGCCTCTGGCTGCTCAACAGCGCCGGACTCTGGAGCGCGCCCAGTGGCGAGGCATGGGAGCTGGCGGGGCGCGAGGGTGGCAATCCGCTGCTGGTCAGGAGTGCGGCCGACTACCATGCGCTGCTGGCGCGCTCGATGCGCCAGCCGCCCGCGCTACCGCGTGCATTGGTGCGAGTACTGGCGGCGCCGCGTATCGCCAACGCGGCGCTGGAGCAACAGATCTTCGATGTGTTGACCAGCGACTCGGTGGAAGACCGCGTGCGCGGACTTGCGACGCCAGCATTGATCGTCTGGGGTGAGGAGGATCGCATCATCCCGGTGGCGGCGGCGGAAGTGCTGGGTCGGCTGTTGCCGAACTCGCAACTGATCCGCCTGCCTGGGGTCGGCCACCTGCCGATGCTGGAGTGCCCCGAGCGTGTAGCCGACGACTACCTGCAGTTTCGCGCGGCGTTGTTGCCCGTGGCGCAGGGCGCTGCCTAGCAGCTGGTGGGCACCGGGGCCTTCCCTTGCTCCGAGTTGCCACGGTGGATTACGCCGCTTCACGGCTAATCCACCCTACGACAGCGCGTGGACCCGTAGGGTGCAATAAGCGCAGCGCATTGCGCCGCTTCACGGCTAATCCACCCTACGACAGTGCGTGGCCCCCCGTAGGGCGCAGCACATCGTGCGTGTGTCCGGCAGGCTAGAAATCGCCCCACAACTGTTGCGCCACACTCAGCGCCACCACCGGCGCGGTCTCGGTGCGCAATACGCGCGGGCCGAGGCGTGCGGCCTGGAAGGCCTGGGCTGTCGCCTGCCCGACCTCGGCGTCGCTCAGGCCGCCCTCCGGGCCGATCAGAAAGGCCAGCGTCTGCGGTCGGGCATGGCTGGTCAGCGGTTCGGCGACCGGATGCAGGACCAGCTTGAGATCGGCGTCGACCAGCGCCAGCCAGTCGGCCAGGCTCAGTGGTGCGTGGATCGCCGGCAACGTCGAACGCCCGCACTGTTCGCAGGCGCTGATCGCTACCTGACGCCAGTGCGCCAGGCGCTTGTCGGCGCGCTCGTCTTTGAGGCGCACTTCGCAGCGCTCGCTGACGATGGGGGTGATCTCGGCCACGCCTAGTTCGACCGCCTTCTGGATCGCCCAGTCCATCCGTTCGCCACGCGACAGCCCTTGGCCCAGATGGATGCGCAGCGGCGACTCTGCCTGCCCGGCGAATTGCTCGCGCAGCTCGACCCGCACCGTCTTCTTGCCGACCTCGGTCAGCTCGCCGAGAAACTCTTCGCCGCTGCCGTCGAACAGCTGCACCGCATCACCCACCGCATGCCGCAGCACACGACCGATGTAGTGGGCCTGGGCTTCGGGCAGCTCCTGCGAGCCGAGGGCGAGAGGGGCATCGATGAAGAAACGGGATAGGCGCATGGGGACGGCTGCAGGCGGTAAGTGGGAGGCGGCAAGCTTAAAGCACCGAGCGCCGTAGCCGAAGTCCGCGCTTTAACTCGAGAGACGGGATTGGTCGTTTGGCGTCGAGTGCGCACCACCCGGCGCCGGCGCCCCGCAGTTGTCTTGCGGCCGGCTGGCCTCGATCGTAGGGTGGATGGCGCTCTGTCCATCCACCAGACAATCCCGGTGGATGAACAAGGCGTCATCCACCCTACGGATGGAGACCCTGCACGCCGACACACCCCTTACCCACCTTCGACACCCTCTGGCGGCGGAGAGGGAAACGTCTACCCCGGATCGCGGAAACCGGGATAAAGGTCGCTGACCGCCACGCTCAGGCTGTCCCGGGTGGCGATATCAATCCCTTCGCTGGCCACCTCGGCGAGGAAGTCGATCTGCTCTCCGGTGATCACGTAGGGCGGCAGGAAGTACACCACGTTGCCCAGTGGGCGCAGCAGCGCGCCGCGCTGCATGGCGTGCTGGTAGACGCGCAGGCCGCGGCGTTCCTGCCAGGGGTAGGCGAGCTTGCCGGCCTTGTCGGCGACCATCTCGATGGCCAGGGCCATGCCGGTCTGGCGCACTTCGGCGACATGCGGATGGTCGACCAGGTGGGCGGTGGCGCTGGCCATGCGGGCGGACAGCGCCTTGTTCGCCTCGATCACGTCGTCCTGCTCGAAAATGTCCAGGGTCGCCAGGGCGGCGGCGCAGGCCAGCGGGTTGCCGGTGTAGGTGTGCGAGTGGAGGAAGGCGCGCAGGGTGGCGTAGTCGTCGTAGAAGGCCTGGTAGACGGTGTCGGTGGTGAGCACCGCAGCCATCGGCAGGTAGCCGCCGGTAAGCGCCTTGGACAGCACCATGAAGTCGGGGGTGATGCCGGCCTGCTCGCAGGCGAACATCGTCCCGGTGCGGCCGAAGCCTACCGCGATCTCGTCGACGATCAGGTGCACACCGTAGCGATCGCAGGCCTCGCGCAGCAGCGTCAGGTAGATCGGGTGGTACATGCGCATGCCGCCGGCGCCCTGGATTAGCGGCTCGACGATCACCGCGGCAACCTCGCGATGATGCTCGGCGAGGCACTGCTCCATGTGCGCGAACATGTTGCGCGAGTGCTCTTCCCAGCCCATGCCCTCCGGGCGCAGGTAGCAGTCGGGGCTGGGTACCTTGAGGGTGTCGAGCAGCAGCGCCTTGTAGGTGTCGGTGAACAGCGGCACGTCGCCGACCGACATGGCCGCGACCGTTTCGCCGTGGTAACTGTTGCTCAGGGTGATGAAGCGCTTCTTCGCCGGCTGGCCGGTGTTGATCCAGTAGTGGTGGCTCATCTTCAGCGCCACCTCGATGCCGGACGAGCCGTTGTCGGCATAGAACACCCGATCCAGCCCCGGCGGGGTGATGCGTACCAGACGCTCGGAAAGCTCCACCACTGGCGCATGGGTGAAGCCGGCCAGCATCACGTGTTCGAGGCTGTCGAGCTGTTCGCGGATGCGGTTGCTGATGCGCGGATTGGCATGGCCGAAGACATTGACCCACCAGGAACTGACCGCGTCCAGATAGCGCTTGCCGTCGAAATCCTCCAGCCAGACGCCCTCGCCGCGACGGATCGGGATCAGCGGCAGGCGCTCGTGATCCTTCATCTGCGTGCAGGGGTGCCAGAGGACCGCGAGGTCGCGTTGCATCCAGGCGTCGTTATGGCTCATGGCTCGCTTTCCACATTTCCGAGGGGGCGCCAAGCCTAGCAGATCGATCTGCGGTAGCCGCGGGATGCCTCTGCAAAAGTACTGCCCCGACCCGGGCCCTCGGATCTGTGCGCAGCCGTGTTCCTGGCGGGGCGACTCTGTCTGGGCAACCTCGTCTGGGCGACCCCGTCTGGGCAGCCCTAGCGATCCCCTCTCGGCGATTCCATCCAGGCGACCCTCCAAGAGGGGGCTCACCGGCCCCGGGTATCGACGGCTCCAAATCCGTCCTGTGCGATAGGAAGGTCCGCGCCATCGCCAGCTGTCGCCGGGCCGTAGCGCTTGCCGTGCAGGCGCGTCGAGGTGTGCGGACTGACTGATCGTATTTCCCGATATTTCGCAGCGAAATTTTCCGCTTTAATTCGATGATTTAACCGTTAATCTTGCTCACTCGCATCCACGTCCTCCCCCGGAAGTACCCGACCATGCAATGGCGCAACACTCCCTCCCGCTATGGTGTTCTAAGCATCCTGCTGCACTGGCTGGTGGCATTGGCAGTATTCGGCCTGTTCGGGCTCGGTTACTGGATGGTCGGGCTGGACTACTACAGCAGCTGGTATCGCACCGCGCCGGATCTGCACAAGGGCATCGGCATCCTGCTGTTCATGGTCATGCTGCTGCGTCTGCTCTGGCGCCTGTACAGCCCGGCGCCCGCCGCGCTCGCCAGTCACGGCCGCTGGACCCGCCTGGCCTCGCATGCCGGACACGCCTTTCTCTACCTGGGGCTGTTCGTGCTGATGATCTCCGGCTATCTGATCTCCACCGCCGACGGCCGCGCCATCGATGTTTTCGGTCTGTTCCAGGTGCCGGCCCTGGTCAGCGGCCTGCCGAGCCAGGAAGACATTGCCGGGCTGGTTCACGAATACCTCGCCTGGACGCTGGTGATCTTTGCCGGCATTCATGCGCTGGCGGCGCTCAAACACCACTTCATCGACCGTGATGCGACGCTGTTGCGCATGTTCGGCCGTGATTCCGACTGATACCGAAAAAGGAGCTCAACGATGCTGAAGAAAACCCTCGCTGCACTCGCCCTGGGTGGCGCGCTGTTCGCCGGCCAGGCCATCGCCGCCGACTACGCCATCGACAAGCCGGGCCAGCACGCCTTCATCAACTTCAAGATCAGCCACCTGGGCTACAGCTGGCTATACGGCACCTTCAAGGACTTCGACGGCAGCTTCAGTTTCGATGCCGCCAAGCCGGAGGCGAGCAAGGTCAACGTGACCATCAACACCACCAGCGTCGACTCCAACCACGCCGAGCGCGACAAGCACCTGCGCGGTTCCGACTTCCTCAACGTCAGCAAGCATCCGACCGCGACCTTCGAGTCCACCTCGGTCAAGTCGACCGGGGAAGGCACCGCCGATATCACCGGCAACCTGACCCTCAACGGTGTGACCAAGCCGGTGGTGATCCAGGCCAAGCTGCTGGGCGAAGGCAAGGATCCGTGGGGCGGCTATCGCGCCGGTTTCGAAGGTTCGACCACGCTCAAGCTGAAGGACTTCGATATCCAGAAGGATCTCGGCCCGGCTTCCCAGGAAGTCGAACTGATCCTCTCGATCGAAGGCGTGCGTCAGTAACGCAGGGCAAAAAAAGCCCCGCCAGCTCAGGCTGTGCGGGGCTTTTTCGTTTCCAGCGGCAGGTGACGCGGCGTAGGTTGGCGCCGAGCAAGGCGAGGCCCGACAACGGCACCCGCGATCGCAAGGTCGGCCGGTTCGGCGCTAGGTGGAGCACGAGCAGATCATGCTCCACGCACGCTTCAGCCGTCAGGCGTCGCGGTTGCGGCTCAGCAGCGCAGGCTTTTCGCCACGCGGCTTGCGCTCGAGCGAATCGAGCTGCTCGGCGGTCGGCAGGCGTTCGCCCTTGTGGATGATGACCGGCTGGCGCTCGGAACGCTGCGGCATCACCGAGTCACGCCGCGGTGCGTCGTTGGCGGTGAGCACACGCTCGCTGCCGCCGCGACCACTGCGTGGCTTGCCCTGGCCGCCGCCACCACCACGGCGCTTGCCGGGCTTGGCCTGGCCCTGGCCCTGGCCGGCGGGACGCTGGCCTTGCGGACGTGGCGCGCCACCAGCTCCCGCGGCAGTCGGTGCGCCAGGACGGCGACCGCGATTCTGCTGCTTGTTCTGGTTGGGGCTGACGTAGTCGGCACGGTTGCCGAAATTGTCGATCTCGTCGTCGAGGAACTCGTCCGGCGCGCGGTCTGGAGGGAGTGGCGGCACGGCTGCGACCGGGCTGTCACTGCGCGCGGCGCGGGTCGGCTTCTGCCGGCCGCCGCCCGAGGACTGGCCCTGCGG
Organism: Pseudomonas mangrovi; assembly: GCF_003052585.1. Classification (GTDB taxonomy): domain Bacteria; phylum Pseudomonadota; class Gammaproteobacteria; order Pseudomonadales; family Pseudomonadaceae; genus Aquipseudomonas; species Aquipseudomonas mangrovi. The sequence goes on along the minus strand of NZ_QASN01000013.1, from coordinate 114,060 downwards.
CTTGCGCTTGCCACTGTCCTGGCCCTTGTCCTTGCGTCCGCCGCCATGGCGTTCGCCTTCCGGCTTGCCACCACCGCGCGGGCCGCGCGGTTTCTGCGGCTCGCGCACTTCGGGGCGTTCGGCCTCGACGGTGCTGGCATCGAAACCCATCAGATCACCGTCGGGAATGTCCTGGCGGGTCATGCGCTCGATGTTGCGCAGCAGCTTCTCTTCGTCGGGTGCGACCAGCGAGATCGCCTCGCCACTGCGTCCGGCACGGCCGGTACGACCGATGCGGTGAACATAGTCCTCCTCGACGTTGGGCAGTTCGAAGTTGACCACGTGGGGCAACTGATCGATGTCCAGGCCGCGGGCGGCGATGTCGGTGGCAACCAGGACGCGCACGCTGCCGGCCTTGAAGTCGGCCAGGGCCTTGGTGCGTGCGTTCTGGCTCTTGTTGCCATGAATCGCGACCGCGCTGAGGCCGTGCTTGTCGAGGTATTCGGCGAGCCGGTTGGCGCCGTGCTTGGTGCGGGTGAACACCAGCACCTGCTCCCAGGCACCCTGGGTGATCAGGTGGGCGAGCAGGGCGCGCTTGTGGCTGGACGGCAGGCGGAACACGCGCTGCTCGATACGCTCGACCGTGGTGTTCGGCGGCGTGACCTCGATGCGCTCCGGGTTGTGCAGCAGCTTGCCGGCCAGTTCGGTGATGTCCCGCGAGAAAGTCGCGGAGAACAGCAGGTTCTGGCGTTTGCTCGGCAGGCGCGCGAGGACCTTCTTGACGTCGTGGATGAAGCCCATGTCGAGCATGCGGTCGGCTTCATCGAGCACCAGGATCTCGACGTGGGACAGCACCACGCTGCCCTGGCCAACCAGGTCGAGCAGGCGACCGGGGCAGGCAACCAGCACGTCGACGCCCTTGGCCATCGCCTGGACCTGCGGGTTCATGCCGACACCGCCGAAGATGCAGGCGCTGACGAACTTGAGGTCGCGGGCATACAGCTTGAAGCTGTCATGCACCTGGGCGGCGAGTTCGCGGGTCGGGGTCAGGACCAGTACGCGCGGCTGTTTCGGGCCGTGGCGCTGTTCACGGTCGGGATGCCCCTGGGGAAAGAGTCGTTCCAGGATCGGCAGGGCGAAGCCGCCGGTTTTGCCTGTTCCTGTCTGGGCGGCGACCATCAGATCGCGGCCTTGCAACACGGCGGGAATGGCCCGCTGTTGCACGGGTGTGGGCTGGGTGTAGCCGGCGGCTTCGACGGCACGGACCAGAGCCTCGGAGAGACCGAGGGAAGCAAAGGACATGTGTAATCCTGTCTTGATGTGGGGCTGAGCCCGATGGGAACTAGCCTGGCCTGAACACCTCGCTGGGGAGGGGTCCCGTCCGGTCCTGCTGGGCGATGGAATGCCGAGCATCCGGGCGTAGGCCTGGCGGAAAGAGCCCGGAGTATAACAGAGCGAATCGGCAGCGCACCGTCCCGTTGACATAAAGCTTGATTGCGGTCACCGAACGCTGCGAGGCCCCTGCGGCTCCTGGCCCGTGCTTCGACCGCTGCGCCTGGAAAAAGATCAATGCCGGCGCAAAAGGCTGCTGTCGCGTCGCTCGGGCAGGGTCAGGGGTTGAGCAGGAAGACCACGTAGCCGCGAAACCAGGGGCTGGATTCCAGCTCCTTCGGCGCCTGCCATTGGCCGCCCTGGACCAGGCCGATGCGAAACGGCAGGCGCAACTGGGCAACCCGCGGCAGATAGCGCTGCTGATCGGGGATGCTGTGGCGGCCCTGATAGGTCTGCACCACCACCTCGTCGAGCGTCTCGCCCATCCGGTTGAGCACCAGCGGGTCGCCATTGCTGCCCCAGTCGAGCAGGCCGGTGATGCTCAGGCCGCAATCCGCCGGCAGGCGTTGGCGCAGCTGTTCGAGAAAGCCTGCATAGCGCGCCAGATGCCGGGTGCCGACATCGAAGTCGATCTGGATGCCGCGCACCTGGTTGCCATGCCGCCGCCAGCGTTCGACCCGCGCCAGCAGCTGCGGAACGATCTCATCCGGCCAGTCCAGGGTGTGCGCGCGATAGACCAGCCAGAGTTCGGCTCGCAGCGGCCCGGCCGCCGGGCCCTGGGCGTGCAGCCGGCCGCGTCCTTCGATGCCGTGCGGATCGATCTGCCCCTGCAGCAGGTAGAGCGTGTGCGCCTGCGTCAGTACGGGCTGCGGCTTGACCCCGGCCCAGAGCCAGAAGGCCTGGTGGTCGCCGGCGTCCACTGGTGCCGCACAGAGGCCCCAGGGGACCATCAGCAGCAGCCAGGCCAGGCGCTTCACGCGTTCACCAGTAGTACTTCAGCGACTGTGCCCAGTGGCTCTGCGGATATTCGCGCTTGAGTTGGTGGAACCATTCCTTGCGCTGCTCCGGGGCGACCTCCTGGGCGTCGCAGTCGTTGTTGCCGCCGGGGGCGAAGCAGTAGACCGCACGATAGAGCGCGTAGGCACGATCCTGCGCGGCCGCATCGGGGCTGGCGATCACTGCCTGATAGGCCTGCAGGCGCGAGAAGCCCTGGCCGGGGAACAGCTCGGCGCTGCCGCCCAGTTCATCGCCTGCCGGGCGCTCGGCCAGCGGGCTGTAGCGCAGATCGTTGGTGCGCACCCAGTCACCCAGGCACAGGCGCGCGCCGGCATCCTCGGGCTCCGCGGCCAGCTGCTTCGCCAGCTGCTGCAGGTCGGGACAGCTGTAGGCGCCGCGGGTATCGCCGCTCCAGGCGAACACCGCGAGTGACGAGTCGGCCGGCAGGGGGCCGAACGCGGCGCTGTCGCTGACGAAGTCGGCGTAGTGACCGCGCAGCAGATCCTTGTACAGCAGCGCGTAGAGCAAGGCTTCGCGGGCCTTTCCGCCGCTGCGCCGCAGTTCCTCGCGCAGCAGGGCGGGACCCGCGACGTAGCGCAGCAGCTGCAGGCGAATCGGTTGCGAGTCGATCGGCGAATCGGCGGCGAAGACCTCGGCCAGACGCTCGCTGCGTTCGAGATTCATCGCCAGGGCGAGCTGGCTCTGTTCGCGCTGCAATCCATCGCGACTCAGATCGAGCAGGGCGCGCCAGTGCTCGCGCGCCTGCTCGCGCTGGCCCAGGCGCTCCAGCGCCAGGCCGCGCAAGGTCTGCTCGCTGAATGCCAGGGTGCCGAGCGGCCCGCTCTGCGGCCGTGCCGGGAGAATCTTCAGGGCGGCTGCCGGATCCTGTTCGCCATACAGCTGGCGCGCAGCGTCGAGGTAGCGATAGAGCCCGGGCTGCTCCATGAAGAAGCGCTTCTGCTGCTCGAAGCGCTCGCGTGGCAGCCGTTCACGTTCGTCCCAGGGCCGGCGCAGCGCCATCAGGTCGAGTACGCCGAGCAGCAGCGGGTCCTGCGCCTGGTCGGAGGGAATGCTGAACAGCAGCTTGTCGTCGAACTCGTCGATCAGTTGGCGGAAGCTGCGGTTGCGCCGCTGCGCAGGTTGCTGCCATTGCCAGACGAACTCGGCCGCCAGCGCCTGGTGGTCGCGCTTGAGCCAATGCAGCTTGCGCAGCAGGCCGCGGGCAGAAGCGAAATACTGCCCCTCGGGATATTCGATCAGATAGGCCTGCAGCGCTTCGATGGCGGCGTCGGCACTACTGGCGTCGACCTGTTGCGGTTCCAGGTAGCCGTATTCGTCGAGTGCGCCTTCCTGCGCGACGTTGAGCAGGACGCGGCCGCTCAGATAGCGCGACGTTTCGCGCAGCCATGGCTGCGGACTGTCATGCAGGCTGGCGAAGCCGTCTGTAGCCTCGGCCAGCTCGCCCTGATAGAAGGCCTCGGCTGCCTTCAGATAGCGCAGGAAAGGCGCCGCCTCTGGCGCCTCGGCCAGCTCGGCGGTTTCCAGGGCGCTGCCCTCGCCCGGTCCGCAGGTGAGCAGCAAACTCATGCGCTGGCGGGCGAGGATACGGCGCGCATCCAGCGGCAGGCCATCCTGCGCCATGGCGGCGATGAAGGCGTTGGCGCTGGGCAGGTCGTTGCTGCGGCAGCGGGTGCCTTCGTCTTCGGCAAAGACCTGCAGCGCGAGATCGCCGGTGTTCAGATCCAGGGGGGCGAGCAGAGCGTCGAGCTCCGCTGCATGGTCCCTTGGTGCCGCTGTCTCTGCCTCAGCGGCGTGCAGCGCATAGAGGTCGAACGGTACGAGCGGGGCGAGCGGTTCATCGCCCTGCGCCAGCTTCTCGCTGAGCGGCAGCTCCGTGACGACGTCCAGCAGCAGACGGATGTTGACCCGGCTGTCGTTGGCCGGGCTGAGGAAGGGCCAGTTGTTGCAGAGACTGGGTTGCTCGGCATCGAGCTTCCACTGGCTGCTGCAGCCAAAGTCCGAGCTGGCACTGGCTGAGCCGGCCAGGCAGAGCAGAAGGGTTGTGGCCAGCGAGGGGAGCTTCGGAAATGAGCTGCGCATCGGTTCCTCCTTGAACAAATCGAACAAGCGAAAACCGGGCACTGGGCCCGGTGTTTTTTCGTGGCAGTCCTCAGCGTGGCAGCTTGAGGTTGTTCCAGATCGCCAGGCTCGGTTCGGCCTGGTTCAGGGTGTAGAAGTGCAGCCCTGGTGCGCCGCCGTCGAGCAGGCGTTCGCACATGCGCGTGACCACTTCCTCGCCGAATGCCTGGATGCTCGCGATGTCATCGCCATAGGCTTCCAGCTGCTTGCGGATCCAGCGCGGAATTTCCGCCCCGCAGGCGTCGGAGAAGCGCGCCAGCTTGCTGTAGTTGGTGATCGGCATGATCCCCGGGGTGATCGGCAGGTCCAGGCCCAGCTTCTGCGCGCGCTCGACGAAGTAGAAGTAGCAGTCGGCGCTGAAGAAGTACTGGGTGATGGCGCTGTCGGCACCAGCGCGGCATTTGCGCGCGAAGTTCTGCAGATCGTCTTCGAAGTTGCGCGCCTGCGGGTGCATTTCCGGGTAGGCGGCGACCTCTATGTGGAAATGATCGCCACTCTCCTGACGAATGAACTCGACCAGGTCGTTGGCATAGCGCAGCTCGCCATGGGCCTGGCCCATGCCGGAGGGCAGGTCGCCACGCAGGGCGACGATGCGGCGGATGCCGTTCTCGCGATAGGTGGACAGCAACTGGCGCAGTTCCGCCTTGCTGTCGCCGACGCAGGACAGGTGTGGTGCGGTCGGTACCTTCACTTCGCCATCGAGCTGCAGCACGGTATTCAGCGTGCGATCACGGGTGGAGCCACCGGCACCGTAGGTGCAGGAGAAGAAGTCCGGTTGGTAGCCCGCCAGCTGACGCGCCACCACCAGCAGTTTTTCATGGCCGGCATCGGTCTTGGTGGGGAAGAACTCGAAGCTGTAACGGCGTTCTTGGCTCATAGGGTTCTAGCCTTGGAGACGTAGGGTGGATGACGTCTTTCCATCCACCATTCGGGAAAGTCGGCGGTGGACAAGCCAAGGGCTTGTCCACCCTACGCATCAGTAGCGGTAGGCGTCGGGCTTGAACGGGCCTTCCACGGTCACGCCGATGTACTCGGCCTGTTTCGGCGTCAGTCGGGTGACCACGCCACCAAAGCCTTTCACCATTTCCAGGGCAACTTCCTCGTCGAGCTTCTTCGGCAGCACTTCGACGGTCAGGCGGGTAGCCTTCTCCACCGCCGGCAGATCGGCGAACTTCTGGCCGTAGAGGAAGATCTGCGCCAGTACCTGGTTGGCGAAGGAGCCGTCCATGATCCGGCTCGGGTGGCCGGTGGCGTTGCCCAGGTTAACCAGGCGACCTTCGGCCAGCAGGATCAGGTAGTCGTCGTTGTGCGGGTCGAAGCTGCCCGCACCGGTGCGGTGGATCTTGTGCACCTGCGGCTTGACCTCTTCCCAGGCCCAGTTCTTGCGCATGAAGGCGGTGTCGATCTCGTTGTCGAAGTGACCGATGTTGCACACCACCGCGCGCTTCTTCAGCGCCTTGAGCATGTTGGCGTCGCAGACGTTGACGTTGCCGGTGGTGGTGACGATCAGATCGATCTTGCCCAGCAGCTGCGCGTCGACGCAGCCCTCGCTGCCGTCATTGATGCCGTCCTTGAACGGCGAGACGACTTCGAAACCGTCCATGCAGGCCTGCATGGCGCAGATCGGATCGACTTCCGAGACCTTGACGATCATGCCTTCCTGACGCAGCGACTGGGCCGAGCCCTTGCCCACGTCACCGTAACCGATGACCAGCGCCTGCTTGCCCGACAACAGGTGGTCGACGCCGCGCTTGATGGCGTCGTTGAGGCTGTGACGGCAGCCGTACTTGTTGTCGTTCTTGCTCTTGGTCACCGAGTCGTTGACGTTGATCGCCGGGATCTTCAGGGTGCCGGCCTTGAGCATGTCGAGCAGGCGGTGTACGCCGGTGGTGGTCTCCTCGGTGACGCCGTGGATGCGTTCGAGCATCGCCGGGTAGCGCTCGTGGATGATCTGGGTCAGATCACCGCCGTCGTCGAGGATCATGTTGGCGTCCCACGGCTGACCGTCCTTGAGGATGGTCTGCTCGATGCACCACTCGTACTCCTCTTCGGTCTCGCCCTTCCAGGCGAACACCGGGGTGCCGGCGGCGGCGATGGCCGCTGCGGCCTGATCCTGAGTGGAGAAGATGTTGCAGCTCGACCAGCGCACTTCGGCACCGAGGGCGATCAGCGTCTCGATCAGCACCGCGGTCTGGATGGTCATGTGGATGCAACCGATGATCTTCGCGCCCTTGAGCGGCTGCTCGGCGGCATACTTGCTGCGCAGGCCCATCAGGGCCGGCATTTCGGACTCGGCGATGATGATCTCGCGACGGCCCCAGTCGGCCAGGGAAATGTCGGCGACCTTGAAATCGTTGAAAGCGGCGCTCATGAAAAGCTCTCCATTCGTTGTCTGCGAATGGGCGCCGTTGATGCGTATGGTTAACGCCCCGTTCGAGCCTGACAGGTTCGTCAGCGGATCGAATTCGCCGCCGCTATCGGGGCGAGATTCCAATCGGATGTACGGTCCTGCTGCAGCGCCCCTCGAGCGGGTGGCGGGCACGTCCGGACAGAGCCGGGCGCGTGAAGCCCGGGGATTATAGCCGTGCCGCCCGGTGAGCCCAAGCCTTTCCTGCACACCGTTCGGCAGCCGGTCGAATTCGCTACAGGCCACGGCCGGCGCGCCGTTGGCGGGATTGCGCCGAACTCTGCGGGCGACTGGCGAGTCACACCCTTACCCCGCCTATCGCCGGGACCTGGAGGAATCTGCCATGCGCCATCTGCGACCCACCCTGTTCGCTCCCTTGCTACTGCTCTGGGGGCTGCAGGCCCACGCCGAGGCCTGCTACGTCACCGTCGACCCGGCCATGGCTGGCCCCACGGGTGTCCGCGAGGAGTACTGCCACGAAGCCGAAGGTGTTGAGAGTGACGCGCTCGACTGGTCCTGCACCACCGACAAGGACATTCAGAACACTCAGCGCCAGGAAATGAAGCAATGCCCGGAGGGCCACTTCGGACGCTGCGTGGCCGAGTTGACCCAGTCGTCGCTGGCCAATCCGGCCGCCGCCGGGCGCAAGACCGAGCAGCCGTTCAGCGCGCCGCAGCTGCCCGGAGACGCGAAGCTGATCACCTATCACTACCGTGCACTTGACGGCGGCCAGCCGAAGATCGACTGCGAGACGGGTGGAGGCAGCTGGGAAATGACCACCGCGGAGTGAGATGCCGCTGCCGCTTCAAGGGGGCGGTACACCGATCAGCACTGCTTTCGCCGCGAGGATGTCGCAGTCGGCTGCCACGATCTGCCGCCTGTGACGGGCTGTCGGGCGCGGCCAAGAGATGCAGGACGGGCCGCCGCCAAGGCTGTCGACGCATCGGGTTACCAGCTGAGACAACCGGGCGCGTGGTAAAGGTGGACTCGCTGCAGGATAATCGCCGGCCCTGTTCAGAGCAGTTCCAGTCCGATGACCTTCAAGCCCTTTGCCCTGCTGACCCTTGTCGTTCTCTCGCTGACTGCCTGCGGTGGTGTCGACCCCGACTCGCCGCTGGGCAAGCGCAAGGCGCTGTTCAAACAGATGATGACCCTCAGCGAGGACATGGGCGGCATGCTGCGTGGCCGCCTGCCCTACGACGGGGCTGCCTTCGCCGATTACGCACGCGAGCTGGACGCACTGGCCCGCCAGCCCTGGCAGCACTTCCCGCAGGTGCGTGAAGATGAGCGCAGCAGCGCCCGCGAAGACGTCTGGCAGCGCCAGGAGCGTTTCGGGCAACTGGCGCGTGAGCTGGAAGAATCGACCGCCGCACTGGTGCGGGTGGTCGCCCAGCCGGAGCTCAAGCCGGCCGATCTGCGCGTGCCGATGCAGCAGGTCGAGGACAGCTGCGAAGGCTGCCATCAGGAGTTTCGTGCCTACTGAGCCGCTCTGCCGGGCGCCCGGTCCTCGCTGAAACCATCCACGCCCTGCGCCTGCAGGGTTTGCGCCAGCAGCTGAAGCTCCGGATGGCTGAAGAACGCCTCCAGCTGGCGCGCCTGTTTCACCCCGACAGCATGGCTGCGCTGCCAGTCGCCGGCACTGCGATCGGCCAGTTGCTGCCAGTTGTTCGCGCCGGGCAACGCCGCCGGTGGTGCACCCAGGGCGCGCAGCCACTGACGGAACGAGCGCTGGCGGGCGATCTCGGTCTGCCGCAGCAGGTTCGCTGTGCGCGCTTCGCCGAATCCGGGCATGGCCTGCAGCTGCGCCGGTTGCAGGTTCATCCAGTCGAGCAGCGAATGCACGGCGCCGGCATCGAGCAACTGCTGCCAGGTACCGGGTCCGATACCGCTGAGCGCCAATGCATCCCTGGAGCCCAGCCAGGCCAGGCGCGCGTGAAACTGTGACTCGCAGCCCGGCGTCGGGCGCAGGCAGCTGAGCGCGTGATAGCTGGCCGCGTCTGGTACTTCCAGCACCTCTCGCTCGCTGCTGCGCCAGAGCACCTCGGCCAGTCGCGGCACGCTGTAGCCGGCCAGGTCGACGGCGACCTGATCGCCAGGGCGGATATCCAGTTGCTGCCAGCGCTGCAGCGAACCCAGGCTGACCCGGCGCAACTGGCGCCCGTCCAGTTGCACTGGATCGAGCTGCAGAATCGGCGTGATGCGCCCGCTGCGGCCGATGTTGAACTGCACGTTGCGTACCCTGGCAAGCGCCTGGTTTGGAGGATATTTCCAGGCGGCGGCCCAGCTCGGTGGTGCGGCGATCCAGCGCTCCCCATCGGGCCGACGACCCTGGCGCAGAACCACCCCGTCAGTGGCGAAGGGCAGGGGCTCGCGGTACCAGCGGTCGCGCCAGTGAGCCGCTTCCGCCACGCTGGCTATAGGCTGGGTGAACGCTGCGCTGTCGGCAAAGCCGAGTGCCTTCAACTGTGCCAGGCGCTCGGTCATCTGTGCCGGCCCATCCGGCCAGTCCCAGAGGAATAGGCCGATGCCGGCGGCCTCTTCTGCCTCAAGCGCGTTTCTGTTGAGCAGCCCGGCCACCGTTGCCCGCGCAGCGGCGCCGCCGTCACGCACCTGCCGATGTTGCTCCCGGCGCCAGTACAGCTCGCCCTGAAACACCGCATCCAGCGGCTCGGACAGCGCCTGGGGAATGGTCGGAATCTGTCGTGCGTGCGCGGTCCAGTCCTGGCCGCGGCGTCCGTCGCCGCGGCTGATCGCCTGCTGCAGACGACCCCGGCGATAGACCAGGGTCACCGCCACGCCATCGACCTTGGGCTGGATCCAGAGGTCTTCGCGCCCGGCGATCCAGGCCGCCACGGCCTTTTCCTCGGCAAGCTTGTCGAGGCCGGTCTGCGCCACGGGATGCGCTATCGGCCCGGCCGCCGCGCGCAAGGGGTCCGCGCCAGTCGCGGGCGCGAGGGCAAAACACTGCTGCCAGTGCTGCAGCGTCTGGCGTGCCTGATCGTAGAGCTCGTCTGCGATCGGCGATCTGCCGTCACGGTGGTAGGCCTGGTCCCAGTCGGCGAGGCGCTGCTGCAGCGCGAGGGTTTCCCGCGCAGCCTTAGCGGCAGTCCAGTCGGGGCAACTGGCGCAGGCCAGGCCGGGGAACAGCAGAAACAGCAACGCAATCGGGCGTTTCATGGCGAGCTTCCTTGCTCTGCGGATGGAGGCGCGTGCGACATGGGCTCTGCGTCCTGTCGCCTGCCCCTCTCTATAGACGATGAGCGCGCGGGTTGCCGCTCAACGCATCTCGAACAGTTCCTGATGGAAATCCTCGGCGGCCATGCCGTGCGCACGCAGGTCACGGCGCAGCTGCTGGCCGAAACGGCTCGGGCCGCAGAACCAGAGGTCGCGCGCCTGCCAGTCGGCAATGCTTTCGCGCAGGCGCCCAGGCGTCAGGCGCTCCTGCTGCTGGGCGATGACCAGATGCAGTTCGACCCGCGCCGCTGCTGCCAGGCGGCGTAGATCTTCGATGAACTCCGCAGCCGGCTCGCTGGTGCAATAGAACAGGTCGATCGGCTGCGCGTCGGTGCGGTTCGCCAGGCTGCGCAGGCGGGCGAGGAAGGGCGCGATGCCGATCCCGCCGGCGACCCATATCTGGCCCGCGCGGCGGCTGGCGAAGTCGAAGCAGCCATAGGGTCCCTCGACCGTCACCGGATCGCCGGCCCGCAGGGTTTGCGGCAGTTGGCGGGTGTAGTCGCCCAGGGCCTTGATCGAGAACTCCAGACGCCCCTCGTTGTTCCAGGCAGAGCTGATGGTGAAGGGGTGCGGGCCTTCCTGCTCGTCGAAGGTGACGAAGGCGAATTGGCCGGCCTTGTGCCCCGGCCAGGCGCCATCGAGCCGCACGCCTACCGAAAGCACCCGGTTGTCCGGATGCTGCCGCAATGACTCGATGTGGCCGATGACCTGGTGTCGCCGGCCGATCCGCCGGCCCAGCGAGAGCAGTGCCGCGCTGCTGCCGGCGGCGAGCAACACGCCCAGCGTCAGCCCGAGCGGTGTCGGCCAGTATTCCGGCCGGGTCAGGATCAGCGCGTGGTACACCAGCAGCAGATAGGCCAGTGCCAGAAACCTGTGGGTCTTGAAGAACCAGCGGTAGGGAAAGCGCTTGCTAAGCGCCAGCAGGATCAGCAGCACGGCGACGTAGAAGGTCCACTCGCCCAGGCTCTCGGCGATGCCGCGCTGCTCATGCAGTAGCGCCGCTAGGCCCTCGCCGACGTTGCCGGCGCCGCGCCTCGCGGGAGGCTCGAGCCAGCCCAGTCCGACGGCCCACTTCGGCCCCTGTGCCCATAGCCAGTGCACCACGCCAAGCACCAGCGCAGCGATGCCGAGCCATTTGTGCAGGCGGTAGGTCTTGTCCAGGCCATCGCAGAAGCGCTCGATCATGCCCGGTCGCGCCGCCAGCAGCAGCGCCACGCTCATCGCCGCCATAGCAAGCAGCCCGCTGTACTGGACCATCGCCGAGCGCAGCGGCCAGAACCGCTCGAGCTCCAGTTCGCGCGGCGCCGCCTGCAGCCAGAGCAGAGTGAGAATGAGCGGCAGTGTCAACGCGATCCAGACGATACGTTTCATGGCAGCCTCCCTATGCAAGCATTCGGAATCGGTCGGCGAAGCATCGGCCGGCTTCGCCGTCGCCTCCATGATCCCGATCAGCTCGCTGCCGTTTGCGCCCGATCTTTCATTACAATCGCGCCTTTCCCCCTGCGGAGACGAAACGTGCAACCGGTGATATCCATCCGTCAGTTGACCAAGACCTACGCCTCCGGACACCCGGCGTTGCAGCCCATCGACCTGGACATCCACAAGGGCGAGATCTTCGCTCTGCTGGGACCCAATGGCGCCGGCAAGACCACCCTGATCAGCATCGTCTGCGGCATCGTCAACCCGGGATCCGGGCAGGTGCTGGTCGGCGGCCACGACATCGTCCGCGACTACCGCGCGGCCCGCGGGATGATCGGCCTGGTCCCGCAGGAGCTGTTCAACGATGCCTTCGAGAGCGTCTGGGCGACGGTGCGCTTTTCCCGCGGGCTGTTCGGCAAGCCGCGCAACGACGCCTTCCTCGAGCAGCTGCTGCGCGACCTGTCGCTGTGGGAGAAGCGCGATGCGCGCATCTTCGAACTCTCCGGCGGCATGAAGCGGCGGGTGATGATCGCCAAGGCGCTATCCCACGAACCGCAGATCCTGTTCCTCGACGAACCCACCGCCGGCGTCGACGTCGAGCTGCGCCGTGACATGTGGGAGATGGTCCGCGGCCTGCGCGAGCGCGGCGTGACCATCATCCTCACCACCCACTACATCGAGGAGGCCGAGGAAATGGCCGACCGCATCGGCGTGATCCGTCAGGGCCAGCTGGTGCTGGTGCAGGACAAGGCGACGCTGATGCAGCAGCTGGGCAAGAAGCAGCTGAGCCTGCAGCTGCAGCATCCGCTGGCGGCGATCCCGGCCGAGCTGGCGAGCTACCCGCTGGAGCTGTCCGAGGACGGCCAGGAGCTGGTCTACACCTTCGACGCCCAGCAGGAGCACACCGGTATCGCCGAGCTGCTCAAGCGCCTGGCCGAGCACGACATCGATTTCAAGGACCTGCAGACCCGGCAGAGTTCGCTCGAAGAAATATTCGTCAGCCTGGTGCACAGCCACGACGTTGCTAACGGAGAACACGCATGAACCTGTATGCGATTCGCGCCATCTACCAGTTCGAGCTGGCGCGCGCCTGGCGCACCCTGATGCAGAGCCTGGCGACGCCGGTGATTACCACCTCGCTGTACTTCGTGGTGTTCGGCTCGGCCATCGGGCCGAACATGGCTCAGGTCCAGGGCGTCAGCTACGGCGCTTTCATCGTGCCCGGGCTGATCATGCTGACGCTGCTCACCGAGAGCATCTCCAACGCCGCGTTCGGCATCTACATGCCGCGCTACTCGGGGACCATCTACGAGGTGCTGTCGGCGCCGGTGTCGTTCTTCGAGATCCTGCTCGGCTATGTCGGCGCGGCGGCGACCAAGTCGATCGTGCTGGGGCTGGTGATCCTGGTCACGGCACGGCTGTTCGTCAGCTTCGAGATCGCCCATCCGCTATGGATGGTGCTGTTCCTGGTGCTCACCGCGGTGACCTTCAGCCTGTTCGGCTTCATCATCGGCATCTGGGCCGAGGGCTGGGAGAAGCTGCACATCGTCCCGGCGCTGATCGTCACGCCACTGGCCTTCCTCGGCGGCAGCTTCTACTCGATCTCGATGCTGCCGCCGCTGTGGCAGAAGATCACCCTGCTCAACCCGGTGGTCTACCTGATCAGCGGGTTTCGCTGGAGCTTCTATGGCGTGTCGGACGTCAGTCCGTGGATTAGCCTGGGCATGACCCTGGGCTTTCTGGTCGTCTGCCTGATCGTCGTCTGGCTGATCTTCCGCACCGGTTACCGGCTCAAGAGCTAGTCCCTGGCTGCGCCTCGCCTCGGGGGCGGCGCAGGTTCGTTGGGCCTCGCTGCACTCGGCGCCAACCTACGGATTGTCCCCCGCTAGTTGATCTGGCGCGGGCTGGCTCGCGACGCTCAATGGCTCGGACTTTCCGACATACAGTAGGTTGGGCCGCAAGGCCCAACGGTGCGACCGCCGCCTACGCAGCACTTGGGATCGAAACGGCTCAGCGGGAGTTTGTTGGGCCTCGCCTTGCTCGGCGCCAACCTACGTGAGCGCACCCGATAGTTGATCTGGCGCTGGCCCCGTAGGTTGAGCCGCAAGGCCCAACGGTGCGCTCGCCAAGGCTGCCCCGCAGTCCGTGCCCGGTTGCTGCCGTCAGTGGCAGTCCAGCTGCAGGTGCGCATCCTCGAACTCGTTGCTCGCCTCACAGCTGTGCAGGCCGGCGGGCAGCGCCCTAACCTGGCGGATTGCACTGGCGTGGTAGCTGCAGACCATATGCAGCGGCGCCTGCGCGCTGTCTGTGCCGAGGCTCCATTGCAGCGGGGCGACGCCGATGGCCTCGGCGTGATCATCGGCGATGGGCGTGCCGCCTGCGGCCGGATGGCCGCTGTAGAGCTCGATCCGGCTGACCGCCACGACAGGTGTCAGCTCGTCGGCGGGAGGCTGTTCTCCCTGCCAGCGGGTCCAGTCCTCGAGTGCCTGTTCCGTGCTGTCCGGGCAACTGGCCTGGAAGGCCTGGCAACAGGGCGCCACCAGCAGGGCGGCGAGCAGGTAGGGCTTCATGTTCTTTCTCCCGGGAGTCATTGGCGCGCGCCGCAGTCGGCGCACTCCATTCTCCTGCGCACCGGCCACAGCGGAATGTTCACCAGTATCCAGAACAGAAAGGCCAGCCGCCGGCCGGGTCGGCGCTCACGCAGGTTCGCGCTGCGGCACTGCCGGCAGCGTGGGGTTTCATCGACCGGTTGCTCGTTGGTCAGCGCCGCAGAGTGGTCCGCCTGCAGCAGGGCCAGCGCTTCTTCCGCATGCGCCGCCGGCACCTGCAGGCGCACGCCGCCGAGGGCATCGGAGTACAGCCAGTTCATGTTGATGGTGTGTTCGTCGGCGATGAACGCGGGAATGCCGGCGGCTTCCAGGCTGGCGCGGGCGATCTGCGCCTCGATGGGCAGGGAGTAGCGGGCGATGGTGATCATGCCGGGTTTCTCGGGGCGGGTTGCGCCTCTGCGGCGCTGGGGTACTGCTGCAGCTCGTCGCCAATCGCCTGGTACAGCTCGCCAAGCCAGGCTGGCGCAACAGTCGTAGGGGCGGGCGTCTGACGCAGATCGGTGGGGCTGATGACAATGCGCAGGCGCTCGGTATCGCTCAGCGCGGCAAGAACGAACAGGTCTTCGGCGGCTTCATCGCCCATCGCCAGGCAGCCGATGGACACCGAGCTGCCGTGAATCATGATGTCGCCGCCGAGCTGCTCGCGACCGTCCCGTGCCGCCATGCGGCGGTCGAAGGCGTTCGGGTAGTCGAGGCGGATGGACAGGTGGAAGCGGCTGTTGGCGTTGAGGTATTCGGCGCGGTAGATGCCTTCCGGCACCTGCAGATCGCCTTCGGCAAGTTTCGGCCCGGTGGTGCCGCTGGCACCGAGGATCGGGTAGCGGCGCAGCAGGCGCCAGGGCTGTTCGCTGGTGTCGCGGGCGTGCACTTCCAGCTGGCGGCTGTCCTTGAATGCCACGTAGGCGAGCTGCCGCGGCGGATAGCTCAGCCCTGCCCGTAGGACATCCTTCTCCAGCCGCTGTGCCACCGCCGGGCCGAACTGCTCGACACGCTCGGCCACGCTGTAGCCGCCGCGCAGCTTGCTCCAGAGAAAGGCCGCGCCCGAGCGCAGCTGCGGCTGCAGCAGGGCACCGGCCAGCAGGATCAGCAGCAGGGCGGCGAACAGGGCTTTTCCGTTGAAGGCGCGCATGATCGTAGTCTTCCGTGATGACAGCTGCGCATCGTCGCAGAAGCAGCACAAGGAAACTCAGTGATGCGACGCAATTGATGGCTCCTGTTCTCGGGTGTTACCCCCTCTCCGTGGCGGGCTGCAGTTGCGCCAGCGCTGCGTCGACCAGGGCCAGCAGTTCGTCGATGGCTTGGCTGGCCTGCTGGAAATAGGTCTTGGCAGCGATGACGGGGCGTTCCTCGCCGAGCAACTCCTGTCTGATGCAGAGCAGGAAATCCGCCACCACCTGTTCGCGATGCTGCAGGCGCAGCCCGGTGGCGTGCGGGTGTTCGATGGCATGGCTCTGCAGGGTGGCAAAGGCTGTACCGGCCAGCAGCTCGATCTTCTGGTAGAGGAAGCGCATCCGCACGCGCTGCTCGGCGCTGCTCTGGCCGGTGGCGGCGATGCCTGTGCCCAGCGCCCGTGCCTGTCCCGCCCACTCTGCCGCCTGCACCACCTCGCGCCAGATGCAGGGCAGGTAGGCCAGCTCGACACGGCCCTCGCTCAGGTCGATTTCCGCGGCTACGTCCTGCATCAGAAAGATGCTGTTGCGGATGATCAGGTGATGCTGGTTCAGGTTGTTCACCGGGTCACCACTGCGCATTTCACGCATCCGCGACCAGTGATCGATCAGGCCGCTCCAGGCGTCCCTGTGCGTGCTGTCGAGTGCCTCGGCGGCGCGGATGTGCCGGTCCAGTTCCTGGCGGGTGCTGGCCAGATCCTGACTCAGGCTGGCGTCGCCGCAGAGCACGCCATTGCTCAGGCCGCGGTGGCGCTGAAAGCCGGAGATCAGCGCCCGCAACAACGCCAGCTGGTGAATGTTCGAGCGGATATGTTGACGTTTTTGCCGCTGCAGGCGCCGATGCAGGGCATAGAACAGCAGGGTCGCTGCGACCAGGGCGGCGGCGAGCAGGAGCGGGAGTGCGTGCGATACGTTCATGCCGTTTACCCCGTCAGACGAGCCAGATGGTGGGCGATGGTGCGCGCCTGATCGGCGGCCTGCAGGTTGTCGGCGTTGCCCTGGCGGACGCGGTCGGCCAGCTCGGCGATCTCCGCAACGGCCTTGCCTTGCTGTTCGGTACTGACCGCCACCTGATCCACCTGATTGGTCAGCTGCAGGGTGCGCTGTTGCACCTGATCGAGCAGGCTGCGCACCGCTTCGGAACGGTCGGCGCTGTGGTGCGCCAGTTCGGTCAGGTCGGATACCTTTACCGTGGCGTCCCTGATGTGCTGTTGCACCGAGTCGATGTTGCGGCTGATCTCTGCCGCCGACTCCTGGCTGTGCAAGGCCAGGCGGCGCACTTCATCGGCGACCACGGCGAAGCCACGACCACTCTCGCCGGCGCGCGCAGCTTCGATGGCGGCGTTCAGGGCGAGCAGGTTGGTCTGCGAGGCAATCGCGCGGATGGTGCCGGACATTTCATTGATGGTGCGCGAGTTGCTGTTCAGTTGCAGGATCAGGTCGTTGGTGGTGATCGCCTGCTGCGCCATCTCGGACACCTGCCGCACCAGATTGGTGAGCTGCTCGATCCCCTCGGCCAACTGGTCGCTGGCCACCACGCTGGTCTGCCGCGACTCATCCGCCAGGGCCGCCACCTGCACGATGCTCACATTCAGTTGCTCGACCGCCGCCGCCGCGACAGTGGCCGACTCGCTTTGCCCTTCGGCATTGCGGGTGACCAGCGCGGCGCTCTGCTCGAGCTCATGGGATGAGTGGGATATTTCGTCCAGGCGCTGCTGCAGCAGCTGTTGCTGGCGCTGCTCGCGGCTTAGCCACTGCTGAAAGCTGCGGCTGACCGGCTGCAGCAACAGACATTCGGCCGCGCTGGCCGGCTGCTGACCGCCGTGCTGGGCGCCGTGCTGCGCCGGGTCTTCGCAATTGCGCTGCAACTGCCCGATCTCCTGCAACAGCAGCCACAGGCTGGCAATCGCCAGGTAGGCGAATGCCGCCCAAAGTGGCGCTGCCGGCAGCGCGGGAACAGCCAGGGTGATGGCCATGCTCGCCACGGCAATCGCCAGCAACGTGCGGAGCATGCCGACGAGGCCCAGCTCGCGCAGCAGCAAGAACGCAGGGTAGGTAAGCCACTTCATATACCTGAGCCTCCAACGCGATAAAAAAAGCGCCTGAAACCGCTGCCAGAGGGGCCGCAGCAGGTTCAGGCGCCTTTGCCTTGCAGGAGCATGTCCTGCCGATGTGACCTTGTGGTCAGCAAGAGTGATGCCATCTGTTGATGGCTCCCACGCGCTGTGCGGGAGCAGGCTCCTGATGCGCCTCGTCGCGCTGTAGCTGGAAGTCGGACTCACTTTCCCGGAACTGGATTCGCCGCAGGCCATCCGGCAGCTTCCGGCAGCTCCCCCTCAAACCCAGCCCACAAAAAAGCCCCGCCTAGCGCTACGCTGGCGGGGCTTTCCTTGTTGCGGCTGGCGCGGGCTTAGAGGCCGGCAGCAGCGCGCAGGGCGTCGGCCTTGTCGGTCTTTTCCCAGGTGAAGGTGGTGAAGCTGTCGTCGCCGACAGTCTTCTGCTGCGGGGTGCGGCCGAAGTGGCCGTAGGCAGCGGTCTCCTGGTACATCGGGTGGAGCAGGTCGAGCATCTTGGTGATGGCGTACGGACGCAGGTCGAAGACTTCGCGTACCAGCTTGATGATGGTGTCCTCGGCGACCTTATTGGTGCCGAAGGTGTTCACCGAGATCGAGGTCGGCTGGGCCACGCCGATGGCGTAGGAGACCTGGATCTCGCAGCGCTCGGCCAGGCCTGCGGCAACGATGTTCTTGGCCACGTAGCGGCCGGCGTAGGCAGCCGAGCGGTCGACCTTGGACGGGTCCTTGCCGGAGAAGGCGCCGCCGCCGTGGCGGGCCATGCCGCCGTAGGAGTCGACGATGATCTTGCGTCCGGTCAGGCCGCAGTCGCCCACCGGGCCGCCGATGACGAACTTGCCGGTCGGGTTGATGTGGAACTGGGTGTCCTTGTGCAGCAGCTCGGCCGGCAGGGTGTGCTTGACGATCAGCTCCATCACCGCCTCTTTCAGGTCGGTTTGGCTGATGTCCGGATCGTGCTGGGTCGACAGGACCACGGCGTCGATGCCGACCACCTTGCCGCCTTCGTAGCGGCAGGTGACCTGGCTCTTGGCGTCCGGACGCAGCCACGGCAGCAGGCCGGACTTGCGCGCCTCGGCCTGGCGCTCGACCAGGCGGTGCGAGAAGCAGATCGGCGCCGGCATCAGCACGTCGGTCTCGTTGCTGGCATAGCCGAACATCAGGCCCTGGTCACCGGCGCCCTGGTCTTCCGGCTTGGCGCGGTCGACGCCCTGGTTGATGTCCGGGGACTGCTTGCCGATGATGTTGAGCACGCCGCAGGTGGCGCCGTCGAAGCCGACGTCGGAATTGGTGTAGCCGATGTCGCAGATGACGTCGCGGACGATCTGCTCGAGGTCGACCCAGGCGCTGGTGGTGACTTCACCGGCAACGATGGCGACGCCGGTCTTGACCAGCGTTTCGCAGGCCACGCGGGCGTGTTTGTCCTGGGCGATGATGGCGTCGAGGACGGCATCGGAGATCTGGTCGGCGATCTTGTCCGGGTGGCCTTCGGAGACGGACTCGGACGTAAACAGGGAATATTCGCTCATCTATCGGTTCCTTTATTACCGGTGGATGCTTCTGGAATCCGGCCTGGCGAAGTGCCGAAGCTGAATCTGAAAGCCGTTTTTCAAGCCAATGTAGAGGCTCTCGCCGGGCGCAAGCCCCGCGGCATCGGCCCAACGGGCCAGGTCGTCCTGTTCGAACCCCAACCAGAGATCGCCGCAGGCCTCCCTGGCCCAACTCTGGTTGTGGCTGCACAACTCGGTGATCAGCAGGCTGCCACCCGGTTTTACCAGGCGCGCCAGCTGCTTGATGGCGTCGGCCGGCGCGGCGAAATGGTGCAAGACCATGTTCAGTACCACGCAGTCGGCTTCAATCGGTGTTTCATTCAGGGCGTCGGCGAGTTTCAGCTCGACGTTGCCCAGGGCTTCGCGGGTGCAGCGCTGGCGTGCCAGTTCGAGCATCGCCGGACTGTTGTCCAGCGCGGTGACCTGGGCGAAGCGCCGCGCCAGCTCGGGCAGGAAGGCGCCGTCGCCGGGGCCGACCTCGATCGCAGTGGCATCGCTGGCGAAGCTTCGCGCGTCGAGCAGCGCCAGCAGGCTGTCGCGGTACTGGCCGAGGCTGGCGATCAGGTCCTGCTGGGCCTGGAAGCTGGCCGCCATGCGCGCGAAGAATTCGCGACTGGCTTCGGCGCGGCGGGCATGCACGGCGGCGACGCGGGCCTGCTCGGCCGGCTCCAGCGCCAGCGCTTCGACTTCCTCGAGCAATGCCGCATGCAGCGCGCCCTGCGGCAGGCTGCGGCGATAGAAGATCGCGTTACCCTCGCGGCGGGTGGCGACCAGGCCGGCCTGGGCCAGCACCTTGAGGTGGTGACTCATGCCCGACTGGCCGGTGGCGAAGATCTGCGCCAGCTCGAGCACGCCGAAGGAGTCGTTGGCCAGGGCGCGCAATACCTTCAGCCGCAGCGGATCGCCGCCGGCCTTGCACAGGGCGGCGAGCAGGTCGCAGGGGTCGGGCAGCAGGGCAGTGGCCGGCAGATTCATGGGGCGGCAGTCTAGTCGCTGGAAAAAGACCCGGCAACGGCTGTATCAAAAAGTTTTGATATTGATCTGTGGCGGCGGATCGCTGTGGCTGGTGGGTGCGAATGCGCCGCGTTCTTCGCCGCTGGCCGATCTGTCTGCGTACCGGCGTGCATCTTCGATTGCCGCGGGGGGCCTGCTGGGCGAAAATGGCCGCCTTTTTTCGGTCCCCCCTTCTTTTAAAGAAGCAGCCACCCAGGAGATTCAGCGATGCCCAGCCGTCGTGAGCGAGCCAATGCCATCCGCGCCCTCAGCATGGACGCTGTGCAGAAAGCCAACAGCGGCCATCCGGGTGCCCCCATGGGCATGGCGGACATCGCCGAGGTGCTCTGGCGCGACTTCATGAAGCACAACCCGGGCAACCCGCTGTGGGCCGATCGCGACCGCTTCGTGCTGTCCAACGGCCACGGCTCGATGCTGATCTACTCGCTGCTGCACCTGACCGGCTATGACCTGTCGATCGACGACCTGAAGAACTTCCGCCAGCTGCACAGCAAGACCCCGGGCCACCCCGAGTATGGCTACACCCCAGGCGTGGAGACCACCACCGGCCCGCTCGGCCAGGGTGTTGCCAACGCCGTCGGTTTCGCCCTGGCGGAAAAGATCATGGCGGCGCAGTTCAACCGTCCCGGCCACGACATCGTCGACCACTTCACCTACGTCTTCCTCGGCGACGGCTGCATGATGGAAGGCATCAGCCATGAGGTTTGCTCGCTGGCCGGCACCCTCGGCCTGGGCAAGCTGGTGGCCTTCTATGACGACAACGGCATCTCCATCGACGGCGAGGTGCACGGCTGGTTCACCGACGACACCCCGCGCCGCTTCGAGGCCTATGGCTGGCAGGTGATCCGCAATGTCGACGGTCACGACGCCGACGAGATCAAGATGGCGATTGAGACCGCGCGCAAGAGCGAGCAGCCGACGTTGATCTGTTGCAAGACCATCATCGGTTTCGGCTCGCCGAACAAGCAAGGCAAGGAAGAGTGCCACGGCGCCGCACTGGGCGACGCCGAGATCGCCCTGACCCGCGAGGCGCTGGGCTGGAACCATGGTCCGTTCGAGATTCCGGCCGACATCTACGCCGAGTGGGGCGCCCGCGACAGCGGGGCCAGCGCCGAGAGCGAGTGGAATCAGCGCTTCGCCGCCTACCAGGCCGAGTTCCCCGAACTGGCTGCCGAGTTCACCCGGCGCATGGCTGGCGAGCTGCCTGCGGACTTTTCCGAGAAGGCCTCGGCCTTCATCCGTGAAGTGGCCGAGAAGGGCGAGACCATCGCCAGCCGCAAGGCCAGCCAGAACTGCCTGAATGCCTTCGGTCCGCTGCTGCCGGAGCTGCTCGGCGGTTCGGCTGACCTCGCCGGCTCCAACCTGACCCTGTGGAAGGGCTGCAAGCCGGTGGTCGCCGAGGATGCCTCGGGCAACTACATGTACTACGGCGTGCGCGAGTTCGGCATGAGCGCGATCATGAACGGCGTGGCGCTGCATGGCGGCCTGATCCCCTACGGTGCGACCTTCCTGATCTTCATGGAGTACGCGCGCAACGCGGTGCGCATGAGCGCACTGATGAAACAGCGCGTGCTCTACGTGTTCACCCACGACTCCATCGGCCTGGGCGAGGACGGTCCGACCCACCAGCCGGTCGAGCAGCTGGCCAGCCTGCGCATGACGCCGAACCTGGACACCTGGCGCCCGGCCGACACCATGGAGTCGGCGGTGGCCTGGAAGTACGCCGTGGAGCGCCGCGACGGCCCCAGCGCGCTGATCTTCTCGCGGCAGAACCTGCCCTATCACCTGCGTGACAGCGAAACCGAAGCCGGTATCTCCCGTGGTGGCTACATCCTGCGCAACTGCCAGGGCGAACCGGAGCTGATCCTGATCGCCACCGGTTCGGAAGTGAGCCTGGCGATGCAGGCTGCCGAGCGCCTGGTCGAGCAGGGTCGTCGCATCCGCGTGGTGTCGATGCCCTGTACCAGCGTCTTCGATGCCCAGGACGCCGCCTGGAAGCAGCACGTGCTGCCGGCCGAGGTCGGTGCGCGGATCGCCATCGAGGCCGCCCATGCGGACTTCTGGTACAAGTACGTCGGCCTAGACGGGCGGGTCATCGGCATGACCAGCTTCGGCGAGTCGGCCCCGGCCGGCCAGCTGTTCGAGGAGTTCGGCTTCACCGTCGACAACATCCTCGCCACCGCCGAAGAGCTGCTGGAGGATTGATCGAGACCATTCGGTGGATGACTTCGGTCATCCACCCTAGGTAACCCACACCTCCCAGGGTGGAAAAGCCGCGCAGCGGTTTTTCACCTGCAGACAGACGAAGAACCCATGGCCATCGCCCCTCCCTATCGCATAGCGCTCAACGGCTACGGCCGCATCGGCCGCTGCGTGCTGCGTGCGCTTTACGAGCGTGGCGGCTCGGCGGGCCTGTCGGTGGTGGCGCTGAACGATCTGGCGGACATGGCCAGTGTCGAGTACCTGACCCGCTTCGACTCGACCCACGGGCGTTTTCCCGGTGAGGTAAGTGTCAGCGACGGCTGTCTGCATATCGATGGCGATTGCGTGCAGGTGCTGCGCCAGGCGACCCCGGAGGGCGTCGACTGGCGCGCGCTCGGCATCGATCTGGTGCTGGAGTGCTCGGGCGCCTACCACTCGCGCAGCGACGCCCAGCGCTTCATTGATGCGGGCGCGCCGCGGGTGCTGTTCTCCCAGCCGATGGCCAGCGAAGCGGATATCGACGCGACCATCGTCTACGGCGTCAACCAGTCGAGTTTGAGCGGTTCCGAGAAGCTCGTCTCGAATGCGTCATGTACGACCAACTGCGGCGTGCCGCTGTTGAAACTTTTGCACGAATCGGTGGGTCTTGAATACGTTTCGATCACCACCATCCACTCGGCGATGAACGACCAGCCCGTGCTAGACGCCTACCATCATGAAGATCTGCGGCGTACGCGCTCGGCGTTCAACTCGGTGATACCGGTCTCCACCGGCCTGGCTCGCGGTATCGAGCGGCTGTTGCCGGAGCTGACCGGGCGGATCCAGGCCAAGGCGGTGCGGGTGCCGACGCTGAATGTTTCCTGTCTCGACATCACCCTGCAGACATCGCGTGATACCAATGCCCAGGAGATCAACCGGGTGCTGCGCGAGGCTGCCGAAAGCGGCCCGCTGAAGGGTCTGCTGGCTTACACCGAACTGCCGCACGCCAGCTGCGATTTCAATCATGACCCCCATTCGGCGATTGTCGATGGCAGTCAGACCCGCGTTTCCGGCCCCCGGCTGGTCAATCTGCTGGCCTGGTTCGACAACGAATGGGGTTTTGCCAACCGTATGCTCGACGTGGCGGAGCATTTTCTCCGCGTCGCCGAGCCCAATACCCGAAAGGACTGAATTAGCCATGACCGTCTTGAAAATGACCGACCTCGATCTCGCCGGCAAACGCGTGCTGATCCGTGAGGACCTCAACGTTCCGGTGAAGGATGGCGTGGTCAAGAGCGACGCGCGCATCCTGGCTTCCCTGCCGACCATCCGGCTTGCGCTGGAGAAGGGCGCGGCGGTGATGGTCTGTTCGCACCTGGGTCGCCCGACCGAGGGCGAGCCGTCCGAGGAGAACAGCCTCAAGCCGGTCGCCGACTACCTGAGCAAGGCGCTGGGCCGTGAAGTCCCGCTGGTGACCGACTACCTGGACGGCATCACCATCCAGCCGGGCGCCGTGGTGCTGTTCGAGAACGTGCGCTTCAACAAGGGCGAGAAGAAGAACAGCGATGAACTGGCGCAGAAATATGCCGCGCTCTGCGACGTGTTCGTCATGGACGCCTTCGGCACCGCCCACCGCGCCGAGGGCTCGACCCACGGCGTGGCCAAGTTCGCCAAGGTTGCCTGTGCCGGCCCGCTGCTGGCTGCCGAACTGGAAGCCCTGGGCAAGGCCCTGGGCAACCCGACGCGGCCGATGGTGGCCATTGTCGCCGGCTCCAAGGTCTCGACCAAGCTCGACGTGCTGACCTCGCTGGCGGACATCTGCGATCAGCTGATCGTCGGCGGCGGCATCGCCAACACCTTCCTCGCCGCGGCCGGCTACAAGGTCGGCAAGTCGCTGCATGAGGCTGATCTGCTCGACACCGCCAAGGCCATCGCGGCCAAGGTCAGCGTGCCGCTGCCGGTCGACGTGGTGGTGGCCAAGGAGTTCGCCGAAAGCGCCGAGGCGACCGTCAAGCTGATCGCCGACGTGGCCGACGACGACATGATCCTCGACATCGGCCCGCAGACCGCGCAGATGTTCGGCGAGATGCTCAAGGCGTCGCAGACCATCCTCTGGAACGGCCCGGTCGGCGTCTTCGAGTTCGACCAGTTCGGCAACGGCACCAAGGCACTGGCCCAGGCCATCGCCCACAGCCCGGCCTTCTCGATCGCCGGGGGCGGCGACACCCTGGCGGCCATCGACAAGTACGGCATTGCCGATCAGATCGGTTACATCTCCACCGGCGGTGGCGCCTTCCTCGAGTTCGTCGAGGGCAAGGTGCTGCCGGCGGTAGAGGTGCTCGAGCAGCGCGCCGGCTAAGCGCAACCAATGGAAGCGGTACGGGTCTCTAGGGTTCATCCGCTCGAGGATTACGCCATGAAGACCCAGATCGTTGCTGTTGCGCTTGGTGCCGCGGTGCTTGGCGGTTGTGCCGGTTTCGGCCCCAGCCCCTGTGAGGTGTTCAGCCCGGCGCCGGTGGTGTTGCCCAGCAGCCAGAACGATGTACGGGTAGAGGCCAGAAGTACCGGCGACCCGACGCTCAGCGAGAGCCGCGAGCAGGATTGTCTCTGACGCGGTAGTGACAGATTTCGGCGCGGGGATTTGGTCCGCGTCCTTGCTTGAACCGGGCCTGTCCTTGCGGCAGGCTCGCATCATCACGACATTTTCCAGGGAGAAGAAAACCTCATGGCTCTGATCAGCATGCGCCAGATGCTCGACCACGCTGCCGAATTCGGCTACGGCGTGCCGGCATTCAACGTCAACAACCTCGAGCAGATGCGCGCGATCATGGAGGCGGCCGACAAGACCGACTCCCCGGTGATCGTCCAGGCCTCGGCCGGCGCCCGCAAGTACGCCGGTGCGCCCTTCCTGCGCCACCTGATCCTGGCCGCCATCGAGGAATTCCCGCATATCCCGGTGTGCATGCACCAGGACCACGGCACCAGCCCGGATGTCTGTCAGCGCTCGATCCAGCTGGGCTTCTCCTCGGTGATGATGGACGGCTCGCTGAAGGAAGACGGCAAGACCCCGGCCGACTACGACTACAACGTCCGTGTCACCCAGCAGACCGTGGCCTTCGCGCATGCCTGCGGCGTGTCGGTGGAAGGCGAACTGGGCTGCCTGGGCAGCCTGGAGACCGGCATGGCCGGTGAAGAAGATGGCGTCGGCGCCGAGGGCGTGCTGGATCACAGCCAGATGCTGACCGATCCGGAAGAAGCCGCCGACTTCGTCAAGAAGACCCAGGTCGATGCCCTGGCCATCGCCATCGGCACCAGCCACGGCGCCTACAAGTTCACCAAGCCGCCGACCGGCGACATCCTCGCCATCGAGCGGATCAAGGAAATCCACAAGCGCATCCCCAACACCCACCTGGTGATGCACGGTTCCAGCTCGGTGCCGCAGGACTGGCTGGCGATCATCAACGAGTTCGGCGGCGACATCAAAGAGACCTACGGCGTGCCGGTCGAGGAGATCGTCGAAGGCATCAAGTACGGCGTGCGCAAGGTCAACATCGACACCGACCTGCGCCTGGCTTCCACCGGTGCCATCCGCAGTTTCCTGGCAAAGAATCCGGCCGAGTTCGACCCGCGCAAGTACTTCGCCAAGACCGTCGAGGCCATGCGTGACATCTGCATCGCCCGTTACGAAGCCTTCGGCACCGCCGGCAATGCCTCGAAGATCAAGCCGATCTCGCTGGAAGGCATGTACCTGCGCTACGCCAAGGGCGAGCTGGCCGCCAAGGTCAACTGAAGGCTCGCTCTGCAGTACTCGGGCCCCGCACTGCGGGGCCTGTTTCTTTGGGCGACGAGACAGGGAGCGGTTGTGTCGGTTGACGGCATTTCGCAGTGGTGGTGGCGCCAGCGCTCGCGCTATCGGCGACTGGTGTTCCTGCGCCGGGTGACGGGCTGTGACGCCGACCTGAGCCTGCGGCTCTGGCTGGACAGCCATCCGCGCCTGTTCGGCATGCTGCCGACGCTGTTCCAGCTGCTGCTGGTGCCCATGGGCCTGTTGTCGCTCAGCCAGGTCTGCCTGCAGTTTCCGGTCGTTGGTCACTACACAGGTTTGCTGCTGTTTCCCCTGCTCATCGTCGGTCTCTGGTGGCTCGCGCCGCGCCAGTTGCTGAGTCTCTGGCGGCTTCTGCTGGCGAGCCTGAGTGCGGCGCTGCTGTTGTTTCTGCTCGATTACGGGCTGGCGCGGATGCTCGAGCCGCAGCGGCTGATGGCGGCCTCCGAGCCGGACAACTGCCATACGCTCAGGCCCCTGCGCGGACATGGTGAACCCAGGCGCGTCTGTGAAATCCGCATTCGCATCGACGGACACGAACACCTGCTGTCCGCCACCGGGACCGGCTACTGGATGGACAAGGAAGTGCCGGTTGCCCTGCATCGCGGCTGGCTCGGCGATTACCCGCGGCTGATCGTCGAGGATGGCCGATGACCAGCTATCTGCTGCTCGCTCTGCTGCTGTTTCTCGGGCTACTCCGCTATGGCCTGGGCAAGGGCACGTGGCGGCTGGAGGCGCTCAGCCGAGAGCGGCGCAAGACACTGGGGGCGATCGCACGGCCGCTGCACCCGGCCGAGCGCCAGGCGCTGACTGCCAGCAGCGGCCTGGCGTTCGACGCCGACAGCGGCGTGCTGCACCTGGAGGGTCCGCTGGCGCTGATCGGCTGGCGTCGGCCGATGTTCGTGCTTGATGGTCTGCTGGTGGCTGTGCCCGAGCCGCTGCTGCCCTGCGCGCTGACATACAACCAGGCGCAACTGCTGCTCAATCCGCATCCGGGGCTGCCACATGCCTTTGTCGTTGCGCTGAACGGTGTGTCCCTGGTGTGCGAGTGCGAAGCGCGCCGGGCGGGAATCGAGCAGTCTCCTGCCCGGCATGTTTCGGATGGAGGGAGTTTCCATGCAGCTCTGCCTCAGCCTGCGCCGCGCTTTGTCCGGCAGGCAGGCTGAGGCAGGCCTGGGTTACTGCAGCGGCAGGTGTTCGACGCGCAGATTGTCGAACACTGCGGCGCCCGCTTCGCCGCCGCTGTCATGGTTGTCCTGGGCGTAGACACCGGCCTTGAAGTACAGCGGATAGGTGGACCATTCCTCACCCACCGGAGTGCTCCATTTGCTCTTGTTGACCCAGATGCTCATGAGGCCCTTGTTCGACAGCGATACCACATAGGTGAATCTTTGGTTGAGCTGGATCTCGTTGCCGATGGTGTAGACCAGGTTCTTGCCGGCCGGGGTGAGGCGGACAATCGCTACGACACTACCGATGCCGGTGGTTGGGCTCATGCGATATTCCAGTTTCATCATCGGCGTGAGCTGCTGGTAGGCATGAATCTGGCCGATGACGATGCGCCCGCTTGATGGCACCTGGGTAACGGTTACGCCGGTGCGCAGATAATGGTCGCCGCTCGGATAAGTCCAGTTGCGCACACGGCCATCGGCCTGAGTTTCACGCAGTTCGGTTCGTGGGTAGTGGGAGTTGGCGGTGGTGGTGCTGCCGGCGATCGGGGTGAAAAAGAACAACTTGCCTCGGATGTTCTGGAAGTAACGGTCCTGATAGCCGGCAGCCAGAGCGGGTGAGCTGATGGTCATTGCCGGCTGGCCGACCGGAATGCTGAGGTTCCAGGTGTTGAGATCGATCATTGACTGATTCTCCAGGGTGAGAAACTGCTTCAGTCGGGGCCACGTCTCGGCCATGAGACAGTACTGCTACTCGGCATTCCGGCCAGTGTCACGCGAACAGGTTTGGCTGGAGCGCCTCGGCGCTGTCAGCCGCCGAGCCCGAATGGCCGGCAAGCGCTTTATAGGGCAAGCAATGCGCGGCTAGTTAATCCGTCCGTCAGGATATGGGCGTCAAAAAAACATTGGTATTTTTCGCGCCGGCGTCCCCCTCTCCTGAAAACCGCGCCACGCCTAATATTGTGACGCGCGTCAAATTTTCGTTGTGTCTATTCGCGGTCTGCGCCTGGCGACCAACGGGACTGGCGAGTGCTGCGGCGAGGGCCGCCATTGGCGATTCGGGGTCGTTATACTCGCCAGCCTTTTCGCTTCCCGGAGACCGCCTTGGAGCCGCTTCGCTATCTGCAGGGTTATGCGCCGGAGGTGCTGGAGTCGGTACGCCGGCTGATCGCGCGCGATGGTCTCGCTGACTACCTGGCCAGCCGTTATCCGCAGCGTCACGCGATCCAGTCGGACAAGGCGCTGTATGCCTTCGTCAACGAGCTGCGCCAGCGTCATCTGCGTAACGCCCCGGCGATCGACAAGGTGCTCTACGACAACCGGCTGGACCTGACCCATCGCGCGCTCGGGCTGCACAGCGCCGTGTCACGGGTGCAGGGTGGCAAGCTGAAGGCGAAGAAGGAGATTCGCGTGGCAGCGCTGTTCCGCCATGCGGCGCCGGAATTTCTCGAGATGATCGTGGTGCACGAGCTGGCGCACCTGAAGGAAGCCGAGCACAACAAGGCGTTCTACCAGTTGTGCCGGCACATGCTGGAGGACTACCACCAGCGCGAGTTCGATCTAAGGCTCTATCTGACCTGGCTGGAGCGCCAGGCCTGAGGAAGAGGCTCCGCCAGGTGGGGCGCGGAGCCTGTGGGCCGTTCGCTCAGAGGTCGACGATGGCCTTGACGTGGGTGATGCGCGGGGCGCCATCGCGCAGTTGGACCTGCAGCTCCTCGCGGCTTTCGGTATTCAGGTTCTCCCCCTCGACCAACAGCGTCTCGCTGACCCGGCTGCGGGCCACGGCCCGCTGGCCACCGTCCAGGATGCTGACTTCGTCGATCTTCACCTCGATGCTGTACTGCTCGGCAAGGGCCCAGGTGGCGGCCACCGCTTCGCGATATTCGGTGAGGTCCATGCTGACATTTTCCTCCGGTGCCTGAGGCACCTCGATCTCGACCTTGAAGTCCTCGCTCAGGTAGCGAGACAAGGTATCCAGATCCTTGGCATTGGCGGCCTGGGTGACTTGCTGGAGGAGGGCGGTGACGCTGTCCTTGGTCAGGTTCTGGTCGGCGAAGCTCAGTGGCGCGGCAAGGACCAGCAGGAGGGCGAGCAGGCGTTTCATGGGCATATCCTTGTGAATCTCTGGGCGGGATGCGCAAGGATAGCCGCGACTGCGCTGCCTTTCCGGTATCCGGTTCCACTATCGGCGTGCGCTCACTCCAGTACCCCCCAGATTTCCCGCGCGTACTCACGAATGGTGCGGTCGGAGGAAAACCAGCCCGTGCCGGCGCAATTCATCAGTGCCGAGCGCCACCACTGGCGCGGGTCACGCCAGCGCTCCTCGACCTCGGCCTGGGCCTGCCAGTAGGCGTCGAAGTCGGCGCAGACCATGAAGTGGTCGTTCCAGATCAGGCTGTCGACCAGGCCGGTATAGCGGGCTGGATCGTCCGGCGAGAACACGCCGCTGCGAATCGCCTGAAGCACCTCGTGCAGGCGTGGCGATGCGCTGATCGCCACTTCGCCGGCCACCGGCCCCTCCTGGCGCCGCATCTCCACCTGGCGGGCGTTGAGGCCGAAGATGAACATGTGCTCGTCGCCGATGCGCTCGAGCATCTCGACGTTGGCGCCATCGAGGGTGCCGATGGTCAGCGCGCCATTCAGGGCGAACTTCATGTTGCTGGTACCCGACGCCTCCATGCCGGCGGTGGAAATCTGCTCGGAGAGGTCGGCCGCCGGAATGATCTGCTCCGCCAGGCTGACGTTGTAGTTGGGCAGGAACACCACCTTGAGCTGGCCGCGCAGGGTCGGATCGTGGTTGATGGTGCGGGCGATGTCGTTGGCCAGCTTGATGACCAGCTTGGCCTGCTGGTAACTGGCAGCGGCCTTGCCGGCAAGGATCTTCACCCGCGGTACCCAGGCCGTGGTCGGCTCGTCGCGCATCGCCTGGTACAGGGCGACCGTGTGTAGCAGATTGAGTAGTTGGCGCTTGTACTCGTGGATGCGTTTGACCTGGACGTCGAACAGCGCGCTCGGGTCGAGCTGCAGACCGATGCGATCCTGCACCAGACTGCACAGCGACAGCTTCGCCAGCTGTCGTTGTTCGGCGAATCGTTTGCGTAGAGCGCTCTTGTCCGCATCGGCACGCAGATTGACCAGCAACTCGTCCGGGCGGTCGAGCAGCTCCTCGCCCAGTTGCTCGACCAGCAGCGCGGTCAGTCGCGGGTTGGCCTGGAACAGCCAGCGGCGGAAGGTGATGCCGTTGGTCTTGCTGTTGATGCGTTGCGGGTAGAGCGCGTGCAGGTGCGAGAACACCGTCTTGCGCATCAGCTCGGTATGCAGCGCCGATACGCCGTTGACGCTGTGCGAGCCGAGGAAGGCCAGGTTGCCCATGCGCACGCGGCGGCCCTGATCCTCTTCGATCAGTGATACCGCGCGCAGCAGTTCGAAATCGTGGATGTCGCGGGCACGTAGCGAGTCGATGTGCTCGGCGTTGATCAGATAGATGATCTGCATGTGCCGCGGCAGCATGCGCTCCATCAGCCCGGCGGACCAGGTTTCCAGTGCCTCGGGCAGCAGCGTGTGGTTGGTATACGCCAGGGTGCCGACGGTGAGCTGCCAGGCGCGACTCCAGGGCACGGCATGCACATCGACGAGGATGCGCATCAGCTCGGCCACGGCAATCGCCGGATGCGTGTCGTTGAGCTGGATCGCCGCCTTCTGCGGCAGCAGGTCGAGGTCGCCATGCTGCTTGAGATGACGGCGCATCAGGTCCTGCAGCGAGGCGGAGACGAAGAAGTACTCCTGGCGCAGACGCAGCTCCTGGCCGGCCTCGGTGCTGTCGGCCGGGTAGAGGACACGGGAGATGGCTTCCGCGCGGGCTTCCTCCTCCACCGCACCGACGTGGTCGCCGGCATTGAAGCGCTCCAGATGCAGTTCGCCTTCGGCGCGTGCGCGCCACAGGCGCAGGGTATTGACGCTGTTGCCGCGCCAGCCGGCGATCGGCGTGTCGTAGGCCACGGCACGCACGCCTTCGGCCCAGTGCCAGAAGTGGCGCGGCTCGCCCTCGCCGGGGATCGCCGAGACGCTGCCGCCGAACCCGATCAGGTAGCTGACCTCGGGGCGTTCGAACTCCCAGGGGTTGCCGAAATCCAGCCAGCTTTCGGTCTGCTCCTGCTGCCAGCCGTCGACGATGGCCTGGCGAAACAGGCCGTGCTCGTAGCGAATGCCATAGCCGTGGGCGGCGACGCCGAGGGTGGCCATGCTTTCCATGAAGCAGGCGGCCAGTCGGCCCAGGCCACCGTTGCCAAGGGCCGCATCCGGCTCCAGCTGGCGAATCTGGTCGATGTCCACATCGAGGCCGGCCAGGGCTTCGCGGGCGACCTCGAGCAGACCGAGGTTGCTCAGGTTGTCCAGCAGCAACCGGCCGATGAGGAATTCCAGGGAGAGGTAATAGACCCGCTTGGTGCCGCTGGCGTACATCCGTCGGGTGTTGCCCATCCAGTCGTCGACCAGATAGTCGCGGGTCGCCAGGGCGACCGCCTCGAACCAGTCATGAGTGAAAGCATGCTCGGGGTCCTTGCCCACCGAGTAGGTCAGCTTGTAGAGAACCTTGTCGCGAAATTCGGCGATGCGGGCGGCGTGTTCCTGGTGCTCCTGTGGCATTCTGGCGCTCCTCTGGCGGACGTGCGGCATTAGTCTTCGATACCTCAACCGCCTGCTGGTTCGCCCGCGTCGCTACCCTCGGTCGCACGGCGGGTGCCGATCGATGCCCTCAAGGATGCCGAACATGAAGTCCAGGATGATCGCCGCGCTGTTCTCCGCCCTGCCGCTGATGCTTCACGCGGCCTGTCCCGACTACCAGGCGCCGCTGGCCGCGCCGCCCTTGCCGGCACTGGAGCAGCAGCCCTTCCTCAAGCTGCACAACAGCCTACTCGCCGAGCGCTACCAGCCCTGGCACATGGTTCACGACGTGCTGGTCGCCGAGGGGCAGAGCGCGCGGCTGGTCGCCAAGTTCGACTACGACCTGGTCATGCACAAGGACCTGGAGGGCGAGCGTGTGCAGGCCTGGCTGTTCGGCAGCGGCATGCAGGAGTGGGAGAGCCTTGGCGTGCACACCACCGACAGTGACGGCAAGATCGAGCTGGAGCTGGCGCCGCGCCCGCTCGGCGACTACCGCGTGCATCTGCGTGTGGAAGGCGATGGCTCCAGTGCCGACGGCTGGCTGTCGGTGGTCGAGCCGGGTCGCGAAGCGGTGCTCTTCGACATCGACGGCACCCTTACCCTGAGCGACGGTGAGGCCTATGCCGACTACGCCGGCGTGCGACGGGCAACGCCCTACGAGCAGGCGGCGCAGACGGTGCAGGCGTATCGGGACAAGGGCTATCGCATCCTCTACCTGACCGCGCGGCCCTACTGGGTGACCCGCGATGGCCGCGACTGGCTGAACGAGCAGGGACTGCCGGCCTGGCACTACCGGACCAAGATGTACGGCGGTTTTCCGACCCGTCGCGGCACGGTGGCGCACAAGGCGGATTACATCCGCTATCTGCGCGAGGAGGTCGGGCTGAACATCGTTCGTGCCTACGGCAATGCCGCCACCGACATCACCGCCTATGCCGAGGCCGGGTTGCCGAAGCAGGAGACCTGGATCATCGGCGAGCATGCCGGCAAGGAAGATACCCAGGCACTGCAGGGCGACTACCGCCAGCACCTGCGCGAGGTGGTTGCCGCCACGCCGGTGGCCGCCTGTAGGCAGGAGCCAGCAGTGGCCGCGATGCGCTGAACGCTGGCGAACTCGACTGGCGCACACCGGTCCATCTGCAGAAGGGCGCATCTCGCGCCCCGCCGTGGAGGTCCCATGCCCCGATTCCTGTTCGCCTGCCTTGCCCTGAGTGGCGCCCTGCTCGCCGGCTGTTCGCCTGATGGCGAAAACGACAGCCACGATATGGTCGAGCGCAACGCCGAAAAGCTGCAGAACACCGCCGCCGACCAGCCGAGTGAGCAGCAGTTGCCTCCGGGCGAGCGCTAGAACCTCGCGAAAACCGGGCTCGGCGGGGCTGTGCAGGACGCTATCAGCGTGGCTCAGTCAGGGGCTCGGAGAAGAGCGCTCATCTGCTGCTGCGCAGAATGGATGTTTCGCGCTTGCCGGCCTACCGCCAGATGGCCCGGTTGCCTGAATGTCAGCTCAGGGCGGGGTGCGCTGCTTTTCGCTGCGGTTCTTGGCGCTGGCTGGTAGGTGTTGCGGGCAGCGGCGCCTAGACGACTTCACCGAGCCGGAATATCGGCAGGTACAGGGCATAGCCGAAGGCCAG
The DNA here is from genome assembly GCF_003052585.1 of Pseudomonas mangrovi. Taxonomy (GTDB): domain Bacteria; phylum Pseudomonadota; class Gammaproteobacteria; order Pseudomonadales; family Pseudomonadaceae; genus Aquipseudomonas; species Aquipseudomonas mangrovi. Next base: position 80,674 of record NZ_QASN01000013.1, on the reverse strand, counting down.
CGGCACCAGCAGGATGCAGGCGATGCTGGTGAGCAGCGCGCCCAGGCCACGGGACGCGTGATTCGGCCAGACAAACCAGGCCACCGGTATCAGCAACGGCAGCACGGCCGCCAGCGGATAGAACTGGATGGCCAGGCGGGTCGCCAGTGGCAGCTCCGCGCCGAAGTTGCGAAATACGTCCGCGAACTGCGGCACTGCAGCGATGATCGCCACCGCCAATAGAAGGTTGAGCAGTAGCGCGATGCCCAGCATCAGCAGCTGCGCGGGCAATCCCGCGTGGTCTGCCGCGGTCTGTGGAGTGAGCGGTGCGGGATCGTCGTATTCCGGCGGTTGCAGGGTCATGGGCAGGATCATCCTTGGTTGAACGGGCGCCAGCGGCTCCTTGCCGTGGCTCGGGAGGGAGTGTCGCCCGTGGCGCCCGGCGCGGCACTCCCCCGGAATGGTGGCAGCGCTAACGGCCGACGAGTGGCGTCGGCAGCGCACGTCTCAGGCGCAGGCCGTGCAACGTCACGCCGAGCCCCCAGCCGAGGGCGGGCCAGACTGCCCAGCCGGGAGCGCCGTTAGCGAGCAGGTTGCCCAACAGCAGTGCGCCGCAGATCAGCACATAGAGCGTCAGATGGATACGCCAGGCGCGCCGCTTGGCCCCAGGCAGGCGCACGACCGGTGCCGCGATGCGTGGGTGGGCTGCCGGCGCAGATGCTGCACCGGCGCAAAGTTCCGCCACGTCCAGCCCCAGAGCTGCTGCCACGGCCATGCGCGAGTCCGCCGAGGCGCTGCCGTCGGCCTCCATGCGCTGCAGGGTGCGTGCACTGATGCCGGCCACGGCGGCGAGGTGTTCCTGCGACCAGCCGCGCGTCTCGCGCAGCAATCTGAGTTTTTCCGAGTCGACTTTCATCTGCTGATCCACGGGGTGTGCTCCGGTGATTGCTGGAGCGGGAAGCGTGCTGATTCGGTACATGAAAAGACACGTCAGTCTGCCGCCAGTCACCCGTCACCAGGGCGTCAGGCTCTGTTCAGTGCATGTGCGAGCATCACCCGGTTGCGGCCGGCGGCCTTGGCTGCGTACATCGCCGCATCCGCCTGGCGGATCAGCGTGGTGCCGCTTTCTTCGCCGCGGCTGAGGACGATGCCGATGCTGGCGCCGACCTGCAGGCAGAGTTCGCCCAGCAGGATCGGGGCGTGCAGTCCGGTCAGGATGCGCTCAGCGACCTCCAGGGCATGCTCGGCAGAATGGATGGCTTCGCAAATCAGGACGAATTCGTCGCCGCCCAGGCGCGCCGGCAGATCGCTGTCCCGGGCGCAGTCACGCAGTCGCCGGGCGATCTCGATCAGCACCTGATCGCCCAGCTCGTGGCCGTGCAGATCGTTGATCGGCTTGAAGCCATCCAGGTCGATGAGCATCACTGCCAGCGTTTCGTTGCGCCGCTTCGCCCGCTGGATCGCCTGGTCCAGCTGGCGCTGCAGCGAGGTGCGGTTGGCCAGCTGGGTCAGCGCGTCCTGCATGGCCATCGAACTGAGTTGCCGGTTGGCCTCTTCGAGCGCCTCGGTACGTTCGGCGACGCGGTGCTCCAGTTGCCGTTCGTGACTCTGCAGCACCTGCTCCTTCTGTCGTTTGAGCTCGTTGAAGCGTGCGGCCAGCGCCAGCGACAGCAGGATCATCTCCAGCGCCGAGCCGATCTGCATGGCGTGCATGGTGAAGGCGTTGCTCGGGATCAGCGCAAAGTTGCGCAAGGCCAGCAGGCTGGCGCCGAGCAGCAGGGTCAGCCAGGCAAGCAGGAACAGCGCGGCCCCCGGCGCGCCCTTGCGTACGCAGACGAAGCCGGTAATCAGCGTGCAGACACACATGCACAGCCCCGAGATCGACATCAGCTGCAGCGCCTGTTGCACCGGCAGCAGCAGGGTCGCCAGGGCACAGCCGGAGAGGAGAATCGTCGCCAGGCGCAGCCAGCGATCGCCGCGCGGCATCCATTTCGCTGTATCGAGAAAGCTGCGAGCGAACAGCAGGCCGATCGCCGCGGCGGCATTGATGCCGAACGGCAGCGCGCGGTTGGTCCACCAGTTGCCGCCGCTCCAGAGGAACTGCGCGCCCAGACCGTTGAGGCCGAGGATGCCAACGAAGAATGCACTGACGAAGAGCGCGTAATAGAGGAAGGGGCGTTCGCGCAGGGCGAAGAACAGCAGCAGGTTGTAGCAACCCAGTGCTATCAGGGTGCCTGAGTACATGGCGTGCACGAGGTAGCCATCGACACTGTGGCGCTCATGCTGGTTGCGTGCATACAGGGTGCCGTCCAGCGTCATGGCTCCCTCGGAACTGGCGCGGACATAGAGCGTGCGCCGCTCTCCCGGTTGCAGGCGGATGTCGAACACCGGTGCGCGATTGGCGACGCTGCGCTGCTGGAACGGCAGCATGTCACCAGCCTGGCCGAGCCGAACGCCGTCGCTGCCGACGTCGAACAGCGTAATGCGATCTAGCGACGGATAGCTGAACTCCAGGCGCCAGTCGCCGGTTTGCGACTGCACCGACTGTAGCGTCAGGCGCAGCCATATGGCGCCGTCGACATAGCCGAAGTTGAGTTTGCTGGCGCGGCGCCATGCAGGCGCTTGGCTGGCGGTCAGCAGGTCATCAAGGCGCAGCGTGCCTGTCGGGTCGGCGAGGTACTCGACCTGTGCGGTGAGCGACTGCGGCGGGCTGTTTTCCTGCAGTTGCAGTGCCGCCTGGAGCGGCAGCGTAAGCAGGCCGAGCAGCAGCCAGGGCAGCGTCAGCAGGTAGCGGAGGTGGCGGCGGGACATCATTGTCTCTCGGTCGGACACAGCGCCTTCGGCGGCGGTGTGCCAATAGTGGCAGATAGCCTAATTTGAAGCACGGTCCCCATGCGTGTGGGCGCGGCGTCTCGGCTTTTTCCCTCTCCATCGGGAGAGGGTGCCGAAGGCGGGTGAGGGATGGTTCAGGCGACTCGCCGCCAAGCGCTCCAGGCCGCGCCCGGCAGTCTGCACGCCGGCGCTTCCCTCATCCAGCGCTGCGCTCAATAAAAAGCCCCGCGCGGCAGGCCGAGCGGGGCTTTGGTCTGGCGGGTCGCTTAGAACCAGCCGTCCTGCATGTCCAGGCAGGTCGGGTCGCGGGCGTCGAGCAGATCCAGCTCGTGATGACAGCCCGGCACTTCCCAGGTCAGGAAGTAGCGCGCGGCTTGCAGCTTGCCCTTGTAGAAGGCTTCGTCTGCGGAGTTGCCGCGAGCCAGGCCTTCCTCGGCGCGGATCGCCTGCTCCAGCCAGCGCCAGCCGATCACCGCATGGCCGAAGACCTTGAGGTAGAGGGCGGAGTTGGCCAGCGCCAGACTGACCTTGCCGGCCATCAGGTCGCCGATCAGGCCGGTGGTGGTGCCGGTCAGGCGCTCCAGCAGCTTCTCCAGCGGCTGGCGCAGTTCGGTCAGCGACTCGTAGGCGGCGGCGCGCTTGCAGGCGCTCTGCATCAGGCCAACCAGCTGGCGCAGGCCGGCGCCCTTGTTCTGGGTGACCTTGCGTGCCAGCAGGTCCAGCGACTGGATGCCGTGGGTGCCTTCGTGGATCGGGTTCAGGCGGTTGTCGCGGTAGTACTGCTCGACCGGGTACTCGCGGGTGTAGCCGTGGCCGCCGAGGATCTGGATCGCCAGTTCGTTGGCCTTGAGGCAGTACTCGGACGGCCAGGACTTGACGATCGGGGTCAGCAGGTCGAGCAGCTCGTCGGCGTTCTTGCGCTCTTCCTCGCTTACGCCGGTGTGGCCGTCATCGACCAGGCGGGCACAGAACAGGCCGAGGTCGAAGGCGCCTTCGACGTAGGCCTTCTGGGTCAGCAGCATGCGCTTGACGTCGGTGTGCTCGATGATCGAGACCTGCGGGCTGGTCGGGTCCTTGCCATCGGGCAGGCGACCCTGGGGACGCTCGCGGGCGTAGTCCAGCGAATACAGGTAGCCGGCGTAGCCGAGCATGATCGCGCCCATGCCGACGCCGATGCGTGCCTCGTTCATCATCTGGAACATGTAGTTCAGGCCCTTGTGCGGCTCACCGACCAGGTAGCCGACGCAATCGCCGTTGTCGCCGAAGTTCAGCGCGGTGCTGGTGGTGCCGCGCCAGCCCATCTTGTGGAACAGGCCGGCGAGGATCACGTCGTTGCGCTTGCCCAGGCTGCCGTCATCGTTGACCAGGAACTTGGGCACGATGAACAGGCTGATGCCCTTCACGCCGGGCGGGGCGTCCGGCAGCTTGGCCAGGACCATGTGGATGATGTTCTCGGACAGCGGGTGGTCGCCGCCGGAGATGAAGATCTTGTTGCCCTTCAGGCGATAGGTGCCGTCGCCGGCCGGCTCGGCCCTGGTGCGCAGGTCCGACAGCGAGGAGCCGGCATGCGGCTCGGTCAGCGCCATGGTGCCGAAGAAGCGGCCGTCGATCATCGGCTTGAGGAAGCGCTGCTTCTGCTCTTCGTTGCCGAACACTTCGATCAGGTGGCCGGCGCCCATGGTCAGCATCGGGTAGGAGCTGGTGGCGATGTTGGCCGACTGGAAGTGGGCGAAGCAGGCGCGCGCGAGCAGGTTGGGCATCTGCATGCCGCCGTCTTCGAAGCTGCGCGAGGCGTTCTGGAAGCCGGCCTCGATGAAGGCATCGACCGCCGGCTTGACCTCCGGGATCAGCACGGCCGCTCCGTCCACGTACTCCGGCTCGTTCTCGTCGTTCTTGCGGTTGTGCGGGGCGAAGAACTTCTCGGCGATGGTGCGTGCAGTGCCCAGGGCGGCGTCAAAGGTTTCGCGGCTGTGGTCGGCGAAGCGCTCGCGCTGGGTCAGGGATTCCGCGTCCAGCACTTCATAGAGTTCGAAGGCAAGGTTGCGGGAGCTGAGCAGGGTCTCGGACATTGGACATACCTCCGGTTAAGTGCAGGGATGATAGGCGGCCCGCGCAAGCCCCGCCTAGCACCATCCAAGTTCGTGATGCCGCGCCAGAAGTCGACCGGTCATGCGCGTCCGGGGCTCTGTTCCGCGCCCTCCATGCACTCCGAAAGGGATTCTTGTCGAGGACGGCAACAGCTGAACGGCGACCAAACCGGCACGTTACCGACATCCGCTCTAAAGGTTGCCGACAGATACCGGCCAGATCGCCTCTGCGAGCGGATTTTCGGCAGCCTGATAGAATCCGCCGCCTGATCCGGGAGCTGCCATGAACTACCGCCACGCCTTCCACGCCGGCAACCACGCCGACGTCCTCAAGCACATCGTCCTTGCTCGCCTGCTCGCCCTGCTGGGCAAGAAAGACGCGCCCTACGCCTACCTCGACAGCCACGCCGGCATCGGCCTGTACGACCTGCACGGCGATGCCGCCAGCCGCACCGGCGAATGGCTGCAGGGCATCGCCCGGCTCTGGGCTGCCACGCCGCGCCCGGCACTGGTCGAGGACTACCTCAGTGTGGTCGCCGCACTCAACCCCAACGGCACGCTGCGCTATTACCCCGGCTCGCCGGAGCTGGCGCGGCGGCTGAGCCGGGAGCAGGACCGCCTGCAGCTCAATGAGAAGCATCCCGAGGACGGCCGCCTGCTCAAGGACAACATGAAGGCCGACCGCCGCGTCGCCGTACACCTGGGCGAGGGCTGGCACGTGCCGCGCGCCCTGCTGCCGACTCGCGAGAAGCGCGTGCTGCTGCTGATCGACCCGCCCTTCGAACAGCTCGACGAGATGGAGCGCTGCGCGCAGTCGGTCAAGGAAGCCATCGGCCGCATGCGCCAGGCGGTGGTCGCGGTCTGGTACCCGATCAAGGACCTGCGCCAGCTCAAGCGCTTCCACCAGGGCCTGGAAAAGAGCGGCGCGCCGAAGATGCTGCGCGCCGAACTCTACGTGCAGTCCCCCGATAGCGCCGAGCGCCTCAACGGCTCCGGCCTGGCCATCGCCAACCCGCCCTGGGGTCTGGAAGAGGAGCTGCGCGAGCTGTTGCCCTGGCTGGCACAACTGCTGGCCCAGGGCGAGAGCGGCTGGCGGCTGGATTGGTTGATCGAGGAGAGTGCTGGCTGAGGTTGGCGGATTGCCGCGGACTCCCAGGCTTCGCGTCCTGTATCACGCCGCCCGATGACCCCCACTCCTGGTGGCTCCCATGCTCCGCGTGGGAGCAAGCCCGTCAACAATAGCGCCGGCTATATCTGTCTTCTTGCACGCTGAACGGATCAAACATGCTTTCAATCCTGCCGTTTTCTTCTTGCCGCCGGCATGCTTCCGCAGTTCTCGGGCTGATCCTCATGCTAAGCGGGTGCTCCGCAAACGGTCCGCAGTTCAGCGATGCGCAAGCAGCGCCGGATGAGGCGCTGGTCTATGTCTATCGTCCCTCTGCTGGAACGCTCCGGGCACGCACCGCGATCATCGAGGCGCCGCCGCACGCGAGCGTCCGGCTCTCGAACAACGGGCATGTGCTTCTGCGCCTTCCGCCGGGACCGCAACGCTTTTCCCAGGTGTGGGCGCCCTGGCTGGCGGACAGTATGCCGAACGATCGCCCGATCTCTCAGCAACTGGACCTGCAACCAGGGCAGCGCTATTTCCTCCGCCTTTCTGCTTGGAATCGCAAGGACGAAAAGCTGATCGTGATCCGTTGGCAGCTGGAAGAAGTGCCCGCCGCTCAGGCGCTGGAAGAGATCGCCAAGACGCGCAGAGACTGAACTGGGCCAAGTAGGTGGGCCTGAATAAAACTGTCGCCTTTTCCTCTGTGAGCCGATGCGGGGTAGCAGAGTGTGAAAGGTGATTGGGTGGCTGGGTTGGCGACCGGCCTTTATCTGGATGTGAACGGGAGAACAAGAAAGTGGCCATACCCTTTGTTGTCGGGCCTACCCTGCGCGAGCTCTTGCATGTATTCAACGCCTGCTTGAATGAAGCTGAGCGTACGCAGACGGAGGAATCTCCAACTATCCACGTGCTGGGCCTTTGCGACCGGGATGTCTTGAGTTCGGCGCGGTTTGCCCGGGGGCGGCCGCTGGGTTTCGAGTGGCGGGTACGACGCAGCGACGTGCTTGAGGTGCTGGCGGAGCAGGGGGCGGGCGAGTTTGCCTCGTTGTCCATCCAGGCTCGAGCGGATAGCGTCGAGGTGGTCCAGTTCATGCCGTACTCTGGAGTCGACCGCGACCACGGTTGCAGCTCCTCCCGCGGCGACAAGCTCCACTTCAGGGTGTTGGCTAGACATTTGCCGAGCGCCACGCTCGTGCTGCAGCGAATTGTGGAAGAGCCGGGCAGCGCCTGGTTCGCCGAATTGCCGAGCCTGTGGGGGGACTGCCGTCGATGATTCCTTTGATTCGCTCGGTGCGCAGGTTACGACCGGATCTCACCTGCGATCGCTCTCACAAGAGACTTGGCTGCCTGATTCACTACAGCAAGACGAAATCCAGCAAGAACCGCACGGTGCCGATCAGCGCCGACCTGCTGGGGCGCCTCGATTCCGCGCTGCCGTTCCGTCCGGGCTACAACATCTTCCGCAAGGTGGTGGGGTTGATCGGGCTGGAGCTCCCAGACGGCCAGCTGACCCACGTCCTGCGCCACAGCTTCGCCAGCCATTATGATGAACGGCGGCGACATCCTGACCCTGCAGCTCGTACTGGGGCGCACCACCCTGGCTATGACGCAAAAGTATGCCCATTTCAGCCCGGGGCACCTGGCTGATGTGGTGAGCCTCAATCCCATGGCTGCTGCCGGCCCAACTGTGAGTGCAGACGATGATTGATGCGGTGGATTGGACGGCTGTGATTAAGGGAGTGGATTGGACAACCGTTCTCGTGGGGCTGGTAACGGGTGTAACCGCTGCAGGCGGCCCTTATCTGATATGGCTGAAACAGGCAAAAAGTGAGCGCCGAAGCGTTCGTGCTGCGCTGCTTGCCGAGGTGTCGGCACTGATTGAGATTGTGGAAATCAGGGGCTACTTGAGGGATATCCGGGCAGCAGAGGCGACACTGTCGAACCTAGAGCAATGGCAGCTCGACACGCTTTCCTCGTCCGACTTTCAGTTTCAAGTCCCCATTGGAGAACACTACAACCGGGTGTACCAGTCGAACGTGAATCGCTTGGGTTCGTTGAGTGCCGGTGAAGCGCGGATGGTTGTTCGCTTCCACCAGTTGGCCGATAGCGTCAAGGCGGATATCAGTGAAGGTGGCGTGTTGTTCATTGGGTCGCTGGACGCCGAAGATTTCAAGGATGCCGCAGACATTCTGGAGACTGCGATGGAGCTGGGAAGGCGGTTCGTGGACTCTACGCCATGGTGGCATTTCTGGAAGGGTGGACAAGTTGTGGACGCTGCCCGGGTGTGAAACGGCGGTGGACAACCATCCAGAAATACGAAAGCCGCGCAGTGCGCGGCTTTGCAAGTTGGTGGGCCCACACGGACTCGAACCGTGGACCAAAGGATTATGAGTTGCCTAGAAACGCTGCAAACCCAGTGAAATCGGGCGTAGCTTAGTGCAGGTACAGTCAGCTGAAGGTAGCTTTGTAGAGGGGCTTGATCGCAATTTAGCGAAACCTATCTAAGCCGGGGACTGTACCGCCAGTGTACTGTTTTGTGTACCTCTATGCGGCAAGCGCAATGGGCGAAGGAATTCAATATCGGCATTCGGCTCATTGCGTGAGCCGATTGTTCTGGCTATTCGGCTCATTGTGGCGTCGTACTGATCGGTTGCTGGGGAGTGATACGCGGCAGCTGACGCTGTGTTAGGACGAGGCAGCGCCTCTTTGCCAGCAACTCAGAGCGGCCAATCCCCTTTCGGCAGTGCCTTTGTTTGCGCGGTTCTGAGAGGCCGGCTTCTTCGATAGCTCTATCCGAACCGCAAAAATGCGGAACGGCTTTGCTTCTGCACAATGTTCCCATGCCTTCCATCCAAGCATGCATTGTGTTTAGCCTCTCCGCACCAAGCGGGCTCGTTTTCCGCAGCTTCAATCATGTCTATGCCGATCTCAGCTGTTCGAGCATGGAGCCGACTTACTCGCGGGAATGCTTAGCGCTGTTTTAAAAAGTTTCCAGTGAGCGTCCTTGTGCTTGGGGCGATGACTTTTTATTTTTGAGGGGTATGCGAGTTAAAACGAGTCTTCATTAAGTTGATGTAATCGTTTCAAACGAGCGCTAGATTCTTAGTAGGGCATTTTCTTTTCGATAAGGTATGTGAATAAGTTGTCACTAAGTGTGGACATGGATTCCATGTACGGATGAACGCGCTGGTAGTCATGGAATAAAGTATTTCTGATTTTATAGATCTTGTCAGCGAAAGTCATTTCGGTGTGTTGAATATTGAGTGTCGTTAGTATTTTTTCGGCTGAAATCCCTGTTGTGGGGCAGGCGGGGCATAGTACGCTATTTATTCGTGAGTCTTCTTTTGTAGCCTTTTGAAAGTCCTTAAGTATGTCTTTCAGGTCTGTCACTGAGTGCGTGGCGGTTGCTCCAAATTTAATCTTTAAGGATTGAACTCGTGCGTTGAACTCATCGGACATTAAAAATTCAATAACCTGATATATGTAAAAGAAGCGGAGAAATGGATTTTCAGTGCATGGAATTAGCTCTGTCAATATGGTAACTATGTAATCTGGTAAGTCTTTGGTTTTTTTTATTCTGAGGGGCGAGCCCTTGAGTTGTTGTGGTGCGGTAAGTGCTAGTGGTTGGGTTTGATCTGGGCTAAATGTCAGTCCTTTGCTTGCAAAGTATATCGCGTAGTTTTTGGGTAAATTGGTATGGTCTGGGATTTTTATATTCCAAGTGACTAAGTAAAAGCTGTTCTCTGCAAATACCATGGGCGCACTGCTGGCGTTAGCATGGTCTTTGTGGGCCAGTGAATAATTTCCTTTGAATGAGTTTTCGCAGATGATCGCAGCGGCAATTAAGCTGTAGGCTGCGTAATGTATATTTTTGTTGTTAGGGTTCTCCTCGGAGAGAATCGATTCACTGGGAATTAAGTAGCCTACCGTCCCTGCGCTTTCTAATTCTATAATTGAGTATTCTGATTCTGCGATTGTTCTGTTTGCTTTTATTATGTGTACGCTGTAGTCAGCGAAATTTATAAGATTTATGAGTTGTTGTGATAAGTTTTCTGGTATGTCTAGCGCTATTGTGGTTTTGTCGGGCCTTGAAAAACAAAGCCTTTTGAGTTTTTTGATTCTTGACATGGGTTATATGCCAATTCTAACAGTGCTTGTATATGCCTCGTCCAGTGCTTTTTTTAAGTTTAAGTGGCATCCAGAGTGATTCCAGAATAGCATTTTAAAAAATTGCCTAAAAAATAGTCTTTGAGCATTGCCAATTCTTTTGGCTTTTTCGTTTATTAGCTCGATTAGTTCATTAAAGTGAATTATAAAATCTTCCGGCTCGCAACCTATAATAATATGGTCTATATCCAGGCTGTCGAGCGATATCTTATCGCCTTCGTCTCTTAGTAAGCCAATAGCTGCGCCGAATCCTGAAATCGCTTGAGCTTTCTTAAAGGCTTGGGTGCCTGTGGCTCCCCAAATGCGAGACGCATTGGGTGAATCGTTATCTTCGTCGAAGTTGTCTAGGGCTGGGTATTTAATATCTAAATCTGAAATTTTCAGCATGAATTTATTCCAGGCGGATATAAAGTCTCTGAAAATATCTTTGCCGTTATTTTCTTTTGCTAGGTTCTCTAGGCTTGAGATGTTGTCTAGGATATCCCCTCTGTCTAAAGGTGATTCGCTTCTCTCTAAGTATGAATTGAAACCTTCAATTGCATCTTTGAAGTTATAAGAGCTCGGGTTTCTTGCGCGTGCGCCGTCTACTTCTCTGACTAAAGTTACTCCGTCTATTGGTGTGTCGAGAAAGTCAAGGTACATGATCTCAATTTGATGGCGAACGGACATTGCGGTTTGGCCGGTGTTGAGTGTTAGCATTCTATATAGAATGCCTATTTTGTTTATCCCTTCGTAGATTTCGCAGCGAATTTTTCTTTCAAGAAATGCTTTTTGGATTGTCGGGCTATCCATTGTCTCCTGTTCAATTTCCATTAGCGTGATGCTGCGCTGCAAACCATCAAGAAGTACAAAGTTAGCGCTGTCTTCATTGATGGCCTTGCTCAGATCTTTCTCAAGTGTGCCAGCCTGCTTTGTATAGGCAAGGACAATGGGTGGGAATACACAGCCTTGCAGTATGTCTGACTTAAGAAGGGAGTAGACTGACTTAGAGCTGCGGACCCGTTTTCGTTGAAAGTCGTTCTTCTTGTAGATTAATTTGGCAAGTTGCAGGTAGTCCTTGATCTTGATTTCTATCAGAACGCTTTTTGCGGATACCTTCGAGTCTTCAAGTGTTGATTTGATTTCCATTGTTACTCCATTTGACTCTCTAGTTTCATAAACCTGTAAGCCGCCTATGGTCGCTGGTTGGTGGATCAAGGGCGAACTAAGGCATTGACCTTTCTGGTCGAGTTAAGTCGTGGATTCTGTCTGGCTTGAGCCGATGCGCACAAGTAGAAACACGTGCGGCCATTGATGACTGAGCGAAATCTAGCGTAATTGAGCGAACCTGGTTAGGGTGCTGACCAGTGACCTGGTCCAGCCACAAGGCTGCTTTCGAGCGCTAGCCATTACGCATCTAGCGAATGGTGTGTTCCTTGATCAGGGATGATTTGCGGTGGAGTCGGCTCTCGCCAGAGTCCTTAGCACCGCTCTCAATGCTCATGCGGATGGAGAGACGCATTGCCGAACCCGACTATGAAAATCCTGTACGGCCCGCCTGGTACGGGGAAAACCTGGCAGGCGGCCAGGGAGGCAGTAAAGGCAATTGAGCCCGCGCGCTATGACCTTGCGCAGCAGGAGGCTGATCCGGCCGAGGCATTGCGCAAGCTTCATGAGAGCTTGGTCGCTGAGGGTAGGATTCTTTGGGTGACCTTTCACCCGAGCTATTCATATGAAGATTTTGTCGAAGGATATCGGCCGATTGTTGATGAGACCGGGCAACTTGCCTACCGAGTTGTTGACGGCCCGTTCAAGTCTCTCTGTCTGCGCGCACGATTTGAGGCGGACTTACAGATTGGTGAGCAGCTGAAAAATGGGTCAGGTGGCGATGCAGGCAAAGTAGTTGGAAAAGATGCCGGTGGCTGGGTGGTGCAGGTCAAATCTGATCGCGAAGATAAGGTTGCCATATCGACAGACAAGTACGTACCGCGATTTGTTGTAAACCGTATTTTGGATTTGGGACTTCCGCCGCAGATCTGCTCTATTCCAGGAACCGGGCGGTTTGAGCTTGAAAACTATGGAATTGACCCAGAGGATAATGATGTTCCGGAGCCTGAGGACGGTGATACTCCAACGACTCGCAAGGCAAGCGTACTAAAGCGGATCATAGCCAGGCGTACCGGAGTGCTTTCGACTTCTGACCTTACCAATGCTGCTCACATCGGATCTGTAATTCGGCGGCTTTATGAATTGCAGGCAAACGACCCTGGGGCGGGCGGGGCGGTCGCACTGGTTATTGACGAGATAAATCGAGCGGAGCCATCGAGGGTGTTTGGTGAGCTGCTGACCTTGCTAGAAATTGATAAGCGCGAAGGAAAGCCCGAGGCGAAGCAGATATGGCTTCCGTATTCAAAGAAGCTTTTCTCTGTGCCTGCTAATGTGTCGATCATCGGAACAATGAATACGGTTGACCGCTCGCTCACCGCTCTGGACTTTGCTATGAGGCGTAGGTTCGAGTTCGCGCACGTGCCTGCACAGCCCGAGCTTGTACCTGACGCTTATGGTGGTGTCAGCCCACGTGCGCTGCTGTGGCGAATCAACAACCGTGTATCCATGTTGCTCGGTAGCGGATACGAGTTTGGACATGCTTTTCTGATGCAGGAGAAGCTTGAGGCTATCCGTTCCTCTATGTCTTGGGCTGAAGAGCCAGACAGCCAGCTTCGCGTACTAGCACATGTAATGAGAGCCAATATCCTGCCGACCCTGGCAGAATACTTCCATGATGACTGGAGCAAAATCCGGGCTATCGCTGGCGAGTCCCGTGATGGGGTCGATGTCATCTCCTTGTTTGAGTCTCCTCCCCAGGATCCTCAGTTCATGAGCCGCTTGCCAGATGACTATGAGTCCTTTGAGGCGAAGTCATTAACATTCTCATATTGGTGGGATCCGAGCAGTGCGGGCTGGGATGGGGCGCGGTTCCATCGCTTTTTTGGTGCGTTAGCGGCGGGTAACTAACCCAGAGGGTAACTCTTTGCCTGAAGTCACCACTTGGGAAGGCATGCCCGTCCCGCTGCCCCCTGATGTCGACCCCCGTTGGTTTGCAGACCGCCTTATACAGCTCACGGACTCGGCACCTTTTACGGCTTTTCGCTGGAAGCGGGGAGGGCTGTATGCAGGGGAGGTTGTCGGCTGTGTTCAGCTCGGTCGTATTCGAATCAACATCCTACCCAAGCTCGATACGGCTGAACCTGAGCGTGATAAGTCATTTTTGTTGAACCTTCTGCGCTCTGCCGGCTATCTCAGTTACCCACATCAGAGTTCGGCAGAGGTCCGTGCGGAAACCATAGACCCCTTGGAGGCGATGGTATTTGAGGTGGCGAAGGAGATGGCCAATGCTTTGCGCGAAGGTCACCCCAGGCGTTATGAAGAGGTGCGTGAAGATTCGTCTGTATTGAGAGGGCGGATTGACTTTACGCGGTTATCTACTCGCCTGCCGGGATCCGCAATTATTCCAGTTCGCCATTCCCTATTAGGTGTAAACAACCAGCTTGCCCAGGTTCTCAAGGGAATAGCGACCTTCTTGCATCGAATTACTCGGAGTGCTGTCAACCGGCAGAGGCTAGGGATGATTCTGTCCACTCTTTCAACAGTGGACAACAAAGTAGTCAGTGTTGCTCAAGTGGATGCGTTAGTGCTTTCCCGATATGAAATGCGCTGGTCTAAGACGCTGGCGGTAGGTCGATTGTTGTTAAGCGGGCAGTCGCCGGATCCAACTTTTGGAGGGCGTAACCAAGCGTTCTCTTTGCTTTTCCCCATGCAGCATCTCTATGAGCGTGCGTTAAGAAATATTCTTGCCACTGCGGTTGATGGTAGTGGTACAAGTGTCAAATCCCGAAGCGAGCCTTTGTTCTTATTCGTAGATGAGGAAGAGCAATCTGGAGTTGTCCGGCTGCGGCCAGACTATGTTTTTACTCGTGGAGAAAAGCCTGTTGCGATTGCAGATGCTAAGTGGAAGCGTGCAAGTGAGAGCGGAGCGGCACATGGGATAAAGCGGGAAGACTTTTATCAGATACATGCATACCTGACACGATACAAAGTGTCGGAAGCAGTGATCCTTGTTCCGAAAGCTCCCTGGATGCCGGGGACATGGACTAAAAGCTATCGTGATGCTGATACAAATGCTCAAGTGCACTTGATAGGCGTTGATGTAGAAGGACTGGTAAGTCGTAGCGCTAAGGCACGAGAATCGAGCTATGAATTGCTCACTCGAATGCTCGGTACTGTTCTACCTGAATAGAGCAGGATTCTTCGGCTTTCTGGAGCGCACCTCTATGCTTGCCGGTTGGTCAGAAACCAAGTATTCGATATACCAGCGTTCCAGAGTTCCGCTTGAGCATGCAGGCTCCACCTTTACCACCATTGCTCGATCTCTGAATACCATTCCTAGATCAAGGTAGGCATTTGCAACATCTGCCGTTACATGCGCGAGATCAGATTCAATTTCATGTTCCCAAAATCTTAAGACACGCCACCCACTTTCGATCAGAGCTGCGGTCTGTTTGCGGTCTCGCCTGGTGTTGGTCTCCAATTTCTCCGACCAGAACTCTGGCCTTGTTCGAGGCATAACATAGTGTTGTGGGCAGCCATGCCAGAAACAGCCGTCAACGAATACCGCCAGTTTGCGTGCAGTGAAAACAATGTCAGGGCGAACTCCGGCGACCCGGAAGTTCACCCGGAATCGAAACCCGCTATGCCATAGCGCTTTGCGCAGCAGTATTTCAGGGGAGGTGTCCCTCCCTCTGATGTTTGCCATGTTTGTACTACGGGCGTGCTCTAGGTCCAGAGCGAGCATTGACGTCTTAGGTGATGGCAAGTTGTTCTGATTCGATGATAGGCGCGGCATTAGGCGTTTTCTTCGATCCAGGCGTCACGTCTTCCTTGGATAGAACCTGCGCGACTCTCTCTGCAAACTGCAGGCTCAGTAGCGGGGGAACTGCATTACCTACGACTCGGAAGCCGTCCACCAGGCCAACGCTTCCGAACCTGTAGTCATCAGGGAAGGACTGCACCCGTGCCGCTTCCCTTACTGATAGCGTGCGCGGGAGGGTTGGGTGGACGAACGCATAAGTGTCTTTCGCCATATGGCTGACGATCGTCTTGGATGGTTGTGCCGGATCCATGCGAGACAACCAATCGCCATGAGCACCTTCGCGTTTGCGCAGGTAGGTCGCCGTCAGCAGATGATGTTCAAGTTCACCTGGTTGAGGTGGAATGCTCTCTAGCAGCAGGCGAAGACTCAATGAGCCATCTGCGGACGCTACCAGATTGCTGACCTCATCATTAGATATGCCAAGACGTGCCGCTAGATCCGGGGAGGATTTGAGCGCATCGTTTAGCTTCGCCAGCATCGCTGCAAGTCGCTGAAGCGTTGGTGCTTCGTCGCAGCGATAGTCCATCCAGCGCTTACCTGGCCCCATCAGCGAGAAGAATGCTTCATCGTCGCGCCGAGGGGGGCGCGCAAGGTGTGCATCGACCACTGCGCCGCGGAATGCCCAGGCCCTGTAGATATCACTGGCCTGATCTGGCACAGCGGTCTCATTGCGTAGAGGGCTGTGCGGTTTTTCGAGTATGGCCTCCTGCAGCTCCTGATTGCTGAAGTTGGGCTCAGGCAGTTCTTCCAGCGCAACTTGTAAAGGAACTGCTCTCCGTCGCTGTAGCGACAGGCACCACGCCGCAGCGTCCGCGCTTGAGAGGGTTTTGCTCAGTTCTTTTCTCACGCCAGCCATAACAAAGCGCTCGCGAGCCTGTGGCACTGCATGTTGTGAGGCAACAACGATTTTTCGCGATACGGCATAGCCAAGCCCCCGCTCAGATACTGATTCGATTGCTTCAGCCAGGATGTCGGCTGCATCGAACTCAATGCCTTCTGCTTTGACCACCGCTTGGAAGTGACGCACATTCTCGAAAAGGAAGATCTTGGGGGCGAGTGCCGCGACAAAGAGGACATACTGATGCATCAGCTGGTTTCGGCTGTCGACAGAGTCCTCGTCTTCATGGACGTGGACGCTCTGCTCTTTGAGGCTGCGAATCTTTCCTCGGCCGATTCGGCTGAATCCTTGGCAGGGCGGGCCGCCGAGCAACACTGTCACCTGTCGCCCATCTTCATAGATGGATTTGAGCCTTGCCTGAGTAAGGGGGGCTTCAAAGAAGGACCGCCTTACAGCTTCACGTGTAGCGCGCCACTCCACCCACAAGGCTTTGACTGCGCGCATCACGGAGCTTTCTAAGAAGTCCATGAACCTGTCGATCCGTTCTGCAGCGGATGCAAGTTGCCCGCGCCCAGCACCAGCGGCCCGAGTCGATAGTTTTCCTGCCTCATTGTCCCAGAGTTTACGCATGCGTGAGCGGCAAGAACGTAGCAGCTTATCGTCGAGTGGTGCATCGAAGGGGCGGACTGTGTCCGGGATATCCCCGTCTTGATGCCAGATTAGGGGGCCAACCTTGGGATAAGAGCCTCCGCTTGATGGCAATTTTGTCGCGTTGTGAAAACCTGAAACCGAAGTCTGACCTAGTGTTGCAGAGCCAAGGCTTTTGATTGCCGAGATGTAATCGGTACGACTTCTGAGGGCGTGCAGATTTTCTAGAAAGTCTTGGTCGAGTTCCCTAAGCCGTTTCCTAAGGCTCGGGATGCCACCGTTGCCGAGCTCGGTAAGCTCCTTGGCTAGGGCGGTATCGCCAGTAGTCCGAGCAAGGTGGTCTAGGTAATAGCCTTGAATCTCGGACTCGCTCATGAAATCCGTTATATCGCTCTGCCTGGCTATAGGCAGGTTCCCAGAGGGCGATGGGTGATTGTCATTGAAGACCCGTACCATTGGGGCTTCGATATCCAATGCCATTGCCACACGATATACACGCCCACCGTCAAAGCGCTCGAAGCCCAGGGACATACCGCCGCAACCACAAAAGAGATCAACCACATTCAAGGGCTTTTGAGGTGTTATAGATTGGGTGTCCATACCTCCAATCGGAGGGAGCGGCGACAAGAATTCCTCCTCAACATCGCTGCGCTGCTTTGCAGTGGCCTGCGGGTTGTTTTGAGCCTGTACCTCTTCCAGCCAGAGCCGATATTTGGCCATCGAGTCACTACGGACATACTCGCCTGAGAGATGCCGCTCCAGAGCTGAGGCACCGATACCAATAGCCGCTGCTGCTTCTTGAAGAGTCAGCTTCTGTGCCTGGATCTTCTGGCGGATCTTGATGAGAGTGGGATTGATCATAGAGCTCAACATAAGAATTCAAAGGCTATTGCTCCCACCGTGGGTACGAGGGAGGCAAGCGGACTGGCGCACGATGATACAGGAAGTATCTACTGGTGCCCTGTGCCTGCGTGGGTTTAGCGATGGATGACCGTATGCATGCAGCTGGCTTTTGCCGCCTAGCAAAGGCGCCTATGCATGGTCGTTCCAGAGCGCTTGAGGGCTGTATTTTTCTTCGCCTCGCACCGAGGGGGCGGTTGCGGCGGGAACACTATTGAGCAGGAATTCGTGCCGCTTTGGGGAGAGGTCATTCGCGAAGTTGGATAGGCCGAGACGATTTTGTTTCGTTAGTGGACTGGCCGATTTTAAGCCGGAATCTTTCCCCTATAGGTCATGCTGGAAGCCGCATCCTGCGTACTGGCATAGGAGGTGCCCGGAATCCTTCCCTGATGGGGAAGTTAAGGAGGCCAGAGGGGAAATTTTCGCGGACGCGAAAATGAGATTCGCAGGGAGTCCGCTGTGTCTGCTGGTGAGGGCCAGCGCGACAAGTCACCCTGACCCTCACCAGCTTGCTGAAAAAGCCGAGCGCTGTTGAGTGGTAGGTCGGTAAGCCCGTGCAATATTTTCGCGTCCGCGAAAAAAACTGTGAGCCTAGCTTTGCTGCCGTACTGGGTGCGCTTGGCGATGAATACGCAAGGCTCTGTCTGCGCGGGCGGCTTTCAGCCTAGATAGCGCGGTTGTTCTCCGTTTGCTTTGCCGCTTAGCGAGCCATCACGCATGGTGTGAATTGAGCGCTTTCGATAGCGTGCTGCCCATGTGCTTGTGGTCAGTGCAGCGCAGGCACCGAGCACGAAGCTGATGCCCAGCTCCATAACGTGGTATTCAATGACGGTGGAAACGATGGCCGCTATGAGTGCCGTCGCCATTAGACCTAGGCTGATGGCGAGAGGGTGCCATTCCTTAAACGCCAAGCTCTTTATCATTTCTCTCTCCCGGCGCCTCCAGAGCGCGCACTGATTGTTCTTTTCCCAGGCCCCTAGCGATTCATTTTCGCGTCCGCGAAAAAAACGGGCCTGACGATGCGTTTTCGCGGACGCGAAAATGGGAGGCGTGACGTCTACTTGCGCAATCCTGTGCGCGGTCTTGCCGCTGGGTACGGGAGTGGCGGGCCGGGCTTGCCCCCGGCTCGCCATCACTCAGTTCTTCATGCCAGTCAGTGGGTTATATCCCTGAGCTGCGCACTTTGCCCGAGCAACAAGGCTCGCAGTGCATTCCCGCTTTTTCGCTTCTATGGTTGCTTGGGCCTGACGCTGCTCGGCGGCGGCCTGGCGTTCGGCATCCCGCTCTGCGCGTTGTCGGGCCTCGGCTGCTGCCCTGGCCTGACGTTCCGAATCGCGTTGTTGCTGTACTGCGGCGCGCTGTGCCTGTTGTTGCCTGCGTTGCTCCTGAAGCTCTGCCTGTCTTGCTGCACGTTCGAGCTTTCGCTGTTGGCTTTCGGCAGCCAGCGCCGCTTGCCGTTGCTGTCGTTCAGCCTCCCGCTCGGCTTGGCGCAGTGCACTGGTCAGTGCATTGATCGGAACATCAGATTTGGCTACCTGCTGTGTCGACCCTGCGACTGGGCGTAATGCTTCCGCCACAGGGGCGATTGTCTGAGTGGCAGTGGCTGCCTTATCCCCGTTCAAGCGCACATCCAGTTCGTGAGCCAGGCTCTCCGCTTGTGCCTGCAACTTGAGTCCGGCCTGCAGGTTTGGTAGTGCGCTGATGACGCCGTCCGCCAAGCGTTGATAATCAAAACGTGATGGGCGCTCAATCTCCAGTGCGTCCAGGTAGGCTTTGCCTTCGGCACTCAAGGGGACCTGCTGCTTTGTCAGACCTTTGAACGGGGAGGCCTCAATGAGCTGCTGAGCCTTCTCGTAAGCCTCCTGTTGGGCCTGTGCTTGATGCAGCACCTGTTCTCTTGTCAGGGGTTGGATCAGGGCCAGATGGGCATTGAGGGTGCCGACCTGCTCGGTCACCACCTCGCGTAGCCATTCGGGTTGTTCAGCCACCAGGGCCTGCAGTCGTGTCAGCGCTGCTTGGGTTTTCTGCGCCGAGTCGAGGGTCAAGACGTTGAAGCGCTCCAAGCGCAAGGCCGCTTCCTCGGCTTTCATGGTTGGATAGCGATAGGCATACACAAAGGCCACCAGAAGCAGGGCTATTGCAACCATAGGGGCTACCGTGGATGTGCGCGGCCAGTACCAGCGCCCCTGGGCTTCACGCATGGCCGGCAGATATTGCTCCAGAGTTCTCATGCTGCAGCTCCCTGCTGTTTTGGGTACAGGCGGATAACGTCACGGCGTTGGATTCTTCCGCGGTTGATGATCGCCAGCGCTGTGCCGGGTATCGCTAGCAGCGTGTCGATTTCCTCGGGGGTAATGAGCGGCGTGAGTTCGAGCTGGAGGGTTGGGCGCTGGGGTGCCTGGTTGGGGTCGTCTGGCATGGCCATTCCGTCGAACCAGTTCATGGCCTTGGGCGTCCACTGGCGATGCCAGAGGCCGATGGCATACGACAAGCGAGGGGCGCCATGCCGGCCGTGCCGATGCAGCGTGACCGACTGCATGACCTGATCCGTGCCGGAGTTGCGGTATAGGCCCAGGTCGCTGGCAGCGTCAGGTAGTCCGTGGAAGCTCTGTGTGGAGGCCTTCCACACATGGCCAATACGCTTGGAGATGTAGCTGTTTGAGTCGTCGGTACGGGGTGCCAGGGCAATGATGCTGGCAAGGTTGCCCAGCATCTGCACTGCGCCATCACGCTCCAGCCGCTTATACAGACCGTCTACGTTCTGCGTGGCGAACATGAGGTACAGCCCCAGGCTACGAGCAACGGGAACGGTTTCCAGGTCGGCCCTGGTTAACAGGTTTTGCACTTCATCTGCCGCCAACAGTACGGGGGTGTGCCCGTCGAGGGACCGCCAGTTGTCACCGCGCTTCTTCACCGCATCGTAAACCCGACGCATGCACAGCGCAGAAATGGCTACTCCGCCAATGCCGTACTCAGATTCGGGCAATAGCAGTCCAATTTTCTGGCCGGTCATCACGTCCTCAACCATGAACTGGCTGTCGGTCGTGTTGACCCATGGCCCCAGCTTCTCTTGCAGCAGGATATTGCCCAACCAGGTGCGCACCATGTTGCTGATACTGCCGGCCGTTTTCTCGGGGATCTCGGGATACTCCAGCAGCCAATAGTGGGCGGCGGCGAGTAAACGAACGTCCGCGTCAATTGCATCGGCCATCGGGTCCAGCCAGTCCGCCCGCTCCTGGTGGCTGGCCAGGCAGAACTGCTGAATCTGAGTGAGCGTGTAGGGAAGCTCGGGATGGGCCTCAACCAGAATCGCAGCCATGCGAAGCATCAGCCGCGCGGAGTCGCGCCAGAAGGCATCGCCTTTGCCGTCATCGAAGACATCCGGCAGTACGTCAGCCAGGGCATCCGGCGTCATGCCGCTGATCGGGTTGAATGGGCCGTGTGCGGGGCTAATCAGCTGATAACCCTCGATGCCATTGAACTCCAGTGGCAATGCACCCTTCCCATCGAGCACCAGAAGTCCGCCCAGGTCATGCTCAATCCACTGTTTGGTCAGTGGTCGAATCACACCTGAAGTTTTACCGGTGCCGCTGGCTCCAAGAACGCCAACATGCGTGGCCAGATCAGTCACCGATAGCCCAAAGGGCAGTCCTGCCTCGGTGGGGGCTAGCGGGTCGCGCCGCTGGGCCAGGAGGCCTGTACTGGTTCCCAGGTGGATAAACGGAGACTCGTCAATTTTCGCGTTGTGAATCTGGGTCAGCCGAGCCTCTTCGAGGTGCTGGAAATGCGCTTGACCAGCCTTGTCGATCAGTAGCTCTGTGCCGCTTGCGCGCACGGCCTGGTCGAGCATCATGGCTCGCACAGTAAGAGGAGATTTTGCGGTGAAGGCGAGGTAGAGCGCGAAGGCCCACATGCCGATCACATAGGCCCACTGGATGAGCTGGGCATCGAGGCGAACGAACGTATCCAGATGCTCCTTGTAGGAGGCGGATAGGCCGATGAGTATCAGCAGCGGAACGATCACGAATTTGATCGCGAAGAAGAACACCGAGGGTTCGCTTTTGCCTGCTCCCCGTTGGCCCTGGTCATCATCGCGGGGAATCCAGAATGCCAGTCTCTTCCAAGCCAGCAGCGCAAAATAATTCAGTAGTGCCAGGATGGGCGAGGAGATGGCCAGCACAGGCGTGAGCATCACCAAACCAGCCATGAAGAGCACGGCCTTGGTTGTCATCCATTCAGCGCGTACTGCCGAGTACTCCAAGTCAGTTGCCAGCACCTGACCAGCCACCGAGTTGCCGTTGGAGTCCGCCACTAACAGTCGCGCGCGGTCAGCCAGATCAGGTGGCGTATCGGCTTCCAGATCGCGGACGACGCAGCGGGAAATGACGCCCTTGACCGCGTCGATTTCATCCTGGCGAACGGGTGTCCTCGGCAGAAAAATTTGGGCGACGAAGGAGCTGAACAACGTGGCTGAGCAGCACAGTATGGCGCTGAGCCAGATCGTGCCGGTGAACACCAGCGGAATGAGCGTATCGCTGGTCGTGGTTCCGGCTTTGTTCAGCAGAATGTACGCAAGCAGCAGGCCTATCAACAGGAGCGCCGGCATCAGAAGCCAGGTTCGCTTTGCCCAAATGCGTTGTGCGAGAAAAACACCAATCTGCGACAGGGACAGACGTTGAACCATACGTTCGAGGTGCTCACTCGAAAGCCCGTCGTGTTCGGTATCCGTTCCCGTGATCCAGTAGACCTGAGGGTCGAGGATGCCTTCATATTTGCGACCGATTACAGAGCGCATGCGCTTTTGCTCATGGTGCAAAAGCCAGCTTTTCAAGTTTGAGACAGGATCATCGAAGAGCCTGTTTTTTGAAAGTTTATTCATGGTTATCGCTTGCCCGATAGTTGAATTTTAAGTTGCGTTAATTTGCCGCTAAATTACTGCTCTTGCTTTCTCCTTGCTGGCAATAAGAGCATCGCCTGTGCGTTTCCATTCGGTGCGAATAGGGTCGTTTGCTGGAACCTTTGCCATTCCGAGCAATGCGCCTAAAAGTTCGCCTCGATCATTAACTGGCGTTCCAGTTTTGGTGTCGACAAGCCCCGCGAGAATTAGAAGTCCTGCTGCTTGATACAGCTCGCGGTCACGGGCTTTTAGTGCCGAGTCCTTCTCCGCTTGGACAATGCGTGCAACGTCGCTGCGCGCCTTGTGCGCCTTGACCTCTGCCCACTCGGCTTTGAGCAAAAAATTCAGTTTCCGGTTGTCCTCCGCTGTGCGCTCTTCCTTCT
Source organism: Pseudomonas mangrovi (assembly GCF_003052585.1). Taxonomy (GTDB): domain Bacteria; phylum Pseudomonadota; class Gammaproteobacteria; order Pseudomonadales; family Pseudomonadaceae; genus Aquipseudomonas; species Aquipseudomonas mangrovi. The sequence continues at coordinate 57,926 of NZ_QASN01000013.1, read as the reverse complement.
CGGATAACAGAAGGAGTAGTCGCTGTTGGTCGTTTGGCGATTTCAGGTTTCTTATGTAAAGCAGTCTTTCGGCAATCCAGTTTTCTTTCATTTCGCTTAATTACGCTTAATTGCATATTGGGACTTTAATTATAACTTTTATATGTGATGTGTGCGCGGGCTGCTATATCCTTACAAGTATTGGAAGGCGCGCTTAGTTGTTTCTTCGTTCCTCAGAAACAGCGCGCCCTGCCGGGGGCAGAAGCCAAAGCAAATTTTCGCGGACGCGAAAATCAGAGCGAAAAGCAGAGGCGCATTTTCGCGGACGCGAAAATCCAAAGAGGTTGAGGTGGGTTCGCTATGGCGATTGGTCGGTTAAGCATGAAGGTTGGCAAAGCCGGAAAGGCTGGGCCTCATGCCGCCTATATCGCCCGTGAAGGTAAGTACGCCGCAAGGCTTGATCGGAATGAAAAGCTGGAGGCATCGGAGTCTGGAAACATGCCTGCGTGGGCTCGGCAGCACCCACAGGAGTTCTGGAAAGCCGCTGACCTGAATGAGCGGAAAAACGGCACGACCTATCGAGAGATGGAAATCGCTTTACCGCGCGAGCTTTCAGCTCAGCAGCGGGCTGACCTGGTGCGCGATTTCGTGCGCCAAGAGATCGGTGAGCGCCATGCTTATCAATGGGCTATTCATTCACCGCGAGCAGCAGATGGCGGTGAGCAGCCGCACGTTCATTTGATGTTCAGTGAGCGTCAGCGGGATCGCATCGAGCGCGATCCTGATCAGTATTTCAAGCGCTACAACAGCAAGAATCCGGCGCTTGGTGGCGCCCGTAAGGGCTATGGCCCTAGTGCAGGAATGACCTTGAGCGCAGCGGAGCGCAAGGCCGAGCTACGTCAGCTCCGCGACCGTTGGGAGAAGACGTGCAATGCCCATTTGGAGCGAGCCGGTCTGGCCGAGCGGATAGACATGCGAAGCCATGCTCAGCGGAATACTGGACTCATACCTGAGCGCAAGTATCTACCGAGTGAGTGGAGAGATCCCGCACTGAGGGCCAAGGTTATCGACTTTCGCCAGGCGCGCGCGGAGCTGTCCCAAAGCCGCGAAGTCTTGCGGCGTGAGGTGCCCAGTACGGGTGCAGAAATCATCAGCCTTGAGCTTGAGCGAGAACGCCGACTCGCAGAACGAAATGGACCGGACGTTTCACATGGAGCCGGCTTCGTAGCTGGCAGAGAAGGGGAGCATAGCCACATGGCAAAGAACACGAAAAACACATCCTCAGCCAATAAGGAGCTTGCTGAGCGAGCGAGTGCAAAAGAGGCTGGCCGAATCGCCACCGCTCTGGCTCGGCAGAATGAGCGCCGCGAGAACCAGGAGTCTATGCGGCTACAGGGGAAAGGGCCCGACGCAGAGAAAGCAGCTCAGGATCTGCGCGTCCAGAAAGAACGCGCCGACCAGGCACAGGCGGCCCAGCAACAGCGGCGCCAAATGGAGCAGGAGCGGCGCGATGAGCAAGATCGACTGGTGAATCAGCTACAGCGGGAGAATGGGGTGAAGCCCTCCAGGCAACCTACTGCCGTAGAGCAGATGAAAGCTCGGGCCGCGCAACAGGGACATATCAAAGAGCATGCCCAGGCACCAGGGCAAAACGTTGTCCGCATGGATCAGATGAAAGCCCGGGCAGTCGAGAGAGGGCACCTGAAAGATTCGACGCAAGAAGGTGGGCAGGGGGGAGCCGGAGCGCGTAATTCGCTAGAGCAAATGCGGGAGCAGGCCGAGGCTCGCGCAGCAGACAAAGAGCAGCGTAGCGATGAGCAGGATATGGAGCGCTAACGATTCAAAGTGACTGCAGTTTCAGCTCCCGGCGGAGTCGCGTAACCAGCCACTCTTGCTCGGGCAGCTGTAGTTCTTCCAAGGCTGACAGCATGGCGTGCAGCTTACGCTGATGGCGCTGGTTGGCCTGATCAAGGCCCTCTCCTGGGAGCGTAATGAGTTCGCCTAGCTCCGAGTCATCGAAAAGGTTTCGCCACATCGCGAAGCCGAGGGAATTTGGATCGCCCCGGTTTATGAAATATTCCCGCCAGTAACCGGGCTGCTCAGCCTGGGGCACACTCACTTCTTCGTGCACTGATGAATCTCCATTTGCATGCGCCCTAGAGCGCTGAGCGTGTGATCCCGGAATTGACCGGACAGGATGGCCAGCAGTTCATCTCTGGATATGCCCGTCAGGCGGGCAGCGCTGTCGAGCGACAGCTGCTGGTCTTCTATGGCTTGGTGTATTGCGACCACTGTTTGGGCTTTTGCCTGCATGGTGTCCGCGTCAGTGTGCCCAAGGTCTGCGTAGAGATTACCGCTGCTCGCCTCGATCATGCCCATGCGGATCTCCTGCAGGATTAGAACGATTAGAAATGATTAGGGGTTCATGCGTCTGATGCAGAGGCCTTGTAATACGGGGTATGCAGCCGATTTTGCCTGTGGATAATTTAGCCGATAGTACGGCACTTCCTAGCCGGCAGTACGGCAGTTTTTAGTCGATGGTACGGCATGCCCTAGCCAACAGTACGGTATCCGGTTTTCGTTTTTTTCCGACCGTTTTTTCTCTCAAGATGGCGAGATTGACTGTTGCTCGGCGTTTTCCTGATGTGAACGATGCCGCTGAGAATCTCGTAGCTCAAAGGCTGCTTGTTCAGTTCGCAGGCATGCTGCAGGGCGTCTAGTGCTCTGCGAAGGTTTTGCTCTCGGCTGGATGCTGAGGCATCTAGACTGCCCGCCATCCGCATGATCGTGTCCACCGCCATGGGAATTGGTTCGGCATGGCTTGATAAGAAGCCGTGCAGCCACTGGGCAAGTGGTTTGGCATTTAGGCGGCGGCGAATTGGCCAATCTACATGCGTGAATTCATCGGGACCAAATAGCTTGCTGAGCTTTGGATCGAGGGTGAGGACAAGCTCATGCGTCAGCTCGTCACGCTCGAACGAAAAGATGAGTCCACCCGTGTAGGTAGACCGAGGTCTTTCGATCTCCAGTGTGGCGGCAGTTAGTCGGTGTAGACGCTTGTAGAGCGTTTTTCTGTTGTTACCGGCGTCAGTTTTTCCTTGCTGTTTCAATAGCTCGTAGGCACTGGTTTTGAAGGCGGTGCCCATCTTTCTTTGACGTGCGATGTGCAGCACCGTAATCCAGACATCCAGATCGCCCTGATCCAGTCGTGGCCCCGTGTACCTCATCCTCGTAGGCTTCTGACAGAAGATCTCGGCGCGCTGGAGATAGGTGTTGCTGGTGGAACGGCTCGAGCCGAATAGAGCCGAGCGGAGGGTGATGTTGGGTACGCCTCTGGCTTGATCAGGCCAGCTTTTCATTCGCAGGTCTGTGGACGGAATATCTTCGGATACTTCCGGCAGAGCCGATGACCGGCTGGATAACGACTCTCCAAGTCGCGCCAAGGCGGCCAGTGCCGACATGGGTTAGCCTCAGGCCTCGTCGATGAATTGTGCGACGCCGGCGACGCGAAAAAAGACGCGTCGGCCGATCTTGACCCTGCATGAGTTCAAGCTTCTTGCGATGTCATTATCTCTGGACAGAGTTATGCGCAGGCCCTCGGGACTACGGTGTAGGATCTCTGCTACCTGTGTCAGAGAGAGCAGGGGAGATCCACCAGTTCTGCTCAGGATCACTTCTTCAGTTGTCATGTGTTTCACCTGCATTGGGGAATGTAGGTGGAACACTACGGATAGCTACGCCTATTATAGAGCCTGTTTATTTGATTTTTAGGTTGACATGGCTCGCCTAGACTACGTCCTCTCTCGCCTCGGTGAATATGCCTGCGATCCCCGCTGCACGGGTCAGTTCGCGGCAGGCTATAGCGCTGTATTGTCAGGCCTGAACGAGTCATCGAGCCTGACATCTAGGCGCTATCCAATTTGGCCTCTGGTGCGGCTAAATCTCGACAGCGCGCTGACCAACTGTATTTCCGGCTACAGCGGAGCATGGGCCAAGGAGTTACTTAGCGGTTCCAGCCTCTCTGAGATGGCGCAGCATCCGCCTTCATTCTGCGCGATGCCCGTCGTCCAATCGTCCGGGTTGCTGACTTCCAAGGTCGTAACGAGTGAGTTCGTGACTGCCAAGCCAGAAGATATGCCCGAGATCGACTGGCAGCTGCTGAACATGGAGCGCTGGGATGCAAATCTGCGGTTCTCGATCCGTAGCCTCTTGGATTCAAAAGGGGAGCCACGCCAGGGTGCGGAAGCTCTATGTGGGGCGCTGGAGTCGGTACGTGAACTGTTTCGGTTGCTGCGCTGCTTCAGGCCCAAGCGCACTACTGCCTTGGTGAACTTCGACACGCTGCAGGATGAGCGGACGCGCCCTCAGGGAGACGCTTACTGTGAGCTCTGCTGGCGGCTGAGCATCAGATCCAGCAGATTGCAGGAGCTGGCCGCTCAAGAGAATCAGGAGGTCGGCGAGGTTGTGAGTGGCGGCCGCTTCACGGGGGGGATCTACGAAACGCGGTGGGCACAGGCCCTAATGCTGAAAGCTTGTCAGCATCTTCCCCGCTCATGCGCGCTGCTGTCGAAAGCTGAGGTCACAAAGCTCAGTGCCATATTCGATCGGTTCCGCGCTGAGAGAGTCGTGGTAGGAAACCTGAGCCGCAGATATTGCTCGGTGCATCAGCCGGGATCACCAAAGTACCACGCTGATTTGCGCTATCGGGTAGCGTTTCAACATCACCTTTCTGTGCTGACTGGCGCGGCCAGATCTGACTTTGCCTTCAACCTGCGATCACCTGACGCGGCTGATCTGCAGGAGATCAGAAAGGTTGCCTTTGACCAGGTGCACTCGGGGTTACATGCAATTGCGCCGAGCCACGGGAGCTCGCTCGGCTTGCGCGAGAAGGTCTGGTTGATGCATCAGGAAGGCTTGAGTCAGTCAGAGATGGCCAGGCGCTTGGGTATCTCGCGTCAGGCGATTTCCAAGGCCAAGAAGAGCCTGGAGTCGCTGATGAATGCTCATCGTGCAGGCAGTTACATCAACCCTCTGACCGGCGAAGCACAGGTACCAGATAGCGTCATCGCTTCCATCAAGGATGCCTTGGGGCGGGGGCTGTCGGTGGCGGCGATAGCTAAAGAGGCGGGGCTGACCAAAGGCACAGTGGATGGGTTGGCGCGCATGATGCGTGTGCCGCAGGAGTAAGGAACATTTGAGTAGAGGCGCTTTTCTTCCGGTGGATTCTCCGCCGGGAGAAAAGCGGCTGAGCTCTCTTTTCCCTGTGAGCAGGCTATGCCTCGTTGTCGCCTGCCGGGTGAGTTATGTCTCTCGGTTAATTGCTAATCCCTAGCTAAGCCCAAGAATTTCGCGAAGGTCTTGGTTCCAGTGTGTGTCATCCTTCACTTTAGTGCCCTGTTCTGTTCCAAGCAAAAGCCTCTCTGGGAGAATGTCGTCTGGTGTTAAGGAATAGGCTCTGTGGCGAGTTGTTTCCGCAAAATCATACTCGCCATCGGGGAATGTTCTGGACTGAAATGAGTGGCAAAATACACATGCAATGTCTTTATCACCAAAGTCAAAAGAGTTCAGGGTTTCAACAATTTTCTGATCTCGTGCCACTTCGACAATGGGGCCATTGAGAGTCTCGTATCCTATATGTACTACTGTGCGTGCATCATTTGGGGCTTGCTTGACGGCCTTTGCAAGGTGCTTAGTAACATCCTTGGCTTTCTTGTCGATAGACTCATCGGCTATGCACTCCCATTTTGCGGCGTAGACGCTGTCTACATCAGTTATAAACCAGCCGAATAATCCTGAGTGCGGCTCGGTAGAGCGAGATCTCTTACAAGACATCAAAAATGTGTAAGCAGCCTCAGGAGTCCATTGCTCATCTATAAGTGCATTCATCTGGGATGACGCATGTCGTACGCTCCATCTTTTTAGATGGTTATCTATTCTCTTTTTGTTGATATGCCTTGCACACAACTTGATGTCATCATTCTCAATGCACATCCCTTCTGCAATGGCCCCGCAAGTGGCCAGGTCTTTGAATGCTTTGGCTGGTAATCCTTGCGGGGTGGCATCGACCTCCTTCTTGAAGGTGACTTCAACAAACGATGGGATTCGATAGCGAAGCATTTCTTCTGACAATAGCTTCCATCTGCGGAGCCAGGCTTGACGCTCGCTTTCAGAGTAGTCGGTTACTTTCTGAAGTCGTTTGCATTCTACATAAAGTGTTGTGGAACCCTTTGTGACCTTGATATCGGGGGTTTTGTTATGTGTCTCTGGGATGAATTCCGCTTGCCATCCATTCTCTATGTAGCATACCGCTACGACTAACTCGAATAGTGCTGAATCTGTGTTGTTATTGTTGTCATAGAACATGTCATGGATCTTTCCCTCAATCCCATTAATGGCTTTAAGGCTTTCGATGCTTGCTCCGAGCTTGTTAAAAAAAGGGCGGATTCTAGCTGATTGAGATTCTTGGTCCGTGAAGGGGCGGTGGACTGTGCACTCTGCAAGATACATGTACCATGACATCCAATCTTCATGAAATGCGATTCTGCTTTCTTCAGCCGAAAGCGGGCTAGCCTCAGTAGGCTTTTCGATACCTTGAGCTAATCTTTCAAAGTACTTCATTACGCGTTCTCGGCGTATGTCCCACTCCCCTGGCTTTAAGAAAGAAAGGAAATACTCAAATGCGGTTTTTGTATTTAGTATTACAGGGTCTTTGTCTCGATCTTTTAGTCTTACTATGAAGCTCTTGTAATTTTGCAACGCCTCTTTTTTCTTGCTCGCATTTTTTTGCTGTGCTTTTTTGTGCTTTTTTTGACTCGCTTCATTGGCAATAGACTCGCAAGAAGGCTGATTATGGTTCTCTAGAAGGAGTTCTGGTGCTGCGTTGCAGGTTGTCCAGCTTGCCGACAAGGTCTTCGGCGCGCAGGTGCGTGTAGCGCTTGAGCATCTGCATCGACTTGTGCCCGCTGATGGCGGATACCTCTTGGTCGGATAGTCCGCCCTCGACCAATCGGCTTACCGCCTCATGGCGCAGATCGTGGAAGCGCAGGTCCGGCATACCTAGCTTGGTTTTGAGCAAGCCCCAGGTTTTGGTGAAGGCGTAGGGGCCGCGTTTGCCGTTTTTGCCTGGCTCGCCAAAGAACACCAGATCACAGTCAATCGGGCGTACAGGGTTGTTCAGCGCTGCCTGGAAGGTCTCTGTGGCCCATTTACTGAGTGGGACAGTGCGTGCGCTGTCGTTCTTGGTGTCTGAGAGGCGCACCACACGCTTTTTCATATCGACCTGATGCCTGCGCAGGGATGTGATCTCAGACGAGCGCATACCGGTTTCCAGGGCGATTCGGACGATCCAACCAAGCATGGGGTTGCTGTGATTGTTCACGGCGGTCAGCAGGCGGCGTTCTTCTTCTGCAGACAAGCGCCGGTCACGGCCTTCGCCGGGGCTGGGTTTGCGGATGTTCAGTACCGGGTTGAAGCTCAGGCCCAGGCCCCATTCCTGGATGGCCACGGTGAACAGGTGGCTGAGCAGGGCCAGCTCCAGGCGCACGGTGTTGTTGCTGGTGGGCTTGCCGCGATTGGTGATCGAGGCCAGGCGGGTGTCGCGGTAGCCGGCGATGATTTCAGCGGATAGGGCGGCCATGGAGTATTTGCCCAGGTGGCTGATCAGCTGTTGGGCTTTGGTGGCTTCGGCGCGCTGGGTGGTCGGCTTCTTGGTTGGGCTGATTTCGCTGAGGTAGCGTTTCAGTGCCATTTCCAAAGTCATGCGCTCGGAGCCGCTGCGTTGGATGTATACACCCCTAACCATTTCGTCTTCGGTGCGGCGTGCCCAGTCTTCGGCATCGCGCTTGGTGCGGAAGGTTTTGGTATTGGTCGGCCAACCGGTTTTGCGCACGAGGGCCTTCCAAGTGCCGGCTTCCGTTTTGACGATGGTAGCCATCTTTCCCTGCTCCAAAGGCGTGCCGCTGTACCGGCACTGTACTGAATTTGTACCTTTGGACTATAGGACTGGTCTAGCTGTTTTTCGACCAGGCATGAAAAAGCCGCGCAGTACGCGGCTTTGAAGGTGGTGGGCCCACACGGACTCGAACCGTGGACCAAAGGATTATGAGTCCTCTGCTCTAACCAACTGAGCTATAGGCCCCCAGAAGGAGGCGGGATTATAACGATGCGTGCGCTTATGCGCCATTCGCAGGGTGCAGAATGAGAAACCCCGGCGCTGGGCCGGGGTTCTTTTTCACTCGTCGAGGAAGGAGCGCAGATGCTCGCTTCTCGTTGGGTGGCGCAGCTTGCGCAGTGCCTTGGCTTCTATCTGGCGGATCCGCTCGCGGGTGACATCGAACTGCTTGCCGACTTCCTCGAGGGTGTGGTCGGTATTCATGTCGATGCCGAAGCGCATGCGCAGTACCTTGGCTTCCCTTGCGGTGAGGCCGGCCAGTACTTCGCGGGTGGCTTCCTTGAGGCTTTCCACGGTGGCCACGTCGATCGGCGACTGCATGGTGCTGTCCTCGATGAAGTCGCCCAGGTGCGAGTCTTCATCGTCGCCGATCGGAGTTTCCATCGAGATGGGTTCCTTGGCGATCTTGAGCACCTTGCGGATCTTGTCTTCGGGCATTTCCATGCGCTCGCCCAGCTCTTCCGGTGTGGGTTCGCGACCCATTTCCTGGAGCATCTGGCGGCTGATGCGGTTCAGCTTGTTGATGGTCTCGATCATGTGCACCGGGATACGGATGGTGCGCGCCTGGTCCGCGATGGAACGGGTGATCGCCTGGCGAATCCACCAGGTGGCGTAGGTCGAGAACTTGTAGCCGCGGCGGTATTCGAACTTGTCCACCGCCTTCATCAGGCCGATGTTGCCTTCCTGGATCAGGTCAAGGAACTGCAGGCCGCGGTTGGTGTACTTCTTGGCGATGGAGATGACCAGGCGCAGGTTGGCCTCGACCATTTCCTTCTTCGCCCGGCGGGCCTTGGCCTCGCCGATGGACATCCGGCGGTTGATGTCCTTGATCTCGGCGATGGTCAGCGAGGTCTCGTTCTGCAGATCGATCAGCTTCTGCTGGCAGGCCTTGATCTCTGCCTGCAGATTGCCGATCGCTTCCGCGTACTTGCCCTTGCCCTTGGCCAGCTCGGCAGTCCAGTCGGTGTCGGTTTCCTTGCCCGGGAACAGGCGCAGGAAGTCGGCACGCGGCATACGTGCATCACGCACGCAGAGTTGCATGATGGCGCGTTCCTGGCCGCGCAGACGCTCGAGAGCACCGCGCACATGGTTGACCAGCGCATCGTACTGCTTAGGTACCAGCTTGATCGGCATGAACAGCTCGGCCAGCAGCTTGAGCTCCGTGACGCCCTGCTTGCTGTGACGGCCATGCTTCTTCAGTGTCTTGCGAACCTTGTCCATCTGCTCGGCCACGGCGCCGAAGCGCTGGCGGGCGATTTCCGGATCGGGGCCGCCGTCACCTTCTTCCTCTTCGGTGTCGTCGCTCTCGGCTTCTTCCTCGGTCTCGTCGTCCTTGGTCGCGTCCTTGGGCACGACGGGCGCGGGCGGCTCGGCCGGCGCGGCAATGCCGTCGTCGGGATCGATATAGCCGCTGAGGACCTCGGCCAGACGGCCGCCCTCGGTGGTGACGCGATCGTATTCGGCGAGAATGCTGTCGACGGTTCCCGGGAAGTGGGCGATGGCGCCCATGACTTCGCGGATGCCTTCTTCGATACGCTTGGCGATTTCGATTTCGCCTTCGCGAGTCAGCAGCTCGACCGTGCCCATTTCACGCATGTACATGCGCACCGGGTCGGTCGTGCGGCCGATATCGGTTTCCACTGCAGCCAGGGCGGCGGCGGCTTCTTCGGCGGCGGCTTCATCGGTTTCGGCTTCGGCCAGGAGCAGGGCATCTGCATCCGGAGCTGTCTCGAATACGTTGATCCCCATGTCGTTGATCATGCGGATGATGTCTTCCACCTGTTCCGGGTCGGAAATATCCTCCGGCAGGTGGTCATTGACCTCCGCGTAAGTCAGGTAACCCTGCTCACGACCGCGGCTGATCAATTCTTTGAGGCGAGACTGCTGTTGCGCTTTTCCGGACATAACACCCTATCCATTGAAGGTCTTGGCGGGCAAAAAACAAGCCGAGGATTATACCTGAACTTGACGACTACGCGCCAGTTGAGGTCGGTTTGACTGAAGAGACGGAGCGATTCAGAAGTTCGAGGAGCTGGCTTTTTTCCTCGGCGCTGAGAGCGCCCTCGCGGGATTTGCTCAGTAGGTGTTCCAGGCTGCGCTCGCGTTGGCGGGCTGCAAGACTAGTTATAGTGTCGAAAAACTGTTGTTCAAGGTTGTCGGCCGAAATCAGCCATTCCTTTTCCGCTAGCGCGCGCAACAGGCGGCCCTGGTCGGTGCCGTGCCAGCGGGCGATCAGTTGCAGCGAGCGCAGCTTGGGATTCTTCTGTAGTGCGCCGAGCAGGGCGACCAGCAGCTGCGCGTAGGTGTCCTGTTCGGCGGCGAAATGCTCCACGGTCTCGACCTTCTGCGCCAGGTGCGGGTGGTGCAGCAGGGTACGCAGTGCGGTCAGGGTCGGCGACTCCACACTGACCGGCTTGCGTTTGGCCCGCGGCGCCTGATCCTTGCCGCGTTTCCAGTTGTCGTCCTTGTTCCAGCGCTTGCCTTCGCCCTTCTTCCAGCTGCGGCCGGTTTCGTTCTGTTCGGCCGGCGGTTCGATGTGGTTGGCGTAGTCGGCGACATCGGCGTAGTCGGGCTCGATGTCGTAATAGGCTTCCGCGGGGTAGTCGCTGGTGGCGGTCCGCGGGGCGCTCTGCGCCATGCTGTTGAGCGTCTCGCCGGTCAGACCGGTGATCTCGGCGAGACGCTGGCGCATCAGGGTGCGCAGGTTGGCGCCGGGAATCTTTTCGATCAGCGGGGCGGCCAGGGTGGCCAGGTGCGCCTTGCCTTCCAGCGAGCGTGGATCGGCTTCCAGGGTCAGTTGCTGGAAGAAGTAGTCGGCCAGCGGCAGCGACTGCTGCTGGATGCGGGCGAGAAAGGCATCGGTGCCTTCGGCGCGCACCAGGCTGTCCGGATCATCGCCTTCGGGTAGGAATAGAAAGCGCGCGCGGCGGCCATCCTGCAGGTTCGACAGTGTCGCCTCCAGTGCGCGCCAGGCCGCCTTGCGTCCGGCGGCATCGCCATCGAAGCAGAACAGCACGCTGGGCACGATGCGGAACAGACGCTTGAGGTGTTCCTCGCTGGTGGCGGTACCGAGGGTCGCGACCGCATTGCGCAGACCCTGTTGGGCCAGCGCGATGACATCCATATAGCCTTCCACGACCATGATCTCGTCGAGGTCGCGGTTGCTCTTGCGCGCCTCGAACAGGCCGTAGAGCTCCTGGCCCTTGTGGAATACCGGGGTTTCCGGCGAGTTCAGGTACTTGGGTTTGTCGTCGCCCAGTACGCGGCCGCCGAAGGCGATGACCCGGCCGCGGCTGTCGCGGATCGGGAAGATCACCCGGTCGCGGAAGCGGTCGTAGCGCTTGCCGGTCTCGGCGTTTTCGATCAGCAGGCCGGCGTCGATCATGGTTTTCTGCTGCAGGTTATCCGCGCCGAAATGCTTGAGCAGGTTGTCCCAGCCGGGCGGGGCGAAGCCTAAGGCAAAGTCGCGGGCAATCTCGCCGGACAGGCCGCGGCCTTTCAGGTAGTCGACGGCGGCGCGGCGGCTGGGATGACTCTTGAGCGCCTGGCGGTAGTAATCGGCGGCGGCTTCGAGCAGGGGGTAGAGCGGCGAGTCGCTCGACTGGCGCGGGCGCTGGCCGCGCACGCCTTCCTCGCGCGGCACTTCCATGCCGGCGGCGCGCGCCAGTTCCTCGATGGCCTGGGGGAATTCCAGGTTGTCGTGGTCCATGACGAAACCGAGCGCATTGCCGCCGGCGCCACAGCCGAAGCAGTAGTAGAACTGCTTGTCCGGGCTGACGGTGAAGGAGGGCGTCTTCTCCTTGTGGAACGGGCAGCAGGCGCTGTAGTTCTTGCCGGTCTTTTTCAGTTGCACGCGGCTGCTGACCACCTCGACGATGTCGGTGCGGTTGAGCAGGTCGTCGATGAAGGATTGCGGAATCAATCCTGCCATGGCGTTCTCGTGCGTGCGGGAGGGGTCAGCATGTCCGTCCCGTTGGGATTGGGATGGCAACTGTTGCCGGTTTGGCAAAACGCAAAAAACCCGAACGCATCGCTGCGGCGGGTCTCTTGAGGCGTGCTGTGTCTGCTTGCCTGCCCGACGTCAGGCCGGGCAAGGCAGTAGCAAGCGCGTCTATCAGTACAGGCGTACGGCGCGGCGCTGTTCGCGCTGCACTTTCTTGGCGTGACGCTTGACGGCTGCGGCGGCCTTGCGCTTGCGCTCGGAAGTCGGCTTCTCGTAGAACTCGCGGGAGCGGACTTCGGCCAGTACACCGGCCTTTTCGCAGGAGCGCTTGAAGCGACGCAGAGCTACGTCGAAGGGTTCGTTCTCTTTAACTTTGACGGCTGGCATCCAGGGCTTACCTTCACTAATGACCGGTGGTGAACGCCTCCTGGCAGATGGCTCGGGAGGGCGTCGGTTTTCAAGGGTTGCGGATGTTAACGCCTCGTCGCGCGGATTGCAAAGCCCCCGGGTGAAAAGCGCTGGTCGGCCTTCCGGTCGGCGCTTATCATTCGCCCCCTGTTTTTTGCTGCGCACCGAGGCGCACGGCCATGCTGGTACTGGGACTGGAAACCTCCTGCGATGAAACCGGAGTCGCGCTCTACGACAGCGAGCGCGGCCTGCTGGCGGACGCACTGTTCAGCCAGATCGACCTGCACCGCGTCTACGGCGGCGTGGTGCCCGAGCTGGCCTCGCGCGATCACGTCAAGCGCATGCTGCCGCTGATCCGCCAGGTGCTTGATGAAGCCGGCAAGGTCAAGACCGATATAGATGCCATCGCCTACACCGCCGGTCCCGGCCTGGTCGGTGCGCTGCTGGTGGGCGCTTCCTGCGCCCAGGCGCTGGCGTTCGCCTGGGGCATCCCGGCGCTCGGCGTGCACCATATGGAAGGTCATCTGCTGGCGCCGATGCTCGAGGAGCAGCCGCCGCGCTTTCCGTTCGTCGCCTTGCTGGTGTCGGGAGGTCACACGCAGCTGGTGCGGGTCGATGGCATCGGTCGCTATGAGCTGCTCGGCGAGTCGGTCGACGATGCTGCCGGCGAGGCTTTCGACAAGACCGCCAAGCTGATGGGGCTGAGTTATCCCGGTGGTCCGGAGATCGCGCGCCTGGCCCTGCAGGGCACGCCGGGGCGTTTCGTCTTCCCGCGGCCGATGACCGATCGCCCCGGACTGGATTTCAGTTTCAGCGGGCTGAAGACCTTCACCCTGAATACCTGGCAGCAGTGCCAGGCCGCCGGCGACAACGGTGAGCAGACCCGTTGCGATATCGCCCTGGCCTTCCAGCAGGCGGTGGTCGAAACCCTGGTCATCAAATGCAAGCGCGCGCTCAAGCAGACCGGGCTGAACAGCCTGGTGATCGCCGGTGGGGTGAGTGCCAATCAATCATTGCGTCTGGCACTGGAAAAGATGCTCGGGGAGCTGAAGGGGCAGGTGTTCTACGCCCGGCCGCGTTTCTGTACCGACAATGGCGCGATGATCGCCTATGCCGGTTGCCAGCGGCTGCTGGCCGGGCAGAGTGACGGCCCGGCCATTGCGGTTCAGGCACGCTGGCCGATGGACAGGCTGCCGAGCTGCGAGGTTGTCGGCTGAACGGCTTTTTCGCGTCCAGCTTGCGGCTACCTAGAAGTGTCTTTCCTTGCCGGCGAACAGATCGCGCAGATTGCTGCGGTGGCGCCAGACGATCAGGCAGGTGAGCACGCTCATCGGCAGCAGCGCGGCAGGTTGCTGCCAGGCCAGTAACGGTAGGGTCATGGGCGTGGCGATCAGCGCAGCCAGCGAGCTGGTGCGGGTCAGCAGGAAAGCCAGCAGCCAGGCGCCGATGGCCAGCAGCGCGGCCAATGGATAGAGGCTGAGCAGCATGCCGGCGGCAGTGGCGACGCCCTTGCCGCCGCGGAAACGGAAGTACAGCGGATAGAGGTGACCGATCACCGCCGCCAACCCGATCCAGGCCTGGTCCTGGATGGAGAAATCCAGTTGCTGGGCGACCACCACGGGCAGCAGGCCCTTGATGACATCGCCGAGCAGGGTGAGGATGGCCATTCGTCGACCGGCCACCCGCAGCATGTTGGTCGCCCCCGGGTTACCCGAGCCATTGGCGCGCGGGTCGGGGGCACCGACCAGTCTGCTCAACAGGATGGCGAAGGACAGGGAACCGAGCAGGTAGGCGAGGATCGCCAGCAGCCAAAACATGGTGTCCATTCCGGGCGGGTGGGCCTCGATTCTAAACGGGTGGCACCCCCTTGTCGTGTCGGGAGCTAGTGCGTGGACAACGTGTTCATCGAAGGCCTGGAAGTGGATACCGTCATCGGCGTCTACGACTGGGAACGCGAGATTCGCCAGTGCCTGCGGCTGGACCTGACGATGCGCTGGGACATCCGCCCGGCCGCCGCGCAGGACGATCTGGCGTACACGCTCGACTATGCGGCGGTGGCGGAGCGCGTTCAGGCATTCGCCGCCGAGTCGCGCTTCCAACTGGTGGAGACCTTTGCCGAGCGCCTGGCGCAGCTGCTGCAGGATGAGTTCGCGATTACCTGGCTGCGCCTGCGCGTCACCAAGCCGGGCGCAGTGCCGGCGGCGCGCGGGGTCGGCGTGGAGATCGAGCGGCCATGAGCCCCGTGCCCACCGCCGTACCTGCGGCCGTACCTACCTCCGTACCTGTCCTGCTCGGGCTCGGCAGTAATCTCGATCGCGAGCGGCACCTGTGTGCGGGACTTGATGCGTTGGCGGGCTTTCTGCAAAGGATGCGTTGCTCGCCGGTGTTCGAGAGCGACCCGGTGGGCATTCGCAGCGGGCCGTTTTTCAATCTGGTGGTGGCGGCGCAAACCGACCTGCCGCTGGGTGAGCTGGACCGCCGGCTGAAATTCATCGAGGCCGACAACGGCCGCTATGCGCTGGATCGCAAAGGCCTGCCGCTGGACATCGACGTGCTCGCCTATGGCGATCTGGTCGGCGATTTCGATGGCTTGCGCCTGCCGCGCGCAGAAATCCTCAGGAACGCCTTCGTGCTCTGGCCGCTGGCGCTGCTGGTGCCGGAGCAGCTGCATCCGGAAACCGGGCGCAGTTATGCGCAGCTGTGGGACGAAGCGCAGATCGATCAGCGCCTGTGGCCGGCGGCGTTCAGCTGGAACGCCCAGGCGCTGACGCCTGCGGCACTCCTTCAGGACTGGCCGGCGCCGGTCTGACGTCGGTGCCCTCGTCTGCGCGGGCCTTGTAGGTCTTGAGCGCGTCTCGTCGGGCATCCTCCAGCGCCTTGCCCAATGCTGCGCCCTGCAGACCTTTGTCCAGCAGCGGCTTGACCGCCACCGCCCGCGCCGCCTCGGCCGCGCCGAGCAGGTAGTCACGCTGGGGATAATCGCGCTGCTCGAGGCCAAGACGGCCGCGGGCGTCCATCTCGCAGGCAGCGAGAAACTCGACGAAGCGCTGTGGCCGGCGGAACACATCGAAGCGCTGCATCATCTGCAGCAGGGTGTTGGGGCGCAGTTCGCGGGCGCGATGGCAATGAGTGTGGAACTCGCCGACCAGCAGCGCCAGTTCGGCGCAGTCGCGCGGCACCTTGCAGCGCGCGTTGACTGCCTCGATCAGCGCCAGTCCGCGGGTTTCGTGGGCGATATGTCGCGGCCAATCTTCCTCTGCAGTGCAGCCCTTGCCCAGGTCGTGCAGCAGGCAGGCCCAGCGCACCGTCAGTGGCTGGGCATGCTCGGCGCACTGGCGCAGGACCATGAGCAGGTGGATGCCGGTATCGATCTCGGGATGATGCTCGGCCGGTTGCGGTACGCCGAACAGCGCGTCGAGTTCGGGCAGCAGTCGCGCCAGGGCGCCGCAGTCGCGCAGGACCTGGATGAACACGTCCGGGCGCGGCTCCATCAGCGCACGGCTGATTTCCTTCCAGCTGCGCTCGGGCGTCAGTGCTTCGAGTTCGCCTTGCTCGGCCAGTTGGCGCATCAGGCCCAGGGTTTCCTTGGCGACGGTAAATTCCAGCGGCGCGAAACGCGCGGCGAAGCGGGCCACGCGCAGCACCCGCAGCGGGTCTTCGGCGAAGGCAGGCGCGACGTGGCGGAGGATCTTCGCTGCAAGATCGCGTTGGCCGCCGTAGGGGTCTACCAGGTTGCCGCTGTCGTCCTCGGCCATGGCGTTGATGGTCAGGTCGCGGCGGGCGAGATCTTCTTCCAGGGTGACCTCGGGGCTGGCGTGGAAGGTGAAGCCGCCATAGCCCTTGCCGGATTTGCGCTCGGTGCGCGCCAGCGCGTATTCCTCGCCGGTCTGCGGGTGCAGGAACACCGGGAAGTCGTCGCCGACCGGGCGAAAGCCCTGGGCGAGCATGTCCTCTGCGCTGGCGCCGACCACCACGTGGTCGACGTCATTCACCGGACGACCGAGCAGGCGATCACGTACCGCGCCGCCAACCTTGAATATCTGCATCTGAAGCCCTCCTGAAGGAGGACAGCTTCAGGCTTCAGGCTTCAGGCTTCAAGCGCCGGTTCGCCTCCGCCCGGTACATGCTGCACGTCCACCACCTGGTCGCCCTGCAGGACCTCCAGGTGAATATCGAAGCCCCACAGCCGATGCAGGTGCTTGAGCACCTCGGCGGTGGAGTCGCCCAGCGGCTTGCGGTCGTGCTGCTGGTGGCGCAGCGTCAGCGAGCGATCACCACGCCGGTCGACACTCCAGATCTGCACGTTGGGCTCGCGGTTGCCGAGGTTGTACTGCGCCGAGAGCATCTCGCGGATGGTCCGGTAGCCGGCTTCGTCGTGGATCGCCGGGACCAGCAGTTCCTCCTGCTCGTCATCGTCCAGAACGCTGAACAGCTTGAGGTCGCGGATGACCTTCGGCGAGAGGTACTGGAGGATGAAACTCTCGTCCTTGAAACTCTTCATGGCGAACTTGAGCGTCGACAGCCAGTCGCTGCCGGCGATTTCGGGGAACCAGCGACGGTCCTCCTCGGTCGGGTGCTCGCACATCCGGCGGATGTCACTGTAGATGGCAAAGCCCAGGGTGTAGGGGTTGATGCCGCTGTAGTAGGGGCTGTCGAACGAGGGCTGGTAGATCACGCTGGTGTGCGCCTGGAGGAACTCGAACATGAATCCGTCGGTGACCAGGCCCTCGTCGTAGAGATCGTTCATCAGCGTGTAGTGCCAGAAGGTCGCCCAGCCTTCGTTCATCACCTGGGTCTGGCGCTGCGGATAGAAGTACTGCGAGATCTTGCGCACGATGCGGATGATCTCGCGCTGCCAGGGCTCCAGCAGCGGCGCGTGCTTTTCCAGGAAGTAGAGAATGTTCTCCTGGGGTTCGGCCGGCCAGCGACGGCTGTCGTCCTCGCCGCCCTTGCCGCCGGCGCGCGGAGGAATGGTCCGCCATAGATCGTTGATCTGCCGTTGCAGGTGTTCCTCGCGATCCTTCTGCCGGCGCCGCTCCTCTTCGGCAGAGATAGGGTAGGGACGCTTGTAGCGATCCACGCCGTAGTTCATCAATGCGTGGCAGGAATCGAGCAGGTCTTCCACCGCATCGATGCCATGGCGTTCCTCGCACTTGGCGATGTACTGCTTGGCGAACACCAGGTAGTCGATGATCGAGCTGGCGTCGGTCCAGGTGCGGAACAGGTAGTTGCCCTTGAAGAAGCTGTTGTGGCCATAGCAGGCGTGTGCGATCACCAGTGCCTGCATGCACATGGTGTTCTCTTCCATCAGGTAAGCGATGCACGGATCGGAGTTGATCACGATCTCGTAGGCCAGGCCCATCTGGCCGCGCTTGTAGTGCTTTTCGGTGTGCAGGAAGTGCTTGCCGTAGGACCAGTGCTGGTAGCCAATGGGCATGCCGACCGAGGCGTAGGCGTCCATCATCTGTTCGGCGGTGATCACCTCGATCTGGTTCGGGTAGGTGTCCAGCGCGTAGCGCTCGGCCAGGCGGCCGATCTCGCGGTCGTAGGCCTGGACCAGTTCGAAGGTCCACTCCGAGCCGGTGGACAGCGGTTGTCTTTTCTCTGCGGTGGATTTCATGAGGAGACCCTGCGCTGGAAGAGCTCGCGAAACACCGGATAGATATCCGCGCTGGCGATCAGCTGCTGCTGGGCGAAGCTCTCGGGGAAGGCCTCGCGCACGCCCTCGTATTCATACCAGAGCGCCTGGTGTTCGCGGGGGGTGATCTCGACGTAGCTGAAATACTGGACGAACGGCATGATCTGGCGGATCAGGATGTCGCGGCAGACCGGCGAGTCGTCGTTCCAGTTGTCACCGTCGGAGGCCTGGGCCGCGTAGATGTTCCACTCCTGCGCCGGGTAGCGCTCGGCCATGACTTCCTGCATCAGCTTCAGCGCGCTGGAGACGATGGTCCCGCCGGTCTCGCGGGAATAGAAGAACTCCTCCTCGTCGACTTCCTTGGCGCTGGTGTGGTGGCGGATGAACACCACCTCGATCTTCTCGTAGCTGCGCTTGAGGAACAGGTAGAGCAGGATGAAGAAGCGCTTGGCGATGTCCTTGGTCGCCTGGGTCATCGAACCGGACACGTCCATCAGACAGAACATCACCGCCTTGGAGCTGGGGTCCGGCTTGCGGGTCAGCAGGTTGTACTTGAGGTCGAAAGTGTCGAGAAACGGGACGCGCTTGACCCGCGCCTGCAGGCGTTCGATTTCCTCCTGCAAGAGCCTGATGGCGGGCAGATCACCGGGTGAATCCAGCAACAGTTGTTCCAGCTCGGCACGCGCCTCGCGCAACCGCGCACGGCTGCTGCCGGTGAGGGCGATACGCCGTGCGTGGGCCGAGCGCAGGGTGCGCACGATATTGATGCGCGAGGGATTGCCGTCGTTGCTGATGCCCGCACGCACGGTCTTGAACAGGTCGGTCCCGGTCAGGTGGCGCTTGACCAGGTTGGGCAGCTCCAAGTCCTCGAACATGAAGTCGAGGAACTCCTCCTGGGTGATCTGGAAGACGAACTCGTCCATGCCTTCGCCAGAGTTGCCGGCCTTGCCGGCACCACTGCCGCCACCCCCGCCGGAGGGGCGCGGGATTCGCTCGCCGGCAATGAATTCCTTGTTGCCCGGGTGTACTTGGCCCTGGCTGCCGCCGCGGCCGTGATGCAGCACCGGCTCGTCGATATCGCGCGAGGGGATGCTGATCTGCTCGCCGTGCTCCATGTCGGTGATCGAACGCTTGCCGACGGCCTCCTCCACGGCCTTCTTGATGTGCTGCTTGTAGCGCCGCAGGAACCGCTGGCGGTTCACCGTGCTCTTGTTCTTGCCGTTCAGGCGTCGGTCGATGACGTAGCTCATGCAAGCCCTCCGGGCTGAGCTGGAAGACATAGGCTGGAAGCTGAAGCGTACGGCTTTTGTTGTCCGCCTCAGGCTTTCAGCTTCCAGCTGCTGTTACTGCGATTTGCGGACCCGCAGGTACCATTCCGAGAGCAGACGAACCTGCTTCTCGGTGTAGCCGCGCTCGACCATGCGCCGGACGAAGTCGTTGTGCTTCTGCTGGTCCTCCTTGCTGGCCTTGGCGTTGAAGCTGATGACCGGCAGCAGATCCTCGGTGTTGGAGAACATCTTCTTCTCGATCACCACGCGCAGCTTTTCATAGGACAGCCAGGTCGGGTTCTTGCCGTTGTTGTTGGCGCGTGCGCGCAGGACGAAGTTGACGATCTCGTTGCGGAAATCCTTCGGGTTGCTGATCCCGGCCGGCTTCTCGATCTTCTCCAGCTCCTCGTTCAATGCCACGCGGTTGAGGATCTCGCCGGTCTCCGGATCGCGGTATTCCTGATCCTGGATCCAGAAGTCGGCGTAGAGCACGTAGCGATCGAAGATGTTCTGCCCGTACTCGCTGTAGGACTCCAGGTAGGCGGTCTGGATTTCCTTGCCGATGAACTCGATGTAGCGCGGAGCCAGGTACTCCTTGATGTAGCGCAGGTAGCGCTCGCGCACCTCGGCGGGGAACTGCTCCTGTTCGATCTGCTGTTCGAGCACGTAGAGCAGGTGCACCGGGTTGGCGGCGATCTCGTGCGGGTCGAAGTTGAACACCTTGGAGAGGATCTTGAAGGCGAAGCGGGTCGACAGACCGTTCATGCCTTCGTCGACGCCCGCGGTGTCGCGGTATTCCTGGATCGACTTGGCCTTGGGATCGGTGTCCTTCAGGTTCTCGCCGTCGTAGACGCGCATCTTCGAGTAGACGTTGGAGTTTTCCGGCTCCTTCAGGCGCGACAGGACCGAGAACTGCGCCAGCATCTTCAGGGTGTCGGGCGCGCAATGGGCCTGGGCCAGCGAGCTGTTGACCAGCAGCTTCTCGTAGATGTGGATCTCGTCGGCGACGCGCAGGCAGTAGGGCACCTTGACGATGTAGATGCGGTCGATGAACGCCTCGTTGTTCTTGTTGTTGCGGAAGCTGTGCCACTCGGATTCGTTGGAGTGGGCGAGCAGGATGCCGTTGAACGGGATCGCGCCCAGGCCCTCGGTGCTGTTGTAGTTGCCTTCCTGGGTCGCGGTGAGCAGCGGATGCAGCACCTTGATCGGTGCCTTGAACATCTCGACGAACTCCATCAGGCCCTGGTTGGCCCGGCACAGCGCGCCCGAGTAACTGTAGGCATCGGCGTCGTTCTGCGGATATTCCTCGAGCTTGCGGATATCGACCTTGCCGACCAGCGCGGAGATGTCCTGGTTGTTCTCGTCACCCGGCTCGGTCTTGGCCACGGCGATCTGGTTGAGGATCGAGGGGTACAGCTTGACCACGCGGAACTGGCTGATGTCGCCGCCGAACTCCTGCAGCCGCTTGGTGGCCCAGGGCGACATGATGGTCGACAGGTAGCGCTGCGGGATGCCGTAGTCCTCTTCGAGGATGGTGCCGTCCTCGGTAGCGTTGAACAGCCCGAGCGGCGACTCGAACACCGGCGAGCCCTTGATGGCGTAGAAGGGCACCTTCTCCATCAGTTGCTTGAGCTTCTCCGCCAGCGACGACTTGCCGCCGCCGACCGGGCCGAGCAGGTAAAGGATCTGCTTCTTCTCCTCCAGGCCCTGCGCGGCATGGCGGAAGTAGGAGACGATCTGGTCGATGCACTCTTCCATGCCGTGGAAGTCGGCAAAGGCCGGGTAACGACGGATCACCTTGTTGGAGAAGATTCGCGACAGCCGCGAATCGGTGGAGGTATCGACCAGTTCGGGCTCGCCAATCGCCATGAGCAGACGCTCGGACGCGGTGGCATAGGTGCTGCGGTCGCTCTTGCACAGCTCCAGGTATTCCTGCAGCGAATACTCCTCCTGACGTGTTGCTTCGAAGCGCTGCTGGAAGTGGCTGAAAATACTCATTGCTTCACCTCGCTCGATGCTCTGGACCAGTACGGCCTGAACTTGCGGGTGCTAGCGCCCGGTCAGCGTGTCGCTCGACGAGAGTCCCCCGAACCGCAAAAGGCCGCTAGCCACCCGGAAGCCGGTGTACCGGCTCTCCCGCGTTTTGGATGGCTTGTCCAGAAGGATAGTTCGGAATTGGCAAGAGAAGGGCGCGCATACGTCATTCAGCCCCCAGGCGGTTGCCCGGGCGGACCGTCAGTCGGGTCAAACGCAGCGCCGCCCGCGGGCGCGCTCCGTCCGTCGCGGCGCGACCCTTCAGCGCGACGCTACTGCTGGTTCGGGCGTAGCTGGGCCAGTTGCCAGCCCCCCAACATGAACAGCAGCCAGGCCAGCGCCAGCCCTCCCCACGCGCTGGGCTGGAAGGCGTAGGCGCTGGGCTCGCGCGGCGTGAACTGCGGTTGGCTGGCGTAATCCTGCCGACCGAACGGCTGTTCGTTGAACAGGTACGGGTAGTAGAAATCGCGCAGCTGCTGGTGAAACACGCCGATCCGGTCCTGGTAGGCGAGCTGCGCCTGCAGATCGGTGTCGGCCAGGCGATGTAGGATGGCCTGTGCGCCAACCCCCGGCAGTGCCCAGCCCAGGCGATCGCTCCAGACCTGGCGTTGCAGCAGACCGGCACGATAGGCGCGCACCTGATCGGCCACGCTCTCGTCACCGACCTGGTGGAAGGCGAAATACCATTTCCAGTGGAAGGTCGGCGGCAGAGCGGCGCTGTCCTGCCACTGCGGGTGGTTCGCGTAGAAGCGCTGCATGGTTTCTTGCCGCGGGATTTCCCAGGCGCCGTGAACCGCCTGACGCTGCGCGAGCATCAGATCCACGCCCTGGTGCACCGGAATGCTGCGGTTGAGCATCACGTTGGCCAGGGTCGGCACCACCAGCGTCAGCACCACCCAGGCGGACATCAGCACGGTGGCGGTGGCGCTGGAGCGCCAGCCGCGCGCGGTGACCAGCAGCGACAGGCCGAACCAGAACGCCAGGGAGCTGGCGATCACCGCCAGCGTCATGGCCAGCGCGCCGGCTGCCATACCGGCGATCAGGGCTCCGACCAGCGCAGGCAGACCCAGACAGATCAGCAGCAGACCGTAGCGCAGGGCCACGCGCCGGCGCCACAGGCGTTTGCCGTCGGACATCGCCAGCAGCAGGCGCAGACGCCCGGACTGGCGCTCGCCCGATACCAGGTCGTGGAGCAGGGCGATGACGAAAAGCGGCGCCAGGTAGATGAGTACGAAGGCGAAATCGAAGCGACCCGGCAGTGCAAGTTCAGCGTTGAACGTCTCGCCTTCATAAAGCTGCGCCTGCAGGCCCAGCGCACGGATGCGCAGCATGTAGGGCGCCACGTCGCGCATCCCCAGCGCCAGGAAGGCCGCGTTCGAGGGTGGGTCCCAGGTGTTGTGGAAGCTGTAGTAGGCCGGATAGCCGCCATTCGCATCCTGTGGATAGCGCGTCTCCACCGAGGCGAGATCCTGCTTGTTGAGCGGCGCCACGCGGGCGAGGGTTTCGTGTTGGCTGGCTACCTCGCGCAACCCCGAGAGAACGGCCAGAGCGGCGAGCATGAAGAGCAGAAGCAGGGAGGCGACCGACAGGCGTGAGCGCAGGATCAGTCGCAGTTCGCAGAGAATTCCCTTCATTGCCGGGTTGTCCCCAGGCGGGCGCCCATCAGCGAGGTCAGGGCCATCAGCAGCCCGGCCCAGACCAGCAGGACCAGGCTGGCCGGTGCGGTCTGGCGGTAGGTGTCGGCAAGCGGCTGCGGCTGATAGTCGAACCTGGGAAATGTCTGCCAGTGTTCGTGGGAGATCCGGTTCTCGCGGTTCGGGTTGCTGTCGTCGGCGTAGCGGAGCTTCTCGCTCTGCAGCCGGTTCAGCCGCTGTACCAGCTCGTAGCGATAGGTTTCGCCCTGCTCGAGAAAATGTCGGAAGCTGGTCAGGTCCGTACCGACCGCCGTCATCGACAGGCGCCGAATCGCCAGCGTGGGACTGAGCCAGGCGGAGTGGTCGACCAGCCGGTTCTGCTCGGCCTGACGCTCGAAGGTGGCGGTCGCATAGCGCTCGAACAGCTCGGTGGAGAGGCGTTCGCCTTCGAAACCGACCAGGCCCTTGAAATTTACCGGCAGGTCTTCGATGCGGGTCACCCCGTACTCCTTGAGGATGCTTTCGCGGAATGCGGCGAATGTCGGGTCGTTGGGATCGTGGGCATTACCCAGCGCGAGGTATTCGCGCTGGACGTGGATTGCATTCTCGAAGCGGCTCGGCAGGGGCAGTGCGCTGCTGACCATGTCCGGCACCAGGCGCGGCAGCAGGATCACTCCGATCGTCCAGACTGCCAGCAATGCCAGCAGGGCGTCACGACTGCGCGCGAGCAGGCCCGACAGCAGCACGACCATCAGCGACCAGAGCAGCAGCCAGAGTACGTAGCCGGCAGCGAGCAGCAGCGACGGTTGCCATGCGGCCTGGCCGCTGGCGACCAGGCCAGCGAGCATCAGCAGGGCAGGCAGCAGCATCAGCAGGGCAAACCCCGACAGCGCCAGCAGCTTGCCCAGCACCAGCTGGCGACCCGTTATGCCCTGGGCGAGCAGAATGCGCAGGGTGCCGGATTCTCGCTCCCGCGCCAGCGCCGCATGGCCGACGAAGATCAGCAGCAGCGGCGCCAGGACCTGCAGGACGAAGGCCGGAGACAGCTGGCCGAAGCGCAGCAGCAGGGAGGACTGGCGTACGTCGCCGAAGTTGGCGCTGTTCTGCCGGTGTGCCTCGATAAACAGGGTATTGCCGGTGTAGGGGTCGATGCCCGGATCGAAGGCCGCCAGCGGATTGAGCGGGCGGAACAGGAAGTGCCCGTAGTGCGCTACCCGGTGCGGGTGGCGATCGGGCTGCATCTCGAACTCGTGGTTTGCCTGCGCCTGATAGCGCGCGCGCTCGGCATTGGCGTTGCGCTGGTGCTCCCATGCATTGAGGGCGGCCACCAGCATCAGCAGGGTCAGCAGCGCCAGACCGACCACGGCCACCCGGTCGCGGAACAGCGCGCGCCATTCCTCGCGAGCGATGCGCGTGATCACGCTCATGCGCCCAGCTCCGTATAACGCCGATGGAGGGTGCGCACATCGAAGCGATCGTCACCACTGGCCGCGACTTCCTCGACCAGCTGCCCGGCGTTGAGAAAGCCGATGCGGTCGGCAACGTCCGCAGCGCTGAGCAGGTCGTGGGTCACCATGAGGATGGCGACGCCCTGCTCGCGCAGCAGATTCAGCAGCCGGTTGAATTCGGCGGTAGCCTGCGGATCCAGACCCGAAGTGGGTTCATCCAGCAGCAGTACCGGCACCTGGCGGGCCAGCGCAAGCGCGATGGCCACCTTCTGCCGCATGCCCTTGGAAAACCCGGCCAGACGTCGGTCGAAGGCCTCCGGCTGCAGGCCGGCCGCGCTCAGGGCGCCGTCGATGCTCCGTGAGTCGGCATGCTGCCGAGCCAGATCGAGCAGGTAGGCCAGGTTCTCGCGCGCGCTCAGGTGTTCATAGAGCGCCACGTTCTCCGGGATGTAGGCCAGCTGGCGGCGCGCATCGGCCGGCGCGCCGAAGGGGTCCACGCCATTGACCAGGACCGTTCCGGCACTCGGTTTGAGGAACCCGAGAAACAGGCTGAGCGTGGTGGTCTTGCCGGCGCCATTGGCGCCCAGCAGGGCGTAGATCTCGCCACGTCTGACGTGCAGATTGAGCCCGCGAAGAATGGTCTTGCCGGCGTAACCCGCCTCGACGTCCCGGGCATCGAGCACGGTCGTGGCTGCGCTGGTGTTGGGGCTGGACTGCATGTCGGTGGTCCTTGCTGTGCGTGGAAGGCTGCAGGCAAACGACGGATGTGGCGCCCCCTCGCATGAGCAGAGGGGGCGCCCGGTCAGAAGCGGTACTGGGCGCCGACGGTCAGGGTGCGAGGCGCGCCCGGGGTGATCCAGTAGATGTCGTAGGAGCTGGCGTAGTAGGTCCTGTCGAACAGGTTGTCGATTTCCAGTGACAAGCGCAGCTCGTCACTGGGCTGCCAGTGGCCCATCAGCCGGGCGGTGGTGTAGCCGGGCAGGGAGAAGGTGTCGGCGGCATTGCCGCCGCGCTGGCCGACGTAGTTCAGGCCGCCACCCAGGCCACCGCGTCCGCCGGCGAAGTCGTCCTCGTACATCAGCAGAACCGCGCCGCTGTGACGGGGCGAGTTGACCAGTCGCGCACCGACCAGTGCGGCATTGTTGTCCTCGGTGATCCTGGCATCGGTATAGGCGTAGTTGGCTATCGCGCGCAGCTGCTCGGTCAGCTGTCCGGACAGATCGATCTCGGCACCGCGGCTTCGGGCCTCGCCGGCCGCGATGGAGAAGCCGGGCGTCACGGGGTCGTTGGTCAGCACGTTCTGCTTCTCGATCTCGAAGACGGCCAGGGTTGCGCCGTAGCGCTTGTCGCTGCTCTCGTACTTGACGCCGATTTCCTTGGAGCGCCCCTCTTCCGGATCGAAGGTCGCGCCGGAGGCGGACGCGCCACTGTTGGGGCGGAACGACTCGCTGGCGAGGGTGTAGAGCGAGACGTTCGGCGACACCAGCCAGGTCAGGCCGATGCGCGGCGTGGTGACGCCATCTTCCTGGCTGATCCGCACGCCGGTGCGGCGATTCTCGAACTGCTTGCGGAAGTTCTCGTGGCGCAGACCGAGCAGCAGGCGCCAGTCGCTGGACAGGCTGATCTGATCCTGGACGAACAGCCCGGTGCTGCGCTGGACCTCGCGGCTGTTGGTATGCGGGTTGGAGGTCGCCGGCAGCGGCTGACCGTAGACCGGCTGGTAGATGTCGATGGCGTAGTCCAACGGTCGCACGCTGGTGGTGACGAATTCGTCGAGGGTGAAGCGGTAGCTGTCCAGCCCGGTGACGACTTCATGGGCGATGTCGCCGGTAAGGAAGGTGCCGCGCAGCTCGCCCTGAAAGGCGATGTCGTCGGAGCTGTAGTCGCGGTAGCGGCGTTCGCGCCTGACCTCGGTGGAGCCTGCGGGGACGAATACCATGGGGTTGCTCGGCCAGACCTGGGTCGAGTCTCCTTCCAGGCTGGTGGTGCGATACGACAGGCCGACCCGGCCGCTCCAGTTGTCGGATAGCTCGTGCTGCAAGGTCAGCTGGTGGGTCAGGTTCTCGATCACCGTATCGCCATCGCCC
Source organism: Pseudomonas mangrovi (assembly GCF_003052585.1). Classification (GTDB taxonomy): domain Bacteria; phylum Pseudomonadota; class Gammaproteobacteria; order Pseudomonadales; family Pseudomonadaceae; genus Aquipseudomonas; species Aquipseudomonas mangrovi. The sequence continues at coordinate 31,317 of NZ_QASN01000013.1, read as the reverse complement.
GGCTCGCCGAGGAAACGGCTGCGTGGCAGCGCGCCGACCCGGCCGTTTAAGGCCAGTACGCCACGGTCCATCGGCGCCTCGTGGCGGAGGAATTCGGCGTCGTAGTCCAGCACCGTGCCGGGAGCTATCTGCCAGGTGAAGGAGGGCGCCAGCAGTACGCGTTCGCTGTCGATGTGATCGCGAAAGCTGCCCTTGTCCTCGTAGGCGATGTTCATCCGGTAGGCCAGGCTGTCGCTCAGCGGCGCGGTGGAATCCAGGGTGGTGCGGTAGCTGTCGTGACTACCCGCACTCGCCTCGACGGCATGAGCTGCGCTGAACTGCGGCTTCTTGGTGACGATGTTGAGAATGCCGCCGGGTTCGGCGCTACCGTAGAGCGCCGAGGCTGGGCCCTTGAGGAACTCCGCGCGCTCGACGTTGGCCAGGTCACGCGGAGCGTTGTAGCCGCGGTTGCCGGCAAAGCCGTTGCGCAGAACGTTCGGGCCGGTGTTGATGTGGCCGGAAAAGCCGCGTACCGAGAAGTTGTCCCAGAGACCACCGAAGTCGTTCTGCCGGCTCACGCCGCTGACGTAGTCGAACAGCGTGCTGAGGCGGGTCGCGCCGGTGTCATCGATGACCTGGCGCGAAATCACCTGGACGGCCTGGGGGACCTCGAACGAGGGGGTGTCGGAGCGCGCAACACTGCTCTGCGGCTGATAGTAGGCGCGCTCGCTGCCGGCGGCGCCGGTTACCTGCATCTCTTCGAGCTCATGAACGTTGGCCAGGGCCGGGGTGGTGCTCAGCAGGGTGGCGAATGCGAGCACTCCGGGGCGGACGGCCGGGAGTCTGGCGGACGGCTTCTGATACGACATGAGTGGGCCTTCGGGTCTGGTGCATCGGGTACCGCGAGTGTCGGGGGCCCGAGCGCTGTTGCTGAATGGTGGGCACTGCACGTGCGCTGCGCCGGCATATGCCGGTGCAGTCGGCACGCAGTGGTCGGCTTTCGAAATGATATATTATTTCATTATCAGGCTGGCAAGCAGTTGCACGCAGCTGGGGCGGCAGGAACGGCGGAAGTCAGCAACCCCGCTGCTCAGGGCGCGCAGCGGGGTTGGAGGAGAGGCGGGCTAATTCAAGAAAGCAGCGCTTCTGCGCGGGCAGGCGGGCGTGGGTCCGCTGCCCGAAAGGGCTTGCACGCGAGGGCTGTCAGCCCTCGACGGTGTCCTGCGGATAGAGGCTGCGCCAGAGCTCGAAGCCGCCGTCGAGACTGTAGACCTCGGAAAAGCCCTGATGCGCCAGGTAGGCGGCGGCGCTCTGGCTGGAGTTGCCGTGGTAGCAGCTGACGATCAGTGGTGCATCGAGATCGGCTTGGGCGATGAAGTCCGCCAGGGAATGGTTGTCCAGATGCAGCGAACCGCTGATATGACCGGCAGCGAAGCTCTGTGGATCACGGATATCGACCACTACCGCGCCTTCCTGGCGCAGTGACTGGGCATGTTGCGGGGCGATGCGCTTGAACTCTGACATGCTGGGGCTCTTGGTTTCAGGCGCTGGGCCTGGTGGGACTTTTTTCGGGCTTCTGGCTGGCGCAGTCACACTGCCAGCGCTGCCCGCTGTCGACGTTCAGCAGGGTCATGCGGTTGCCCCATACGCAACCGCTGTCGAGTGCCTGCACGCCCGGCTCGTCGCACTGCCCGCCCAGCGCAGCCCAGTGGCCGAAGATCAGTTTCTGGCCGCGCGTGCGCCGCTGCGGATGGCTGAACCAGGGGGCATAACCCGGCGGAGCGCTGTCCAGGCCTTCCTTGCTCTTGAGGTCGAGCTTGCCGTCGGCGGTGCAGAAGCGCATGCGGGTGAAATAGTTGGTGATCACTCGCAGCCGCGCGACGCCCTGCAGTTCGCGGTCCCATTTGGCCGGTTCGTTGCCGTACATGCCGTCGAGAAACAGGGCAATGCGGGTGTCGTCGCGCAGCACCTGCTCGACTTCTTCGGCGCGGCGCAGCGCCTTCTTCAGCGTCCACTGCGGTGGAATGCCGGCATGCACCATGACCAGGTCGCGCTCGGCGTCGTAGTGCAGCAGCTTCTGCATGCGTAGCCAGTCGAGCAGTTCGTCCCGGTCCGGGGCGTCGAGAATTTCCTGCAGGGTGTCGCCCTTCTTCATCCGCTCGATGTTGTGCGCCACCGCGAGCAGGTGCAGGTCATGGTTGCCGAGCACGCAGACCAGCGAATCGCGCATCGCGTAGAGAAAGCGCAGCGTTTCCAGCGATTGCGGGCCGCGATTGACCAGGTCGCCAACCAGCCAGAGACGATCCTCGAGCGGATCGAAGCCGACCTCGTGGAGCAGGCACTTCAGCGGTTCCAGACAACCCTGCAGATCGCCGACTGCGTACACCGCCATCAGTGCAGGGCTCCGGGCACCACCAGGCGGAAGGGTGCGATGGCGGCGTCGAACTCGTGGCCGTCCTCGGCGAGCATGTGGTAGCTGCCCTGCATGATGCCGACGCGGGTCGGCATCAGGGTACCGCTGCTGTAGGTGTGGCTGGCGCCGGGTGCAATGTGCGGTTGCTGGCCGATGACTCCCGGTCCGCGCACGTCCTGTCGCTCGCCGTTGCCGTCGGTGATGATCCAGTGCCGCGAGAGCAGCTGGGCAGGCAGGCTGCCGTGATTTTGAATGGTCACGGTGTAGGCGAAGGCGTAGCGCTCTTCGTCCGGGCGCGACTGCTCGGGCAGATAACGCGTGGTGACGCTGACTTCTATACGGTAGGACGGCTCGGACATGTTCGGGCTCTGCTGCAGCTGGCCAGGGGCGTCAGGAGGACGCGGCGGCATTGGGTGACTCTGCAAGTATGTCGGCCAGGCGCACGAAGGCAGCCAGGTCGAGCTGCTCGGGGCGCAGACTGCCATCAACCTCTGCAGCCGCTATCTGGTCTGTGGACAGCAGTCCCTTGAGAGTGTTGCGCAAGGTCTTGCGGCGCTGATTGAAGGCTTCGCGAACCACCCGTTCGAGTAGTTTGTGGTCCTTCGCCGCAAACGGCAGAACTTCATGCGGCACCAGGCGGACGATCGCCGAATCGACCTTGGGCGGCGGATTGAAAGCACCGGGGCCGACGTTGAACAGGTGCTCCACGCGGCAGTGGTACTGCACCATGATCGACAGCCGGCCCCAGTCGCCACCACCGGGCGCTGCGGCCATGCGTTCGACCACTTCCTTCTGCAGCATGAAGTGCATGTCGCGGATCAGCGCAGCGTTGTTCAGCAGGTGGAAGATCAGCGGCGTGGAGATGTTGTACGGCAGGTTGCCGACCACTCGCAGGCTGCGCGGTGCGGCGTCGAGGCGAGCGAAGTCGAACTTGAGCGCATCGCCCTGGTTCAGGCGAAAGTTCGGGTTGCTGCCGAACTTGTCCTGCAGGATGGGGATCAGGTCCAGATCGAGTTCGATCACGTCAAGCTGCGCGTCGCTGCCGAGCAGTCCCTCGGTCAGGGCGCCCTGGCCCGGACCGATTTCCAGCAGGTGCTCGCCCGGACGGGCATGAATGGCGCGCAGGATGCGGTCGATCACGCCGGCGTCGTGCAGGAAGTTCTGGCCGAAGCGCTTGCGCGCGCGGTGTTGATACTCGGACATCGGAGCTCCAAGGAGCAGCTTGAAGCTTGAAGCTTGAAGCTGAAAGCAAATTGAGGCGGGCATCTTAGCAGGCGGGCGGGGCAAATCGAGGACTCGAGCCGCGCGACTCGCGGTTGCGCGCGGCACAGGGGTGCCGCTTACGACTGGCTGTCCGCCATCTCGTATGCCGTTTCCAGCGCCACCTTCAGGCTGCCGGTGTCGATCCGGCCGCTGCCGGCGAGATCGAGTGCCGTACCGTGGTCGACCGAGGTACGGATGATCGGCAGACCGAGGGTCACGTTGACCGCCGCGCCAAAGCCCTTGTACTTGAGCACCGGCAAGCCCTGATCGTGGTACATCGCCAGTACCGCATCGCAGCTATCCAGGTGCTTGGGGGTGAACAGGGTGTCGGCCGGCAGCGGACCGATCAGGTCGATGCCCTCGTCGCGCAGCCGCTCCAGTGTCGGCTCGATGACCTCGATCTCCTCGCGTCCGAGATGACCACCCTCGCCGGCATGCGGATTGAGTCCGCATACCAGGATGCGCGGCCGGGCGATGCCGAACTTGTCGCGCAGGTCGGCGTGCAGGATGCGGCTGACGCGCTGCAAGCGCTGCGCAGTGATCGCGCCGGCAACATCCTTGAGCGGCAGATGAGTGGTCACCAGGGCGACGCGCAGGCCGCGGGTGGCAAGCATCATCACCACCTGTTCGGTGGCGGTGAGCTCGGCGAGAAATTCGGTATGTCCGGAGAAGGTGATGCCGGCTTCGTTGATCACGCCCTTGTGTACCGGCGCGGTGATCATTCCGGCGAAGTCGCGGTCGAGGCAGCCCTGCCCTGCGCGGCGCAGGGTTTCCAGGACATAGGCCGCATTGGCCTTGTCGAGCACGCCAGGGCGCACCGGGCTGGATAGCGGCGTGTCCCAGACGTAAAGACTGCCTGCGGCGGCTGGTTGCGTCGGCCAGGCGGCGGGTGTCACTTCGATGATGCTGCAGCTCAGGCCAAGCAGCGTAGCCCGTTCGCGCAGCATCTGTGCGTTGGCGATGGCGATCAGGATCTGCGCCTGCTGCTGGTTCGCCAGCAGCAGGCAGAGGTCCGGGCCTATGCCGGCCGGCTCTCCGGGGGTCAGCGCAAAAAGCAGGGGAGCGGACATGCCAGTTCTCCAGAGCGGCGGGGCGCTACAGTCTACAGGGCTGGACGACAGCCATTAAAAAGCCCGGCCGGAGCCGGGCTTGTTGTCAGAAGATGACTCAGAGCTTGATTTCGACGTAGGCCTCGTCGCGAATCTGCCGCAGCCAGGTCTGCAGTTCTTCCTCGTACTTGCGGTTACGCAGCATGCTCGCTGCCTGCTGCTCGCGCATCTGCGCGCTGGTGTCGGTCGCCCGGCGGCCCAGTACTTCGAGAACGTGCCAGCCGTAGGGGGTCTTGAACGGACGCGACAACTGGCCGCTGGCGGTATCCGCCATTACCTGACGGAACTCGGGGACCAGGGCGTTCGGATCGATCCAGTTGAGGTCGCCGCCGTTGAGCGCGGAACCCGGATCTTCGGAGAACTTCTTCGCCAGCTCGTCGAATGCTTCGCCGCCGCGAATGCGCTCATAGAGGCGTTCGGCCAGGCGTTGGGCTTCCGCTTCGCTGCGAATCTCGCTCGGCTTGATCAGGATGTGGCGAACGTGGACCTGCTCGCTGACCTGGGTGTTGCCGCCGCGCTTTTCCTGCAGCTTGAGGATGACGACGCCGCCGGGCGTGCGAATCGGCTCGGTGACTTCGCCTGGCGCAAGCGCGCGAATCATCGAGTCGAACGGCGGGGGTAACTGAGCGGCCTTGCGCCAGCCCATCTCGCCGCCCTCTAGGGCGTTCTCGCTGGCGGAGTGGCTCATCGCCAGGCTGGCGAAGTCGGCGCCTTTGCGCAGTTGCTCGTAGAGGTCCGCAGCCTTGCGCAGGGTCTGCTCGATCTCGGCACTGGAGGCGCCTTCGGGCAGCGGTAGCAGAATGTTGGCCAGGCGGAACTCTTCGGAAAGCTGCAGTCGGCCCAGGTCGGAGGCAAGGAAGTTCTGCAGCTCCTGGTCGGTGATCTGGATGCGTTCGGCGATGCGCCGCTGGCGCACGCGGTTGATCAGCAGCTCGCGGCGGATCTGTTCGCGCGCCTCGCTGAAGGACAGACCATCCTGCTGCAATGCCGCACGGAATTGCTCGACGCTCATGCCGTTGCGCTCGGCGATGCCGGCAACGGCATGGTTCAGCTCCTCATCCGTGATGCGAATGCCGGAGCGCTCGGCGATCTGCAGCTGCAGGCTTTCGACGATCAGGCGCTCGAGCACCTGCTGGGTCAGGATGTCCTGAGGCGGCGCTTCGGCACCGCGCTTGGCCATGGTCTGGCGAACTTCGCGCAGGCGGTTTTCCAGCTGGCTCTGCATGACCACGTCGTTGTCGACGATGGCCGCTACGCGGTCCAGAGGCTGCACTGCGGCGAAGGCCTGCTGGCCCAGAAGAAGCGCGCCCAGGGAGAGGGCGCGGAGGGTATCAGAAAGCTTGATCTTCACGTTCACGGTAACCTTGGATTCCATCATCGAGGAAGCTGTCGACCTTGCTGCCGGTCACGCTGCCGAGACCTTTGAGCACGATCTGCAGGAAGATGCCGCGGTCTGCGGACTCGTCGCGGATCAGACTGAATTCGTCGTATTCGACCCAGTAGCGGTTGATCAGGCGCAGCTTCCAGCAGCAGTTGTCGTACTCGAAGCCGCCGAAGGCTTCCAGCGTGCGGCTCTGGTGGAAGTCGAACTGCCAGCGCGCGATCGCGCTCCACTGCGGCACGATCGGCCAGATGACCGAGAAGTCGGACTGGTCGATCTTGTACTCGTCGCCACCGTACTCGAAACGGCCGAGCAGCGGGTTGAAGCGGCGGGTGTCGTTGCGATAGCGGTAGCCGGCGTTGACCACCTTGCCCGGCTCTGCTTCCGGCTGGAAGTGGAACATCACGCTGCCGGAGCTGGTTTCGCCCCGATCCGGGTCCCAGTTGAGTGTCGAGCTCAGGCGCCAGTCACGGTCGAAGCGGTACTGACCGAGCATGGCAATGGGCGAAATCGACGCCTCCTCCTTTTCGTCGATGCCTGGTAGCTGTACTCGGCGATCTTCGAAATGGTAGGCCTGGCCGATGGCGACACGGGCGCGTTCGAAGCCGTTGGCCTCGACGAAGCGCGAAGTCACGCCCAGCGACAGGCGATTCTCGTCGCCGATGCGATCCTTGCCGGAGAAACGGTTTTCGCGCCACAGCGAGCTGTAGCTGAAAGTGTTCTCGCCGGTGTCGAAGACCGGGATGTCGCTCTGGTCGCGATAGGCAACGTTGAGATAGTAGGCGCGCGGCTCGAGGGTCTGGCGCAGCGCCTTGCCGAACAGGCTGGTGTCACGGTCGAAGTACAGGCCGCTGTCCAGGCTGAACAGCGGAATGCCGCGGTCCTGGCTGCTCTTGAAACGCTCGCCGGCACCGAGGGTAGCGCGGCCACGCTGGTCGAGATCCAGGTCGTAATCGGTGTACAGGTACTTGATGGTCGGCTTGACGTAGCCCCAGCTCCAATCAAGCGGCAGGCTGACGCCCGGCTCCAGGTGCAGACGCTGACCTTCGGTACGGGTCAGGCCGCGCAGGCGTGCGTCCGGACTCCAGAGGCCGGCGTAGAAATACTCGTCGAGGTTGCGCTCGAAGTCGACGTACTCGGTGTTGTAGGTGAACTGCAGTCCGGCCGGGCGGAACGGCAGATAACCGTCCAACGTCAGTTGCGGCATGCGGTTGTAAGGCGTGACGTCGGTGACCGTGGCCAGCTCGTAGGCATGTGCATTGAGGCGCGCGGTGTAGGTTTCGCCGCGCCAGGTCAGGGTGCCGCGCTGGTTCACGTAGGTCTGGTTGCTGACGTCGAGGTCGGTTTCCAGATCCTGGAAATAGTAGGGGTCGCTGAGGTCGGTGAAGTCGACTTCGGTCAGCAGGCGCGAATCCAGGCCGCCGGTGTGCTGCCAGTTGACCATGTAGCGCTTGTCTTCGTACTTGGGCTCGCCCTTGCGCTCGTCATCCTGATCGTCCAGGTAGGCGGCGCCGACCTGGCCCTCGCTGCTCTTGGTCAGGTAGCGGAACTCGCCTTCCATCAACAGGCCGCGCTCGGTCATCAGATGCGGGTAGAGCGTGGCATCGTAGTTCGGCGCGATATTGAAGTAGTAGGGCGTGACGAGGGTCAGGCCGGCGTCGCTCGAGGTGCTGATGCTCGGCGGCAGGAAGCCGGACTGGCGACGATCATCGATCGGGAAATAGATGTAGGGGGTATAGAACACCGGAATGTTCTTCACCCGCAGGGTCACATTGGTTGCCGTGCCGAAGCCGGTGGCCGGGTTGAGCGTGACGTTGTTGCCTTTGAGGTGCCAGTCATTCTCGCCGGGTTCGCAGCGGGTGTAGGTACCATCCTTGAGGCGGATGATGGCGGTCTCTTCGCGCTTGGCGTAGAGCGCGCTGCCGCGCACATGGGACTGGTGCAGAACGTACTCGGCGTTCTCGATCTTGGCTTCGCCGTTGTCCAGCTGCAGCTCGCCGCGGTCACCCACGACCAGCATGCCGCGGTCGCGCAGGCGCACGTTGCCGACCAGCTCGCCACGGTTTTCCGCCTGGTACAGGCTGGCTTCGTCGGCCTCGACCTGCATGCCGGACTGACGCACGACGACATCGCCGGCAAGGGTGGCGATCTGCTCTTCCTGCTGGAAGCGCGAGGCCTTCGCCGAAACGAAGGTCGGTGCATCTTCGAGCGGCGTGGCGTCGTTCATGCCCGGACGGCGCGGCTCGATATAGGCGCCAGCGCAATAGGGGCCGGCTTCGGCCAGCTGGGCTGCGGTGAGTTTCTCCCGCGGGACCCAGTCGAGATGACTGAAGTCCGCGCTACGGGATGTCAGTGCACGTCCCTTGGTCTGGGTGACCAGGACCGGGCTTGATTGCTTTCCGGGGGCCGAGGTCGAAGCAGTTTGTTCGGTCGATGCGTTCGCCGGAGCACTACTGCTGATCGTTGCCGCGCTATGCTGCGGGCGGGCCGGCAATGCGGCATCACTAGGCTTGGGCGCACAGGCCCAGCCGCCGCTGGATGACGCCTGGCAGTCATACTGCTCGGCCGCATGGAGGGAATGGCTGGCGAAAGGCTGAAGGGCCAGAAGGCCGCCGGTCACCAGAAGAGGGAATTTTTTGCGAAACGCGGGATATCTGACTGCCATCTTATTGTGATCCGGGCTTCCTGCGCGCAATGGGCCCGTGGGGGCCGCACGCCTCTCGATGGGCTGAAAAAGATGCTGGATAATAAAGCATGACCCGCACAACGGCTAGCGCCGTCGGAGACCCCTGCAATGCCTGATGAAGACAAGCGTCTGCAACACCTGCGCGAATGGCTCGAACCTGCTCTGGAGCGGCTGTTTGCCGAGCGCGGTTGGGGGGCGGTGCCGGCGGCCGATCTGCAGCCCGCCAGCAGCGATGCCAGTTTTCGTCGCTATTTTCGCTGGCAGCACGAGGACCGCAGCCTGATCATCATGGACGCGCCGCCGCCTCAGGAAGACTGCCGGCCGTTCGTCAAGGTGGCGCAGATGCTGGCCGGTACCGGCCTCAATGTGCCGCAGATTCTCGCCGCCGATCTCGATCAGGGCTTTCTGCTGCTATCCGACCTGGGCCGGCAGACCTACCTGGATGTCATCGATCAGAGCAATGCCGAGGCGCTGTTCCGCGACGCCATGCAGGCGCTACTGGCGCTGCAGCAAGTGCCGCAGGACGCGGATATGCCGCGCTATGACGAGGCGCTGCTGCGCCGCGAATTGCAGCTGTTTCCCGAATGGTATCTGCAGCGCCACCTCGGCCTGAACCTGTCTGCCACGCAGCTCGAGCGCTGGGAGCAGACCTGCGCATTGCTCATCGACAGCGCGCTGGCCCAGCCGAGCGTGCTGGTGCATCGCGATTTCATGTCGCGCAACCTGATGCTCAGCGAGCCCAATCCGGGCGTGCTGGATTTTCAGGATGCGGTCTATGGGCCGGTTACCTACGACATCACCTGCCTGTTCAAGGATGCTTTCCTCAGTTGGCCGGAGGAGCGCGTGCAGGGCTGGCTGAGCGACTACTGGCAGCTCGCGCGGGAAGCTGGCGTGCCGGTGCAGGCGAGCCTTGAGCAGTTTCTGCGCGCCAGCGATCTGATGGGGGTCCAGCGACACCTGAAGGTGATCGGCATCTTCGCGCGCATCTGTCATCGCGACGGCAAGCCGCGCTATCTGGCGGACGTGCCGCGCTTCTTCGCCTATATCCAGGCCGTGCTGTCGCGGCGCCCCGAACTGGACGCGCTGGCGCAGCTGCTGGCGGAGCTGCCGGTGAGCGAGGCACTCCCACGATGAAGGCGATGATCCTTGCGGCCGGCAAGGGCGAGCGCATGCGTCCGCTGACCCTGCATACGCCCAAGCCGCTGGTGCGTGCGGCGGGGGTGCCGCTGATCGAGTATCACGTGCGTGCGCTGGCGGCGGCGGGGTTTCGCGAACTGGTGATCAACCACGCCTGGCTGGGCGAGCAGATCGAGGCGTATCTCGGTGACGGCTCGCGCTTCGGCGTGAGCATCGCCTGGTCGGCGGAGGGCGAGCCGCTGGAGACCGGTGGCGGCATCCAGCGTGCGTTGCCGCTGCTGGGCGATGGGCCCTTCCTGGTGGTCAATGCCGACATCTGGACCGACTATGACTTCGCCCTGCAGCGGGCGCCGCTTGCCGGCCTGGCGCGTTTGGTGCTGGTGGATAACCCCGAGCACAACCCCGGTGGCGACTTCAATCTGTGCGGCGGGCAAATAGAGGAAGCGCCTGTCGATTGTCCGCGTCTGACCTACAGTGGCATCGCGACGCTGAGCCCGGCGCTGTTCGCGGGCTGCCAGTCCGGAAGCTTCAAGCTGGCGCCACTGCTGCGCCAGGCCATGAGTGGCGGAGCATTGCACGGCGAGCATCACCACGGATACTGGATCGACGTCGGCACGCATGAGCGCCTGGCGCAAGTCGAGGCGCTTCTGGAGAGGAGGCGCTGATGTACTGGCCGGCGACGGTGGTCGGAGCGCTGGGCGGCTTTGCCCTGGCGAGCATTCCCGGTGCGTTGCTCGGCGGGCTGCTCGGCCAGGCGCTGGATCGGCGGCTGGGGCTGCAGACGCTGGATGACCTGCGCAGGTTGTTCGGTCGTCCGCCGGCGCCCACCGACGCCGAGCTTCTGTTCGTGCTGCTCGGACGACTGGCCAAGAGCGACGGGCCGGTGCTGGCACAGCATATCCAGTGTGCGCGAGACGAAATGCGCCGATTGGGGATGGATGAGCAGGCGCGCAAGCAGGCTATCGATGCGTTTTCCCGCGGCAAGGTCGGCCAGGTCTCCCTGCGTGGCCCGCTGCGTCGTCTGCGGCGGGAGCCGGAGCAGGCCGAGCGGCTGCTGCGCGCCTGCTGGCGCATGGCCTGGGCTGACGGGCGCGTGGGCAGCAGCGAGCGCGAACTGATCATGCTCTGGGGCCGCTGGCTGGCGCGCGATCTGGCTGAAGTCGAGCGGATGGGCAAGGAGCGCGCGTCCGCGCGCGGGGCTCCGGCGCCGGCGGCAGGTCGCGACTCCGCCTACAGCCAGGCGCTTGGTCTGCTCGGTGTCAGCGCCGACAGTGACGAGGCGAGCATCAAGCGTGCCTATCGCCGACTGCTCAGTCGCCATCATCCGGACAAGCTGGCCGGCGAAGGCGCGTCGGCGGTTCTGATCCGCGAGGCGTCCGATCGAACCGTGGCATTGCACGCGGCCTACAAGCTGATCCGCGACCGCCACGGTTTCTGAGCCAGGCTCAGCGGCTCGGCAGTTCGAGCCAGCCACGGGCGCGGCGATAGAGTTGTTCCTGTTCGGCCTCGTGGTTGCCGGGCAGTGCCTTCAATGCAGTCTGCCGATAGTTGGCCGCCTTCAGGCGCTTGCTCGCCTGCAGGCGGCGCAGGGCCGCGCTGCGTTCCGCTGCCTGATCCTTGTAGAAGAGATCGCCCACCGGCAGCGACAGCGTCGGTGCGAGCTCCTCGAGTGCGGGGGCGAAGCCTGCCGGAACCTGTGGTGACACCAGCAGCAGACCACTGACGCCGGGGGCGGGCTTTTCCTTGAGATAGCGCGCCGCCCAGTAACCGCCGCTACCGTGCCCCAGCAGAATGATCCGCGGCGCCTCGCGCTGATTGGCGAATACCACGGCGGCATCGATACGGGCGAACGTCCGCTCCGCGTGGGCCTGCATGGCTTCGTCGCGCAGCCGCTGGGCCTCGGCCGCGCTGGCGTCATCGGCCGGCGCCGGGGCTGGCGCGACCTCTGCGGTGTCGGCCGGGGTGGTTTCTTCGGTCACTGCCGGCGGTGTGTCGGCGCTCGGCTCTGCGGCGTGCGCATCTTCGGTCTGCGGCGCGTCGGCGACCGGTTGCGGCCGTGGCAGGGGGAGGTCGGACAATGGGTCCGGCAGGCTAAGGCTGAGGCTGTGCCAGCCGGCATCGGGCAGTTTGCGACGTAGTGGTGCGACGACCTCGGGTGCCGCGGCGTGCATGTTGTCGCCGGGCAGAATGATCACCATGCCGCTCGGCTCGCCGACGTTGGCCGGTAGCCAGAGTGCCAGGAAGCGTTCTTTCGGGGTCTCCAGTTGCTGTTGTTCGCTGTCGTCGAAGCGCTGCTGCAGAGCCGCTGCGTCCTGTTCACTGCGCTCCGGCAGATTGGGGCGTTCGATCGACTCGGCGGGCGTCTCTTCGCTGTCGTCCTGATTGACGGCTGGTGGCTCTTCGCTCGCTGGTTCCTCGGCAAGCGCTGGCCAGCAACCGAGTAGCAGTACGACGCAGAGCGGGCGGAGAAATCTGTGCATGGGGGCGGCTCCTGGGACAACGTGTTCTCAGACTAGCTGGTGCGCTCGGCATCTGTCAGGTCAGCGCTGCCGCCGGGTGCGCCCGGCTGATACACTGCGCGCCCTCATTTCCGCCGTTTTCGAGGTGCCCGATGCAGCCGTTCGCCATTGCCCCGTCGATTCTTTCCGCGGACTTCGCCCGCCTCGGCGAGGAGGTCGACAAGGTCCTCGCCGCCGGCGCCGACATCGTCCACTTCGACGTGATGGACAATCACTACGTGCCCAACCTGACCATCGGCCCGATGGTCTGCAGCGCGCTGCGCAAGTACGGCATCAGCGCGCCTATCGATGCGCACCTGATGGTCAAGCCGGTGGATCGCATCATCGGCGACTTCATCGAGGCGGGCGCCAGCTACATCACCTTTCACCCGGAAGCGTCGGAGCACGTCGATCGTTCCCTGCAGCTGATTCGCGACGGCGGCGCCAAGGCCGGTCTGGTGTTCAACCCGGCCACCTCGCTGGAGTGCCTGAAGTACGTGATGGACAAGGTCGACATGATCCTGTTGATGAGCGTCAACCCCGGTTTCGGCGGGCAGAAGTTCATCCCCGGCACCCTCGACAAGCTGCGCGAGGCGCGTGCGCTCATCGAGGCCTCCGGGCGCGAGATTCGCCTGGAGATCGACGGCGGGGTCAACGTGAAGAACATCCGCGAGATCGCCGCTGCCGGCGCCGACACCTTCGTCGCCGGTTCGGCGATCTTCAATGCGCCGGACTACGCCGAGGTGATCGCACAGATGCGCGCCGAGCTGGCGCTGGCCCACGCCTGCTGATGCAAAGGCTGTTCGGCGGCGCTCTGCCGCGCCTGGTGATGTTCGACCTCGACGGTACCCTGCTCGATTCGGTGCCGGACCTGTCTGCCGCGGTGGATAGCATGCTGTTGCAGCTCGACCGCCCCCCGGCCGGCGTTGCGCAGGTACGGCACTGGGTCGGCAACGGCGCGCCGGTGCTGGTGCGGCGGGCGCTGGCCGGCTCGGTCGAGCATGCGGCGGTGGACGACAACCTGGCGAGTCGCGCGCTGCAGTTGTTCCTCGCAGCCTATGCCGGCGAGCATCACCTGAGCCGCGTCTATCCGGGCGTGATCGAGACGCTCGCCTGGTTGCGCGATCAGTCCGTCGAGCTTGCGCTCATCACCAACAAGCCCGAGCGTTTTGTCGCGCCGCTGCTGGAGGAGAAGGGCCTTGACGGCTACTTTCGCTGGATCGTCGGCGGCGACACCCTGGTTCAGCAGAAGCCTGATCCTGCCGGACTGCTGCATGTGCTGGCGCAGGCAGATATTGCCCCGGCGCAGGCGCTGTTCATCGGCGACTCGCGCAACGATGTGCTCGCCGCGCGAGCGGCAGGCGTGGCCTGTGTCGCGGTGAGCTATGGCTACAACCACGGCCGGCCGGTGGCTGAAGAGGCGCCCGACCTGCTGGTGGACGATCTGCGCCAGTTGTTGCCTTGACTTGGCGCCATGCGCTAACGTGGCCGGGCCCTGCCGCGCAGGGCGTTCGACTCCCGCCGATAGAGATCCCGTCGTGGTGGTAACCCGCAAACGTGGCTTCACAGCCGCAGGAATGAAGGTCATCAAGGCTCTGGCCCGCTGGCGCTGGCGCGCCTGACGTCTTCCTGCGCCCGTTGCCGGCGCGTTTCGCCTTTTACCGTTTCACAGCTCACGACCACGAGGCTGATCATGACCCGCGATGAATTCCTGCGTTTGGCCGCCGAAGGCTACAACCGCATTCCGCTTGCCCTGGAAACCCTGGCCGACTTCGACACCCCGCTGTCGATCTATCTCAAGCTGGCCGATGCGCCCAACTCCTACCTGCTCGAGTCGGTGCAGGGCGGCGAGAAGTGGGGGCGCTACTCGATCATCGGCCTTCCGGCGCGTACTGTGCTGCGTGCCGACGGCCTCAAGATCAGCGTGAGCATCGATGGCGCGCTCAGCGAGAGCCATGAGGTCGAGGATCCGCTCGATTTCGTCGAGCAGTTCAAGGCGCGCTACCGCGTACCGACGCTCGACGGCCTGCCACGCTTCAACGGCGGTCTGGTCGGTTATTTCGCCTATGACAGCGTGCGTTATGTCGAGCAGAAACTGGCGCACTGCCCGAATCCCGATCCGCTGGGCACGCCGGACATCCTGCTGATGGTCTCCGATGCCGTGGTGGTGTTCGACAACCTGGCCGGCAAGATGCACGCCATCGTCCTGGTCGACCCGTCCCTGCCCGATGCCTATGAGCAGGGGCAGGCGCAGCTCGGGGAGTTGCTGAGCCGGTTGCGTCAGCCGATCACCCCGCGTCTGGGTGTCGATCTGAGCGTGCCCCAGGGCCGTGAGCCGGCGTTCCGCTCCAGCTTCAGTCGCGAGAGCTTCGAGGCTGCGGTGGCCGCGATCAAGGAGTACATCCTCGCCGGCGACTGCATGCAGGTGGTGATCTCCCAGCGCATGTCGATTCCTTTCCAGGCCGCGCCCATCGATCTGTACCGGGCGCTGCGCTGCATCAACCCGACGCCCTACATGTACTTCTTCAACTTCGGCGACTTCCATGTGGTCGGCAGTTCGCCCGAGGTGCTGGTGCGGGTGGAAGACAATCTGGTCACCGTGCGTCCCATCGCCGGTACCCGTCCGCGTGGCGCCAATGAGGCGGCGGACCTGGCACTGGAGCAGGACCTGCTGTCGGACGCCAAGGAGCTCGCCGAGCACCTGATGCTGATCGACCTGGGGCGTAATGACGTCGGCCGGGTCTCTGTCACCGGCTCGGTGCAGTTGACCGAGAAGATGGTCATCGAGCGCTACTCCAACGTCATGCACATCGTCTCCAACGTCACCGGTCAGCTCAATGAGGGCCTGAGTGCGATGGATGCACTACGCGCCATCCTGCCGGCCGGTACCCTCAGCGGCGCGCCCAAGGTCCGCGCGATGGAAATCATCGACGAGCTGGAACCGGTCAAACGCGGCGTCTACGGCGGTGCCGTCGGCTACTACGCGTGGAACGGCAACATGGATACCGCGATAGCCATCCGTACCGCTGTGATCAAGGATGGCGAGCTGCACGTGCAGGCAGGTGCCGGCATCGTCGCCGACTCGGTGCCTGCGCTGGAGTGGGAAGAAACCCTGAACAAGCGCCGTGCCATGTTCCGCGCGGTCGGCCTGGCCGAGCAGTCCATCGAGGGGAGCCACTGACATGCTGCTGATGATCGACAACTACGACTCCTTTACCTACAACGTGGTGCAGTACCTGGGTGAGCTGGGGGCTGAGGTCAAGGTGGTGCGCAACGATGAGCTGACGGTGGCGCAGATCGAGGCGCTGGCGCCCGAACGCATCGTCATCTCGCCCGGCCCCTGTACGCCCACCGAAGCCGGCGTGTCGCTGGCGGTGATCGAACATTTCGCCGGACGCCTGCCGATCCTCGGCGTCTGCCTGGGCCACCAGAGCATCGGCCAGGCCTTCGGTGGCGAGGTGGTGCGCGCGCGTCAGGTGATGCATGGCAAGACCAGTCCGGTGTTCCACGAAAACCTGGGTGTGTTCGCCGGTCTGAACAACCCGCTGACCGTCACCCGCTACCATTCCCTGGTGGTGCGTCGCGAGAGTTTGCCCGACTGTCTGGAAATCACCGCCTGGACCCGGCACGACGACGGCAGTGTCGACGAGATCATGGGTCTGCGGCACAGGACGTTGAACATCGAGGGTGTGCAGTTCCATCCCGAATCCATCCTTACCGAACAGGGCCACGAGCTGTTCGCCAATTTCCTCAAGCAGAGCGGAGGCGTGCGTTGATGGACATCAAGCAGGCACTGGCGCGAGTGGTCGAGCGCCTCGACCTCTCTACCGAAGAGATGCAGGCGGTGATGCGCCAGATCATGACCGGCCAGTGCACGGACGCGCAGATCGGCGCCTTCCTGGTGGCCATGCGCATGAAGAGCGAGAGCATCGACGAGATCGTCGGCGCGGTGCAGGTGATGCGCGAGCTGGCCGAGCCGGTGCATTTCGCCAGCGACCGCCTGGTCGATACCTGCGGCACCGGTGGCGACGGCATGAACATCTTCAACGTTTCCACCGCGGCGTCCTTCGTGGTCGCCGCCGCGGGCGGCAAGGTCGCCAAGCATGGCAACCGCGCGGTGTCTGGCAAGAGCGGCAGCGCCGACCTGCTGGAGGCGGCGGGAGTCTACCTGAACCTGACGCCGGAAGAGGTCGCGCGCAGCGTGGATACCGTCGGCGTCGGCTTCATGTTCGCTCCGGCGCACCATGGCGCCATGAAACACGCCGCCGGGCCGCGTCGCGAGCTGGGCTTGCGCACCCTGTTCAATATCCTCGGCCCGATGTCCAACCCGGCCGGTGTCAAACATCAGGTGCTCGGTGTGTTCAGTGCCGCGTTGTGCCGGCCGATGGCCGAAGTGCTGCGCCGTCTGGGTAGCCGGCATGTGCTGGTGGTGCATGCCCAGGACGGCCTGGATGAAATCAGTCTGGCCGCGCCGACGCTGGTGGCGGAGCTGCGGGATGGCGAGATCCGTGAGTATCGGATCCGCCCGGAGGACTTCGGCATCAGGAGCCAGAGCCTGATCGGTCTGAATGTTGAGGATGCCCAGGGCTCGCTGGCGCTGATCCGCGACGCGCTGGGCAAACGACGTACAGAGAACGGCCAGAAGGCCGCCGACATGATCGCGCTCAACGCTGGTGCGGCGCTCTATGCGGCCGATCATGCCGGCAGTCTCGCTGATGGCGTGCACATGGCTCAGGACGCGGTCCAGGGCGGGCTAGCCTGGGACAAGCTGGAAGAGCTGGTTTCCTTCACTGCGGTATTCCGCCAGGAGAACGCGCAATGAGCGTACCCACGGTTCTGGAAAAGATCATCGCGCGCAAACATGAGGAAGTGGCCGAGCGCAGTGCCCGGGTGTCACTGGCAGAGCTGGAAATCGCGGCTGCGGCTGCCGACCCGGTGCGCGGGTTTGCCGCCGCGTTGCAAGCGAAGGTTGCCGCGCGGCAGTCGGCGGTGATCGCCGAGGTGAAGAAGGCTTCGCCGAGCAAAGGCGTGCTTCGCGAGGTATTCGAGCCGGCCGAAATCGCCCGCAGCTACGAGACTGGCGGCGCGACCTGCCTGTCGGTACTGACCGATATCGACTTTTTCCAGGGCGCTGACGCCTATCTGCAGCAGGCGCGTGCTGCTTGCAGTCTGCCGGTGATTCGCAAGGATTTCCTGATCGACCCCTATCAGGTCGTAGAGGCTCGGGCGCTGGGTGCAGACTGCATCCTGTTGATCGTTTCCGCGCTGGACGATGCGCGCATGGCCGAGCTGGCTGCTGTTGCCAGGTTGCAGGGTCTGGATGTGCTGGTCGAGGTGCACGACGGCGATGAGCTGGAGCGCGCGCTGACGGTTCTGGATACCCCGTTGATCGGCATCAACAACCGCAATCTGCACAGCTTCGAGGTGAGCCTGGAAACCACCCTGGACCTGCTGCCACGGATTCCGCGTGATCGTCTGGTGGTGACCGAGAGCGGCATCCTCAATCGTGCCGATGTGGAGCTGATGGAAATCCACGAGGTATACGCCTTCCTCGTCGGCGAGGCGTTCATGCGTGCGGAGAACCCGGGCGTCGAGTTGCAGCGCCTGTTCCATCCGGACAAGCAGCGCCGCGTGCAGTCGGCCGATCCGGAATAGGCACCAACGAAAAGGGCCGGCATTTGCCGGCCCTTTTTGCACCCGCTGTCAGCGGGTGCCGAATACCACCATGGTCTTGCCCTTGACGTGGACCAGCCCCTGCTCTTCGAGGCTCTTGAGTACCCGTCCGACCATCTCGCGCGAGCAGCCGACGATGCGACCGATCTCCTGGCGGGTGATCTTGATCTGCATGCCGTCCGGATGGGTCATGGCATCCGGCTGCTTGCACAGGTCAAGCAGCGTGCGCGCGACACGTCCGGTCACGTCGAGGAAGGCCAGGTCGCCCACCTTGCGGGTGGTGTTGCGCAGGCGCTCGGCCATCTGACTGCCGAGGGCATAGAGGATGTCCGGGTCCTGCTGGGTGAGCTCGCGGAACTTGGCGTAGCTGAGTTCGGCAACCTCGCACTCGGTCTTGGCGCGAACCCAGGCACTGCGTTCCTTCTCCGTGCCGTCCTTTTCGAACAGGCCCATCTCGCCGAAGAAATCGCCGGAGTTGAGATAGGCAATGATCATCTCGCGACCGTCATCATCCTCGATCAGGATGGTGACCGAGCCTTTTACGATGAAAAACAGGGTTTCGCAGCGGTCGCCAGCGTAAATGATGGTGCTCTTCGCCGTGTAGCGGCGACGGTGGCAATGGGCGAGCAGCTTATCCAGATGCTTGATTTTCGGTGTAAGGGTAATAGCGACCATGCTTGGATCCCTAAATGAAAAGACAACAGGCGTAGATTTGTTCTTTTCTTTATCCCGGCGAGTGTGCCAGTAATCTGTCGCCAGCTTAACAGACGAGATTCGTCTGCAAAGCTTTTTGCGACAAAGCTAACAATTGGAGTTGAACTTCGAGTCAGCTTTTCGGTTGTCTGGCGACCACCGAGGCGTTTCCTGGCCTTGTGTTAAGCTTGCGCGCTTTTTCGATAGGAGCCTGCAGCGATGAAAGCACGCGTGCAATGGGCCGGTGAGGCCCTTTTTCTGGGTGAGTCCGGCAGTGGTCATGCGCTGGTGATGGATGGCCCGCCTGAGAGCGGCGGGCGCAACCTTGGCGTGCGGCCGATGGAGATGCTCCTGCTCGGCCTGGGCGGTTGCAGCAATTTCGATGTGGTCAGCATTCTCAGGAAGTCGCGTCAGGCGGTGGAAAGCTGTGAAGTCTTTCTCGAGGCCGAGCGTGCCGGCGAGGAGCCCAAGGTCTTCACGCGCATTCGCATGCACTTCGTGGTCAAGGGACGTGGTCTCAAGGAGGCCCAGGTCAAGCGTGCCGTGGATCTGTCCGCCGAGAAGTACTGCTCCGCGTCGATCATGCTCGAGCGTGCCGGCGTCGAGATCAGTCACGATTACGAGATCGTCGAGCTGGGCTGACAGCGCCGAGCGGAACTGTCATCCCCGCATCGCGTCCTCGTCGCAAAACCCGCACAGACTCTGGTACAGGGGTGCCTGCCTATGCATAATGGCGCCCCTTTTCGGAGCCTGGTCTCCGCGCACAACCATAATCGCGATCGCGAAGAGGTGTTAATCGTCCTACGCAGAAGCGCGCAGCGTCTCTGACGGGCATGCTCGATCACGCGGCCGCGCCGCAATCAGAAGAGAGTTCCAACGGTGAAAAGCAAACTCAAGCTCCACGGGTTCAACAACCTGACGAAGACCTTGAGCTTCAACATCTACGACATCTGCTACGCAGAGACGCCGGAAGATCAGCAAGCCTACGTCCAGTACATCAACGAAGAGTACGACGCAGCGCGTCTGACCCAGATACTCACCGAAGTGGTGAACATCATCGGCGCCAACATCCTGAACATCGCGCGTCAGGACTACGAGCCGCAGGGTGCCAGCGTCACCATTCTGATTTCGGAACAACCGGTCGAGCCAACCGAGAGTCAGATCGAAGAGTCGCCCGGCCCGCTGCCGGAGACCATCCTCGCGCATCTGGACAAGAGCCACATCACGGTGCACACCTACCCGGAAATCCATCCGGTCGAAGGTATCGCGACCTTCCGTGTGGACATAGACGTGTCCACCTGCGGCGTGATCTCGCCGCTGAAAGCGCTGAACTACCTGATCCACCAGTTCGATTCGGATATCGTCACCGTCGACTATCGCGTGCGCGGCTTTACCCGCGATATTGAAGGACAGAAGCACTTCATCGATCACGAGATCAATTCGATCCAGAACTACCTCTCCGACGACACCCAGGCGGCGTACCAGATGACCGACGTCAACGTGTATCAGGAGAACCTGTTCCACACCAAGATGCTGCTCAAGGACTTCGAGCTGGAGAACTACCTGTTCGGTGATGCCGCCAGCACGCTTTCCGGAGAGCAGCGCGAGCAGGTCACCGCGCGTCTCAAGCATGAAATGCTGGAGATCTTCTACGGCCGCAACATGCCGCGCTGAAGACTCTGCGTAACGACAAAGGGCGCCGATGGCGCCCTTTGTCGTTCATGTCTCGTCAGATCCGGTAGGTGGCCTTGGTCATGACTTTCGACAACAGGGTCATGCCGAACTTCACCGGGGCGGGAAAGCGCAATCCGCCCGCTTCAAGTGCTGCGGTGGAGTGCTGTTCTTCATCGATGCGCATCTGCTCGAGAATGGCGCGGGACTTCTCGTCTTCCGGCGGTAGTTGCGCCAGGTGCTCATCCAGGTGCTGACAGACCTGGTCTTCGGTGGCGGCCACGAAACCCAGGCTGATCCTGTCGCTGATCAGGCCGGCAGCGGCGCCCACGCCGAACGACAGTCCGTAAAACAGGGGGTTGAGCAGGCTCGGTCGTCCGCCAAGCTCGCGGATGCGTTGCTCGCACCAGGCCAGGTGGTCGATCTCTTCCTCCGCAGCGTGTTCCATCGCGCTGCGCACCTCTGGCAGGCGGGCGGTCAGTGCTTGACCCTGATAGAGCGCCTGGGCGCAGACCTCGCCGGTATGGTTGATGCGCATCAGGCCAGTCACGTGGCGGGTGTCATCTTCCCGAAGGGGTACGTCTGGATGCAGCAACGCGGGTGACACACGTTGCGGCTGGCCGGAGAACGGCAGCAGGGTGCGCAGCGCGGCGTCGGCCTGAAGGAGTACGCGGTCGAGTTTGGAGTAGTCGCGTTCGGTCGCCATGCGTTGAGCCTCGGCAGAAGGGGCAGGCGCCCAGTCTAGTGGGCTGCGTGGCTAATTCAACCGTCTATTTGCCGCAGTCTGTCGCCGACGGCCTTTGCCAGGGTGAGGCCTGGTTCGCGGGCTCGCCGTTGACGGCCGGCAAATCCGCATCGGGGCTTGCACGCGAGTCCGCCAGCGGCGAGGATCTTGCGCTCCACGCGTTCGACGAATCCTGCAATCGATCCGCTGATGCATTCGAACGTGCGACAGGGACTGAGCGGCCCGTGGGGCCTATGCGAAGGAGTGAGCCGTTGAAGAATGATATTCATGACCTCAGTCTGGTGCTGGAGTCCAAGGTCAAGCTGATCGTCATCGAATCCTGGGATGAGCCGCGGGTGCTCGAGACCTTGACCGGGCTGCTGATCAAGCGTGGTCTGGGCGGCTACACCTGGAGCGTGACCGAGGGGCTGCAGCGCCTGGGCGTGGCCCAGGGCCGTGAGGAGAGCGTGCCCAGCAGCGACCCGGAAGCGGCGCTGAAACTGATCAAGCATGATCCGCAGGCCAATCTGTACGTTCTCTGCGATTTCCATCCCTACCTGCACGAGAATCCCAAGCTGGTTCGCCTGCTCAAGGAAATCGCCATGGTGCAGGAGGTTCAGCGTCCGACCGTGGTGCTGGTTTCCCATGCGATCAAGCTGCCGGCCGAGGTACAGCGCTATTCGGCGCGCTTTTCGCTGTCGCTGCCGTCCGAGGAGGAGCTGCTGGCCATCGTGCGTGACGAGGCGACGCGCTGGAGCGAGCGCAACCGTGGGGCGCGGGTGCGTACCGACAACCGCACCTTGCAGCAGGTGGTGAAGAATCTGCGTGGTCTGAGCCACGCCGAGGCGCGCGCCATGGCGCGCAACGTGATCTGTGACGACGGCGCCATTACCCAGGAAGACATTCCGGAGCTGAACAAAACCAAGTTCCAGTTGCTCGATCTCGAGGGGGTGCTCAGCTTCGAGTACGAGACCTCGCGCTTTGCCGAAGTCGGCGGCCTGCCGAATCTCAAGCGCTGGTTGCGCGAGCGGCAGGAGATCTTTCTCGACGGCAAGGGCCGCGATCTGCCCAAGGGCGTGATGCTGGTGGGGGTGCAGGGCGGTGGCAAGAGCCTTGCCGCCAAGGCGGTTGCCGGTCTGTGGGGGTTGCCGCTGCTGCGACTGGATTTCGGCGCGCTGTACAACAAGTACTTCGGCGAGACCGAGCGCAACCTGCGCGAAGCGTTGCGGCTGGCTGAGCAGATGGCGCCCTGCGTGCTCTGGATGGACGAGATCGAGAAGGGTGTCGCCACCGGCGAGAACGACGGTGGCGTCAGCCAGCGCGTGCTCGGCACACTGCTGACCTGGATGTCGGAGCGCAAGGCGCCGGTATTCATGGTCGCCACGGCCAACTCCATCGACCGGCTGCCGCCTGAACTGGTGCGCAAGGGGCGGTTCGACGAGCTGTTCTTCGTCGACTTGCCGGACGCCGAGGTGCGTGCCGAGATATTCCGCATTCATCTGGCGCAGCGGGAGATCGATCCGGGGCTGCTGCAACTGGACGAGCTGGCGATGGCCAGCGATGGATTTTCCGGCGCGGAGATCGAGCAGGCGGTGGTCGCGTCTCTGTATGCCGCTCAGGCGCAGCAGAGCAGTATCGACCAATCGTTGCTGCTGCAGACCATCAGGGATACATCGCCCTTGTCGCGGGTAATGGCCGAACGGCTGGATGCGTTGCGCGAGTGGGCGGCAGGGAGAACCGTGCGGGCTTGATGCGAAGAAATCCGAACCTGCAAAAGAAAAGTGGCGCCCTTGCGGCGCCACTTTGCGTTTGGCTCAGGACGCCATCGCGAGCCCGACCATGACGGGAACGGCGATCGCGGCGAGGATGGACAGAATGATGACCCCCAGCATCAACCAGGCCAGCACCAGGACGGCGGTGCTGTTGGCTGGCGGCGGCGGGCCATAGTTGTTCTGCCCCTGGGTGCCCGGCATCACCAGCATCAGGATGGCAAAAACGGTGCCCACGAGCGGGACGAAAAGCAGCAGGTAAAGCCAGCCCGACCAGCCGATATCGTGCAGGCGCTGGACGCCAATCATGACGCTGAATACCAGTGCCGCAATCACCACCGCAAAAATCAGCACGCCACCCAGTGCTTCGGAGATGCCTAGCGTGACGCCAACGGCTATCCCGTATATCGGCAGCATCGCCAACCCGAGGACGAACGACCAAGCGATATAACGCAGTCGACCGATACGGCCCGCCACGCCGAACGGATTGAGCTCGCCAACTTCCGCGTAGGCGTCAGCAACTTGCGACTGAGGCGCGCTATAGGGCGAGACGGCGCTGGGCTGTGGCGCTTCCGCCAGCTGTGCCTGGCGGGCGAGGAATTTCTCGACGACGACGCCGCAGGCCTCGCAGTCGATGGCCTTGGGCTGCTCGTGGCCGCACTTGGGGCAGGTCATGCGCTCGGTGCTGGGCTTGGCGTCATGCTCTTCGGTTTCGACCAGGCTCAGGGTGCTGGCAAGCTCGGTTTCTGCGCGGACCTGGATGCCGGCGCGTTGCAGCACGTCAACGTACTTCTGTGCCTCGGCGTCGGCCAGGTCGCGCTTGAGTGCGACGGCGGAGCCGGTAAACAGCGCATCGATCTTGCTGCGATCGCTCTTGAACAGCGCGGCGAGATTGTCCTTGGTCGTGTCCAGATCGGCGCCGGGCACGAGTACGCCGTCGAAGACGACCTTGTAGCGGGTTTCGCTCATTTGGCTTCCCTGTCGGATGCGTGTTTATGAAGTGCGCAGGGTAATGGCCACGGGCCTTGGCGGACAATAGCTGCGACGCCACTCAGTCGGCAGATTCACCTTTTTCAGGCAAAGCCGGGCTTTCGATGACGCATGCCTCAGAACGGTTTCACTACCACAAGAATGACGATCGCCAGCAGGAAGAGCACCGGGACTTCGTTGAACCAGCGATAGAACACATGTCCGCGCGCGTTCTGGCCACGTGCGAACGCTTTCAGTTGCGCGCCGCACACATGGTGGTAGCCGATCAGTAGAAGAACCAGCGCCAGCTTCGCATGCATCCAGCCCATCTTCAGCAGGCCGGGGTGCAGATGCAGCATCCACAACCCGAACACCAGGGTGGCGATCATCGATGGGATCATGATGCCTCTATACAGCTTGCGCTCCATGATGCAGAAGCGTT
Source organism: Pseudomonas mangrovi (assembly GCF_003052585.1). GTDB lineage: Bacteria > Pseudomonadota > Gammaproteobacteria > Pseudomonadales > Pseudomonadaceae > Aquipseudomonas > Aquipseudomonas mangrovi. The sequence goes on along the minus strand of NZ_QASN01000013.1, from coordinate 6,910 downwards.
CGCGGCTGGTCTGGTCGTCGCTCATGGCGTGATAGACGAACAGCCTCGGCAAGTAGAAGAGGCCGGCAAACCAGCAGACGATCGAGATGATGTGCAGCGCCTTGACCCACAGATAGAGCATCGCAATCGGACCTTCGAAGCGGTAGGAGGTCGGGATAGTAGTGGTTGCAGCGGCGCCTCGTCATCCTGTTGAGGTTGGCCGCGCGGCGCTGGCGTCTTATCATCCCCAGCTTTCCAGCGAACTGCCTCAAGGAGCGCGCAATGATCAAGGTCGGCATCGTCGGTGGCACCGGATACACCGGAGTGGAGTTGCTCCGTCTGCTGGCGCAGCACCCGGACGCCGAGGTAGCCGTGATCACCTCGCGCTCCGAATCCGGCGTCAGAGTGGCCGACATGTACCCCAACCTGCGCGGGCACTACGACCAGTTGGCGTTCAGCGTTCCGGATAGCGCGAGCCTCGGCGCTTGCGATGTGGTGTTTTTCGCCACGCCGCATGGCGTAGCTCATGCTCTGGCCGGCGAGTTGCTGGCGGCAGGTACCCGGGTCATCGATCTCTCTGCCGACTTTCGCCTGCAGGACGCCGATGAGTGGGCGCGCTGGTACGGCCAGGCGCACGGGGCTCCGGACCTGTTGCCGCAGGCGGTGTATGGTTTGCCGGAGGTCAATCGTGAGCAGATTCGCAGTGCTCGTTTGATTGCCGTCCCTGGTTGTTATCCGACGGCGACCCAGTTGGGTTTCCTGCCGCTGCTGGAGGCCGGGCTCGCAGACCCGACCAGGCTGATCGCCGACTGCAAGTCCGGGGTCAGTGGCGCCGGACGTGCGGCCAAGGTCGGTTCGCTGTTCTGTGAGGCCGGCGAAAGCCTGATGGCCTACTCCGTCAAGGGGCACCGCCATCTGCCGGAGATTTCCCAGGGGCTGCGTCGGGCCGTGGGCGGCGAAGTGGGGCTGACCTTCGTGCCGCACCTTACACCGATGATTCGCGGTATTCATTCGACCCTTTACGCCACGGTCGCAGATCGCGCCGTCGATCTGCAGGCGCTGTATGAGGAGCGTTATCGTGACGAGCCCTTCGTCGACGTGATGCCGGCGGGCAGTCATCCGGAGACGCGCAGCGTGCGAGGCGCCAACGTCTGCCGCATCGCCGTGCATCGGCCGCAGGGCGGCGATCTGGTGGTAGTGCTGGCGGTGATCGACAACCTGGTCAAGGGCGCGTCCGGGCAGGCTGTCCAGAACATGAACATTCTCTTCGGTCTGGATGAGCGGCTCGGTCTTTCCAGTCCTGCGATGTTGCCCTGATGGATGGTTGGGAAGTCCGCCCGCGCGATTGCCGACGCGACAGGCGGCGCCGCCGTGTGCTGCTCTGCCTGCTGCTTTGTCTGCCATTGGCGTTCTGGCTTGGTGGTCTCTGGCGTGGCGCGGTGATCTCTCGGGATATCAGTGCCGAGCTGGGCCAGCCGTTGCCCGAAGATTTCGAGCAGCGCCTGATGGTACTGGCCAGTGCGGAGCAGGTGGCTCGACAGGTCGACGAACACAATCGCCAGAGCATCAAGTCGCTTGAGGAACAGATATTCAAGTTGCAGCAGGACCTGGCGTTCTACAAGGGAGTGCTGGCGCCGGGTAGCCGGCGTGACGGTTTGCGGATCAGGTCGCTTGAGCTCCAATCGACCGACGCGCCAAGGGTATTTCGCTACAACATCATGTTGAGCCGGGTAGGTCAGGAAGATGCCAGCGTTGATGGTCAGCTGGAGGTGTTCATCGATGGTCGTCAGTCCGGCAAGAAGGTTCGGCTGGAGCTGGCGGAGCTCTCATCAGAGCATCCGCAGAAGGCCATTCCGTTCGAGTTCAAACATTTTCAGGCAATTCCGGCGACCGGCCGGTTTGCCGATCTGACGCTGCCGGAAGGCTTCGTCGCCGAAAAGATAGTGGTGCGCGCGACGGTCAAGGGGCAGGACCCCTTGGAGCGTACCTTCAACTGGCTCGACGTAGAGTGATGACATGTGGAAAAAGGCGAAAGGCGAGAGCCTGCAACGGTTCAGCGGCAAGACCAGCGTGATCGCAAGCGGCGCCGAACTGCTCGGTGATCTGCACTTCGAGGGTGCGGTACAGGTGGATGGCCGCGTGCGGGGCAACCTGCATACCAGCGATGGGGTGGTGCTGGTGAGCCAGGATGGTGAAGTGGTGGGCGAGATTCGTGCGCCTCGGGTCATTCTGCAGGGCGCGGTCAAGGGCGACGTGCATGCTGCGGAGCTGCTGGAGCTGGGCGCGAGCGCTCGAGTGAGCGGCAATCTCTATTACGGAGTCATGGAAATGGCCGCAGGCGCGCACATCGAGGGGCGGCTGTGCCGAAGCAACAGCCTGGAAGCACCGCTGGAGTTGCCGGCAGGCCTCGGGTCTGAATAGTTGACCGTTTTTCTTGGGTAAGCAGATAATGCTACCGACCTGCTTTGTTTGGCCTAAAGCGCCAGGAGTTTTACCCGATGACTGTTGAATCCTTTATCCCAACGCCGCTGCAATTTACCCATGGGGCGGCCAGCAAGGTTAAGAGCCTTGTGGATGAGGAAGGGAATCCGCGTCTCAAGCTTCGTGTGTTCGTGACTGGCGGCGGCTGTTCTGGCTTCCAGTACGGTTTCACCTTCGATGAGGATGTCGCCGAAGACGATACCCTGGTTGAGCGTGAAGGCGTCAGCCTAGTGGTCGACCCTATGAGCTTCCAGTATCTGGCGGGCGCCGAAGTGGATTACCAGGAAGGGTTGGAAGGGTCTCGTTTCGTGATCAAGAATCCGAACGCCGCTACCACCTGCGGTTGCGGCCAGTCCTTCTCGATCTGATTTTTCGCTTGGGATTGCGGGCCGCCACAGGGCGGCCTTTTTGTTGTTGCTCAGGCCGGGTGGATTGCGCCCAGCACCCGCAGGCCGCGCGCGCCTGTTACTGACGGTCGATTGGCGCAGATTCGTTCGAGGCAGCAGTGGGCGAGCCAGGCGAAGGCTGCTGCTTCCATCCAGTCGGGGGATATGCCCAGCGCGTCGGTTGTATCCACATCACAGTTGGGCAGCAGCGCCTCGATGCGTGCCATCAGCGCCTTGTTGTGTGCGCCGCCACCGCAGACGTAGAGCCTGCGCGTATCCGCCTGTGCCGTCACAAGAGCGTTGCTCACGCTAAGCGCGGTGACTTCCAGCAAGGTGGCCTGGACATCCTCGTCTGCGCAGCCGATCCCGTGCAGCCGGTCCTGCAGCCAACCGAGATTGAAGTGTTCGCGGCCCGTACTGCGTGGCCCGCTGATTGAAAAGTAGGGGTCGCTCAGCAGTCGTTCGAGCAGTTCCTCACAAATGACGCCGCTGCGCGCCCAGTCGCCATCATGATCGAACTCCTCGCCCTTGGACCGCTTTATCCAGGCGTCCAGCAGTACGTTGCCCGGGCCGCAGTCGAAGCCACGAACGTCGCTCTGGGGATGCAGCAGTGTCAGGTTGCTGAAGCCGCCGATATTGAGCAGTGCGGTGGGCTCTTGCGGATCTGCCAGCAGCATCTCGTGAAAAGCTGGCACCAGGGGTGCTCCCTGTCCGCCTGCGGCAACGTCTCTGCTGCGAAAGTCGGCAACCACGTCGATGCCGGTGAGCTCCGCCAATAGGGCAGGGCTGCCGATCTGCTTGGTGAATCCGCGCTGCGGCTCATGGCGAATCGTCTGGCCGTGGCTGCCTATCGCGCGAATGGCGCTCGCAGGAAGTTGCTGCTTGTGCAGGAGCGCTTCGATTCCTTCTGCCACAAGCGTCGCCCAGTGTTGCTCGGCTACTGCGGAGCGCGCTATCTCGTCTTCGCCAGGAGCGCACAGTGCAAGCAGGGATGTCTTCAGCTCGTCAGGCATGGGCACGCAGAGAGCGTCGATGAGTTGCGGTCGTTCGTCCTGACGGATCAGCGCAATGTCCAGTCCATCGAGGCTGGTGCCGGACATTACACCGATGTAGAGGGGCATCTCAGTGATTCATGGCCAGTGCAGTGGCTCGCTCGTCGTCCAGGCGTGCGACGAGAGGCTGGCTCAGCTGGAGGAAGCGCTGCTTCTCGTTGGCAGCGATGGGGTCGGCCATGGGTAGTTTCTGACTGAGAGGATCCACGTGTACGCCGTTGACCTGGAACTCGTAATGCAGATGCGGTCCGGTGGACAGGCCGGTGGTCCCGATGTAGCCAATGATCTGGCCTTGTTCGACGGTGCTGCCGTTGCGCACGCCCTTCGCAAAGCCCTGCATGTGGGCGTACAGGGTCCGATAGCTTTGCCCGTGCTGAATGATGACGGTATTGCCGTAGCCGCCCTTGCGTCCGGCAAGAATGACCCGGCCATCACCTGCGGCCTTGATTGGCGTGCCGTGCGGCGCTGCGTAGTCCACGCCGTTGTGGGCGCGGATCTTGTTCAGGATGGGATGTTTGCGCCCGGTCGAGAAGCGTGAGCTGATACGGGCGAAATCTACCGGAGTGCGGATGAAGGCCTTGCGCATGCTGGTGCCGTCCGCGTTGTAGAAACTGCTGACGCCCTGTTTGTTGGTATAGCGGACAGCGGTGAAGGTCTTGCCGCGATTGGTGAAGCGAGCCGCGAGGATATTGCCAGTGCCGACGGTGCGGCCGTCGATGACCTTCTCTTCGTAGACCAGCTCGAATTCGTCGCCGTCGCGGATGTCGAGCGCGAAGTCGATGTCGTAGCCGAAGACGTTTGCCAGATCCATCGTCAGCGAGTGTGAGAGCCCCGCGCGTTTGGCAGCCAGAAACAGTGAGCTGGAAATGACGCCTCTGGCATAGGTGGCGCGAACATCGGGTTTGATCACTTCCTTGGCGAAGACAAAGCCCTTGTCACCGCGGGTGACCGAAAGGGTTTCCAGTGGGCCTAGTCGCGTCTGGATCGAGCTCAGCTGTTCCTTGTCGTCGAACAGGAATTCGATCTCCTGGCCCACCTTCAAGCGAGTGAGCTGCTTGGCATCCTTCGAGCTGTTGAGCACCTCATGAAGCGTGCTAGCGGAAAGGCCGGCCGAGTTGAAGATCGTCGACAGTGTATCGCCGTTGGCGACCGTGACTACTTTGAGTTTGGGTTTCGGCACTGCTTCGCTGACGGCGCCAAGCTGGGCGGCAACAGCGAACGGAGAGGGGCCTTCCGCAGCGACATTGAGTTGAGGTTCCTGCCTGTCCACTGCTGTTTCGATCTGCTGGGTGAGATCCAGGCTTAGGTGGGACTTCTTGGCTTCCACTTCGCGGGAGGGGAACACCAGGAGAGACAGGCTGAGCAGCGCGGCGACACCGCTGGCCGCCAGAATATGGCTTCGCGGGTAGGGCCTGGCTTTCGCTTGAGTATCGGTCATGAGTTCATGGTGTTTCTTGGAAATAGGGACTAACTGTGTAAATTATAATCAAAATTGCCAGCAGGCAACCCTGCTTCGTCGCTTCCGCCAAATTGCGGGTCTGCCTGGGGGCGCGGGCCTGGCTTGTATTTGGTGAATGATCTTGTATGGTTGGGACCCTTTTTTTCACGCACGTGCGAGACGGAAGATGAAGTCGGTAGAAGAGCAGCTGGCACTGATCAGGCGGGGTGCGGAGGAGATTCTCGTTGAGGCGGAGCTGATCGAGAAGCTGAAGCGAGGGCAGCCGTTGCGGATTAAGGCGGGCTTCGATCCCACTGCCCCGGATCTTCATCTCGGGCACACGGTGCTTATAAATAAGCTGCGGCAGTTCCAGGATCTTGGTCACCAGGTGATCTTCTTGATTGGTGACTTCACTGGAATGATTGGCGACCCGAGCGGCAAGAGCGCCACGCGGCCTCCTCTCACTCGTGAGCAGGTGCTCGATAATGCGGAGACCTACAAGGCGCAGGTGTTCAAGATTCTTGATCCTGCCAAAACCGAAGTGGCTTTCAATTCGACATGGATGGATCAGCTCAAACCGTCGGACTTCATTCGTCTCGCATCGCAATACACGGTTGCGCGGATGCTCGAGCGTGACGACTTCAGCAAGCGTTATGGCAGCAACCAGCCCATCGCCATCCATGAGTTTTTGTACCCGCTGGTTCAGGGGTATGACTCCGTAGCTTTGCGCGCTGATGTCGAGCTGGGTGGGACCGATCAGAAGTTCAATCTGCTGATGGGGCGCGAGCTGCAGCGCGCGTATGGACAGCCGTCACAGTGCGTGGTGACCATGCCGCTTCTGGAAGGGCTAGACGGCGTTAAGAAGATGTCCAAGTCGCTCGGCAACTATATAGGTATCCAGGAAGCGCCCGGGGTGATGTACGGAAAGATCGTCTCCATGCCGGATGCCTTGATGTGGCGCTACTTCGAGTTGTTGAGTTTCAGGTCTCTGGAAGAGATTGCGCAGTTCAAAGCTGATGTCGGCGCTGGCGCAAACCCTCGCGATATCAAGATCAAGCTCGCTGAGGAGATAGTGGCGCGCTTCCATGGTGAGGAGGCGGCTGCGAGTGCGCACCGAGCCGCGGGTAATCGCATGCGGGACGGGGAGCTGCCTGAAGATCTGCCTGAAATCGAGCTTCGCTCATCTGAAGCCATGCCCATTGCTTCTGTGCTTAATAAGGCGGGTCTGGTGAAGAACGCGGCCGTTGCGCGAGACCTGTTGGGCTCCGGCGGGGTGCGAGTCGATGGTCAGGCCGTGGATCGCGGCTTTGTATTTGAGCTCGGCGCGACCCATGTCTGTCAGGCTGGCAAGAAAGCATTCGCCCGTATCGCGTTGATCCCTGAATAAAACTGAAAATAGCTGTTGACGCTGAGAATCGCAGGCCTATAATGCGCACCACTTCCAGCGTGACTTGTTCGGAAAAGCCCTTGTAAAACAAGAGCTTAGAAGAAAATAAAGGTTGCGCTGGTGGCGGATTCAATTAGAATGCGCCGGGCTTCAGGAGGTGGTTTGATCCTGAGGTTGTCTCGGAGTC
>NZ_QASN01000012.1 GCF_003052585.1 Pseudomonas mangrovi | reverse complement strand
GTGAGGGTGATCGATACCGATTCGGCGAAACGCAGGGCGTGCGGCTTGTCGACCTCGACCTCGGCGTAGCGCACCTGCGGATGGGCCATCACCAGATCGAGGATTTCCTGGGTCAGCCGCTCGAGCAGGGCGAAGCGGTTCTCCTCGACGTGGCGGATGATCGCCTTGGTGATGGTTCGGTAGTTCAGCGCGTGCTGGATGTCGTTGACCTCCACCGCGGTGGAGGCGGGATAGAGGATGGTCAGGTTGATCAGCACGTCCTGCTTGTTGCGGATCTCGTCCTCGTTGATGCCGATGAAGGTGCGCAGGCGCAGGTCCTTGACGCGGATGCGCGCCATCCCGGGTTCCAGTCTAGGCATCGGGGCTCCAGGGTCGAAGGGTGAAGAGGGAGTGCTTGTTCATTTCAGATGCCGGCCGCCGTTGACGCTCAGCAGGGTGCCGGTGACGTAGTCGTTGTCGAGCAGGTAGCGCAGGCTCTGGTAGATGACCTGGGCCCCCGGTTCGATACCCAGCGCGGATTTGGCCAGGGTACGGCTGCGGTAGTCGGCGTCGTCCTGGGGGTTGAACAGGATCAGTGCCGGGGCGATCGAGTTGACCTTGATGTGCGGGGCGAAGCGTGCGGCGAACGACAGAGTGAGGTTTTCCAGGCCGGCCTTGCTGGCGCTGTAGGCGACATGTCGGGCACTGCCGCGGCGGGTGACGTCATCGCTCAGGTGGATGATGTCGGCCTTTGCCGAACGCCGTAGCAATGCCTCGCAGCGCAGGTTGATCAGATAGGGCGCGAGCATGTGCACATTGACCATTGCCTGGAAGGTGTCGGCTTCCTTGCCCGGCTGCTCGGTCTGCCAGTCCGAGGCGTTGTGAATGATCGCGCGCAGGCTGTCGGTCTGTTCGCACAACTGCGCGATAAATGCCTTAATCCCATTCTCGCTGGAAAAATCCGCCTGCAGCGCGACCGCGCCGCGCTCGACAAGGCGCTCGACACCCTCGCGGCGGCTGCGGTAGCTGAAGATCAGCCGATGGCCGTCATCGAGCAGCCGCTCGGCGCAATGCAGGCCGACGCGCTGGGCGGCGCCGGTGATGAGGATCGGGGCGGCATCGGTAGACATGGCGGCTCGGGCTACGGGTGGGTCGGAACAGGGGGCGAACTTAGCGCAGGTGCAGGCTTTGTTCCAGTTGCCGGGTGAATCGCCGTGACAGGGCAGCGGAAACGGCCACAGCGACCTGTGGGATTTCGCCGCCAATGACGCGGGCAGTCAGGCTGCGCGGCGCAGGGGATGGATGTACAGCGCAGACTGACTCAGGGGTGGCCCAGTTCGGGATGCTGCAGACGGTGCTGGGTAAAGATGAAACGGCGGATGCGTTCGGCGTGGCGCGCCTGGCGCAGCTCGATGCGGTAGGCCGCAACGCCCGGCATGGTGACGCGCGCCAGGCTGCCGCGAATCGGAATCGGCTCCTGCTCGGGCAACGCCAGCCACAACGAGAAACGCTCGGGCATGTGGCCTTCGCCGAGCTCCAGCAGCAGGCCGCTAGGGGACAGCTCGAGCACCCGCAGGTGAGTGGGCGAGCCATTGGCGTCGAGCAGCGCCGGGGCCGATTCCATGTGCACGCGCCAGGGCCGCTGGGTGGGTCCTTGCTCGAAGATGCGCGGCGTGCCCAGGTTGATCTGCAGACTGTGGAACTCGTCCTGTTCCAACTCCAGAGGAAAGCTCAGGCGGAAATCTTCCCCCTGTGATTCCAGGCTCAGGCTGGAGTGCTGCGCAAGTCGCGCGAGCAGGGCATTGCCACTCTCGCCGCCGTCGATGCGGAAGCTGCGCGCCGTACCCGGCGATACTTGCGCCGCCTCGCCCAGCAGTTGCTGCAGGAAGGCACGTTCGTCTCGGGACAGCACGGGGTGGTTGGACATCGGTTCGGGACCTGAGGTGGCGATCTGTGGGCAGCGAACTGCTGGCGGTACGTCGCGCGCACGGAAGTACAAAAGGCAGCGGTGGTTGACTGAAAGCCTCTGGATAGACCGGCTGCAGCTGTCTTGGTTCCGCTGGAGGGAGATATCCAGCGGCGTTTCCCCGACGTAGCAGGCATAATGCCGGGCTTTTTCCAGCACAAGGGCACGACTGACATGAAGATCGCCATCCTTTCCGGCTCGGTCTACGGCACTGCGGAGGAAGTCGCACGGCACGCCGGGCGCCTGCTCGAGGCGGCCGGCCATCAGGTCTGGCTGGAGCCGCGTGGCACGCTGGAGCAACTGCTGGCCTTCGCCCCCGAAGGCTTCCTGGTGGCGACCTCGACCACCGGCATGGGCGAGCTGCCGGACAACCTGCAGCCGCTCTATTACGCGATCCGTGATCGCCTGCCAGCTTGGCAGGGGCTGCCCGGTGCGGTGATCGGCCTGGGTGACTCGAGCTATGGCGACACCTACTGTGCCGGTGGCGAACAGGCCCGCGAGCTGTTTGCCGAGCTGGGCATCCGCGAAGTGCTGCCGATGCTGCGCCTGGACGCCAGCGAGACCGTCACTCCGGAACTCGATGCCGAGCCCTGGCTCGCCGAGTACCTCGCCGCCCTTGGCTGACTCGCTGGGTCACTAAGCTGGCCGGCAGGGCGACTCGTCAGGTCGCGCCGGCCCGCTAGACTCTCCCCGTCGCTACAACAACAAGACGAGGACATAGCCGTGACAGTCGCCCAATCGCTGCATTCGCTCAATCTCAAGGACCAGGTCTCCGCTGCCGAGTGGCAGGCCCGTGTCGATCTGGCTGCCTGTTACCGGCTGGTCGCCGCCTACGGTTGGGACGACCTGATCTTTACCCACATCTCTGCGAAGGTCCCGGGCACCGAGGATTTCCTGATCAATCCCTACGGGCTGATGTTCGAGGAAATCACCGCCTCCAGCCTGGTCAAGGTCGATTTGGCCGGGAACAAGCTGATGGACAGCCCCTACGACATCAACCCGGCCGGCTACACCATCCACAGCGCCGTGCATGAGGTGCGCCCGGACGTCACCTGCGTGCTGCACACCCACACGGCTTCCGGTGTGGCGGTGGCGGCACAGCGCCAGGGCATCCTGCCGATCAGCCAGCAGTCGCTGTTCGTGCTCTCCAGCCTGGCCTTCCACGACTACGAAGGCGTCGCGCTGAACCATGAAGAGAAGGCGCGGTTGCAGGCCGATCTGGGCGAGCGCAACTTCATGTTGCTGCGCAACCACGGTCTGATGACCTGCTCGACCAGCGTCGCCGATGCCTTCCTGATGATGTTCACCTTCCAGCGTGCCTGCGATATCCAGGTACTGGCGCAGGGTGGCGGTGCTGAGCTGATTCCGATCCCGCAGCAGATTCTCGACGGCGCCCGGGCGATGGCCGCTGGCGTGACCCGCAGCAAGCAGGGCATGGGCGGTGCGCTGGCCTGGCCGGCGCTGCTGCGCAAGCTCGATCGCAAGGACCCGAGCTACCGCGAATGAGTGGCGTCGGCGCTATCGGGTTGGACGAGTGGCGCGCCCGCGCGCGCGAACTTGCCTTTCGCGGCCAGCCAATCCGCTACTGGACGGCGGGCGAGGGTGAGCCATTGCTGCTGATCCACGGTTTCCCCACCGCCAGCTGGGACTGGCACAAGCTCTGGCAGCCGCTGGCGGCGCGCTATCGGCTGATTGCCTGCGACATGCTTGGCTTCGGCTTTTCCGCCAAGCCGCGTGGGCATGCCTACAGCCTGATCGAACAGGCCGATCTGCAGCAGGCGCTGCTCGGTGAGCTGGGCATTGGCGGGCCGATCCATGTGCTGGCCCACGACTATGGCGACAGCGTTGCCCAGGAGTTGCTGGCGCGGCATTGCGAAGGGCGCATCGAGCTCGCCAGCTGCGTGTTTCTCAATGGCGGGCTGTTTCCGGAAACCCATCGCCCGGTGCGTCTGCAGAAGCTGTTGCTGGGGCCCCTGGGTTTCCTCATCGGCCGGCTGTTCTCGCGGCGCTCGCTGGGCAGAAGCTTCGGTCGTGTGTTTGGTGCGCGGACACAGCCGAGCGAGGCGGAGCTGGATGCTTACTGGCAGTTGATCGCGCACAACAATGGCGTGGCGGTGATGCACCGGCTGATTCGCTACATGCCCGAGCGGATCGAGCAGCGTGAGCGCTGGGTGTCGGCCCTGCAGCGTTGTTCGGTGCCGCTGCGAGTGATCGACGGTGCGGCCGATCCGGTCTCCGGTGCGCACATGGTGGCCCGTTACCGTGAGCTGGTTCCGAGCCCCGATACCGTGCTGCTGGAGGGCATCGGCCATTACCCGCAGGCCGAGGCGCCAGAGCAGGTGCTCGAGCATTACCTGGCATTCCGTCAGCGCCTGACGACAGCGGAATGCAGCCGTTGAAGCGCAGAAAGTTTCTTGGCTGTTCGGCTGCGGCCGGCGTGGCGCTATTGGGCGGCGGATTCGCGCTGCTGCCGCGTGGCGCGGCGCCGGCGCAGACGAATCTGGCGGCGGCCCGTGAGCTGCTGGCCGGGTTGCGCGGCAGGGAGCTGATCAGTCTGCGAGGCTGGAGTCCGACCGGCGTCTTCAACCACTGCGCGCAGAGCGTCGAGTATTCCCTCGAGGGTTATCCGCAGCTCAAGCCGGGATGGTTTCGGCTGAGTCTCGGACCGGCGGCATTCGCCGTGTTCGGCCTGCGCGGTGCCATGCGTCATTCGCTGGATGAGCCGATTCCTGGCGCTGCCAGCCTGATCGAACCGGCCACTCTGGCCGGAGCGTTGCAGCGCCTGGAGGATGCCTTCGCCCGTTTCGCCGAACATCGCGGCTCGCTCGCCCCCCACTTCGCGTATGGTGCGCTGGATCACGCCGAGTACGCACAGGCGCATGTCCTGCATCTGTACGAGCATCTGAGCCTGATCCGACCGCGCGGCGATCATGCGGCCGCCTTATCGGCTGACATTCAGTCCCTGCGCGGTTGATTGCACGCAGCCGTTTGGCTGCATGACACTCGATCTTTTACGCATCTGCCCGAGGGAGCCTTTCATGAGCGATACCATCCGTTTTGAAGACAAAGTGGTCATTGTCACCGGCGCCGGTGGCGGCCTCGGACGTGCCCACGCGCTGGCCTTCGCCAAAGCTGGCGCCAAGGTCATCGTCAACGATCTGGGCGGTAGCACCCAGGGTGAGGGCGCCAATGCCTCCGCCGCAGACAAGGTGGTGGCGGAAATCCGTGCCGCAGGCGGTACTGCCGAAGCCAACCATGACTCGGTGACCGACGGCGAGAAGATCGTACAGAACGCACTGGATGCCTTTGGTCGCATCGACGTAGTGGTCAACAACGCCGGCATCCTGCGCGACAAGACCTTCCACAAGATGGAAGACGCCGACTGGGATCTGGTCTACAAGGTTCACGTCGAAGGCTCCTACAAGGTCACCCGCGCCGCCTGGAACCACATGCGCGAGCAGGCCTATGGCCGCGTGATCTTCACTGCGTCCACCTCCGGCATCTACGGCAACTTCGGCCAGTCCAACTACGGCATGGCCAAGCTTGGCCTCTACGGTCTGACCCGTACCCTGGCTCTGGAAGGCGCCAAGAGCAACATCCTGGTCAATGCCATCGCCCCCACTGGCGGTACCCGCATGACCGAAGGCCTGATCCCGCCGCAGGTGTTCGAGCAGCTCAAGCCCGAGCTGGTCAGCCCGCTGGTGGTCTATCTCGGTAGCGAAGCCTGCAAGGAAACCTCCGGCCTGTTCGAAGTCGGCGGCGGCTGGATCGGCAAGGTCCGCTGGGAGCGCAGTCTGGGCGCCGGGTTCGACCCCAAGGCCGGCTTCGACGCAGAGGACGTCGCGGCCAACTGGGAAAAGATCTGCAACTTCGAGAACGCCGCGCATCCGGCGAACAACATCGAAGCCATGAAGGAAATGATGGCCAACCTGCAGAAATTCACCAGCTGACAGCTGTGAGAGCGTGACAGGTCTAGACCGGCCTGCCGCTGACGAAAGGCCCGCTACCGAAAGGTGGCGGGCCTTTTTTGTTTTCTTCGCAAAAGACATGACCCGAGGGTTGGGCTGGCAGGGTGACGGCGGGGCGCGAGTGCTTGTCACCTGGATGATTTTGTAAGAAGTGGGAAAGGCGACTCTTCTGGTTACATCTAGGTATCTGCGAGGTCGAATTTTCGCTTTGCGGTATCACTACGAACGATTTTTACCCAGGCGGTTACAGGTGCCTTTCTAGGCCCGGCATGCCCGCGATCGGGGTGGGAGGTGCTGGGCGGCGCAGGCGTGTAACCGGGTAACGATGCTGGCTCGCGATGGTAACGATTGCTGCCTGCCCTGTCCTGGTAATGGCACTGAGGTTCCTCGAGGGGCCCGTCGCGCTTGGGTTTGCGGAGAAATGAGCTGCCTGTGTCAGGCATCGGTGGGATGGTGGTATAGCCCAACGTTGCTGGGGGTGATCGACAGGTAGCGCTCGCTAGCAAGGACATACTGTTCTTATTTCGCGCCTTGAAAGTGCGCGAGGTGGTGAGATCGGGCCTTTCAGGCTTGCATGTAGCTCCAAAGGATTACCTGGCAAATCAATCCTTTGTGCGCTTATCCGGTTGTCGCTCGCTGGGTAGGGTTGCGCCCTAGTCAGACCAACAACCAGGAGAGCCCTATGACAACAACAAGAAGGCACGGAATCTTCCAGCCGCACACTTTGGCCCTGGCAGTCGCCCTGGGCATCTCTGCCCCGGCCTACGCCGTCAATTTCAATATCGGTGCCATCGAAGGCCAATTCGACTCGGCGCTTTCTGTGGGGGCCAGCTGGTCTACCGCCAAGCCGGACAGCAAGCTCGTCGGTACCACCAATGGCGGTGGCGGATACACCCAGACCGGCGATGATTACCGGATGAACTTCAAGCGTGGCGAGACCTTCTCGAAGATCTTCAAGGGTTCCCACGACCTCGAGCTCAAGTATGGCGACACCGGTGTTTTCGTTCGCGGCAAGTACTGGTACGACTTCGAGCTGAAGGATGAGAGCCGCCTGCACAAGGACATCAGTGATTCCAATCGCAAGGAAGCTGCCCAGGCCTCTGGTGCGCAGATCCTCGATGCCTTCGTCTATCACAACTACAGCATCGCCGACCTGCCGGGCAGCGTGCGTGTAGGTCGCCAGGTGGTGAGCTGGGGTGAAAGTACCTTCATCGGTAACAGCATCAACAGCATCAACCCGATTGACGCCGCGGCTTTCCGTCGTCCGGGTGCCGAAGTCAAGGAAGGTCTGATCCCGGTCAACATGCTCTATGTTTCCCAGAGCCTGACCGACAATCTGAGCATGGAGGCGTTCTACCAGCTCGAGTGGGACCAGACCATCGCGGATAACTGCGGTACCTTCTTCGCCACTTCCGATGTGGTTGCGGACGGTTGTGCCGGGAACTACCACTTTGGTAACGATCAAAGCGTTCCGACACTGCTGGCGGCCAAGTCGGGCGCACTGGGTGCCGGCGCTCAGTTCCTGATGCGCAATGTCACGGTTGATTCGGAAGGTGCTGTTTTGCCGCGTGGCGGTGACCGTGATGCGCGTGACTCTGGCCAGTATGGCCTGGCGTTGCGCTGGATGGGCGACGAGGCTGAATACGGCGCCTACTTCATGAACTATCACAGCCGTTCGCCGAACGTCAGCTTCCAGTACGCCAGTGCGGCAAACATCGGTGCTGCCCTGGGCGGCGGCGGTCTGGCGCAGGCGATACTGATCGGTAACGGCAATTATTACCTTGAGTACCCTGAAGACATTCGCTTGTACGGCCTGAGCTTCTCCACCAGCCTGCCTACCGGTACGGCCTGGCAGGGTGAGATCAGCTATCGTCCGAACGCCCCGCTGCAGATCAACGGTACCGACCTGACCACCAAGCTGGCAGCAAATCCTGCAGCACTTGCTGGTGCCGGTAACGTTGCTGGCGCGTTGGCTCTGGGTGGCACCGATATCCGTGGCTACAACCGGAAGGAAATCACTCAGGTCCAGACCACTTTCACTCACTTCTTCGATCAGGTAATGGGTGCTGGCCGCATGACCCTCGTAGGTGAGATCGGTGCTATGCGCATCGGTGGCCTGGAGCGTCAGAGCGACGTGGCTTACGGTCGTGACTCGATCTATGGTTCGCCCAATTGCCCTGCTACCGGTTGTAGCGCTGGCTACATGGGCAACATCCAGTCGGCCAACCAGTACGGCTACCACGGCTTTGCCACCAGCACGTCCTGGGGCTATCGCGCACGAGCCATCTGGGACTACAGCAACGTGTTTGCTGGCGTCAACCTGAGCCCGAGCATCAGTTGGTCGCATGACGTTGACGGGTACGGTCCGGTCTTCAACGAAGGCTCCAAGGCCGTCAGCCTTGGTGTCGATGCCAACTACCGCAACACTTACAGTGCCAGCCTGTCCTACACCGACTTCTTTGGTGGCGATTACAACGTCCTGAAGGACCGTGACTTCCTCGCCCTCAGTGTTGGCGTGAACTTCTAAGACTGGCTCGGATCAAGGAATCAAATGCAGATGAAAACAAGAAAACTGTTCGGTGCCCTGGCACTGTCCTTCCTGGCTAGCAGCGTCATGGCTGCGGTCTCGCCGGAGGAGGCCGCCAAGCTGGGTACCAGTCTGACCCCGGTCGGGGCTGAGAAAGCCGGTAACGCTGCCGGCACCATTCCCGAGTGGACTGGCGGTCTGCCGACCAATGCCGCGCCCAAGGCTGCTCGCGGTTTTGTTGGCAACCCCTATGCCGGTGAGCAAGCCGAGTTCACGATCAACGCGCAGAACTTCGAGCAGTACAAGGCGAACCTGAGCGAAGGCCAGATCGCGATGCTCAAGCGCTATCCCGATACCTACAAGCTGCCGGTTTACAAGACTCACCGCAGCGTCGGTTACGAGCAGAGCGTTTACGATCGGATCAAGACCAGCGCCCTGAACACCAAGCTGGTGGATGGCGGCAACGGTCTGGAGAACTTCGCGCAGAGCCGCGTGGTGGCCTTTCCGATTCCCAGCAGCGGCATCGAAGTGATCTGGAACCACCTCACCCGTTACCTGGGCGGCAACGTGCGCCGTACCCTGGTGCAGGCTACTCCGCAAACCAACGGCAGCTACACCCTGGTGCACTTCGAGGATGAAGTGGCCTACCCGAACCTGATGGATGGCCTGGACGCCGAGAAATCGGCCAATGCCCTGCTGTTCTTCAAGCAGCGTGTGACCGCTCCGGCGCGTCTGGCTGGTAACGTTCTGCTGGTTCACGACTCGCTGAACCAGGTCAGGGAGCCGCGCAAGGCGTGGGTCTACAACGCCGGTCAGCGTCGTGTGCGCCTGGCTCCGCAGGTGGCCTACGATGGTCCGGGTACTGCCTCTGACGGTCTGCGTACGTCGGACAACTTCTCGATGTTCTCGGGTTCTCCCGATCGTTACGACTGGAAACTCATCGGCAAGCGCGAGATGTATGTGCCGTACAACAACTACAAGATGGCGTCGCCGGACAACAAGTACAGCGATATGCTCAAGGCCGGCCACCTCAACCAGGACCTGGCTCGCTACGAGCTGCACCGGGTCTGGGAAATCGAGGCCAGCCTGAAGCCGGGCGAGCGTAACATCTATGCCAAGCGTCGCTTCTTCATCGATGAGGATACCTGGCAGATTCTGGTGTCCGAGCACTACGACGGCCGTGGCCAGCTGTGGCGCATCGGTGAGGCCATGCAGTATCACTCTTACGAGGTCCAGGTCTCCGGTAACGCTGCTGAAACGCTGTATGACATCATCGCCGGGCGCTATCTGGCCATCGGCATGAACAACGAGGAGAAGCAGCCATTCCAGTACGGCCATCGTGCCGCTGCTGCAGAATTTACTCCGGCAGCTCTGCGTAACGCAGGCGTTCGTTAAGAGTAAAAACGCGACAAAAGAAGAAGCGGCCTCCGGGCCGCTTTTTTTATAGGTTACAAAAATGGGTGGATTGGGACCGTTTGTTCTGATGTTGGGAACAATCCAGACTTATTTGCTCGACAAATGGCTGGGTGATTGTGATTTGGCTCGCAACAAAGGGGCCTGGATGGCGCTGGTGGACTCGGTAGTGAGTCCTAAGGGTGATCGCCAAATACGTCCTTGGTGGGCTTAACCGTCAAAAGTTCGCCGAGTAGGGTGCCGTCCTAGGTTCATAAACCAGGAGAGCCCTATGACAACAACAAAAAGGCACGGAATCTTCCAGCCGAAAACTCTGGCCCTGGCAGTCGCCCTGGGCACTGCTGCCCCGGCCTACGCCGTCAATTTCAATATCGGTGCCATCGAAGGCCAGTTCGACTCCTCGCTCTCCGTGGGCGCGAGCTGGGCGATGGACAAGGCGGATCCGGATTTCGTCGGTACCCCGAACGGCGGGCTGGCATTCACTACCACCGGTGATGACAACCGCCTGAACTTCAAGCGCGGTGAGACCTTCTCGAAGATCTTCAAGGGCATCCACGACCTGGAGCTGAAGTACGGTGACACCGGCGTATTCGTCCGCGGCAAGTACTGGTACGACTTCGAGCTCAAGGATGAAGGTCGCCCCTGGAAGGACATCGACGACTCCAATCGTAAGGAAGGCGCTCAGTCTTCGGGCGCGCAGATTCTCGATGCCTTCATTTATCACAACTACTCGCTGGGCGATCTGCCCGGTAGCGTCCGTGCCGGCCGCCAGGTGGTGAGCTGGGGTGAAAGTACCTTTATCAGCAACGGGATCAACAGCATCAACCCGATCGACGCCGCTGCGGCCCGTCGTCCTGGCGCTGAAGTGAAGGAAGCGCTGCTGCCGGTCAATATGCTCTATCTCTCGCAGAGCCTGACCGACCAGCTGGCCATGGAAGCCTTCTATCAGTTGGAGTGGGACCAGACCATCGTTGAAAACTGCGGTACCTGGTTCGCCAGTGACGTGGTAGCCGACGGTTGCGTGGACTACCCGGCGCTGAGCCGTACGCAGTTGGCGGGTGTGCTTCCCTTCACCGCTGCACTGGGAGCCCGGGGTGTGCGGGTCACTCCGGAAGGCGTAATGATTCGTCGGGGCGAGGATCGCGATGCCCGCGATTCCGGTCAATTCGGTATCGCGCTGCGCTGGCTGGCAGACACTGCGGAGTACGGTGCCTACTTCATGAACTACCACAGCCGTACCCCGGTTGTCGGTTATCAGAACGCCTCTTCCGCCGATATCCTGGGTGCCTTCACCTTTGCCGGTGGTGCACTGGCTCAGCCCTACCTGCTGGGTACTGGCAACTACTACCTTGAGTATCCGGAAGACATCAAGCTGTACGGCCTGAGCTTCGCCACCACTCTGCCCACCGGCACTTCCTGGGCGGGTGAGGTCAGCTATCGACCGAACATGCCGATCGCGCTCAATACGACCTTCAACACCGGCAACATCGCTCGTGTTCCGGCAGGCGCGCTTGCTTCAGGGGGTATAGGCGCTGCCTTGGCCACCGGCGGTCTCGACAACAAGGGTTACAACCGTCGTGAGGTCACCCAGGTCCAGACCACCTTCACCCACTTCTTCGATCAGGTCATGGGCGCAGGTCGCTTCACCGTGGTTGGTGAGATCGGTGCCACCCGTGTTGGCGGCCTCGAAGCGCGCACTTACGGTCGAGATGGTGCCTATGGTCACTTTTCCGATCCACTTTCAGGTGCACGTTATGGCACCAGCGGCTTCTTCACTCCGACTTCCTGGGGCTATCGTGCCCGCGGTATCTGGGACTACAGCAACGTCTTTGCTGGCGTCAACCTGAGCCCGAACATCAGTTGGTCGCATGACGTCGAAGGCTACGGTCCGGTATTCAACGAAGGGTCCAAGGCCATCAGCGTTGGTGTCGATGCCAACTATCGCAATACCTACACCGCCAGCCTGGCTTATACCGACTTCTTCGGTGGCGACTACAACGTCATGACCGATCGCGATTTCCTCGCCCTCAGCGTCGGCGTCAACTTCTAAGACAGGCCCGGATCAAGGAACCACATGCAGATGAAAACAAGAAAACTAATCGGTGCCCTGGCACTGTCCTTCCTGGCCAGCAGCGTCATGGCTGCGGTTTCCCCGGAGGAAGCAGCCAAGCTGGGTAACAGCCTCACGCCGATCGGCGCGGAGAAGGCCGGCAACGCCGCCGGCACCATCCCGGAGTGGACCGGTGGTTTGCCGACCGACGCCGCACCAGTGGATGCCAATAACTTCGTTGGCAACCCGTTTGCGGGCGAGCAGCCTGAGTTCACCATCACTGGCCAGAACTACGAGCAGTACAAAGATCATCTGGTCGAAGGCCAGATCGCGATGTTCAAGCGCTACCCCGACACCTACAAGATGCCGGTGTACAAGACTCATCGTACTGTCGCTTATCCGCAGGATGTGTATGAGCGTGCGAAGCAGAGCGCTCTGAATGTGACCCTGGTCGATGGTGGCAATGGCCTGCAGAATTATGCCCAGAGCCGCGTGTTCGCGTTCCCGATTCCGCAAAGCGGCATCGAGGTGATCTGGAACCACCTGACCCGCTACCTGGGTGGCAACGCTCGTCGCTCGCTGGTGCAGGCGACTCCGCAAACCAACGGCAGCTACACCCTGGTGCACTTCGAGGACGAAGTTGCCTATCCGAACCAGATGGATGGTCTGGATCAGGAAAAAACCGCCAACGCTCTGCTGTTCTTCAAACAGCGCGTGACCGCTCCGGCGCGTCTGGCTGGTAACGTCCTGCTGGTCCACGACTCGCTGAACCAGGTCAAGGAGCCGCGCAAGGCGTGGGTCTACAACGCCGGTCAGCGTCGCGTACGCCTGGCTCCGCAGGTGGCCTACGATGGCCCGGGTACCGCCTCTGACGGTCTGCGCACCACCGACAACTTCGGCATGTATTCCGGTTCGCCGGACCGCTATGACTGGAAGCTGGTCGGCAAGCGTGAGATGTATGTGCCGTACAGCAACTACAAGCTGGCTTCGCCCAGCCTGAAGTACAGCGACATCATCAAGGCCGGCCACCTGAATCAGGATCTGACCCGTTACGAGCTGCACCGCGTGTGGGAAATCGAAGCGAACCTGAAGTCTGGAGAGCGCAACATCTACGCCAAGCGTCGCTTCTTCATCGACGAAGACAGCTGGGCCATCCTGGCCTCCGAGCATTACGACGGTCGCGGTCAGCTGTGGCGCGTAGGCGAGGCAATGCAGTTCCATAACTATGCGCGTCAGGTCTCGGGTAATGCTGCCGAGACGCTTTATGACCTGATCGCTGGTCGATACCTGGTGATCGGTCTGAACAACGAAGAGAAGAGTGCGTTCCAGTACGGCTTCAAAGCCTCGGCTGCAGACTTCACTCCGGCTGCACTGCGTAACGCAGGCGTTCGTTGATCGCACCATCGCAGTAAGAAAAGGCGGCCTTCGGGCCGCTTTTTTTTATGAGATTTCCAGCTGGATTAGCCACTGACGATGGCCGCATACCTTGCCGATCAGGCTGAAACTCCGAAGAGGGTGCGAATGCGACCTGTGGGCGCTTCGAGTCCGATGCCGAGGAAATGGGTTGTAGCTGGCCAGCAGGTGCTGCTGGGCGCCTGGTTTCCGTATTTCTAAGACCCGTTTGGGTCATTTCTCGTTCAGTGCTTGAAATACTACTTTCGGGCGATATGATTGCTGGGCGTCACTGACGGTTCCACAAATATAAAAACAGAGAGAACCGATGCAATGTCCATGCATCCCGATATAAGCACCATGGCTTCGCCCGTACCGGCGCGTATTCAACCGGTCCAGCTTCCAAGGCTTCCCCCAGCCTACATTCCACGTGTTCGGCTCTCCACGCGGCTGCATGCGAGCGAGGCGCGCTTGCGCCTGCTCTGCTCGCCGGCGGGTTTCGGCAAGAGCGTGTTGCTCAACGAATGCGCGCGTCAGGCCCCACTGGATACGCAGGTCGTCTGGCTGGATCTGGCGGGCCGTTCTCTTGCGGTCGACGATTTTCTGCGTCTGCTCGCCGCCGCGTTGCACCACCCGATTGCCGACGGCGTGTCACTGGATGCGTTTATCGAGCGCCTTGCCACACGCCAGACGCCGCTCTGGCTGATGCTCGACGACTATCCGCGCGAGCCGGACCCCGCGCTCGATGCCTGTTTTGATCGGCTGCTGGAGCAGTCCTCTGAGTCGATCAAATGGTGGGTGAGTAGCCGCCTGCAACCCGCCTGGAACCTGCCCAGGCTACTGCTGCAGGGCGATCTCTGCGAGCTGGAGGCCGAGGATCTGGCGCTCGACGCAGATGAGCTGACCGCTTTGCTTGAACGGCATCGTCTCAAGGTGCCACAGAAGTCCCGTGAATTGCTGCTGCACCATAGCGAGGGCTGGCTGGCGGGCGTCTGTCTGTTGTTGATGCATGCCGACGAGCACACATTGCGCGAGCGCATGGAGGGCGGAACGCTGTTTCTGCGCGACTATATCCAGCGCGAGGTGCTCAATCCGTTGCCCGAGGAGCTGCGAACCGCGCTGTTTTCGCTGGTCCACCTGCCACGCTTTTCCGCGTCTCTATGCGAGCACGTGCTGCAGGGGGGCGGGGCCAGCCTGCTGACCCAGTTGCGTACCCGCCAGTTGTTCATCCGGCCCCTGGATAGCTGCGGCGAGTGGTTCAGAGTCTGGCGGCCGCTGGCCCAGGTCCTGCCGCGACTACCCGACGCCGTTCCGCCAACCCAGATCTATGTGCGCGCCTGCCAGTGGTTCGCGGGGCAAGGCTTGCTCTGCGAGGCCGTCGAACATGCATTGCTGGCGCGCCAACCGGAAGTCGCGGCGAATTACCTGCAGCGTTTCGGTCAGGAACAGCTGCTGGTCGGCCGCAACGTTTCCCAGTTTCTGCGTTGGCGCAACGAGTTGCCGCATGATCTGTTTGCCAGCACACCGCGTCTGATCATGCTGCAGGGCTGGGCGCTGATCATCTGTGCCCGGCTGGATGAGGCGGAAACCTGTGTCGCCGATCTTGCGCATTTCCTGCCGCAGCCCGAGGCGCATCGCCAGGTTCAGTTGCTGGCGCACTGGCAGGCGCTGACTGGCGTGCTGCAGCGGCAGCGCGGCTATCGCAGCGCCCGCGTGCACTGTCTGGAAGCGCTTGGTGCGCTGAACCCGAAAGCCTGGTCGCAACGCGCCCTCTGTCACCAGACCCTGGCCCAGCATGCCCTCGCCGAAGGCAAGCTGGATGAGGCCGAAGTACAGATCAGCGAGGGATTGCGGCTGTCCCGGCTCAACGGCAGCCTGATCTTCGAAACCCTGATCAATCTGGATCGGATCCACCTGCTCGACATGATTGGCGAGTCGGATCGGGCGCTCGAACTCGCTGACCAGGCATTGCTGCATCTGCAGGGCTCGGTGAAGCAAAGCCCGGTGCTGGGCCGTCTGCTGCTGCTGCGTGGCCTGCTGCTGGCCAGCCAGGGTCGTGACGCAGAATCGGCGCAGGCCTATCTGCAGGGCTCGAAGGAGGCCGAGGACAGCGAGGACGCGCACACCATCTTCGGTTTCCTCGGCCTGTCCGAGCTGGCGACACGTGCTGGCGAGGTAAGCGTGGCATTCCAGCGCCTGCGCGAAGCCGAGCGTCTGATGCAGTGGCGCCACGTTCCCGAGGTTCGTTATCAGAGCCTGATCCAGTTCGCCACTGGCGGGCTGTGGCTGCGCCAGGGTGACCTGGTGCGCGCGCGTGAGGCGTTCGAGCAGGTGGCTGCGCACTATCGCAGCGGCGAGCTGTTGCCGCCCTCGGCATGTTACGACCTGCTGCCTCGGCTGCGTCGTTACATGGCGCTGATCGACCTGCTGGAGGGTAATGGCGCGCGCGCGATAGAGGACCTGCGTGTGCTGCGGCAGGAGTGTGCTGCCGTCGGCCTGCGCAAGTTCGCCTGCGAGTGCCGATTTACCCTGGCGGAGGCTCTGCTGGTTGCCGGAGAGGACGGCGAGGCCGAACGCGAGCTGCGAGAAGCGGTGGCTGAAGCCGAGCCGATGAAGCTGATGCGGCCATTGCTGGAGCTGCAGCAGCGCAAACCGGAGTGGATTCGCCAGGCCTTGCCGGCACGTCGGAGCCAGGCACCCGCTCCGATGCCAATGGGGGGGACGCCCGCGCCCGCGCCCGAGCGCAGCAGCCAGGGTTCACCGCTGAGCCTGCGCGAGCAGACAGTGCTGAGCCTGATCGCCCAGGGCTGTTCGAATCAGGAGATCGCCGAGCAGCTGTTCATCTCCCTGCATACGGTGAAGACCCACGCGCGGCGGATCAATACCAAGCTCGGCGTGGCCCGCCGGACCCAGGCGGTGGCGATGGCCAAGTCGATGGGGCTGGTGAGCTGAGAACAGCTGCGGCAGCAGCTTCACGGACCTGCCGTCGCACCCTGCGAGGGTGGAGTGCGCCTCGCCGGCCTTGATCATTGCGGGGCGCGGTAAGCGCCGGGAACGGCGTGCCTTGCGACAAGGACAGCAGCAACGAGAAGGCCCCGCATCTGCGGGGCCTTCTCGGAGAGCTTTCAGAGGTCGAAGTCGTATTCGGCCAGTTGCTTGTTCAATCGTCGCTCTTCGAGGAAGTTGTCGATGATCCGACGCTTGGTCAGATTGGTCTTGGCCACTTCAACCACCGGCGCTTCGGCGGTTTCCTCTGCGTCTTCAGCGACGAAGTCGTCTTCCAGTTCGAGATCTTCTTTGCCACTCATGGGATATCTCCAGGCTCAGGGAGGCCTTTTGCCGACCTTATAGCGGCAAATATCCGGGTGGTAAAAAAGATTTTTTCAATCGAATGGGCAAGAAGATTCGGTCCGGCTCAATCGGTCTCGGTCTTCTGCCGGTATTCGCACAGGTCTTCGATCCGACAGCTGCCACAGCGAGGCTTGCGCGCCTGGCAGACATAGCGGCCGTGCAGGATCAGCCAGTGGTGTGCGTCCAGCAGATATTCCCGGGGAACGAAGCGTAAAAGCTTCTTCTCGACCTCCAGCACATTCTTGCCCGGCGCGATGCCGGTGCGGTTGCTGACCCGAAAAATGTGCGTATCCACCGCCATGGCCAACTGGCGGAAGGCGGTGTTGAGCACCACGTTGGCGGTCTTGCGGCCGACCCCGGGGAGCGCTTCCAACGCCTCTCGGCTCTGCGGCACCTCACCACCGTGACGCTCGACCAGGATGCGGCAGGTCTCGAGCACGTTGCGCGCCTTGGTCGGGTACAGGCCGATGGTGCGGATGTATTCGCACAGGCCGTCGTAACCCAGCGCGTGGATCGCGGCGGGCGTGTTGGCGACGGGGAACAGCTTCGCCGTGGCCTTGTTGACGCCGACGTCGGTGGCCTGGGCGGAAAGAATGACCGCGATCAGCAGCTCGAAGGGCGAACTGTAGTTCAGCTCGGTCTTCGGCTCGGGGTTGTCCTCGTGCAGGCGGCGAAAGATCTCGCGGCGCTTCTCTGCGTTCATCGGGTGCGCATCACTCGATGGCTCCGGTCACCCGCACTCGACGGCTCGGCGCGGGCGTGGCAACTGGCTGGGCGGCAGTAGCCCGCTCGGCAAGCTGCTGGTCGATGCGGTTCTTCAGCGCGATCAACAGGCCCAGCACGATGAACGCCCCGGGCGGCAGGATCGCCAGCAGGAAACCCTTGTAGTCCTCGACCAGGGTCAGCTGCCAGTCGGCGGCGATGGGCCCCAGCAGCAGGTCCAGGTTGGCGAATACCGCACCGGTGCCGAACAGCTCGCGCAGTGCGCCCAGCACCACCAGCACCACGCCGAAGCCGATGCCCATGATGAAGCCGTCATAGCCGGCCAGCAGGGGATTGTGCTTGGCGGCGAAGCCGTCGGCGCGACCCAGGATCACGCAGTTGGTGGTGATCAGCGGGATGAAGATTCCCAGAATCTGGTACAGCTCGTAAGTGAAGGCCTGCATCAGCAGCTCGATACAGGTGGTCAGTGCGGCGATGATCATCACGAACGCGGGCAGGCGCACCGCTGTGTTGACCACGCCGCGGACCAGCGATACGGCGATGTTCGAGCAGGTCAGCACCAGCATGCTGGCCAGCGCCAGGCCGAGGGCGTTGACCGCGGAGTTGCTCACGCCGAGCAGCGGGCAAAGTCCGAGTAACTGGACCAGCGCCGGGTTGTTCTTCCACAGACCGTTGCGGGTCAGTTCGCGCAGGCTCGGATTGCTCATGGGGTCTGCTCCTGCGGGGTGGCCGGGACGGCCATTTCGCGGTCATCGCTGGCGCCTGCGGCGCCGGCGCGGGAATGCACGGTGGGCTGCTGCGGTGTCTCGGTGGCTACAGCTGTCGGTGCGCTGCGGCCGAGCAATTCGTCCTGATGGGCGTCGAAGTAGCGTAACGCGCGGTGCACGGCGGCCACCACCGCGCGTGGCGTGATGGTGGCACCGGCAAATTGCTCGAACTCGCCGCGATCCTTCTTCACCGCCCAGCCGGCCTCGTCTGGCTGCTGCAGCGACTTGCCGTTGAAACTGAGGATCCAGTCGCTCTTGGCCCGCTCGATCTTGTCGCCCAACCCCGGCGTTTCGCGGTGACCGATGACCCGCACACCCGCCAGGCGGCCATCAGCCTGAATACCCACCAGCAGGTGGATAGCGCCGCTGTAGCCGTCCGGCGCCACCACCTGGAGGATGACCGCGCTGGGCTCGCCATCCTTCAGTGCCAGGTAACCGGGCAGCGCGCGCGGGCTACCGAGCAGCTCGTGCTGCAGCTGGCGACGCTCGCTAAGCAGATCGTTGTCATAGCTGCCTGGCGGCAATATCTCGCCCAGAGCCTTGGCTTCGGCGGCCCGTTCGGCCTTCTCGATCCGCTCGGCAGTGGACTGGCGCAGCAGGGTCACGCTGCCGACGGTGGCGATGGCGAACAGGCCGAGCACCAGCGCATTGCGCAACATCGAACGACTGATTTCAGGCAGGAGCACGTTCATTCTCCCAACTTGAAGCCGCGTTCCGGCTTGCGATGGCCGTAAGTGCGCGGGCGGGTGTAGTAATCGATGGTCGGGGCGGCCAGGTTCATCAGCAGCACGGCGAAGGCCATCGCATCCGGATAGCCGCCCCAGGCGCGGATCACATAGACCAGAATGCCGACCCCGGCGCCGAAGATCAGCCTGCCGAGGGTGCTGGTGGCGCCGGATACCGGGTCGGTGACGATGAAGAAGGCGCCGAACATGGTCGCACCGGTGAGCAGGTGGAATACCGGTGAGCCGTTGGAGTCCGAGCCCGAACCGTTCCAGAAGATCAGGCTCATCAACACCAGCGCACCGAGCATGCCGACCGGCGCGTGCCAGCTGAACAGGCGCTTGTGCAGCATGAACAGGCCGCCGGCGAGGAAGGCGAGGTTCACTACCTCCGAGCCGATGCCGCCGTAATGACCGAAGGCGGGGTTCTGCCACAGCTCGGCGACAGTCAGGCTCTGGTTGATCTTGAGCACGTCCAGGGCGGTGGCCTGGCTCCAGCCATCCGGCAGGCTGGCGATGCCGAAGATGTGGCTGAACGCATCGACCGGGCCGAAGGCGTGGGTTGCCGGCCAGGTAGTCATTTCCAGCGGGAAGGAGATCAGCACCACCACATAGCCGATCATCGCCGGGTTGAAAGGATTCTGGCCGAGCCCACCGTAAAGTTGCTTGCCGAAGGCGATGGCGCCGCCTACTGCGATCAGGGTCAGCCACCAGGGCGCGTAAGGCGGCAGGGCGAGGGCGAGCAGAACCGCAGTGACCAGGGCACTGCCGTCGGCCAGGAAGAAGCGCACCGGGCGCTGCCGCAGGCGCAGCAACAGGGCCTCCACAGCAAGAGCCACGGTACTGGCCCAGAGCAGATTGATCAGGGTGCCGGCGCCGTACAGCCAGGTCAGCGCCAGCACGCCGGGCAGCGTTGCAGCCAGCACCAGCAGCATGACCTGGCGGGTACGATTGCTCCCCGTGGCGTGGGGCGATGTGATGCGGGGCAGGGCCATTGACGCTCCGGTTCAGTGTTCTGTGCACCGCGGCGCCAGACCACGGTTGGCGCCGCGCCAGGCGAGACGCATGTCTGTCGGCACGCTGTTCAAGCGTTCTGCTCGGCGAGCTGGCGCTCGGCTTCCGCCAGGCGCACGCGCGCGGCGGCGAGGGCCTGCTCCTCGGCCTGCTCGCGTTCCAGCTTGCGCAGGTCGGCGCGGGCGAAGGCTACTTCGGTCTTCAATGCGCGGGTCTGGTCGTCCACCGGGCGCTTGTCCGTGCGTACCAGCTCAGGTGCCGGCTTGCCGGATGCATCCTCGGCCTGGTGCAGCGCCTGCTCGGCTTGCGCCAGCGCCTCACGCAGGGCCTGCAGGCGGGCATCCTCCGCACCGTCCTTCTCGGCCTTGCGCAGCTCTGCGCGCTTGAAGGCAAGATCGGCCTTGGCCTTCTTTAGCGCATCATCGCCGGCGGGCTTGGCGACGGGCGCAGCAGTCGGTGTAGCTTCCAGGTCGGCCAGGGCCCTCTCCGCGGCTTCGAGCTGCTGGCGCAGGCGGGCGAGTTCGGCTTGCTGATCGGCGTCGGGCTGCTCGACCTTCTCCAGCTTGCGCAGCTGGGCCTTGAGCATGGCGGCGTCGATCTTGGCCTTCTTCAGCGCATCATCGCCGGCGGGCTTGGCGACGG
>NZ_QASN01000011.1 GCF_003052585.1 Pseudomonas mangrovi | reverse complement strand
TTCGCTTCGCTCACTGGGACCGGCTTAAGCCGGCCCCTTAGCCAAACGTTAGGTGCTTCAAATGCGCACGGCGCTGCTTCAAGAAATCCAACGTTTCGCTGAGAGCAAGCGCCCAGCTTGGGAGCTTGAGAGCTGGTGGGAAAAACATGCTTGCGAAGTAGAGTCAGAGTTAGGGAGGAGCGCTTACCTAGCAGTTAGCAAGCGAAAGTTCGTTGGGCTTAAGCATGTTCTAGAAAAAGAAGGACTTGCATATGTGGCATCTACAGAGCACTGCCAGTCATGCGGCGAGCCATTTTTTGTCGTTGCTCCTGGCACAACCACTAAAGAGCAAATAATTTCATTTGCAAAGCAATGTAGCCTCAAAGAGGCAGCGCAAATTATCGAGAGCGGCTGGATGCATCCTGGGCAATACTGCAAGTCAGGCTGTACATTTAGGCTATGGAACATAAGGTAGTGCAGTCAGCACCTAACAATGCGTTCAAGTCGTTCGCTTCGCTCACTCGGGACCGGCTAAAGCCGGCCCCTTAACCAAACGTTAGGCCCTGCGGGGAAAATCACATGAGCCTTCGCGATAACGACCCAATTGCATTCTTGCTAAATTGCGTAGAAAACGATGTATATAGTGTCCATCTAAACGATAGTGCTTCAGACAGCAAGATCAATGAACTCCAAACGGTCGCCGCAAGCCAGCTGCCTGGAGCAATTCCTGATGGCTATATTCGATTTCTCCGCGTCACGAATGGTGCTCAAATAGAAAATGCGCTTTTCGAATCAACTGACGATCTAATTAGTCTAAATTTAGACAGAAATTACGACAGCTCTATTTTTCTAGGAGGCAGCGGCAATATCAACGAGTATGTTTTTGATCTAGCTGATCACCAATATCACATAGCAAACTTAGGTCGTCCTTCTGAAAAACTTGAATCTTTCGACAGCTTCGAAAATTTATTATCCAGCGTTATTGCAGGACAAAGCATTGCATGATCATTTAAAGGCCTAACAAATGGTTCAAATCGTTCGCTGCGCTCACTGGGACGGGCTAAAGCCCGCCCCTTAACCAAACGTTAGCAGGCAAGAAATGTCCGAAGTATTTTACTGCAAAGGCTGGTTTAGAGCCAAAAAACGTGCTCTAGAACCGTACACCGCTGTACAAGCGCAGGCGCTTCACGAAGGCGGTGAGCTTTACTGTGCACTAATCGGCTCCCATACCAATCCCACCTGCTTTCTCGAAGTGAAGAGGGGCTTTGTCGGGGTAGGCTTCCTTGATGAGAAGCTTAGAGAGGTACTTTCTTACTCATTTCAAGAGGAAGAGCCAGGCAAGCTTTTCCTTTCAATGGCTACACACCGTGAATTTGAGCCAAACTCTGACAAGGTTCTTAAAGGTACTAGCTACATATTTAGCCTTGATGGAAAGCTAATCATAAGAAGAGAAGTGTTTTCCCCTTCGCACAAGCTTGATAGTGCAGAGCGCATCACAGATATAAGCGCTAACTGGGAGCCTTTTCCCAAATTTGGCAGCTACGGTCATTTAGTAAAAGCAGAGCGTTAATGCCTGCTAACAAATCAATCTAGCGGACCCGCTAAAGCGGGCCGCTAATTTCCAACGTTAGCCGTCAGGAGAAGTGAGAGTGGAATGGGATACATCTATATGTGAAAGCCAACCTCTTTCAGCCCAACAAATTGAGGGCTTTGAGAAAATTACGGGCTTTAATCTCCCAGCCGATTACCGAGAAATTGTTCAGAGGTTTCCCAACTCCTACCCCAGCAAATCTAGCTTCAGGGTAAATGTTGGTAATGAGCTATTTATTGCTGGCTTCGGCATACTCATGACTTTGAATCCGTTCTCCGAGCACGAGAATGTGCTGAGCACTCTTATTAGGCTGCGCAAGCATCAAGATCTTCCGGAGAATTTACTTCCCTTTGCGGCAGGCGGAGGCGGAGATTATCTTTGCTTCTCGTACTCTTCCTCTGCCATTGAGCCTTCGGTGGTCTTCTGGTTCCATGAGGTCCCAGGACCAGAGGGTGTTTATCCAGTAGCAGAAAATTTCGCAGGATTGCTAGATATTCTCTTTACAGAGGCTGATTAGCCGGTCAAAAAACGGCTAACAACTCGTATATGGACTCCCCCCACAAGCAGTGAGGAATAGCTTTTTTTGATCCTGTCGTCAGCGCGGTTGCATCCGTATATCCGGCCTTTCGGTGGGCTGCTTGCCCTGGCCATTCTGTAGTTCGCACAGCGGGGGCCAAGCGCTCAAGCGATCACGTGGATCAGCATTGTTATCGGCCTTGTTCCGCTGCAGGACTCGCCTGTTTCGACAGTCTCGCCTCTCACCACAACCACCAGAAAACCACTTGCTGATTACCCCCGCCGTCAGGCGGGCCTTGCACTCTGCCAGTCGCCACTGAAGCGTCGCTCGTGGCACCACACTGCCCAGCAGATTCTTACCATCTTGTTCGCCAGCGCTACCGCCGCCTTGTTGTGGCCGATGCGGTCGGCCGTCTGCACAGCCCACAGCTGCAGACGCGTCAGTCGTTCCGGTGTGCGGTTGCGGCAGCGCTTGGCCGCCAGCAGGGCCGAGCGCGCACCGTGGATCAGCAAGGTACGCACGTAGGTGTTGCCCTGGCCGCTGATCTTCCCCAGTCGCCGACGATGGCCACTGCTGTGCTCACGCGGGGTCATGCCCAGCCAGGCACTGAGCTGTCGCCCATTGGCGAAGCGCTCCGGTTGGCCGACGGCGTTCTTCACCGCGCTGGCGGTCAGCACACCGATGCCGCTAACTTCGTCGAGCTTGCGGACGATGTCGTCCTCGGCATGCCAGCGCTTGATGCGCTCCTCGCTTTCGGCCATGCACTGCTCGTAGAGGTTGATCTCGGCCAGGACCAGATGCAGCTCCGGGCGCAGCGGCGCAAGCTCTTCGCACTCGACCAGGCTGTGTGCACTCTGAATGAACTCTCGGGTCTTGGTCGGTGCTTCTACCCCCGCTTCGCGCAAGATGGCGCGCAACAGGTTGATGCGCTGGGTGCGGCTCTTCTTCCAGGTTTCGCGCAGGCCGTGAAGCTGCTGCAGGAGTTGCTGTTCCTGACTTTTCACAGGTACCGCATGTAAGTCGGCACGGCGCCCGGCCTCGAGAATGGCATCGCAGTCGCTGCGATCTGTCTTGCTGCGCAGCCGATAGGCGCGTACGTAACGCGTATGAATCAGCCGCACCCGATGCCCGCGCGCCTGCAGAACTCGCCCCCAATAGTGAGCTGTGCCACAGGCCTCCATCAGCCACTCGACCGGTTCCGGCTGCTGCTGTATATACCGAACAAACGCCTCACGGCTCAGCCGCTTGCGCTGCGCCACCTGCCCGGCATGGATACTCTCGGCAACCTGGAAAACGGACTTGGCCAGATCAACTGCTATACGTTTCATCCCGACTCGCCCCGCGTGTCATCACCTTCCTGGTTATAGAAGAAGGTGGTGCGAGGGGAATCGTTCGCTACGCTCACTGAAACGGGCTAACGCCCGCCCCTTAACCAAACGTTAGGTGCAGCATGGAATCGCTGAAAACATACCTACTTCGAGTGCTTCTCATCAGTTCATGCGCAGCCTCGGCGCACGCTCAAGACTTTAGCGGTGAGTGGTCTATTGACCTCCGCTCCGAGCAGCAGAAACAGCAAATGGCTGAGTGCGGAGCCGCACATTTCAACCTCACACAGGCTGGCGAGCGCATCACTGGCAGCCATCAGTTCTACACCGTAGGCTGCGGCAGGATCAATGAGGGCGGCCCAGAATCAGTGAACGGAATAGCTATCGGAAATACAGCCATTCTCAGCGTCAGAAGCGAAAGAACCGGAACTATTGTTTTGGGAAAAGCCACCTTGGAGGGTGACTCCTTGAGCTGGGAGAGCTTAGAGGAGATATATCCTGGGCTTCAGGGTGACTCCCCACTTATTCTGGGTAAAGGCCTCCTAAAAAAGGCGTCCAGCCCAACTTCACAGTGAGGCACCTAACAATGTATATGGACTCCCCTCACAAGCAGTGAGCAATAGCTCTTTTTTGATCCTATCGTCAGCGCGATTGCATCCGTATATCCGGCCTTTCGGTGGGCTGCTTGCCCTGGCCATTCTGTAGTTCGCACAGCGGGGGCCAAGCGCTCAAGCGATCACGTGGATCAGCATTGTTATCGGCCTTGTTCCGCTGCAGGACTCGCCTGTTTCGACCGCTTCACTCACTGGGGCGGACTAAAGCCCGCCCCTTAACCAAACGCCGGGCGTCATAGACATGGGTCCACAAGTTACATTCACGACGGATTTCTTCAAGCCTATTCCCGGTGAAGACGAACAAACCAATCCCGGGCGCTTCGGCAAGGCCTTGGCTGAATGGTTGGCTGAGCGTCTCAAGGAGCGGGGAGTGTCCGTTGAGGGGGTGATCCCCGAAGATTTCGGCTGGGTGATCATGGTCGTGCGCAAACCATTCATGCTTTGGCTCGGCTGCGGCAACACGGATGGAAGCACAACCGAGTGGTCTGTGTTCCCGGTGGCAGAGCCTTCGCTGATGCAGCGTCTGTTTAGGCGTATCGATCCTACTTCTGAAGTTGAAAAGCTAAAGGCTCATGTCGCTGAACTGGTGCCCTTGATCCCAGGAGTCTCCAATGTGATCTGGGAGTAACTGTGGCCCCTCATTGAGCACGAGTACTCTCACCCTCTCTTGAACTGGCACGACGAGGGTGCGCGCTGGCGCGATATTGAATTGAAAGGAGATCCGGTGTGCGTTCAACGGACGAATTTAGGAGTTGGCTTGGGCACGCCGGTCTATTGGCTATCACTGTCCTCGCTTCGCTTGCACCCTTACCAGCACCTGCTGCAAACGGCAGCCCAGAACTGATCCCGCGATGTAGCGGCCCCTTCCGGCTTTGCGGCTATATCGAAGAAAGCGGTCATCAGGAGCATATCCCGCCACGATTTGAGGTGGCGCGTCCGTTTAGCGAAGGCCTGGCTGCCGTTCGCATTGACGGGTTCTATGGCTTTATCGATACGACTGGGGAAATCGTCATTGCCCCTCGCTTTGAGAACGCAGGAAGCTTTTCCGATGAATACGCAGAAATCCGTTTAGACAACGCTTCAGGGATTATCAATCGATCAGGGGGGCTTGTTATTGCGCCTCGATTCAGACGGATCATCCCTTTTAGCGGCGATACATTCCTCGCGGAACCCCTGCGAGAGGGACAGCAGAACAGTCCGCTCACTGACAGAAAATTGGGTGCGTTTAACGATTCCTCTTCGTTTATTTCAATGCAAGGTGCAGGGCTTTTCCATATCCAAAGAGGATGGCTTTCCGATCAGAACCTTAAATTCGCACGCTTCGACAAGCCGGAACGCGGACTTATCTGGGCTGGAAAAAGCATCGGAAGGCACGAATATCTCTGGGGCCTTCTGCGGTCCGACGGAACCTGGCAAGTGAGCCCGCGATACCATCACGTGCAGTCGCTCAGCGAAACGCATGCGGTAGTCGCAGCGACGCCGAGCCATGCACCCTCTTCCCAGCCACGCCTCAACCACCAACGCTGGGGCGCCGTCGATCGCGACGGCAAACTGGTCGTTCCGCTGAAATTCGCGCATCTACGTTATTGGCGTGGCGGATATGGCCATGCACGTGAAGCGCAGCCGTACAAACCCGATGGCACCCCCAGCAAGTCCAGAGAGGGCATCGTGCGCGCCGACGGCACGCTGCTCGCCGACCGCTATTTCGACGAGATCGACATTGACCAGCAAGGCGGCTTGCCACGGGGCCGGATCGGCAAAACCTGGCATAGCGTCGAGCCCGACGGGAGCCTGATCCCCGACCAACTTGACGGGACGCCATTGCTCCAGTGCCCTGGCGGCCTGAGCGTTATCCGGCGCGGCGAGAGTGTCGAGTTTCGGGTACCGGGGAATGGCAGACCGGTTGGGCCTTTTGATATGAAGCATATACTCGGGCAGGAGTGCCCAGGCCCCTTCTCTGCACAGCGGCATGGAAAATGGTTCGTCGTCCTGGAGAACGGCTCCGTTCTCCGCGGCAAGAATGGCTTCGAGAGCAGCTATTCGTTTTCCGGTGACCACGCAGCGGTAAAGGTCGATGGCAAATGGGGAATCATCGATCGCGCCGGAGCCTTCACGGTCAAGCCGAGCTTCGACGCATTGCGGCCTGCGGACAAAGGCTCTTTCATAGTGGATGCGGCTGACGATCGATACTGGATCAATGCGTACGGTGAACGCGTTGAAGACCCTACCCCAGAGCCTACCGCCCGACAGGCGCTGACCTGCGCGGGCGGATTGCGCTTCTTCGAACGAGAGGGTCTGTGGGGCTTTCAAGATAAAGATGGGAAAACAGTCATTGAGCCGCGGTTTCGCGCACTCTCCTGCTTCGAGCATGGCATTTCATGGGCTGCAGCGCCCGACGCAACGACATGGTGTGCGATTGGCCCGAACGGGCAAAGGCGCAGTGGCATCGACTGCCGTGAGGCATACCATCCGCGCGGATCGAGTCATCACTACCCCGAGCAGTTCAGCGGCGACCCTTACGAAAGCAGCGTGCTTTGGAATCGCGCCCTGCTGGAATATCGAGCAGGCCTGCGTGACAACCCACCCAGGTGGATCGGCGATGGATACCGAGGGAGCGGTAGCTTCGATGCAGAATGAGGTGAAATCCCCACGATAGAACTGCCAGACTCAATCAGCGCGTCGGCACTTGAACCGGTCAACCAACTTTCGCAGCGTAAGCGTTCCACAACGAAACCAGGATTGGCATGAGACTGCGCTGGCAAGAAATCGATAAAGCGTTGCTGGTCTACCGCGAGAAGTGGGATGTCATTGCCTATTCCTGCGCCTCCGGGCTGGCGTGTCTGGGCGTTGCGGTTGGCGCGTATCTGCTGAGTGAGCGACCCGATGCTCCGCGAGTCTTCCTGTCTGCATTTTCCTTCTTCTTTGGGCTCGCCGGGACAGCCCTGATGCTTCGCTTGATTGTCGAGTCCAGGAGAATTGTGGGCGAACCGGGATTTCACGTGCTCTCTGCGGACTCCCTCGGAATATCGATTACGGCCTATCTCGGCGCGCGGACGCAGTCCTTCGCGTGGACGGCGATTGACGAGGTGATGTTGGCGGCCCGGTTGAAGACTATCGAACCGGACGAAACGACCTATCTAGGTCGCACGATCGTTGTCTTTCTGACATCGGGTGAGTACGGCTCCTGGAGCGTATCGACGCGAATGCGCGCCGCAGTTTCTCTGTCAGCTGAGGGGCGGCCTTACCTGTGCGCACCCTTCCCGAAAGGGCAGGAAATTCCACTCGAAGAGATACTCCGCCAGTACGCACCGACGCGGGTCAAGGTTCGCTCCGAAGAGCGTGCCATCTTCGATTTCCGGAAGAATGCTGACCTGTACTCGACGGCCTGACCTTGAGACGCCACGCAGGCCGTCCACCTGCGCCGACCCGTGAGAAGGGAGCTTTGTGAAGGACGCAAAGTAACGCAAGGCCTCTGGTTTCGACTTCCACGACAGCGGTGGCGCGGCCGTCACGACGCGCTGCCGAACAAAAAGAGCCTGAACTATGCACTGCCGCACGAATGCCACAGGTAGCAGGCGAGCCAGGTTGCTGGCCTTGGCTTTTTCATGCTCTCTTGCCGCGCTTGCAGCAACTGATGACGCCTTCGCTGTTCCGCCTGGCCCGGGTCGAGCGGTGAACGCACCCTGCTCCCCCGTCGCGGACAATGCTCACATGGCTGACACCACCAACATCCGGCTGGTCCGGGTCGTGAGTCGTGAAGGCGCGGTCGTGGCCGAGCTGTCAGCGGCGGCGGCGCTGGAACAGTTCCATGAGCTCTGGTCCGGCAAGACGCAGATGCCCAGAGCGTCCTGGCGCAGTGTCGACTACTCGACGTTCGGTTACAGCCTGTACATTTCCACCGACACCGATTCGGGCATCTGGCGATTCGACCCCGCGGGGTACGCCACGCCGCTGTCGAAGATGATCACGCCGATATACCGGATCGACGACGCTGAAATGATCCGCCACCTGCTGGGCATATCCGCTCCGTGAGCGCGCCCGGTCGGCACTCTTCGCCAGAAATCCGATTGATCAACCACCCCCACACAACCAAGGAAGGAAGATAGAAATGACCGACTACACCAACGGCAGCCAGTCCAAACCTGTCGTGCTGATATGCAGCCTGTTTTTCGTGTTGCTGGCGCTCGTCAACCTGTACCTGATGATCTCCGGTCCCAGCGAAAACAGCCTGCTCGGTCTGGGTCGCAGCCCTTACCTTCACTACCCGGCCTTCGCACTCTGCACCCTGGGCGCCGGGTGGATGGCCGTTATCGGGTTCAAGCGACTCAAGTCGATGTGAGGTCACGGCGAGAAGCATGATCATCGTCCTGAACGGCCCGCTTGGTATTGGCAAATCCACCCTCGCCGAGGCGCTGATGGAGCGACTGGAGGCCAGCGTGATGCTGGATGGCGATCAGATGATCGCAGTCAATCCGGCACCCGCGGCGGAACTCGACTACCTGCACGCCACCTTGTCGCTGCTGATCAGGCACCACCAGACACATGGCTATCAGCACTTCATCATCAACCACATCTGGCAGACAGCCGATGAGCTCAGCCAGCTGCGCCAGAGCCTCGGCGATCTCGACAGGGACCTGCGCTGTTTCCTGCTCGAGCTGCCGCTTGAGGAAAACCTGCGGCGAATCCGCCTTCGCCAGCGTGCCCGCGCGATTGACGAGCAGGCGTTCGAGATGCAGACCGTCATCATGAGCGACAGGCACTGGGTAGAAGTAATGACACCGCCCTGGGTGAACCTTTCGATGTGTCGGCCGCGCCCGACGAGCTGGTTTCTTCCCTGCTGATACGCCTGGGCCTGTGAATGGAAGAGCTGGCAGAAGGACTGTTGAAAGCCACGCTGCGCGCGCTGGGACTACTGATTCGATTTCTGATCTGGTTGACCATGGAGCTGTTCTTCGAGATAACCGCCTGGTACGTCGGCTGGCCCATATGCCGCGCGTTGAGCCTGGGCAACTGGCCGCGGCAGTCGATAGGCGAGCATGAGCTGGCAGCGCCTCTGACCCGTTTCACAGTGTCCGTCGTAGGGATTCTGACCCTACTAGGAATAGTCATTCTGTTAGCCAAACTCACCGGCTCCGCCTGACACCGGGTCGCGCGACGCCAAACTCGCGCGACAGAACCAGTGTTCCGTACCGGCAACCCCCATCGCCTGCATTGGACCCGCACGGCCGGCAGGCGATCATGAACTATCAGGCCGCAGCACGATCCTCTTGCATGCACAGTCAGAGCGACCTTGGGCAGCTCAGCACACCCGCGTTGAGCAGCAGTCCGGGGTCGCAGCGAAGAGGAGACCGCCGTGACCGCAATCAGCCACCGTCCCTACCGATTCATTCCCCATCCGCTGCACGCAACACTTCTTGCCAGCACGGTTCCGCTGTTTCTCGGCGCCCTGCTCAGCGACCTTGCCTACTTTCGCAGCTACCAGATCCAGTGGAGCAATTTCTCCTCCTGGCTGATCGCCGGGGGGCTGGTTTTCTGCGGGCTGGCGCTGTTGTTCGCAATCGCCAATCTGGTGCGCGCCGAACACCGCGCGGGCCGCCCGCTGGCCTACTTCCTGTTGCTGTTGGCGACCTGGATACTGGGCTTCATCAATGCCCTGGAACACGCCAAGGACGCCTGGGCGGCCATGCCGATGGGTCTGATTCTCTCGGCCGTCGTCTGCCTGCTGGCCTGCATCGCAACCTGGCTCGGCCTGAGTGGACTGCGCAGCGGAGGTGAAGCATGAAGCCATCAAATGCGCTGGCACTGTTGAGCATCACCCTGCTGCTGGCCGCCTGCGGCGACCAGGACAGCCAATTCGACCAGACCCTTGGCGCCCAGCCACAGCTGCCCGAGCCGCAGCGTGGACTGCTGCCGAGCATGACCATCGCCGAGCCGACCCCCTGGAATGATCAGGTGCCCACGGTACCGCAGGGCTACAGGGTCACGGCCATCGCGTCCGATCTGCAGATCCCGCGGCAGACGCTGGTGCTGCCCAACGGCGACATCCTGGTCGCCGAGGGTCGCGGCGGCGGTGCGCCGAAGCTCAAGCCTAAGGACGTGATCGCCGGCTTCATCAAGTCGAAGGGCACCACCTCGGTAAAAAGCGGCAACCGCCTGACGCTGCTGCGCGATGCCGATGGGGACGGTAGCTACGAGCTGCAGACGGTGTTCGCCGAGGATCTCGACGCGCCCTACGGCCTGGCTCTGCACGAGGGCAATCTGTACGTGGCCAACCAGGATGAACTGGTGCGCTTCGACTATCAGGACGGCCAGACCCGCGCGAGCGGCCCGCCCACGCGCGTCACCCTGCTGCCGTCGGAGATCAACCATCACTGGACCAAGGCGCTGACGATCAGCCCGGACGGGCGCTACTTGTACGTCGGCATCGGCTCCAACAGCAACATCACCGAGCGCGGCATGGCCGCCGAGGTCGACCGGGCCATGGTCTGGCAGATCGACGCCGCAACCGGGGCCCACAAGCCCTACGCGACGGGCCTGCGCAATCCAACCGCGCTGGCGATCCAGCCGGGGACCGGCCAGCTCTGGGCGGTGGCCAACGAACGTGACGAGCTGGGAGCGGACCTGGTGCCGGACTACCTGACGTCGGTACGCGAGGGCGGCTTCTACGGCTGGCCCTACAGCTACTGGGGGCAGAACGTCGACCCCCGGGTAAAGCCACAGGATGCAGAAAAGGTCGCCGCCGCGATCAAACCGGATTACGCGCTGGGTTCACACGTCGCCGCACTCGGCCTGGCCTTCTCCAGCGAGGTGATGGGCGAGGCCTTTGCCGACGGTGTCTTCATCGGTGAGCACGGCAGCTGGAATCGCAAGGAGCCGGTCGGCTACAAGGTTGTTTTCGTGCCCTTCAGCGGCGGACGGCCCTCCGGGCCGCCCGTGGACTTCGTGACCGGTTTCCGCAGCGACGACGGCAAGACGCGTGGCCGCCCGGTGGGCGTGACGGTCGATCCGCGCGGTGCGCTGATCGTCGCCGACGATCTGGCCAATGTGGTCTGGCGGGTGACCCGCACGCAATAGGCTGGGCAGCCCCCGCTAGCGGTCCGCCGCTACCGGGGGGCGTCTGCGTGCCTGGCCCTTGACAGCTATCCAGAGGCACCGCTCTGCCCCTGCGTTGATTGCTTGATGCGGCAGGCGACTTTCGCCATTGTTCGCCCTCCCCTGTCGCATGGCCGCCAGCCAAGGAGGCGCGCATGAACCGCACTGTCGGAATCTTCCTTTTCCCGGAGGTCGAGGCGCTGGATTTCGCCGGCCCCTTCGAGGTGTTCACCACCTGCAGCCGGGTGGCCAGGCGGCTCCACCCCCAGCAGGCCGAACCCTTCACGACCTTTTCCATTGCCGAGACCCTGCAGCCGGTGCGGGCCCGCGCGGGCCTGCGCATCACGCCGGATCATCGACTCGACGACCACCCACCAGTGGATGTGCTGATCGTTCCCGGCGGGGTGATCGACGCCCAGTTGCACAAGCCCGAAGTGCTGCAATGGCTGCGGCGCTGCAGCCAGTCGGCGCAGCTGGTCGCCTCCGTCTGTACCGGCGCCTTCATCCTCGCCAAGGCGGGAGTGCTCGAGGACGGGCCGGTGACCACCCACTGGGAAGACCAGGCCGACCTTGCGGCGATGTTTCCGGCGCTGCAGGTGCAGGATGGCCCCCGCTGGATCGACCAGGGCCGCCGGGTCACCTCCGCCGGTATCGCCGCCGGTATCGACATGTGCCTGCACCTGGTCGAGCGGCTGTGCTCGTCAGCGTTGGCCAGCGCCACGGCGCGGCAGATGGACTATCCCTGGCAACCCGGCACGGCCTGACTACAGGATCATTCGCACGCCCCCGCCTATATCCCTGCGAAAAACCGCGACGACGCCTGCAACCTGCGCAGCAGGCCATTGCGCTCCCGACGGCGCCTTTACTTTAATGCCGGCACCTTCCTGCCCTGCCTGCGAAAAGGATCTCCCTCATGAACAACGCGCTCCTGCTGGTCGCCGCCAATCTCGCGATGGTGGTGCTGGTCATGCTTGTCGGTCTGCGCATGCTCTTCGTGCGAATCGCCGAGATGCGCGAGAAACGTGTGCACCCGCAGGCCGCCGCCACGTCCCTGCAGCTCGCCGCGCGACTGGAGCGGGTGCAGGCCTCGGACAACTTCCGCAATCTCTTCGAAGTACCGGTCCTGTTCTATGCGCTGAGCGCGACTGCGCTCGCCCTGGGCAGCATTCCCCAGTGGCTGATCGTCGGCGCCTGGGGCTTCGTCGCCCTGCGCTATCTGCACAGCCTGGTGCAATGCACCTACAACAAGGTCCTGCATCGCCTGGTGGCGTTCCTGTCCAGCTCGCTGCTGTTGGTCGGGATGTGGATCGCCCTGCTGGTCACGCTGGCGCATGCAGCGGCCTGAGCCCGCCCACCTCGAGAACGCTTCAAGGACCATTGACGAAAATGAGCTTCGATCTGTTTGTCGGCTGTTTCGAAAACGGCGAGCTGGCCAGCTTCCCAACCGAGGTGGTGATCAACGCCTTCGCTGCCCATACCCTGGCGATCGACCCCGACGGCCTGCGCCTGGCCTACGATGATTCAGGCATGGCCTGCACCTATGTCTACCTGGACACCAGCGCACCGCGCACCAGCCACTTCTCGGTGAATCGGCCGGTCGATGACCCGGCGCTCTACCAGGCGTTGCTGGCGATACTGCGCGAAGGCCATCTGGCCCTGTACATGGCCGGCGACTGCCCGCCGCTGCTGGGGCGTGCCGAAACTGCACGCCACCTGCCGGCGGATATGATCGAGGCCCTGGGCGAGCCGGTTCTGCTCAAGGAAGCCAACGAGATATTCGCGCGCATCGCCACCGCCTGACTGGCGCTGGCAGCAATCCAGGCCACACTGCATCACGCTTGCCTGTCCAGCTTTTCAATCGAGGAATCCAAGGATGGAATCTCTGAGAATCCGCTTTGCCGGTGCCTGCCGCTCTACCCTGCTGTGCATTCTGGCGCTGAGCCTGTGCGGCTGCGGCTCACCGCGTTTCGCGGGCGAAAGCGTCTCCGATCCGGTGCTGCGGCGCGATGCGCTGCGCCATGTCGAGGTGCTGCATCAATGCCGCCAGCTGCGGCAGGTCAGCCCGGAGATCCTCGGCTTCCAGCTGGACAGCCCTGACAGCCTGGCCTTCGCCCGCGAGCGCTGGCAGGTCAGCGGATGCGGGCGCCGCAGCAGCTACCTGCTGGACTTCCACAAGGCCGCGGACAGCGGGGTGGATTTTCGCGTCAGCGCGGAGTGAGCCCGAGCGCAAATCACCCAGGCAACGGCGGCCGGGCTACACTGGCGGCCTTTTTTGACGCGAGCCCGTTGCCATGAGTGAACCCATCCGCCTGTCCAAACGCCTGATCGAGCTGACCGGCTGCTCCCGCCGCG
The DNA here is from genome assembly GCF_003052585.1 of Pseudomonas mangrovi. Taxonomy (GTDB): domain Bacteria; phylum Pseudomonadota; class Gammaproteobacteria; order Pseudomonadales; family Pseudomonadaceae; genus Aquipseudomonas; species Aquipseudomonas mangrovi. Next base: position 67,317 of record NZ_QASN01000011.1, on the reverse strand, counting down.
AGGCCGAGCTGTATATCGAAGGCGGCTGGGTGAGCATCGACGGCGAGGTGGTGGAAGAGCCGCAGTTCAAGGTCAGCGAGCAGCAGGCGGTAGTACTGTTGCCCGGTGCCGAGGCCAAGCCCCTGGAGCCGGCGACCCTGCTGCTGAACCAGCCGGCAGACTTCAAGGGCGACGTGGACGATCTGCTCGCGCTGTTCCAGCCGCGGTCACGCTGGGCGGAAGACCCCTCCGGCGTCCGCGCCCTGCGTGGCCACCTGCTGCGCCTGCAGGCCAGCCTGCCACTGCAGCCCCACGCCGAAGGCATGCTGGTGTTCAGCCAGGACTGGCGCACCCAGCGCAAGCTCACCGATGACGCCTACAAGCTCGAGCAGGAGTACGTGGTCGAGGTGATTGGCGAGCTGCCACCCAGCGGGTTGGAGACACTCAAGCGCGGCCAGACCATCAAGGGCGAATCGCTGCCCGGCTGCAAGGTCAGCTGGCAGAACGAAACCCGCCTGCGCTTCGCCCTGAAAAACCCCAGCCCCGGCGTGATCCAGCGCCTGTGCGACAGCGTCGGGCTGAGGGTGGTGTCGATCAAGCGCATCCGCATCGGCGGTGTATCCATGGGCAAGCTGCCGAGCGGACAGTGGCGCTACCTCAGCCCGCAGGAACGCTTCTGAGCCGCTGGCCAGAAGCGCCGCGCAAACCGACGCATCCTCACCCGCCTGTTCTGCCGACCGAGAAGGGAGAACAGGTGGCAACGTGCAGAGCAGATAGCTGCCTGCGGCGAAATCCGCGCCTGCGTGACCGGCGGGGCGGGCTGCGGGCATGGCGCAATGCGCTTCGCTTATTACGCCCTACGTGCGATGTGCCGTACCTGCAGGGCGCGCCCTACCTTTGCCCGCCCGCGTCTTCGGGCTTGACGTCCAGGTAGCAGACCGGCGAGCTGGCCGGCTGCTGTCGCTCCAGCTCATCTTCGAGAAAGTCGGCCAGCACCCGGGCGTTGTTGTGCTCGGTATCGCGCGCCGCATAGAGCAGCGTGACCCTCTGCCGCCCTGCCCGCCCGAGCAGCATCCACCAGTGTTCGGGGTGCCCCGCCAGCTCGCTCAGGTAGCCCTGGCGAAAAGCGGCGAAGCGTTGTGGATCATGGGCGAAGGCCCTGCGCAATTCGGTCGACGGCGCTGCCTCAGGCAGCCATTCGTCCAGCACCAGCGCATCGCGCCGGATGCCACGCGGCCAGAGCCGGTCGACCAGCACCCGCCAGCCATCCTCCGCAGCGGGCGGCTCATGGACTCGCTTGCAGCAAATCACTCCAGGCCAACTTTCAGCAGCTGGCCCTTGCCCGAATCGGTGAGCAGGTAGAGGTAACCGTCCGGCCCGACGCGCACGTCACGGATACGCGCCTTGCGCTCGCCGAGCAGACGCTCCTCGCCCACCACCTTGTCGCCATCGAGCTGCAGGCGGATCAGCTCGGCCCCCGCCAGCGCGCCGATGAAGAGGCTGTGCTGCCAGGCCGGAAAACGCGCGTGATCGTAGAAGGCCATGCCGCTGATCGCCGGCGATTTCTTCCAGACATGATGCGGCGGCTCGGTCCCCGGCACCTGTTTGCCTTCGGCCTCGGGAATCGGCAGGAAGCTGTAGTTGATGCCGTGGGTTGCGATCGGCCAGCCGTAGTTCTTGCCGGCCCGGGGGATATTGACCTCGTCACCGCCGCGGGGACCGTGTTCGTGGGTCCAGAGCTTGCCGGTCCAGGGATTGAGGGCGGCGCCCTGCTGGTTACGGTGGCCGTAGGACCAGATTTCCGCGCGCGCATCGTCACGCCCGACGAAAGGGTTGTCATCCGGAATGCGCCCGTCCGGATACAGACGCACCACCTTGCCCTGCAGCTTGTCCAGATCCTGCGCAGTCGGCCGCTGGTTGTGCTCGCCCAGGGCGATGAACAGATGACCGTCGCGGTCGAACACCAGTCGCGAGCCAAAGTGGTGGCCTGAGGACAGCGCCGGCATCTGGCGGAAGATCACCTCGAAGTCTTGCAGACTGCGCAGATCCTCGCTGAGTCGGCCACGGCCGACGCTGGTGGCGGCCTTGTCACCCTCGGCCTGGGCGAAGGACAGGTAGACCAGACGGTCCTCGGCGAAGGATGGCGACAACGCCACATCCAACAGACCGCCCTGGCCGACCGCGAACACCTCGGGCACACCCGCCAGCGGTTCGGACAGCGCTCCCTGGGCATCCAGCAGGCGCAGGCTGCCGCGTCGCTCGGTGATCAGCATGCCCTGCGCATCCGGCAGGAAGGCCAGCGCCCAGGGATGTTCGAGGCCCTCGTAGAGCACCTCTACCTTTGCTGCCGCCCAGGCGCTTGGCGCCAGCATCGGCGCGCTCAGTAGCGCCAGGGCACACAGGACTCCACGGATCGGGTTGTTCATGCTGTTCTCCTTTGTCCTTACAGATCAGGCCGGCGGCATGCCCTGGCAGACGCGGTGGCGCAGGCAGTACCGGGCACGTAGCGACGACCGTCGCCGCGCGGTCCGAACCGGCTTCGCGGGCGATGCGCTGATAGCGGAAATCCTTGCTCGACAGCCGCAGGGAGGGCGGCGGGCCGAGCGTCCGCATTATGAGTCGGCAGCAGCGCGAGGGTGCCCCTGACGACCGCGCTTTTTTGCTTCTGCATGTTATCGGTCCGGCCGGCCGGACACGGCAGGTAAAACACCGCTTGATCAGCGCGCCGCCGGCACACGAATGATTTCGCGCCGCAGCGGACTAACGCAGGGCGCCGGGTTCGACGCGGCGCTCGCAAGCTGACGCCCAGCGGCGGGCGCGCAGCTCGCGCGATCCGTCACCCTGCTACCCTCTGCGCCCTGAGCGGCGCCGCTCACCGCCAAGGAACCGCGCATGCCCAAGTCCACGTACCTGCTCTGCCTTCTGACACTGGCGCTCTGCTGCAACCTCGCGCTGGCGCAGCCGCAGGAACTTGCCCCGCTCACGATCAGCGCCCAGCGCACCCCCTCGGCGTGGCTGCAGGCGCCGCTGGCGATCGGCGTGGTCGAGCCCGGACCGGGGCAGCAGAGCCTGGATCAGATGTTCTCCCAGGTGCCGGGGGTACTGCCGCAGAGTCGCTACAACCTGGCCCAGGGGCTGCGGTTGTCGGTTCGCGGCTTCGGTTCGCGCGCCAGCTTCGGCGTCCGCGGGTTGCGGGTGCTGGTCGATGGCGTGCCGCTGACCATGCCGGACGGCCAGACCGAACTGGATGGCCTGGACCCGGCGCTGATCGAGCGTATCGAAGTCATCCGCGGGCCGGCCTCGATGCTCTACGGCAACGCCGCCGGTGGCGTACTGCTGATCGAGACCCGCGAGCCTGGTGCAGAGCCTAGCGTGCGCCTGGACGTGACCGGCGGTGAGCTGGGCCAGCGGCGACTCGGGGCCCAGGCCAGCATCGGCAGTGGGCCCTTCTCCGGCCTGCTGGCAGTCAGCGGCAACGAGCAGGACGGTTACCGCGAGCATGCATCGGCACGCACCCGTACCGTCACCGGCAAGCTGGGCTGGGACGGCGCACCCGGTCGCCTGCGTCTGAGCCTGAATGTCATCGACAACCAGGCCGAGGACCCCGGCGCGCTGACTGCCGCCGAACTGAAGGTTTCGCGCAGCCAGGCTGCGCCCCGCAACCTGTCGTATGCCGCCGATGAGTCGATCCGTCAGCAGCGCCTCGGCCTCAGTTGGGAAGCCGACAGTTACCAGCTGCGTGCCCATGCCGGCCGCCGCGAGTTCGACAACCGCCTGCCCTTCACCCCCGGCGGCCAGACCTCCTTCGACCGCCGCTTCGGCGGCTTTGGCGGCCACTCCTGGTTCGACCACCAGGGGTTCGGCCTGGACCAGCGCCTGACCCTGGGCGCAGAGCTGGAAGCCCAGCGCGACCAGCGCAGCCGCCATGACAACCTGTTCGGCGCGCGCGGCGCGCGAACCCTGCACCAGCAGGAACAGGCGCGCAGCGCCGGCGCCTTCCTTCAGAACGAACTGAACCTGGGCGAACGCTGGAGTGCCAGCGTCGGCGTGCGTCAGGACCATCTGCGCCTGGAGGTGGATGACCGCCGCCTCGACGATGGCGACCAGTCCGGCTCCCGCACACTCGACGAGACCCATTACAGCGCCGCACTGGGTTATCGCCTCGACCCGCACCAGCAGCTCTATGCGCGCCTGGCCAGCTCCTTCGAAAGCCCGACCATCAACGAGCTGGCCAACCCCGCCGGTGGCGGCTTCAATCCCGCGCTGGGTGCAGCGCAGGCGCTCAATCGCGAGGTCGGCATCAAGGGCGAGTGGCCAGCCTTGCGCTACGAACTGGCGCTGTTTCGCATCGATCTGGAGGACGAGCTGGTGCCCTACAGCGTTGCCGGCCAGCCGGGACGAACCTACTACCGCAACGCCGGCCGTTCGCGGCGTGAAGGCGTCGAACTGGGCCTGCACTGGCAGATCGACCCGCACTGGCGGCTCAGTGGTGCCTGGAGCTACAGCGATTTCCGTTTTCGCGACTACCAGGCCAGTGGCCAGGACTACTCGGGCAATGCGCTGGCCGGCGTGCCGCGCCAGCGCCTGTTCGGCGAGCTGGCCTACGAGCAGTCGCGCTGGTACGCGGCGGCCAATGTGGACGCCCGTAGCCACGCCTATGCCGAGGATGCCAACCGCGTGCGGGTGGCCGGCAACGCGCTGGTCAACCTGCGTCTGGGAATGCGTATCGACGCCGGCGGGCAACGTCTGGAGCCCTGGATCGGTATCGACAACCTGTTCGGCCGCGAGCATTTCGACAACCTGCGCCTGAACGACGCCAACGGCCGCTTCTTCGAGCCCGGGCCAGGGCGCACCCTGCTGGCCGGCGTGCGCGCGGAGTTCTGAATAGTTTTCCCCTCTCCACCGGAGAGGGTGCCGCAGGCGTGAGGGATGTCCGACGACTCGCGCCCGCGCCGGATCAGGCTTCCCTGGCATCCTGCAGCGCCTACCTTCCCTCATCCGGCGCTGCGCGCCACCTTCTCCCGGAGGGAGAAGGACAGCTGCGGGGCGATGGCACGGGGTGGTTGTCATGAGAGCCAAGCGTGCGCAGCCTTTCCCTCTCCCGCCGGGAGAGGTGGCCAAGGCGGGTGAGGGATGTTTCCGACGACTCCCGGCAAATCGCGGAAAGCCTCGGCATGCTCCCTGCCCCGTTTTTCAGCCCCGCTTGAGATCGCCCGCGACACTGGCTACCGTGGCCGCTCGCTCAAGGAGAGACCCCATGCGTACCGCCCGCTTTCTGTTGTTGTCCTGCCTGCCCCTGTTCTCCGCCTGCCAGTTGCTCGGCGAACGCGAGCCCGCGCCCCAGGGCCCTGCGACACGCCTGCAGGGCGAGCTGGCGTTCGAGGCCGGCCAGTTGCTGCTGCAGCCCTGTGGCGAACAGCAGCCAGTGGTTCTGCGCGAAGGCAGCAGCGGGCTGCTGCGCGAAGTTGCCCGCATCGGTGAGAAGGGCAGCCCGCTGTTCGTCGATCTCGACGGTCGCAAGAACGCCACGGCGGAAACCGAGCTGACAGTCGAGCACCTCTATCACCTCGAGCGCGAAGGCCATGGTTGCCAGGACCCGGACCTGCGTCGCCTGGTGCTCACCGCCAGCGGCAACGAGCCGGACTGGAACCTGCGCCTGAACCGCCACGGCCTGGTCCTGCAGCGACCCGGCCAGGAACCGCTGGCACTGCCCTATCTGGAAGAGCAGCTGCCCGGCGGCAGCTACAGCTTCAGCAGCGAAGCCAACGGCCAGACGCTGGACCTGTGGGTTGCACCGCAGCGCTGCATCGACAGCATGAGCGGAGCACTGCGTCACATGTCCGCCGAGCTGCGTCTGGATGGCGAGCTGCTGCGCGGTTGCGCAGCCCTCGGTGGCGCGCGCCAGCGCTGAGCCCCGCGTGCACTGGGACACGACAGATCGCTGATGCCTCAGCCGCGTGGCGGCGAGTCGCCTGAACCCTCCCTCACCCGCCGTCGGCACCCTCTCTCGGCGGGAGAGGGAAAAGCCGGGCGCGCTCGAAGCACTCCAGACCCACTCCGCACCGTCGTCCCACAGCTGTCCTTCTCCCGCCGGGAGAAGGTGGCGCGCAGCGCCGGATGAGGGAAGCGTCGGCGTGCAGGGAGATAGCCACAGCTTTTACACGCAGCCGCGAGTCGTCCGAACCCTCCCTCACCCGCCGTCGGCACCCTCTCCCGGCGGGAGAGGGAAAAGCCGGGCGCGCTCGAAGCACTCCAGACCCACTCCGCGCCGTCGCCCCGCAGCTGTCCTTCTCCCGCCGGGAGAAGGTGGCGCGCAGCGCCGGATGAGGGATGCCTATGCATGCAGGGAGTCTAGGCGTCGCCTCCCACACATGGGGTGAACACCTGCAGCCCAGGCGAATTCATCGCACCTTGCGTCCGAAAGTCACGGGGCACCGAGGAACACGCTTCACGCCACAGCGCCTAAGCTTGAGTGAACGCCCGCCCTGCCTGGAGATTTCCCAATGCTGCGCATCGCACTCAACGGCTACGGCCGCATCGGCCGCGCGCTGATCCGCGCCCTTTTCGAACGCGGCCTGGAAACACAGATCCATGTCGAGGCCATCAACGACCTCAGCGACAGCGCCCTGCTGGCCCACCTGACCCGCTTCGACTCGACCTTCGGCCGCTTCCAGGGCCAGATCGACCTGCGCGAGGATGTGATGCAGATCCGCAGCCAGTCGATCCGCCTGCTCAAGGAACGCGACCCTACCAAGCTGCCGTGGAAGCATCTGGAGGTGGATGTGGTGCTTGAATGCACCGGCAAGTTCAAGAGCCGCGAGATGGTCAACCAGCATCTGGATGCCGGCGCCCAGCGCGTGCTGCTGTCGCATCCGCTCGACAGTGCCGACCTGACCGTGGTCTACGGCGTCAACCATCACCTGCTGAGTACCCAGCGCATCGTCTCCAACGCGTCCTGCACCACCAACTGCCTGGCACCGCTGGCCAAGGTACTGCACCAGGCGGTGGGCATCCGTCAGGGCCTGGTGAACACGGTGCACTCCTACACCAACGACCAGAACCTGCTCGACAAAACCCACAGCGATCCCTACCGCGCCCGCGCTGCGGCGCTGTCGATGATCCCCAGCACCACCGGTGCTGCCAAGGCGATCGGGCTGGTTCTGCCGGAGCTGGCCGGCAGACTGGATGGGCTGTCGATTCGGGTGCCAACACCGAACGTCTCGCTGGTCGATCTGACCTTCGTCGCCGAACATCCGCCGGCCAGCGTCGAGGTGCTCAACCTGGCGATGCAGGAAGGCGCGCGACAATTGCCGCTCGGCGTAATGGAGTGCAACGACCTGCCGCTGGTGTCGAGCGACTTCAATGGTCACCCGGTGTCTTGCGTGGTCGACCTGAATCACACCCGCGTGCAGGGTGATCTGATCAAGGTATTGGCCTGGTACGACAACGAGTGGGCGTTCGCCAACCGCATGCTCGACGTGCTGGTGGCCTGGACCAAATTGTCCCAACCGTAGCAGCGAGTCGCCCGAACCATCCCTCACCCGCCTTCGGCACCCTCTCCCGGCGGGCGAGGGAAAAGCCATGCACGCTCGAAGCACACCGGCCCCACTCCGCACCGTCGCCCCAGAGCGGTCCTTCTCCCGCCGGGAGAAGGTGGCGCGCAGCGCCGGATGAGGGAGGCGTCGGCGTGCAGGGAGCCCAGGAACGTAGGGTGGATGACGCTTTGTTCATCCGCCAAGGCGGTGGCCGCGAGGCGTCTGAACCATCCCTCACCCGCCTCCGCCAGCCTCTCCCGTCGCGAGAGGGAAAAGCCGCCGCATCCTGCGTATAATCCGCGCCTTTCCCGCTCTCCGCTGCCGGGCACATGCCCGTGGATGTCCCATGCTGCGTATCACCGAACTCAAGCTGCCCATCGATCATCCGGACGAGGCACTGCGCCCCGCCCTCGTCGCCCGCCTCGGTATCGAGGATGGCGAGCTGCTCGAGTTCAGCGTGTTCAAGCGCAGCTACGACGCGCGCAAGAAGAACGCCGAACTGGTGTTCATCTACACCATCGATTTCAGCGTGGCCGACGAGGCCGCGCTGCTGCAACGCCTGCACGGCGACCGTCAGGTCAACCAGGCGCCGGACACCACCTACAAGCCGGTCGGCCAGGCGTCCGCAGACCTCGCGGAACGCCCGTTGGTAGTCGGTTTCGGCCCCTGCGGCATCTTCGCCGCGCTGCTGTTGGCGCAGATGGGTTTTCGCCCCATCGTGCTCGAGCGCGGCAAGGAAGTACGCCAGCGGACCAAGGACACCTGGGGCCTGTGGCGCAAGAGCGTGCTCGACCCTGAGTCCAATGTGCAGTTCGGCGAGGGCGGCGCCGGGACCTTCTCCGACGGCAAGCTCTACAGCCAGATCAAGGACCCCAAGCACTACGGCCGCAAGGTCCTGCGCGAGCTGGTCAAGGCCGGCGCGCCGGACGAGATCATGTACGTCAGCAAGCCGCACATCGGCACCTTTCGCCTGACCGGGGTGGTCGCCGATATCCGCGAGCAGATCAAGGCCCTCGGTGGCGAGGTGCGTTTCGAGCAGCGCGTCACCGACGTGCTGATCGAGGACGGCCAGCTGACCGGCGTCGAACTGGCCAGCGGCGAGCGCCTGTACAGCCGTCACGTGATCCTGGCGCTCGGCCACAGCGCCCGTGACACCTTCCGCATGCTGCATGGCCGTGGCGTGTACATGGAAGCCAAGCCGTTCTCGGTGGGCTTTCGCATCGAACACCCGCAATCGCTGATCGACCGCGCCCGCCTGGGCAAGTACGCCGGCCACCCCAAGCTCGGCGCCGCCGACTACAAGCTGGTGCACCACGCCAGCAACGGGCGCACCGTCTACAGCTTCTGCATGTGCCCCGGCGGCACCGTGGTCGCGGCGACCTCGGAACCCCAGCGGGTGGTCACCAACGGCATGAGCCAGTACTCGCGCAACGAGCGCAACGCCAATGCCGGCATCGTCGTCGGCATCACCCCCGAACAGGACTACCCCGGCGGCCCGCTGGCCGGGGTCGAACTGCAGGAACGTCTGGAAGCGCACGCCTACGTGCTCGGCGGCAGCTGCTACAAGGCGCCGGCGCAACTGGTCGGCGACTTCATCAAGGGCACGCCCTCCACCTCGCTGGGCAGCGTCGAGCCGTCCTACAAGCCGGGTGTGGCCCTGGGCGATCTGGCCGACGCGCTGCCGGACTTCGCCATCGCCGCGATCCGCGAGGCGCTGCCGGCATTCGGCAAGCAGATCAGGGGCTTCGACCTCGCCGACGCCGTACTCACCGGCATCGAGACGCGCACCTCCTCACCGCTGCGCATCACCCGCGGCGAGGACATGCAGAGCCTGAATACCAAGGGTCTGTACCCGGCCGGTGAAGGCGCAGGCTACGCGGGCGGGATTCTTTCGGCGGGGGTCGACGGCATTCGCGTCGCCGAGGCACTGGCCAAGGACATGCTGGCCCAGCCGCACTGATCCACTGCTGGCGATCACGCCGGGCCGGCTTTTCTCACTGATCCCAGGGCTTGCCCTGGGTCTTCTCGATGTACTTGACGCGCTGCTGCATGGCCGCCTTGGCCAGCATGTGCGCGCTGACCGGCGCGGTGATGAACAGGAACAGGGTGATCAGCAGCTCGTGCAGGCTGAGGCCGTCACCCTGGCTGCCGAAGAAGATCATCGAGGCGATGATCATCCCGCCGACGCCCAGGGTGGTGGCCTTGGTCGGGCCGTGCAGGCGGGTGAAGAAGTCCGGCAGGCGGTACAGGCCGATGGCACCGACCAGGGCGAACAGGCTACCGAGGATGAGAAACAGGCAGATCAGCGCTTCGATCCAGAAAGACATGCGGTGCTCCTAACAGGCCATTGGAAAATGTAGGCGCGGCAGGCAAGACAAGGCAAAAATGGCGGAAAAAGCGCAATTCACCGATGTAACAAGCATTTTCACCCCGTTTTTGCCGCCGTATTGCCAACGCAGGGCGTTTTACAACGGCCTGCTAGTCAATGATGTCGCCGTGCAGCAGATACTTGGCCACCGCTACGGTGCCGACGAAGCCCATGACCGCGATCAGCAGCGCCGCCTCGAAGAACAGGTCCGACGCCAGCCAGATGCCGAGCAGCACGATCAGCGCCAGGGCGTTGATGTAGAGCGTGTCCAGCGCGAGGACCCGGTCGACCATGTCCGGCCCCTGGATCAAGCGCAGCAGGTTGAGCACCATCGCCACGCCGACAATGGCCGCGCACAGCGGAATCACATAGGCGAGCATTCGAAGATCTCCAGTAGCGGTGCCTCGTAGCGACGCTTGACCTGCTCGACCAGTCGCGCCGGTTCCTGCGCATCCAGGGCGTGCACCAGCAGCGTACGGCGATCAGGGCTGAGGCTTGCCGAGACGGTGCCGGGCGTGAGCGAAATGATGCTGGTCAGTACGGTCAGCAGGAACTCGTTCTCCAACGCCATCGGCACCTCGATGAAGGCCGGACGCAGGCGGCTTTTCGGCCCCAGCACCAGCTTCGCCACATGCAGGTTGGCGATGACGATGTCACCGAGGATGCGCGCCAGGTAGCCGAGCAGCCGTAGCGGGTGACGCAGACGCGGCACCTCGAAGAGGAAATCCTTCACCAGCAACGGGATCGCCCAACCCAGCAGCGCCCCCAGCAGTACCTGGCCGAGCGCAAAGGAGTTGACCAGCAGCGGCCAGATCAACCACAGAACCAGGCTCAGCCAGGGATGCGGCAACCCGCGCCAGCGTTTCATGCGCCACCTCCAATGAGGTTCAGGTAGGGCGCCAGGTCGCGCAGCTGGCGCGCCGTCGCCTCGACGTAAGCCATCACCGGCGCTGCGAAGATCACCAGCGCAGGGCCACCAAGCAACAGGCCGACGGTGGCGAACAGACGAACGCGATCATCCTCGCCCTCGATCACGTCGCCGCCCGGCCGCCAGAACAGCGCGCTGCCGGCGCGGCTGAGTGCCAGCAGCATACCCAGCCCGGCCACCAGCACCGCTGGCCAAAGCCAGAGTGCTTCACCGGGGTCCGCCGCGCGCAGCAGCATCAATTTGCCGAGGAAACCGGAGAACGGCGGCAGGCCGGCCAGCGAAATCGAGCCGAGGAAGAACAACCCACCCAACAGCAACGGCTGACGCAGACTGGGTCCCTGGGTCAGGTCACCGGCCTCGGCGCCCCGCTGGCGGCTGACCAGATCGGCGAGCAGGAACATCGCGCCGCCGATCAGCGTGCTGTGCAGCAGATAGTAGAGTGCCGCAGCCAGCGCGGTCTGGCTGTCCATCGCCAGTCCCGCGAGCAACACGCCGACCGACAGCACCACCAGATAGGCCAACAGCCGCTGCAGGTTGCGCGCCGACAGCGCGCCGACCACGCCTGCGGCGATGGTCAGCAGCGCCAGCCACCAGAGCAGCCCGTTGGCCAGTCCGGCCAGCTCGCCGGCCTGGGCACCGTAGATCAGCCCGAACACCCGCAAAATCGCGTAAAGCCCGACCTTGGTCATGATCGCGAACAACGCGGCCACCGGTGCCGACGCACTGGCATAGGCACGCGGCAGCCAGAAATACAGCGGCAGGATCGCGGCCTTGAGGGCGAACACCGTCAGCAGCAGATAGCCGGCAGCGGCCAGCAGAGGGGTCTGACTGGCATCGGCGACTGCGACCCGCGCCGCCAGGTCGGCCATGTTCAAGGTGCCGAGCAGACCGTAAAGAGAGCCGACGCCGAGCAAAAACAACGCCGACCCCAACAGGTTCAACACCACGTAATGCATCCCGGCACGCACTCGCTCCGCGCCATTGCCATGCAGCAGCAAGGCGTAGGAGGAAATCAGCAGAATCTCGAAGAACACGAACAGGTTGAACAGGTCGCCGGTGAGGAAAGCACCATTGATACCGAGCAACTGGAACTGGAACAGCGCATGGAAGTTCGGCCCGCGCTCGTCATCGCCACGGCAGGCGTAGAGCAGCGCGAAACCGGCCAGCAGCGCCGTGAGCAGGAGCAGCATGGCGCTCAGGCGATCAACCAGCAGGATGATGCCGAACGGTGGCTGCCAGTCGCCGAGGGCGTAGACACGCAGTTGGTCATCCCCGGCCAGCCATACCAGCCAGGCGCTCAGCGGCACCAGCGACCAGGTGGCGGCAAGCGACAGCAGACGCTTGAGTGGGAGCTCCAGACGATGACCGAGCAGCAGCAGGCTGCCCATGAGCAGCGGAAGCAGTAACGGCAGGATGGGCGCGTGCATCATTTGCCGGGCTCCTGGCCATCCACGTGGTCGGTGCCGGTCTCGCCCAGGCTGCGCAATGCCAGCACCACCACGAAAGCGGTCATGGCAAAGCCGATGACGATGGCGGTGAGCACCAGCGCCTGGGGCAGCGGGTCTCCGTACTCGGCGCTCCGCCCGATCACCGCCGGCACCCCACCGGCCAGGCGGCCCATGGCGAACAGGAACAGGTTGACCGCGTAGGACAACAGCGTCAGGCCGAGCACCACCGGAAAGATCCGCGCTTGCAGGATCAGGTAGATACCACTGGCGGTCAGCACACCGAGGGTCACGGCGAACAGGGCTTCCATCAGCGCACCTCGCGGAACGGTTCGGCCTGGCTGACCTGGCCGATATTGGAAAGGATCATCAGCGTCGCTCCGACCACCGTCATGTAAACCCCCAGGTCGAACAGCATCGCAGTGGCCAACTCGATCTCGCCGATCAGCGGAATGTGGAAATGACCGAAGGCCGACGTGAGGAACGGCCGGCCGAACAGCCAACTGCCCAGACCGGTAAGGGTGGCGATCAGTACGCCGGCTCCAGCCAGCACGTGATAAGCCAGCGGCTGTCGTGCCTGGGTCCAGGCGACCCCGCGCGCCACGTACTGCAGGATCAGCGCAACCGCGGTGACCAGACCGGCGATGAACCCCCCGCCTGGCAGGTTGTGGCCGCGCAGGAAGATGAACACCGAAATCAGCAACGCCATCGGCAGCAGGGCACGCGCAAGAATGTCGAGGATCAGCGGGTGGCTGTCGGTGGACCAGGGTCGACCATTGCCATCACGCGACGGGTGCGCCAGCCGCAGGCCGCCGAGCAGCGCGAAGATACCCACCGCTGCAATCGCCAGTACCGATATCTCACCAAGGGTATCGAAGCCGCGGAAGTCCACCAGGATCACGTTGACCACGTTGGTGCCACCGCCGCCGGGCACGCTGTTCTCGAGGAAGTACGGGGAGATGCTCTGGTACGGCCGGGTAATCACCGCATACACCAGCAGCGCGACCAGGGTGCCGACGCCACCCGCCAGACCCAGATCACGCAGCACCCGCAGGCTGCTCGACTCGGCAGGCACCTGCGCCGGCATGAAGAACAGCGCCAGCATCAGCAGGATGATGGTGACCACCTCGACCGACAGCTGGGTCAGTGCCAGGTCCGGGGCCGAGTAGCGGGCAAATGCCAGCGCCACCATCAGGCCGGTGCAACTGAGGATCATCAACGCCACCAGGCTGCGCCGGTGAAAGACCGCCGTCAGCAGCGCGGTGAGCGCCATGATTCCCAGGCCCAGCGCGGTGATGGCATCCACCGGCATCGCCGGCAGGCTGCCCTGCAGGCTTTCCAGCGGGCTCAGCGCAAAGACCACCAGCAGCAGGACGCTACCCAAAAGAAGGGCCATATAGCGCTGCAGGGAGCCGGTTTCCAGGCGGTCGGTCAGCGCATCGGTGATACGCATCAGGATGGTGATACCGCGTTGGAAGTTGACCCGTGCATCGATCTCGGGAAGGCCTTCGTACCAGGCGAACAAGGGCTTGCGCAGCGCATAGATGAACAGTCCGCCGACCAGTGCCAGCACGCTCATCGCCAGCGGCAGGTTCAGGCCATGCCATACCGTCAGACTGTACTGCGGCAGCTCGCCATTCAGGCTGGACGTCGCGGCGGCCGCGAGCAGCGACGCAATCGTATAGCCGGGCAGCACGCCCACCAGCAGGCAGAGAAAGACCAGTATCTCCACCGGAATCTTCATGTAGCGCGCCGGTTCGTGCGGCGGATACTTGGGCAGGTCGATCGGCTCACCGTTGAAGAACACGTCATGGATGAAGCGCAGCGAATAGGCCACGGCGAAGGCGCCGGCCAGGGTTGCGACCGCCGGAATCACCCAGTAGAAACTGCCCAGAAGATGCTGCTTGAGGGTCTCGGCGAAGAACATTTCCTTGCTCAGGAAGCCATTGAGCAGCGGCACGCCGGCCATCGCCGAGGACGCCACCATCGCCAGCACCGCGGTATGCGGCATGTACTTCCATAGCCCGTTGATGCTGCGCATGTCGCGGCTGCCGGTTTCGTGGTCGATGATCCCCGCAGCCATGAACAGCGACGCCTTGAAGGTCGCATGGTTGATGATATGGAACACTGCGGCGACCACCGCCAGCTTCGAGTCCAGACCGAACAACAGCGTGATCAGGCCCAGGTGGCTGATCGTCGAATACGCCAGCAGCCCTTTGAGATCATGCTGGAACAGCGCCAGCACCGCGCCAACCAGCAACGTCGCCAGGCCGGTGAGACTGACCAGGTAGAACCACCACTCCGAGTCGGCCAGCGCCGGATAGAAGCGCGCCAGCAGAAAGACCCCGGCCTTGACCATGGTTGCCGAGTGCAGATAGGCGGACACCGGCGTCGGTGCGGCCATCGCATGGGGGAGCCAGAAGTGGAACGGGAACTGTGCCGACTTGGTGAACACCCCGAGCAGCACCAGCACCAGCGCCAGCGGATAGAGCGCACTGGCGCGAATCTGATCACCGGCAGCGAGCACCACGGACAGCTCGAAACTGCCGACGATCTGGCCGATCAGCAGAATTCCCGCGAGCAACGCCAGACCGCCACCGCCGGTGACCGCCAGCGCCATGCGCGCGCCAATGCGCGCATCGGAGCGGTGCTTCCAGAAGCCGATCAGCAGGAACGAGGACAGACTGGTCAACTCCCAGAACATCAGCATCAGCAGCATGTTCTCGGACAGCACCACGCCGAGCATCGCGCCCATGAACAGGAGGAGGAAGGCGTAGAAGCGCCCCTGTGGTTCGGACTTCGCCAGGTAGTAGCGTGCGTAGAGAATCACCAGCAGGCCGATGCCGAGGATCAGCAGGGCGAACAGGAAACCCAGGCCATCCAGGCGCAGGCTGAGGTTCAGGCCCAGCTGCGGCAGCCACTCGGTGCCGGCGATCTGCACCTCACCGGCAAATACCGCGGCGCGTTGGGAGAACAGCAACCAGAGGCCGCAGGCAGGAGCCAGGGCAGCGGCAATGGCAACTGCGGATCGACCCATGCGTGACACCAGCAGCGGTATCAGCGCACCAAGGAAAGGCAAGGCAATAATCAGCGCAAGCGCCATTCAACACTCCAGTTTCCAGGCCGGCAATCGGGGATCACAGAATCCGTTCCGCATCGACTCCAGCGCCCATCGCATCAAGCGGATGCCGCGTCGACGAGGCGGCGATTATCCACGAGTTCATCCTGATCGGCGCTGGGGATTTATTACGAATGATTGATTCCTTGAACAGAACCTCTTTCAAATCAGCAACTTGGTACCATAACAGAGCAGACGAGCACGCTTCGCACCACCACAGAGCAGCATTCAGACCTTTTCGGCCCGCGCCCACCACCGTTCAACAGGAAAGCGGTGGGAATGAAGTCAGCCAGGGTGTTATGTAGAAAATCGCCAGATACCAGTAGCGGTAGACGAAGGCTTCGCCATGCCCCAGGTACCAACCGCAGTAAAGGGCATCCAGTAAGGCGAAAGGTAGCGTGTAATAGATCGAGTACCAGAAGGCCCGGCGCACGCGGGTTCGTCGACGCAGCACCAGCAGCGCACATAGCGAGATGGCCACCGACAGAAAAACGCAAGCCAGCGCCAGCGCGAGTGGCGAGTACTGCTGGTAGTACGCCGGCAACCCAGCCAACCAGAACGCGAGCCAGACGCCTACGCCCTGCGACAGAAGAACAAGATGCCTGCGCGCTTTCATCAGGATTGAATCCGTTCAGGACGAAGGTTGGAACAGCATCATCGGCAGGCGGCAGTCGATCGATGGGCCCTGCCAATCTCATCCAGGGGAACAGACTGCAGCGATATCGCACGAGCACCTGCAACGGACTGGCAAACTCGCCCTGCCCGTCATCGCCGGCACCCGTTGGCGCGATAGAAACGCCTCATCCGACGTTCAAGCAGCGGGCAACCGGGGCGCAGGCCAACGTCTCACTGCACTCGTCCACGCCCGCTGGCGCGGGCGCAGACCAGGCCGTCAGGGACTGACGCGACTGGTGCCGTTGACGGTCAGGATGCGCACGCGCTGGCCAACGCGGAACACCTGGTTCGGCTCGACTTCCTGCACATAGGCTCGCATCAGGCCGTCATCCTCGCGAACAGTGATCTCCACGCCCTGGGTGCGCGTCAGGCCTTCCTCGGTCGCCGCACCGAGCAGGCCACCCGCCACGGCACCGATCACCGCCGCCACGGCACTGCCACGACCACCGCCGACGCTGCTGCCGGCAACACCGCCGACGATTGCACCGGCGCCGGCACCGATCGGTGTCTTGGTACCTTCGATGCGCACCGGACGCAGCGACTCGATGGTGCCCATGCGCACGGTCTGCACGGTACGTGCTTCTTCACGGGAATAGGTGTCGCCGCCCAGGTTGGAGGCACAGCCGGTCAGCGCGGCCGAGCAGGCAACCAGCGAGAGAATGAGAAGACGAGACTTGAACATGACGAAACTCCATGGGGGACGGTGGATCATTAAAGCGCGCCGGCGCCGGAGAAGCCACGATAGGGCTCGCAAAACCACCTGAATGTTCCCCTCCCCACGACCGGGGGCCTCAGCGCTTGCGACCAAAAGCCGCGAAGCTCGTACGACGAAGTTGCGGCACAATCGACAACCATCGAGAAGGAGCCAGGTTTGGACTATTTCATCATCGCGATCACCACCGTCGCCGGTCTGTACTTCCATTGGTGGCTCTACGTGCGCATCAAACGCTGGATGGACCGCGACCTGGCCCTCTCCTTCGCCGGGCAGGACGAAGGCAAGCGCGCCTACATGCTCGACCAACTGGCCCAGGCCCGACGGCAGAAGATTCCCCGCCGCGAGCTATCCACCTGGCTTGAAGCCGCCGCAGGCAGATACCCGGCCTGAGCCTGCCGCAGCCACGGCCCGCGTCCGACACCCTGCAGACCGCCGCTTCCCTCATCCGGCGCTGCGCGCCACCTTCTCCCGCAGGGAGAAGGACGGCTGCGGGGCGACGGTGCGGTGTGGGGTTTCGTAGTGTTTCGAGCGCACACCGCATCTCCCTCTCTCGCCGGGAGAGGTGCCTAAGGCGGGTGAGGGAGGGTCCAGGCAACTCGCGGCCCGCGACTGCCCGGCGATGATGTCCAGAACAAAAAAGGCCGGTCATTGCGACCGGCCCCTGCTAGCCATTCACTGAATCAGTTGAGCGTGATTCGCTCGCGGTTCTTCTCCAGGGTGGCGGCACCGATGCCCTTGACCTCGATCAGCTCGTCGACCGAGGCGAACGGGCCGTGGGCGTTGCGGTGGTCGACGATAGCCTGCGCCTTGACTGCACCGATACCCAGCAGAGCTTCCTGCAATTGCAGCGCATCAGCCGTGTTGAGGTTCACCTGCGCGTGCTGGGCCGAGGCCTGCACGGCGGGTGGAGTCGAGGGGGCAGAAACAGGTTCGTTGGCGACAGCGAGGGCGGCGAAGCCGGTGAGCAGGGTAAATACAGCGGAAAGAAACAGCGGTGTACGCATGATCGAAACTCCTTTTCGATTGAGATGAACAGTGACTGACTCCGCAGTCACGCTCTCAACTTAGACCAGCGCACAGCCTTGTCAAATACGTGTCTCACGGCGCTTCTGGTGATACCAGTCGACGATCTCGCCCTCCGGCACGTAGCCGCTCACCACCCGTTGCAGCAGCTGCCGAACAGCGATGAAGTCCTCGCGTTCGACCGCCTCGAACAACTCGCCCAGAACCGCACCAAGCTGTTCCCAGGAGAGGAACTCCTCGTCCGCGCGCATGATCATCGGGTGCTCGGTGGGGCTGACGTTGTCGCCGATCAACAGCTCTTCGTAGAGCTTCTCGCCCGGACGCAGACCACTGAATTCGATGGCGATATCGCCATTGGGATTGGCCTCGCTGCGCACACTCAGGCCGGACAGATGGATCATCTTCTCCGCCAGCTCGGCGATCTTCACCGGCTCGCCCATGTCGAGCACGAAGACGTCGCCGCCCTGCCCCATCGCACCGGCCTGGATCACCAGCTGTGCCGCCTCGGGGATGGTCATGAAATAGCGGGTGATGTTCGGGTGGGTCACCGTCACCGGCCCGCCGCGGCGGATCTGCTCGCGGAACAGCGGAATCACCGAACCGGACGAGCCCAGCACGTTACCGAAACGAACCATGGTGAAACGGGTGCGATTGGTTACCGATGCCTCGCCGGAGGTCGGGCACAACTGGGGCTCGCGGCTGAGCGCCTGCAGCACCATCTCCGCCAGGCGCTTGGTGCTGCCCATGACGTTGGTCGGCCGCACCGCCTTGTCGGTGGAGATCAGCACGAAGTTCGCAACACCGGCACAGACTGCTGCCAGAGCGGTCTGCAGCGTGCCGCGCACATTGTTCAGTACGCCCTCGGCGATGTTGTGCTCGACGATGGGCACATGCTTGTAGGCCGCCGCGTGATAGACGGTCTGCACCTGCCAGGTGCGCATCACCTCGAGCAACCGGTCAGCGTCGCGGATGCTGCCGAGGATGCCGACCAGGCGTACCGCCAGACCGTCGCGGCGAATCCATCCCTCCAGCTCGCTCTGAATGCTGTAGAGGTTGTATTCGCTGTGCTCGAACAGCACCAGGGTCAGCGGGCCGCTGGTGAGAATCTGCCGGCACAGCTCCGAGCCGATCGAGCCCCCGGCGCCGGTGACCATCACCACCTGGTCGCGAATGCAGCGCTCGAACAGCTCCGCGCGCGGCGGCACTGCGTCACGGCCGAGCAGGTCGATAATGTCGACCTCCTGCAGATCACTGACGCTGACCCGGCCACTGGCCAGGTCCATGAAGCCCGGCAGGGTACGTACGTGGACCGGATAGGCCTCCAGCGCTGCCAGTATCTCCCGGCGCCGGCTGCGCGACGTCGACGGAATTGCCAGCAGCACTTCCTCCGCACCGGTGGCAGCAATCATCTGCTCGATGTGGCTGGACTTGTAGACCTTCAGACCGCCGATCACCCGCCCGGCGATGTTCTCGTCATCGTCGATGAAGGCCACCGGCTGCATGCTCTTGCCCAGGCGCAGGGTAGCCAGCAACTGGTTGCCCGCAGAACCCGCGCCATAGATCGCCACCCGGGTCAGCGGCAGCGGGCGGCGGACGCCACGCACCGGAAACAGCTCGCCACTGAAGTACTGGCGCATCAGCAGGCGCAAGCCGCCAACGAACAGCAGCGACAACGCCCAGTAGATGAAGATCACCGAGCGCGGCATCAGTTCGTCCGGCCGCATCAGGTAGATGATCACCGCGAGCAACAGCGCAGACAGGCTGATCGCATTGAAGATGGTGACCAGCGCGCCACTGCCGAAGTAGCGCAACACCGCGCGGTACAGACCGAAGCGCACGAACAGCGGAATCGCCGCGGCCGGGGCGGCGATGAACAACCAGAGGTACTCGCCGAACGGGTCGACCAGACGATCCCAACCCAGGCGGATGACGAACGCCAGCCAGAGCGCGGCCCACAGCAGGAGGACGTCGGCGAACACCTGCAAGGCGCGCTTGGCCTGTCGGGGCATTTGCAAAAGACGGCTGCGCAACATTGCTACCTCTTTCCTAGGTGGGGCCGGAGGCGACGCATCAGGCCCGATTTTCCGTCTGACCGGCGCGAAAGCGCAGCGCCAGAAGCACCAGCGGCGCGTAGGCCAGAAGCACACCGAGCAGCCCGTCCAGCCAGCCCAGCGTCACCACGACGGCCACCGGCAGCAGCCAGAACAGATTGATCGCCAGCACCGCCAGCGTCACCGGCAGATGTTTACCGAACTGCCGCGACGCGTATTGATAAGCATGGCTGCGATGGGCCTCGTAGACCTTCTCGCCCCGCAGCAGACGGCGCAACAGGGTGAGGGTCGCATCGACGATGAACACGCCGAGCAGAATCAGCCAACCCCACAGCAGCACCGGGCTGATCCACGCGGCCTGCAGCGACAGTACGCCCAGCACGATGCCGAGGAAACCGCTACCGGCATCACCCATGAAGATCCGCGCCGGCGGGAAGTTCCAGATCAGAAAGCCCAGCACAGCGGCGGCCAGCATCAGCAGCGGTAGATCGGTCAGCAGCGTGGTCTCCAGCAGTGCATAGAGAATCGCCCCACCCAGGCAGACGCAGATCGCCTCGACACTGGCGATGCCATCGATACCGTCCATGAAGTTGTACAGATTGAGCAGCCAGACCAGGTAGAAAGCCGCCAGCACGTGACCGATCCAGCTCAGCTGCAGCAGTCCGCCGAACACCGCCAGTGGCGGCAGTCCGCCGAGCCAGTAGAGCGCCCAGGCGGCAGCAGCGAAGTGACCGAGCAGGCGCCAGCGCGCGGCGATGTGGCCATGGTCATCGAGAAAACCGAGCAGCGCGATAGCCAGTCCTGCGCCCAGCAGCGCGTAGAACAGCTCGGCAGGAATCCCCAGCCCTGCGAAGAAGGCCACGCCCAGCCCGAGCAGGAAGGCGATGACGATGGCCACCCCGCCGCCGCGCGGGGTCGGCAGGCTGTGCGAGCTGCGCGCGTTGGGGATGTCCATGAGACTACGGGCCAGCGCGTAGCGGCGCAGCTGCGCGGTGAGTATCCAGGCCAGCACGGCCAGCGAAACGACGAGAAGCAGCACGCTCATGGGTGGTTGGTTTCCAGAAAATGCCTGGCCGTACGAGCCAGCGCCTGATCGACCGTCAGCGGTGGCGTCCAGCCCAGGCGCTCGCGGGTCTTGTCGATGTTCACCTGCAAGGATCCGCACAGGCGCTGGCTGAGACTCTGCCGGCCGAGCAGCCGCGCACCGCCTTCAATCCAGGTCTGCGGAACCGGCAGCAGACGCGCCGGCCGGCCGAGCGCCAGGCCCAGACGCCGCAGCAGCTCGGTGGTGGAAAGATCCTCGCCGTCGCTGGCCAGAAAGCGCTGGCCGCTGGCCTGCGGATGGCTCAGGCAGAGCACCAGCAGATCGACCAGGTTGTCCAGCGCCACCAGGCTGCGGCGATTGTCGATCGCACCGAACGGCAGCGGTACGCCCCTGTTCAGCCAGCGCAACATGCTGAGGAAGTTCGCCTTGACTCCCGGTCCGTAGATCAGCGGCGGACGAACGATGACCACCTCCAGTCCGGTCTCGGCGCCCAGCGCCAGCAGACCCTCTTCGGCCTCGCGCTTGGAGATGCCGTACGGGTCGCAGGCCTGGGGTTCATCGTCGGCACCAAAGGCCTCGCCGGACCGGGTCTGCTCGCCGTTGACCTTGATCGAGCTGACAAAGACGAAGCGCCGCGCGCCCGCCTCCACCGCCTGGCGTGCCAGACGCAGGGTGCCTTCGACATTGGCGCGGCGAAACTCCGCCAGCGGATCGACGGCCCGCTCGTTCATCACGTGGACCCGCGCCGCACAGTGGATGACCGCGTCGACACCGATGAGCGCCTGCGCCCAGTCGGCATCCGGCCCCAGCGACGGGGCCAGGCAGAACTCGGCAGCGGCAACAGCTGAAGCAGGCAGCTGGCGTTGGGCGCAACGCAGCTCATGCACGCCGTCGGCCAGCAGCCGCCCCTGCACGGCGCGGCCGACGAAGCCGCTGGCGCCGGTCAGCAGGACGCGCATGCTCAGTCCTTGCGCCAGACGGTGCGGTTCACATAGTCGGTGTAGCTGAGCACCACCCGCACCACCTGCAGCGACACCGGGCCGCCCTCGTAGTCCGGCACCACGGGGATGACCCGCTCGCCGGCCTTGTGCTGGCTGGTGATGACCTTGACCGCCGCCAGTACCGACTCCTTCTTCAGCCCGCTCATGATCAGCGTGCCCTGATCCATCCCCTCGGGACGCTCATGGGCGTTGCGCAGGGTCACCGCTGGCAGGTTGAGCAGCGAGGCTTCTTCGGTGATGGTGCCGCTGTCGGAGAGCACGCAGAAGGAGGCCATCTGCAGCTTGATGTAGTCGAGCAGACCGAAGGGTTTGACGAAGCGGATCAGCGGATGCTCAAGCGATTCACCCAGCGCCTCCAGGCGTTTGCGGGTGCGAGGATGAGTCGAGACGATCACCGGGAAGCCATACTCGTCGGCCAGCGCGCGCAGGGTGGCGAGCAGATCGCGCAGGTTGTCCGGGGTGTCGACATTCTCTTCGCGGTGGGTACTGATGATGAAGAACTTGCCCGCCTCCAGGCCCTCGCGTGCGAGCACGTCGGAGGCCTCGATCTTCGGCCGGTAGTAGTCCAGCACCTCGTGCATGTGCGAACCGGTCTTGATGATGGTCTCGGGACGGATGCCCTCGGCGATCAGGTACCGGCGGGCATGCTCGGTGAGCACCATGTTGATGTCGGAGAGATGGTCGAGCACCTTGCGGTTGAGCTCTTCCGGCACGCGCTGATCGAAGCAGCGGTTGCCGGCTTCCATGTGGAACACCGGTATCTTGCGGCGCTTGGCGGCGATGACCGCAAGGCAGGTGTTGGTGTCACCATAGAGCAGCAGTGCGTCGGGCTTCTCCTGCTCGAACACCGCGTCGGCCTTGGCGATCACCTCGGCGATGGTCTGCGCGGCGGTGTCGCCTGCAGCGCCGAGAAAATGATCGGGCTTGCGGATCTCCAGGTCGTCGAAGAACACCTGGTTCAGCTCGAAATCGTAGTTCTGTCCCGAATGCACCAGCACGTGATTGACCTGGCGATCCAGCTCGGCGATCACCCGACTCATCTTGATCAGCTCCGGACGGGTGCCGACCAGGGTCATGACCTTAAGCATCGAGCTGCTCCTTGATGTAGTCGAGCTTGAGCAGCAGCTGCTTGATGCCCGGCACGTCCAGGCGCTCGGTGTTGTGCGAGGTGTAGTCGTCGAACTCGGCGATCTTCTCCTCGCCCTCGACGAAGTACTTCTTGTAGTTCAGGTCGCGGTTGTCAGCGGGGATGCGGTAGTAACGGCCCATGTCCTCGGCCTTGGCCATCTCCTCGCGCGAAACCAGCGATTCGTAGAGCTTCTCGCCGTGACGGGTGCCGATCACCCGCACCGGGTTGTCGTGGCCGAACAGCTCCTTGAGCGCCTGGGCCAGATCACCGACGGTGGAGGCCGGCGCCTTCTGCACGAACAGGTCGCCCTGCTCGCCGTGCTCGAAGGCATGCAGCACCAGGTCGACCGAGTCTTCCAGCGACATCAAAAAACGCGTCATGTTGGGGTCGGTCACGGTCAGCGGCTCGCCGCTGCGCAGTTGCTCGATGAACAGCGGAATCACCGAACCGCGCGAGGCCATCACGTTGCCGTAGCGCGTGGCACAGACCACGGTGCCGCCCTCCGGAATCATCCGCGACTTGGCGACCATCAGCTTCTCGGCCATCGCCTTGGAGATGCCCATGGCATTGATCGGATACACCGCCTTGTCGGTCGACAGCACCACCACGCGCTTCACGCCGCTGGCGATGGCCGCATTGAGCACGTTCTCGGTGCCGTTGACGTTGGTGCGCACCGCCTCCATCGGATAGAACTCGCAGGACGGCACCTGCTTGAGCGCCGCCGCATGGAAGATGTAATCGACGCCGACCATGGCCTGCTTGAGGCTGTCGTAGTCGCGCACATCGCCGATGTAGAACTTGACCTTGTCGTTGGCCAGGGCGATGCGCATGTCTTCCTGCTTCTTCTCGTCACGGGAGAAGATGCGGATCTCGCGCACGTCGGTATCGAGGAAGCGGCGCAACACCGTATGGCCAAAGGAACCGGTGCCACCGGTGATCATCAATACCTTGTCGTCGAACATAGAACCTTCCAGAACGTGAACGCAGCCAGACGGCTGCGTGGATTCTCTTCGTCAGCGCACGTTAGCGCTGCTCATGCATACGTCGGATCAGCTCCGACCAGTCCGGCGCGACATAGCCGGTAGCCTGGCGAAAACGCGAGCCATCCAGTGATCTGTCGATCACCAGCGCATCATCCGGACGAATCTCGATTTGCTTGCCGTACTGCGCAGCGACCAGACCCAGCAGCTGGTGCTTGTCGATCGGCGCGGCGGCGACATGATACAGGCCATTGAGCTGTGGGTGCGGAATCACGAAATCCTTCATCACCCGCGCCAGCTCCACCGTTGGCAGGCCGGAGAAGATCGCCTTGGTGAAACCCCTGACGCTGCCCTGCTGGGACAGGAACCAGTCCACCAGCGCATAACTGGAACCCAGCTCATGGCCGATGATCGAGGTGCGCAGGGTGATGGCGTGCGGCAGATCGTGCAGCTCGCCGATGTACTTGGACTTGCCGTAGAGATCGTCCGCGTCCGACAGATCGGTCTCCTGGTACAGACCCTTGCGCCCGGAAAACACGCAGTCGGTGCTGACATGGATAAGCCTTGCCCCGGCCAGCGCGCAGAGGCGCGCCAGCCGGTGCGGCAGCATGGCGTTGATCGGCAGTGCGGTGAGCGGGTCCTTGGCATCGGCCAGATGCTTGATCAGCCCCACGCAGTTGATTACCACATCCGGCCGAACCCTGGCGATTGCTGCAACCAGCGCGTCCTGATCCAGCACATCGACCCCAGCCAGCAGTTGCGGATGGCTCTGCTCAGGAAAATGTCGCTGCGCAGCGCCGCTGCGCAGCGTGCCCCAAGTCTCGTGCGCAGAATCGGCAGAAAATACCCGGAAGACGGCATTGCCGAGCATGCCGGTGACGCCTAGAACCAGAATTCGAGCCATGAATCAAAACCTTCCCGGAATCTCAAGGCCTGCAGAAAAAGCGCAGGAGCCTATCAGAAAAATACAGAATCAGAACATTCAGCAGAATCGACCCAAACAGCAGATAACTCTGCATTGGTACATAGCCAAAGCTGGTGTAGCGGAACGCAACCACTTGAGCGATCAGGGCGCAGAACACCAGGTTCTTTCCACCCACCCGGTAGACGAAGTACTCGATAAGCGCCGCCAACATGGAAAAGGCAAACACCGCTACCAGCAGGAACAGGTAGGAGCCAGGGTAGAACAGGAAGGCGATATACCCTGGCAATGAAATGAAATGAGTGCCATCTCCCCGCGTATTGTCATAGGCCGACTCCACGAAATGCTGGTCATAGAACGCATTGGCCGAGGTATCGAAACGTTCGGTCAACGCCTCGCCGAACACGCCCCAACCGGTATGTTCTGAGCCGACAACCGCCATCACCCCCTCGACACCCACCCAGCGATCAAGGAACAGCAATGTGGTCTGCTCGCTGACCGCCTCACCGGTTGCGATATCCGGATGGGCGTCATAAAACGCATTGGCGCGCAGCCAGTTGACCGAAAGCACGGACACCACAAAAAAGCCAACAAAAGCCAACAACACGAAGCTCGCCAGACCCAGTCGAAGCCGCGGTTCGCTGCGCCTGAACTGGGCAACGGCGCCGTAGAGCAGAGACGAACCATTGAGGATCATTCCACGGCTCCACAGGGAAATGTTCGACAACGCCGTTTCCAGCAAGGCGATGCTGATCGCGATCCAGTAACGCTCTCGATTGAGCTCGAACTCGAAACGCAGCACGATCGCCGACACCGAAGCCATCCCGAACATCAGCATCCAGGCGTAGACGCCATTGAGCCCCAGAGGCAGGTTTACTCGTGCGACCTGACCGCGCTGGTAAATACCAAACCACGCGTTAGACAGACAGACCACGAGCACCGCCAGAACAAATCCGACCAGCACCGCGATACGGTATCGCCTGTAAAAGGTGAACAAACCGGTGTACGCGATCTGCGGCAGTGAATCCGGATAGCGGAAGACCCAACGCTGGCGCACCCAGCGCGCGAGGAGAATGGCCGCCAGGGCACAACTCACCACCAGCAAGGCCTTGTCCAGCGACGCGGGAGCTCCGTCGAAATTGCCAACGGAGATATTGAATCGCCCGTCGGAAAACGCCGTTCGGACGCTGAACTTCAACCAGAAGCCGATCCACAACAGAACACCGATAAACGCATCGAAAAATATCGCACCACGACCAAAGCCGAAGAACAGCACTGCCGTGGAAAGCACAGTGAACAACAGGTAAACCCAAGTGTTTCCCGCGTACTCCGCGCCTGCGAGAACGGCCAATATCGACGCTCCCACGAAGAACAGCAGCCAGGCAACTCTTGTTATCAATCCCCAACCCATACTCACGTCGCCTCCGGCGAATCACTACATCCAGCACAACGAATCTTTGCAAGCCTTGCCAGCAGCACACCCCAAATGAAGAACACAAATACACCCGAATACGGTTGGCGCAGCCCAACCTTGAGAAAGTTATCCACCAACAACAGAAACGCCACCACGCCCAACAGGCCCAGCAACTCAACGTCAGACCAGACCCGTGGCAATCGGCGCAAAGCAGTGCATGCGGAGTAGAGGATCAGCAAGATAAGCGGCAGCAGGCCCACAAACCCGAAGTTGTAAATGAAGTCCAGGTAGTAGTTGTGTGCGCTGGGATATAGAAGTCTATCCGGAGGCTCCACATGACCCAGCATGAAAACGCCCCAATCAGAAAGCATCTCACTGACATAAAAGCGCCAGAACACCACGCGCTCCGAAAGATTGGCCGGCACGCCAAGCGCTTCGCCCGTTGTCACAGCAGCGAACTTGTGATCAAAGAACTCGCTGCCCTGGGCATAAAGGCCCGCCGCTGCCGCACCTAGGACGACACATGAAATCACTCCACAGGCCCAGTCGACTCGCCGCCAGAACAACATGCGGATGAAGAACCCCAGGCACACCAACAGCATGAAACAGAGCGCGAGCATCGACATCGAAAGAACGGCATACCCACCCATCATCAGGCTCAGCACCAACAAACCGCTTCGTGGCCAGCCCTTGGCTGCGCCGACAAACAGCACGATGGCGAACAGCGCAACGAATACAACGGGCACGTATTGAAGGTGCTGATAAACACTGAAGATAAACAGCGAAGGCGAAAGATAGCCGAGGCCGTCAAGCAGCGTAGAGATCAGTTGCAGCGGTATGACCAGGAAAAGCACGCCTGCCCCGGCCTGCGCCAGCATTAATAGCGACTGGTCGCGTTTCCCGTATTGCTGCCCCAGCACCAATGCAAACATCGGCAGGATGTACTGGACCAGCAGGACCAATTTTTGTCGCCCCTCCCCGCCCTGATCCAGGCCTAGAAGCAGACTGGTCAGCAACATGCCGATAAAGACGAAGAACAGACTCACCAGGGACAGGCGCGCACGGGAATAACCACCCAGCAGCACCACGCCGAGATAGCAGGCCAGCACCGACACAGGGATCGGCAGCAACGCCAGCACACCGCCACTGTTGAAAGTGCCGGAACGGTCATCGAAGAGGCCGCCACCAAGCTGGAAGAACAGCGGCAGGAATATCGCGAAGGCTATCAGCAGCAGCAGGTTGCGTTCGCTGAGAAGCCCGCGAGCCCTCAGGTGCAGCAGTCCATGTCGCTCACTGGCATAGAACCCCCAGGACAAAACAGCACCCAGCAGGTAGAGCACTGCCAGGGCACCAGCACCGAGCTCGTAGAAAACGAAGGGAATGCACGCCACCAGCAGGATATTTGCCAGCATGTCCGAGCCGAAGACATCGCCGCCGACCGCATCCTGCAGGATGCGCAGGCGAATGCGCTGCGCCAGCACCATGACCACGCCGCCGACCAGGGAGCAGCCCACTGCCAGCCAGAACAGCTGCCCCTTCTGCGTCCAGTCCAGCAGATGCGGAACACTCCAGACGATAGCCAGCAGAAAGCACCCGGCCAGCGCCACCAGCACAAGCATCAGGTTGAACAACTGGAGCATACGACCGGGCCCCGCCGCACTGCGCTCCTGGCGCACCATGGTCGGCCCAAGCGCCTGGGAGAACACCGCACCGAGGATGCCGCCAAGGGCGAAGGCAGAGAACAGATCACCCGCTGTCTCCTTGCCCGCAACCAGCAGGATGAACAGCCGGAATACATAGACGGAAACGCCGATGACCGCGGTGGAGCCGAAGTGCGGGAGCATCTGGCGGATGCCGGCCATGACCGGCACGGCATGGCCGAGCGCCCGCCCCAGCAGGGCCAAACTCAGGCAACCGAGCAGCGGCGACAGCGCCCAGACCAGGGTCAGCGGCAGCGCCCACACGCCGTCATCGAGCAGTGCCAGCAACAATGCCAGGCTCAGCACCCCCTGGATCAGCAGAAAGCGCAGCGCAGCCTTGCCCTGGTGCTTCAGCTCCTGCTCACTGAGAAATACCTCTGCCAGCCATTCGGCAGCCCGACGCATCACCAGCAGCAGAATGAACAGCCAACCGCCGTCCACCACCCCGATGCACAGCGCGAACGCCAGTACCGCCAGCGGCAACAACAGGAGCAGACGCAGGCGCAGGATGGCCGCGCCGTCCACCCTGCCCGACTCACCCAGAATCAGGCTGCGCGCGTTGCCGGAAAACGAATAGAACAGCGCAACCGTTGCACCGTGGACCAACCCAAAGTCCGCGGCCAGCTCGGGCCTGCCGAACAGGCTGAGGCCGATCATCACCACCATCATGGCGAAGGTGTTCGCCATGAAAGCGACCGGAAAAACCATCACACGCATCAATTGATCCTTGATCGGACGAACGCCTCGGCGCCCACCTCTAGCATTCAGTGCTTGAGCAACTCAACCAGCCGGGTGACCTGCGCCGTCATCTCGAAGTTCGCATCGAAATAGGCTCGCCCGGAGGCGCCCATGGCAGCCCGTTCGCCAGAGCCCAGAGCCTTCATGCAGCGAATGTTGGCCACCAGTGGCAGCACCTGTTCAGCTGGCGAAGACAGCCCGGCACGTGCTTCGCTGACCACGCGGGCGCCCTCACCGTTCAGGCAGGCGATGATCGGCCGCCCCGCGGCCAGATACGCCTGGATTTTGCTGGGCACGGTCTGAGCAAAGGCCGGCTCGTCGTTGAGCGACACCAGCAGCGCCGAAGAGCGCTCGAAGATCTGTGGCATCGACTCCATCGGAAAACGGCCGGGCAAGACCAGGTTGTCCAGTGCGTGTGCCTGTTGTTGCGCCTTGAGCCACGCCAGACGACTGCCGCTGCCCACCAGCACCACGCGGATCTGCGGATCGTCACGCAGATGAACCGCCGCCTGCACGATGGTTTCCAACGCCTGGGCGGTGCCCAGGTTGCCGGCGAAGACCACGCAGAAGTACTTCTCGAGCAGCTCGCTCAACTCGGACGGGATGGGTACCACCAACCGAGGGGGACGCACATCCAGAGAGTTGGGGTAGTACTGGATCTTTTCTCGCGCGGCATAAGCGGCCACCGGCTCGACGAAGGCGCGCGACTGCACCAGCAGCGTGTCGCACCGCCGATAGATCGCCCGAACCATCCAGCCCACTGCCTTGAGCAAGTGTGGATTCTTGACGAAGCCGGTGGCTGAGAGGCTTTCCGGCCATAGATCCTGGACCCACAGTGCCAACCTGGCCTTCTTCAGCCACTTGAGCGCAATGGCCGGGATCGCCTGGGTGATCGGCGACGGGGCGAATACCAGGATCGCGTCGAACTCGCGCTTGCGCAGCATCCACGGCAGAAACAGCAGGCCGCTGAGCACGAACGACAGATAGTTGAAGATCAGGTTGCGCGCACCACCTTCCCCGCGCGGCCAGAGCGGGACGCGCAATACCTCAACTTTGCCCTGGTAGTGCTCGCGCTGCGTACCCCACAGGCGGTAACCCTCGAACAGCTTGCCATCCGGGTAATTGGGCTTGCCGGTGGCCACCACGACTTCGTGCCCCTGCTCGTGAAGGGACAGCACTATGTCGTTGATGATGAAGCTTTCGGGCCAGAAATACTGGGAGAGCACCAGAATGCGCATGACTCAGCGACTCGCGTTGAATGACAGAACATGACGATAGAGATCGAGCATACGCGCGGCATTGGCCTCGATCGCGAAGGTTTCCTGCGCCCAGATCTTCGCCTGACGTCCGAGCTGACGACGAAACTCTGGTGCTTGCGCAAGACGTTGCAGCGCATCGGCGATCAGCGCAGGGTCAGGTGTCGGTACTGCCAGCCCGGTCACCTCGTGCAGCAGCGCATCCGGCACCGGATCGGTTACCGCCACGACGCTCGGCACCGAGTAGAAAGCCGCTTCGAAGACCGGGCGACCCGCTGCATCCAGGTGGGACGGAAAACAGAGAATATCCAGTTGCGGATAAAGTTCGCGGACATCGCTCACGAAGCCGAGCAGTTTGACTCGATCCTCCAGGTCCTCACGCCGGATCAATTCCTCAAGCTCAGCCCGCACATCCCTCGCGAAACCGAACTTACGCAACACCCAGGCCTTGAACCCCGAGATCTGCCGCGCATTCTCACCGGCGACCAGGCATTCGATGGCCACACCACGCGTCTTCAGGATGCGCATCGCCTCGACCAGTTCGAAGATGCCCTTGAGCGGAATCAACACCCCAAGAAAGCCCACCTTGACCGGCTCACCGTCGGCGCGCCGCTCCACCGGCTGAGCGTTAACTTCGAGTCCGTTGTGAATGATGCTCAGCGGTAGCTCCGCCTCCAATGTGGCGGCCACGGTGTGGTCGATCGCCACCACTGCATCGGCGTATCGACGCAGCAACCCATTCACCCAGCGCGTACGTAGTCCCGAGCCCGGCTTACGTTGCAGGGAGCGAACATGCACCACCATCGGCACGCGCAGCAGCCACTTGGCGACCACACCCAACGGCAACAGCGTGATCTCGTTGATGTGGATCAGATCGAAAGGCTCGCGACGCAAGCGCCAGAGCCCTGCAAGTGCGAACGGTAGCAGGAGAAGCTCACGCAGCAGGATCAGCCAGCGAACCTTGCGATAGTAGCCATAGCGGGTGTTGTCGAACTGGCTAAGTCCCTTGACCGGACGAACCTGCATGCCGGCCTTTTCGAAAGATTGGCAAACGGCTCCGGCAGGAGTGAGAACCGTCCCTCGAACCCCGCCAGCATGTAGCAACCTGTAGAGCTCGATCAGGCTTTTGGATGCACCACCGAAGGCAGCAGCAGGATGCAGAAACAGAACATTCAAATGGAAAAACCCTTAACGGAACCGACCCAGCGGGCCCTGTCGATCGACCTCAGGAGCCGCGCTTCATCTGATAGATCTTGCGGATGAAATCCCAGGCGAAACGCTCACTGGGGTAGGCATCGTGCGGTTTGGCCGGCCGGCGCAGGTAATCCTCGAGCTGGCTCTCGGACCAGCCCATCTTCTTGAGGAAATACTTGCGATCCCGGTCCAGCTCCTCCGGTGAGGCGTAGGGAGAGTGCTGCAACTGAGCGAGCGCCTGTTCGCGAGTCATCTGTCCACTCATTACCAGCGTCGACAGATGCAGCTTGCGTTTATCCACATCGAATTTCTCGGGGAGGATGTAGCCCTGATAGAAGCGCGTGAAGACCGACTCGTAGTGCTTGTAGGGGTAACGCTTGTAGGCGTATTTCTCTTCGAGCAGCTCCAGGGCCGCTTCCTTCTGGTAGTCATACAGGTCGAGGAACGACGCCCACTGGATCCCACGCAGCACCCGGTTATACACGTAGCCAAGCGTACCCATGATCGGGAAGGTGCGAATCCGCACCGAATTGCGCCGAGCGATGGCCTTTATGTTGCGCTTGTCCCACTTGCGCCAGTTCCAACCCTCCGGCATCGGCATTCCCTCGGTCGCGGAATTGCTTCCCGAGAGGATGTACTTGATGCCGTAGCGCCGCGCCTGTTCGTAGTTCACGGCCAGCATGGCATTGTCGTAGAGCAGCTCCACATCGATGACATCGGCATCGAAGAATGCCTGCATCAGGCCCTTGTACTCGGGCCAGTCGATGACGTGGGTATAGAGATCGACGCCCAGGCTGGTAACCAGGTTTTTGATGTTGTTGACCGCAAGCTCGGAGTTCCAGTTGTTGTCCATGTGCACGGCCAGCGGGCGCAAGCCTTCGCTCAGGGCCAGATGGATAACATAGGAGCTGTCCACTCCGCCGGAGAGACCGATGATGCAGTCGTATTTCTTGCCCTTGCCGGCCTTCTTGACCTTTTCCACGAACGCCCGGCGCTGCTCGGCACGTTGCTGCTCAGGAGCGAAGACCACGCCGTTGACGCGCTGCTGGAAGTAGGTGCAGTAATTGCAAACGCCCGCGTCGTCGAAAGTAATCGCGGATGCGCTGTCGTCCATCACGCACCGGGAACAGATCCTGTGTTCTTTAGGAAACATCCTTACCTCTGAAAAGCGACTCGAGTTCTGAGTAGTTGGGATAGCTGATCAGCACCGCCCGATGTGGCCCCTGCAGCACGAAAAGACTGCCGGCGGCGACCGCCGAAGCACCCGCCTCGGTCGCCTCGATGAAGTCTTCCCGTTTCGCAGCGCCACCCAAGGCTATCAGCGGTACATCTACCGCATCGGCAGCGGCCTTGATCAGACGCAGATCATATCCCTGCTGCATCCCGTCACGATCCACCGAATTCAGCAGTACCTCGCCAGCTCCGGCAGCAACCATGGATTTGAGTGCTTCCAACCAGTCCACGGACAGCGCCCGGCGAGAGGAGGACGACCACAGACGATAGCGGCCGAGCCAGTCGCGCTTGATGTCGATGGAAACAACTACGCTCTGGCTGCCGAAGCGCTGGGCGATCTCCGTGACCAGCTCCGGCTTCTGCAGCGCCGACGTCTGCAGCACGACCTTCTCCACACCGGAAGAGAAGATTCGCCGCGCCTGTTCGATCGTGGATATCCCGCCACCGTAGCCAAGCGGCATGAAGCACTCGGCTGCAATGCTCTCGATCAGCGCATAGTCCGGCTCCCGCCCCTGCCGGCTGGCATCGATGTCGAGCAGCACCAGTTCGTCCACCTCCTTCTCGTTGAAGATGCGAATGGCATTGATCGGATCGCCAATGTACTTGTGCTTGCCGAACTTCTGGGTTTTCACCAGGCCGCCGTCGCGCAACAACAGGGCCGGTATCACACGATGCTTGAGCACCTCATACCTCCAGGAACTGGCGGAAGAGTTCCATGCCGAATCGATGGCTCTTCTCCGGATGAAACTGGAAGCCCCAGATATTTGCGCGGCGAAAGGCCGCCACGAAGGTCTCGCCGTATTCGCATTCCAGAAGCACGTCAGCGGGGTCGGCGCACTCGACCCGGTAGGCATGCACGAAGTAGAAACGCCGCGGGGTGCTTGACGCAGGCAACAGCTCATCCTCGCGCATCTGCCGCACCTCGTTCCAGCCCATGTGCGGCACCTTGAGCCGCGGGTCCTCCGGGCGAAAGCGCCGTGCCTGCGCATCGACCCAACCCAGCCCAGGCTCCTGCCCCTCCTCGCTGCCACGGGTAAGCAGCTGCATGCCCAGACAGATGCCCATGATAGGCACCTGACGCTCGTGCACGGCCTGCTCCAGTGCCTTGACCCAGCCGCCCTGGCGCAAGCTGCCAATGCCGTGATCAAAGGCTCCGACACCCGGCAGAATGAGTTTGGCGGCATCCTCCAACTGATCTGGAGTGCGAATGATCCGCGCCTCACCGCCCACGTGCTGGATCATGTTGACGACCGACGCCAGGTTGCCGCAGCCATAGTCGATCACTGAAATTGTCTGTACGGCCAAGATTTGCTACCGATCGAAGTGACTTCACTGATTGCCGGCGCTCTGCCGACCCCGAACAATCCGGGCGCGCAAGGATACGCTGTTTGCTCGTCCTTGGCCGCCAGACGATGGCTTCAGCCGGGTGCTGCCAGCGCCTGAGCCAGATACTGCCGGTAGTTGCCGACCCAGTCCGGCGCCCAGATTTCCTCAGCGAGCACTCCGGCTCTTTCACCCTGGGGCTCGCCCAATGCCTCGACCAGCGCCTGGGCATCGGCGAACCCGCTGAACGGGTGCTGCGGATAGCTGAACCGCGCCTTGTCGGTTTCCCAGAGCAATACCCTGCCCGCTATCCCCTGTGCCTCGAACAGCCCGGTAGAAACCTCTCCCACGACCGCGTGGGCACTGGCGAACGAGCTGTAGATATCCCGATTGGGATCGATCAGAACCTCCCCAGCCCGGCCCTCGGGGAAGCGCAGAGACACCTGTGCGCGCTCCAGAGGATGCGGTCTCAGCACAATGCGATAACGCCCGCGCAGCAAGTGCGCCAGTTCCTGGGCCAAGGCCAGGTAGAGCGTGAACTCGATGCCGTCCCCTAGCAGCAGGATGTCGGTCTGCGCCGTTTCGGTGGGCGCCATGCTCCGACGCTGCTCGCTGTAATGCGGGTTGCCAATCACCCACTTTTGCACCGGAACATTGATCTGGCTGTTCCACCAGGCGCCGTAGCCGAGGAAGTCATGCGGCAGGCAAGCACGGTACGCCTCGCTCTCGCGCAGCACCGGCGCATAGCAGTAGGCATCATGCCCGCCGGAGACCATGCCATGCTGAGGCTCCGCCACGCGTATGCCCATCTCCCGC
This sequence comes from Pseudomonas mangrovi, assembly GCF_003052585.1. Lineage (GTDB taxonomy): Bacteria > Pseudomonadota > Gammaproteobacteria > Pseudomonadales > Pseudomonadaceae > Aquipseudomonas > Aquipseudomonas mangrovi. The sequence continues at coordinate 32,729 of NZ_QASN01000011.1, read as the reverse complement.
GCTACCTGATTGAACGGCGCGAAGTCCCCGTAACAGGCCTGTTCCAGCAATACCAGGCGCGGTTGCACCCGTTCCAGCAGGCGCCGATAGGCATGCTGCATGACCGGCAGGCGCGCCAGCTTGCGCGCCAGCATGCCGACCAGCATGTCCATGTTCGAATCGGCGATGGTCAGCCCCAGCAACTGTGAGGCCCGCTGCCTGGCGTATTCGAGCAGTTCACGCGCGGCTGCCAGGTGGTGCTCACGCGTCAGCAGACGACCCGCCACCGTGATTGCGCCCTGCCAGGGCAGCCAGTAGGCGACTCGCTGGTTCCAGCGCGGATGCGGTACGTGCCAGTCCACCACGCCTTCGACCATCACCGTGTCTGCGCAAGACTCCTGCGCCAGGTAATCGGTGATGCGATTGAACCAGCGGCCTTCGCGCTGAAAATGCCCTGCGCCGGTACCGACCACCAGCACCTCGCCGCGCATCCTGCCCTGCTGAAAATTGTGTCGGAGCACCCGACCAAGAGCCCCCAGCGCCTGTCGACGCGGCACTGCCGGCACGGCCGCGACCAGTGGCGCCTGCTGGTAGTAGAGGTCGGAAATCAGCTGACGCAGGAACTGATTACGCACCAGCGGCCAGAGCAGCACGCCGCTGCGCGGGCAACGAAACTCAAGGAACGTCGAATCGTTCTCGATCTCCAGCAGCTGGGCAAGACTGGGCCGCGGCACTAGATGAGATCCCAACTGATGGGTGTGCCTCGCTTGATCGTCTGTTTGGCACGCTTGCCGATGACCTGCTCGAAATACTTCGGTGGCAGGCCCAGGCCCGGGCGAATGATGCGCACATTACCGGGCGACAGCAGCTCACCGGCGGCGATGTCTTCGCTGGCGTAGATGGAGCGGCGGAACACCCGGCTCTTTTCTTCGGCAGCAGTAGCGCCATAGCTGACGCGCCCCAGCGACTGCCAGGCGCGCTCGGTTTCGACGACCAGTTGAGCCATTTCCTGCGGCTCCATGGAAAAGGCGCTGTCGACCCCTCCCTCGGCACGACTCAGAGTGAAGTGTTTCTCCACAACGCTTGCGCCCAGCGCGACGGCCGCTACGGACACGCCCACGCCCATGGTGTGATCGGAAAGACCGGTTTCACAGTCAAACAGCTCGCGCAGATGCGGAATGGTCAGGATATTGGTGTTCTCCGGCGACGCCGGGTAAGTGCTGGTGCACTTGAGCAGGATCAGGTCCTTGCAACCCGCCTGCCGCGCGGCACGGACAGTCTCGTCCAGCTCGGCGACCGTGGCCATGCCGGTGGAAATGATCATCGGCTTGCCGGTCGCAGCCACACGGCGGATCAACGGCAGGTCGGTGTTCTCGAAGGACGCGATCTTGTAGCAGGGCACGTTCAGCGACTCCAGAAACTCCACGGCCTTGTCATCGAAGGGAGTGCTGAAGGCGATCATGCCCAGCTCGCGCGCCCGGTCGAAGATCGGCTTGTGCCATTCCCAGGGGGTGAAGGCCTCGCCATAGAGCTTGTACAGCGAGGTGCCAGCCCAGAGGCTATTGGGATCACTGATATGGAACTCGCCCTCGTCCAGATCCAGCGTCATCGAATCCGCCGTGTAGGTCTGGATCTTCAGCGCATGAGCACCCGTGCGGGCCGCTGCTTCGACGATCTGCAGTGCGCGCTCCAGCGACTGGTTATGGTTGCCGGACATCTCGGCAATGACGAAGGGCGCGTGGTCACGGCCGATGCAACGGTTTGCGATCTTGATTGATTCAGTCATAGCTCAGGCAGCTTCTTTGAAAACAGCGTGTTGTCGACGTCATAGCCTGCGGCCATGAACAACCCTTTGGAGACGGCGTTGCCACCCATGACCTGCGCATGCAACTGCCGCACTTCGCGACGATGCTCCATGAGCCAGTCCTCGGCACTTTGCAACAGATCGCCCCCGCGACAGCGCACCTGCCCTTCGGGGACGAGATAAATGGATACTTCGGCCTGCTCAGCGTCGATGTCGAAGCGTACGACACCCACAGCCACCCCGCCCTGCAGGCCAACCAGCAGCGTGCGCCGAGGATCGTCAAGCACGCCGGCGAACCAGCGACAGTGGTCTTCCCAGGCAATCTCGTCACGGTTGCGCGAGACGGCGCGGATCGAGGGGTGATTGCGCCAGCGGAACAGATGCTCGGAGTCTTCTGCACACGCCTCGCGCAGGCTCAGCCCACTGCAGCCCATGCGTGTGGCCAGGCGCTGAGCGCCCAGGCCATCCACGGCAGTCATGCCTGCACGGGAGATCAACTGGCGCAAGGCAGCGCTATGCAGCAATGCAGGCAGGTGCATGGCAAGGGTCGCCTGCACGTCCATACCTGGCTCGGGTGCATAGACCAGACCCTGCGCAGCCGCATCGGCCAACTGCCGTGTCTGGTTATCCGCAGTGCTCAGCGCCAGGGTCGGCAATCCCAGGCTGCAGCGCTCCCAGGTCGCCGTACCGCCCGCCCCGATGGCGAGATCGGCACCCGCCATCAGTTCGGCCATCCGCGAAGTCTGCACATGGCAACGATAACCCTGGGTCTGACACAACGACTCGATGGCAGCGCGCTGCGGATGCTGTGCGCCAAGCACCACGTCCACCTCGAAGCCGGCCGGACCAACGTTTGCCAGCGCCGTCAGCGCCTGCCCGGTGAAATTGCGAGCGTCGACACCGCCAAAGAACACCAGCATGCGCCTGACCTGGGTCCGCGGACCGGCCAGCGTTTCACGCAATTGCCGGAACTCCTCGCGCAGCAGAGCGAACTTCGGGCCGAGCAGCAGATGACAGGTCTGCGGGACCTTGTCGGCGTAACGCGTCTGCATGTCCTGATACAGGTTCTGATCGAGCAGCAGATCGCAATCATGCCGTCGATCGGCAAGGTCATCGATCACCAAAATCTTTCTGGCGGCCTGCCGCAGCTGGGTTTCCCACCGGCAGTCCAATGCGTAGTGATCAACGATCAGCCAGTCATGCAGTTGCCCTTGCAGTGCCGTCAGGCAGTCGGCGGCATCGCTGCTCTGATCACAACCCAGCCAGCTGGAGTGCGCTAGATCACCCACGCAGGCGCCCGCCTCGTGGACAGGCAGATGCCGCAGGGTATGGCCCTGGCGCTGCACCAATTGCTGCAGATGCGCAGGCAAGTCACGACTGAGAAAAACACACTGTGCGCCACGCTTGAGCAGAGTGTCGGCCAGCGTCAGGCAACGCATGAAATGCCCGGTACCGATCCTCTCGCTGGCATCGACGCGCAGAACCACCTTCACGGATTGGCCTCACCGACGAAGTTGCGCCGCACCGGAATGCCCGCAGCCTGCATTGCCGCCTTGGCCCCGGCCGGCGTCAGCTCGGTGAAATGGAAGATGCTCGCTGCTGCAACCGCCGAGGCGCCTGCCTGCTGTACCACATCGATCATGTGCTGGTAGCTCCCCGCACCGCCGGAGGCGATCACCGGGATATCCACGGCACGCGCGACGCGCTCCACCAGCGCCAGGTCATAGCCGGTCATGCTGCCGTCTCGCTCGATGGAGGTCAGCAGTATCTCGCCGGCACCACGGTCAGCCAGCTCGCGCGCCCAGGCCAGCACTTCACGGCCGGTATCCTGGGTGCCGGCGTGACTGAAGCAGCGGTAGCCACCCTCATCCAGGCGGCGCACGTCGATGCTGGCGACCACGCATTGCGCGCCAAAGCGCGACGCGGCTGCATCGATCAACCCCGGTTCGGCATAGGCCGCACTGTTGATAGCGATCTTGTCAGCACCGCTGTGCAGCAGCGCCAGAACCTGCTCGAGACTGCTGATGCCACCACCCACGGTCAGCGGCACCGCGCACTCCTCGGAAAAATCGTTGACCGAGTCATGATCCGGCAACTCGCTCTCCAGGGTGGCGTTGATATCCACCAGGATCAGCTCGTCGACATCCCGCGCGTTGTAGACCTTGACCGCCGGCAGTACCGGCCCGACGCGACGCCAACTATCGAAGCCAACACCCTTCACCAGGCCCAGGCCTTTCCACAGCAGCGTCGGTATGACACGAACCTTCAACATGGCGAATAACTCAGGAAGTTGCGCAACAGGCGGCGCCCCGCCTTGGAGCTTTTCTCCGGGTGGAACTGACAGCCGAACACATGATCACGGCGCACCGCAGCCGTCAGATCGACGTCGTAGGGCACGCTCGCCAGCAGGTGCTCACGCTGCTCAGGAACGAAGGCGTAACTGTGTACGAAATAGAAATCGGCAGCAGACGGAATGCCTTCGAAGAGAACATCCTCCTGCGTGTGACAAACCTCGTTCCAGCCGATATGCGGAATGCGCAGCGTGCAACCCAGTGCATCCAACCGGCGCACCTGTCCTGGAATCAACCCGAGACCGGGCGTGACGCCACCTTCGTGACCTTCCCCGGCGAGCATCTGCATGCCCAGGCAGATTCCCAGCAGAGGCTTGCCCTGTTCGCCAACCAGCTCGCGCAACGCATCGCTCCAGCCACCCTGATCCAGGTGCGCCATGCCCTCGGCAAAGGCACCCACGCCAGGCAGGACGATACGATTGACGTCATAAAGCGCCGACGGGTGATTGGCGATCAGCGGCTCGGCACCGAGCTCCTCGAAGGCCCGGCGCACCGAGCCCAGATTGCCCATGCCGTAGTTGACGATGGCGATCTTCATGGATTGTCGTGGTTCAGCTTCTCGAGGTTGCCGTGACGATCCTTGACCAGGACGCCCGACGCATCACGCTTGAATATCTTCTTGTTGGTGAAGCGATCGCAGATCTTGATGAACTCATCAGTGGTCATCCCCAGCGGCTCGAGTATCTCGGCCAGCGGCTTGCCCAGGTAGCTCCAGGGGAACTTGCCGTCGCGCGCCTTGACGATCTCGATGGCGTCCTGACGCGTGATACGACCCCGCCGCACATGCAGGCAGGCGATGTCGGTCGCGCGGGAAAAGCCGAATTTCAGGTACTTGAAGTAGTCGTGGATGCCGGTCTGGTGGTTGTCGAGGTTTTCGTAATTCACCATCGAGCCTTCGACAGGCTCGTCGTAAGTAACGAAGCCGTTGGCCTGGGCGATCAGTGCATTCGACAGGCCATCCCAGGGCAGGTAATGGCCGAGGAACAGGCCGGTCACGCCGACTCGCTGCAGCTCCTCGTCGGACGGGTACTGATACGGCAGCAGATGGCGCTGCTCGATGCCGTAGGTCTCGGACAGGTCCGACACGCGCAGGCCGAGCAGGCCACCGAACTCTTCCAGCCAGCGCCGGGTCAAGGTGTTGTTCTCGGTCGCCGCCGCCGGGCCACCGTACTCGTTCTGCGAGTTCTCACCCCAGACGATCAGAGGCACGTTGTACTGCACCGCTGCACGCACCGGGATGGTGAAGATGCCGACATGCTCCGGCCAGGAGATATCACCCACCTCGGTCAGACCGATGCGATTGAGCTTCGCGCGCACCAGAGGGTTGGGCGAGAACTCGACGTGATCCACGCCCAGACGCTGCAGGTTCTCGATGTTACGCCGGCCGATCTCACTCAGGTCGCAGGTGGTCGAGGTCACGCACAGCGGATTGAGGCCCAGCTGCAGCATGCGGATCACCTGATAGGTGCTGTCTTTGCCACCGCTCACCGGAACGATGCAGTCCCAATTGCTGCCGTGCTTGCGGTATTTCTCCAGCAGCGTCAGCAGCTCGCTCTTGCGCTGGTCCCAATCGACTTCCTTGCGCTTCTCGTAAGAGCGGCAGGCGTTGCAGACGCCCTCTTCGTCGATATGCAGATCCGGTTTGGTGTGCGGCATCACGCAACGAACACAATACTTGAGCATCTCAGGCCCCCTTTTCCATCAGGAACCAGGTGATGTCGTCCTGCGGGAACGCAGGGTCGCGGCGATAGGCGAAGCCGTAATCGACCAGTTTCAGGTCCGGATATTTGTCCATCATCTCGCCGGCAAAATCGCGCTTGAACAGCCGGTCGGCATGCCCGCGGTAGGAGATCGCCACGGGCGACGGATTGTAGTACTCGCATACCAGCACGAATCGGCGAGACGCCGTGTAAAGCTTCTCGTAGACCACCGGCAGCATGTCCGGATTGATGTGGATGAGCACACCCTTGATCAGCGAAAGGTCCACCTGCTGCTCGACCGGGTAGTTGAAGATCGAACCTTCGTAGACGTTGTCCTGGCCGATGTGCGAGCGCAGCTGGGCTGCCGCATCGGGATTGATCTCCACGCCGTGCAGGGCCACATCCGGATAGAGCAACTGCAGGGCACGCAGGTTCATCCCGATGTTGGCGCCAAACTCGATTGCCGAGCCGACCCGACCCGCCTGCTTGAGCGCCTTGGTGAAGAAATTCAGGTTGGAAGCCAGCAGCTGCTGGCTGTCGTTACGGCCGATGTACTCGGAGCCGAACTCGCCCGCCCAGAAGCCTTCCTGCGGCGTCACATAATCCGATGCACTCATTGTGTCTGGTCACTCGTCATTTGTTTGAAGATCATTTCAGCGCGAATCCAATCGTCCATGTCATCGATGTCCTGCACTCTCCAACGCGGAATGGCGACGGGCATCGAGTGGCGATCGAAAATTCTCAGCCCCTGCGTCCAGGCGTCGGGGCGGCCCCAATAGAACTGCGCGGCATCGTGCAGAGCCACGGGCAAATCCTGGGAACGTGTCGAGAAGTACTCTGGAAACAGCATGGCGAGTCCACCTTCGGGCAACGCCTGGAAGGCGCGATAGACCGACGGCGAGAACTCGGCAACCGAGAAAGCATATGCCCAATCGCCCGATTGCAAAACCTCAAGACCGCGTTTCAGGTCTTGCGCATGTATCAGCGGCGCAGTGGCATAGATGCAGCAAATTGCAGACGCGGCTTGCCCCTGCTCGTCGAGCCAACGCGTGGCATGGGCTATCACCTCGGTGGTGCCGGCGTAGTCGTCGGACAGCTCCGGCGGACGCACGAAAGGTGTTTCCGCGCCCCACTCCCGCGCCACCTCGGCAATCTCCTGATCGTCAGTGGAGACGATGATCCGCTCGAACAGGCCGCTCTGCTGCGCCGCCAGAATCGACCAGGCGATCATCGGCCGGCCGCAGAAGGTCTTGATGTTCTTGCGCGGAATGCGCTTGCTGCCGCCTCGCGCCGGAATGACTGCGACGTTCAAGACAACGCCTCACGCAGCAGCTCGACGACGCACTGCTGCTCTTCATCAGTCAGGTCGTAGAACAGCGGCAGGCTGAACGCTTCAGCGAAATAGTGCTCCGCCTCCGGGAAGTCGCCCGTCTTGAAACCCAGATTGCGGTAGTAGGGCTGGGTATGCACGGGTATGTAGTGCACCTGCACCCAGACATCCGCTGCGCGCAAGCGGGAAAACACCTCGAGGCGGCGTTCCGCTGCCACACGAATCGGATACAGATGCCAGGCCGACTCTTCGCTCGGCTGCGGCAAGACGATCGGCAGGTCAGCCAGCAGCTCGTGGTACTGCCGCACCAGCTCCCGCCGTCTGGCAATGAACTGCGGCAGACGCGCCAGCTGGCTCTGCCCGAGCGCTGCCTGCAGATTGGTCATCCGATAGTTGAAGCCCAGCTCGATTTGCTGGTACTCCCAGGGCCCCTGCGGGGTACTGACCATCTCGTCGCTGCCCTGGGCGATGCCATGGGTACGCAAACGCACCAGGCGCTTCGCCAGCGCAGGGTCGTTGCTCAGCAACATGCCGCCCTCACCCGTGGTGATGATCTTCACCGGGTGGAAGCTGAACACGGTGACATCGCTGTATTGGCAGGCACCTACCGGCACACCTTCATGGCTCGCCCCCACGGCATGCGAAGCATCTTCGATCACGCGGAAGCCATACTCCCTGGCCAGTTGCCCGATGGCGCGCATATCGCAACTGCGCCCGGAAAAATGCACCGGGATCACCACCTTCGGCAGGCGCCCGGCCAGCCGCGCAAGCGCCAGCTTCTCAGCCAGGCGCTCCACGCTGATGTTGAGCGTTTGCGGATCGATGTCGACGAAGTCCACATCCGCGCCGCAGTAGCGCGCGCAGTTGGCACTGGCGACAAAGGTATTCGGGCTGGTCCAGACCAGATCCCCCGGCCCGACATCCAGGGCCAGACAGGCAATGTGCAGAGCCGCAGTAGCGTTGCTTACCGCCACCGCATGCTGCGCCTGACAGGCCGCGGCAACGGCCTGCTCGAAGCTGGCGATACCCGGCCCCTGGGTCAACCATTCCGAACGCAGGACATCGACCACTGCGGCGATATCGTCATCACTAATATTTTGTCGACCGTATGGAATCATAAGCCCTGCATCACATAATTAAACTGAGACAAGCAAGCACATCAATTAGCTGCCGAAAGTTTCTTTCGAATCAACTTCGCCGGAACACCACCCCAGATTTCATTTGGCGGGATATCTTTGACCACAACGCTATTTGCGCCGACGACACTATTCTCACCAATGGAAATACCAGGATTTATCAAAACATTAGCCCCAACCCAGCAGGCATCACCAATTACAACATCGGCAGTTTTTGAGGGAACTGGCTTTATTCTAAGATCGCTATCCGCCACCATCGATTCGGTAAATATTCGAACATTCGAAGAAACATGACATCCTTCGCCAACTCTTACACTGCAGCCAGCGGAGGCTTGCACCGTCGAATTGTCTCCAATATAGCTATTCGCTCCCAACACGATTCGCCCATCACCGTATAGCAGTATGTTTTTTCCATTAAACCGGAATTCAGGCGACACTTCGTAACGTCTGCGAAACTCCAAATAAATAAAACGCCAATAGGCCGCCACCACCTTCAGAAGAAACCCGACCAGATACCTATTCAAATTAGCAAGCAATTTATTTTGCTCCCTTATTGAATAGCGTGCGCCATGGCAAAGGGAAAGTCTTCTGCGCCAGACGCCACGCTCCCAGAAAGAAAAACAGCTGAACCAGCACATATGCCCAGGCTGCTCCAATCACACCCATCGACTCAACCAATACGTAAGTAAGAACGACACTCACCAACCCCACCAGCAATGTCAGCTTTGCCAGCAGGACAGTTCGCTCGAAAAAGAATAAAAACCCGGCAACTACGTAGTACATGCCCATGAAAGCGTTACCGAAACCTACCAACTGAGCGACCGGTAGTGATGCACCATATTGACCACCCACGATAAGTGGATAAAGAAACGGCAGTAGCGCCACGTAGCTTAGCGCCAATACCAAAAACCCCAAGAAGACGGCAGCACACTGCCGCACGATGCGAACACCAGAATAAGGATCCTGACTTTTCAATTCAGCGAAAAGATGAGGACCGAAAGCCTTGACGAATGCATCAGCCAACAGCCCGACGACCATCCCCATTTGCACCCCGACAGCATACGTACCTGTGACCCCGATCCCCAGCAAGTGGGTGATGATAAAGCGATCACTCATCGCGATCATCATGGCGCCCACAGCGTGGGGGATCAACGGAACGCCGAAGCGCAAGACAGCCCGTATGTACTCGCGATCAATGCTCCAACGCACCAACGCTCGCCGCTGCAAACCATAGAGCGCCAGACCAGCGAACAGGAAGACCGCCACGCATATTCCCAAGACCCGGCCTTCCCAGCCCAATCCAAGCAGGAGAATAAGGCCCAGCGACAGGCCAAGGTTCAAGGCCGTCTGCAAAATCTGGAACAGGCCATAGCGCCACACCTCGCTCCTGACCTGCCAGATCACCAGCCGCACCTGCACTATGGCTTGCGCCGCCGACGCCAGTACCGCGACAAACAGCCAGCCCTCCGGGATTTCTACCCAGCGAGAAAGCGGCCCTGCCATCAACCAGACGATCAGCAGAACCAGACTTGTGCTGACGGCCAAGAGCCCCAGACAGGTTCCTACGAAGCGCGGATGATCCGTGTCTGCATCGAAATGTCGCACGCTTACGGCGCCATGGATGCTGAGACCGGTAAAGGCGGTAAGTACGCTTACGACAGTAGCGAACATGGTCACTACGCCGTATTCAGCGGGCGCCAGAACCCGAGTCAGTACTGGCAGCAGCAGAAACGGGATAGCACTGTTGATGACATTCGCCAGAGCGTAGGTAGCGGTGGAGTTCACCAGCCGTTTCAATGCGGTCATGCGCTTCGCTGCAACGTTTCTTGCAGCGCATCAATCACTACCCTCTGCTGCTTTTCATCCAGATAGGGATGCATTGGCAGGCTCATGACCTTCTGCGCAATCGCATCACCTACCGGCAGACTTGCCTCGTCGTCCTTCACCGCCGGTTGGCGATTGAGTGGGATGGGGTAATGCACGGCCGTGGGTACGCCTGCGGCCTTGAGGTGCTCCTGCACCTGGTCACGCGCTTCGACCTGCACCGTGTACTGGGCCCAGGCACTGACGTTGTGCGCCTCGACGAAGGGCGCAGCGATACCGGACTTGCCGAGCAGATGCGCGTAACGCTGGGCAGCCTGCTCACGCAGTTCCAGCTCGTGCGGGAAGATGTCCAGCTTCGGCAGCAGGACGGCCGCCTGCAGGGTATCCAGGCGGCTGTTCACGCCCACGCGGATGTGGTGGTAGCGGCGGTCCTGGCCATGCCGGGCGATCTGGCGCAGAACCTTGGCCAGTTCCTCATCGTTGGTGAAGATCGCGCCACCATCGCCATAACAACCCAGCGGCTTGCTGGGGAAGAAACTGGTGCAGGCGATGGTCGTCAGGTTGCACGAGCGCTTGCCCTTGTAGGTGGCACCGAAGCTCTGCGCAGCGTCCTCGATGACCGGGATACCGTGTCGCGCGGCAATGGCGTTGATGGCATCGAAATCAGCGCACTGGCCATACAACGAGACCGGGATGATCGCCTTGGTACGCGGAGTGATGGCGGCTTCGAGCAACTGCGGATCGAGGTTGTAGGTGCGCGGGCAGACGTCCACGTATACCGGCTTGGCGCCTAGCAGGGCGACGGTCTCGGCCGTGGCGATATAGGTGAAACCGGGGGTGATGACCTCGTCACCTGGGCCTATGCCCAGCGCCATCTGGGCGATCTGCAGGGCATCGGTGCCGTTGGCCGCGCTGATGCAATATTTCGCGCCGACGAAAGCCGCGAGCTTTTCTTCCAGCTCGCTGACTTCCGGGCCGAGGATGTACTGACCATGCGCGAGAACGCGCTGGATGCCAGCGTCGATCTTGTCCTTGATCAGCGCCTGCTGCGCCTTGAGGTCGATGAACTCGATCACGCCACGCTCTCCTTGCTCAACACACTGCCACGCAGCACATAACGCGCGCCGGTATGAATGCAGGGCGCACTGCCCTCGCCTTCCAGCGGCAGTTCCAGCTGTTCGCCGAACTCGCTCATCCAACCGATCTGCCGTGCCGGCACACCGACCATCAGCGCGTAGGCCGGAACGTCCTTGTTGATCACCGCGCCAGCGCCGACGAAAGCGAACTCGCCGATGGTCACGCCACAGACGATGGTGCAGTTGGCACCGAGGGTGGCGCCCTTCTTGACCAGGGTGTCGCGGTATTCACTCTTGCGCTCGATCAGCGAGCGCGGGTTGTAGACGTTGGTGAAGACCATGCTCGGGCCGCAGAACACGCCCTCTTCCAGGGTGACGCCGTCGTAGACCGAGACGTTGTTCTGGACCTTGCAGTTGTCACCGATGACGACCTTGTTGCCGACGAACACGTTCTGCCCCAGGGACACGCCCTGACCGATGCGTGCGCCGCCGCAGACATGGACGAAATGCCAGACGCGCGAGCCTTCGCCAATCTGCGCGCCTTCATCGACGATGGCGCTGGGGTGCTGGTAATGACTCATGGTTCAACCCAGCAGGCGCGCAAGGAACGGATGGCCTTCGTCATCCTGGGCGCGACTGGGCGCCAGGCTGCGGATGGTTTCGACGGTTTCCACGCAGTGCCGCGCATCCTCGATGCCATAGCCCTTGCCATCGAGAATGGCCTGGTAGCTGACGGTGTGCAGGTCGGTGAAGCCTTCGGAGAACTCGATTTCGGCACCATCACAGGTGATCGAGCGATAGGTCGGCTTCTTGCCCTTGACCGAGTCCGGCAGGTCGTTGGCGTCGATGGAGAGGAACCAGCGCACCCGCGCGTTCTCGTACTCCAGATAGCCCGCGGCCTTGAATTCATTGACGTAGTGCACGACGTTGCGCTGCAGCTTGCCGAAGATGAAGTGCAGCATGTCGTAGAAATGCACACCGATGTTGGTGGCCACGCCGAAGGATTTGCGCGGGTCGCCCTTCCAGCTTTCCATGTACCACTTGCCGCGACTGGTGATGTAGGTCAGTTCGACGTCGTGCTTGTGGTCCTGCTTGCCCGCCTCGACCTGCTGCTTCAGGTCGATGATCGCCTGGTGGTGGCGCAACTGCAGGATGTTGTACAGACGGCGACCGGTCTCCTTCTCGGTAAGCAGCAGGTCGTCGAGCATCGCGGCGCTGGGCACCAGCGGCTTTTCGCAGATCACGTCACAGCCCAGGCGCAGGCCCGCGTTGATATGCGCGTGGTGCAGGTAGTTGGGCGAACAGATCGACACGATATCCAGAGCGGTCGCCGGATCGCGCTTCAGGCGCCAGGCGTGGTCGTAGAAACGCTCGAACTCGGTGAAGAACTCGCTCTGCGGCGAGAGGCTGTCGATGATGCCGACCGAATCGTTGATGTCGTAGGCACACGCCAGCTCGTTGCCGGTGTCCTTGATGGCACGCATGTGGCGGGGGGCGATGTAGCCGGCAGCGCCGATAAGGGCGAATCGTTTCATGCTGTCTCTCGCAAACGGTTGGAGCGAACCGCCAACGCGCCAGACAAAAATCTGCGCCCGGCGTGCGGCCCGCGCAAAAACACTCAGGCCTTGATGACGTTCGCCTGCGGCGCCCGGTACTTGCCGCGGCTGTCGACCAGCAGGCGCGCGTGCTGCTGAATCAGCGTGTAGTCGAACTTGTCATGGTCGGTGGCCAGCACCACAGCGTCGAACGAGGCCAGATTCTCGGCGGTAAGCGGCTCGCTGGAGAGCTCGAAATGGTGCTCGCGCATCTTCGGGAACACCGGAACGTGCGGATCACTGTAGGCGACGATGCCGCCCTTGGCCTCGATCAGCTCCATGATCTCCACCGACGGCGATTCGCGCATGTCGTCGACGTTCTTCTTGTAGGAGATGCCGAGCACCAGCACCCGGCTGCCCTTGAGCGCCCGACAACGATCATTGAGCCCGTCCATCAGCTTGCCCACCACGTACTCGGGCATGGCCTTGTTGACCTCGCCAGATAGCTCGATGAAGCGGGTGTGCAAGCCGTACTCGCGAGCCTTCCAGGTCAGATAGAAGGGATCGATCGGGATGCAGTGCCCACCCAGACCGGGGCCTGGATAGTAGGCGGTAAAGCCGAACGGTTTGGTCGCCGCGGCATCCACCACCTCGAAGATGTCGATGCCCATGCGGTCAGCAACAACTTTCATTTCGTTGACCAGACCGATGTTCACCGCGCGGTGGATGTTCTCCAGCAGCTTGGTCAGCTCAGCGGCCTTGGTCGAGCTGACCGGTACCACCTGATCGATAGCCTGTTCGTACAAGGCGATACCGACCTGCAGGCAATTGGCGGTATGACCACCGATAACCTTGGGAATGGTGCGGGTTTCGAAATTCGGGTTGCCCGGATCTTCACGCTCCGGCGAGTAGACCAGGAAGATGTCCTCACCGACCTTGAGCCCGCCTTCCTGAACGCGCGGCAGCAACTCTTCCTCGGTAGTCCCTGGATAGGTCGTGCTTTCCAGCGAGACGACCTGACCGGCGCGCAGGTAGGGCTTGATGGCGTTGGTGGTGTCGATCACGAAGCTCATGTCCGGCTCGCGATACTTGTTAAGCGGCGTGGGTACACAGAGGATCAGGGCATCGCACTCGCTGACACGGCTGAAGTCGGTGGTTGCCTCGAAGCCCGAGTCACGCGCCTTGGCAATATGCTCGCAGGCAATGTGCTCGATATAGCTGCGACCCGCGTTGAGTTTCTCGACCTTGGCGGTGTCGATGTCGATGCCCAGCACGCGAAAACCGATGGCGTTGTAGCGCAACATCAGCGGAAGCCCCACATAGCCCAGACCCACGATGCCGATGACGGCTTCTCTGCTCTTGAATCTGGCGACGCTCGCCGGGGTCCGATCAGACATCCACTTGCTCCAAATACAGCGGCGACGCCCGGCACCGATGAAACGCGCCGACGCGTACAAAACAGCGATGAAAACGGCTCGCCCACGCCCGTTCGGGTACGCAGACAAAGGAAGGCGGCCATGATAATGACCAATCCATCAATGCGAAAGCGCGGCTTTGGATTACTGGCCAGATGCCTGCCAACCATCATTCATCTGGCGATCAGGGCGACAGGGAATCAGCACAAATGGAGCCGTCGTCACTATTCCGTCAGCTCACTGTCTTCATTGGCTGTTTTAGCAGCCGACTGGCGTAATTCAACCCTGGACCGGCCAGTGGCCGAAGAGGGTTTGCGTCCTCAGCATTTCGCTGATTACAGAGCAATACGTCGAGCTTTACCTTCTATGGGGCCGCGCGGCGAGCGCTCGAAAGAAGATCAGTGCCAGATACACACCGGAACTGTCTGCGCACGGCCGTTGACTACCTTGCCGTCCTGCGAGAAGAGATCGACGAAATCCGATTCAACGCAGAACAGGCCAGATGTCTGGCGATGGCAGGTGAGCTTCTGCGGAGACATTCCTTGCTGGTTGAAAAAGCTCTGCTCATTCGGAGTGAAGCTGTTCTGCGAGCAGTGATAGCCGCGCTGTTCCAGCACGGCCACCGCCTTTTCCACATCCATTCCGACATCCCGCAGCGCATGCCGGTCCACTGATCGCCTCGCCATCGCGCAGGAAGCGCAGGACAGACAGATAAGCGAAACGAGTAACAGACGACCAGCCTTGCTCACCATGCTTCCCTCCCTGGAAGTACGACTATCGGTACAGATTGTTCAGATTCGGTTCGAGTACCTGCCCGTCATGCGGAGGAACCTCGACGTCGTAGCCGCAACTCTTCAGGAGCCGCAGGGCTCGGCGGTGATCGGGGAAGTCCCCTTCGACCCAGCCTTTGCCTTTTCTATCGAAGTACTCCTTGTGCTTCAGGCAGGCCTCCTGCCGCTGCCGCTCGATACGCGCAAGCACGTCAGGCGACACGCGCTTGAGCTGCAGACTGGCGAAGAACGGCTCAAAAATCTCCTTCTCCAAGTCGACATTGAATTCTTCGTATGGCCCTACGGCTTCGAGCGCAGAGACATTGAACGGTTCTGAGACACCGGATTCGTTTTCCCAGCACCAGTAATCCAGTTCCTGCATTTTTCGCATTCGATTCCAAAAAGAATAGGTAAACCGTACGCATTTGAGACCAGCTCTTTCTACCCAGTCAGTCCGCTCAAGACGATTAAGCGCCCGACGCCGGATGGTGTCTTCGTGATAGCGCGCAAATTCCTCAGGCGAAAGCGCCTCCTCTAGAAGCGACCCTCCGGTGTTTCCTGAAATTCTTAATTGAAGGGAGGCAGACTCCATATATGCATTGCCTGACTGAAACGAACGCAAAGTACTCATCGAGAGACTATCCACTACCTTGTCATAAGAAATATCAGATCGCTCTGAGCACCTGCCGGTCATGAATATAGGCAAACGCTCATATGAAAGACGCATAAAACGATCATCCCTTCCCTGAGGCTCATTACACAAAAGCCCCGGCACAAATCTTTCCGAACCTTTAACAGCACAACCAGACACAATAAAAGTGAGAATAACTGACAGCATCCATTTCATCTGCGTGAACCATCCTTATTAATAAAAACAGGAACAGGTAAATTGCCCCTAATCTCTCTACCTTGCTCAGTTATATCCTCACCGCAAGCCCAGCATGCATAATTACTATGAGAGCTACTTTTTCCGAAGAGAGTAGCAAAACTTAGCACACTCCCCACAAACCTAAGCGCCGGCTCATCATCATGCCGGAAGTTCATTCCTAAGAAATCGCTAACCGAGTCAGTCTTCGGGACACCCAAAAACAGATATTCATCCGGTCGATTTACTTGAAAAACTCGATCCATCTCACTCTTATAACCTACACTTTCCGCGATCCGGTGAAAACTTATTGCTCCAAACGGAGCTCCTGAAAGTTGAATGATTCCCCGTGAGTACTCTTTATCTTTAATCTCCACCCCACGCAGCGCGGTCATAAGAATCAATCCGCCCTGACTATGGGCGATATTATTTAGCAACACCCCCTGATCCAGCGCCTGCTGCTGAACGTCCCGCATCTGCCTCGAAATACCACTAGGCATGAATGTACCGAATAGCACATCAAACAGTGACTCACTTAAATCCCCAACAATCCCATGCGTGGGATTGTAGAACTGCACGAAGTCGGCTCGACCACTCTGCATTGCGCCATTGACGATCGCCTCTCCGAGGAAATTCATGATTCCGTTAACCGTAAGAAAGTCCCCTGCCTCGAAACCTTCGAAGGGACTGATGGTGGCGCGCGACATATCGCGTACCGGCTTTCCATTCTCATATTTTATCTTGCCACCTTCTTCCTTGAATGGCGCGTGAACCCGCATTAGCTGCCCATCCCCGGATAGTAGAACCGGCATCTGCGCAAGCAAACCGCCGCTAGTTCTCGTCCCAGGCACTGCGCCGCCGGACTTTTTATTCAGTTGATTCATCGAGTCCACAAAGCCATTCGCCAACATGCTGAATGGAACCAGAATCGGCCGTTCTTCCGCCTGTTCAGCAGCGCGATCAGCCAGAACTCCATAGTTGGCGTATGCCTGAACGGTGGACTTACCGTAGTTCTCCCACCCTGCCTTCCACTCCGCAAATGTCTCCTTCGGATTCATTACCCGGCTGATCGAAGTGCTACTGACATATAGCTCGGTCTTGCGCTCCTTGTCGGTTAGGCCGATCTGGCTGAGAGACGGGTCACGGTTGAGGCCAGCGGTGGAGTCGTTGCCGGTTGTGGCATCGCTGCGGACGATGATCTGGCCTTCACCGATGGTGGCGCGGACCAGTTGCGAACGTTCGCGTTTGTAGTCGTAGCCGCTGAGGCTCCATCCGCTCGATCCTTCGTTGCCTTTGCCCTGCTGGCTGCTGTCGGTCACCACCGCTTTGTTCGCTGCGGCTGCGCCATCCTTGCCAGCAGTGCCACCGCTCTCTCCGGAGCCGCCGAAGCTGATGCTGCCGCCACCATTGATGTACCAACTGTGCTCGCGGTCCTCGCCCTTGATGTCGCGAAACGCCAGGGTCTCGGTGTCGAACTTGAGATTGCCGATATCGGAATGGATCAGCGCTCCATCGACCTGGGTATGCCCGCCAACATGGATATCGAGCAGGTCTCTGGCGTGCAGAGTGGTCTGCTCCTCGACCCAGTTCGTCTTGCCGTTGGTCTTGCCGACGCCGACCGAACCGCTCACGCTGGCGGTGCCGTAACCGATGCTCACGGTGACGCTGGCGTCCAGCTCCTTGCCCTCTGCCTTGCCGGTGTCCGGCAACGAGGTGACTGTCAGGTCGCGACCTACCCTGCCGATGATGTCTTCCGCCTCCAGGTGCGCGCCGGCAATCCGCGTATCCCGGCCGCTGGTAAAGGTCAGTCGCTCGCCGGCACTCAAGTAGGACTCTTGCTGATTCTCCGCCTCCCGGTCCAGACGCCCTCGGCCGACATCCGCGGAGACATAGATGGCGATGAAGTCCGAGCCGCCCAGAGCAATGCCCACCTCGCCGCCACCGCTGCGCCGGCGGTTCTCCACCCCCGACTCGATACCGGCGGCCTCGATGGTCAGATCACGCCCTGCGGTAAGGTGCATGTCTCTCTCAGCAAACGCACGCACCCCGGAGAGCCGAAGGTCCTCGTCCGCGAGCAGATTGATGTCCTGGCCCGCCGAGAGGACGGTCGGCGCGGAGTTTCCGCGGACCTGCTCACCGGTGATCACCCCCTGGCTACCGCCGATTCCGATACGCGCACTGCCGGCGCTGGCACCGGCGTTGATGCCGCCCTGCGAGCGGGTCTGCTGCTGGGTGATCAGATCCCGGCCACGAGCGACATCAAGCGTTACGTCGCGAGCAAGCAGATTGATGTCGCGACCAGCTTCCAGAACACCGCCACTGACCAGCAGATCTTCCCCGGCGAGCGCGTCTATATCGCGCCCTGCCACCAGCGTCGCGGAGCGCGCGCTGTAAGACTGTTCGGTGTAGGAGTTCTTGTTCGAGGTACTGCCGATGTGGTCGCCCACCGTCGGGCCAGCAAAGAACTGGCTGACGGTATCCACGGTCTTCAGCACGCTCGACACCTGGCTGGTAGCGTCGTCGCCCTTGCCGGTATTGCCGATCGTGTCCAGGGTGCTGTCGAGATTGTGATTGAGGTTACTGGTGATGCCGCTGCGGGCGAGACTGCTATTCAGTTGCCGTGAATGGCTCTCCATTCCCGCCTCGATCGTCAGGTGCCGGCCGGCACGCAGCTGGATGTCCTGCCCGGCGCTCAGATCGGAGCCTTCCTGCCGATAGTCACGCCCAACATCGACCAGCAGGTCGCGGCCAGCCCCTACCTGACTGGGCGCCAAACGATCGCCCATCTCGTTGTAGTCGCGCTTCTCCCGTGCCGAGCCGAGGAACATGGTGAAGCCGTTGCCATCGCTCTGCAGATCAATGCCGCTCTTGCGATCGCTCTTCCAGCTGCGCGACCAGTAGGGCTCGGCGGAGGAGACGATCTGCACATCCCGTCCGGCCGCCATTACCACATCGCGCCCGGCGAACAAGTCGCTCGAGGTCAGGCTGATGTCCTGGGCCGCACGCAGAATCGCATCGCGCCCGGCGACCACCTCTGCGCCCACCTGGTTGGTGTTCAAGCCGGATTCACCCAGCCTTTTCGACGAACCCACCGACACCAGCATATTGCCGCTGGAGAGGCCGATGCGCTTGCTCTGCTGATTGCGGTAGTACTCATGCTGCTCCTGCGCTGCCAACAGCTCGATGTTGCCGGTGCCGCTCACCACTCCCGCATGCAGCTCGACATCCTGGCCCGCGGCGAGTGCTGAAGCGCGCAAGCGCAGGTCATCACCAGCGACCAGTAGCAGGTCCTGACCCGCAGTCAATTCGCTACCGGCCTGCTGCGAGGAGGTCTGCCACTGAGTGCTGCTGCTCTTGCCCAACAGCGACGACTTGCTGCGTTGCGCGGACGAGGATTGCTGCTCGAGCACCGAGGTGACTTCCAGATTGCGCAGCGCGCCCAGGCTTATGTCCTGCTCTGCAGACAGCCGACTGCCCGCAATATTGAGATCCCTGCCGCCGGTGAGCTGGAGGGCGCCGTTCGCGTCGATTTCGCTATTGATATGAATCGAGCCGCCGCTCTCGATCACGCTGGCGACCGCCTCGGTGGAAGATTGGTCACCGGAACTGCTGCTTTTTCGTCCTAGCGAACCTTTGCTCTTGACCAGATAATCCGAGTGCGACTCGTTCATCGCCGCCTCGATCGTCGTATCCCGTCCCGCCGACAGGTTCACGTCTCCCCCCGCCCTGGCCCGACTACCGATCAACGCCAGATCATTCCCCGCCCCCAGACTCAGCGCCCCGCCCGCTTCCACCGATGCGCCCTGCTGCTCGATGGCCATGCTGCTGGTGGTCACCTTCTTGCTGCTGCTCTTGCGGAAGAAGTCGCTTTCGCGCTCGTTCGCCGCAGCCGCCAGGGTCAGGTCGCGGTTGGCGTAGAGGTCGATATCGCCCTGCGCCTTCACCTCGCTCGTCACCACCGTCAGGTCGCGGCCGGCCCAGGCGTCGAGGTTGCCGGCCACGTTCACTTCGCCGCCGCGCTGGGTCACCTGGCGATTGCTCATCGCTGCACGCTTGAACAGCATCTGGCGGCTGTCGGTTTCGGTTGCCGCCTCGAGGCGGATGTCGCGGCCGGCGTAGAGATTGGCGTCGCCACCGCTGTGGATCACCCCACCGGTGTTGCGCAGGTCGCGCCCGGCGTCGATCAGCAGCTCGCTGCCCGCCTCGATCCGCGCGGCGCTGTCGACCACATCGTCACGCCACGTGAAGCCACCGTTCTGGCCGCTGTTGGTGGCCACGCTGCGCTCGTTGATCACGTCGCCGAACAGGCTGCTGACCTCGACGCTGTCGCCCTTGAGGATGCCGCCCTGGCTGTTGCGCACATCGCCCATCGCCAGCAGGGAGAGGCGGTCGGCCTGCGCCAGGCCGCGGTTGGCGATGCTCATCGCCTGCATGTCGATGGTCGGCGCGCGCAGGGTGCCGCTGTTGTGCAGGCCACCACCGGAGATAAGCGCAAGATCGCTACCCTGAATCAGCGCACCGGTCGGTGCCAGGCGATCATTGGCCTGGGCCAGGTAGAGCACCGGGACCAGTACCTTGGCGCCGGAGACCTCGCGTTCCTCCATCCAGACGATGTCGTGGGTCAGCGCCGCGACCTGTTCGGCGGACAGGCTGATACCCACCGAGAGGTTCAGTGCTTCCTTGCTGGCGACGGCGTTTTCCATCAGGTAGCGAAACTGCGCCTCGTCGGTGGTCAGGGCATCGACCAGAAAGCGCTTGCCGGTGCGGGCGATGATCGCCTCGCGGATCAACCGCTGCTCGTAGAGGCCGTCGCCCAGGCGGCGCTGGGTGGTATCGGCGGTATAGCCGAGCAGATCGAGCATGTAGTCCGAGCTCAAAAAGCCGCCGAGGCTGGCGAAGGCCGGGTTGCTCTCGATCAGGTAACGGTGGCCAGGATCGTTGTTCAGTCGGAACAGCCCGCTGCCGGCCGGCAGTCCGAAGCCCGGCAGTGCCAGGGGGTCGACCAGGCGCTGCGCCAGGTCCGGCGGTAGTTGGCGATTGAGGTGCGCACCACCGCTGCCGTCGGGACGGATCACGGCGTTTTCCAGCGTCTGGCTGGCGTTGATCTCCACCGCGCCGCCGGCCTGGACCACGGCGTTGACCAGCGCATCGCCGCTGGTGTCGACCCAGCCACCGCCGCGCTGCACGCCGAGGGCGATGGACTCGAAGCTCATGGCATCCGGGTTATAGCTCGGTGAGTTCGGGTCGTTGTAGGCGTTGTACTGGCCCATGTTGTTGATGAAGGTCCAGTAGGCCGCATCGCTGCTGGTGTAGATGTAGTAGTCGGATGTCCGCTCGCGGCCACCGCCGGCGCCGATGTTGAAGAACTGGTCGGCATCGATCTGGATCTTGCCGCCGGCCGAGACGCTACCCAGGCGGTTCTCGAAGCGCTCGCCAACGAAACTCAGGTCCCCACCGGCCACCAGCATCGGCGCTGCCGAGTCCTCGCTGATCTGCGGCTCGTAACGCTCTTGCAGCAGGTAGGCCGCCTCGCAGTGATCGCCCTTGCAGTTGTCGGTCCCGGTCAGGGTGATCTGCCCTTCCACCCGGCGCTGGGTGGCGGCGAAGCGATCCTTGCGGTTGAGCAAGTGATCTACTGCCAGGCGCATGTAGCCGGCGCTTTCGAGGGTGCCGGAGATGTTCTCCAGGTAGGCGCTGCGGCCGTTCTGGTCATCCAGAGCGATGTCCAGCGCGCCCAGGCTGAGGATGTCGGCCAGACGATTGGTGATGCCCTCGCTGCGCAGGGTCATGTCCGCGCCGCTGAACAGCAGGCCGTTTTCGTTGGTGAGCGTGGGGCTGTCGATGCGTACGCTGCCGGCCGCACCCAGGGTGCCCTGGTTGTGGGTCTGCGCAGCCTCGACCGCCAGGCTCTGCTGGACGATCAGTTGGCCGCTGTTGTTGAGGTTGTCGGCCTTGATCTGCGCATTGCCGGCCACGGCGATCTCGCCGGGGTTGGTCAGGGTCTTGAGGTCGGTGCTCAGGCTGCCGTGGCTGATCAGCTTGCCGCTGTTGGTGACGGCATCGCCGCTGAGTTGCAGCTGGGCGCTGGCGTTGAGGCTGCCGTCGGCGTGCACGCCGGCTTCGATGGTGCCGGGGTTGTTCAGGGTCTGGGCTGTGACTTCTACGCGGTTGCCGGCGGCGAGGCTCTCCTGCACGTCAAGCTGGTTGGTCTCGATGCTCGCGCTGCCGGCGGCGAAAGTGTCGTTCTGCAGGGTGACGTCCTGGGCCTTGATCGCCAGGTCACCGGCGGCGGCGCTGCGCGCCATCGTCAGCTGGCCGTTGGCGTCGATGCGGATGTCGCCGCCGCTGGCGGCCAGGTCGCCGGCCAGTTTCACACCCACCCCGGCCTCGGTGCCGACCAGGCGGATCGCACCGGCGTACATGCCGCCGAGCGCCGAGCTGTCGATGGCCACGCTGGGTTTGGCGCTGCCGTCGTCGGCCTTGGCCGTGGCGGCAAGTGTCTGGGCGTCCACCTCGTTGCGGCCGGTGACGATGGTCAGCTGCTGTGCGTGGATCTCGGCGTTGATTTCGGCGGCGCGGGTGATCAGCTCGAACTGGCCGACGTTGCCGGCGTTCAGGCCCGCGCCTTCGATGGCGATGCTGCCGCCGTTGACGTCGTAGCCCTTGAGCGCGCCGTTGTCGATCTGCGGGGTGCCGGTGGTCAGGGTCGCCTTGGGGGTGTTGATGAAGCCGCAGCCGTCGCAGGTAATGCCGTGCGGGTTGGCGACGATGACGTGGGCCGCCTGACCGGCGACCTCGGTGTAGCCCTCCAGGCGCGAGGCGTTGCTGCCGGTGACTTCGTTGAGGATCAGCCCCGCCGCGCCGCCGGCCAGGTTGGGGTTGCCGGTGATGAAGCCGCCCAGCTGGGTCGGCGCCAGCGCCTGGGCGCTGTTGTTGAGGATCAGGCCCTGCTGACCGACGTTGTAGTCGGTGAACTTGTTGTGCGACAGGCCGCTGCCGTTGGGCGTGGCGATGTTCACCAGGGGGACGCCGTTGGCGGCCTGGCCGAGGCTGGCGTTGCCGCCAGCCGCCGCATCCAGGGTCAGCTCCGCCGCGCGGGTGACGATGGGATTGAGGAACATCACCCCCATCAGGATGCTGGCGATGATCTGGTTCAGCGGGTGGCGTACGTCCATGTCGGTGAACTCCCTGTGTTGCGAATCAAAAATCGTTGATGGCCGACGGGTCCTGGCCTTGGCCGGCGGACAGCAAGGGCTGTCCGGCCGGTAAATCTGTTGTCGTGCCCCGCTCGTTGCCCTACAAGAGCCGGAGCCGGCTCGCCATAGGGCGCAACAAGCGCAGCGCATTGCGCCGCCACTCGGTCAAAAGCTCAGGTCGATGCGAAAGTGCACCGGGTGTTCTTCACGCTCGATCACGCCGGGGCGCTCCAACGAGCGGGCGAAGGTCAGGCTGGCGGCCAGGTGCTCGCCGCGGGCGGAAAATTCGATGGCGTTGCCGCTCAGGCGGCCGCGGCGGTCAGGGTTGTACGGGCCGCTCTGGATATGGCCGATGTCGTAGCCGACCGCCACGCCCACTTCCTGGACGAAGGGCCGCAGCGGCTCGAAGGTGACGGCGCGGCGCCAGCGCAGGTTGTTGCGCCAGTAGCCGCCGCTGTCGCCGGACAGCGACTGCTCCTTGAAGCCGCGCACCGAGTTGAGGCCGCCGAGGCTGATGCGCTGGGGACCGAAGAGCACGTCCTCGCTCTGCTGCCAGGTCGCCAGGCTGTCGACGCTGAAGTTCTCGCCCCACAGCTGGAACGGCTGCAGGTAGCTCAGGGTCAGGCCGTACTTGTTGTAGCGCGCCACCGGCTCGCCGAATTTCGGGTCGCCCGAGCGCTGGGCGTCGAAGGCGCCGGTGCCGTGCTGCCAGCCCAGGTCGGCGTTGACGAAGGCACTGCCGATGCGCCGGCCGTGGTTGAAGCCGAGCGAAAACTCCGACAGCCGCTGGCTGGAGACGTCGATCAGGCTGTCTTCGATGTAGTTGCGCGTGCGCAGATGACTCAGGCCGACGCTGGCGGCGGTCTTGCCAAAGCCGTCGCGGTGCAGCACGCGCTCGGCGCGCAGGTTGTGGTTGCGGCTGTCGCCGTCGACCTTGAAGTCGAAACCCACCGCCTGGTTGAGGGTGCGGTAGTAGCTCTGGCTGTAGCCGTAGCTGAAGGTCCACCAGCCCCAGGGCACCAGATAGTTGAGACTCTGGTTATGCGAATGGCGATAGCTGTCGCTGACCGCATCGCGGCCGGCGCGCAGGATCAGTTGATCGCCCAGGCCCAGCGGGCTGTCCCAGTCGAAACCGATGCCCCACTGCTGCTCGCCGGTGCTGGCCTCACCCTCGTTGTGGCGACTGGCGCGCACCCGCCAGGGCTTGGCGGCCTCACCGTTCACCTGTACCCGGCTGCCGCCGACTTCCTCGCCTGGCGCCAGCTCGATCTGTGCGCGGCGCGAAGGCAGGCGATTGAGCTGGTCGACCATCTGCTCCAGCTCGCGCAGGTTCAGGCGCTCGCCGGTCGCGCCGGGAAAGGCCATGCGGGTCTCGGTATCGCTCGGCCCGCCGTCACTGCCCTGGAAGCCTTCCAGGCGGCCTTCGACCACCAGCACATCCAGCTCGCCATCGGCCAGGTCCTGCGGCGGCAGGTAGGCGCGCGAGGTGACGTAGCCACGGTCAAGATAGAACTGGGTGATGGCTTTGAGCAGCTCGTTCAAGCGGCTCTGGCCCAGGCACTGGTTTTCGAAAGGACTGAGCAGGCGCTGCCGAGCGTTCTCGTCGATCAGTTCGGCGCCATCCAGGCGGATGCTGCGGATCTCAAAACAGGCTTCGTCGGCGGCAGGCGCGGCGGATTCGAGCTGCAGATCGCGGCCGGGCAGTTGCTGGAGTTCTTCCAGGCGCTGACGCTGCTCGTCGAGCAGTTGCTGCTGACGCTCGCGAATCAGTTCGCGAACCTGCTCGCGGTCGCCGGGCAGTTCGAGGGCGTGGGCAAGCCACGGGCATGAAACGGCAGACGCCCCTATCCATAGGGCGATAAGACAAGCTCGCATCCTGACCATCCTTGGTAATGACGCTGAAATGTCGCGAACTGGTTGTGGTACAGCCGGCCGGACTACGCAAGAAACGACCGGGCTGGATTGTCGATTATGAAAGGCAGATCACATTTTCATGACAGAAGACCCGCAGCGTCCTGCCGCGGGTCCTAAGCCATCAGCGGCGGCGCTTGGTGATCTCGCGCTTGGCTGCCTGGCGCACGGTGGCCAGGGCGTCGGCGGGGGTGATGTAGCCGGCTTTCAGGTTGTTCATGGTCACCTGGGTCACCTTGTGCACGTACTGGCCCGGGGTCCAGTACAGGTCGCGCAGCACGTCATCACTGAAGCGCACGTGCGAGCCGTTCAGGAAGCAATAGCCGGGGCCGGCGTTCAGGCCGGTGTTGGTGGCAATCGGTACCGCGTGCTCGGCCAGGCGGATGCCGCCCAGCGCGTTGCCGTAGGCATCACGCGCGGCGGTGACCCCGGTCGGGGTGACCGCCGCGATCTCGATGCGCGGTGCGGTCGGCGGTGGCGTGCCCTTGATGACCCAGCGGGTCAGGTGATCCACGCCAGCGCGCGCAACGTGCGCAGTTGGCACATGGCTCAGCGCCGGCAGGGTGCATTGGCTGTTGTCCGCAACCGGCAGCTGGTCACGCTCCATGATCGGCGCGCGCGGGCTGGGATTGGTGTAGCCGACGTGCGAGGCCCCGGCGACTTCCCAGGTGCGCAGCTTGTCCGAGTCGGCCTGGCGCGACGGGAAGCGGCCAAGCAGCAGCACGTCGGTCTCGGTGTCCAGGCTGAAGATCTTCGGCTTGAGGTCGGTACGCAGGGTGCCGGCGATGCCGAGGTACATGAAGTAGCCGTCGATCAGGCCTTCGGTCAGCGGTTCGACCGAGTTGTGGTAGCGGCGCAGGAAGCTCTGCGATTGCGAGGCGCCGGCGGCGATCACCGTGACCGGCTTGAGCGGGCCCAGCGCCTTGGACGAGCCGGCATTGCGCACGGCCTGGACCGCCTGGGAGTAGATATCGAAGGACAGCGAGTCGTCGAGGATGCTGCCGCCATCGGTGACATCGAGGCTGGAATAGCGGGTCGGGCTCCAGGCGCGCAGGCCGGTGAGCGGAGCGTTCAGGCCGACCTGCTGGGCCGAGACGCCGACATAGGCGTAACCCTCGCGCATCAGGTGCTCGGCAGTGGTCAGCCAGAGCACGTCCAGATCATGGCCGGCGGTGACGTTGAGCCATTCGACGATGACCACGCCGTTGAATTTCTTCGCCGAGGTGGGGTGACGCACCAGCAGACGGGTGCGGTAGGGATGGCCGCTGGACATCAGGATCGCGTTGTTCAGCTCCGGCGTGTCGTAGCGACGCGCCTTGCCCTCGATGAAGAATTCCTTCTCCACATAGCCCTGGCTGGCGAGATCCATGGCACTGGCGAACTGCGGATAGTCGCGGGACGGATCGCCCAGCGGCACGGTGACGGGAACGAGGCTGACCTTGGGACTGGCGACTTCGGCCAGCGCGCCGGTGCTGCCGAGCAGCAAGCTGGCGCCAACCGCGAGCAGCCAGCGGCCGCGCACGGCACGGGAAACGGGGGTGGAACGCATGATGGTCTTCTCCGGATTCTTGTTAGGGCGGTATCCGACGGTGTGGCGGATGATCCGGCGCTATCCGGGAAGCTGAGTGGCGTTCTCGACGGCGATAGCGCGGGACCGTGCGGCACGACACGGTCTCCACCTACTGCTGCTGCGCGAGGCGCCCAAAGTGGTGGCCGAAGCTTAGTCGGCGATCCGAAACGGGCGCACAACCCAAACGGGTGAGCAACTGCCCGCCGTGCGCCGGAAACAGGCACTAAATCCTGACCAAGACATACCATCGCAAGGAAGCGCCCCTTATGGACCGGGCATCCGGGGAACTCCGGAACGATCGTACGGAATATTGCAACGCGTCAGCGCCTGCCGGTTCCGGTGATGGTCCGGGATAAGCCCGGCGAATGCGCCACAGCAATGTCGCTAGATGTCCTTGTCTCTTCGGGGAGGAGAATCCGCGCGCCTTGACGCTCAGTTTGAAACAACGCGTAGCGCCGGATTAGTGATGCTGCGGCTGCACGCCGACTGGCCTCGACCGTAGGGTGGATGGCGCTCTACCCATCCACCAGACAATCCCCCGGTGGATGAACAAGGCGTCATCCACCCTACGGATGAAAAATCCCTGCAGGCCGGGGCATCCCTCACCCGCCTTCGGCACCCTTTCCCGGAGGTAGGGGGAAAAGCTGCGGCTAATCCGCACTAACCCGGGTGCCGCCCGGCGCACTAGAATGCCGCCTCCAGCCAACCGGGGGTTTCGATGTCCGATTTCCAGCACGCCAGCCTCGACTGGGACGAGCAGGGTCAGCCGCTTTCCAGCACCTTTGGCGACGTCTATTTCTCCCGCGCCAGCGGTCTCGACGAAACCCGCCACGTATTCCTTGAGCACAACGCGCTGAGCGAACGCTTCGCCGCGCTGCCTGCGGATGGCCAGCTGTGCATCGGCGAGACCGGTTTCGGCACCGGGCTGAACTTTCTCTGCGCCTGGCAGCTGTTCGAAAAATGCGCCCCGGCTGGTGCGCGGCTGCATTTCGTCAGCGTCGAACGCTATCCGTTGAGTGCGCCGGACCTGCAACGCGCGCTGGCCCTATGGCCGGAGCTGACGCGTTTCAGCGCAGCCCTGCTGGAGCAATATGTCGCCCTGGCGCCGGGCTTCCAGCGGCTGGTTTTCGCTGGCGGCCGGGTCTGCCTGACGCTGCTGATCGGCGATGTGCTGGAGCGACTGCCGGAGCTGGACGCGCGCATCGATGCCTGGTTCCTCGACGGTTTTTCGCCGGCGAAGAATCCGGAGATGTGGAGCCCGGCGCTGTTCGCCGAACTGGCGCGGCTGGCGGCGCCCGGCGCGACGCTGGCGACCTTCACCAGCGCGGGTTTCGTCCGCCGCGGGTTGATCGAGGCGGGTTTCGCCGTGCAGCGGGTGCCGGGTTTCGGCCACAAGCGCGAGATGCTTGCCGGACGTTTCGACAGTGCGCCCGACGTTCAGCCGAGCGCGCGCTGGTTCGAACGACCGCCGCGTCCGGCCCAGCGCCGTGCACTGATCATCGGTGGCGGCATGGCCGGCTGCGCAGCGGCGGCCAGCCTGGCCGGGCGCGGCTGGCAGGTGCAGGTGATCGAGCGGCGCATGGCGCTGGCCGAGGAGACTTCGGGCAACCCGCAGGGCGTGCTCTACCTGAAATTGTCGGCGCACCACACCGCCCTGTCGCGCTACATAGTCGCCGGTTTTGGCTACACCCGGCGCCTGTTGCAGAAGCTCCCCGCCGACGCCTGGCAAGCGTGCGGCGTGCTGCAGCTGGCGTTCGACGCCAAGGAAGCCGAACGACAGAGCAAGCTGCCGGCCGCCTTCCCCGAGGAGCTGCTGCACCCGGTCAGTCGCGAGCAGGCCGAGCAACTGGCCGGGGTCGCGCTGCCCAGCGGCGGGCTGTTCTATCCGCAGGCCGGTTGGGCGCATCCGCCCGCACTCTGTCGCCAGTTGGCAGAACACCCGAACGTCAGCGTGCGCTTCGCCCAGTCGGTCGGCGAACTGCGCCGCGTCGGCGAGGACTGGCAGCTCTGGAGCGGCGACGCGCTGCTCGCCAGCGCACCGGTGGTGATTCTTGCCGGCTCCGCCGAGGTCAACCAGCTGCTCGGCGACAACGCCCTGCCGCTCAAGCGTATTCGCGGACAGATCAGCCGCCTGCCGGCCACCGCCGCCAGCCGCGCGTTGCGCAGCGTGGTCTGCGCCGAGGGCTATGTCGCGCCGGCGATGGGCGATGAACACACCCTGGGGGCGACCTTCAAGTTCGACGCCGAGCATCTCGAACCCAGCGCCGAGGAGCACGTCGAGAACCTGCGCCTGCTGCACGAGATAGCGCCAGCACTGGCCGCAGACCTGAACGCCGAGGGCCTCGATCCCAGCCAACTGCAGGGGCGAGCAGGCTTTCGCTGCACCAGCCCGGACTACCTGCCCATCATCGGGCCACTGGCGGATCAGCGGGAATTTGCCAAGGCCTACCAGGCGCTGGCGCGTGACGCTCGGCTGCTGCCGCAGGCACCCTGCCCCTGGCTCGACGGGCTCTACGTCAGCACTGCGCACGGTTCGCGCGGCCTGCTCAGCGCACCGCTGGCCGGCGAGCTGCTCGCCGCCTGGCTGGATGACGAACCGATGCCGCTACCACGCGCCGTCGCCGAAGCCTGCCACCCGAATCGCTTCGCCCTGCGCAAACTGATTCGCGGCCAGTCCTGACACGCCACCGTCGTAGAGCGCAAACAACGCTGCGCAATGCGCCAGATCGCCTTGCCTGGCGGATTACACCGCCAGGCTAATTCGCCCTACGAAGAGTGCGACCGCAACACGGTCGCGGAGCGGTGACGCACCCCCAGCGAACAGTCTGAGCAGACCCTGCTGGGCCTCGCGCGGCTCGGCGCCAGCCTACATGGTCGTCACTTCGTAGGTTGCGGCCGCCAGGCCCAAGGTCGCACCTGCAGGGTGCAACGCATTGCCCCCTGCCGACCGTCTCTGCCACATCAATATCCGAGCCGCCAATTGGACACTGGCGCTCACCACAATACCCACTCAAAGGATATGGTCTTGTCGCCCGGAGACAGATCGCGGATACTTTCCGCAACATACACCTGGGGGTATAAATGAAATTTCTATCCAGCACTGTCGCGCTCAGTCTTCTGACACTTGCCGGCACGGCCGGCGCCGCCTCTTTCGATGAGCTGAAAGCCGAAGCCGCCGCGCTCGTCCCACCCTTTCAGCAACACCTGCTGCAGACCGTGAAGCAGGCCATGCAGGAAGGCGGTCCCACGCATGCGGTCGAATCCTGCCAGTTGCTCGCCCCGCAGATCGCCGCCGAGCACAGCAAGGCGCCCTGGCGGGTTGGCCGTACCGCGTTGAAGGTACGTAACCCGGAGAATGCCGCCGATGCCTGGGAGCGTGAGGTGCTCGAGGAGTTCGCCAGCCGTGCCCGGGCCGGCGAGCCGCTGCAGGGCATGCACAAGGCACAGGTGGTTGAAGGCGAATTCCGCTACATGCAGGCCATTCCCACCGGCGAGCCCTGTCTGGCCTGCCATGGCCCGGCGATCAAGGCGGAACTGGCAAGCCTGATCGAGCAGCGGTACCCTGCCGACCAGGCTTACGGCTTCCAGCTTGGCGAGTTGCGGGGTGCCTTCAGCCTGCGACAGGCATCTGAGCCGCAGAACACGGAAGCTGCGGCCCGGGAGCACTGAAACCGGCTCAGGCGATGGACTCCACTGCCGCGGCATCGAGGGATGTCGGCATGCTCTGCCGCCAGCTCTCGTAGCCGAAGGTTGCACCCAAACCCCGAAACCGAGGCTGGCCACGCGAACCAGCGGACAGTTCACAGAACGGCGCGCAGCAGTACCCTTGGAGTATCCATCGAATGAACGAGTCCCGAGAGAAGCACCAGGACGCCATGCTCAAGCGCCTGGCGCGGGTGGAAGGCCAGATCCGTGGGATCCAGGCGATGATCCGTCGTGGCGAGGAGTGCGAGGCGGTGGCGCAGCAGTTCGCCGCGGCGCGCAAGGCGCTGGACAAGGCCTATCAGGAATTGCTCGCCTGCCTGCTGGAGGAAGCGGTGCTCGATCCGGAGCAGGACGCTACCCAGACCCTGGCTCAGGTTCGCGCGATCTTCACCAAGTACACCTGAGTCGCCCGACTCAGGTATCCAGATGTCCGTCGATGAACTGCGCCAGGCGCCGCTGCATCACCTGCGCGCTACTGCCCAGACAGGCGATCGGTGTTCCCGCCAGCGGCTCCTCGCCCAACTCTGCCGCCGCACCGGCCAGTGCCAGAGGGCATTCCAGGCCCAGGGCCAGACGGCGTAGCTGACGCGGCAGCTCGGCCGCCGGCGGATGATTGGAAAACAGCACCAGCACCTGCGGCTGCAGCTTCTCGCAGATCAGACTGAGCTCCTCCAGCGGCTGGCCGAAGGCGAGCACCTCCACTTCCAGCGCGTCGCTGCCCAGCAGCAGCCCGGTGACCAGCAGTTCCAGCTCACGGCACTGTCCGGGAATCGCCGCCAGCAACACCCGCGCCCTCGAGCTCCGGCGGCCGAGCTGCAGACGCTGCAGCGTGCGGGCACGCAGGAAGCTGTCGAGGAACAGCCACTCGCTGGTCCGGCCGAATTCGTCCTGGCGCAGCAGCAACTCCTGCCAGACCGGCAGCAATACCTGCTCGAACACCAGATTCAGCGGATAGCTGGAGAACACCCGACCATAGGCCTGCTCCAGCTGATTCGAATCGAATTCAGTTACCGCCTGGCGCACCTGCTGCTGCCACTCGACCCACTCACCGGCAACGGCTTGCTGATAACTCGGCGCGGCCTGGGCACGGGTCGCCGAGGTGCGCGAGAGGATGCTGCCGACCTTGCTTACCGCTACGCCGCGCTCGATCCAGGCCAGGATGCTGCGCACCTCTTCGATGTCCGCCTGCGAGTAGAGGCGGTGACCGCTGTCGGTGCGGGTCGGCTGAATCAAACCGTAGCGTCGCTCCCAGGCCCGCAGGGTCACCGGGTTGACCCCGGTCAGCCGCGATACCTCGCGGATCGGAAACAGCTCCTGCTGCTCCAGCGAAGCGGCGGCGAGAATCGAGGAACCGGCGGCGTCTGTCATGAAGGAACAGCCCAGAGCGAAGAAGGCGGCATTGTACTCCAGGCTCGCGCCGGTTCCAGCGTAGCGGTAGCCAGGTGAGGGTCGCATCTCATGTACAGGATTACTCAGGCGCAAAATTTGTTATTTTTATCTTTTAAAACAATTAGTTAAATAAATAACTGGCTACTCTAAACAAGTGTAACCCCAAAAATACTTGTACAAAACAAATACATTGGTATAGGTTTTATCGACAGCAGTACAACCCGTGCAGCGCCCCGCCCTACAGGACGCGAAATGAACGACGCAATGAATGAGCAGTATCGGCAGATCCTTCTGAACCTCGGCGAGAACCCCGAGCGCGAAGGGCTGCTCGACACGCCCAAGCGCGCAGCCAAGGCCATGCGCTATCTCTGCCACGGCTATGCGCAGAGTCTGGAGGAGATCGTCAACGGTGCGCTGTTCGCCTCCGACAACGACGAGATGGTGATCGTCCGCGACATCGAGCTGTACTCCCTGTGCGAGCACCACATGCTGCCCTTCATCGGCAAGGCGCATGTCGCCTACATACCCACCGGCAAGGTGCTCGGGCTGTCCAAGGTCGCGCGCATCGTCGACATGTATGCCCGCCGGTTGCAGATCCAGGAGAACCTGACGCGGCAGATCGCCGAGGCGATCCAGCAGGTCACCGGCGCCGCCGGCGTGGCCGTGGTCATCGAGGCACAGCACATGTGCATGATGATGCGCGGGGTGGAGAAGCAGAATTCGCAGATGCTCAGTTCGGTGATGCTCGGTGCCTTCCGCGAGTCCTGCACCACCCGCCACGAATTCCTCCAGCTGATCGGCAAGGGCCGCTGAGATGCCGCGCCTGGAGCCGGGAATGGCGCGCATCCGGGTCAAGGACCTGCGCCTGCGCACCTTCATCGGCATCAACGAGGACGAGATCCGCAACAAGCAGGACGTGCTGATCAACCTGACCATCCTCTATCCCGCCTCCACCGCGGTGGAGGTCAACGACATCCAGCACGCGCTGAACTACCGAACCATCACCAAGGCGATCATCCGCCACGTCGAGGAGAACCGCTTCGCCCTGCTCGAGCGGCTGACCCAGGAAATCCTCGATCTGGTGATGGCCCATCCGCAGGTGCGCTACGCCGAGGTCGAGGTCGACAAGCCGCACGCCCTGCGTTTCGCCGAATCGGTATCGATCACCCTCAC
>NZ_QASN01000010.1 GCF_003052585.1 Pseudomonas mangrovi | reverse complement strand
AACACCTCGGCGCCGAAGTTGGCGTACTTGAAGTAGCCCAGGGTGGCCAGGTTGCCGGCCACCCCGATGATCAGCCAGCGAAAGGCGGTCTTCTTCCGGTCGGCATCGAGGCAGGCCTTGATGCGCATCCCGAACCAGTAGTTCCACATGGAAATGCCGACGAACAGCAGGAGGAAATCCGGCCGCCACCAGGCATAGAACATGTAGCTGCCGGCGACGATGACCAGCGAGCGCCACGCGGGCCGGGCCGCGTAGTACACCAGCAGGAACACCGGCAGGAACAGGAACAGGAAGACGTTGGAAGTGAAGATCATGCTGGCAATCCGTCGCTCAGTAGCGAACCACGACCCCGACAGACACCTGAGAGTCATCTCCCACTTCCTTCATCGCATCCCCTGCGTTGAAGTAGCCGGCGTTAACCAGCAGGTGCATGTTGAGGTAGCGACCCGAGTGGGCCACTGGGAACATTTCCCAGAAGTAGGTGACGTCGAAAACCTGGCCGACACCGCGATCGGCGGTCGCCCGACGAGTACCTACGCCGCGCAGGGCGAAGTCCTGGTTGCTCATGGCACCCAGCTCCTTGTTGCGCTGGTAGATGTCCGATACACGCAGATCGAGGTGGCCGCGATCATGCGGGCGGGTTTCCAGGCCGAGGCCGTAGAACATCAGGTTGCGCATGTTCAGGCGGACGAAGGAGCCAACAGCGCCGGCGCTGTAGGTTTCCGGGTTGTTGATGCGATCGGACTGCAGCGAGTTGAGACGAAAGCCGTCGAACTCGTCGTCCGGCTTGTCGGTGATCCCTGCGCGTAGCGAGAAGCGCGGCGACCAGGTCATCTCCGGGAAGCTCTTGCCGACCTCGCCGAGCAGCGCCCAGCCTCGAGTATTCTCGCTGTCGCCCTGACGCACCCGACCGAAGTTGTCGAAGGTATCCGGGGTTTCGATGCGCCCGGCGAGCGTCGCCAGTTCCAGGTGGTAGTCGCTCAGGAAAGGACTGTCGATCTGGTCGCCACGAGCAAACAGACCGAGGCGTACGCCGCGGAAGTCCTCGGTGTCTTCCGGGTCATTGTCCGAGTGGTCGTTCTGCAGCTGGGTGCGGATACCGATCCAGTTCTTGCCGTCCAGTCGGTAGGCGTACTCGCCCATGGCGAAGGTGATGTCCTCTTCGCGCGGGTCGAGCGAGTTCTCGTCGCTGTTGTAGTAGTAGAACTTCTGGCCGACGGCGACGAAGCCGCTGGCGAAGGTGTCGTTGTAGTCGAAACGTACCGACTCGATGCTGTCGTCCCACCAGATGCCGAAACGGTCGTAGTAGCGCTGACGACCGACCGATACGGCGAAGCGCGGATCGTCCCAGAGCAGGTTGCGGCGTACGTAGAATTCGCGCAGCTCGGAGCTGAAGCCCTCGACCTGACGCTCGTCATCCTCTTGCAGGCCGGTGGTGTTCTCGTCCGAGCTGTAGTTGAGCATGGCCCGGCCGAACACCTGCCACTTGGCCCAGCGCTTCTCCGGCGAGTACCAGGCGAAAGACGGCTCGTAGCGCAGGTTGTAGAAGCTGCTGCCGTCCTCGCCCAGGCGCGAGCCTTCCGGGCCATAGCCGCCTTCGACGGTGAACTTGTGGAAGATCTCGCTGGTGATCGGTTCTTCACCCGGGGCGTACACGGGGGCTTCTACCTGAACGTCGCTCTCCACGGCGTCCGGTTCTTCGTCATCGGCATGGGCCAGAGGCCAGGCGAGCGCAAGTGCCACGCTCAAGGGCAGCAGGGCGAGGCCGCGATGCTGTCGTGGGGTCCGCTTCATAGATTCATTCCCTTCAGGATTTCTTCACCAGTGGCTCTGGCACGCTGGACGTCTGCTGGGTCCATTTCTTTTTCGAGCATCTGCAGGAAGCCGCGGGCGCGGGCGGTGCCCAGCTCGTAGGCGACCACGCCGTAGCTGTATGCCTTGACCTTGTCATGGCAGATCGCGCGGCCGCGGGCGTAGAGGTTGGCCATCCGGTAGAAGGCCGGTGCGGAGCCGTTCTCGGCCATGCGCGTGTAGATTTCCAGCGACTTCTGCTGGTCGGCTTCGTCGAGTCCACCGCGGTTGTAGAGGTCGCCCATGGTCAGCCAGGCGCGGTCGTAACCGGCATCGATCAGCTCCTGCGACAGACGCTGCGACTCCAGTGGATCGAGGGTGCGCCAGCCCGGCACCATGAGGATCGAGGCGCGCAGCGACTTGCCCTGCAGCGGCTGGGATTCCTCGACTTTCTCGATCAGCTCGAAGGCGCTTTCGGCGCTGTAGGACTTCGATTGCAGGCTCATGTAGTTGACCTTGGCGACCATCGCGGAAACCGAACCACGGGCGATGGCGTTGTCCAGCCAGGCGACCACGTTGGGGTTTTCCTGACGCTTCACCCGCGGCGGGCCGAGCTGCTCCGACCGTTTCGGCGGGGCGCCGCCTTCTTCGGCGATGTCCTGACCTTCGAGGTCCAGTTCCTCTTCGGTCTCGGGGATCTCTTCGATCCACATGCCGTTGAGGGTGGAGCCGATGCGCTGGGCGCTTTCCGGGTGGAAGTCGTCCATGTTGCCCATCTGGCTTTCGGCGAAGGCGGTGAAGCGCTGGTCGCGGTCGTCGCCGAGCATTTCGTAGTAGCGCTCGACCGCGCGAGGGTCGTCACGCATGGCCTTGATGTAGAGCGCCTCCGCCGCCGCGAGGTCGCCGCGGTGCTCGGCGATGCTGGCGCGATAGATGTCCGGGTAGCACTCATACAGACAGCTGCGCTGATAGAGCGTGATCAGCCGTTCGATCTCGCCTTCGCGGAAGAACTCCGGATAGGCCAGCGAGACTTCCAGAGTGGTGGTGACGCTGCGCACGTCGTAACCGTGCTGGTAGCGCCCCAGCGCATCGCGGAAATAGTCGCGCTGCTGTACGCGCAGGCGGCGATTGCGCTCCAGCTGCCGCGCCAGACCGGCCAGCGCGAGAACGTCACCGCGGCCGTTGGCAAAGGCTTCCTTGTACAGCTGCACGGCTTCGGCCATTTTCGCGCCGACACCGGAACCACTGAGCACGTCGGCCAGCAGGCGTTTGGACTCCAGGTCGCCGCGCTCGGCCAGCGGGCGCAGATCGGCCTCGACATTCGCCGAGGGGTCCTTGTACAGCTCGTAACGGATCTGCTCCAGGCTGCGCCCGGCGTGCGCCGGGAGCGCCTGCAGACCGGCGCAGAGCACGGCTACGGCGAGCAGCGAGCGGGTGGGTCGGTTTCCTAGCATCGGCCAGACCCTCACAGACTCACGCCGGACGACAGGCCGAACGGCAGCCCACGGTACAGCTCGACCGATGCCGGTTTGTTGTAGGACTCCAGCGGCAGCTGACGCTCAGGACGGATGGTCAGCACCAGCATGCGATTCACTTCGTCCACGGAGGAACGGACGATCTCGCCCTTGATGCTCTCGCCAACGCCGTAGACGCTCAGCTTGACCGAGGAGATGTTGCCCAGATCCTCGATGGTGCCGAACGGGAAGCTGGCCTTGATGTGCAGGTCCTCGTTCTTCGGAATCAAGTGAACCAGCGGCTGTTCCTTGTAGGCGTAGGCGTCCAGGCGCTTCTCGGGGAAGAACAGGAAGCAGTCGCAGGGACTGGCGATCACCGTCTCGATCAGCGAGCGGCCGAGCACTACCTGAAGGTCAGCCTGGGACAGGTTGGCCAGCGCGCCGACATCGGCAGGCGTGTTCAGCGTGGAGGCGAGCTGGGTGGAGACGGTGGCGATCGGGTCGCCGGCCTTCACTTCGGTCTGCTCCGGGGTCAGGGTGTACTTGACGTAGCCGTTGTCGGGCATGCTCACGCGATAGCTGTCGGCCGAAACCATTGCCTGTGCCGCGGGGATGCGGAACAGCATCTGGTGGGTCTTGTAGACGACGAAGGCGGCGGCGGCGAGCCCCAGGATCATCCAGGCGAGAGTGCCGCCGGCGGCTTTCATGCGCTGCATGGCGCCGCGTTCCTGGTTGACGCCCTTCTTGCGTGCCTTGATGTAGTTCTCACGCTGCATCACGTTGAACAGGCCGTTGATGTCGGCGATCTCGCCGGACATGTAGGCGGACATCAGGTAGCGCAGGATGTCGCGCTTCTTCGGGTCGAGTTCGACGAACTCGGCACCGACTTCGCGGCCGCGTTGCGAGAGCACCTTGATCTTGCTGTCGATGGTCAGGTCGACGCCGTTCAGATTCATGTGCACGGCTGCATTGAACAGGCCGCCGACCGGCAACTGACGGTCGCAGAGAATGCCCAGGCCGCCCAGCGAAATATCCTGCAGCTCGCACTCCAGGGAGGAGTTGTTGGCGCTGAGGGTGACGCGGGCGGGAATCTTGGTACGCACGAACTGGCGTTCGTCGACAGCCTCGTGGACGACGTTTGCGTTCCCGGGTAGGACGGTTGCACTGGTCATGGAAATTTCCGCCTTGGTTAGGGTTGGGTTAGCTGCAGCAGCAGGTTGATTGCGCTGAAGAAGATCGCGATGGAGGACACCAGCATGGCTTTCGAGGACCACTTGTTGAGCCGGGTATCGAAGGCCGCATTGCCATTCGCCAGAGTGGTTTTCTGGCGGGTCCAGCTCTGCTGGTCGAGATGGAACATGGCGTAGATCTTCATCACCGAACCAACGATCTGGTTGTAATAGAGAACGAACGGGTAGACCGGATCGACCGGGTGCTGGGCTGCTAGGAACATCAGCGTGACTATCGTTCGCGAGATCAGCACCCAGAACACGTACGCCCAGAGGTACTGGATGCCGAAGAACAGCCCGGCGACTACCGAGGCGGTGAGACCGAACATGCAGGTCCACATCGACAGGCGCTGGTCGTAGAGCACGTACATGGTGAAGAAGCCCAGACGGCGCAAGCCGAGCAGTTTGGTCGCACGGAAGTTCTGGCGTAGCGAGTTGCCGTACCAGCGGAACATCAGCTGGCGGGTGGCGCGGAAGAAGTTGCTGTCTGGCGGATGCTCCACCGTGAGGGTGTTGCTGTCCGGGACGTAGAAGGTGTCCCAGCCGGCGCGCATCAGGCTGAACCAGGAGGACTTGTCGTCCCCGGTGAGGAACTGGAAGCGGCCTAGGCGCCAGTGCTGGAGGAAGTCGGCCTCCACGTCGCGGATGAACGCGGGGTCGGTCATGATGCTGGCGCGGAAGAACGACAGGCGGCCGGTCATGGTCATCACCCGCTTGCTCAGCGCCATCGAGCACATGTTGATGTGCCGCTGGACGAAGCGCATGGTGTGCCACTCCTTGACCAGGCTGCTGCCTTCCACCTCGCAGAACTCGTTGGTGGTGATGCCGCCGACGCTGGGCAGGTAGGCGAACAGCTTGACCGCGCGTTCCACGCAATGCGGCAGCAGCATGGTGTCGCCATCGACCACGCCGACTACCGCGTCGTCGCCAGGCATCTGCCGGGACAGTGCGCGGAAGGCATGCGCCAGACCGTCGCGCTTGCCGGTACCGCGGGCGCGCACGACGACCAGCTTGATGTCGTCGCGATCACGCACCTCGCGCTGCATGATCTCCTTGATGAAGCGCTCGTCGGCCTTCTCGACGATGGAAACGATAACGGTGCAGGGCACCGGCATGCGTTGCACTTCCTGGAATACCGACTGGTAGACCTTGAAGGTGGTGTGGGTCGGGATGCGGAAGCTGGTCACCACCATGTACATGTGCGAGGGCAGCGCGGCCTCGCCCATGGCGTCGACCTTGCGGCGGATGCGCGGAAACTTCCAGTGCAGGAAGTACATGCCGCGCACGTAGTGCATCACAGCATTGCCGTAACGCCACAGGCCGACGGTACCGATCAGCAGGATGAAGTTCTTGTGGGCCGGGTCGAGCAGCGAGGGGTCGACCAGGTTGCTTAGCAGCCCGATCAGGGCGAACAGCAGTGCCCAGCCGAAGAACTTTCTCCAGCTGCGCCCTTGCTGTTGCCCTGTATGGGCGTCGAGGCTCTGTGAAACCATGTCTGGCGTTTCCTTCCTTCTCCGCGGCGATTTCCGCGGGGAGCGGAAATCGGTTCATTCGGGGATGGGTCC
The DNA here is from genome assembly GCF_003052585.1 of Pseudomonas mangrovi. Taxonomy (GTDB): domain Bacteria; phylum Pseudomonadota; class Gammaproteobacteria; order Pseudomonadales; family Pseudomonadaceae; genus Aquipseudomonas; species Aquipseudomonas mangrovi. The sequence continues at coordinate 821 of NZ_QASN01000010.1, read as the reverse complement.
TTGTCGGTACGCCTGGGAGCGGGCATACCGACGTTGCGTGCCGCGTCGGTTGACCGCTCAGGGGGGAGATCGCATCCATGCGTGCGGTGCGCCGACAGAGCGCATCAAGCGTGCCGTCGGGTCCGTCATCGTTAGCCTGTCCATGTGCCTTTTCTCCCTGTGCGGTGCCGTGGTTACCAGCAGATGCCTTCTGCGCCGGCGGCGGTCTTGCCGCTCATGAAGCCGACCAGATCGATCACCTGCTTGCCGGCCGGAACCTGCTCGGCGTAGGCGCGGAAACGCGAGTCGCCATTGCCCAGAACGACGATGTCGGCGCTCTGTACCACCTCGTCCAGATCGGACTTGAGCAGCGAGGACACGTGCGGGATCTTCGACTCGATGTATTCCTTGTTGGCACCCAGCACGCGGGCGTACTCGACGTTGCTGTCGAAGATCGACAGCTCGAAGCCCTTGCCGATCAGCATCTCGGCCAGCTCCACCAGCGGGCTTTCACGCAGATCGTCGGTGCCGGCCTTGAACGCCAGACCGAGCAGGGCAACCTTGCGGCTGCCGTGCTGGGCGATCAGGTCGAAGGCGTTCTGCACCTGGACCGAGTTGGAGCGCATCAGCGAGCTGATCAGCGGCGACTCGATGTCCCACTGGCTGGCGCGGTAGGAGAGGGCGCGCACGTCCTTGGGCAGGCAGGAGCCGCCGAAGGCGAAGCCCGGGCGCATGTAGTACTTGGACAGGTTGAGCTTGTTGTCCATGCACACCACTTCCATTACCTCGCGGCCGTCGACGCCGGCGGCCTTGGCGATGTTGCCGATCTCGTTGGCGAAGGT
>NZ_QASN01000001.1 GCF_003052585.1 Pseudomonas mangrovi | reverse complement strand
CCTTGCCGCGCAGCTGGACGCGCTCGAACTGGGTCTGGATGGCCTCGATGCGGGTGCGCGCATAGTGCTCGCCATCGCCGGTCTGTACGTATTCACCGGGGTAGTCGTAGAGCGGGTAGTCGGCGGCGGTGTGACCGCGCGGCACCGTGGAGCGCACCTCGAGACGAGCGCTGGGGCGCTCGAAGTCGTAGTCGTTGAGCGTCAGCGAACCGGGCTGCACCTCGCGCGCCATGTACCAGTCGAAGAAGTGGTCACGCTCGCGCTGTTCCTCGGTCGGCGGGTAGTAGGGCACCGAGGCGTAGCCGGGCACCGTCGAATGCGCGCCGTAGGCGTCGGAAAGCACCAGCACGTGGCGGCTCTTTTCATGGCGAAACCAGAAGTAGATGCCCTCCTGTTCCATCAGCCGGGTGACGAAGTCCAGGCTGGTCTCGCGGTACTGCACGCAGTAGTCCCACTCGCGATAACCGCGAGAGAGACTGTCCTCGAAATCGGAGAAACCGAGGTCGCGGAAGACCTTCTTGATGATGTCCGGCACCGTCATGTTCTGGAAGATGCGGCAGTCGGAGGTGCGCGACATCAGCCACAGCCAGGGCCGCAGAGTGACGCGGTAGCCGGCGAACTGGCCGGAGCCTGCGGTCTGGCTGGCGCGGGCGACTATGCCGTGGAAGTAGCGCTCGCCGCCGTCGTGCAGCTGCAGCGAGAGGCACATCGGCTTGCCCAGCAGGTCGTCGAGCATGATCTCCGCATCCTCGGAAACCAGCGCCAGCTCGAACTCGAAGGGTCGGCCGAGCTCCTCGACGCCGTCCATGCGCTCGACGATCAATACGTCGTCACCGAGCGGGCTGCTGACCTTCGCCAGACGGGTTGATTGGGATAGTGACATCGCGCTCCCTGCCTCTTGTTCCTGTGGTTGCAAACCCGACAGGGCGCTGACGCCCGTCTCCCTGGATGCCAGACGTTACTCGCAGGCTGGCGCGCTGAAAAGCGTGGCAGAAGGTTTAGCAGAGAAGTGCTGCGCATGCTGTCTACTGGCGCCTATCTACAGCAACCCATGCACAGCGCTCGGAGGCAGTGCCCGACTCGACGCCGAACATTTGCCCGACCGGGTTGCTCTTCGTTGGCAAAAGCGAGAACCGGCGCATAAGTCCGGCCGGGGGTGTGCAGCATTCCTTGAATGTCGGGGGGCGTTACCTGAGAATTTCCGCCCCGCAGCGTCACCCCAGCCAAGGAACGATTCGCCGTGATCCCCTACCGAGTCAACGAGGCCGATCTGCAACTGCCCGCCAGTTGGCAGGACCAGAGCATCAACATCTTCAAGCTGCCTGCCAGCGGCCCGGCCCAGGAGGCCAGCTTCGTCATCAGCCGCGATCCCAGCCAGGGCGACACGCCCTTTGCCGACTACATCACCGCGCAGATCGATGGGGCGCAAAAGCAGTTGCCCGGCTTCAAGCTGATCCTGCGGGGAGACTTCTTGCTGCACGGCCACGCGGCCTCGCGCCTCGACTACAGCTGGCAGCGTGAAGGTCGTGAGCTGATGCTGCGCCAGGTGTTCATCGAGCGTAAGCCGGCGGTACTGATCACCACCCTGACCACCACACCGAACGACATCAAGCACCACGAGAAAGCCTGGAAGCAGGTCATGCAATCGCTGATACCGGTCCCGCCCGCTGCCTGACGCGCCCACTTGGCGTGCAATCTGATGGAAATGGATACCTGCAATGGATGCTCAGGCTGCTGCTCGCCTAGGAGATGAAATCGCCCACGGCTTCGGCGTCGCCGCCATGCTCGCCGGCGCGGTGGCCGGTGCGCTGATCGGTGCTGCGGTGGTCGCCGCCACCGTGGCCACCGGCGGCGTGGCACTGGCGATCATGGCCGGCTCGGTGGCTGCCGGCGGCCTGTCGATGTTCCAGGTGGTCAAGGGCCTGAGCACCATCTTCAAGTTACCCGAGCCCACGACCGGGGCGTTGATCGTCGGCAGCATCAACGTCTACATCAACAGCCGCAACGCCATGCGCGCAGGGATGGACAACGCCAGCTCCTGCACCGGCTTTCCCTGCAACCACCCGCTGTGGCCATTCCCGGTACTGATCGCGGAGGGCAGCGCCAGCGTCTTCATCAACGGCGCCCCGGCCGCGCGACTGCACAGCAAGATGGTCTGCGGCGCGCATATCAAGAGCGGCAGCGAGAACACCTTCATCGGCGGCCCGACGGTGCGCGTGGCCTTTGTCCTCGACATCGAGGGCTGGATGCACACCGGCCTCGAAGCGCTAGGGCTGCTCGCCGCGGGTGGCGCGCTGATCCTCGCGGCCATGGCCGGTGTGGCGGTACTGGCCGGTGCGCTGGTCATCGGTGGCGCGATGATGGGCGGCATGGCCTTGCTCGGCGATCTGGGCGACCGCCTCGGCCCCGGTTACCGCGACCTGCTGCAGGGTGTGGCGGGCCTGGCCTTGTTGGGAATGGGGCCGAAGCTGGCACGGCTGGGACAACCGGCCAAGCCGACACCGAGGTACAAACCGGGCTACAGCGAGGCGGATATCCTGGCGATGCCCAAAGGATCACGGCCGCCGCCCGGGGACTATCTAGAGGGCGCATATGTTCAGGGTCACCTGCAGGTATTCAAGGATAAGGGCGGCGCCTTCCTGTTTACTGCCGACGACATTTCCAACCCGATGTACGGCACCTTCAACCCCAACAAATTCGTGATGGCCGAGCCGGACATGGCTTCGGTGGTGGCCCAGTACAAGAAGACGGGTGATGTCACCGTGCTGGAAAACGCGTTGGGCTATGATCCCGGCTCGCTCGCGGGCAAGGACATCTACATGCTCAAGATGGACAACCCCAAGGTGCTGATGCCCACCGGCAACGAAGGCGGTGCAAATTCGCTCTGGCGACCAGGCGGCGTAACCCATCCTGGGGGTATGCGCGAAGCGGTGCTGGACAACGTGCCGATCGCCCACGGCAACGACATAGGCGCGCTGATGAGGACGCATGACGTGGTGAAAATTCAATGAGCACTCAGGACGACGTACTTGAACTGGCGTTGGCCAACGACGAGCTCGACCGCTTCGTGGTCGGCGAGCCGTTCTACTTTCTCGAAGCGCGGGTCGACAACGAGGAGCCGCAGAACATCCCCCAGGCGTTCGATCAGTTGCTGTTGCCACACTGGCGGGAGGCTGGCGACCCGCTGCTCTGGCAACGCTGGATCGCCGGCATGCTCAAGGCGCTGCGCGACTACCCGGACGTCAATCGAGCGATCTATAGCGTGGCCAACTGGCTCTGGTACTACCACTACTGCCTGGGCAAGAAGCGCGCGCAGCCTCAGGGTAGTTACGCCGATCTGCCGGAGCTGGATCTGGGCGCGGTGGCGCTGGCCCTGCAGCTACGCATGGCCGAGCGCAAGGACGAGCTGATCGCCGACACCCGCTGGGCCGGCGCCACCTGGAACAGCCCGCAGGGTATCTGGGTGCCGCTGCTGCGCCTGGCCACGGCCGTGCGTGACAATCTCGGAGGTCCGGACTTCGTTCCGCTCAACGCCTGATGCCGGCAAGGCGGCCACGAAAAGGACGGATGGGCATACACAACGGCGACGAATCTGCCCGGCGCGACCTCTATATCGACTACGACTTCTAGGAAGTCACCTATCGCTGGGACCACCGCCCCCCCCAAGTGCTATGTGAAGTTCTATGGCAAGCCGGAAAGCCGGGGATGGGTCCCACACGACAACCGACTGCTCAACCATGCCTTGGGCTTTGGTCGGGATATCAGCCGTGAAGAATATTTGCCGCCCGGCACGCGCTTTTCGGCACCACCCGAGAGAAAAACAGCATGCGTTTCAACGACACCTTCGTCAGTCGCACGGAACGTTTCTCGTTGGGTGTCGAGCAAGACAGCGGCCGACATTACCTGTCCACTCCGATCAGTCAGCCTCGGGTCGACTATGAGGTCTTCTATGCGCTCTCGGCGCAGGAGTATCAGCTGTTCCTGAGCGATGCCGCGGCCTGTGCAGATTTCCTGGCGCGTTGCCAGGCGGGTGAATGCGAGGCGCGGCGGATAAAGCCTTAGCGGGACGCGCGGCATCCAGGGCGAAGCCGCCCAGAAGGCGCTCAAGGCCAGGCGAACACGCCGGCCAGATAGATGGCGTAGCGTGCCGGTTGCAGCTCTCCGGCAGCCACCACGATGAGATAGCCGGCGCCCGAGCACGGGTCGGTCGTCTGTTGATAATGCAGCGCCAGGTTGTCTTGCCTGTAGCTGGCAAACCCTGCGACGGAATCGACACGCTTCTCTGCACGCTCCAGCAGGCTCATCAGCGCGTCTGCCGACTCGCCCAGCTCGCTCAAGTAATGGGTTCGTTGATTGTCGAAAATCAGCTGGCCGCCACCCGGTAGATCCAGTGCGGCGCTGAATCGGTAGAAGTCGCTGTCTTCACCGTCGAATAACGGTTTCCGTCTCTTCAGCAGGTTGTTCATTCGGTCGCCTCGCTTCCAGAGGGCCACACTTGTTCCAGGTAGCGGAACGGTCCTAGTGTTATGGCATGCGCATCAGCACTGTCTTCAGACGCTTCAACAGAACGGGGCTGTCCAGGCAGTCGATAGGACGAAGTTCATCCAGAGCAGGAACTGGCTGCTCGATCCACCAGAGCGCTTCCTGGATGCCTCTCTTGCCGTACATGATCGAGGCGATAGCGAGGTGGCCACCCAAAGAATCCGCGAGCAATCGGCAATTGGCGTCGTCGTACTCCTGCATGTAGCGACTGGCAAAGGCCTGCCACGCCGTATCTCCGGAATAGTCTTCTTCCAGCCGTTGCATCTGAAACCTCCAGACTTGACTGAACGCTCAGGGTGCCGGCTTGACGTTCTGGAGGACATCAAGCAACGCGGCGATCCGGCCCTCGCTTTCGACGGGGTCCGGCGCATTGGCATGCGCATCGAGCAACTTCATCAGATGCACCAGTTGCCCGCTTCTGCTCTCGGGTTCCGGTGACCAGGCGCTCGCGCATCCCGCATCCGGCAATGTGAAGGAATAGGAAACGCCATCCAGCCCGAATCGTTCGGAGCGCCTGGAAGAGAGAATGGCCTGGCCGAAGGTGCGCCGGATGCGTTCGGCCAGTTCAGGTGCGATGGGCGCCTGATCATTGAGAACCGGTACCTGCACGCCGGAGAAATCCAGTGTCGCATTCAAACGCCGTCCTTCAGACCACAGCGATTCTTTGAAGCGCACGGCATGAACCAAATTGCGGTCATCCAGACGTACTCCGGACTCGACGGCGAAAGACGGTCTGCGTACCAGCGAAAGTGCGTTTTTCCGAGTGGTCTGGCTGGCCATGTCGATGAGCGTTTCGACACGCTCGTGGTAGCCCGATGTCCCTTCACTACACGGTTCGAGAAACTCCCCGGCCATCAGATCAAGGGACAGCGCCATGCCGACGACTCCATACAGGTGCCCACGCAATCTCACCCCTGCTCCTTCGGTGGCGGAAACAGCGCTTCGACTTCCGCGTCGATGCTGCCCTTGTCGCCCTGGCCCTGGGCAGGCACTTCGCTCGCGCCGCCGGAGTTGAGGTCCAGGCGGCCGCCGGTATCGATGTTGCCGTTGCCGGAGGCGAAGATGTTGAAGGCGGTGCCGGAGATGTTGATCTCGCCGCTGGCGTTGAACTCCAGCACGCTCTTGCCGCAGACCAGGCGGATCTGCGCGCCGGCCTCGATCAGGTACTGGGTGCTGATGGCGTCGCGCCGCGCGCCGCCGACCAGCAGGCTGTCGTTACGTTTCACCCCGCGCAGGCGGTCGCGGACGATGCGCACGGTCTCGTCGTTGCCCACGGTGCGGTTGCGGTTGTGGCCGACGAAGTGGCTCTCGTCGTTTTCCACCACGATGTCCTGGTTGCGCTCGGCGTGGATATACAGCTGCTCGGCGCCCTTCTTGTCCTCCATGCGGATTTCATTGAAGTTGGCCGGCGTGCCGCCCTTGCTCGAACGGCTCTTGATCCCGCTCTGGGTGGCGTTGGCGGGCAGCTCGTAGGGCACGGTCTGCTCGGCGTTGTAGACCCGGCCGGTGATGATCGGCCGGTCGGGGTCGCCTTCGAGGAAGCTGACGATCACCTCCTGGCCGATCCGCGGCACGTGGATCGCGCCCCAGTTCTTGCCGGCCCAGTACTGCGATACGCGAATCCAGCAGGAGCTGTTCTCGTTGGACTGGTCATGCCGGTCCCAGTAGAAGTGCACCTTCACCCGACCGTACTGGTCGGTCCAGATCTCTTCGCCCTGGGGGCCGACCACCATCGCGGTCTGCGGACCCTGGACGATCGGCCGTACCGTCATCGGCAGCAGCCGGTACGGCTGGGTGGCCTCGATGCAGACCAGTGAGCTGTTGAACTGGTCGCCGCCGCCACGCCCGGACTCGGCGCTTTCCTGAGCGATCTGATAACTGGCGGAGATGACCAGATACTCACGGTTCTGGTCCTCGCGCGGGTAATTGGTCAGCTTGAACAAGTGCCCGGCACCCACGCCACGGACCTTGCCGCGCAGCTGGACGCGCTCGAACTGGGTCTGGATGGCCTCGATGCGG